>CAVVNR010000001.1:0-666057 GCA_963749715.1 uncultured Alphaproteobacteria bacterium
TGTGGGCTCTCGAGAGCGAACGCGAAAGTCCGGCGCCGATCAAGGCTCAACGGGCAGAGATTTCGCGATTTGTCCGATGCCTATCAAGAGAAGATCAAAGACACCGCCATCCGCACTGTGGAAATCGACGCAGGACGCAATACCGACCTTCGATACGAGATTTTTGAGAGATTGAATCGCGGCTCCATGGCATTGAATGAGCAAGAGTTGCGCAACTGCGTTTACAGAGGCAAATTTAATGAACGTCTTGCTGAGTTAGAAATGGATAGCAGATGGAGGAGCGTAAAGGGGGGTGACACCCCCGAGCCGCGATTTAAGGAAAGGGAGATGATTCTGAATTCTTGGCGCTCGCCAATCGGGGCCAGTTTTATACCGGAAAGCTGAAGCGGTTTTTAAACGACTACATGGCGAAACATGCCCCAACGGCTGCCGATGCAATCGATGAACAGGCAATGATGTTCCGACAGACGATGCAGAATGTATATATCGCGTTCGGCCCCAACTCAGCTCGGCTCTATAGCGTTCCAGCGACAGGTCATAACGGTAAGTGGGATACGAAGTTTTCGATTGCCGCCCTGGAAATACAGGCTTCTGCCTTGATCGGGCGAGCCTCCGCTAGCGTCCAAAAGGTAGCGGATCAAATTCAGGAACATTATCTGTTCTTGCTCCTAACAGACAAGACTGTGCAAGACTCGATTTCGCAGGCGACAGGCGGAAGCTTGCCTACTAAATTGCGATGGACTGTGTTTAAGGCGGCAATTCAACCTCTGCTCGATAGCGTCGTTATTGAACCGAGGTTCTTTAGTTTCGAATTCCGCGAGAGGCTATATGACGAAAGCCCTGTCTGCGCTCTTTGTAAGAACCGAATACACTCCCTCGAAGACAGCACGATCGATCACATCACCCCATACAGCAAAGGCGGGAAAACGATTCCGAGCAACGGGCAGCTTGCTCACAGGGCATGCAATGCAAGCAAAAACGCTATCGAATCCAACAGTGCCCTCGTCTGACTGCGGCCATGATTTTGGCGGGGGGAGGGCCTGAAATGGGCATTGTGGTCTTCAAGGCTTCCGCGGAGAGCTAAGAATTGATCGGGAATCCAATGCACGGACACCTCAATGTGTCGATCAAAGCGTTTGTTCGAGCAATGGACGCTGCGGGTGTTTCGCAGGGTCGAAAGTGGTTGGCTAATTATGACAGGCCCGGCCCCGAAGGGCGAAGACACCCGGGCGGAGACAGTTTGGGTACCTTATACAATCGCCTTCATAACATCGATGAGCTAGTGTGGCTTTGCCAGCATTTCGGTGTAGAAGACACTACAATCGGTCAAGCGAGAGAATTTGCAAGAGAGGGTACCTCAGTACAAAGGCAAGGGAAACTCTTTAGGGCGTCAATACCATGGAACAAAGTCGCGTATGGTGCTCAAGCTTTCATCGACAAGCACTCAGTATGAGTGATCGTTGAGTGAAACGCAGACCGTCATGGAAGGCTCTTTCGGTCCGGCAGCCTTGGGCCTGGGCAATTATCCATGGTGGCAAAGACATTGAGAATTGATCAGAAGCGTTCGCCGAGCGCATTGGGCGGCGCGTGGTCGGCCAGACCATTTTTATCCACGCGGGCAAGGCGATGACGACTGCCGACTATGACTGGGCCGTTCGCTTCATGTCGGCAATCGGTGTCAATTGTCCGGCGCCGTCAAGACTGCAGCGCGGAGGCGTCATTGGGACAGTCAGAGTCGTGGATGTTGTTAGCAAGAGCAAGTCCCAGTGGTTTGGCGGACCTTGCGGCCTTGTGTTGGCTGACCCCAAACCATGCAAGTTCGTCCCGGCGAAGGGACAACTGGGACTGTTCTCAATCGCCCCGCTTGAAGACGAATAGGAACGTCTGCTCAGGTGGGTAGCGGACCTACAAAAGGTCGCCAGAAAGGACCGCCCTCCGCCCAAACCTGAAATTCAAACCGACCCGCTACCGAAAATCCCTGTTGCGCCAACGCTAAGAGGGAATTCGCCAAGGTCCGCGGGCGCCTCACGGCGCTCGCTTCCGGCTTTCGATCGATTGGCGGAGCGCGCTCAAGAATGGGATATCCGCATACTGGTCGGGGCGAACCTTGTCCCACGCCACCCCTTCCGGCTGCGGGTAGGGTGTTTGCGTTGCGATCAGCTCGAACTCGGTCGCGATGAAATGCAACGCGGAATTCATGGCTCTCCATCACGACCTCGGAGTCGGCGACGATTTGCGAGGAATGAACCGTCGTCGCGATCGGCGTCGAGGGGCTGACGAGCCCGAGTTCGCGGAAGACTCCCTGCTCGAGATCGGCGAATCCGGCGCCCTTCCCCGTGCGCCCGCCGAGCCGCGTGACCGCGACGCAGCCGACGACGCAGAAATCGAGCCTGGGCATGTCCTCGAAGCCGACCGGCTCGCCATGCTCGACGAAGCCTTGCGACGTGGCCGCGGTTTCGAAATTGGGCGCGGATTCGCGGGCGGGTCTTTAAAGCGTCATGGCCGGGCTTGACCCACGGCTGTCCGGCAGGAGTTTTGCTTGAACGGTCGCACGACATTGATTCTACTCGTCTCCAGAGTTTCGCGAACTCACTTGGACACGAAAGGGATCAACGCCGTGCGCCACACCAATAGCGTTTTCCACGACATCCTCAAACTCGTTCCGTGGGCGGCCTTCGACAGGCTGGTCGACGAATATGGGACTGACGAGGCGGCGCGTCGCTTTACGACCCGCAATCAGTTCCTCGTGCTGTTGTTCGCCCAGTTCGGCGGCGCTTCGTCGCTGCGCGAAGTCGAAGCGGTGATGGCGAGCCATCAGGCGCGGCTCTATCATGTGGGCGCCAAGGCGCCGAAGCGCTCCACCTTCGCCGACGCCAATCGGAACCGCGATCCGCGCGTCTTTTCCAAGCTGTTCGAGCACATGCTGGCCGCGTCCCCGCGCGGCTTCCGCCGCAAGATGGGCGATGCGGTGCGTCTGATCGACTCGACCAGCCTGCATCTTGCCGGCGCTGGCGCGCAATGGGCGCGCTTCTCCAGCGACGTCTTCGGCGCCAAGGCGCATATCATCTACGATCCGGACCTCGGCCGCCCGGTCTATCACGCGGTGACGGCCGCCAACATCAACGACATCACCGCCGCCAAGCCGATGCCGATCGACCCCGGCGCCACCTATGTCTTTGACCTCGGTTACTACGACTTCTCCTGGTGGGCGCAGCTCGACGGCGCGGGCTGCCGTCTGGTGACCCGCTTCAAGGCCAACACGCCGCTGCGCGAGGCCAAAGACATGCCTTTGGCCGAGGGATCGGACGTTCTGAGCGATCGCATCGGGTTCTTGCCCGCCCGTCAGTGCAACAACCGCAAAAATCCGATGCAGGACGCGGTGCGCGAAATCGTCGTCGAGACCGAAACCGGCAAAAGGCTGCGCATTCTCACCAACGACCTCGACGCCCCTGCCCAGGAGATTGCCGACCTCTACAAGCGCCGCTGGCAAATCGAACTGTTCTTCCGCGTGATGAAGCAGACCCTGAAAATCACCAAATTCCTCGGACGCTCCGAAAACGCCGTGCGCATTCAGATCGCCGTCGCGCTCATCGCATTCTTGCTGCTCCGCCAGTTGCAAGACGTCACCAAAGCAAAGCGCGGCTTCCTCGAACTCGCTCAACTCGTGCGCGCCAATCTGATGCACAGAAAAGACGTCTCTCGCCTGCGCGACGACAATCCCGCCCAGTCAAGCAACTCTCGCCAACTGCAACTGAACTGGGGCACGACATGAACCGGACAGCCGTGGGCTTGTCCCGGCCATCCACGTGGTTCGGTGCATCGAGCGCGCGCAAGCAGCCTGCAGAGGCGAAAAACCTTGTAGTTGTGGACCTTTGCAGCGGATCGCGCCAATACCAGACTCGTCTTTGCGGCGGCGCGGCGTGGACAGCCGTGGGACAAGCCCGGCCATGACGACAAGGGCTCAAAGGCGCAATCGGCAAAGACGTGACCAACAGCTAACGTGATAAGCGCCCCGACGTTCATGTTCGCCTCGACGAGGCTCTTCCATACGCGGTCGCGCACGGCGGCCTTGGCGCGGTTGCGCCCCGCCCCATCGAGAAATCGCTGCGCTCAGCCATGATTGCCGCAGAGCGTGACCCAAAAGCCGGTTCCTTCGTCCTGAGGCGCCGCGACGCGGCCTCGAAGGACGTTCCAGAGCGCGCCGTTCGACGCCTCCTGGAGCATCCTTCGAGGCCTTTTGCGTGCCGCAAAAGGCGCCTCAGGATGAGGCGCTGCTGTTGAAACAGGCTCTTATGGGGACAGTCTCGCGACCGGCGCGCGAACGACGCCGCTTTGCTCCAGCGCCCGGGCGACACGGAGCGCGAGATCCTCGCGCCACGGCGCGGCGATGATCTGCACTCCGATCGGGAGCCTCTCGTCCGTGGTCCACACCGGCGCCGCGACCGCCGGAAGGCCGATGAAGGAGATGGGTTGGGCGAACAGTCCGAGGTTCGGCCGCACCAGCATCTCCCGGCCATCGAGGATGAACGTCTTTTGCCCAAGCCTCGGCGCCCGGCACGGAGTGGCCGGCGCGAGCAGGATATCGACATCGCGAAAAAGCGCCTGCGCGTCGGTCCTGAACCGGCGGCGGAATTTCTGCGCCTGCGCGATCCACGCCCCCGGAAGCATCGCCCCGGCGATCAGGCGGTCGCGAACGTCGGGATCGAAATCCTGAGCGCGGGTGCGCAGCCGCTCGAGATGCAGCGCGGCGCCTTCAACCATGGTGATCAGATAGGCGGCCGAACGCGCCTCATCGGCCCCGGCGAGTTCGGCCACCCGGTCGGCTTTCAGGGCGCTCGCAACCACGTCAACGGCGGCGCCCGCGCTCGCATCCGCCGAGCGCGCGAAATAACCCCCGAGTCTCGCGATGCGAAGCCCCTTGAGGCCCTCCTCGAGCAGCGGAAAAGCGGGCGTCGCTGGAACACCGGCCTGCGCCGGATCTCTTTCGTCTCGCCCAAGCATGGCGTCGTAGGCGAGTGCGAGATCGCCGGCGGATCGCGCGAGCGGCCCCACATGATCGAGACTGGCGACAAACGGGAATGCGCCGGCCCGCGATAGCCGGCCATAGGTCGGCTTGAGGCCGAACAATCCGCATAGCGAGCTCGGGACCCGAATGGAGCCGTTGGTGTCGGACCCGAGCGCGATCGGAACGAGGCCGCCGGCCACCGCCGCGGCCGATCCGCCCGACGACCCGCCGGTCATGTGCTCGAGGTCATGGGGATTGCGCGAGGGGCCGTCGTGGGCGTTCTCGCCGGTGAAGTCGTAGGCGTATTCCCCCATGTTGAGCGCGCCGATCAGGACGCCGCCTGCCGCTTCGAGGCGCGCGACCGCAGTCGCGTCCGCCCTGGCCGGCGCGCGGCCGCGGTTGATCTTGGAGCCGGCCCGCGTCGGCAAGCCCTCGACGTCGAACAGGTTCTTGACCGCGAACGGCGCCCCGGCGAGCGGCCCCAGGCTCGCTCCGCGCGCCCGCGCGGCGTCGATCGCGTCAGCCTTGGCGAGCGCGCGGGCCGCGGTCACGTCGGTGAAGGCGCCGAGCGCGCCATTGCGGGCCTTGATGCGGTTCAGAGCCTCTTGCGCGATCTCGCGCGCGCTCGCGGCGCCGGTTCGGACCGCCTCAGCGATGGCTTGAGCGGATCCGTCGAGCAGCGCCGCTGTCACGGCGTGAACACCGGCGCGGGCTCCTCCTGATCGTCGAGCCTGACCGACAGAAGCTTCTCCGCCTGCTCGGCGGCGATCCGCAAATGCACGATCGTCTGGGCGCGCGACTCCGGCGTCAGCGTCAGGCCCAGCAAGGGCGTCATGGCGTCGACAAGCGCCTCGGCGTCGAACGGGTTGGAAGTCATGCGTTCGCTCATTGAACGAGGCGCGCGGCGCCGTCAATCAATGACCCGCCATATAGCGGCCGATCGTCGTTCGATCGGCGCCCGCCCCGGGCGTGAGATAGGCGACCTTGCCGCCTGACATCACGGCGATGCGGTCGGAGAGCTCGAGAATTTCGTCGAGATCCTCGGACACCAGCAACACCGCCGCGCCGCGATTGCGCTGCTCCATGATCTGCGCGCGAATGTCGGCGACCGAGGCGAAGTCGAGGCCGAAACAGGGGTTGGCGACGATCAGGATGTCGACGTCCTCCGACAGCTCGCGCGCGAGCACCGCGCGCTGGACGTTGCCGCCCGACAAGTCGCGGATCTGCGTTTCCGTCGAGGGCGTTTTCACGTTGTAGCGGTCGATGAGATCGCGCGCCTTGGCGCGCATCGGCTCGCGCGAAAGCCAGAATCCGAGCCGCGAGATCGGCGATTTGTCGAAGCGGCGAAACGCCATGTTCTCGGCGACCGACATGGTCGGCACCGTCGCATTCTTCAGCGGCTCTTCCGGCAGCCCGAAGATCTTGAACTTGTCGAAATGGTCGCGGATCGGCGCGAAGTCCTGGTCATGGACGAGGATCTGCCCGAGTTTGATCGGGCGCTGTCCGGACAAGGCCTCGACCAGTTCGCTCTGGCCATTGCCAGACACCCCGGCGATGCCGACGATTTCGCCGGCCTGGACCTTGAGATCGAAGCCGGTGACCGCGTCGCGCCCTTCGTCGTTCTCGGCGAAGAGGCCGGCGATCTCGAGCGTCGTTCCGCTCCTCGGCGCAACCGCGCGCGCCGCCGACGGACGCACGACAGCGTCGCCGATCATCATCGCCGCCATCTCGCGCGTCGAAACGGCGCCGACCTTCCCGCCGCCGACGCGCGCGCCGCGCCGCAGCACCGTGAAATCGTCGCAGAACGCCTCGACCTCGCGGAATTTGTGACTGATCATCGCCACGGTGATTTCACCGCGATGCGCCATGTCGCGCAGGAGCCCGAGAATTTCGTCGGCCTCGCCCGGCGTCAGCACGGACGTCGGCTCATCGAGGATGAGAAAGCGTTGATCGAGATAGAGCAGCTTGAGGATTTCGAGCTTCTGCTTTTCTCCCGCCGCGAGGCCCGATACCGGCCGGTCAAGCGGAACCCGGAACGGCATTCTATCGAGAAAGCTCTCGAGACCCTTGCGCTCCTTGCGCCAGTCGATGAACGACGGGGCGTCGGCGCGGCTGACGACCAGATTTTCCGCCGCCGTCAGCGCCGGCACCAGGGTGAAATGCTGGTAGACCATGCCGACGCCAAGCGCCTGCGCATCCTTGGGGTTGCGGACGGCCGCCTCCGTCCCGTCGAGCATGAGCTGGCCCTTGTCGGGAATGTAGAAGCCCATGATGCATTTGACGAGCGTCGACTTGCCGGCGCCGTTCTCGCCAAGCAGCGCGTGAAACGACCCGGCCGGAACCTGGATCGACACGTCCTGCAGGGCGCGCAGCGCGCCGAACGCCTTGCTCATGCCGATGGTTTCGAGCGAGGGCGCGCGCATTGCGTCGGTTGGGGTGGCGTCGGTCATGGCATCGCCTCGATGAAAGCCGTCGAGCGGCCGACGGCCCCGAACACGCCGCCCTGCATCTTGACCATCTTGAGCGCGGCCAGGTGATTGCCGTAGTCGGTCGCGGCGCAGCAGTCTTCGAGCAGCACGCACTCGAACCCGCGGTCGTTCGCCTCGCGCATGGTGGTATGGACGCAGACGTCGGTGGTGATGCCGGTGAGCGCGATGTTTTCGATTCCGCGCGTGCGCAGCATGAGCTCGAGGTCGGTGGCGCAGAACGAGCCCTTGCCGGGCTTGTCGATGACGGGCTCGCCCGGAAGCGGCTTGAGCTCGTCGATGATCTCCCAGCCTCGCTCGCCGCGCACCAGCACCTTTCCGCACGGGCCCCGGATCGCCGATGCCGGCGCCGATCCGCTGCGAACGCCAGCGTTTGTTGGCCGGCAGGTCCGCAAGATCGGGCCGATGCCCCTCGCGGGTGTGAATGACGAGGTAGCCCTTTGCGCGGGCGGCGTCGAGCAGCGCCCGAATCGGGTCGATCGGCGCGCGCGTCAACGAGATGTCGTAACCCATGGCGTCGACATAGCCGCCCTTGCCGCAGAAATCGGTCTGCATGTCGATGACGATGATCGCGGTGTTCCGCGGGCGCCAGTCGCCGTTATACGGCCAGGGATAGGGATCGGCGGCAAACGTCGGCAAGGCTTGTCCTCACTTGGCCATCGACAGTTCGCCCGGCATGTCGCGCGCCGAGTGTTTGGCGCTCGAGGTTGCGATCATGATCCCGAGAGTGAGGATGTAGGGCGCAGCGTTGAAGAAATAATAGCCTTGGGTGATGCCGACCGATTGCAGCGATGGTCCGATCGCCCCCGCCGCCCCGAACAGCAGCGCCGCGGCGATGCAACGCAGCGGATCCCACCGGGCGAAGATGACGAGCGCCACCGCCATGAGGCCTTGTCCGGACGACAGCCCCTGGTTCCAGGAGCCCGGATACGACAGCGACAGGAACGCGCCGCCGACGCCGGCGAGAAAGCCGCCGACCGTTGTCGTCATGAGACGCACGAAGTTGACGGAGATGCCCATGGCGCGCGCGGCGGGGGCGCTGTCGCCGACCGTTCTGACGACCAGTCCCCATCGGGTGTTGCGCAGCGACCAGGCAAGCGCGATGGCCAGCGCGATGCCGATGAAAAACAGCGGATTGACCTGGAGCGCGCTCTTCAGGTTCGCGTCATCGGTCCAGAATCCCAGGGGGATCGAGCCGAGCCTCGGCGCGGTCGGCTGGATATAGGGCTTGCCGAAGAAGAATGCGACGCCGACGCCGAACAGCATCATGGCGATCCCGACCGCGACATCGTTGACCCGCTGCAGACCGCAGATCGAGCCGTGCATGGCGCCCAGAACCGAGCCGGCGACCCCGGCCGCGAGAACGCCGATCCAGGGCGAGCCCGTGTGGTAGGACGCGGCGTAGGCGACCATCGCGCCGAGCACCAGCGTCCCCTCGAGGCCGAGGTTCACGCGGCCCGATTTTTCGGTGAGACATTCGCCGAGCGCGACGAACATGAAGGGCGTCGACACCCGGATCGCCCCGCCGAGCATGGCGATGAGGACTGTGGCGACGGCGTCGTTCATTTGCGGTCCCGTCCGCTTCCCGGCCGGAAGATGGCGAAGCGCCCGTAGAGCGTCTCCGAGGTCAAAAGCACAACGAAGATCAATCCCTGCAGCACCAAGACCGTTGCGTCGGGCAGATCCATCCGGCGCTGAATGAGGCCGCCCGAGGCGACGAGGCCGCCGAGCAGAATGGCGACCGGGGGAATGACGAGCGGATTGTGACGGGCGAGGAACGACACCAGAATGCCGGTGAAGCCGTAGCCGGCCGCCAGCGACGCGTTGGCGCGGCCCTGTATCGCCGCAACCTCGAAGAAGCCCGCGAGACCGGCGCAGGCGCCCGCGATCGCCGAGCAGGCCACGATCAGCCGGCCGACCGGCAGCCCCTGCGCAAGCGCCGCGCGAAAATTGCCCCCGGTCACTCGCGCCGCGAAGCCGAAGGTGGTGCGCGCCATCAGAAAATAGAGCGCGACGCACAGGAGGATGCCGTAAGCGAACCCCCAATGCACCTGGGTGCCCGGGATTTTGCCCACCATGTAGGCGTCGCCGATCGGCATGGTCGACGGCTTGTTGGGATTCGAGAGGTCGCGCAGCGCGCCCTCGACGAAGAAGTTCATGATCGCGATGCCGATATAGGTCAGGAGAAGCGATGAGATCGTCTCGTTGACCCCGCGCGCGTAGCGCAGGAACCCGCTCAGACCCACCCAGAAGGCGCCGACGATCATTGCAAAGATCGCCATGAGCGCCAGCGCGATGATCGGAGGCGCATGGCCGACGAGCGGAATGGCGAGCGCGCCGGCCGCGAAATCCGCCGAGCACCAGCGCGCCCTCGCCGCCGATCATGATGAGACCGATGCGGGCGGGAATGGCGACCGCGAGAGCGGTCAGAATCAGCGGCGCCGAGCGTTGCAGCGTGTTCTGGAAGGAGAACGCGGTGCCGAATCCGCCGCGCCAGACGTAAGCGACGAAATCGGCCGGCGACTTGCCGATCGCCAGGAGAAAGACGGCGAACAGCCCCGCCGCGACAATGAGCGCGAACAGCGGAATGACGACATATTCCGAATTGACCCGCAGCCGATCCAGAGCGTCCGACCCGGCTGCGCGCGCGACCGGATCGACCATTGCGCGCGGCGCGCCGCTCGCCACTGGCGGATTTGACACCGGCTCGATTCCTCTGACCTCAGGTCGTCGATCCGACGACGCCCTCCAAAAGGTAGTCCATCTTGTCGAGGAACGGATCGAGATTGTCGTAGGTCTTGTCGATCACGACCTTGCCTTTGTTGTCCTTGAGCGGCCCGACGTAGATCGGCTTCTTCGCCTTAAGACCCTCGATGGCGGCGAGCGCGGCGGTTTTGGCTGGGTCGGTCGCCCCCGCGCCGAACGGCGTATTCTGCACGAAGTCGACCTCATACCCGCCGGCGGTGAAGTTGGGCAGCGTCTTGCCCTCGGCGAGATCGCTGGCGTAGCCCTTGTAGATCGTGATCCACTTGTATTCGGCGCCGGTGATGAAGCCCTTCGGCGCCAGCGGCGCCTGGCTTGCATTGTGGCCGCAGGTCTTCGCCCCGCGCTTTTCCCCGGTCTCGATGACGACCTTCGGACCGTCGACGTGGCAAGTGATGACGTCGCAGCCCGCATCGACCAGCGCGTTCGCGGCTTCCGCCTCGCGCACCGGCAGCGACCAGTCGCCGGTGAAGATCACCTGCACGGTCGCGTTGGGGTTGACCGAACGCGCGCCGAGCAGGACCGAGTTGATGTTGCTGAGCACGCTCGCGATCGGCTTCGCCGCCACGAAGCCGATCTTGTTCGACTTGGTCGAGAGGCCGGCGGCCACGCCATTGACGTAGTGCGCCTGATTGAGATAGCCGAAATAAGAGCCGGCGTTCTTCGGGTCCTTGTCCTTGTTCCAGAGCGGCGCCGCATGGCGGAACTGGACGTCCGGATACTTCTTCGCCAGGTCGACGACGAACGGCGTGTAATAGCCGAACGACGTCGCCAGGATGAGGCCCGCGCCGTCGAGATTGATCATCAATTCCATCGATTTCGAAACCGCGTCGGTCTCGGGCACGTTCTCTTCCTCGACGACTTTGACGCCCGGAACTTCTTTCAGCGACTTGATCGCGACCGCGTGCGCCTGGTTCCAGCCGAAGTCGTCGCGCGCGCCGACATAGACGATCCCGACCGTCAGGTCGGCGGCGGCGAGCGCGCGATTGAGCGCGCCAAGACTGAGCGTTGCTCCCGCGGCGCTCAGGGCAGCGGATTTGAGGAGATTGCGGCGGGTATATTCCGTTGCTGACATTACTGACGTCCTCATGCTCGGAAGGCTCACGCGGGGTCGGGGCAAACCCGAACCTCGCTTTTTGCAAAGTCCATGCCGCGCGGTCCTGCTTGAACTCACTGGGAATTAGCGCCTCATCTTTCGGCGCGGCGCCCGAATGTTGAGCGCGAACGCCTAGCTTTCGGCCGGCCTTGAATTTGGCTCAGGCAACGGCGGTCGCAGCCGGATTTGCCCGCCTCTTGCTTTCGTCGGATGGTGACCGGCGCTTGGGCGCTGACGAGGGACTTGAACGGTATGACCGCTACGATCGGGACGCTTCTCGCCGCTCACGCCGCGGGCAAGCCGCTCAGCGCGACCATCGAAGAGACTTATGAACGCATCGAGAAGCATGACGACCCCGCGCTCTTCATCGCCTTTCGCTCGAAAGCCGAGACATTGGCGATTGCCGAGCGGGTGCAGGCGTCAGGGTCCGCCGGCAAACCGCTGTACGGAGTCCCGTTCGTCGTCAAAGACAACATCGATGTCGCTGGCCTGCCGACGACGGCGGCCTGTCCGGCGTTCGCCTATCGTCCGGAGCGGTCGGCGTTCGTCGTCGACCGGCTCGAGCGCGCGGGCGCAATCGTCATCGGCAAGACCAACCTCGATCAGTTCGCGACCGGGCTCGTCGGCGTGCGCTCCCCCTATGGCGTTCCGCGCAACGCGCTGCGCTCGGATCTCATTCCCGGCGGATCGAGCTCCGGCTCGGCGACCTCGGTCGGCGCGGGCCTCGTCCCTTTTTCGCTCGGCACCGATACGGCGGGATCGGGGCGCGTGCCCGCGGCGTTCAACGGCATTGTCGGCTTAAAGCCGTCGCTCGGCGCGCTCTCCGCCTCCGGCGTCGTCCCCGCCTGCCGCACGCTCGACACCGTCTCGATCTTCGCCCGCGATGTCGCCGACGCCTTCGCCGTTTTTCGGCAGGCGATCGGTTTCGACGAACGAGACGCCTATAGCCGTTCGTTCCATGAGCCCGCCCTGTCGGCGTTTCCGAGCGGAATTCGGCTCGGCGTCCCCCGTCCGGACCAACGGCAGTTCTTCGACGACAAGGACGCGTCGGCCGCCTTCTCGCAAGACCTTGGGCTCGCTCAATCGCTCGGCGCTCGAATCGTCGAGTTCGACTTCGAGCCCTTCGCCGAGGTCGCCCGCTTGCTCTATGACGGACCGTGGGTCGCCGAGCGCTATGCCGCGGTGAAGCCGCTGATCGAGAGCGATCCGCAAGCTCTGCACCCGGTCACTCGCGCGATCATCGAGGGCGCGCGGAAGTTCGACGCCGTCGCGGCCTTCGAGGCCTTCTACCGGCTTGCCGATCGCAGGCGGCAAACGAGCCGCGCCTGGTCGGAGTTCGACGTGATGCTCGTTCCGACGATGCCGCGCTTCTACACGGTCGCCGAGGTCGAGGCCGATCCCATCCGGCTCAATTCCCGTCTCGGCGCTTACACCAATTTCGTCAACCTGCTCGATCTTTGCGCAATCGCGGTTCCGGCGGGCGTTCGAGGCGATAAGCTGCCTTCGAGCGTGACCCTGATCGGACCGTCAGGCGCGGACGGTCTCGTCGCCGGGCTCGCCGCCGCGATCGAGCTGCGTTCCAGCGCGCCGCTCAAGGCTCAGTCCGCGCCGCGGGCGATGTCGCGCGCGCCGGGCGACCGCATCGAAATCGCGGTTTTGGGGGCGCATCTCTCCGGGCTGCCGCTCAATCGCGAGCTCCTCGAGCTTGGCGCGTCCTTCTCGCGCGAGGTCGAAACGACGCCGGACTACCGGCTGTTCGCGCTGCCCGGCTCCGTTCCGGCCAAACCGGGATTGCTTCGGGTCGCCGAGGGCCAAGGCTCCGCGATCGAGGCCGAGGTCTGGACGCTCGATGCGGCGGGCTTCGGCGAATTTGTCGCCAGGATCCCCGCGCCGCTCGGAATCGGAACGATCCGCTTGTCCGACGGCGGTTCGGTCAAGGGATTTCTGGTCGAGGCCGAGGCGGTCAGGGCGGCGGAGGACGTTTCGCGGTTCGGCGGCTGGCGCGCCTATCTCGGGTCCAAGTGACGCTGGCAAAAGTTCGTTGCGCCGTCAGTTGGTTCCGTTTTCAACCGCGGCGCGGCCGAAGCAGACGCGCCCCCCTTTGCCCAAAGCCGCGCAATCGCCCGCCGCGTCTACATTCCCGAGCGAGCGCCTCTACAGGGCGCGGCTACGATCGCTCATTCCGCTTCAGCGTCACGCCCGCGCCGGCGGCGGGCGGGTGCGGCAGGCCGCCCTGCGCCCTGGCGAGCGCCTCGAGCGCGGACTTGGTCTCGAAGCTCCACGGAACGGCGCGCGCGCTCCCTTCGCTCAGCGCGACTGATATCAGGAGTTGCTCCGAGGCGGCGAGGCGCGGTCGCAGCGGCATGGCGACTCCTGAGGCGTCGACCCTTGCCGCGATGTGACAAAGTTCGTCGGAGTTTTCAGGTCACGGAAACGCATGAGCGCTTAGGAAAGCCCCGCTATAATGCCCAGCGAGCATTCCGTCGCCGAAGAATGGATCGAGGGCGGCGCCTGTCGGGTAGGGGGCGCCTCCAGAACTTGCGGCAAAGACGTCGAGAGGGAGCGCGTAGGGGGCGGCCTGACCGCCCGCCTCGAAAGTGCTCAATGCGGTCCCATACGCCGCCTGGAGGGTTGGAGCAAAAGTGAGCGCTCCATCCGCGGCGTCGAAATTAAACGTGCCCAGGCCGGCCTCCATCGCAAAGCGCAAGCTTCCGACCGTCTTGCCGGCTTGAAGGAAGCTCACGGTGGCGACCAAGCCGTTGTAACTGACGCCGATCGTATCGCTAGACGAAAGCCCACTGACGTCGGTCGTGTCGCCGGCGCCGAACCCCTTGATTGCGACGCTTGGCAGATGCGAGGCCGAGAGATCGAACCGTTCGTTCGATCCGCCGGAAACGAAGTCGATCCCGGCGGTGGAGTCCGATCCGCCGAGGGTAAATTGTCCGGCGCCGGAAATCTGCACGGAACCGCGGCCGCTGAGCGCGCCGGAGATCGACAATGCGCCCGCGTCGGTGACCTTGTCGGTCGCAAAGATCGTCGCGTGGGCGAAGGTTGCGCTCGCGCCAGCGGAGATCGACAGCGATCCGGCGCCCCCCTTTTTGCCGGCGGTCCCGCCAACGAAGAGCGCCGAGCCGCTAAGGCTGGCGCCGGTTCCCGCGAGGCTGACTTTGCCAGAAGATCCGGCGTCCGCTCCGATCACGAGTTGGCCGTTCCCTCCGGCAAGCGCGCTCACCGAGTCGCCAGCGTTGATCGTCAGCGTCCCCTTGGCGCCCTCGCCGACAGTCAGCAGGTCGCCCCAGATAAGCCGCGCCGAACTCGCGGCGGTGGTCGAGCCGAGCGTCACGTCCCGCCCGCCGCGGCGCCAATGGTCAGGTCGCCGTCGACCGTGACGAGGGTCCCCTTGCCAGCGATAGAGAGCTTCCCCGCCCCGCTGTCTCCGACATCGAGTTCGCCGTTGACAATCCACTCGCCGCCGGTGTCGAGCGAGGCGGAAACGATCGCGCCGAGCGCGACCGAACCGATGCTTGCATCTCCGTTCGTCGTCAGCAGCCCGCCACTGTTGACCTTGAGCGAGCCCGTGCCGCCGGCGCCGATCGTGGTCTCCCCAGTCGTCACGCTTGTTCCGGCGCCGCTGATCGTCAGTGAGCCTCTGGCGCCGAGAGCGCCGCCGAGTTCGATCGCCTTGGACTTCAGAATCGATCCCAATTGCACGATCGCCGAGCCGGAGACCGGCTTCGCCGATATTCAAATCGCCGGTAATCGACAATGTCGCGTCGCTGAGGGTCAATTTGCCGGACGAACCCTTGTCTTCGCCAAGCGTCATCGCGCCCGCGACCGACATCGCGCCGCCCGTCATGGTCAGCGTTCCCGAGCCTGCTCCGCCAAGCGTCGCATTGCCGCCGACCGAAACTTGGGATCCCGCGTCGGTGACGCTCATCGTGCCCTTGCTGCCCGCCTGTTCGCCGAGCGTAAGATCGGTCGCGATCTCGAGATCGCCGCCTGAAGAGACTGTTGACGGTCGCCTTGGTGCTTGCGCCGCCGACCGTCAGGCTTCCCGTTTCAAATTGCGAGCCGGCGCCGGTGACCGTCGCCGCGCCAGTCGCGGTGTTCTGCTCGCCGACCGTCACGTCGCTTGGCGAGGCGTCGACGATTGCGCCATCCTGGACATTGACCGCGCCTGTGCCCGCCTCGCCGATGACGATGTCGCCGGTGACTGAGAGCACCGTATTGGCTTGCGACACCGTCAACGTGCCGTTTCCCGTCGCTTGCACGCCAAGCGTAATGCCCCCGAGGGCCTCGGCCGTGACGCCCTGAGTGATGGTCGCGGTGGCGGTCCCGGCGACGCCGATCTGCCATTCGCCTGGATCGTCAGGGTCGCGCCAGCGTCGCCGATTGTCGCCGTGCTCGTGGAGCCGGCTTTCTCGGCCATGTCGAAAGCGCCATCGACGATGAGCGCGCCGCCGCTCGCAACCGTCAGGTCGCCGACGCGCGAACCGAGGGTAAGCGTTTTAACGACGGTCAGTGTGGAGCCGGCGAGTACGCTGAGACCGCCGCCGTTGCTGAAGGTGGCGTCGCCCGTCACCTCGAGCGTTGCGCCGGAGGAAGATCCGACCTGAACCGTGGAGCCGACGACATTCAATGAACCGACGGTCGCGGTCCCCCCGTACAAATCCAGATAGCTCCCAGCGTAGAGACCGAGCGCGCCGCCGATGGTCGTGGCGCCGCCGTCGATCTCCAGAGTCGCGTTTGTAACGTTGGCGCCGCCATCAACGTCAAACGTGCCGGACGTGTCGATGTTGTCGCCCTGGGCGACCACCGAACCCGTAACCGTCAAGCTGCTTGTGCCGTCAAGGCTCAGCCCAGTATTATTCTGCAGATTCAAATCCACGCTGCCCGCGGTTACGGTGGTGTCGTTGGACATAACGATGTAGCCGCCGTCGACAGAACCTATCGAAAAGTCGCCACCGAACAACAGCCAAAGGTCATATCCCTCGCCGGTGATCGTCAGGTTGCCGGAAATCTCGACCGGCTTGCTCGTGGTGCCCTCGGCGTTCGCAACCGTTTCGCCCGCAGCGGGTATAACCGCGGTGCTGCCGCCGATCGTGTCGTCGGTTCCCGGAACGCCGTCATCCGGCTTGCCGGTGGTGACGTTGTACCAGTTGGCCGAGTCATCGAAGGCGTTGCCTTGCAGGAAGGTGTAAGTCGCCATGGTCGTTCCTCCCAATCAGCCGCAAATTCGCCAGATCCGGGGACGTTCGGACTTCACGATAGCCAAAATTTGACGCCCTCGGCAAGGTCTATCCGTGCCGCTACCGGTTGCGGATTAGGCGTCAAGGAAAGCGCCGCGTCCGGCCGCGCTCGGCGCCATTGGCGGCCGCATCTGCCGCCTAGTCCTTCCGCTTCAGCGTCACGCCCGCGCCCGCGGCGGGCGGATGGGGCAGGTCGCTCTGCGCCCTGGCGAGCGCGTCGAGCGCGGACTTGGTCTCGAAGCTCCACGGAACGGCGCGCGTCCGCGCCTTCGCCTTGCGCGACCGAGATCAGGAGCTGCTCGGAGGCGGCGAGGCGCTCGCCGCCCGGCGCCGTCATCTCGAGCCAGACGCGCATCCGCTTCTCGTCGTGCTCGAGCAGGTGGCAGGTGACGGCGAGCGCGTCGCCTTCCTTGGCCTCCTTGAAATAGTGCAGCATCATCTGCAGCGTGAACAGCGACTGGCCGGTGCGCTTGCGCGTCGCGGCGTCGAGGCCGACGCGGTCCATCAGCGCATCGACCGAGCGGCTGAACACGATCGCATAGGCCGCATCGTTCATGTGGCCGTTGTAGTCGACCCATTCGCTGACCACGGTCGCTTCAAGCACCGGAAGCGCGGAGCCGTGACGCATGGCGTTCCCCCGAACAGCTCGTTAGAGCCGGCCCGGACGGCCTTCCGCCTCGGGCCAGTATTTCTGCACCAGAGCGAGGAGTTCGACAAGGAAATCGTCGCGCCGCGCCTCAAGTTCTCGGATCGACCGGCCGGCGGCCTGATCGGCGCAGCCGTCGGCGACCTTGTCGATCAGCTCATCGGTCAGCTCGGGCGCGACGAGTTTGGTCCACGGCAGTTTCAACGCCGGGCCAAACTGGTGCAGCATGTGTCGCATGCCGCCCTCGCCGCCCGCGAGATGGAAGGTGAGGAAGGTGCCCATCAGCGACCAGCGCAGGCCGCAGCCGTAGACAACGGCCGCGTCGACCTCCTCGGTGGTGGCGACGTCGTCGTTGACGAGCCACAACGCCTCCCGCCACAAAGCCTCCATCAGCCGGTCGGCGATGAAGCCGACGATCTCCTTGCGCACCGGCAATGGCCGCATGCCGAGCGAGCGGTAAAACGCGGCGGCGCGGTCGATCGTTCGGGGAACCGTCCTCTCGCCGCCGACCAGCTCGACGAGGGGCAGCAGGTAGACGGGGTTGAAGGGATGGCCAACCAGCATCCGCTCCGGCCGCGTCATTTTGGCGGCAAGCAGGGTCGGCAGCAGGCCGGAGGTCGACGAGGCGACGATCGCGTCACGATTGGCGGCGTCGATGCGGGCGAGCAGGTCCTGCTTCAGCGCCTCCCGTTCGGGAGCGTTCTCCTGGATGAAATCGGCGTCCGCGACACAATCCTCGAGCCGCTCGTGAAAGGTCAGGCGCGAGGGGCTCGCTCCGGGAGCGATTCCGCGGCGCGCCATCGCCGGCCAGGCGGCGTCGATCGCGGCGAACGCCTTGCTCCTTGCGTCCGGGGCCGGGTCCCAGGCGGAGACGTCGAGGCCCGGCGCCGAGGAACCGCGCCGCCCAGCCTGCACCGATCACGCCCGCGCCGACGACGGCCGCCCGCTCGATCCTAGGAACCATGATCTGCCCTGCTTTGCTCAGCGTCACAAATTGTGTCGGCGAATCTCATGTCGCCGCAGCGGGCAATGGCGGGCTCGCCCCGGCGGCGGCCATCGAAATGACCGCTGCCAGAATGATGGCGCCGCCGACCAGCGTCGCCGCGGCGGGCGTTTCGCTGAAGGCGAGCCAGACCCAGAGCGGTCCAAAAATCGTTTCCGTTTGCGCCAGCACCGTCTGTCCCGCCGCGGGCACATGCGGCGCGCCGCGCAGGAACAGCACAAATCCCAGCCCCATCACCAGAAAGCCAGCTCCGAACGCCGCCAGAATCTCGAAGGGCGACGCGATCAGGCTAACCCCCTGGGCGAGGCAAACGCCAGCCGACAGAGCGCAAGCGACCAGACCCGTAGGCGAACACTGAGGGCGAATAGTCGCGCCGCGGTCCGTAGCGCATGGCGACGCTCGCGCCGGCGAAGCCGAGCGCGGCAAGCACGGCGCTGATGTTTCCAGAGAGGCTGCCGGCTTCGAGCGCGCCCCCGACAATGACGGCGAGGCCCGCGACGCCGAGGGCTACCGATGCGCCCTGGCGGAATTTCAGCCGCTCGCCGAGGAAGACATAGCCGAGGAGCGCCGCGAGCAGCGGTGAGCATGAAGACAGGAAAAGCGCATTGGCGACGGTCGTGGTCTTCATCGCGACGATGAAGGCGATCGAGGCGAGGCAAAGCGCCGCCGTGACGATCGCCCCGACCCACCCTGTGGCGACAAAGCGTGCGAAGAGCGACCCGGCGCCTCGAGTCCGCAGGATAATGGCGAAGGCGCAGGCGACGCCGAGGCTGCGCCAGACCAGGAACTGCCAGGAATTGAGGTGCGGCGCCAGCCGCAGGAAAATCCCGGTGAAGCTCCAGGACAGTCCTGCCGCCAGAACGAAAAGCGCGCCGACCAAAAAACCGCGGTCAGACGCCGCTTTGGTTAGAGAGACGGTCATTCAACGTCCTTCAAGGCCGCCCGCCTCCAATCTTCAGCGATCGCCGCTGACCTGCTTTTGCGGGCTTCATTTTTGCCGCGTGAGGTCGAGCCTCGCGCGCGCCTCGGCCGCCGTTGCGACGGTTGCGCCCATGCGCTCGACGATCTCGCGCGCGCGCTTAACCAGCGCGCCGTTGCTCGCCGGCACGCCGCGGTCGAGCCAGATGTTGTCCTCGAGCCCCACCCGCACATGGCCGCCGAGCAGGACCGCCTGAGCGACAAAGGGCATCTGCATCCGGCCGATGGCGAAGCCGGCCCAATTGGCGCCCTCCGGCAGATGGCCGCGCATCGCCAGCATTGCTTCGGTTGTCGCCTCGGCGCCCCAGGGAATGCCGAGGCACAGCTGGAAGAGCGGCGGCGAGTCGATCAGGCCCTCGGCGATGAGCTGCTTGGCGAGCCAGACATGGCCGAGCTCGAAGCACTCGATCTCGGGCTTGACCCCCGCCGCCTGGATGCGCCGCGCCATCTCGCGCAGCACGTCCGCGGTGGCGAGGAACGCGGCATTGCCGAAATTGAGCGAGCCGCAATCGAGGGTGCAGATTTCGGGCCTGAGCTCCTCGACATGGGCGACCCGCTCGGCCGCGCCCGCCATGTCGGTGCCCGGTCCGCCGGAGGCTGGATGGGCGGGATCGAACACGAAGTCGCCGCCCATCCCGGCGGTAAGATTGATGATGACGTCGGCGCCCGACGAGCGGATGTGGCCGACCGTCTCGCGGTAGAGCCCGGGGTCGCGCGCCGCCTTGCCGCCTCCCGGATCGCGCACATGCAGATGCACGATCGCCGCGCCGGCCGCGTGCGCTTCGAGCGCCGAATTGGCGATTTGGCGGGGCGTGACCGGAATCGCCGGATGCTTGCCGACCGTATCTCCGGCGCCGGTCACGGCGCAGGAAATGATGACGTTCGTGTTCAAGTTTCCCCCCTTGCCGGCCCTCGCGACTTTGCGCCACGGCCGCGGCAGGCGCAAGGCTTCACGGGCCCGCGGGCGCCATGTTCAATTGCGATCCGCCGATCTTGAAAAACGCTGTCCCATGGGGTCGCGCGCGCCGCCCGCCGTCGCTTTGGCCCTTTTGCCTGCCGCGCGAACATGCGAAGGGCTGGCCCCCGTGTCCCTTCTCGCGATCAAGCTCATAGTCACGCCGCTGGTGGTGCTGCTGGCCTCGCTCGCCTCGCGCCGATGGGGAGATGTGGTCGCCGGCTGGCTGGTCGGCCTGCCGCTGACCTCGGCTCCGGTGTCGGTGTTTCTGGCGATCGAGCAGGGCCCTTTGTTTGCGGCTCAGGCGGCCATGGGATCGATCGCGGGCGTCGCGTCGCAAGCCGCATTCTGTCTCGGCTATGCGGCGCTGGCGAGATCGGGCGTGACGGTTGCGTTCGCGGCCGGAACGGCGGCTTACGCCGCCTCGGCGGCCGTGCTGCTCGCGGCCGGCCTCTCCGCCGCCGTCTTGTGCGCCGTTGCGGTCGCGGCGCTCACGCTTGTCCTTTGGCTCTTGCCGCGCCGCCGATTGCCCATCTCGGCCAACATCGTCGCGTGGTGGGACCTGCCGATGCGCGTGGCGGTGACGACGGCGTTGGTCGTCGGGCTCACATCGGCGGCAGCCACCCTTGGCCCCGGCGCGAGCGGCGCAGCCGCGTCGTTCCCCCTCATTGGCGCCTCCATCGCCGCTTTCGCACAGTGGAAACAGGGCCCGGCGGCCGGAGTCGCGGTTTTGCGCGGGATGGCGACCGCGCTCTATGGCTTCGCGGCGTTCTTCATCATCGCCGGCGCCGCCCTGCCGCGCATGTCGCTCCTGACGGCTTTCGCGCTGGCGACCGCCGGCGGCCTCATCACCCAGGGCGCCGCGCTCTCGCTGCTGCGCCGGCCGCCGAAAATGGAAGACGCGGCCGAGGGGGGATCGGCCGCGTCTTCTCTTCGCCGAGGCTGATTGAGCGCCCCGGGACTACTCGGCGCCGTCGTCGTCGCGTTCGCCCATGTGATGGTGGATCATCTCCATGGCGAATCGCGCCCGCTCCGGCATCAGCATGCGTCCAAGCATGCCAAACTTGTGTTTCTGCGAATCGTCGAGGCTGGCGTAGAGCGGCTTGGCGGCGTCGGCGATCTTTTTGACGTCGGCCGCGCCCTGCGACATGCGATCCGCCATCGCCTCGAGGTGGTCGACCGGCGACATGCGCTCGCCCTGCGAGCGGCTCTGCATCATCTCCCGCATGGCGTCCATGCGCGCCTTGGCGGCGTCCTTGACTGCCGCGTCAAACGGGCCCCACAGTTTTTCCTGGTCGGGGGTCAGCTCAAGTCCAGCCTTCATGCCGGCGAGCTTGGCGTCGAGGATCGTCTGGCGATCGGCCGCCCAGTGCTGCATGCGGTCCGCTGGCGAAGGCTGCTGATCGCCCTCGGCCGCGGCGGCCAGCGCGAAACCCGAGGCGGAGATGGCAAGCGCGGCCAGCGCCCCAAGGACCGTGCGTTTCATGACGATACCCCTGTCCTGTTTCGCGCTGGCAAGGCTGATCGCTCGCAAGATGAAATGCAAATTAACTCGGCGTAATGAAACCCGACGGCGGCAGGGCGAAGACTTTGCGGTAAACGCGCGGTAAATGCGTAGGGGCGCGGCGTCTGCCGCGTCAGGGGAAGCGAGCATGAGCGAATCGGTGCTGGAGAGGCTGGCCGCCCGGCTGGCGGCGAACGGCGAGGCGCTCTGCGCCTGGGTCACCGTGAAAGAGCCCGCCATCGCCGAGTGGCTGGCGCGTGAAGCGTTCGACGCGGTGGCGCTCGACATGCAGCACGGGGCGATCGACTTCGACGGGGCGATGCGCTCGATCCTGAGCGTCGCTCTGGCCGGCAAGCCGACCATCGTGCGTGTGCCGGTTGGGGATTTTGCCCTCGCCAGCCAGCTCCTCGACGCCGGGGCGAGCGGCATACTGGCGCCGATGATCAACAGCGGCGAGGATGCGCGGCGGTTCGTCGAATATGTCAAGTTTCCGCCGCTCGGGCAACGCTCATGGGGGCCGCGGACGGCGCTGCCGCTGAGCGGCCTCGACGCCGCCGCCTACCTTAGGAGGGCCAACGCGATGACCCAGGCGATTGCGATGATCGAGACCCGTGCGGCCCTTGACGCGCTCGACGATATTCTCGGCGTCGAGGGCGTCGATGGGGTGTTCGTCGGCCCGTCCGACCTGTCGATCGCCCTAAGCGGCGGCAAGGGCGTCGAGCCGCGCGGCGCGGCGCTGATGACCGAGGCGCGTCGCGTCGTCGAGCGCGCCAAGGCGCACGGAAAATATGCGGCGATGTTCTGCTTCGACGGCGCGGATGCGCGGGCGATGCTGGCGCTCGGCTACCGGGTATGCACCATCGCCAGCGACCATTCGCTCATGCGCGCGGCGGCGCGGGACGCGCTCGCCGCCGCGCGCCCCGGACGCGCCTGATCTTCCCCTCGGGAGCACTGGAAAAACCGGATTCGCCGCCCATATGTAAGCGGGGTTTTCGACCGCGCGATCGCGGTTGGAGAGTGCATCGTCAAGCCTGACGGTTGAGAGTGGGCAAGGCGCGAATCGGGACCTCCGCCGTCACTGGCGCCAATCACGCAAAAGGCATTGATTTTGGAAGAGGAAGGCAAGGACCTGGCCGAAGAGGCCGAGGCCGGCGGCGAAAGCTACGGCGCGGATTCGATCAAGGTGCTGCGCGGCCTGGACGCCGTGCGCAAGCGGCCCGGCATGTATATCGGCGACACCGACGACGGCTCGGGCCTCCACCACATGATCTACGAGGTGGTCGACAACGCCATCGACGAGGCGCTGGGCGGCCATGCGAGGCTCGTCGCCGTGACCCTCAACCCGGACGGCTCAGTCACCGTGACCGACGATGGACGCGGCATTCCAACCGGCATCCATGACGAGGAAGGGGTGTCGGCGGCCGAGGTCATCATGACCCAATTGCACGCCGGCGGGAAATTCGACCAGAACTCCTACAAGGTTTCCGGCGGACTGCACGGCGTCGGCGTCTCGGTCGTCAACGCGCTGTCGACGCGGCTCCTTTTGCGCATCTGGCGCGACGGGCTTGAGCATTTCGTCGAATTCGCCCACGGCGACGTGGTCGCGCCGCTCAAGGTCGTAGGCCCCGCGCCGATCGTCAATGGCCGCGTCAAGCGTGGGACCGAGGTCACCTTCACGCCCTCGCCCGAAACCTTCACCATGGTCGAATTCGACTACGCGACGATCGAGCATCGCCTGCGCGAGCTCGCCTTTCTCAACTCGGGCGTGCACATCCTGCTCGCCGACTTGCGTCACGCCGAGCCCAAGCGCGAGGATCTCCACTATGAGGGGGGTCTCGAAGCGTTTGTGCGCTATCTCGACCGCGCCAAGACCGCGCTGATCAATAGCCCGATTCTCATCCGGGGCGAGCGCGACGGCATCGGCGTCGAGGTCGCGTTGTGGTGGAACGACAGCTATCACGAGAACGTGTTGCCGTTCACCAACAACATCCCGCAGCGCGACGGCGGAACCCATCTCATCGGCCTGCGCAGCGCGCTAACCCGCCAGGTGGTCGGCTACGCCGAAAGCTCGGGGCTGTTGAAGAAGGAAAGGGTCGATCTTTCCGGCGACGACACCCGCGAGGGACTGACCTGCGTGCTCAGCATCAAATGCCCGGATCCGAAATTCTCGTCGCAGACCAAAGACAAGCTGGTCTCCTCCGAGGTCCGCCCGGTCGTCGAGGGCCTGGTCAACGACCTCATCTCGCAATGGTTCGAGGAGCATCCGCAGGAGGCGCGGGTGATCGTCGGCAAGGTGGTCGAGGCGGCCCAGGCGCGCGAAGCGGCGCGCAAGGCGCGCGAGCTCACCCGCCGCAAGGGCGCCCTCGACATCGCGAGCCTGCCCGGCAAACTCGCCGACTGCCAGGAGCGCGACCCGGCCAAGTCCGAGATTTTCATCGTCGAGGGCGATTCGGCCGGCGGCACCGCCAAGCAGGGCCGCAACCGCGAGTTCCAGGCGGTGCTGCCGCTGCGCGGCAAGATCCTCAATGTCGAGCGGGCGCGCTTCGACAAGATGCTGGGAAGCGAGCAGATCGGCACCCTCATCACCGCGCTCGGCGCCGGAATCGGGCGGGACGACTTCAACATGGAGAAGCTCCGCTACCACAAGATCATCATCATGACCGACGCCGACGTCGACGGCTCGCACATCCGCACGTTGCTGCTCACCTTCTTCTTCCGCCAGATGCGCCAGGTTATCGAGGCGGGGCATCTCTTCATCGCCCAGCCGCCGCTGTTCAAGGTCAAGCGCGGACAATCGGAGCAATATCTCAAGGACGAGCGGGCGCTTGAGGATTATCTGGTCGAGGCGGAACTCGACGGGGCGACGCTGACGCTCGGCGCCGGCGAAGTCCGCGCGGGCGCCGATTTGCGCGCGCTGATCGAGGAGGCGCGCGCGCTACGCCGCCTGCTCGATGGGCTGCATTCCCGCTACAACAGAAGCGTGGTCCAGCAAGCGGCGCTCGCCGGGGCCTTGAGGCCGCTCGCCGACCCTGTCGATGCCGAGGCTGAGCCGCGCGCCGCGGCCATCGCCGCGCGAATGAACGCGATCGCGGAAGAGACGGAGCGCGGCTGGACCTGCCGCGTCGAAGCCGGCGGCTACGTGCTGACCCGCGAGGTTCGCGGCGTCCGGCAGGCGGCGGCGCTCGACGCTGGCCTTCTCGCTTCCGCCGACGCGCGCCACCTCGACGAGCACGCGGGGCCTTTGCGTGAGGCCTTCGCCCAACCGGCGGCGTTCGCCCGCCGCGGCGAGACGACTGGCGTTTCCGGCCCCTCGGAGCTTCTGGAGACGGTCAACGCCGCCGGCCGCAAGGGCGTGACCTTCCAGCGCTACAAGGGTCTGGGAGAAATGAACAAGGACCAGCTCTGGGAGACGACGCTCGACCGCGACGCCCGCACCCTGCTGCAGGTCAAGATCCGCGAGGTCGACGAGGCCGACGACATCTTCGTCAAGCTGATGGGCGACATCGTCGAGCCCCGCCGCGAGTTCATCCAGGAGAACGCGCTGACGGTGGCGAACCTGGACGTGTAATCTTCTGCTCTCGCGAGGGAAGCCCTGAAGATCGTTTGCCTTAACTTACGACACGGCGGGGGGAGGTTTGGCGAACCTCGATGGAAGGAAATCATCGCCTTCATTGAAGCGCAGGACCCTGACGTCATCGTGCTGACGGAATGGCAGGCGCCCGGGCCGGAAAAGACGCGATGGGCCGAGTCGCTTGGAATGTCCTGGGGGCTCGCAAATGATGGCAAAGCGAGCAATGATGGCAAGCCGCTGAACGGTGTATTTGTTGCGACAAAGCTGGCCTTCAAAGCAAAGAGCAAGACGCCAGGCAAAGACGCGTCAAGCGCGCTCTTGCAAGTCCAATTCGAATCGTGGGAGATGCTTGCTTGCTATTTTCCCGGAGCCAACGCCAGGGACAAGGGCAGGGTTAGGGCCAAGGCCAGATATTTTGAAGTGTGCCGGGATGCCGCGGGCGACGCCGGCGCCCGGCCTCTTCTGATCGTTGGGGACTTGAACACGGGCAACCAAACGGCCGATAGGACAGAGGACGGTGAGAAATATACCTGCAGCGAGCATTTCGACGATCTCTCGCAGAAGGATGGCCTGACGGACTTGTGGCGGCAGTCAAACGGCGCCGACGCGCGCGATTGGACGTGGTTCTCCTCAAATAAGCGAAACCCGTTTCGTTTGGACCACGCATTCGGCAACCGGCCGTTTGTGGAATTCTTCAGACCAGCTTGCCGCTATGATCACCGACCTCGCGAGGCCGGTTTCAGCGATCACAGCGCAATTGTTGTTGCAACCGAAACTGACAGCGACCGAACGTAGACTTTCGGAGCGGTCAAGCGCAGCCAGGCAGCCTCGGCAAAAGTCATGAGCGAAATTTCCCGGATTACCATCGATCCTGACCAATGCGGCGGGCGTCCCTGTCTGCGCGGCCTTCGTATCCGCGTTAAGGACATCCTTGATCTCTTGGCGGCGGGCGGGACCCGCCAGGAGATTCTCGCCGATTATCCGCTCCTCGAAGACTCCGACATCACCGCGGCGCTCGAATATGCAGCCCGATCGAGCGACCATCCGGTGTTGCGTATAGCCTGATGCGCTTTCTCGTCGATGCGCAGCTTCCGCCGGCATTGGCGCAATGGCTTACCAATCAAGGACATTTTGCCGAGCATGTCTTCGACCACAGACTGGAGGCCGCCACCGACGCCAAAATCTGGAACTTTGCCTTGCAGGCGTCCGCGGTCCTCATCACCAAGGATGAAGATTTTGCCCAGCGCAAAGCGCTCGGCGCGGGCGGTCCCGCAGTAGTCTGGATTCGACTTCCGAACGTAAGGCGACGCGCGCTGCTCCAATGGTTCGAGATTGTTCTCCCAGAGATGGTGTCGGCGCTCGAGCGAGGTGAAACGCTCGTGGAAGTTGTTTGAACGAGCCCTTTCCGAATTGTGGGACGCGATCTCTGGATTAGGGATCATCAGCACTTTCGAGGAATTCTTGAGGGAGGCGCTCAACCGCGGCGAGCTCAAGCCAGTGCTTGCCGATTGGCGGCAGAGTTTCTCCGGACCGCTCCTCTACTATCCGAGCCGCAACATGCCGCCGCCGCTCCGCGCCTTCGTCGACTTCATCCGCAGGGATGAGGGGGACAGCCGGTAGGGCGCCCTTGAGTAGCCGGCGCGTTCGACTCGCGCCACCGAAGTCCTGTTAGAAGCGCCTCGTCATGGGCAAACAGTTTCCGAGCCTCGACGCCAGCCATCGCGATTTCATCGGCCGGCAGCGCATCTTCTTCGCCGCCTCGGCCGCGCCGGGCGCGCGCGTCCCCAACGGCGCGCCATGCCGTTCGGATCGACTTGTCCTTTTGGCCAAGCCGTCGGCGAACGGCCGATCGTCGTTTTCGGGTGGGCGCCCGCGTTCCGCGCGGGTAAAGGGCTTATGCCGGGGAGCCCGTGCGGCGCGCCCGGCCGCGACACGATGTCAGGACCAGATCATGCTCGATCAGCCCAACCCCCCGGCCGCCGGCGCGGATTACCTGACCGTCAAGCGCGCGATCGAGTTCATTTCCACCCGCTACCGCGACCAGCCGTCGATCGAGGCGATCGCGGGCCATGTCGGCCTCTCCGCCTCCCACTTCCAGCATGTCTTCAAGCGCTGGGCCGGGCTCACGCCGAAGGCGTTCCTGCAGGCGATCACCATCGAGCGGGCGCGCGAGCTTTTGCGCTCCTCGGCGAGCGTGCTCGACGCGGCCTATGACGTCGGCCTCTCCGGCCCGAGCCGGCTGCATGACCTGTTCGTCGCCCACGAGGCGCTGACGCCCGGCGACTACCGGCGCGACAACCTGACGCTTCACTACGGCTTTCACCCCTCGCCGTTCGGCGAGGCGATTGTCGTCGCGGCCCCGCGCGGCATGGCGGGCCTCGGCTTCGTCGATGAGGGCGATCGCGAGCGGTCGCTTGCCGACATGGCGCGGCGCTGGCCGCGCGCGCGGCTCATCGAGGATGAGCGCGCGACCGCTCCCTTCGCGCGCCGCGCCTTCGATCCCGCGTTGTGGCGGCCCGACGCGCCGCTGCGCGTCATCCTGATCGGCACGGATTTCGAGCTTCGGGTGTGGGAGACGCTGCTCAGCGTGCCGATGGGACGGGCGACCACCTATTCGGACATCGCCCGCAAGATCGGCGCCCCCAAGGCGGCGCGCGCGGTCGGCGCCGCGGTCGGCCGCAATCCGATCTCGTTCGTCGTGCCCTGTCATCGAGTGCTCGGACGCTCGGGCGCGCTCACCGGCTACCATTGGGGCCTGGCGCGCAAGCAGGCGATCATCGGCTGGGAAGCAGGGCGGACGGCGGCGTAAGGCGGCGCCCGGTCACTTGTCCGCCGGCTTCGGCGGCGGGGGCGCCGGGTAGGGGATGCGCAAGCCGGCCTCGCGCATCCGCCGCAGGACGTCGAAATTGATGTCGCTGCGGGTCCGCTCGCCGAGCTCGATGTCGTCGACGAAGCAGATCAGGTTGAACTTGAGCGCCCAGTCGCCATAGTCGGCGAACAGCACCGTCGGCGCCGGAATCTTGAGCACGAGGTCCTGCGCCTTGGCGGCGGCGATGAGCAAGTCGCGCACCACTTCGACGTCGCTCTCGTAGGCGACGTTGATCGAGACGATGATCCGTCCGACCCGGTCGTTGTGGACCCAGTTCTTGACCACGCCGCTGACCAGATTGGAGTTCGGCACGATCAAGGCGCCGCGATCGAAGGTCTCGATCTCGGTCGCGCGGGCGTTGATGGCGCGCACGAACCCCTGCTCGTTTCCCACCACCACCCAGTCGCCGACGCGGATGCCGCGCTCCCACAAGAGGATGAGGCCGGAGACGAAATTGTTGGCGATCGTCTGGAGGCCGAAGCCGATGCCGACCGACAGGCCGCCGGCGATCAGCGCGAGCTTCTGGACGTCGAGGCCGATTTGCCCGCCCGCCAGCAGCACCGCGACGATGACGCCGAGGTAGCCGAAAATCGTCCCGACCGAATTCCTGACGCCGGCGTCGAGGCGGGTCTGCGGCAAGAGCCGCGAGCCCAGCCAATCCCGGATCATCCGGGTGACGAACATGACGACGGCGAACACCGCCGCCGCGCCGATCATCGACGACAGCGACAGGGTGACGCCGCCGACCGAGAAGCCGAAATAGGCCGCCCGCAGCGCGCCGAACATGTCCTGCGACTGCACGCCCCACGGTTCGAGCACCGCCGCGAGCGCGATCACCAGCACCGCAAGCCGGGCGACGCCCTGCAGGACGACGACGATCTGGGCCAGCACGTTGCGGCGCAGACCGGCCATCGCCAGAATCCGCGCGCCGACCGGCGCCTCCGGCTTGAGCAGCGCCTCCGTCCCGTCCTGGACGATGCAGTCGCTGAGATAGAGCAGGCTGCCGAGAACGGTGAGGTAGATCGCCTGATTGATGAGAAAGGTGGCGAAGGCGATGTAGCCGGTCAGCGCGGCGGCGAGGACGGCGAGCGCGAACGCCCAGCCGAGCGTTCGCAGCGGCGCCCAGCGGTCGGTTTGCGGCGGTCCGGCGGCGCCCGCCTGCCGCGCTTTGAGCTGGCGCAACGCATAGGCGATGACCAGCGAAACCAGGATCGCGCCCACGCCCCGCCCGGCCACCGCGATGTTGAGCGAGGCGACGGCGTCGGCGGCCGGTTCGATCAGCCGCTCGGCGGCCCAGATCGCCGCGATCGCCATCGCCGCGCGATAGAAGATCGAGGCCGTACGGTCGCTCATCGGCGCGAGCCGCCAGGCGCCAAGACCCGGGGCGAGCATGCCCCGCGCGAGCGCGTTGACGACGATCAGCACGCGCGCGGCGTCGAGCGCGGCGTCGATGAGGCCCTGGACGCTCGGATCGGAGAGATCGAAAGCATCGAGCGCGCTCGCCACGAGGCCGAGGCCGGCGAGCGGCAGCGCCGCCAGGACGAAGAAGATCCACGCCGCGGCGAGGGCGCGGCGGAGCCGGCTTGGGGCGGCTGCGCCGGGATCGCGAGGGACGACCCGGCGGGCGAGCCAACTGAGCGGCGCCGGCGGCCAGCGCCAGCGCGAGCACGATCGCCGCCATGCCGATCTTCAGCGCCGGCGTCAGCCGTTGGCCGACCGCATCGAGCCAGTTGCCGATCAGGCTGCGCATCACTTCGGCGTCGATCGGGACTTCCCGCCACACGGCGACCCAGAGCTCGGGATTGAGAATGCTCGACGACCGGGCGAAAGTCTGGCGCGCAAACAATTGCCGCCGCGCCGCGCTGATGCGGGTCGAGAGGTCGTCGGCCTGCAGCAGCATGGCGCGCGCCGCGCGCAGATTGGCGTCGAGCGCGTCGTGCCGTTTTTTCTCGCTGTCGAGCTCCTTGGCCGCGACGTCGGTCGTAGGCGCGGCCTCGCCCGATTTCGGGGTGAGCTCCGCCAGGCGCTTCGCCGAAGCGGCGAGACGTGGCGTGAGTTCGGCGATCGCCCCCTGCAAGGCAAGCTCGAGCGCGTCGTTCTGGGCGCGCAGGGTCTGCAGATCGGCGTCAGCGAGGTTCTTGTCTCTGAGCGCCGCTTCGGTCGAGGTGAGGGCCGCGCGCGTCTGGTCGAGATCGAGCGGGTGCGCGTCCTGCGCCCAGGCGCGCCCCAGCGCCAGGATGACGAAGGCGAGGGAACGGCCCAATGCAACAGGCGCAATGCGGGTGCAGGCTTCATCGACAGGCAAAGATGGCCCCGAGGCTGATTCGGCGGCGCGCTCCCTTCCTCCATCCGACCATGGCCGGGTCGCGGCGGCAACCGGGACGCCGGCGCGAACCCTATGTTCACTCTGGGCAATGAAAAGGGCTGCGCGCCCGGCGCGGCTTTGTTAAAGGGGGCGCCGAAGACCATGAGGGCCGTCCGGTGATCCCGACTGTTGAAGCGCCCGCCTTTGCCGATCCCGTCAATCAGGCGCCCCGCGGCGCCGGCGAGCGCGCGCTCGACCATTTCCTCGCCGCCGGTTTCGAGCGGACCGAGCCGCCGATCCTCCATCCGGCGTCGATCTTTCTCGACATGTCGGGCGAGGAGGTTCGCCGCCGCCTGTTCCTCACCGCGGGCGCCGCGGGCGAAGAGCTTTGCCTGAGGCCCGAATACACCATTCCCGTCTGCCGCGCCTATCTCGCGTCCGATAGGGCTGGCGGGATCGCTGAATATTCCTATCTCGGCCCGGTTTTCCGGGCGCGGGCGGGCCAGGCCGGCGAGCAGACGCAGACCGGGCTCGAAAGCTTCGGCCGCAAGGACGCCGAGGCGGCCGACGCGGAAGTGTTCGCGCTGAGCATCGAGGCGGTGGCGGCTGCGGGCGGCGGCGCGCTCGCCGCCCGGCTCGGCGACGCCGGCCTGTTCGAGGCCATGCTCGCTTCGCTCGAAATTCCCGACGTATGGCGGCGGCGTCTGCGCCGCGGCGTCGCCCGGGGGCGCGGCCTCGAGGCGATCTTCAGCCGGCCGAGCGAGGGCGCGCTCGCGCAGCCGGGAGTGCTGGCGGCGCTGGAAAGCGCCGATCATGCCGGGGCCAAGGCGCTGGTCGAGGACCTCCTGGCGATCGCCGGCATCGAGGCGGTCGGGGGACGCAGCGCCGGCGAGATCGCCGACCGGTTTCTCGAACAGGCCGCGCTCAGGTCCGGCGAGCCGATCGAAGCCGAGAAACGGGCGGTGCTCGAAGCCTTCCTCGCCGTTTCCGGCGATCCCGATCAGGCGGCGATCGACCTTCGGCGCCTCGCCAATTCCGCCCGGCTCGATCTCGGGCAGGCGCTCGACGCCTTCGAAATGCGCAACGGCTTCATCGCCGCCCGCGGGGCGAAAATCGAGGATATCCGCTTCAGCGCCGCGTTCGTGCGCGATTTCGATTATTACACCGGCTTCGTGTTCGAGGCGCGCGATCCCGCGACGCCGGGGGCAAAGACCGCGCTCGCAGGCGGGCGCTATGACGGGCTCGCGCGGCGCTTGGGCGCCTCTTCGGACATTCCCGCCGTCGGCGCCGCAATCACCCTCGACCGGCTCGCCAACGGGGGAGAGGGCTAGACCATGATGCGCTCAGACGGAATCCGTCATCGCGAGGAGCGAAGCGACGTGGCGATCCAGAGTCGCGAGACCCTCCGCGTTCCCCTGGATTGCTTCGCTGCGCTCGCAATGACGGCTGCGGCGCGGTTCAAAGGGGGAGAGGGCTGATGGCCGCTCATCCCGGCAACGGCGCCGAGGCGCCGTTCGTGCTCGCGGTCCCCTCCAAGGGGCGATTGCAGGAGGCGGCGGCGGCGTTCTTCGCCCGCGCCGGGCTCGAGCTCACCCAGGGGCGCGGCGCGCGCGACTATCGCGGCGCGATCGCCGGCCTGCCTGGAGTCGAGGTCGCCTATCTCTCGTCGGCCGAGATCGTCGGCCAGCTCGCCGCCGGCCAGGCGCATTTCGGCGTCGCCGGCGAGGACCTGGTGCGCGAGAAGGTCGCCGACGTCGACGCGCGGCTCGAGCTCCTGAGTCCGCTCGGCTTCGGCCACGCCAATGTGGTGGTCGCCGCTCCGCAGGCCTGGATCGACGTGCGCTCGATGGCCGATCTCGACGACGTCGCCTCGGCCTACCGCGCCAAGCGCGGCGAGCGGATGCGGGTCGCGACCAAATACGTCAACCTGACCCGCCGCTTCTTCGCCGAGCATGGCGTCGCCGATTACCGCATCGTCGAGAGCCTCGGCGCGACCGAGGGCGCGCCGGCCTCCGGTTCGGCTGAGCTGATCGTCGACATCGCCACGACCGGCGCGACGCTCGCGGCGAACGCGCTGAAGCCCCTCGACGATGGCGTAATCCTGCGCTCGCAGGCGACGCTGATCGCGTCGCTGACCGCGCCCTGGGGCGCGAGAGCGAGGCGCGCCGCGCGCGACATCCTCGCCCGCATCGCCGCGAGCGAGGAGGCGCTGAAGTCGCGCGAGGTCCGCGCCCGGCTGCCGAGCCCCGCCCATCTCGCGGTCGAAGCGGCCTGCGACCGCTTCGGCGCGGTTTCCGCGACCGGCGAGGACGTCGATCCGCACGGCTTCGTCGCGCTCCACTGCGCCCGCGGCAAGGTCGCCGAGCTCGCCGGCTGGCTCCTGGAGCAAGGCGCCGAGCGGGTCAGCGTCGCCGCGCTCGAACAGGCGTTCAGCGCCCGCAACGCCCTCTACGAGGCGCTGGAGCAGCGGATCGGGGCGGGGCAGGGGTAAACGCTTCTCCGTCTGGGAGAAGGTGGCGCGAAGCGCCGGATGAGGTGGCCGGCGCAGCCGGCAAATCGCCGCGATCGCCCGACTTGACGCCGCCGCCCTCGCCAACGGAACAGTCGGTCCGCGGCCGAATCGGAGCGCCCGTTGCAAAAGACGACATTCGCGGGCGTCGCTGACCCCGTCTCGGTCAGGCGCTATCCGGCTCCGGCGCTGCTGCGGTCGCGCGCATCGTTCGCAACGCGAGCAACAGCGATGCGAGAACGCAAAGCCCGCCAACCCAGCCAAGGGCCCAAGGCCCGGCGTAGATCAAGGTCGCCGAACCGAGCGCGGCGCCGAGCGAGAAGCCGAGGAACATGAACGAGGCGTTGAGCGAGAGTGCGATCGGGGCGATCTTGATCCCGGCGACGCGGATCAGCCGCGTCTGCTGAGCCGGAAAGAAGGCCCAAGCCGACAGGCCCCAGACGACGATCGCGGCGAGGACCGGCCGGGCCGCGGCGGCCTTCGTGAGAAGCGTCGCGCTCACCGACAGGCTTGCGAACGCCAGCGCGAGAAAGGCGAGGCCAAGAACGATCACCGGCCCGGCGCCGTGCCTGTCGGTCAGGGTTCCTCCGGCAAAAATCCCGGCTGCAGCGGAGAGCCCCCATACGAACAGCACGGCGCTCAGCCAAGGACCGTCGATCCCGGCCGTCGCGTGGAGAAGCGGGGCAATGTAGGTGTAGACCGTATAGGCGCCGGTCGCCCAAAGCGTCGTGACGAGCAGGGTCCTCAAAACGGCCGGCTGGCGGATAACGCCGAGACGCTCGCCAAGCCTCGTGACCGGCAACCTTGAGCCGACATCTCGGGCAAGTCCGGCCATGAGGCCAAGCGTGGCGATCAGGGCGAGCAGGCCGACGCCCGCGAACATCGCGCGCCAGCCGAAATTGGCGCCGATGATTGCGCCTAGAGGCACGCCAAGCGCGACCGCTATCGTGGTCCCGCCGCCGACAATGGCGAGAGCGGCGCCCCTTCGTTCCGGCCTGACTAGGGCGCCGGCAAGGGCGTTGGCGTTCGGGACATAGAGCCCGGCCGCGACGGCGAGCAGAATCCGCGCGGTGATCAGCGACCAATAATCCTTCGCGGCGAAGGCGAACACATTGGCCAGGGCGAAACCGGTCATCGAGAGGACGAGCAGACGGCGTCGGTTGAGGCTGCCCGTGAGCGCCGTCAGGATCGGGGAAGTGAAGGCGTAAGTGAGGGCGAATATTGTCACCAGTTGCCCGGCGGCGGCGACGCCGACCTTAAGATCGCCGGCGAGGCGCGGGAGGAGCGGCGCGATCATGAACCCCTCGGCGCCGATCGCGAACGTTCCGAGCGCCATCCACCAGATCGGCGCCAGCGTGCGACAGGAGGAGTCCTCGGGCTCGGCGGGGTTCTCCCCGATCCCCGTGGCGGCGGAAGCGGTGGTCATGGTCAGTTCTTCCTGTTTGGATTGTCAATACGAACGTTCGTCTTATACTTAATCGCGAATCGCCCCTGGGTGCGGAGCGATCAGGCGATAAGGTGAGCGAGCGCGGTGGTCATTGAGCGAAGGCGATCGTCATGAAGCGGTCGAGCGGCGCGCCGGACTTCTCGACCCGGGCGCGCAGCAGCGCACCCTCATAGGAATCGAGGAGAAAGGCCGCGAGATCGCCGGAACTCGTCGTGGTCGGTATCGAACCCTCCGCTTGCGCCTCCCGCACCGCGTCTTCGATATCGCTCGTCCACGAGGCGAAAAGCGCCGCCAGCCGTTCGCGGATCAGCGGGCTGTGGTCGGCCAGCTCGGCGCTGAAATTGCCGAGCAGACAGCCGCGGCCGTATTCGAGATCCGCGTACATTTGATTCAACCCAGCGAAATGACGCCGCAGCCGTTCCAAGGGAGGGAGCGTCTTGTCCCGCAAGGCTTTGCGCCGCGAATTGTCTTGCGCGTAGCGCTCGACGATTTCCGCGCCCAGCGCCTCCTTGCTGGCGAAATGGTTATAGAAGGAGCCTGTCGGAGCCCCGGCCGCATCGGTGATGTCCCTCACGCCACAGGCGTTGAAGCCCTTTTCGAGGAAGGCCTTGAGCCCGGCCTCGATGATCTGTTCCCGAAGATTGTGCCTTGCCATAGCGCACCAATACGGACGACCGTCTCACCATTAATACGAACAGTCATCTTGAATGTCAATAGCCGCCGAAAGACCGTTCGCCTTCCGCCGGGCTCGCCGGCGGGCTTCCGGACAAAGGCGCCGAGCGGGTCAGCGTCGCCGCGCCCGAACAGGGCCTCCAGCGCCCACAATGCGCTGTATGAGGCTTTGGAACAGCGGATCGGGCCGGGGGAGGGGTGAGGGGCCGGCGCAGCCGGCGTATCGCCGCAGTCGGGGGAGGCGTTGAAGTCGCGCGAGGTCCGCGCCCGGCTGCCGAGCCCGGCCCATCTCGCGATTGAAGGGGGCATATGAGCGCTTTGGCGCGGTTTCCGCGACCGGCGAGGTCGTCGACCCTCACGGTTTCGTCGCGCTCCACTGCGCCCGCGGGGTCGCCGAGCTCGCCGGCTGGCTTCTGGAGCAAGGCGCCGAGCGCGTCAGCGTCGCCGCCCTCGAACAGGCGTTCAGCGCCCGCAACGCGCTCTATGACGCACTGGAGCAGCGGATCGGGCCGGACGGGGCGTGAAGTGGCGCGTGGCACCCGAGGCGCTTCCATACTCCCCGATTTAGTGTTACGCGCACGAAATATTGCGCGGTGGCCGATCGCCTTGGGAGAGCCCGGCCGTGAAAAAAATTGTTCTTTTCGTGTTGGCGTCGATTGTTCCGACGACCTTGTGCGCGGCTGTGGCGACCCTCGGCTGGCCCGAAGTCATCGCCCTTCTCGCCAAAGCGCGGACGCAAGCGACAATTTGCGTCCAGGTGCTCAAGTCCAACGGGGACAAGGCCGCTCTCGCAAGCGCTAAGCTCACATATGGGATGGCCGAGGGGGAGATGGACGGTGTCATCGCCGGGCTGACAACGGCCCTCGTCCAAGGCGGCAGCCCCGATAGCCTCTCAACCGCTCGAACCAGCCTCGAGACCGCGGGCAAGGGGCTCAAGGAGATTTGCGACGCCGCGCTTAAGACGACTGCCCCCAACACGAAGGGCGTATTGGAAGAAATTGCCAAAGGGCCGATCGAGCCGCTGATCAAGGCGATTTCCGATGGCGTCGGCGCGCTCTGGTCGCGCCATGTCGAGAAGGACACGCTCGAACTCGCCACGAAGAAGAGCCAGTTGGAGGCCGCGAAATGGCCGGCATTCACGGACATTCACGCACAATAGCCGCCGCCCTTTTGGGGCTGGTCGCCGTGGCCCTCGCGCCAGCCCTCGCGCAGGATCAGGGGTCGAACTCCGGGACCGATCTCTACGACCGCCCGGTGCTCGCCGTCGATCCTGAGATGCACACTGCCAAAATTAGCTCGCAAGCGGTCGACGCCGCCGGGCGCTACGCCGTAACCGGAAGCGCCGATCGTACGGTTAGAATCTGGTCACTCGCCGACGGCAGGCTCTTGCGTACGATCTGGGTTCCGGTCGGGCCGGAGAAAGTCGGCGACGTATTTGCAGTAGCGATCAGCCCAGACGGGTCGACGATCGCCGCGGGTGGCTGGACGGAGCGACTTCAAGGCAGCTCGGTTATCTACGTATTCGACCGCGAGTCCGGAAACCTCGTTCGGCGCATTCACGGCGATTTGGGTAGTGTGACGCTTTTCCTGACATTTTCCCCGGATGGCCGCTATCTCGCTGCGACGCTGGGCCATCAGGGCCTGCGGATTTTCGATCGGAATGAGGATTGGAGCGAGACCTTCCGCGATGACCTATATGGAGGTGAAAGCTACGGCGCAGCGTTCGCGGGCGACGCCCGCCTCGCGACGACGAGCTATGACGGACACTTGCGCCTTTATCGGTACGACGCCGCCAACAAGATCCCCAACTTTCGCCTCCTCGGCGAGCCGATCCAGTCCGGTCCGGATATCTGCCGCGCGGCGTCGCTTTCAGTCCGGACGACAAACGACTAGCGATCGGCTACCACGACGGCGTGGCGATTGATGTTCTCGATGGAGCAACCTTCAAACGGATCGGCGCGCAGACCCCGGCCGCCATTGTGGGACGAATAATAGGTGGACTTGAAAATGTGGCATGGTCTCGCGACGGCCAGACGCTGTTTGCGGCCGGCGGCGTCCACGATGCAAGAGGTGGGGCGGCTCTCCTATTCGCCTGGGAACGGGGCGGCTTAGGCGACGAGGGGCGCACGACCTATTGCGCTTCCGATTCGGCCACCGGTATCGACCCCTTGCCGGATGGGCGGCTTCTTGTCGCGTCGCTAGAGCATTGCCTCGGCCTCATGAACGCCAGCGGCGAGCCGATTTGGACCATCCAATCGCCGGTCCTCGACCTCCGTCGGCAGGCCGACGAAATGCGCGTTTCCGCAGACAGCAGAGTCGTTGATTTTGGCTACGGAGCCCCGGGGGCGGCGGTCCTTAGGTTCGATGTGAGGTCTCTCACTTTATCAAATCGGCCGCCGAACGATGGTTTGACGTTCGCGCCGAGCCGCGAAGGCTTGAGAGTTTATGGCTGGAGGAATGGGAGGATTCCCACGCTGAGCGGCCGTGCGCTTCTTCCTCTCGGATCCGGTGACGTTTCGCGAAGCCTCGCGATTGCTCCGGACGCCAAGCGCTTCTTCCTCGGCACGAGCTTTGGCCTGTACGCATTCGACGACACGGGCGAAAGGAAGTGGAGTTGGTCTGGTCGGGACGAGGTTTGGGCGGTGAACGCGAGCAAAGACGGGCGCGTCATCGTTACAGCGGATTACGACGGCGCCATCCGCTGGCGCCGCGCCGACGACGGGCGCGAGCTTCTGGCCTTGCAGGTCCTGCCAAACAAAGAAGGTGATCCGGCCAAATGGGACTGGGTGCTGTGGACTCCCGAAGGCTTCTACGAGGCGACGCCAGGCGCCGAGGGCGTGTTGAAATGGGTGGTCAACCACGGACCAGACAGCGCGGCGAGCGTTCTTCCTGTTTCCGCAATCGCTAGACTGCATCGGCCGAACGCGCTGCCGCTTGTTCTCAGCGAGCTTGAAACCACGCGCGCACTTGGCGTCGACGATATGACACAGGCGAGATTGGATGTTCAGGCCCAGACCGGCAGCGCCAAGCCGCCCGGAGGGGTCTTGCACGTCCTTGCGATTGGCGTCGACCATTTCGGCGACAAGGCAGGCGACCTGCACCTCGATTACGCCGCCGAGGACGCCCACGACGTAGCCAGCGCGCTGCTCGAGAGCCAGAAGGGAGGCCCCGGCAAGGCGAGCCTCTACGCCGACGTCCAAGTAACCTATCTGCCGAACGACAAGGCTAGCAAGACGGCGATTGAAGACGCGCTCGACGCCATGGCGGAGAGCATGGCGAAGAGCGAGGCGGATCAGGACACGGCGGTCATTCTCGTCTCGAGCCACGGCGAGATGATCGGCGGCCAATTCTACTTAATTCCCTATGGTTTTGTTGCCAACGGAACACGGAACGCGGCGACCGATAGCGCGGTCCCAGCGAGCGTATTCGCGGAAAAGGTGTCGGTCCTCGCGGCTCACGGGAAGGTGCTGGTCCTGCTGGACGCGTGCCATTCGGGAGCGGTCGGCGCCCAAGGCTGGGCGACCGACCCTAACGCAAAGGTCCTCCAGGACGCCATGGACCTGGAAAACGTCACCGTGCTGACCTCATCCCAGAAGAACGAACTGTCGGAGGAGCTCCCGGAATGGAAGCACGGCGCTCTCGCCGAGGCGTTCCTGGACGCCCTCAAGGGTGCCGCGGACGCTGAGGGCATCATTCGGTTGTCGGCGCTGACCGACGCGATGGAGAACGAGGTGCGGTCGCTGACCAAGGGCAAGCAACACCTCGGCATGCATGTCAATTTCAGCGGCGATCTGTTCGTGGCCGCTCACTATTGACGCGGCGGGGCGCATCAAAGGGCAGGGATGGGCGTCCGATACGCCGCCAACGAGGACGAGCCGCAAGCCATGACCCGCCAACTGGACTTGTTCGGCGAAAGCCAGCCCGAGCTTCCGGGGGTGGATGGCGCGGCTTCCGTCTATCGCGCCGATCCGGACGAGGTGCGCGCCGAACTGCTGCGCGTACTCGCCCAGGCGCGCGCGGCGCGGAGTTTTCCGTGGGACGCGCGCGGCACGCTCTACTGGCGCACCGTCTTTCCCCAGATGACGAACTGGCTGCCGGACGAGGAGGCCGCGCAGTTGCGCTTCGCCTTCGAGACGGAAATCCGGCGGCTCGACGCGCCCTGAGTCCGTCCTCCATCCGGCCGCAACCGGTTGGCGGATTGGGGAATTCACGAATTTGTCGACACTGTATTGCGCAAAACAGAAAGTTGGGTTATGCTCTTCCGACCATGGAAAAACTCTCAGACCTCGCCTCTGCGCCGATCGGCCGCCGGATTGCGCGCCGTTGTTTCGGAGGCGTCATTGCGCCGCCAAGGCCAGCAAAGATTTTTTGCCCTGGGGGTCGGCGCAACCCGCTGAAAGGGCTCGTTTCGGACAAGAGAATCCAAGGAAATCCAGGCCGTTTCCTTGGATTGGTTTGACTACAGTTTGGCCCGGCTTTGCTGGATTTGGCCGAATTTGGATTCGGCTTGGGTCAGGCGAGTATATAGCGAATAAATATCGTAATTAATCTTCACGGGATCGCCACCACCAGCCGCCCCCGCACCTCGCCCTTCACGATCCGCTTCCCCGCCTCGAACACCTGATCCAACGGAATGGTCTCGGTCATCGCCTTAAGCTTGGCGCGGTCGAGGTCGGCCGCCAGCCGCCGCCACGCCTCGAGCCGCCGTGGGCTCGGGCAATGAACGCTCTCGACCCCGAGGAGCGAGACGCCGCGCAGGATGAACGGCGCGACCGTCGCGGCTAAGTCCATGCCGCCCGCAAGGCCGCAGGCCGCGACCGCGCCGCCGTACTGGGTCTGGGCCAGCACGTTGGCGAGCGTGGTCGAACCGACGCTGTCGACCGCCGCCGCCCAGCGCTCCTTGCCGAGCGGCTTGCCGGGCGCACTGAGCGTCGCGCGATCGATAACCTCGGCCGCGCCGAGCGACTTGAGATAGCCGGTCTCGCTGAGCCGCCCAGTCGAGGCGACGACGGTCCAGCCCTTGCCGGCGAGAAGCGAGATCGCTGTCGAGCCGACCCCGCCGGCCGCTCCCGTCACCAGCGCCGGCCCCGACGACGGCTTGAGGCCCTCCCGCTCGATCGCCATCAGCGCCAGCATGGCGGTGAAGCCGGCGGTGCCGATCGCCATCGCCTCGGCGCGCGTCAGTCCCGCCGGCAGCTTGACCAGCCAGTCGCCATTGACCCGCGCTCTTTCGGCATAGCCGCCGAAATGGGTTTCGCTGAGGCCATGGCCGGTCAGCACGACTTCGTCGCCGGCAGCAAAGTCCGGCCGGCCCGACGCCTCGACGATCCCGGCGAGATCGACGCCAAGCACCATCGGAAAGCGGCGGATGACCGGCGACTTGCCGCCGAGCGCGAGCCCGTCCTTGTAGTTGACGGTCGAGTGGGTGACGCGGATCGTCACGTCGCCGTCCATGAGTTCCCCATCCTCCATGTCGACCAACCGGACAGTCTGTCCCGCGTCGGTTTTGTCGGCTCGAATGGCGCGGAACGTCATGCGAAGGTCCTTGAGTTCGTCGATGGAGGAGCGAGATCTATTGGCGAGAATTGCCTAGCCGGTCAAATGGGACCGCCGGCTTGAACGCCGCCTCGGGCCGGGCGAAGACTTGCCTGCCAACCGCCTTCGACCTTGGAGAGACCCGAATGCCCGATCGAGAGAAGCCGCCGCGCGTCGTCACCGCGGCTCGCGGCGCCGATGGCCTTCTCCGCTGTCCCTGGCCGGGCGCCGATCCGCTCTACCTCGCTTATCACGATGAGGAATGGGGCGTGCCGGAATACGACGATCGGGCGATGTTCGAGAAGCTCGTGCTCGACGGCTTCCAGGCGGGCCTTTCCTGGATCACGATCCTGCGCAAACGCCCGGCCTTCCGCAAGGCGTTCGACGGCTTCGATCCCAAGAAGGTCGCGCGCTGGAGCGAAAAGAAAAAAGACGCGCTGATGCAGGATATCGGCATCGTCCGCAACCGGGCCAAAATCGAGGCGACGGTTTCGCTTGCGCGCATCGCTCTCGACCTCGCGGAGAAAGGCGGCCTCGCCCGTCACTTGTGGAGCTTCGTCGACGGACGTCCGATCCAGAACGCGCGCCGAAGCATGAAGGAGATGCAGGCCGAGAGCGACGTCTCGCGCGCCATCGCCAAGGACCTGCGCGGGCGCGGCGGCAATTTTGTCGGGCCGACGATCATCTACGCTTTCATGCAGGCGACCGGCATGGTCAACGACCATCTGGTCGATTGCTGCCGTCACGAGGCCTGCCGGTCGCTGGCGCGTGAGTTCAAGCCGTGAGCGAGGGCGGAATGCGCCGCGCCTGGCAGCGGATGCTGTCGGGGCGGCGGCTCGACCTCATCGACCCTTCGCCGCTCGACGTCGAGATCGGCGACATTGCCCATGGCCTCGCGCGCGTGGCCCGCTGGAACGGCCAGACCAAGGGACCGGAAATCTTCTCCGTCGCCCAGCACTCGCTGCTGGTGGAGGCGCTGTTCGCGGCCGGGCTTGCCGCGCCGCCAGGCAAGGCGCGGCTCACGGCGTTGCTGCACGACGCCCCCGAATATGTGATCGGCGACATGATCTCGCCATTCAAGACGGCGATCGGCGGCGACTACAAACTGATCGAGGAGCGCCTCAAGCGGGCGATTCACATCCGCTTCGGCTTGGCTCCCGAGCCGCCTGACGATCTCAACCGCTCAATCAAGGTCGCTGACCGGGCGTCGGCCTATCTCGAGGCGACCGCGCTCGCCGGCTTCTCGGTCGCCGAAGCGCGCAAGCTGTTCGGCGCGCCCGATCTGCCGCTGCGGGATTTCGCCGTCTACCTCGAGCCGACGCGTCCGGCCGCCGTCGAAGCGCGCTTCCTCGCCCGTTTCGCCGAACTCGACGCCGAGGCCGCCGGCGCCTAAGAGGAGTTCCCGCCGCAGGAGACGCCGCATGCCGCGCCTTCACGTCTGTCCGCTTGCCCTGGTTGGCGAAACCGTGGCCAGGACCGGCGCGCGCTCGCTTCTCACTCTCTTGAGCCCTGGCACGGCGGTCGAGCGCCCGGTCGGGATCAGGGCCGAGCGCCATCTTTATCTTGCCGTTTCCGACATCGTCGAGCCGATGCCCGGCCAAGTCTTGGCGGATGCGACCCACCTCGAAGACCTCCTCCGGTTCGTCCTCGCTTGGGACCGCGCCGAGCCGATGGTGATCCATTGCTTCGCCGGGGTCAGTCGGTCGACGGCGGCCGCGTACATCGCCGCCTGCGCGCTCAAGCCCGGCGGCGACGAATTCGCTTTCGCGACGGCGCTCCGCGCCGCCTCTCCGACCGCCTCGCCCAACTCGCGCCTGGTCGCGCTCGCGGACAACGCGCTCGGCCGGCGCGGCCGGATGAGCAAGGCGATCGCGGCGATCGGCCGGGGAGAGGCGTGTTTCGAGGGTGCGCCGTTCGTGCTGGAGCCGGGATGAGCGAGATGCTGGCGCCGACGGCTGACGGGGGCTCGGTCCCGCTCATTCGGTCGCCCGCAAATTCGTGAGACTTGCCTCGCGCAGATCGAGCTCGCGCTCGATGTGACGACGCAACTCGTCCTTCAACTCTCCGTCGCGATAGAGGGTGTTGACCAGGTCTCGCTCCGCCTCGATCAGCAAGAACTCGATCTCGTCGCCGAGATCGACCAGCTTCTTGTGCCGAGCGTCGCCGTCGTTGCGGTGGTCTACGCGTTTGAGCCGGTCGGTTTGAGCGGCGCGAATCGGCCGGACGACGGATTCCGGAGTCTGACGCTCATTCGTCAGCCGATCGAGCTCTTTGATCGCCGCCTCGAGCCCGCGTCTCCGCGCTCTGAACTCTTCGTTTCGTTCCTCTTGCCGCTCCCGCCGTCCGGCATGAGCGAGGCCGAGCGTCCGGGTGACCCAGGGCAGGGTCAAGCCTTCGCCAACCAGGGTGACAAAGATCACGCAGAAAGTCAGAAACAGAATCAGGTCACGATCCGGAAAGGGGCTCCCGTCCGCTTTCTCGAAGGGGATCGCGAGCGCCGCCGCGAGTGAAACCACTCCGCGGATCCCGGTGAACCCGATCGCAAACAGCCATTGCCAGGGTGGCGTGGGATCCTTGCGGCGAATCGCGGGCACCAGCCAACGCGGCAGATAGCCGGCGGGAAACACCCACAGGAACCGGGTTGCAATGGCCACCGCGCTCACGACGGCGGCAGCGATGGCGAGGCCGGAAATCGAATTGGCGGCGAAGGCGGAGACGAGCGCGCGCGCTTGCAGCCCGGTGATGAGAAACACCATGCCTTCGATCAGGTAGATGAGGAAGTCCCAGAAGAATACGCCTTGCAGCCGGGTCGCGGCGCTGATCAGCCGAAGGCCATTCCAGCTGATGTAGAGCCCGGCCGCGACGGTCGCGAGCACGCCGGAGCCGCCGAGCTGCTCGGGCGGCCAATATGCGGCGTAGGGCGTGAGCAGCGAGAGCATGATCTCGATTTTTGGATCGCGGACCCAGCGCCGAAGGCGAAGCATGAGCCAGCCGATGCCCACGCCCCAGATGATCTCGCCCGCCAGGATCGCCGCGAGGCTGCCGGCGGCCTCAGCGAACGAAAATGTTCCAAGACTGACGGCGGCGATTGCGAAGCGGTAGAGAACCAGGGCGGTGGCGTCGTTGGCCATCCCTTCGCCTTCGAGGACGACGATGATCCGCCGCGGAATCTGCATCCGGCGCGCGATCGCCAAAGGAGCGACAGCGTCGGGAGGAGAAACGATGGCGCCGAGGACGAAGCCGACCGCCCAGGGAAATCCAAGGAGCCAATGGGTCGCCGCGGCTACTGCGGCTGCGGTGAAGAGGACGCACCCGACGGAAAGAAGTGCGATCGGACGCAGGTTGAACCGGAATTCCTTCCAGCTCATCGCCACCGCGGACGAATAGACGAGGGGCGGCAGAACCAGAACCAGGACGAGGTCGGGCGCGAGTTGCACGGTCGGCAGTCCGGGAATGAGGGCGAGCCCGGCGCCGGTGATCACGAGGAGGATGGCTGGCGGAAGCTGCAAGCGCCTGGCCACGACCGCGACCGCGGAAATGACGACCAGGAGCAGGATCAATATCTGAAACGTCTCAGTCACTTTCGCGCGCCTCCGGCAGACCCGCTTCCATCAGGGAGCGAGATTTACGATATTCGATGGTCAGCGGCAAGGCCGTTCTGCAAGGCGTGGCGGCTGGAGGCTTCTAGCCGCGTTGCGCGGACGGCGTTTTTCTCGACTTCCAGGAAAAACCCGTCCCGTCGCGGCGGCGGCGCTGGCGCAGATTTGCCAGGCCGCGGCTCGCGCGCCTATCCCTTCACCGCCTTGGCCAGCGCGTCCTGCTCGGCCTGCGACGGGTCGCCGAAAAAGGCGGGGTCATTGTCCTTGCCGCCGAGCGCGCCATAGGCGTGCGCTCCGTTGGCGTCGAACAGCACGACAAACTTGTGCGCCTGGCACTCCGACGGCTTGCAGACGAACGAAATTTCATAAGGTTTGCCGTCGATGTCGAGGGTCGTGATCTGGCCCGCGACGCCGTCGAAGTTCCTGTTGAACTGCACGAGCCAGTCGGGCGTCGGCTGCACGAGCTTCATCAGTTTCTCCCACGACGCGCGATAGGGCGTTTTGCCGTGCAGCGCGTCGAACAGGAACTCGGTCTCCGCGGCCAGACGCGGCGCCGGCGAAAATGAGCGAGGGCGAGGGCGGAGACTTGGGCGCATCTGGAAAGGGGCCGCTTGCTGTTGGACGTGGAATGAGCCTGCGGAGCCGCGCCAGCGCCGATCGAGCGCTCGGCGCGTCGCGCGCCTAGAACGCCTTGAACGTGATGATGGTGCGCGTGTCGACGATTCCGGGGATCACCTGGACCTTGTGGCCGACGAAATGGCCGATATCGACGTCGCGACTCGACGTAGAATTTGGCCAGAATGTCGTAGTCTCCGGCGATCGAATAGATTTCGGAGGCGATTTCCGCCTCCGCCAGCGCGCTCGCGACCTCGTAGGTCCGCCCCAGCGCGCATTTGATTTGGACGAAGAAGGTTTGCATCCGGTCACGGCCCCTGTTTGCCGCTCTCTTGTGCAACAACTTCGACGTCGCGGTCCACCCCTATCTGAACCTGGAAGGTCGACTGGTAGATCTTGGAGTCGTGCCGTGCGATGAGCACATACTCTCCCTCGGCGAGCACCAGCGAGGGAAAGGCGCCCACGAGTTCGCGGATCACGTCGCCGCCTGGAGTGAGCACGGTGAAGGTGGTGTTGGCGAGCGCCTCGGCCCGGCTCGAGTTGACCAGCTTGAGCGTGAGCGTCGCGCAGCGATGGCGAATCGTGACGTCGATCAGCTTGCCGGAGACGACCTTGATGTCGGCGTTGACGATCGAATTGGAGGGGACCGCCGCCGGCGGCGCGAGCGCCGCCGATTTACCCGAATTGGTCGCGGCGCTCACCCCCGAACGGGCGCCGACGGTGTCGAGATAGGTGGAAACGATATGATAGGAGCCTTCCGGCAGTCCGATGATATCGTCGGCTTTGCCGTTGGCGTATACGAGCTTGCCGAGGGGATTGCGGTTCTGGGGCACATAGATCGCCAAAGACAGCTTCGAGGGGTCGATCGGCGCGTCGGCAAGCGTGCCCTCGATCTTCAGCGCGCCCGCCGACAGGGTGAGCCGCTCGGAGCGAACCTCCGCGCGGAGCGACAGCCGCTTGGCCGCGCTCGCGAGCCCGAAGGCGACATGCACGACGTAGTCGCCGGCGGGAATCGTCAGCGTCGGCTGGGCGAGGCCGGATTCGACGATCAGGGGATGCGAGCCATCCGGATCGGCTTGCGCGGCGAAGACCCGCCAGCGCAGGCCTCCAGCGAGCGGCGCGCCGCCGCCGTTCAGCGCCGCAACGAGGCTCAGGGTCGCCTGGGCGGGTTCGCTCGCCGGGGTCTGGGCGCTTGCGGGCGCGATCAGCGCCAAGAGCGCAATCAAGGCCGCCAATATTCGACAAGTCGGTCCCAATCCGCCTCGCATTGCCGAAAATCGGCGCCGGTCGTCCCGAGGGGCTCGTGACGCCACATTGAGGCGGATCAAGGGCGGTTTACAGCGGTCGGGAATTCGGCCAAGAACCGCGCTTTCCTTCGCACGAGACCAGGATGAACGATACGATCTCCCTCCTGAAACGGCGCAGATCCGTCCCGCCTCCGACGATGATCGGGCCGGGCCCGACCGCCGACGAACTGGCGACGATCCTGACCGTCGCCTCCCGGGTGCCGGACCACGGCAAGCTCGCGCCCTGGCGCTTCGTCGTCTTCGAAGGCCAGGCGCGCGAGCGCGCGAGCCGGCTTGCGCTCGAGATCCGCCTCGCTGAGAGGCCCGAGATGGACGAGGCCGCCCAGGCCGAGGAGTCGCGCCGCTTCACTCGAGCGCCGCTGGTCGTCGCGGTCGTCTCGCGCGCCGCGCCGCATCCCAAGATCCCGGAGTGGGAGCAGGTTCTGTCCGCGGGCGCGGTGTGCATGAACATGATCGTCGCCGCTCGCGCGCTTGCGTTCTCCGCGACTTGGCTCACCGGGTGGATGGCTTACGACGCTCGCTTTCGCGCCGCGGTTGGCCTCGCCGAACATGAGCGCATCGCCGGCTTCATTCATATCGGCAGGGCGACAGTGGCGATCGAGGATCGCCCGCGGCCGCCGTTGGCGGAGATCATGACAATCTTCCCCGACTGAGGGTGCGACGCCGATGTTCTATGCGACTGCTGAACGCGACCGGACGAAGTTGCCGCGCGATCCCTTCAAGGCGATCGTCGCCCCGCGTCCGATCGGCTGGATCTCGACCCGCGCCCTCGACGGGCGCGTCAATCTCGCCCCCTACAGCTTCTTCAACGGCTATTGCAGCGCGCCGCCGATCGTCGGTTTCTCAAGCGAAGGTTGGAAGGATTCGGCGTCATTCGCCAAGGAGAGCGGCGAGTTCGTCGCCAACCTCGCGACCTTCGATCTGCGCGGCCCGATGAACGAAACCTCGGCCCCGTTCGCCCGCGGAGACAACGAATTCGAAGTTGCCGGACTGACCATGGCCGATTGCCGTCTGGTCGCCGCGCCGCGGGTCGCCGAGAGCCCCGCGGCCCTGGAATGCAAGGTCGTTGACGTGGTCGAGATCAGGTCGGTCAGCGGCGCCTTGTGCGGCGCCGTGCTCACTCTCGGCGAGGTGGTGGCGTTCCATATCGACGATAGGCTTCTTGTCGACGGCCGCTTCGACACCGCCCGCGCCCACCCGCTCGCCCGCTGCGGCTACCAGGATTACGCCGCGGTCGAGGCCGTTTTCGCGCTGGCCCGGCCAAAGGGCGGCGGCGACATTTGACCGCGGCTGCCACCCGTTTTTGACGCGACGGGCCGCAATCCTAGACAGTGCGCCGCCTTCGCTGGCGATACTGGTCGGCGACGACCGCGGCGACGATGACGCCGCCCTTGATGATCTCCTGGTAATGCGCGTCGACGTTGAGGAACGTGAAACCCGACGTCAAAATCCCGAGGATCACCGCGCCGATCACCGTTCCCGTCATGCGGCCGACGCCGCCAGAAAGCGAGGTGCCGCCGATGACTGCGGCAGCGATCGCGTCAAGCTCGAAACCGACGCCGACGCCCGCCTGTCCGCTGATCGCGCGCGCCGTGTGCACGATGCCCGATAGTCCCGAGAGCAGCCCAGCCAGCATATAGACGAGCACGATGTGGCGCTCGACGTTGATGCCTGAGACGCGGGCGGCGAGCTGGTTCGCCCCGATGGCGTAGGTGAACTTGCCGTAGCGCGTATAGCGCAGGGCGATGTGAAAGACGAAAGCGACGCCAAGAAAAATGATGACCGGCCACCACCCGGCGCCGATGGCGGCGAAGGAATCTTCGAGATTGCCGATCGGCTGGCCGTTCGTGTACCAGTCGGCGACGCCCCGCGCGGACACCATCATGCCGAGCGTTGCGATGAACGGTGGAATTTTCGTGTACGCGATCAGCGAACCGTTGATGAGGCCGACGATGAGGCCGCAGATAGGCCCCGCCGCGACCGGAAAGATTGGATTGAGGCCGGTCAAGTTCGGATAGACCGCGTGCGTGAATCCTTCGGTTTGCGCGAGGCTCGCCGCGATCATCGCCGTCATGCCGACGACCGACCCGGACGAGAGGTCGATGCCGCCCGAGATGATGACCTGGGTGACGCCGATGGCGATGATGCCAATCTCCGCCTCCTGCAGGATCATGATCTTCAAGCGTAGCGGGTTGGCGATGAAGCTCTGGCCGACGAAGATCCAGCCCAAGACCTCGAACAAGAGCATCATGCCGATCATGACGCCGAGAATGCTGAGTTCGGGGGGCAGGCGGCGGCGCCCGGCGGAACGAGTTTCGCTTGGCGCTGCGGCTGTGGAAATGTCAGTGGCCACGCTCGTCGGCTCCTATCGCTTCGTTCGCGCCGCTATTGCGACGCAAGCTCCATGATCTTGACCTGGTTTGCGTCCTTTCGATCGACGATTCCCGTCATGCGCCCCTCGTGCATGACGAGAATCCGGTCGCTCATGCCGAGCACTTCGGGCATTTCCGACGAGATCATCATGACCGCGACTCCTTGTCCCGCAAGCTCGGTGATGAGCTTATGGATCTCGGCTTTCGCGCCGACGTCGATGCCGCGCGTCGGTTCGTCGAGAATGAGGATGCGCGGCTTGGTCATCAGCCAGCGCGCGATCAGCACCTTCTGCTGATTGCCGCCTGAGAGATTGAGCACCGGCTCCTCGAGGTCCGGCGTTCGCACGCGCAAGCGCTGTTTCTGCTGCTGGCAGAGCGCCTCAATCTCGCGCTCCTTGACGAAACCTGCGCGCGCGTATCCGTGCCGCAACAGCGCAATCTGCATGTTGGAAAGGATGTCGAGGAGGAGGAAGCAACCGCTCTCCTTGCGGTCCTCGGTCAGGAACGCCATGCCGGCGTCCATTGCCGCGCCCGGGTTCTTGACCGCGATCTTCGTGCCGTCGACCGCGATTTCGCCCGAGGTCGCGGGCGTCACGCCGAACAGGGTTTCGGCGACGTTGCTGCGGCCCGACCCGACCAGTCCGGCGAAGCCGAGAATCTCGCCTTTGTGCAAATCGAAGGAAATGTCGCGAAACCGGCCTTCGAGAGAGAGATTGCGCACCGAAAGCGCGACATCGCCGATCGGCACGATCTCCTTTGGAAACATCTGCGTGATCTCGCGCCCGACCATCAACCGGATGATATCGTCGCGCGTCACGTCGGCGGCGGCGTGCTCGCCGACGAAGCGGCCATCGCGAAAGACCGACACTTCGTCGGCAATCTCGAACAGTTCGTTCATTTTGTGGGTGATGTAGACGATCCCGGTGCCCTGGGCCTTGAGCGTCCTGATGATCTTGAAGAGGTGCTCGACCTCGCGGTCGGTCAGCGCGGAGGTCGGCTCGTCCATGATGAGGATATCCAAGTCATAGCTGACCGCCTTGGCGATTTCGACCATCTGGCGGCTGGCGACCGAGAGATCGCGCACCTCGGTTTCCGAATCGATGCCGATGTCGAGCCGCTCGAAGAGCTCTTTCGTCCGCCGACGCATCTCGTCGTGGCGGACGAATCCGAAGCTATTCAGGGGCTCGCGGCAAATCCATATGTTCTCGGCCACAGTCATGAAATTCATCAGGTTGAGCTCCTGATGGATCATGGCGATGCCATAGCGCAGCGCGTCGAGCGGCGAGGCGAGCTTGATCTCCTGACCCTTGAGCTTGAAGGACCCGGAGTCGGGCGTGTAGATGCCGGCGATGATCTTCATCAGCGTCGACTTGCCCGCGCCGTTCTCACCCATCAGCGCGTGCACGTGACCGCGTTTGAGGCGAAACGACACGTCGTCGAGAGCGAGCACGCCTGGAAAGGCCTTGCGCACGTTGGCGACTTCAAGCAGATACTCAGCGCCCGGAACGGCGCCGCTTTGTCGGATTGCCTCGGCTGTCGACGGACTGACGGTCGCCATGGGGTTCATCCCGCAACAACGCGGAGCGACCCTTTTCCCGCTGGGTCGCCCCATTCTTCACCGATCCTGTCGCCCCTGTTCGATAGGAGCGCCGGGGCTCGCCTTGCGGCGCTCCGGCGCCCTTCGTTTTTTGGGGGACTCCGATCAGTTTTTCTTCATGAACTGATCCATATTGGCCGGCGTCACCAGCAAGAAGGGAATATAAACCTTCTTGTCGACGGGCTTGCCCGCGGCGAGCGCCAGAGCGGCGTCGACCGCGCCCTTGCCCTGGCCGGCGGCGTCCTGGAACACCGTGACCTTGAGGTCGCCCGACTTCATTGAGGCGAGCGCGTCCTGAGTGGCGTCGACCCCGCCGACGATGGCCTTCTTGGTGTCGATGCCGGCGGCTTTCATCGCCTGGATGGCGCCAATCGCCATTTCGTCGTTGTTCGAGACCACCGCATCGAACGTCAGGCCCTTCGACAGCCAGTTGGTCATGAGGTTCTGCGCCTGCGTACGATCCCATGTCGCGGTCTGCTCGGCGACGATCTTGATCCCGGTGCATTCGGGGGTCGCGATCACCTCGTGAATATCCTTCGTGCGCTGCACCGCGGCCTGGTTCGAGAGCTGGCCCTCAATCACGAGAATGTTGCCTTTGCCGCCGAGGAGCTTGCAGATTTGCTTGGTCTCGAGGGTGCCCGACTCGGCCTCGTTCGACGCGACGAAGGCGGCTTTCGGCCCAAGCTTGTCGACGTCGGCAGGCTCGCGGTTGACATAGACGAGCGGCACGCCGGCTTCGGCCGCGGCCTTCGTTATTGCGGCGGTGGCCGACGTGTCGACCGGGTTGACGATGATCGCGTTGACGCCGTTGGCGATGAAATTCTGCACCTGGCTCAATTGCTTCGAAACGTCGTCCTTGGCGTCTTCAATCTGCAGCGTTACGCCCGGCAATGTCTTCGCGTAGTCGGACATGCCGTTGCGCAGAACGGTGAGGAAGTTGTCGTCGAACTTGTCCATCGACACGCCGATCTTGGCGGCGAAGGCGGCGTTGGAAAGCACGGTGGCGGCGGCCAGCGCGATCAGAATGCGTTTCATCTCGGTTCCTCCCTCGGGCGCGCGACAGCGCCGAATTGGCCTTCCTGTCAGCCCCGCCCGCCTGATTGGCCGGCTTCGGCGTGGACGACGTTCAATGGTGTAACAAACGTTCCAAAAATAATCAATAGCGGAATATTCATTCCAAAAGCATTTTTGCGACCCGACTTGGCATTCGCGCCCGGGATCTTTCCGCATCGCCCGCCGCGGCGAGCCGCCAGCCGCCGATTGCAGAATCCGGGGACACCCAAATCGATTTGAATCGGGGCGACGCCCCGGATCATCCAGATCCGGCGCCCGATTGCGACCCCGCAAATTCAGATATTGGTCGGCAGATAGAGTTCAAAGGGAACAAAGATGGGACTTAGGATCCCTTCTTGCGGTTCAGCGACCGCCGCCGCCATCGCCGCCAGCGCCCGCTCGGCCAAGAGCGCCGTCGGGGTCGAGATGACGGCGGTCAGCACGCCATCGATAAGGCCCGCTCGCGCCGCCGGGGTGAGTTCGTTGCAGACGATCGCCAGTCCGCGGGAGCGAGGCTCGTCGCGCGCGCCGTCGATCACTCCCTCCTTGCCGCCGCCGCAGATGTAGAGGCCGACGAGATCGGGGTGGGTCGCGATCATGTCCTGCGTGGCCGCATAGGCAATGCGCGGGTCCTCGAGATTGATGAGCGGCTCGAGCGGCGTGAATTCGGACGCGTTCTCCCTGAGATAGGCCCGAAACGAAATTTCGGCCGTCTCCTGGCACAGGAACCGGTGGCTGCCGACGATGATGCCGACCTTGCCTGGGCGCCTCGCGGCCTTGGCGATGAGCCAGGCGGCCGTGCGGCCTTCCTTGCGATTGTCTCGTCCAATATAGGGCGCGCCGGCCTCGGCCCCGAGCTCGGTCAGGATCGCGAAGGTGGGCACGCCGCGCGTGCGCAGCGACGCGATGGCGTCGCTGACCCGGGGATGGTCAACCGAGACGATCGCCACCGCATCGGCGACGTCGCCAATCCGCAGGAGCCGATCGGCGATCACGCCGGCCGAAAGGTCGGGGGCGAAATCGATGATCGGCTTGGCTCTAAACTGGGTGAGCGCCCGCGTCGCAACAGCGAGATCGGCGCCGAACTGGGCGTAGAAACCATCCTCCCGCTGAAGCAGAAAGGCGAACGTGCGCTCCGGCGTTTGCGGCCTTAGGCGGCTCTTCAAGAGCGGGGTCCCGTGGTAGCCAATAGTCTCCGCGGCGCCGAGGACGCGCTCCGCCGTCGGCTCCCGCACGCGATGCCGTGCGTTGAGCACCCGATCGACGGTGGCGACGCTGACGCCGGCCGCGCGGGCAAGATCGGCGATGGTCGGGCGGCTCAGATGAAAGGCCCCTGGCGCGATGAGAGAAATGCAACGACTGCCGCCGCAATGATGATGGGTTTTGATAGAAAATGAAAGTGGGACATTGAGTCGCGGCAAGCACAGGGATAGCCGTTGGGTTCGTCGGCGGCTAGACGGCTGGTCGTCTGGCGAGGAGGAAACCGATGTCCGCTGCTTTCGTCACCCGCGACTACAGTCTCGTCGGGCCGGAAAACGAGAAGGCCGTCGCCGCCGGTCTCGCCTCGGCCAAATGGTATGCGCCGCAAATCCCGCGCGCCGAACTCAAGGCGCTGATGGAGCGCAAGGACGGCCCGGCTATCCGCGACACGCTGATCTGGTTCGCGGCGCTCATCGTCACAGGAGGGCTCGGCGTTTATTTTTGGGGAAGTTGGGCTGCCGTTCCGTTCTTCATCATTTATGGCGCTATCTACGGCGGCTCATCCGACAGCCGCTGGCACGAGTGCGGCCACCGCACTGCCTTCAAGACGAAATGGATGAACGACGCGGTTTACGAAATTGCCTGCTTCATGGTGATGCGCGAGCCGGAAATCTGGCGATGGAGCCATACCCGCCACCACACCGACACGATCATTGTCGGCCGCGATCCCGAGATCCTTGCGCCGCGCCCGCCCGACGTCGCCTCGCTGCTCTTGAACATCTTTGCGCTGAAAGGCGGGCTGGCCTTCTTCCGCAAGCTCTTCCTGCATGCGGGCGGCCGCCTCGATCCCGAGGAGCAGACCTATATCCCCGAGAGCGAGCGGAATAAGGTCTATGACAAGGCGCGCATTTATCTCGCGATCTACGCGGCCGTCGTTGTCGCTTGCTTTTGGTCGCGCTCGATCCTGCCCGCGATGGTGATCGGCCTGCCGTCCTTTTACGGCGCGTGGCTTGTGCTTTTCTTCGGCGCGACCCAGCATCTCGGTCTCGCGGAGGACGTCCTCGACCACCGGCTCAATTCTCGCACCGTCTACATGAACCCGATCTTCCGGTTCCTCTACTGGAATATGAACTATCACGTGGAGCATCACATATTCCCCCTGATCCCGTATCACGCGCTCCCCGCGCTGCACGCAAAGATCAAGTCGCAGTGCCCGACGCCCTATCCGAACACGCTCGCCGCATATCGCGAGATCATTCCGACGGTGATCCGGCAGCTTCGGGAACCGACCTATTTTGTGAAGCGCCAGCTTCCGGCGGGGGCGACGCCCCTGCCCGACCGCGGCCCGCGCGTGGCGGCCCCGGCGGCGGCGAAAGCGTAACTGGAGGATCACGCACATGAGCGAGGCCTGGATCGACGCCGGCGCCGCCGACCGCATATCGCCCGAAGACGTCGCGCCGTTCGAACATCAGGGGCGCCAGTATGCGCTCTACCGGACCGCGGACGACCGCTATTTCGCCACCGACGGCCTGTGCACGCACGAGCAGGTCGAGCTCGCCGACGGCTTCGTCCAGGGTACGATCATCGAATGCCCGATGCACAATGGCCGGTTCGACTTCACCACGGGCGAAGCGAAGGGGGCGCCGGCCTGCGTCAATCTCGCGACCTATTCAGTGAAGATCGAGGGCGGCAGGTTGCTCGTTAAGCTCGGCTGATGGAGCGCCGTTTTAGACGCGGTCCATAGGGCCCCCGGAAGGACGCCCGTCTTTCGACGGGCCGCGGACCGCGTCCGCTGGCTCCGGAGGACGCCCGTCTCGAGACCGGCTATGGTGCGCGGCGAGAGTGTTGGGGGAGGAGGCGCGATGAAACTTTCCGGAGTTGCGGCGATCGTGACCGGCGGCGGCTCCGGGCTCGGCCGGGCGACGGCGGAGGCGCTCGCCGCCAAGGGCGCGAAAGTCGCGGTCTTCGATCTCAACGCCGCCGCGGCGGAAGAGGCGGCCAAGGCGGTTCGAGGCCTCGCCGTCGTCGGCGACGTCGCCGACGAAGCGTCCGCAGGCGCTGCGGTCGCCAAAGCCGCCGCGGCGCACGGGCCGGCGCGTGTGCTCGTCAATTGCGCCGGCATCGGTGTCGCCAAGCGCGTCGTCGGCCGGGAGGGGCCTCATCCGCTGCAAGACTTCGAGAAGGTGATCCGCGTCAACCTGATCGGCAGCTTCAACATGATCCGGCTCGCGGCCGCGGCGATAGCCAAGCTCGAGCCGATCGACGGCGAGCGCGGCGTCATCGTCTCGACCGCCTCGGTCGCGGCCTACGATGGCCAGATCGGCCAGGCGGCTTATTCCGCTTCCAAGGGCGGCGTGGTGGCGATGACGCTGCCGATCGCGCGCGAGCTGGCGCAAATCGGCGTCCGGGTCAACGCGATCGCGCCCGGCATCTTCATGACGCCGATGCTGTTCGGCCTGCCGCAGGCGGCGCAGGATTCGCTCGGCGCCTCGGTGCCGTTCCCTCAGCGCCTCGGGGCCCCCGCCGAATACGCCGCGCTCGCCGTGCATATCGTCGAGAACGGCTATATCAACGGCGAGACGATCCGCATCGACGGCGCGCTTCGCATGGCGCCGCGCTGACTTCCCTCGCCCGTCGGGAGAGGGGTCGGGGTAAGGGGAGGAGACGATGCAGGATATGAATTCGGGGCGGCTCGCCGGCAAGGTCGCGCTGATCACCGGCGCGGCCTCAGGCATCGGGAAGGCGACGGCGGCGCTGTTTCATGCCGAGGGCGCGAAGGTCGCCGCCACCGACCGCAACGAAGCGGGCCTGAAGGCGCTCGGAGCCGACGCCGATCTCACGCTCGCCCAGGACGTGACCGACGAAGCGCGCTGGCGCGAAGTGGTCGACGCGGTCCTCGCCGCGTTCGGCCGCCTCGACATTCTGGTCAACAGCGCCGGCATCGGCGTCCTCGGCAACATCGAGCAGGCGACGCTCGCCGACTGGCGCAAGGTCAATGCGGTCAATGTCGAGGGCACGTTCATGGGCTGCCGCGAAGCGGTGCGGGCGATGAAGGAGACCGGCGGCGGCTCGATCGTCAATCTCTCCTCGGTCGCCGGGATCATCGGCGACGCGTCTTCGGCCGCCTATTGCGCGAGCAAGGGCGCGGTCAGGCTTTTGACCAAATCCGCCGCGCTCCATTGCGCCCGCGCCGGCTATGGGATCCGCGTCAATTCGGTCCACCCCTCGTTCGCCGAAACGCCGATGGTGCTGGAGGGCATTGCGCGGGCGAAGGACCCCGAGCGAGTGCGCGCGGGCCTTTCCCGCGCCGCGCCGATGGGCCGCATGGGCAAGGCGGAGGAGGTCGCGAACACCATCCTCTTTCTCGCCAGCGACGAATCCTCGTTCACCACCGGCGGAGAATTCATGGTCGACGGGGGCCTGACGGCGCAATGATGTCGCTCCCCTCCCCGCTCATTGCGGGGAGGGGTGAGCGAAGGCAACAGATCATGCGCGACGACGTTGATCCGAAGCTTCGCGAACGGGCTGCGGCGATGCGAAAGGCGCCGACCGATCCTGAGCGTCGCCTTTGGTGGGCGCTGCGCCATTCGCTGAAACCGGAAGGTACGCATTCCGTCGCCAAGTCGTCATTGGACGCGCGATCGTGGATTTCGCCTGCATCTTGACGCGAACGATTGTCGAACTCGATGGCGAGCAGCACGGCTTTGAGAGCGCTCTCGCCTACGATGCCCGGCGCACGCTTGAACTCGAGACGGCGGGCTGGCAGGTCCCGCGATTTTGGAACGGGCAAGTAACCCGCGAATTGGATGATGTGCTGGAAACAATCCGCGCGGCCATTGAGGGACGGCTCTAGCGCTCAGGCGGCGGACCCCACCCCTGACCCCTCCCCGCCGGCACGGGGAGAGGAACCCGCTCACATAAACATCCCCCGGTCGCGCGCCACGGATTTCGCGAGATGTTCGGTGACGGCGCGGATGCGCCCAAGGCCGCGCGTGTCCTCGTGGGTTACAAGCCAGTAGGCGCGCGTCGCGCGGCGTTCGGGCAGGACGCGCTTGAGGTCCTTGAAGCGGCGGGCGATGAAATCGTGCACGACCCCGAGGCCGACGCCCGCCCGCAGCGCCTCGAGTTGCGTCACCGCGCTCGCGCTTTCGAAGCTGGTCGGCTGAGCCGTCGTAGAGTTCGCGCACATAGTCGAGCGCGGTCGAGAAGGCATGTTCCTCGACGTAGCCGATAAGTCTGTGAGCCTTGATCGCCTCGACGTCCGCGGGCGCGCCGTGGCGTTTCACGTAGGCGGCGCTCGCATAAATGCCGAGCGTATAGTCGGTGAGCTTGCGGGCGACGAAGCGTCCCGCTTCCGGCTTGTCGAGGCCGACGACCACGTCGACCTCGCGCCGCGCGAGCGGGGTCAGTTGCGGCAGCGGCATCAGTTGCAGGCGCACGCCCGGATGGCGCTCGGCGAAGTCGCGGAGCGCCGTCGTCAGGTAATAGGTCGAGAAGCCGTCCGGCGCGCCGATGCGCACGTCGCCGGTGAGCTCGAGATCGACGCCGGAGATCTCGCCCTGCGCGTGCAGGAACGCGCTCTCCATCTCTTCCGCCGCGCCGATGAACCGCTCGCCGGCGCCGGTGAGCTTCGCCCCTGTCGTGCGCCGGTCGAACAGTTTCGCGCCAATCGTTTCTTCGAGCGCCGCGATGCGGCGGCTCACCGTCGCGTGGTCGAGCTTGAGTCGTTTGGCGGCGGCGACGAATTGGCCGCCCCGCGCGACAGCGAGGAAAACCCGGACGTTATCCCAATCCATCATCGGAACCTTTGAGGCGCACCTGTGGGGCCGGGTCGATGACCCGGCCTGGCGGCGTCAGCGACGCCGCCCTATAGTCCGCGCCCTTCGGCTCGTGCTTAGCACAATTTCGCACAGCCGATGCGCAATCTCCAAGATTGCTGTGCGCGCGCGCGCGCAGTCCTCCAGCCGATCGACGGCTCGGCGCCTGCGCATGTCCCGTTCGCCTGGAAGGGTGAAGTTCACGCCGCGGTCAAGAGCGCCCAAGCAGAGCGGCGAGGACCGGGATACCGCGCAAACTCAAGACAGCAGAGCACGCCGCATGAAAGCAATGACTTTCTTTATCTGTTCGGCGTTCGCCCGACCGATCCTTTCCGCATGGCCGCTTTCGATGGTCGCCAGTTTGCACGGACGGATAACCGACGGCGCGGGCAGGCCGGCGTCGGTGTACCTCTCGCCGAAGGGAACATCGTCTGGCCACGGCTGATTTTCGGCGCTGGTGATCATCGCGACCCAGAGGAGTCGCGTGTGCTCGCCGAGGCCCCCTTTGGACACCACAAGCGCCGGCCGCCATTGGCGGGTCGCGCGATCGGTGTAGGGAAAAGGCACGCGAACCACATCGCCCCGCTCAAAGCTTGGCATAGGCCTCCCGGTCGGCAGGGCCGTCCCATTCGGAGAAGGCCACGAACGGGTCCTCGGCTCCGCGCTCGACGACCTTTGTCAGGACCACCCTGCCGCCGTCGATCTCATAGGCAATCTGATCGCCTTCCGCGAGTCGGAGGGCCGCGCGAACCGGCTGAGGAATTGTCGTCTGCGCTTTGCTTGTCAGTTTGCTGGTGATCATGGCTATATCTTTGGGCTGCGACGTAAGGAAATTCCTTACCATCTCCTGGGACCCGCCGCAAACCTCGAAGGCGCTCGACCACGGAGTGCGGGAAACCTTTTAGCACAAATTCGCACAGCCGATGCGCGATCTCTCAAATTGCTGTGCGCAAAATCGTGGCGCATAAAGGCCCCAGGACAATCGAGCATCAGGGAGCGGAACATGATCGAGTATGGGCATTACGTCGGCGGCAAGCACGTCCCCGGCAAGTCGGGGCGGACCGCCGACGTCTTCCAGCCGATGGATGGCACGGTGCGCGCCCATGTGGCGCTCGCCTCCAAGGCCGAGGTTCGCGCCGCGGTCGAGAACGCGAAGACGGCGCAGCCCGCCTGGGCGGCGGTCAATCCGCAGCGCCGCGCTCGCGTGCTCATGAAGTTCCTCGATCTGATCGCCAAGAACAACGACGAGCTCGCCGACACGCTGGCGCGCGAGCACGGCAAGACGATCGCCGACGCCAAGGGCGATATTCAGCGCGGCGTCGAGGTGGTCGAGTTCGCGCTCGGCGTTCCGCACCTGATGAAGGGCGAATATACCGACGGCGCCGGCCCCGGCATCGACCTCTATTCCATGCGCCAGCCGCTCGGCGTCGTCGCCGGCATCACCCCGTTCAACTTTCCGGCGATGATACCCTTATGGAAGCTCGCGCCGGCGATCGCCTGCGGCAACGCCTTCATCCTGAAACCCTCGGAACGCGACCCCGGCGTGCCGATGCGGCTTGGCGAGCTGTTCGTCGAGGCCGGCGGGCCTCCCGGCATTCTCAATGTCGTCAACGGCGACAAGGAGGCGGTCGACGCCATTCTCGACGATCCGGACATCCAGGCGATCGGGTTTGTCGGCTCAACTCCGATCGCCGAATACATCTATTCGCGCGGGTGCGCGACCGGCAAACGCGTGCAGTGCTTCGGCGGGGCCAAGAACCATATGGTGGTGATGCCCGACGCCGACATGGACCAGACGGTCGACGCCCTGATCGGCGCCGGCTACGGCTCGGCGGGCGAGCGCTGCATGGCGGTCTCGGTCGCCGTGCCGGTCGGGCAGAAGACCGCCGATGATCTCATCCGCCGCCTCATTCCGCGCGTCGAGTCGCTCAAGATCGGACCTTCGACCGACACGCAAGCGGATTTCGGCCCGCTCGTCACCAAGGCGGCCTTGGACAAGGTGCGCGGCTACGTCGATGTTGGCGTCGGCGAAGGCGCCAAGCTCGTTGTCGACGGCCGCGATTTCAGGATGCAGGGCTATGAGAACGGCTTCTACATGGGCGGGTGTTTGTTCGACAATGTGACCAAGGACATGCGCATCTACAAGGAAGAGATCTTCGGCCCGGTGCTGTCGGTGGTGCGCGCCCACGATTACGGCGAGGCGCTGGGATTGTGCAACGACCACGAATACGGCAACGGCGTCGCGATCTTCACTCGCGACGGCGACGCGGCGCGCGACTTCGCGACCAAGGTCAAGGTCGGCATGATCGGCGTCAATGTGCCGATCCCGGTGCCGGTCGCCTACTACACGTTCGGCGGCTGGAAGCGCTCCGGCTTCGGCGATCTCAACCAGCACGGGCCCGATTCGATCCGCTTCTACACCCGCACCAAGACCGTAACCGCCCGCTGGCCCTCCGGCATCAAGGACGGGGCGCAGTTCTCGATCCCGACGATGAACTGATCAGGGACACGGAATGCGGAGAGGCGTATATTCGCCTCCCCGTTCCTGAAACGAGTTCCCCATGTCCACCGGGCTCAAACTGATGACAGTCGACGAGTTCCTCGTCTGGGCGGAGGGCAGGGAGGGCCACTGGGAGTTGCACGACGGCGCGCCGGTGATGATGTCGCCGGAGCGCGTCCTTCACAATCGGAGCAAATTCAGAGCGGCGACGGCGCTGCGAGACGCTTTGAGCGCGGCGGGATTGCCTTGCGAAGTCTTTACCGACGGTCTCGCCATCAGGATCGATGCGCGAATGACATTCGAGCCTGACGCATCAATCGTATGCGGGCCACGTCAGTCCGACGAGGCGCTCGCCATCGAGAACCCCATTGTCGTCCTCGAAGTCCTGTCTCCAAGCACCGCCGCCATCGATCACGGCCGCAAGCTCAGCGGCTATTTCTTTCTGCCGAGCGTCGAGCATTATCTCATCCTCGACCCCGACCGGCGGGTCGTCATCCATCACAAGCGCGGGACGGGTGACGCGATCGAGACGCGGATCCTCTCGGAGGGCGCCGCGAAGCTCGATCCGCCCGGATTCGAGGTTGCGGTCAATTCGTTCTTCCCGGCGCCGTGATCGACACCCCCGGACACTAGCTAGAACCTGAACAGCGTCAGCCCCGGTGCGGCGTTGCCGAACTGGTCGGTCAGCCGCTCGCGGCCGCGCATGCCGGAAAAGGTTCCCTCGATCGGGGTCGACTGGTTGAAGGTGTCGTAGACGTAGCCATTGCCGGCCGTGCCCACCGGAACCTGGGTGCCGGCGGTCAGGTAGGAAGGCCGAGGGTGGACGGTGATCTGCCGGCCGGCGGGAGCCGGATGCTTGGCCCGCTTTTGCAACGCCGTCTGGCGCGCCTTCGCCTTCTGGGAAGTCGTCCGCGAGGGCGCCGACTGCAGAGGTCCCGTCTCCAGGGGCCCCTCCTCCAACGGCCCCGTCTGGGCATTCGCAACCGGGGCCGACGCGAGGCCGGCCGCGAGCGCGGCGGCGGCCAGGAGCCGAACGAATCGAACCATGATCCCTTCCTTTCGCTCGACGCAGTCAGCTCGATAACAAGAGGCGGCGCGCTGAATGCAAAAGAGCGAGGTCGCGTCGATGGTTCAGGGCCGCCCTGAACGATCGCCGCCGTGTTTGCCCCGCCCGTGACGGAAAATCAATGCCGTCGCGGATGGCGCGGATTGGGGGCGCTCGATCCAGGCTCCTGATTTCAATACGTGACGGCTCGAACTCGAGATCAGTCCAGCGACTTGCGGAACCGAGGACGCCGATCCCGCGCGCCGACTGATATGAATTGAGCGCGGCGCTCCGTTTGATATACGTCAAGCCGGCGACGGTGGTCGAGGCGATCGCCGTTCGCGCGGACGCAGGGGCTGCGGCGCGACGGCCATCGCAGGGAAGGAACGAGGAAGGGCAACCATGTGTTCGCGCTGACCGCAGACCATCTCGCCGTCCGCGACATGGCGAAATCCTTCGCCGATGCGCGAATCGCGCCCAACGCGCTGCGCTGGGACGAAACGGAGCATTTTCCGGTCGACGTCCTGCGCGAAGCGGCGGCGCTCGGCATGGCGGCGATCTACGTCAGCGAGAAAGAGGGCGGCAGCGGCATGACCCGCCTCGACGCGGCGCTCATCTTCGAGGCGCTCTCGACCGGTTGCCCAAGCGTCGCGTCGTTCCTCTCCATCCACAACATGGTCGCCTGGGTCGTCGACCGCTTCGGCTCGCCCGAGCTCAAAGGCCGCTATCTGCCACGGCTCGCCAGCATGGAGCTGATCGCCAGCTACTGCCTGACGGAGCCCGGCGCCGGGTCCGACGCCGCGGCGTTGACCGCGCGCGCCCGGCGCGACGGCGACGCCTATGTCCTCGACGGGGTCAAGCAGTTCATCTCCGGCGCCGGAGCGAGCGACCTCTATCTGGTGATGGCGCGCACCGGCGAGGGCGGCGCGGCCGGTATCTCCGCCTTCATGGTCGAAAAAGACATGCCGGGCCTCTCTTTCGGGGCGAAAGAGAAGAAGATGGGCTGGCGCGCTCAGCCGACCAGGCAGGTGATCCTGGAGGGCGTGCGCATCCCGGCGGCGAATCTCGTCGGCGTCGAAGGGGGCGGGTTCAAGATCGCGATGGCCGGGCTCGACGGTGGGCGGCTCAACATCGGCGCCTGCTCGATCGGCGGCGGCCAGTCGGCGCTCGACAAGGCGCTTGCTTACATGCGCGAGCGCAAGGCGTTCGGCCGCCGCATCGCCGACTTCCAGGCGCTGCAGTTCCGCGTCGCCGACATCGCCACTTCGCTCGAGACGGCGCGATCGGTGCTCTGGCGCGCGGCGAGCGCGCTCGACCAGCATTCGCCCGAAGCGACCCGCCTGTGCGCCCAGGCGAAGCAGGTCGCCACCGACGCGGGCTTCAACGCCGCCAACGACGCGCTGCAACTCTTCGGCGGCTACGGCTATCTCGCCGACTATGGCGTCGAGAAACTGGTGCGCGATCTGCGCGTGCACCAGATTCTCGAAGGAACGAACGAGATCATGCGGGTGATCGTGGCGCGCGGGCTGATCGAGAATTGAGCGTCGCGGCAAGCTTCGGAGGAAGATGAATGAACCCATCTCTTTTGGCCGGTCGCGCCGTCACGGCGAATGCAAGGACAGCCGCCGTCGCCCTCGGCGCTGCGGCGTTCATGACGCTTTTGCTCACCCACGTCTCCGCGCCGCTTGCGCCGCTCCGTTTGCTTACGCTCGCGATTGCCGCTTTTGCGACCTGGGCGTTCTGCGACGAGATGGGGATGAGGAAGCCGCTCAACCGGGCGGCCTTCGTCTTCTTCGCGATCGCGGTGGTCGCCAAGGTCCAGATCGCGCTCGGCCTCGCGGCGGAATTCGCCGGGCGCTATTACCTCCTGTACGCCGCCTTCCTGCTGATGTCGGTCCTGCTTTGGTCGGTCGCGTTTCTGCATCGGAAGCGCGCGCTCAAACTGGTCGGCGCTGTCGGCGTGGTCGCGACCGCCTTTCCAATCGCAGCGATCGTCGTCGGACATCTCGTCGTGGGTGTTGGCGCGGCCATTGGGGTAAGCGCGCTATTGGCGGCGACCGACGGATCCCTTCCCTCGGACCTTGGCTTCGTGACTCTGGTTGAGCGCATATTCGGCCTATGGGCCTATGTCGCAGCATGGCTGCTCTGGCGCGGCCATATTGTCGCTCCTTCCAGCGGGACCATTGCGGCGGGAGCATCGTAGAGAGGGACCAATCGAGAATCGAGTCCGTCGGACATTCAGGAGTTCACTGCCGGGTTCGGCCATGCAGACGACCTTAGATCTCCCCGCTTACCTCGCCCGGATCGGCTACGACGGTCCGACAAAGCCCGATCTCGCCAGCCTCGGCGGCCTGCTCGCCGCGCATATGAACGCCATTCCGTTCGAAAACATCGACGTTCTGCTCGGCCGCCCGATCCGGCTCGATCTCGGCGCCTTGCAGAAGAAGATCGTGACCGGGAAGCGCGGCGGCTATTGCTTCGAGCAGGGCACGCTCTTCCTCGCCGCCCTCCGCGCGCTCGGCTTCGACGCTGAGGCGCGGACCGCGAGGGTCATTCTCGTTCTGAAGCCGGACGCTGCGCCGCGCGGCCACATGTACCTCGCTGTGCGATTGCCCGAGGGCGAATTCGTCGCCGATCCCGGCCTTGGCGGAATGGGTTGCCGCGCGCCCATTCCGCTCGACGGGTCGCTCGCGCGCGAGGGCGACGAAGTCTGGTCGATCAGGACAGAGGACCGGCGGCGGGTGCTTGAGGTCGAAAGTCCTGGCCGCCGCATCGACGCTTGGATCGCCGGGTTCGACGACGACAATTGGGTCGACTTCGAGGTCGCGAACCATTGGTTCTCGACCCATTCGGCCTCGCCGATGGCCAACCGCATGATGCTGCGTGCGATGATTCCCGGCGGACGTCTGACCGTCATGAATAAGGACGCGGCCCTTCGCGCCAACGGCGCCACCGAACGGTTCGAAATCGAAGATCGCGCCGCCCTACGCCGTCTCGTACAGCATTATTGCGGCTTCGATTGCCCGGAAATAGAGACCATGCGCGTCCCTTCGCTGCCCGACTGGCGTTGAAAGGCGCGGCATTTCGCCGGACCGCCGCGCGGCGGCCCGCCCTCATCGGAGGAACCCATGTCCAAAATCGCTTTCATCGGCCTTGGCAACATGGGCGGGCCGATGGCCGCCAATCTCGTCAAGGCGGGCCATGCGGTTCAGGGTTTCGACCTCGTCGAAGCAGCAAAGACGGCCGCCGCCGCATCCGGCGTATCGATCGCTCCTTCCGCGCGCGACGCCGTGGGCGACGTCGACGCGGTCATCAGCATGCTGCCAGCCGGCAAGCACGTGCTCGCTAGCTGGTCAGACTTTCTGCCCGCCGCGGGCAGGGGCGCGCTGGTGATCGACTGCTCGACGATCGACGTCGAGAGCGCCAGGCGCGCCCACGAAGCCGGCGCCGCGGCTGGCATGCTGACGCTCGATGCGCCCGTGTCGGGCGGCGTCGGCGGCGCGACGGCAGGCACGCTCACCTTCATGTGCGGCGGTTCGGCCGAGGCCTTCGCGCGCGCAGAGCCGATCCTCGAAAATATGGGCAAGCGCATCGTTCATTGCGGGGCCGCGGGCGCGGGGCAGGCGGCCAAGATCTGCAACAACATGATCCTCGGCGCGACCATGATCGTGACCTGCGAAGCGTTCGCGCTTGCCGAGAAGCTGGGCTTGTCAGCTGAGGCTTTGTTCGACGTCGCCTCGACCGCCTCGGGCCAGTCGTGGTCGCTGACGAGCTACTGCCCGGTTCCCGGGCCGGTTCCCGCTTCGCCTGCCAATCGCGGCTATAAGCCCGGATTTGCCGCGAGCCTTATGCTCAAGGACCTCAGGCTCGCGCAGGAGGCGGCGGCGAGCGTCGGCGCAGCCACCCCGCTCGGCGCCGAAGCCGCGCAGCTCTACGCTCTCTTCGTGGCGGCCGGCCACGGCGGCGACGACTTCTCGGGGGTGATCAATTTCCTGCGCGGCGCGCGCGGCGCCGCCGGCTGATGAAACGCCCGCGACGCCTGCACTTGGCGGAAGATCGAGATCGGGACTAGGATCAAGCCGGGCGGACGGGCGAACGCGGAGGGCGCCGATGCGTATGACAATGTCGAAGTCCGTTATGGCCGGCTTGATGCTGATCGCGTTGTCGGCGGCCGTCGCTTTGGCGCCGACCCCGGCGGCCGCTGGCTTCCGGATGGGCGGCGGCGGGTTCGGCGGCGGCTGGCACGGAGGCGGCGGCTGGCATGGCGGCGGCGGCTGGCATGGCGGGGGGTGGAACGGCGGCTGGCGTGGCGGCGGCTGGGGCTGGCGTGGCGGCGGATGGGGCTGGCGCGGCGGCTGGGGCGGCTGGGGTTGTTGCGGCTGGGGCTACGCCGGCTGGGGCTATCCGTGGGGGGGCTGGGGCTATGGTCAGGGATGGGGATCGGGCGGTTACTACGCTGGCGACGGCTATTACGGCGGAAACGACGGCTGCTGGACGTATCGGAGGGTCTGGACCCAACCCCACGGCCGTGGCGTGTACCTCGGACGGCGTCTGGTCAACCTCTGCGGGTAGATCGAGCTCGTCCTTGTTGCACGGGTCAACTTCTCGCGAGCAGCCAGTTCCGCTAACAAAATGAACGTCTATTCATGGATTTGCGGAGAAACGCCAAGCTACGGAAAAGAAAGCGCCGTTTGGCGCCTCGCCGCCGCTATTTTATCAAACTGTGACCGAAGTGCGAAGGGAGTGTCTAAAAGACGCGTCAAGCCAGTTTCGCGAGACGCGAGACAAGTTTGGTCCGGTCCCGACTGGGCCGACGGCCGGCTCTCGGAGGCGGAACATGCGCAATTCAATTTCGAAGACGGTTGTCGCCGGGTTCGCGGCGCTGACGATGGCGGCGGCGGTTGTCCTCCCGACGATCCCTGCGTCGGCCGGCGGCTTCAGGATGGGCGGCGGCGGATGGCATGGCGGCGGCGGGCGGATGGCATGGCGGCGGCTGGGGCGGATGGCATGGCGGCGGCTGGCGTGGCGGCTGGGGCGGCGGCGGGGCCTGGCATAACGGCTACTGGCGCAACGGCTACTGGTACAACGGCTGGTGGGGTCCCGCGATCGCCGCGGGCGTACTGACCGGCGCTGCGCTCGCCACAGCTCCCTACTGGGGCTCTGACTATGGATACGGCTACGGCGGCGGAAACGGCTGCTGGCAGTACCGGCCGACTTATGACGGCTATGGCCGTTTCCTCGGTCAGCGCTGGGTGAGCGTTTGCTAGCGCTCGCCAATCCACGAACATTCAACGAGGGCGTCGCGCGAGCGAGGCCCTTTTCATTTTGGGCGCGGGCCAAAATGCGCCTCCCGCCATCGGCCTCGGAACGCCGGTCGTGGTCGGAAACGAAAGCGGCAGGCCGCGCCGCGAGCGCAAGGCGAGATAGGCGAAACATTGCGCTTCGATGCTGTCGCCGTCGAAGCCGATCGCCTCGACCGGCTCGACGCTGACCTGAAGCCGCTCGCCGAGCCGGCGCATGAGGTTCGGGTTTCGCCGCCCGCCGCCGCCGACCAGCCAGCGCGCCGGCGCCTGCGGGACGTGCCGGAGCGCAGCTGCGGTCGACTCGACCGTGAACGCGCTGAGCGTGGCCGCGCCGTCCGCGTCGCTCAAGCCCTCGACGCAGGCGGCAAGGGCTGTGAAGTGATTGCGGTCGAGCGATTTGGGCGCAGGTTGCGGGAAGTAGGGGTCGCCCATCAGGATCGCGAGCGCGGCCGGGTCGACGCGGCCGCTTTGCCCGAGCGCCCCGTTCTCGTCGAACGCCAGTCCTCGCCTCGAGACGAGAAAATCGTCGATCAGCGCGTTCGCCGGGCCGGTGTCGAAGGCGATGATTTCGCCCTCGGCGCCGAGATAGGTGACATTGCCGACCCCGCCCCAGTTGAGGATCATCAGCGGGCGCTTAAGCCCCGCGGCTATCGCCGCGTGATAGACCGGCGCAAGCGGCGCGCCCTCGCCCCCGGCCTTGACGTCGGCGGAGCGAAAGTCCGCGACCACGTCGAGGCCGAGCGCGGCCGCCGCGCGCGCGCCGTCGCAGAGCTGGCGGGTCAAGCCTTCGCGCGGTCGGTGCAGGATGGTCTGCCCATGCAGGCCGACCAGCGCGACGCTCTCGCGCGAAATCGAAAATCGCTCGAGAAACGCCTCGACCGCCGCGACATGGGCGTCGGTCACCTCGCGCTCGAGCTCGACTTGCGGCGCCTGGGCTTCGCTCGCGTCGGCGACTACTGCACGCAGACGCTCCGCCACGCCCCTGGGGTAGGGGAAGGTCGCGGCAGGTCCGGTTTCGAGCCGCGCCTCGCCGTCGCTTTCGATCAGCGCGACGTCGATCCCGTCCATCGAGGTGCCGCTGATGACGCCGATCGCGGCTTTGAGGTCGCGCCTATCGCTCATCGTTTTCGGCCTGATTCGCGCCGGGCGTCCACAGCACGTCGGCCATGCCGAAATCGTTGGCCGCGCGCGCGGCGACAAACAGATAGTCGCTAAGGCGGTTGACGTAGGCGAGCGCGGCTTCGCCGACCTCCTCGCCCTCGATCGCCGCCAGCGCGACCATGGCTCGCTCGGCCCGCCGGCAGACGGCGCGCGCCTGATGGAGCGCGGCGGCCGCCGCCGTCCCGCTCGGCAGGACGAACGAGCGCAACGGATGAAGTCTTGCGTTCAGCGCGTCGATGGCGCGCTCGAGCGCTTCAACCTGTGACGGCGCGACCCTGAGCGCCGCACCCGGCTTTTCGTCCGCCTGGCGCGGCAGGCAGAGATCGGCGCCGAGATCGAAGAGATCGTTCTAAATCCGTTTCAGCATCGGCTCGATCGCGACATCGGCCGCCTCGCTCCGCTCGGTGACGGCGTGGAGCGCAAGCCCGATCGCGCAATTCGTCTCGTCGACGTCGCCCATCGCCGCGACCCGCGGGTCGCTCTTCGGCCGACGCGCGCCATCGCCAAGCCCCGTCTCGCCCTTGTCGCCGGTGCGGGTGTAAATGACGTTCAGTCGAACCATGATCTCCTGCTCAGGTCTGGCGCCGGGGCGGGGGCTGCGGGCGCTCCCCGGCCGCTCGCGTAGCGCGGCGAAGGGCGCCCGTCCACTCTACAGCGACCGGGACGCTTACAGCTGGTTCATCTCCGCCATGCCCACCCCCTAAATCGGACATCTTGTCCGCTACCAACAGAGTCGTAACAAATGCTTTCAGAGAATCCGAAAGTGTGCTAAGACCGGCGACTACCATCACGCGCTTCACAGGCGCCCCATGACCATGCCAAGCCGCTTGATCGTGCGCTCCGTGCGGGAGACGAAGAACGAAAAAGGAGAATTCGCCTCGCTCGTCGCAACCCGGTGAAAAGGCTCAAAACGCGGAAGAAACTCAATTTGGATTTCGCCGCGCCCAGCTTGGGCTTCGTTGCGTCCGCTTTGGAAATGCTTCCGCGGGCTTGGGAAACGTTGCCCCGGGCTTTTGGAACTATTTCACCGCGCCGGGCCGCGCTCGAATGCGCCGGCCCGGGGCTCAGTCCCGCTTCATCAGCCGTTCGAGGTAGTCGCGTTCGTCGACCGGGCGGGCGGGGTCGGCGAGGCGGCGGCGGAGCTCCTCCATGACGCGGCGCGCGCGCTCGGCCGCGCCCGCGGTCTCCTTGAGCGGCCCGTCCTCGCGGCCCTTGTCGCCCTCAGCCCCGCGGCCGAGCGGATCGTCGCCGGGCGGCTCGCCCGGCCGGGTCCGGCGCGCGACGTAATTGCCTCGGCCGTTGCGGCCCTGGCCCTGCCCTTGGCCCTGCATCTGCTTCCCGAGCCCTTGTGCGCCTTCCCTCAACGCATCGAGCGCGCGGCCTTGCGCGTCGACCGCGGCGCCCTTGCCGGACTTTCCGCCCTTGCCAGCGGCGCCCTGCCCACCGTTGCCGGGCTTGCCCTGATTGCCGGAAAGGTCGCCTTCGGCCTCCTTCATGTCGCCTTGCGCGTCGTCGAAGCCTTTCTCGCCCTTCATCCCCAGGCTCTTGAGCTGCCGCTGCAATTCGGCCAGCCGGTCGCGCAGCTCGCTCTGGCGCTGGCCGAGCGGCTGACCGCCCTGGTCCGATTGGTCCTGGCCCTGGTTGTCGGACGAGTTGGCGTCGTTGTCGCCCTGGTCGGGGGCGTTCGAGCCATCCTCCTGCGGCTGGGCCTGGCCGTCCTGCCCCGGCGCCGCTCGGTTCTTCGCCCGCTTGCGCGCGTGGTCGCGCTGATCGCTGCGGAACGTGTCGTCGCGCAGCGCCTGCTGATCATGGAGAAGCTTTTCGAGCTCGCCGATCTGTTTGCGCATTTCGCGTTCGGCCGGGCTCTCCTCGCCTTCGCGGGCGCTACGCATGTTCTCGAACATCTCCTGCATCTGGTCGAGCATGGCTTCGGCGTCCTCGCGCGCGCCGTTGCGGGCGGTGTCCTCCATGCGGTCGAGCAGCTTGTCGAGGTCCTGCGACTGGAGGTTCTGGTCCTTGGCGTTTGCGTCCGGCTGGTCGTTGCGCGCCATCTCGCTCATGAAGCGCTTGGCCGCCTCGCGCAATTGCTCCATGAGCTTGCGAATTTCCTCGTCGCTGGCGCCTCGCTGGAGCGCTTCGCGCAGCGCCTGCTCGGCGGCGCGCAGGTCGCGCGCGGCTTGCGAGGCGTCGCCGTCCTCGATCTGCTGCGCCATCGCCCACAGCATCGCGGCGACGTCGAGGAGATCGGCGTCGCTGTGGGCGCTGTGCAGCGAGGCGTTGGCCTGCTTCAGGCCGAGATAGACCTTCGCCGGCGTATCGAACAGTTCTGGCGCGACCGCGAGTCCGGTCAGCGCCGTCTCCACTCGCTTGGGCGCCTGGTCGGGGTCGAGAATGAGGTCGCGACGCTGCTCCACGATCGCGCGAGCGAGCGGATTGTGAAAAGTTCGCTGCGGCAGCGTCACCTCGATCGGCCCGCTCTCGCCGGTCTTGCCCGAAATGCTGACCGCGCTGAGCCGCATGATGACCTTCGCGCCCGCCCAAGGATGCTCGGAGAGATCGACAGTCGTGCGCGCGTCGCCGACGCCATTGGCGGTCGGCGGCAGTTGGAGGGCGGCCTGAGGCGGCGGCGCCAGCGTGCGCGGGGCGGGGCCCGCCTTGTCCTGCGGACGGGCGAAGTCCGCCCGGGCGCCAGCCAGCCCAAATCGATCGTCGACATGGTAGGAGAGCGTCAGCGAACCGCTGACGTTGGCGCGTGGGTCCTCGGTCGAGGCGATCGACGGCGCGTCGGCCGGCGTGACCAGGAAGACGACGACGGCCGCAGGGGCGCCGCCGCGCAACACGGTCGCCTTCCCGCCGCCGTGGATCGTCCATCGCCGCTCGGTCGGCTCATTACCGAGCGAGTCGCCTTTCTGTTCCGACGGACTGATCGCCCCCTCGACACGTGTTTCGACGAGGCCCGGATCGCCGCGCACCACCAAGATCGAATCTTCCGGAATGTCGAGGGTCCGCGGGTCCGCGGTTTTGAAGTCAATCACCACCGGCGGCCGGCCCGCATAGGGCGGGGGATCGATCCAGGCGTCGATGCGACTGGTCGCCGTTGCCGCGATCGCTTCGTCGCTGCGCCAGTCGAAGGCGGCGGCGAGGCGGCCATAGGTTTCCGGTCCGGCCGCGACCGCCGCCGCGAAGGCCAGCAGCGCGACGCCGAACCGAATCGCGTAGGGGTCGCGCTCGGCCATCCGCGGCGAGGGTGGGGCGACGCGGATCGCGTCGACCGCGCGCTCGAGGCGCTCCCGGTGCGCCGCCCACATCGCCCTGGTGCCGGGATCGCCGTCGTCGTTGGCGAGGCTATCGGCCAGCGAAGAAGCAGGACGGTGGCTTGATTCCGCATCGCGATCGAGGCGTGCAAGGACGTCGCGCGCCGCAGGGCGGCGCAATCGCGCGAGCGGGGACAGCGCGATTCCGATGGCAACCGCGAATAGAATGACGCCGCCGATCCGGAACGCGCGCGGCGCGAACTGCCACGCCCCGAGCCACGAGGCCGCCAGGAAGACAATGAAGACCGCGAGCGCGAACACGAGCGGCGGCCAGGCGCGCTCGACCGCGAGCGCGCGCTGCGCCAATCTCGCAAGCGCGCCGAGACGCTCCCCTTGCTCGGGGCCGATCGATGGTTGGTTGGAATCCTTCACTGCGATCCTGTGATCCGTCGTCGCCGAATCGATCTTAAAGCAATTGTCGGGCCAGCGCACTCGGAGCTGACCGTCCGTGCCGGTTCCAAGTCCGCTCAAACCTCACTGCAACCACGGCGGAAGTGTGTCGAGAGCGATCAATTCCTCGTAGCTCAGCCGCGGCCGCACGACCGCGAATTGCGGGCCCTTGACCAGAACTTCCGGGATCAGGAGGCGGGAATTGTAGGTCCCTGCCTGCACCGCGCCGTAAGCGCCGGCGCTCATCACCGCGATCAGGTCGCCCGCCGCGACTTCCGGTAGGTCGCGGTCGAGCGCCAGATAGTCGCCGCTCTCGCAGATGGGGCCGACGACGTCGCTTGCGGCGAAACGCGGCGCGCCCGGCTTTGGTTCCCTCACCGGCAGAATGTCGTGATGCGCCTCGTAGAGCGTCGGGCGCACGAGATCGTTCATCGCCGCATCGACGATGACGAAGCGCTTGTTTTCGCCCTTCTTGAGGTAAATGACCGAGGCGACCAGAACTCCGGCGTTGCCGACGACAGCCCGGCCCGGCTCCAGCATCACCTTGCAGTCGAGCGCGGCGGTGTGGCGGGCGACGATCCTGGCGTAATCTTCCGGGAAGGGTGGCGGATCGTTGTCGGTCCGGTAGGGAATGCCCAAGCCGCCGCCGAGATCGATATGTTCGATCTGGTGCCCGTCAGCTCTCAGCGTGCGCACGACGTCGGCGAGCAGCGCAAACGCGTCATCGAGCGGCTTAAGGTCGGTGATCTGCGAGCCGATGTGCATGTCGACGCCGCGGATGCTCAGGCCCGGCAGGGTCCGCGCGTGCGCGTACACGCCGCGGGCGCGCGCGATCGGCACGCCGAACTTGTTCGCCGACTTGCCGGTCGAGATCTTGGCGTGGGCTCCGGCGTCGATATCGGGATTGACCCGGATGGCGATCGGCGCAACGGCGCCGCGGCTGGTCGCCGCACGCGACAGCGCCTCGAGTTCCGGCTCCGATTCGACGTTGAAGCAGAAGATGTTTTCCTCGAGCGCGAGGTTCATCTCGCCCAGCGTCTTGCCGACGCCCGAAAAAATGATCCGCTCGGCTGGCACGCCCGCCGCCCGCGCCCGCCTCAATTCTCCCTCGCTGACGACGTCCATTCCCGCGCCAAGCCTCGCCAGCGTCGTCAACACCGCCTGGTTCGAATTGGCCTTCATCGCGTAGAAGACGTGCGCGTTTTGGCCGGCAAACGCGTTCCGGAACGCCTCGAAATGCTGCTCGATCGCCGCGTTCGAATAGCAATAGAAGGGCGTTCCGACGGCCTCGGCGATCGTCGCCAAAGCGACGTCCTCGGCGTGAAGAGCGCCGTCGCGATAGGAGAAGGGAGGCATGCGGTTCATGGACTATTTCAGCATGAAATCGAGGAAGAACGGCTGCTTCGGCGCGGTGACCGGCGGGATCGAAGGCTTGCTGATGGAACCCATATTCGTCGGGTTCGAGCTGGCCGGCTTGGGCGGCGCGTTGGGGTCGGGCGGAGGCTCGAGAGGGCCAAATCGGCCGCAAGCCGCAACGACAAGCGTCATCAGGACGGCAAGCGCCGGGAGGCGCGCGCGTCCGGCGAAAAGGTACGAATATGCAGTGCCCACGAGCGACTCCGGATGGTCGGCGCACTATACAGAAAAGGCGGACTGAGGCGAGGTCGCGGGTTCGGCGCGTTTGAAGCGTCAGCGTGGCGTTCGTTTGGCCTAGCCGCAGGCGCGGCTCGGATGAACGGCGTCGACTGATCTTGGCGATCGAGGATAACGGCCGCGCAAGCTCTTGAAATGAAATGAAACACGGCCCAGTGACAGAGTGCGTTCCGCCCGAGACCGGGCAACTTCATCGCCCGCTCCCCTTGCGCCTCGCCGCACCATGGTCCACATAGCTGCCGGGAGGTTGGCGAAGGACGTACCGCTCGCCAACCGGGTCAGGTCCGGAAGGAAGCAGCCCTAACGAGACAGGGCGGGTCTTTGTCCAACCTCCCACTCATGCGCGCTGTCGTCCGACGCGGAGGGCGTGAGCCAAGGCGGGTTCGCCTTTGCGCAACGCGGCCTTCGAGCGAAACTTGAGATGCTCCGATATCGACACTTTGCCGGCGACGGAGGCGGTCGTTGAGCGATTCGCTGTTCCCGGTCGCCGATGCTGCGGCCCCGCCGCTGGCTGCTCCCTATCGGGTGCTGGCGCGAAAATACCGACCGATGCGATTCGACGATCTCGTCGGACAGGAGCCGATGGTGCGCACGCTCGCGAATTCCTTCGCCGCCGACCGCATCCACCAAGCCTACATTCTGACTGGCGTGCGCGGCGTCGGCAAAACGACGACGGCTCGCATTCTGGCCCGGGCGTTCAACTATTCGCTGCCGGGCAAGATCGACCAGCCGAGCATCGACATGCCCGAGCTGGGCGTCCACTGCCGGGCGATCATGGAGTTGCGCCACGTCGACGTGATCGAGATGGACGCGGCGTCCCATACCGGCATCGACGACGTGCGCGAGATCATCGAGAATGCCCGCTATCGCCCGGTCTCGGCGCGCACCAAGGTCTACATCGTTGACGAAGTGCACATGCTCTCGAAGCAGGCCTTCAATGGCCTGTTGAAGACGCTTGAAGAGCCTCCCGAGCATGTCAAGTTTCTGTTCGCCACCACCGAGATCGAAAAGGTGCCGGTCACCGTGCGCTCGCGCTGCATCCGGTTCGATTTGCGGCGTATCGAGTCTGGGCCGAATGATCGCCCATTTGGCTAAGATCTGCGCCGCCGAGGGCGTCGCGGCTGAGCCTGAGGCGCTGGCGCTGATCGCCCGTGTGGCTGAAGGCTCGTTGCGCGATGCGCTGTCATTGCTCGACCAGGGAATTGCGCACGGCGGTCAAGTGGGGGTTGGGGCGCAAGCCGTTCGCGACATGCTCGGCCTCGCGGACCGGAGCGATGTCATCGCCCTCTTCGAGCGGGTGATGAAGGGGGAGGTCGCCGAAGCGCTTGCGCTCGCGCGCGCGCTCCATCAGGCCGGCGCCGACGCCGCCGACATCCTCATCGAGTTGGCCGAGTTCTGCCATTTCGTCACCCGCGGGAAGATCGCGCCCGCTGCGGCCGAGGATCCGACGGTAAGCGAGATCGAGCGTCAGCGCGGCCGCGAGCTTGCCGACCGGCTGACGCTCGGGGTCCTGACGCGCGCCTGGCAAATTCTGCTCAAAGGCGTGGAGGACGTGAGGGATTCGCCCCGCCCGCTGGCGTCGGCCGAGATGGCGCTGATCCGTCTCGCCTACGCCTCCGACCTGCCCACGCCCGATGAGGCGCTTCGCAAGCTCGGCCAGGCGGCCGACCGCCCCCGCCACGCGCCGTCGCTTCCGCCAGCAGGCGGAGGTCCGCGCGCCTCGATGCGGCTCGCGGCGGACGACCCCGCTCCGGCCGAGCTCGCGCCTCCCCGTTCGCCGCCCGCCGCAGCCCCTCGGCTAGCGCGTTTCGAGGATGCTGTTGCGCTGGCGCGCGCCAAGCGCGACATTCAACTTGTCGAGTCGCTCGAGCGGGAGGTGCGGCTCGCGCGCTTCGAACAGGGCAGCATCGCCTTCACCCCGGTCGAAGGCGCAGCGTCCGGACTCGCGCAAACGCTTGCGCGGCGATTGCAGGAATGGACCGGCGAGCGCTGGATGGTGGCGCTGGTTCCAGGGTCGGTTGCGCCGACCTTACGCGAGGCGGCGGAAATGCGCGAGGCCGAGCAAGCGACCGGAGCGGCGTCGCATCCGCTGGTGCGCAAGGTTCTCGACCGATTTAAGGGGGCCCGCATCGTCGACGTGCGGCGTCCGGAGGCCGCGTCGCCCCCGTCGGCGCGCCCGGCCGACGACGAGGTCGGCTACCCCGATTCCGGCGCCAACGCCGCTGACGACGGCTGAGAAGGAGATCGCCCGCCATGGATATCATGGGCATGATGAAAAAGGCGCAGGCCGTTCAGGCCAAGCTTCAGGAGGCGCAGGAGGAACTAGGGCGTCTCGAAGTCGAAGGCCGGGCCGGCGGCGGGATGGTGAGCCTCACCCTCACCGCCAAGGGCGAACTCAAGGGCGTGCGCATCGACGCTTCGCTGTTGACGCCGGCTGACAAGGAGATGCTCGAGGATCTGATCGTCGCCGCATTCGCCGACGGCAAGGCCAAGGCCGATCGCGCGGCGGCCGAGAAGATGCAATCGCTGACCGCCGGCCTCCCCTTGCCGCCGGGCATGAAGCTGCCGTTCTAGAGGCGGGATGCCGACCAACGTCGCCGGACCGGAAATCGAACGTCTCGTCCAGCTTCTTGCGCGCTTGCCGGGATTGGGGCCGCGTTCCGCGCGCCGCGTCGCGCTCCACCTGATCCGCAAGCGCGAGACGCTGCTCGCGCCGCTCGCCGAGGCCTTGCGCGTCGCGCAGGAGCGGATCGTGACCTGTTCGATCTGCGGCAATGTCGACACCCGCGACCCCTGCACCATCTGCGCCGATGACCGGCGCGATGCGACGATGCTGGTGGCCGTCGAGTCGGTTGGCGATCTTTGGGCGCTGGAGCGAGCCGGCGCCACCCGGGCGCGTTATCATGTTCTCGGCGGCGCCCTTTCGCCGCTCGATGGCGTCGGCCCCGCCGATCTCAATTTGGCGGCGCTGGTGGCGCGCATCGCCAAAGGCGAGGTCGGCGAATTGATCCTTGCGGTCAACGCCACCGTCGAAGGCCAAACGACCGCCCATTACATCATCGATCTCGTTGCCGATTATCCGGTGAAGGTGACTAGGCTCGCCCACGGCGTGCCGGTCGGCGGCGAGCTTGACTACCTCGATGACGGCACGCTGGCGGCGGCGATGCGCCAGCGCACGGCGTTTTGACGATCAACGGCGGGAAACCGGCCCCCTATCGAAGCTGAGGCCGAGCGCTTAGATTTACGGAAAAGCGCCGTCCCCTTGCGAAAGGCCATCGTCCGATGCCGTCCGCCAAAACCGCCTCGCGATTGTTCGTCCCGCCTTTTCCGCCCCGGGCAGACAAGCCGCGCGGCGCGTTGTCGACGATCCTCACTCTACGGCGCAATCCGCTGGAAATCTGGGGCAAGAGCGCCTTCGAACAGCCGTTCTGGGTCGGCCGCTCGGCGTTCGGGCTGCGCGCCATGGCGCACGATCCTGCAGCGGTGCGTCACGTCCTCCTCGACAACGCCGCCAACTACCGCAAGGACAAGCTGCAGCTCCGGATCCTGAGCCCCGGACTTGGCGACGGGCTTCTGACGGCTGACGGTGAGGCCTGGCGGATCCAGCGGCGGGCGCTCGCGTCCTTGTTCTCGCCGCGCGAGGTCGCCGGCTTCGCGAGCGCGATGCAGAGGGTCGCGGCCGAAGCAGTCGCCCGACTCGAGCGCCGGCGAGAAGGGGCGGTGGCCAATGTCGGCGAGCTCATGGCCCGCATCACCCTTGAAGTGCTGGAGCAGACGCTATTTTCGCACGGGCTCGGAAGAGAGCCGAGCGATTTCGCGCGCGCCGTGACGCGGTATATCGACACTTTCGGTCGAACTCGATCCGCTCGACCTCTTGGGCGCGCCCGAATTTTTGCCGCGCATCGGCCGATTGCGCGGGCGCGCGACGCTGAAATTCTTCGACGAGGCGGTCGACGCTATAGTCAAGCGCCGGCGCGCGCTCATCGCTGAGGGCGCTGAGCCGCCGCGCGACCTCCTGACCCTGCTGCTCGCGGCGCGCGATCCGGAGACCGGGCGCGGGCTTGCCGAAGACAGCATCCGCGCCAATATCGCGACTTTCATCAACGCGGGCCACGAGACGACGGCGAACGCTCTGACCTGGACGCTCTACCTGCTCTCGCGGTCCCCTGAGTGGCGGGAGCGTGCGGAAGCCGAGGCAGGCCGGGCCCTCGATCCTGGCCGTCCCGCGTCGCTCGAGGATTGTTCCGAGCTCCGCGCCGTCTTGGAAGAGGCTTTGCGTCTCTATCCGCCGGTCGCTCTTCTCAGCCGGGAAGCGATCGCCGACGACCATATCGCCGGCCAGCGCGTGCCGGCCGGCACGATTGTGCTGATCTCGCCTTACGTGCTCCATCGCCATCGTGGTCTGTGGGACGAGCCCGACGCCTTCGATCCTTCCCGTTTTCTCGGCGAGCGACGGGAGCGGATCGACCGTTTCGCCTACATTCCATTCGGCGCTGGGCCGAGGGTGTGCATCGGCATGGCTTTCTCGATGCAAGAGGGGATCATTCTGCTCGCGAACCTGCTGCGGGCCTTTCGCTTCGATCTGGTCGAAGGCCAGGCCGTGATGCCCCAGCAGCGCCTGACGCTGCGGCCGCGGGGCGGCCTGAAAATGCACGTCAAACGTCGCGACGGCACAAAGAAATCCACAACCGAGAATTTCTTTATGAATGTCCGTTGACAGAAACTTCACCGAGGCCTATATGCGCCTCTCCCAACGGTTTGGCGCCCTTTCAGAGCGACCGGGCGACGGGTTTCGGGACTTTCCGAGCGCACTCCTCCCTGCTGAGAGGCGGGGGCGGAGAGTTTTCGGTCGTTCCGGTCGCGCGAAAGCGCGGCGAGATTGGAAATTCAAGCTCAGGCCGAGCTTTGGCGGCGGGTCGCTGCACAGTTTGGTTTTTGCTTGTGGAGCTTCCGGCTCCTTGCTGTTTGACAATTGCATCGGAAGGAAGAGAGACGTGGGCGGCGGGGTCCTTGCGGGACGTTGGTCGTTGGGTCGGGTCCTTGGCGTGAGCTGAGGGTCCTGATTTGGCGATTTGGGTCCGAAGAGACAACTGACGGTCACGTTTCAAAAATTCATCGCGCTTCAAGAGAGAGCGTGCCGGACCGTCGTGAGGCGGGCAGGCCCGCGGACTTTTTTGAGGCGGATGTGTTTGGAACTCGTCAAGAATGCAATGTCCCTTGAGGACATTGAAGTGACCAGTCGGGACCAGATCTCAGTTGAACTTGAGAGTTTGATCCTGGCTCAGAACGAACGCTGGCGGCAGGCTTAACACATGCAAGTCGAACGCTCGTAGCAATACGGGAGTGGCAGACGGGTGAGTAACGCGTGGGAACATACCCTCCGGTTCGGAATAGCTCAGGGAAACTTGGATTAATACCGGATACGGCCGAGAGGCGAAAGATTTATCGCCGGAGGATTGGCCCGCGTTCGATTAGCTAGTTGGTGAGGTAACGGCTCACCAAGGCGATGATCGATAGCTGGTCTGAGAGGATGATCAGCCACATTGGGACTGAGACACGGCCCAAACTCCTACGGGAGGCAGCAGTGGGGAATATTGGACAATGGGCGCAAGCCTGATCCAGCCATGCCGCGTGAGTGATGAAGGCCTTAGGGTTGTAAAGCTCTTTCGCTCGGGACGATAATGACGGTACCGAGATAAGAAGCCCCGGCTAACTTCGTGCCAGCAGCCGCGGTAATACGAAGGGGGCTAGCGTTGTTCGGAATTACTGGGCGTAAAGCGCGTGTAGGCGGGTCTTTAAGTCAGGGGTGAAATGCCAAGGCTCAACCTTGGAACTGCCTTTGATACTGGAGATCTTGAGTCCGGGAGAGGTGAGTGGAATTGCGAGTGTAGAGGTGAAATTCGTAGATATTCGCAAGAACACCAGTGGCGAAGGCGGCTCACTGGCCCGGAACTGACGCTGAGACGCGAAAGCGTGGGGAGCAAACAGGATTAGATACCCTGGTAGTCCACGCTGTAAACGATGGATGCTAGCCGTTGGGGAGCTTGCTCTTCAGTGGCGCAGCTAACGCTTTAAGCATCCCGCCTGGGGAGTACGGTCGCAAGATTAAAACTCAAAGGAATTGACGGGGGCCCGCACAAGCGGTGGAGCATGTGGTTTAATTCGAAGCAACGCGCAGAACCTTACCAGCTTTTGACATGTCCTGGACGGATTGCAGAGATGCGATCTTCCCTTCGGGGCCGGGAACACAGGTGCTGCATGGCTGTCGTCAGCTCGTGTCGTGAGATGTTGGGTTAAGTCCCGCAACGAGCGCAACCCTCGCCCTTAGTTGCCATCATTCAGTTGGGCACTCCAGGGGGACTGCCGGTGATAAGCCGGAGGAAGGTGGGGATGACGTCAAGTCCTCATGGCCCTTACAGGCTGGGCTACACACGTGCTACAATGGCGGTGACAGCGGGAGGCGAAGGGGCGACCCTGAGCAAATCTCGAAAAGCCGTCTCAGTTCGGATTGCACTCTGCAACTCGAGTGCATGAAGTTGGAATCGCTAGTAATCGCGGATCAGCACGCCGCGGTGAATACGTTCCCGGGCCTTGTACACACCGCCCGTCACACCATGGGAGTTGGTTTTACCCGAAGACGGCGTGCTAACCGCAAGGAGGCAGCCGGCCACGGTAGGGTCAGCGACTGGGGTGAAGTCGTAACAAGGTAGCCGTAGGGGAACCTGCGGCTGGATCACCTCCTTTCTGGATTCGGACACATCAACCGAGAGGACTTGGGCTTGCCCTGGTCCTTTACGGTTTGTCGTCCGGCTCAGAATCAAGCGGCCAGTCAGGCCGCATTTTGCGGGACCGCGCCGCCTTCGTCTCTCTTTCTGATAAGGATATGGAAGACTTGCGTTTGACCGGCTTTAAGGGCTTTAGCGGGCGCGGGACTTCTTCTTTCGACCGGGCTTGTAGCTCAGTTGGTTAGAGCGCGCGCTTGATAAGCGTGAGGTCGGAGGTTCAAGTCCTCCCAGGCCCACCACGACTGGCCTTTGGCCGCCGGCGGGTCTTGAAACGGGGCCATAGCTCAGTTGGGAGAGCGCGTGCTTTGCAAGCATGAGGTCGTCGGTTCGATCCCGTCTGGCTCCACCAAGGTCTTGGCTTTGAAGGCTTGACGGAGGGTTGAGCAAGACCGGCGACCGCGGTGCGCCGGTATCCTTCCGATGCGATTTGAACAGGTTTCGTTGTCGAGGCGCTTGGCGCTTCGGGAGCGTTGAAGGGAGGCGCGCCAGGAATGCCGGCGGGTCTTTCGATTATCTGACATTGTGAAGAGGAAGCGCATTCGGTCGAGGGCCGGATGAGGCGAGGCGTAACTGCCGACGGGTTCGTGAGAGCCCGGAGGCCGAAAACGCTCGCGTCGTCATCTTGCCCTTTGAGCAACCAGTCGTGGATTTGGAGCCTGACCGCTCAGATTCCCGGGTGCGCTTGAAGCAAAACTGGTCTTTTCAAGCCAGGGAGCGCGTTTGCTCGATCGAGCCGAATCGATCGAACAAATGAAGACGCGCGCCTTGGCGATGAGAGCAATCAAGTGTCTTAAGGGTATCTGGTGGATGCCTTGGCGCTGAGAGGCGATGAAGGACGTGGTACGCTGCGATAAGTCATGGGGAGCCGCGAACAGGCTTTGATCCGTGAATTTCCGAATGGGGAAACCCACCTTCGATCTCTGTTGCTCCGAAGAGGCGCGTCGACGATGCGAAACAAGGCCGCACAGGCCACGCTTCGGATCGGCGGTCGCCGGCTGCATGCTTTCGATGAGGAGGATGCAGCGGTCTTTGGACCAACAGAGATCAAGAGAAGGTACTTATTTTCTGAATACATAGGAGAATAAGAGCGAACCCGGGGAACTGAAACATCTCAGTACCCGGAGGAAAGGACATCAACGAGACTCCGTCAGTAGTGGCGAGCGAACGCGGATCAGGCCAATGCTTCTGTTTGGATCTATCAGAACCGGCTGGAAAGCCGGGCCGTAGCGGGTGACAGCCCCGTATGAATAGGGTTCGAATGGGAGATTCGAGTAGGGCGGGACACGTGCAATCCTGCCTGAACACGGGGGGACCACCCTCCAAGCCTAAGTACTCCTCAGCGACCGATAGCGAACAAGTACCGTGAGGGAAAGGTGAAAAGCACCCCGACGAGGGGAGTGAAACAGTTCCTGAAACCGGATACCTACAAACAGTCGGAGCCCTATCCCGCAAGGGATGGGTGACGGCGTACCTTTTGTATTATGGGTCAGCGACTTAAAGTATCGAGCAAGCTTAAGCCGATAGGCGGAGGCGCAGCGAAAGCGAGTCTGAACAGGGCGTTCAGTTCGATGCTTTAGACCCGAAACCGAGTGATCTAGTCATGAGCAGGTTGAAGGCAGGGTAACACCTGCTGGAGGACCGAACCGGTGTCTGTTGAAAAAGACTCGGATGACTTGTGATTAGGGGTGAAAGGCCAACCAAACTCGGAAATAGCTGGTTCTCCGCGAAATATATTTAGGTATAGCCTCGAGTTGAGGCTCCAGGGGGTAGAGCACTGGATGGGCTAGGGGGGCCAAAACCCTACCAAACCTAACCAAACTCCGAATACCTGGAAGTCATTCTCGGGAGCCACACAGTGGGTGCTAACGTCCATCGTGGAGAGGGAAACAACCCAGACCAACAGCTAAGGCCCCCAATTCATGGCTAAGTGGGAAAGGATGTGGAAATCCCAAAACAACCAGGAGGTTGGCTTAGAAGCAGCCATCCTTTAAAGAAAGCGTAACAGCTCACTGGTCTAAATAAGGGTTTCTGCGCCGAAGATGTAACGGGGCTCAAGCCATGAGCCGAAGCTTTGGGCGTCGCAAGACGCGGTAGCGGAGCGTTCCGTTCGCTGATGAAGGGAGAGCCGTGAGGCCTCCTGGAGGCACCGGAAGTGCGAATGCTGACATGAGTAACGACAAACACTGTGAAAGACAGTGTCGCCGAAAGTCCAAGGGTTCCTGCGTAAAGTTAATCTTCGCAGGGTTAGCCGGTCCCTAAGGCGAGGCCGAAAGGCGTAGTCGATGGGAATCACGTTAATAGTCGTGAGCCAGCAGGTGGTGACGGATCTCTTATATCGTTCGGTCTTACTGGATTGACCGGGCGATGACGAGGTTCCAGGAAATAGCCCCTGCATCAGACCGTACCCGAAACCGACACAGGTGGACAGGTAGAGCATACCAAGGCGCTTGAGAGAATGACGTTGAAGGAACTCGGCAATTTACCTCCGTAACTTCGGAATAAGGAGGCCCTCGGCGAGCGCAAGCTCCTCGAGGGGGCACAGTCCAGGGGGTGGCAACTGTTTAACAAAAACACAGGGCTCTGCGAAATCGCAAGATGACGTATAGGGTCTGACGCCTGCCCGGTGCCGGAAGGTTAAAAGGAGAGGTGCAAGCCTTGAATTGAAGCCCCGGTAAACGGCGGCCGTAACTATAACGGTCCTAAGGTAGCGAAATTCCTTGTCGGGTAAGTTCCGACCTGCACGAATGGCGTAATGACTTCCCCGCTGTCTCCAACGTCAGCTCAGTGAAATTGAAGTCCCCGTGAAGATGCGGGGTTCCTGCGGTCAGACGGAAAGACCCCGTGCACCTTTACTATAACTTTGCGTTGGCATTCGTTAGGTCATGTGTAGGATAGGTGGTAGGCTTGGAAGCATGGGCGCCAGCTCGTGTGGAGCCACCCTTGAAATACCACCCTTGACTTCATGGATGTCTAACCGCGCCCCGTCATCCGGGGCCGGGACAACGCATGGCGGGTAGTTTGACTGGGGCGGTCGCCTCCCAAAGAGTAACGGAGGCGCGCAATGGTTGGCTCAGACCGGTCGGAAATCGGTCGTTAGAGTGCAATGGCATAAGCCAGCCTGACTGCGAGACCAACAAGTCGAGCAGAGACGAAAGTCGGTCATAGTGATCCGGTGGTCCCGCGTGGGTGGGCCATCGCTCAACGGATAAAAGGTACGCCGGGGATAACAGGCTGATACTCCCCAAGAGTCCATATCGACGGGAGTGTTTGGCACCTCGATGTCGGCTCATCACATCCTGGGGCTGGAGAAGGTCCCAAGGGTTCGGCTGTTCGCCGATTAAAGTGGTACGTGAGCTGGGTTCAAAACGTCGTGAGACAGTTTGGTCCCTATCTGCCGTGGGTGTTGGAGAATTGAGAGGATTTGCCCCTAGTACGAGAGGACCGGGGTGAACGTATCTCTGGTGGACCTGTTGTGGCGCCAGCCGCAGTGCAGGGTAGCTATATACGGAATGGATAACCGCTGAAGGCATCTAAGCGGGAAACCAGCCTCAAAACAAGTTCTCCCTGAAGAGCCGTGGAAGACCACCACGTTGATAGGCCGGATGTAGAAGCGCGGTGACGCGTGAAGCTGACCGGTACTAATCGCTCGTTCGACTTGATTGCTCTCGTCGCCAAGGCGCGAGACTATTTCAAAGCGCAGAGCGCTTTGAACGAGGCCGCGCATGAGCGCGGTCGAGCGGTCGCCCTGCGCGTCCTTCAGGGATGCGCCAGCGCAACCGCTTTGAAAACACGAAAAGCCAGTTTTGCTTCATCCGTTCTTTGCCGGCCTGGTGGCCTTTGCAAGGTGATAAGACCCGATCCCATCCCGAACTCGGCCGTCAAACGCCTTAGCGCCGATGGTACTCTGTCTCAAGACATGGGAGAGTAGGTCGTCGCCAGGCCTGCAAAGAACGGAAAATATTCCTCTTCACAAAAAAAGGCGTTTGGCTCGGTCGGCCGCGCGCCTGACATTCACTGACGCGGGGTGGAGCAGCCCGGTAGCTCGTCAGGCTCATAACCTGAAGGCCGCAGGTTCAAATCCTGCCCCCGCAACCAACTTCAAACGGTCGTCTGCCGGCGTCGTGCGAACGGGGTATCTGTCGTCCGTGGCCGACGGCCGACGGGCGCGGTCCCTCGTCGACTCCGCTTTCCCCTAGATGTGATACATCAGCGCCAATTCGTCGCCGGGGGAGGGCGCCCGCATTTCGGCGAGGGTGCGACGATCGAGCACGCTCGCAATCGCGTCGCGCGCGGCGACCATGATCAGCCGGACCGGGCAGGACTTGAGGTCGCCGCAATCGTCGCAGGGTCGATACGCCGTGACCGAAGCGCAGGCGATCGGAGCTAAGGGACCATCGAGGGCGCGCACGATCGCGCCAATTGATCTCATGCGCGGGACGGGCGAGCGCGTAGCCGCCGCCTTTGCCCTTCTTCGAATAAATGAGGCCAGCGTGACGCAACTCGGTCAGGATGTGATCGAGGAACTTTTTTGAAATCGAATTGGTTTCGGCGATATCCGCGGCCTGGGCCAGCGCGTCAGGGGCAAGTCCGGCGAGATGCACCATGGCTTTGAGGCCGTATTTTCCCTTCTTGGTGAGCACGGGATGGGTCCTTGAGACATGGCGGCGGGGCGGAGCCCGCGGCGCGGACGCATCCGGGCTCTCGCGCGCTAGGAGAACGCCTTATGGCCAAAAGTCTAGAGGCATGACGGGTCCAAAGGGAATCAGCGGACCCGGGACTCAAATTGAACCCCGGGCGCGCGAGCTTCCAACCGTCTGACATATGGCCCGCGATATGCGAATCTGAAAAATCTCTTGCGATTATCGGAATTTGTGCTATGCTCTCCGCATTATCAGAATCAACCCGCGTCCGGCGCGACGCCCGGGGCGAGGAGAAAGGAAGAGAATCTTTCTAATTTTTTCGTTTTTTCCGCCGCAACCCATTGAAAAGCCGGTATTCGGACGAATGAAACCAAACAAATCCAAGCAATTTGATTTGGGTTTGCTTGGTTTTGCCTGGCGCTGCCGCCGAGCCGAGCCCGTTTCGTCTCTGCCCTCGCTGACTTGCCTCGCTGGGCGCGACGCGCCAAACTTGATCAAACACGAGCCTGAAAAAGGCCGACAGGGAAACGCACCGCAAGGAGCGTCAAATGGGCGCGGTGAAAAGGCCAAATCGACGACAAGTGCTGGTCGGGGGCGCGGCCCTGGCGCTGGCCGCGGGCGTCGCTCGCGCGCAGGCTGCGCGACCGCTCAAGATCGGCATCCTGAATGACATGTCGAGCGTCTATGCTGACTACCAGGGCATCGGGTCGGTCGTCGCCACCCAGCTCGCAGTGGACGACTTCTCGAAGACGCTGGGCGTGCCGGTCGAAATCGTCTCCGCCGATCATCAGAACAAGCCCGACGTCGGGTCGGCGATCGCGCGCCGATGGATCGACAATGAGAATGTCGACGTTATCATGGACTTGCCGAATTCGGCGGTCGCGCTCGCCGTGATCGCGGTCGCGGAGGAGAAAAACAAGACGGCCATCGGCTCAGGCGCCGGCTCCTCGGTCATGACCGGCCCGAAATGCTCGCGCAATTTCGTCCACTGGACCTACGATACCTACGCCTCGGGCACGGGCCTCGGAAAAGCGGTGACCGACGAGGGCGGAAAGACCTGGTTCTTCATCACCGCCGACTACACGTTCGGCAAAGACATCGAGGCGAATTGCGCCGCTGCGGTTGAGGCTGCGGGCGGCAAGGTGCTGGGGTCAGTGCGCCATCCGCTCAATACCGCTGACTTTTCGTCCTTTGTCCTGCAGGCGCAGGGCTCGGGCGCGGACGTCATCGCGTTCGCCAATGGGGGCGGCGACCTCAACAATTGCATCAAACAGGCGCATGAATTCGGGGTTGCGTCAAAAGCAGCGGCTTGCGGCCTTTACGCTCAATATCACCAACATGCCGTCGCTCGGTCTCGAGGCCATTCAGGGCGACGATGCTTCACCGGCTTCTACTGGGACGCGAACGAGGCCGCGCGCGCGTTCGCCAAGCGCTTCCAGGCGGCACATCCCAAGAAGATGATGCCAAATGACATGCATGCAGGCATGTACGGGGCGACCTAGCATCTGATGAAAGCGATGGCGCAGACAAAGAGCGCCGACGACGGCGTCAAGGTGGTGGATGCGATGAAGGCGATCCCGACCGATGATCCGCTGTTCGGCAAAGGCAAGATCCGCGAGGACGGCCGCAAGCTCCATCCGATCTATCTCTATCAGGCCAAACAGCCGGCGGAGTCGAAATACGACTGGGACTATTTCGAGCTCGTCTCGACGATCACGCCCGAGCAGGCCTTTCGACCCTTGGACAAGGGCGGGTGCCCGTTCGTGAAGGTCTGAAGGCGGCAGGTCTTTGACGAAAGGCGCTCGCGCCGGCGCTGTTTCCGCGATCGCGGTCAGGCGCGCTTGGCGCTGAACACGGTGAGCCGATCAGCCGCGCGTCGGAGCACGGCGCGAATGGGCATCGCTTCCTCGGGGCCGGGCTCGAGCGCAGCCGCGAGGGTCGCGAGTTTTGCCTCGCCCTCGATCTCGAGCGCGATCGCCCTCGCGCGCAGGATCACGCGGCCAGTGAGCGTGAGGCGGGGTTCGCCCGCGTTCGCCGCCGCGATCGGAGCGACGAGTTGCCGGGCCCCCGGATCCATCGCTTCGGCAAGGCCATCGGCGCCGGGAAACCACGAGGCCGTATGTCCGTCGTCGCCCATTCCAAGCACGACGACGTCGGCCGGCAAGGGCAGATGGGCGATGCGCGCGCTTGCCGCGGCGAGTTCCTGATCCGCGGGCAGGCGGACGTCGGCGAACGGCGTAAAGTTCGCCGCCGCCGCTCGATTGCGCAGCAATTTTTCCCGCACCAATCGAGCGTTCGACCGGGGGCTGTCGTCGGGCACCCGCCGTTCATCGGCAAGGGTTACATGCAACCCGGGTCCAGTCGAGCTCCATATCCGACAGCAGTTCAAAGAACCGCGCTGGAGATTTGCCGCCGGAGACGATCAGCAGCGCGACGCCTCGCGCTGCAATCGCCGCGCTCAGACGTTCCGCCGTCCACTCGGCCAAGCCTTGCGCCAGCTCTTCGCCATCGGCGAATTCGTGGCGATGGATATTGGTCTCGATCATTCGTATTCCTCGTTCCAGGTCCGCCCGTCGCGCTCAATCAACGCGACGGACGCATTGGGCCCCCATGTGCCAGCGGCATACGGCCGCGGCGACTCGGCCGACTGCGCCCATGCCTCGCGAATCGGATCGACAAATCTCCACGCCGCCTCGACTTCGTCCCGCCGCATGAATAGCGCGGCGTTGCCGCGCAGCGCATCCATCAGCAGCCGCTCATAGGCGTCGGCCGGGGCGACGCCGAAAGCCTTGGCGAAGCTCATGTCGAGCGGCACGTGCTGCAATCGCATGTCGCCGGGGCCTGGCTCCTTGACCATCATCCACAGCTTGATCCCCTCGTCCGGTTGGACCCGCACCACGAGGCGATTGGCCGGTATGCCGTCGGGATGCATCGGGAATATGACGTGCGGCACACGACGGAATCCGACCACGATTTCCGAGAAGCGCTGCGGCAGCCTCTTGCCGGTGCGGAGATAGAAGGGGACGCCGGCCCATCGCCAATTGGCGATATCGAGCTTGAGCGCCACGAAAGTTTCGGCGTCGCTGCGGTCCTTGCCGATGTCTTGCAGATAGCTCGGAACCGGGCCGCCGTCGGCAAATCCGGCGCGATATTGGCCGCGCACGGTAAGACTCGATGCGTTGGTTTGGTCTATCGGCTGCTAGGGCCTTCAGCACTTTGAGTTTCTCATCGCGCAAGGAGTCCGCCTCGAGCGAATTCGGCGGCTCCATGGCGACCAGGCAGACGAGCTGCATCATATGGTTCTGGACCATGTCTCGCATCGCGCCCGCTTCCTCGTAGTAGCCGCCGCGCCCTTCGACGCCGAGCGTCTCGGCGACGGTGATCTGAACATGATCGATTTGCGCGCTGTTCCATAGCGGCTCGAGCAAGATGTTGGCGAAGCGCAGCGCCATGAGGTTTTGCACCGATTCCTTGCCGAGATAGTGGTCGATGCGGAAAATGTTGCGCTCGAGGAACACCGAGCCGATCACGTCGTTGATCGCCGCCGCGCTCTCGCCGTCCCTGCCGATCGGCTTTTCGACGATGATGCGCGAGCGCGGAGTGACGAGCCCTTCGACGCCGAGGCGCTTCGCCAGCGGGCCGAACAGGTCTGGACCGGTCGCGAGATAGTAGGCTCGGATGCGTTCGTCGGGCCCGAGCAACGCCTTCAGATCCGCCCATCCTTCGTCGCCCGTGGCGTTGACCGCGAGGTAGTGGAGGCGGGAGAGAAATCGCTCCGTCGCGATAGCCGCCTCGTCGTCGACGACCTTGAATTTTGTCAACGCGTCCAAGACTGACGCGCGGAACGCGTCGCGATCGAGGTGACGTCGCGACGCCGCAATGATCCGGGTCGGATCAGAGAACTGACCGCTGCGCTCGCGATGAAAAAGCGCGGGGTAGAGCTTGCGATAAGCCAGATCGCCGGTGCCGCCAAAGACGACGAGATCGAATGGCTCGACCTTGACAATGCGTGTGGCCATGACGCCTCTCTTTGGCGTTGCAAAAGGCGGTCCGTCCGGGTCCGCGCGGCCGGAAGCTTACCGATCCGCGCCGCCTGCGCCAAGGTGACGCGAATGCGCGCGACCACGTTGAGTCTCAGCTCGCCTGGCGCATCGCCTCCTTGAACAGAACCTCGTGATCGCGGCCGAAATTCTTTATGAGCGGCAAAGCCGCGCCTCCGATCGCGCTGGCGTCGGCGCCGATTCCGCCTGCGACGATCTCCGCCTCGCTCAATCCGCGCCGATCGAGGCCTGCAAACACTTGCGCCGTGCGCGCGGTTAGACGTTCGCGCACGATCGCCGGCATCTCGCCGTCAATCACGATCGCCTCGAAATCGATGACGGAGATCGCCGCGACTGACGCGTAGGCCAGAGCCGCCGCCGCCTCGTCGATCCAGTCGTTCAGTTGTCGCCCGAATTCGCCCCATGAATCGGGCGTCGCCCAAATCGACGAGGCGTCAATTCCCGCCGCCTCGAGCCGACGCTCCAGTTGATAAACGGATGCCGCCGCGATGAGCTGCTGGGCGACGCCGCCACTGCCCTTCGCCATGATCGGCATTGATCCGAGCGCAGCGGCGTTACCCGTCCGCCCCGTGCGCAGCGCGCCGTCGAGCACCAATCCGCCGCCGAGAAACTCGCCGATGAAGAAATAAAGGAAGTCACGATAGCGCCAGCAGCGACCGAAGAAGAACTCAGCCGCGCAAGCTGCGGTCGCGTCATTGCACAGCGTGGTCGGATAGGAGCAGACAGTGGCGATTTCGCCCTCCGCGTCGAAGTGTCGCCATGCGTTCATCGCCCCTGGCGGCGCGCCGATCTCTGCTTCCCAATTCCACAGCTGAAACGGCGCGGCGACGCCGAGGCCGGCGACTCTCCGCTTCTGCGTCGCGGTGAGGGAAACGGAGAGCAACGGCAGAGAATCCTGTACAAATTCAAGGACCAAGCTCGGCGTCGGAAACGCATAGGCGCGATGGGAACGCCGGCGAATGACTCCGCGGAAATCGATCAGCACGAGATCGCAACTGCGCCGGCCAATCTTGAGCCCGAACGAATAGGCGCCATCAGGATCGAGCGACATCGGGATGGTCGGCTGCCCAACCCGGCCACGCAGCGGAGCCTCCCGCTTCAACAGCCCGTCCGCCTGCAGCCGATTCATGATGGCTGAGGTCGATTGCACCGAAAGTCCTGTCAGTCTAGCGACTTCTATTTTCGACAGCGGACCGAAACGGCGCACCAGCGATAGCAGCAGCCGCTCGTTGTAAAGGCGCACGCCTGCCTGATTCGCGCCGCCGGCACTCCTCGCCGCGGCCGCGACGTGCGGTGAAGCGAACGCAACCTCGGCGGCATCCGACCGCGCGCCTGGCTCGCCATGCGCCTCCTTCATCCTCCGCCTCTATATTGTCATGAACATCGACCGACGCATCATTGTGCCGGACGGGGCGACGTGTCAAGAATTATTCCATCGGGTGTAATTATCCTTGACTCTTGGTCAAAAGTTTGCCCTATGGGGACTTGGCAGCGCGGAACAGACTCGCTGTTGCGCAAGAGCGCTACGCGTTCGCGCGACCGCGGCCTCAATCGACGCCGCCGCTCTTATATCCGTGGGAGGAAACCCTTGTCCAAGATTTCTGGAATTGTCACATCCGTCGCCACTGCCGCGCTTGCTATCGCACTGGTCGGCGGGCCCGCGCATGCCGGGGACATTGTCGGCCTCATAACCAAGACCAACACCAATCCCTTCTTCGTCACGATGAAGAAAGGTTTTGACGCGAAGGCCAAGGAACTCGGTCTTACGCCGCAGGCGCTCGCTGGCAAGTTCGACGGCGACAATGACGGACAGGTTGCAGCCATCGAGCAGCTGATCGCCGCCGGCGCCAAGGGCATCCTGATCGTGCCGAGCGACTTCGACCGCCATCGTCCCGACCATTGAAAAAGCCCGTAAGGCCGGCATTCTCGTCATCACTCTCGACACGCCGCTTGATCCCGTCGACGCCGCCGACGCCAATTTCGCCACCGACAACTTCAAGGCAGGCGAATTGATCGGCCAGTGGGCGAAAGGGACCCTCGGCGACAAGGCCAAGACAGCCAAGATCGCGACACTCGACCTCTCGCCAAATCAGCCAACCGTCGATTATTTGCGCCACAACGGCTTTCTTACCGGCTTCGGCATTCCGGTGAAGGATCAGAAGCACTACGCCATGAGCGACAGTCCGCAGATCGTTGGCTCCGACGTTACGCAGGGCGCGGATGAGGGCGGGCGCAAGGCGATGGAGAACATCCTGCAGAAGGCTGACAAGATCGACCTCATCTACGCAATTAACGAACCGGCGGCGGATGGTGGCTATGCGGCGCTCAAGGCCGCCGGCAAAGAGAAGGGTGTGGTTGTCGTCGCAGTCGATGGCGGCTGCAATGGAGTCAAGAGCGTCAAGGATGGCGTAATCGGTGCGACTTCGCAGCAGTATCCTTTGCTGATGGCGGCTGACGGCGTTGAAGCGATTGCCGAATACATCAAGACCGGCAAGAAGCCGACCAGCATGGACACTGGCGAAAAACTGGTTACCGACCATCCGGTCCCAGGCGTTCCGTCGATCAGTGTCGACGAGGGCATGAAGCTCTGCTGGGGTTGATTTTGGCCGAACTTCGGTCCTTAATCGACTGAGGGACACGGAAGTCGGCGCTCGTCGGTTCATCCGCGGGCGCCGATTCTGCAAGAATTCGTCGAACCGGGAAACGAACGAGGGGATGCCATGAGCGAAGCATCGCGGCCAACTCCACAAGAGTTCGAAAAGGTCCTCGCCGCCGCCTCGACGGCCCAGGCGTCGTTCGATGATGAGCACCTTTCCTTCGCCAAGCGCTTGCAGCGCTTTCTCCACTCCTATCCGACGACCGTTCCATTCGTTGTGCTGGTGCTGGGACTTCTGCTGGGCTGCACCGTCAATTACTCGCATTTCGTCACCGGCAGCAATCTGTCCACCGTCCTGACCCAAGTGACGATCATCGGCATCCTGGGAATTGCGCAGACGCTTGTCATTCTGACTGCAGGCATCGATCTTTCTGTCGGCGTGATCATGGTCATTTCGTCGGTCGTGATGGGTCGGTTGGCGGTCGTCGACGGCGTTCCGGTTCTGATCGCATTTCCGCTCGGACTCATCTGTGGACTGTTCTTTGGCTGGCTCAATGGCGCGCTCGTCACCCGCATGCAGATGCCGCCGTTCATCGTCACCCTTGGCACGCTCAGCATCATCGGCGCTCTCAACACTTTCTATTCGCAGAGCGAGACGATCCGCACTCAGGACATCGAGGAGAAGGCGCCGTTCCTGCAGCTGATGGGCATTCCCTTCAACATCGGAAGCGCAAGAATTATCCTGGCGAGCTTCCTGTTGATCGTGTTGGCGGTTGTCTTTTGGTACGTGCTCAACCGCACTGCCTACGGGCGCCATATCTACGCCACCGGAGACGACCCGGAAGCGGCGCGACTGGCCGGTATCAACACCGACCGGATCTTGCTCAGCGTTTATGCGCTGGCGGGGTTCATCGCGGCGATCGCCGGCTGGGCGCTGATCGGCCGGATCGGCGCGATCAGCCCGACTGCCGGCGCCAATGGCAACCTTGACAGCATCACCGCCGTGGTGATTGGCGGCACCAGCCTGTTTGGCGGCCGCGGTTCGATCGTCGGCACGCTGATCGGTGCACTGATCGTCGGCGTGTTCCGTTCGGCGGTGTCGCTCGCCGGCCTTGACGTGCTGTGGCAGGAATTCGCGATCGGCGTCCTGATCATTATCGCGGTTGCTCTCGACCAATGGATCCGGAGGGTCTCCAAGTGAGCGTCGAACCCATTCTCGTCGGGCGACAGCTCGTCAAGCGGTATGGCCGCGTCACCGCGCTCGATCACGCCGAATTCGATCTCTATCCAAACGAGATCCTTGCCGTGATCGGCGACAACGGCGCGGGCAAGTCCTCTCTCATCAAGGCGCTCTGCGGCGCCGTAATTCCGGACTCCGGCGAAATCCGTCTGGCTGGCGAAATCGTAAATTTCCGCTCGCCGATCGACGCACGCGAGGCTGGCATCGAAACCGTCTACCAAAATCTCGCGCTTTCGCCGGCGCTGTCGATCGCCGACAATATGTTTCTGGGACGAGAGATACGCTCGGAAGGCGTGCTCGGCTCCTACTTCCGCGCCCTCGACCGGACGAAGATGCAGAAATTTGCGCGCGAGAAGCTCAACGAGCTTGGGCTGATGACGATCCAGAATATCAACCAGCCAGTGGAGACGCTGTCGGGAGGCCAACGCCAAGGCGTCGCGGTCGCCCGCGCCGCCGCCTTCGCCAAGCGGGTCGTCATCATGGACGAGCCAACGGCGGCGCTCGGCGTCAAGGAGTCGCGCAGGGTGCTCGAGCTCATCCTCGACGTCAAAAGGCGCGGGCTGCCGATCATCCTCATCTCCCACAACATGCCGCATGTGTTCGAGGTCGCCGACCGCATCCATATCCATCGCTTGGGACGGCGGCTTACTGTCGTCGATCCGAAGAAGATCACCATGTCGGACGCGGTGGCGATGATGACGGGGGCCCTGGCGCCGCCCGTCGATCAGGCGGCCTGACGAAGACTTTCGCGCCACGCGGCTTTCGCCGTTCTTCACCAAACCGCGACTTGCGCGAGCCCCGCCCGCGCGTTCGAATTGAATGACCGCAAACGCAGCCTTCCCGGTACGCGTCCGGCGGCGCCATGCAAAGAGGGATTGACGTTCATGCGCTATCGACCGCTTGGCCGCACCGGCCAGTATGTTTCCGAGATCTGCCTCGGCACGATGACCTTCCATGGCGGCGGCGGTTTCTGGAAGGCGATCGGCACGCTCGACCAGACCGCCTCGACCGAGCTCGTCGGCCGGGCTATCGACGCGGGCGTCAATTTCTTCGACACGGCGAACGTCTATTCCGAGGGGCAGTCCGAAATTCACCTCGGGCAGGCGTTGCGCGACTTGGGGGTCAACCGCGAGGACATGGTCATCGCCACCAAGGTTCGCGGGCGGATGGGGCCGGGCCCGAACGCCGTGGGCCTCTCGCGCGGCCATATCATGGACCAGATCGCCTCGAGCCTGAAGCGCCTCGGCCTCGATCATGTCGACCTCTATCAGATCCACGGATTTGATCCCGCCACACCGCTCGAAGAGACGATGCGCGCGCTCGGTGATTGCGTGAGGCGAGGGCTGGTGCGAACCATCGGCTGCTCGAACCTGGCCGCCTGGCAGATCATGAAGGCGCTGGCCATCTCCGACAAGAATGGCCTCGCGCGCTTCGAGACGGTGCAGGCGTACTATTCGATTGCGGGACGCGAGCTTGAACGTGAGATTATCCCGCTGGTCGAGGATCAGGGCCTCGGCGTGATGGTATGGAGCCCACTGGCCGGCGGGTTCCTCTCGGGCAAATTCACCCGCGATTCCCGCGGCGACAACGATTCGCGGCGCACGACGTTCGACTTTCCGCCAGTCGACAAGGAGCGCGCCTACGACATCGTTGAGGCCATCTCGCCGATCGCCAAGGCGCACGGCGCGACAGTGGCGCGCGTCGCGCTCGCCTGGCTCTTGCAGCGCAAGGGCGTGATGAGCGTCATCATCGGCGCGAAGACGATTCAGCAGCTCGACGACAATCTCGCCGCCGCCGATCTCACGCTGAGCGCCGATGAGATCGCCAAGCTTGACGAAGTCAGCGCGCTTAAGCCCGAATATCCGGGCTGGATGCTGGCGCGGCAGGCCGAGGGCCGCGTGCCGGCGGCGAAGGCGTAAGCGCTTCGCCATCGGCGGGAGGGAAATGATGAGGAGAGGAATGCGGTGCGCAAAGTGAAGTGGGGCGTGCTCGGCGTCGCCAAAATCGCGACCGAGAAGGTGATCCCGGCGATGCAGAAGGGCGAGGTGTCGGAAATCGCGGCGATCGCCTCGCGTGATCTCGGCAAGGCGCGGGCGGCGGCGGACAAGCTTGGCATCGCGCGCGCGTTCGGCTCCTACGAGGAGCTGCTTGCCGACCCCGACATCGAAGCCGTCTACAATCCGCTGCCCAACGAGCTGCACGTCCCTTGGACAATTCGCGCGCTTCAAGCTGGCAAGCATGTCTTGTGCGAGAAGCCGATCGGGCTTGACGCCGACGAGGCGCGGTCCCTGATCGAAGCGCGCAATCGCTCCGGCAAACTCGTCGCCGAAGCGTTCATGGTCCGTTACCACCCACAATGGCGCCGCGCGAAAGAACTCGCCGGGAGCGGAGCGATGGGCGACGTGCGCGCGGTCCAAACCTTCTTCTCCTATCGCCTCCTCGACCCCAAGAATGTGCGCAACCGGCCGCCAGGCGGCGGCGGGCTTTATGACATCGGCTGTTACGCCATCCTTTCGGCGCGATACATCTTCGGCTCCGAGCCGACGCGCGTGGCGGCGACGATCGACCACGACCCGAATTTCTTGACCGACCGGCTGGCCGGCGCAATTCTCGAATTCCCCGGCGGACGTCATTCGACTTTCACCGTCGGCACCCAAAAGTCTCCGCACCAGCGGGTCACGATCGTCGGCGAAATGGGACGGATCGAGATCATGATCCCGTTCAACGCGCCGCCTGACCGGCCGACGGAAATCGCCATCGACAGCGGCGCCGATCTCTTTGGCGGCGGCCGCCGCATCGAGCAGTTCGCCGTTTGCGATCAGTACACGCTGCAAGGCGATGCGTTCTCGCGCGCGATCGTGGACGGGACGCCGCTCGAATTCCCGATCGAGGACGCCGTCGCCAACATGCGCGTCATCGACGCGCTGTTCCGCTCGGCGAAGAGCGGGTCGTGGGAGACGCCTTAAGCGCCAAAGCGCGCGACCGGCGTCGACGCGAGAGCGCAAGTTCGGCTTGATGGCCAAACAACACCAAATGCATCCAAGCAAAAACGCCTGGGTTTACTTGGGTTTATTCGTCCCAATCGAGACTTATTAATGGGTTGCAGCGATTCCAAATAAGAATTTTTCCTCCCGGTGTTTCCTCCTTATCCGCCCAGCGCGCCAGGCCGAGCGCGGATTTGTTTTCTGGCCAACGGCATAATATAGGGCCTCTTCCGATTTTCACAAGTAGCGACGCAAAAAAATATGCCTCTCCGCAGCTCCGAGGTTGCTCCAGGCGTCTCAGTGGAGCGCGAGCCAAAGCCACTCGACCACGAGGACCCGGGGATAATGGCCGTCCTTCAAGTGAAACCGCGTTGAGCGACCGCGCCGCCAAGCGGCTCTTCGCATGCCTTGAGGGCGCGTGACCGTCGGCGCCCGGCTGCGGAACGATCCGGGCGCGCCTCGTTTGTCGTGTCCTCTTCGCGCGATGACGAGCCGCACCGATCACGGAGTCTCCGCCATCGGTCTTCCATTCCCCGGTTGTAGCGGGCGCGCACTGTCGGGGTAGTTCTTCATGTACTCGGAGATTTGCGCTTCCGAGAATTCGATCGGGTGCTTCATCACGAACCAGGTGACGCCCTCGTTGCAGATCGGGACCGTCAGCGAGCCGGGGACGCGATAGAAGCCGCGGTCCGCGGGCAGGAAGTCCGTGGCGTCGATCGACGCTTGGCAGTATTTGTATTCAAAGCCGGGGTCAGGGACGTGTTCCAGGACGGCCTTCATTGCCCGGTTTTCCTTGCCGGCGACCACGGGCACTTCGATGATCGCCACATTGGCCTCGGCGTCGAGGTGCACGAGCTGGACGGACATTCTCGGTCGAACGCCGTTGACCGCGTTCTCGCCCGGATAACGAAAATGCAGCTCCGACAAGAAATAGGGTTTTCTGCCGACTTTCAGCCAGTCGTTATCGGGAAAACGAACCAGAATGCGGTAGGCGTTGCAGTCGTTGATCACGTCAAGGTCAACGGGCGCGTAGCCGAACTTGAGAATGCCGCCTATCGGCAGTGGCTGCGGATCGCGGATGTCGACCGGAGACTGCATCTTGCCAGTCCGGCAGACGCCCGACCATCGGTTGGGACCGCTCGGCCCGTCTTTGTACGTGTATGAAGGGCCGCATGTCTCCCAGCCCATCGAGAAGTTCATGTGGTGCACGCCCATTTGCGCATGGTTGGCTGACTCGGGCGGCTCGGCGACCTGGGAGAGGGCCGCCGGCGCGAAAATGAGCGCCGATAGACACAAGGCGAAAGGCCCAAGGCCGCGTTTTGCTTCGATCGCACCACGGCGCATGCGCCAAGTCTCCAGTTGGCTTGACCGCAAGCTCAACTCAAATGATCAGCAGCTGCCCGATGCATGCAGGCCCCCGCAGTCGCAGTTTAGGCTAGCCCAGCGTATTTGAGAAGTTCATCTGCAAATGGAGTTGAAAAGCGCAGCCCCGCTAAGCTGGAACCCTTCGCTTCGCCAGCGCCGCCCGCACTGCGGGCGCAACGACCGTGCCCAGAAGCTCGATCGAGCGCAGGATCGCGGCTTGGGGCTGGGCGCCGACCGCCATCTGCATGAGATAGCGCTGATGGCCGAACGCCTCGTGCTGGGCGAGGATCCTGGCGACCGCCTCGTCCGGCGTCCCGACCATCAAATGACCGCGCGGGCCCCGGCCCTGATCGAACTGCGCACGCGACAAGGGTGGCCAGCCGCGCTCGCGCCCAATGCGGCTCATCACCTCGGCGTAGGGCGTGAAGAACGCAGCGATGGCGGCGTCCGCCGTATCGGCAAGGAAGCCGTGGCCGTTGATCCCGACGGCGAGAGCGTCCGACGGAACGCCGGCGCGGCGCGCGGCCTCGCGGTAGAGATCGGCGAGCGGCGCAAAGCGCGCCGGTTCGCCGCCGATGATGGCGATCGCCAGCGGCAACCCGAGCATGCCGGCGCGCGCCGCCGACTGCGGCGTGCCGCCTGAGGCGATCCAGACCGGCAGGGGTTGCTGGAGCGCCCGCGGGTAGACGCTCTGGCCATTGAGCGGCGGGCGATGCTTGCCGCTCCACGTAACTTTCGGCTTGGCGCGGATCGCGAGCAGGAGATCGAGCTTCTCGGCGAACAGCTCGTTGTAATCATCGAGGTCGTAGCCGAACAGCGGGAAGGATTCGATGAACGAGCCGCGCCCGGCCATGATCTCCGCCCTGCCGCCGGAGAGGAGATCGAGGGTGGCGAATTGCTGATAGACGCGCACCGGATCGTCCGACGAGAGCACCGTCACCGCGCTCGTGAGCCGAATGCGCCTGGTGCGCGCCGCGGCCGCAGCGAGCGCCACGGCCGGCGCCGAGACGGCGTAGTCCGGCCGATGATGCTCGCCGAGGCCGAAGACATCGAGGCCGACCCGGTCGGCGAGCTCGATCTGCTCCAGGACATCGGCGAAGCTCTTGTCGACGTCAACCGGCTCGCCGGTGCGGGGATCGCGCCGGGTCTCGACGAAAGTGTAAGCGCCGAACTGCATTGGGGGCCTCATCGGCGCGCGATTCCCGTCGCGCGACAAGCGATGTTAGCATGACGCGCGGACCGATTTGTCGGGCGCCTTCTCGGTCGTTCGTGGGGAAATCACGATCTCACTAATTCTTGGCGCTGGGCGCTCGCGATTGTGGTTCCTCCTGAACGCGACGCGCTTTCGAGCCGGAGGGGAGTTCATGCTGAGCCGACGCCGCTTGATCAAAGCCGCAGCCATCCTGCCTCTCGCGTCGTCATTTGCTGCGGCAGGCGCCGAACGAGCCGCAGCCGCGTCGATAGCGGCTTCCCGCGTCCGGCCGGGCGATCCCGGATGGCCCTCATCCTCCGAGTGGGAGGGGCTGCGGCACAGGGTGGAGGGCCAACTCATTGCAGTGCAATGGCCGCTCGACGCTTGTCGGACCGATCCCGACGGCGACGCCTGCCATGCGTTGTTCAGAGAGCTGAAGAATCCCTATTTCATTGGCGACAGCCCGGCCCTGACGCAAACCTGCGGCTGGGTCGATGCGTGGGCCTCGCAGCCGAGCGTCTATGCGGTGGCGGCGGGGAAGACTGCGCATGTCGTCGCGGCGGTTAATTTCGCCCGCGAGAAGAATTTGCGCCTGGTCGTGAAGGGTGGCGGCCACTCCTATCTTGGCGCCTCCAACGCCGCGGATTCCCTTCTGATCTGGACGCGTGCGATGAACGACATCACGGTCCATGACGGGTTTGTCCCGCAGGGCTGCACCGCGAGCCAGAAGCCGCAACCGGCGGTCACGATGGGGGCGGGCGCGATCTGGATGCATGCCTATGAGGCCGTGACGACCGGAGCCGGCCGCTACGTGCAGGGCGGCGGCTGCGGGACAGTGGGCGTCGCGGGGCTCGTTCAGGGCGGCGGCTTCGGGACCTATTCGAAGCAGTTCGGCACGGCCGGCGCGGCGCTCATGGAGGCGGAGATCGTGACGGCGGACGGCGTGGCGCGAATCGCCAATGCTTGCAGCGAGCCCGAGCTCTACTGGGCGCTGAAGGGCGGCGGAGCAGGCAGTTTCGGAGTCGTCACCCGCCTCACGCTGCGAACCTGGGACCTGCCCGACACTTTCGGCCTCGTTGCAACGACGATCCGCGCCAGGTCGGACGCCGCTTATCGCCGGCTGCTTGACGCGTTCATCGCGTTCTATGCGGAGAAACTGTTCAATCCCAATTGGGGCGAGCTGGCGAAGCTATTGCCGGACAATCGGCTTGAGATCGCCATGAATTTCCAGGGTCTCGACAAGGCGCAGTCGACCGCGATCTGGCAGCCATTTTTGGACTGGGCGGCGACGCAGGATGACCTTGCCGCGGCGCCGGCGGCGATCGTCGCCGGGAAGGGGCGGTATCGTTGGGATGGCCCCGCTCTCGAGGCCTTTGCGCCAGGGTCTGTCCTGTTTGACGACCGCCCCGGGGCGCCGGCGGAAAATTTCTTCTGGTCGGGCAATCTCGCGGAGGCGGGACACTTCATTCATGGCTTCGAGTCTCTGATGGATGCCCGCGGCGCTGCTGGAGCCGGCGCGGCGGGAGGCGCTGACTGACGCGTTGATGGCCGCGAGCCGACATTGGGCGATCGAGTTGCACTTCCAGAAAGGCCTGGCAGGCGCGCCGGCCGAGGTAATCGCCGCCGCCAGGGAGACGCCGATCAATCCGGCCGTCGCCGAGGCGTTCATGCTGGCGATTGTCGCGAGCGAGGGGCCGCCGGCGTTTCCGGGTCTTGCCGGTCACGAACCGGACCTCGCCGCGGCGCGGCGCGCCGCCGCCCGGATCGAACAGGCCATGGCCGAACTGCGAAAAGCGGCGCCGGAGGGGGGCGCCTACGTCGCGGAGAGCAGCTACTTTCAGGCTGACTGGCAGCAGGCCTATTGGGGCGCGAATTATCCCCGGCTGCTCGCCGTCAAGCAACGATACGATCCTGACGGCCTGTTCTTTATCCGCCACGGCGTCGGCAGCGAGGGATGGAGCGAGGACGGGTTTGCGCGTGTGAGCGGGCGATAGCAATTTCGTCCTGACCTTGAAACGATGAAGGAGAGAGACGTCGTGACAGAGCCGCCGATCAGCCGATTTCCGCCGCCCGATCTGGCGGGGCTTCCCGCCGACATCCGCGAGCGGATTGCCGCGGTGCAGGAAAAGTCGGGATTCGTTCCCAACGTCTTTCTGGCGCTGGCGCGCCGGCCGGACGAGTTTCGCGCCTTCTTCGCCTATCATGACGCGTTGATGGAGAAGCCCGGCGGGCTGACCAAGGCCGAGCGCGAGATGATCGTGGTCGCGACCTCGGGCGTGAACCAATGCCAATATTGCGTCGTCGCCCATGGCGCGATCCTGCGCATCCGCGCCAAAAATCCGCTGATCGCCGATCAGGTCGCGATCAATCATCGCAAGGCCGACCTAAAGTCGAGGCAGAAGGCGATGCTTGATTTCGCCGTCAAGGTCGCCGAGCGCTCGCATGCGATCGACGACAAGGACTACGAGGAGCTCAAGAGCCACGGCTTCTCGGACGACGACGCCTGGGACATCGCCGCGATCGCCGCGATGTTTGCGATGTCCAACCGCCTCGCCAACGCCTTCTCCATTCGCCCGAACGAGGAGTTCTATGGCATGGGGCGGGAACGGAGGGCGTGAGCGCACGCACGGGCTTCGCATTCGTGATCCGGCAGCCTTGCCTGCGCGTAGTCTATGACGACAGCGACTATGGGGACGATCATGCGAATTCTGGGCGCCTTCGTCATTCTCGCCGGCTTCATCGCTCTGGGCGCGCCGGGGTTGGCCGCCGACCCCTTTCCGCCGAGCGGCGCCGCGAAACTTGCGGCCTATTCGGTCTGTCGCTCGGCCGCGATCGTCGACATGGGCGCGGTCGGGGTCGAATTCGTCGGCCGAGTGCATCGGCATTGTGAAGACCACCGACGGGTCGAAGCTCCTGGATAATCTGTCGATCCGGTGCCTCGAGGAGGCCAAAGCCCGGCCCGAGGGCTACGCCTTCACCGGGACCTGCATCCACACCGACAATGACGGCGACAAGCTGTTCATGACCTACGAGGGGCCGGAAAGCGGGACGATCGCTTTGCTTGGCGGGACGGGCAAGTACCAGGACATCATCGGCAAGGGAACCTGGAGCGTCGCCGACGCGCCGGGCAATACGGCGCAGCTTTTCCTGTTCACCTGACCTATGATGTGACGTGGAGGACGAAGGGAAGTGAGTTCAAGGTAGACTGAGCCGTGTCGATCTCGCCCTCGCGCCCCTTGCACGCTCCAACTATATTGACGGAGACCGCTATGGATCAGTCACAAATCTTGCTAGAGTACCTCAAGGAGCAATACACACAAGCGTGTCAGCATGAAACTAGGCAAACAAATACTACCGCTTTCATGACCGGAGCTTCAGGAAGTTATACTTGGGTTAGTATTGAAGGATGGTTCAGTAAGGCACGACAATTGGTGGATAGTGGTGGCGTTGGGAGGGGTAATTGCGCTCATCGGCTGCGCTAATTGGTGGATTAACAGGGCACATCAGTTTGGCAGCCGATTCCACACGAGATTTAGCTGGTAAGGTAGGTCATTCTTTAGAAGCCTCGAATGAAATCTGGAGCGTCAAAACGCCTACGGACCTCCGAAAGGAGGTTAGTACCGAGTATGAACTTGGGGGACCCGACATAAGTATAGGCGGAATAGTGTATAGCAAGTTGCAGCGGATTCCGGTGGGTGTTGTCGCTATCGGACTAGCTATCAACACAATCGGGTCACTAGCGAAATAGAGCTCTAGCTAAGCGACGGCGCTCGAGAATCCTTCCTTATTGGATTACTGCCCCTTCCCCATCCCCCTCCAGTCGGCGTGACGATCTCGATCGCTTCGCCCGCCTTGACGCGCGTCTCGGCGCACCCCGGCAGGGTCTCGATGCGCCCGTCGTTGCGGCGGACGGAATTTCGCCCAAGCTCGCCCGGCTCGCCGCCCATCGCGCCGGGATTGGCGACGGCGCGGTGGCCGCTGAGGATCGCCGCCTGCATCGGGCGAAGGAAGCGGATGCGTCGCAGCGTGCCGTCGCCTGCACGCCATTGCCCCTTGCCGCCGGAGCCGCGGCGGATGTGGAAGTCCTCGAGCACGACCGGGAAGCGGCTCTCGAGCACCTCAGGGTCAGTCAGGCGCGAATTGGTCATGTGCGTATGCACGGCCGCCGCGCCGTCGAAGCCCGGGCCGGCCGGCGCGCCGGAGCAGATCGTTTCGTAATATTGGTAGGTGTCGTCGCCGAAGGTGAGATTGTTCATCGTGCCCTGCGCCGAGCCGAGCGCGCCGAGCGCGGCGAACAGCGTGTCGGTCACCGCCTGCGACACCTCGACATTGCCCGCCACCACCGCGGCGGGGTAGCGCGGCGACAGCATCGAGCCTTCCGGCAGGATGACGCGGATCGGCCTCAGGCACCCAGCGTTCATCGGGATGTCGTCGTCGACCATGACGCGAAACACATACAGCACCGCGGCTCGCGTCACCGGCTCGGGCGCGTTGAAGTTCGTGGGCTGCTGCGGAGACGTGCCGGTAAAGTCGACCGTCGCCTCGCGTCTCGCCTTGTCGACGCTGATCCTGACCTTGATCACCGCGCCCTGGTCGGAGACGCTTGTCGCTTCGCCGTCGGCGAGCCGGTCGAGCACACGCCGGACGCTTTCGTCGGCGTTGTCCTGCACGTGGGCCATATAGGCCTCAACGGTCTTGAGCGAGAACATCTCGACCATGCGCTTAAGTTCCCGCGCGCCCTTTTCGCATGCCGCGATCTGGGCCTTTAGGTCGTTGACGTTCTGTAGCGGATTGCGCGCCGGCCAGGGGCCGCTGGCCAAAAGGTCGTAGAGCTCGCGCTCGCGGAAGCGGCCGCGCTCGACCAGCAGGAAATTGTCGATATAAACGCCTTCTTCATGGATCGACGTCGCAAGCGGCGACATCGATCCTGGAGCGATCCCGCCGATATCGGCGTGATGACCGCGCGAAGCGGTCCAGAACAGGATCGTCTTGGCCTCCTCGTCGAACACCGGCGTGCAGACGGTGATGTCGGGCAAGTGGGTGCCGCCGTTATAGGGCGCGTTGAGCGCGAACACGTCGCCCGGGCGGATACGCCCTTCGTTGTCGCGGATGATCGTCTCGACCGAGCGGTCCATCGAGCCGAGATGGACCGGCATATGCGGCGCGTTGGCGACCAGGCGGCCCTCACGGTCGAACACGGCGCAAGAGAAATCCAACCGCTCCTTGATGTTGACCGAGTAGGCGGTGTTCTGCAGCGTGACTCCCATCTGCTCGGCGATCGACATGAAGAGATGGTTGAAGATCTCCAGCATGACCGGATCGGCCTTGGCGCCGATCGCCTCGCGCCGCTTGATGGCCTCGACGCGGGTCAGGAGAACATGGTTTTTCGCTGTGACCGCTGCGCGCCAGCCCTGTTCGACGATAATCGTCTGATGCGGCTCGATGACGAGCGCAGGCCCGTCGACCGCAGCGCCGACCGGCAGCGCCTCACGCAAATAGATATTCGCATTGCGCCAGGCGCCGTGGGAGAAGAAACGCGTCGCGCGGGTTGGGACAGGCGGTGCGGTAGATGTTGCGCGGCGCGACCTCTCGGCCAGCCGCGCCGCGCCGCCCACGGCTTCCGCCGACACCGCCTCGATAGCGATCGCCTTGGCGCGATCGACGAAGCCGAACCGGCCTTTATGCGCACGCTCAAAGGCGCGCCGCATGGCGGCGGCGGACGAGAGCTTGACCTCGATCGTCGTATCGGAGCCTGCGTAGCGCAATTGCGCCCGACGATGGACCTTGATCGCAATCCGGGCCACGCCCTGTCCCGCGACTTCGGCGACCGCGGCGTCGGCGAGCCTGTCGGCGAGGGCGCCGGCGCGGGCGAGCGCGTCAGCGTCTAGCGGCTCGTCGACCCCCTGCGCGCGCTGGGCGGCGATGTCGGCGAGGCCCATGCCATAGGCTGAAAGCAGCGACGAGAAGGGGTGAATGAGCACGGTCGTGATCGCAAGCGCGTCGGCGACGTCGCAGGCGTGCTGGCCGCCCGCGCCGCCGAAGCAGTTGAGCGCGTAGCGCGTCACGTCGTAGCCGCGGGCGACCGAGATCGTCTTGATCGCTTCGGCCATCTTGGCGACCGCGATCGACAGAAACCCGTCAGCGACCGCTTCCTCGCTCCGCCCATCGCCGATGTCGCGCGCCAGCGCCGCGAAACGCTCGCGCACGATCGCCGCGTCAAGCGGCTCGTCCCCGCCCGGGCCGAACACCTTCGGGAAGAAGTCAGGGATGAGCTTGCCCGCCATCAGGTTCGCGTCAGTGACCGTAAGCGGACCGCCGCGGCGATAGGCCGCGGGGCCGGGATCGGCGCCGGCGGACCCCGGGCCGACGCGAAAGCGCGCGCCGTCGAACGATAGGATCGAGCCGCCGCCGGCGGCGACGGTATGGATCTTCATCATCGGCGCGCGCATCCTGACGCCGGCGACCTCGGTCTCGAACGCCCGCTCGAACTCGCCATCGAAATGGGCGACGTCGGTCGAGGTGCCGCCCATGTCGAAGCCGATGACCCGCCTGAATCCGGCGCTGACGCCGGTCAGCGCCATCGCCACCACGCCGCCGGCCGGCCCGGACAGGATCGCATCCTTGCCGGCGAACAGGTTCGCTGACGTGAGGCCGCCCGATGACATCATGAACATGACGCGCGCGCCGGTGCGCCCAACGTCGAGATCGCGCGAGACCTCGCCGACGTAGCGCGCCAGAATCGGCGAGAGATAGGCGTCGACCACCGTCGTGTCGCCGCGCCCGACCAGCTTGATGAGCGCGGACGCGGCATGGCTTTCCGAGACTTGGGCAAATCCAAGCTCGCGCGCGATCTTGGCCACCAGGCGCTCGTGGGCCGGATAGCGATAGGCATGCATGAACACGATCGCGACGGCGTCGAACCCCTGGCGCCTCGCTCCGGCGAGGGCGGCGTGGACGTGTTCAGGACCGGGCGCGGCCTCGACCGTCCCGTCGGCGAGCACGCGCTCGTCGATCTCGAGAACGTCCGAATAGAGCTGCTCCGGCTTGAGAATGTTCCGGGCGAAGATTTTCGGCCGCGCCTGGTAGCCGATCTCGAGAGCGTCGCGAAAGCCGCGCGTCGTCACCAGGAGCGTGCGCTCGCCCCGCCGCTCGAGGAGCGCATTGGTCGCGACGGTCGTGCCCATCTTGACGGCGCGGATCGCCCCGGCGGGGATAGGCTCGCCCGAGGCGAGTCCAAGCAGGCGGCGAATCGCTTCCACCGCGGCGTCGGAATACGCCGGGCTCTCGGACAAAAGCTTCATCGGATTGAGCCGCCCGCGCGGATCGCGCCCGATCACGTCGGTGAAGGTGCCGCCGCGGTCGATCCAGAAGTCCCAGGCCTGAGCCCCTTTGGCGGAATTGCGCTTCGCATTCACGTTTGATTGACCTCCCGCCTTCGCGGTCGCTTTGCCGCGAGCCTATGAATGGTTTTATCATTGAGGCAAACGCGAAACGAAAGGACCCGAGGCATGGAAACCGTGAAGTTCGGCAAGACAGGCATGCAGGTGTCGAAGATCTGCCTCGGCTGCATGACCTACGGCTCGACGAAATGGCGAGAATGGGTGTTGGAGGAAGAGGCCTCGCGCCCCTTCATTCGGGAGGCCCTCGAACGCGGCGTCAATTTCTTCGACACGGCGGATGTCTATTCCCGCGGCGCGAGCGAGGAGATCCTCGGTCGCGCGCTCAAGGAATACGCCAAACGGCCGGAGGTGGTGATTGCGACCAAGGTGCACGGAGAGATGGGGCCGTCGGCCAATGCGAGGGGCCTGTCACGCAAGCACATCATGGAGGCGATCGACGCTTCGCTCAGGCGCCTCGGCACGGATTATGTCGATCTTTACCAGATCCACCGCTTCGATCCCCTCACTCCGATGGAGGAGACGCTCGAAGCGCTGAACGACGTGGTGCGCGCCGGCAAGGCGCTCTATATCGGCGCGTCGTCGATGTACGCATGGCAGCTTACGCGCATGATCGACATCGCCCGCGCCAAGGGACACGCCCAGTTTGTGTCGATGCAGAATTATTACAACCTCGTCTACCGCGAGGAGGAACGCGAGATCATGCCGCTCTGCGCCAACGATGGGATCGCGGTCATTCCGTGGTCGCCAATGGCGCGCGGCTATCTGGCGGGCTCGGGAGTCGGCGCGGGCGCATCGACCGTGCGCGGCCGCACCGATCCGTTCAGCGTCACGCTGGGCTTGGGGTCGCGCCAGGACGAGGCGATCCGCAAGCGGGTGATCGAGGCAGCGGAGAAGCTTGAGACCAAGCCGGCGGTGGTCGCGCTCGCCTGGGTGTTGTCGAAACCGTTCGTCACCGCTCCGATCATCGGCGCCTCGAAGGCCCACCACCTCGCCGACGCAGTCGCGGCGACCGAGCTCAAGCTCGACGCGCGCACGATCGCCAAACTCGAGGAGCCCTACCACGCTAAGGCGGTCGCGGGCCACGCATAGGGATCTCAGCCAAGGAGACGAACATGGCGAACTTGACTATCGCAGGAACCAAGGACCATCCCATCACCATCGGGCCGATCGCCGAGCGAGTGCGCGTTATCTGGCGGGGGCGCACGATCGGCGACAGCAAGCACGCGCTCGAACTCAAGGAAGCGAGCTATCCGCCGGTCGTCTACGTGCCGCGCGCCGACATGGATATGAGCGCGCTCAAGCGAACGGCCCGCGTCACCGCCTGCCCGTACAAAGGCGAGGCGAATTATTACTCGATCGCCGATCGTGAGGCTCGCGACGAAAACGCGGTTTGGACCTACGAGGCGCCGAAAGCGGAAGTGGCCGAGATCGCCTCCCATCTCGCGTTCTATCCCGACAAAGTCGAGATCGCGCGCGAAGGGTGAGTTCGCAAGGCGCCGGCGCTGTCAATCATGCCCGCGGTGTTGTAGAACGATCGCAGCGCGGGCTACAGGCTGGGAGGAGCGACAATGCTGTTCGATGGCGGATTCACCTTTTCCAATTTCATTGCCGACGCCTTCACGATATTCATGTTCATCCTATGGTTCTGGCTGCTCATCGTCGTATCGGGCGACCTCTTCCGCCGGCATGACGTGTCCGGGTTCGCCAAGGTGCTCTGGGTGATCGCGTTCATCCTGTTTTCCTACCTCGGCGTCTTCGCCTACTTGCTCACCCAGGGACGTGGCATGGCGGAGCGGAATAAGGCGCAAGCCAACGAGGCCCGGGAAGAGTTGCGCCAGATCGTTGGCTTCAGCGCCGCGGACGAGATCGCCAAGCTCGATCGGCTGAAGGCTGCGGGGTCGATCACCGAGCCGGAATACGGCCGCCTGAGAGCCAAGCTCGTTCAGTAACGCAGCCGACGGCGATCCGCGTTCGCCTCAAAAATATCGGTCAGGATGGATCGATAGGTCATCGATGCCGCTAATGGGACTACTGGGGAATCTCGCCCCGCGCGAGCCGGCCAAAAGGGAGGAGGCGATGTGCATCAATTGCGTCAGCGAAGGAATCGGCCGGCGGGATTTCATGAAGTTCGGCGCCGCGGGTGCGGTGGCGCTCGGGCTCGGCGGCAGGCTGGGTCCCGCGCGCGCCGCGGAAGGCGCGTCGACCGCCCTCTCCCCCGACGAGGCGCTCGCCGCGCTCAAATCCGGCAATGAGCGTTTTGTGAGTCATCGCGAGCTTTGCTCGGTCAATCTGGCCGAAAGCCGCACCGCAGTCGCCGGTCACCAGGCCCCGTGGGCGACTATCGTCTCGTGTGCCGACAGCCGGGTGCCGCCGGAGCTAATCTTTGGCGGTCAAGGCGTAGGCGAACTGTTCATCGCTCGGGACGCTGGAAATCTCATTGGCGTCGAGACCCTCGGCACCGTGGAATATGGCGCCGCCGTGCTGGGCTCTCCGCTCGTCGTCATCCTTGCCCACACCGCCTGCGGCGCGGTGAAAGCCGCCTGCGATGTCGTAACCAAGAACGCAAGCTATCCCGGAGTGATCGGCCGGATGATCCTGCCGATCGTGCCGGCGGCGCTCGCGGTGCGAGACCAGCCTGGTGATTTCGTCGACAACGCGGCCAAGGAAAGCGCCAAGCGCACCGCCGCGCAACTGCCCAACGTGAGCAGGCTCGTCGGCGATCTTGTCGGCGCCGGGAAGGTGAGGATTGTGTCTGCGATCTACGATTTGGACACTGGCGTCGTCACCTATCTGGATTGACACCAGCAGCGAGCGGGCGCCGCGAAGCGGGTGAGGGCGTGGCGCCGGCAGCGGTCCCCACACGTCATTTGCAAGCTGTTTGCTAGAATGCGCGTGCGCTGTCGCGCCGCTCTCGCGTGGACGCGCGATATCCGGCGAAGCCGAGCCCGGCGAAGCCGGCGATCATCATCGCCCAGGTCGAGGGTTAGGGAACCGCAGCAGTCGCAAAAGTCCCGACGGTGCTGACGGTGAATCCCAACGTGCCGCCCGCGTCTACCAAGTCACGATCACGCTGCTGAAGGAAAGCCCGCAGTGGTAGGTCGTTCCCCGCACCAACGCGCTCGGGTTGATGGTGCAACTCGTCGCGCTCGAGGCGCCGTCGCAGAACTGCTCAGGACTGCTGAAGAAGATGTTGGAGGACGACGCTGCGGCCCCGGCATCCGTTCCGCCCCCCGGATGAAGGAATTGAAATCGAGGGTCAGCGGCCCGCCATGCGTGTTCAGGCCTTGCAACGCGTCAAAGCTCGCGGGGGTCAACGCAGGAATGTCCGACGTGGGGACGCAACACGATCTTGCCTTCCGTCCGCGCGTTTCGTCGTTAGGTCTACCAGTTTGATGACACAGTCACCCGGTTCGCCTTTGCGGACCGCGAGAGTTTCCGGGAGCCTGCGGCGATGACCATGAACGGCAAGACGGCGCTCATCACCGGCTCGACGGACGGCGTCGGGCGATACGTCGCCGAGCGCCTGGCTGCGGAGGGCGCGCACGTCCTCCTTCATGGCCGCGATCGGGCGCGCGGCGAAGCGGTCGTCGAGCGGATCACGCGGCAAGGCGGCGACGCCCGCATTTTTATCGCCGACTTGTCGTCGCTCGCCGAGGTCCGCTCGCTTGCCGAAGCGGTCAAACGCGACAGCGACGGTCTTGACGTACTTGTGAACAACGCCGGCATCGGCGCGAGCGGGGCGCGACGCGAGTTCAGCGCCGATGGCTTCGAGCTGCGGTTCGCGGTCAACTACCTTGCCGGCTTTCTTTTGACGCGCCTCTTGCTGCCCATGCTCGAGAGCCGCGCGTCGTCTCGGATCGTCAACGTCGCCTCGGCGGGACAACAGCCGATCGACTTTGCCGACGTGATGCTGACTCGCGGCTATAGCGGCGCGCGGGCCTATCGGCAGAGCAAACTGGCGCAAGTCATGTTCACCTTCGATCTTGCACAAGAGCTCGCTGGACGAAACGTCGCCGTCAATTGTCTGCATCCGGCGACCTTCATGGACACGACCATGGTTCGCCTGAGCGGCGTTCAGCCGATCAGCACGGTCGAGGAGGGCGGCGCGGCCATTCTGCGGCTCGTCATGTCGCCTTCGCTCTTGGGCGCGAGCGGGCTCTATTTCAGCGGCATGCGCGAATCCCGCGCCGATCCGCAAGCCTATGACGCGAACGCTCGCAGAAAGCTTCGAGCGCTGAGCTTCGAACTCGTCGGCCTGGCCGACCGCTTAAATCGCGGGTCTGATCGCGAACAATGAGGCTTGACCGGGCGATGGCCGATCGCCGGTCGGCAGGATCGGCCGGCCGGAGGAGGTCGCCGACGCGGTCGCCTCCTCCTTGGTAACGGTTTTGTGAACGGCGAGACGGTCGCCGGCGCCGGCGGAATCCGCATGGCCCGCTGGACAAACCGCGCCGGCGGCCCTAGCGCGAACCCTGCGTCTGCACTAATCTACCGATTGGCCACGACCGTCACAATGCCCATTGCTGGCCGCCTGAGTTCAGGAGTGCGGCGAATGACGATCGACAGCATTGCGGCCGTGGCGGCCAGGAAACTCAGCAAGCTGGTCGCCGACGACTTCCGCGAAATCTTCGGCTCTTCCCACAACCACCTGGCTGAGCACGTCGGCGCCTTGGCTCGAATCACGATCGAGTGCATCGCCAGGAGCGACGCCCTCTACCACAACTTCGAGCACACCGTGTTGGTGACGACGGTCGGCCGCGACATTCTGCTCGGGCGCACCCTCTCGGAGCGGCTCGAGCCGGAAGACTACAGTCACCTGATCGTCGCCTGTCTTCTGCACGACATCGGCTTCGTCCGCGGCGTGCTCAGCGGCGACACCGCTAGCGAATTCGTTATCGATCGCAGCGGGAAGACGGTGAAGCTGCCGCGCGGCGCGTCCGATGCGTCGCTCGCGGCCTATCATGTCGACCGGTCGAAGCTCTTCGTCTACGAGCGGCTCGGCGATTCGCCGATCGTCGACGCCGCGCGCGTGGCCGCCGCGATCGAACTCACCCGCTTTCCGCCGCGTCCCAACTCGGACACCGACAAGGCCAGTCTGGAGCCCAGGCTGGTTCAGGCCGCCGATCTCATCGGACAGCTTGGCGATCCCCTCTACCCGAAGAAGGCCAACGCGCTTTTTTACGAGCTCGAGGAAATCGGCAGCAATCGGCAGCTCGGCTACGAATCCCCCGCCGACCTCGTGCAAAAGTATCCGGGGTTCTTTTGGAACTGCGTGTCGATGTATATCGGCGACGGGATGAAATATCTCGCCCTGACCGCGTCCGGCCGCCAATGGATCGCGAACCTCCACAATCATGTGTTCTGCGCGGAAAACTCCAAGTGGCTGATGGGCCCGCAGATGTGAGCGCTCACGCCTTCGCCAGTTCCGCCCTGACAATGCGCGCCCCTTCGACCATCGCCTTCATCTTGCCGTAAGCCGACTCCCGCGGCAGATATTTGAGGCCGCAGTCCGGGGCGACGACGATGTCCTCGGGCTTGCGGTGGCTAAGCGCGCGACGGATGCGCGCCGCGACGGCCTCCGGCGTTTCGACCTCCGGCGTCGAGAGATCGAGCACGCCGAGGATGATCTTCTGGTCCGGCAATTCCTTGAGCACCGAGCAATCGAGCTTCGACTGCGCGGTCTCGATCGAGATCTGTCGGCAGCGACAGCCCTTGAGTTGCGGCAGGAACGAATAGGCGCTTGGCCGCTGGTGGATGATCGCCGCATAGCCGAAACAGATATGCACCGCCGTCACGCCGCTGACGCCCTCGAGGGCCCGGTTCAAGGCCGCCAAGCCGTATTCATCCGCCGGACCGGGGCGCGCCTGCATGTAGGGCTCGTCGATCTGGACGATGTCCGCCCCGGCCGCGAACAGATCCTTGATCTCGGCGTTGACCGCCTCCGCGTAGTCCATCGCCGCCTCGGCAAGGGTGGGATAATAGTCGTTCTGCGCCTGTTGGCTCATGGTGAACGGACCGGGCACGGTCATCTTGACCTTGCGTGTCGTATGGGCGCGCAGAAACTTCAGATCGTCGACCTCGACGGCACGCTTGCGGCGGATCCTGCCGACCATGCGCGGAACCGGATTGGGATGGCCCGAGCGGTCAAGCGCGACGCCCGGCTGGTCGATGTCGACGCCTTCGAGCGCGGTCGCGAAGCGGTTCGAATAACTCTCGCGGCGAATCTCGCCGTCGGTGATGATGTCGAGTCCCGCGTCCTCCTGCGCCTTGATCGCGAGCACGGTCGCGTCGTCCTGCGCCTCGGCGAGATAGGGCTCCGGAATGCGCCAGAGGTCTTTCGCCCGAACGCGCGGCGGAAAGCGGCCCGCGAGCTTGGCGCGGTCGATGAGCCATTCGGGCTGCGCGTATGACCCGACCAGAGTCGTCGGCAGAAGCATGGGTTTCCTCCTCGAGCCGCAAATCGACCCATCCTGCCCCGGTCGTCCCCGCCCGACAAGACGAGGGCGCTCCCACGCGTCAGTCGTGACGGGTGCGATGGGGCCGGCGCGAATTGTGGAACAAATCGCTTTTCTATATGTTTCCTTGCGTCAATAATCGGGAGGATCCGGTCGTGAATAAGGTCGCCCTAGTTTCTTTGGCCTGCTTGGCGCTAGGCGCCTGCGCCACTCCCACACAAACGGTCGGCACCCTCGGAGGCGTCGCTACCGGGGCGGCGATCGGCGGACCGGTCGGAGCGGTGGTCGGCGGCGCGGTAGGCGCTGTCGCGACTCGGCCTGGCTCTGTGCTCGGCGGCGGTCGCTATCGTTGCCATTATCGCGACAGCTACGGCCACGTCCATTACCACTGGTGCCGCTAGGCGTACCCTTTTCTGAGGAACCCACGCATCCGGCGGCAGACCCCATGGGCTGACGGATGCGCGAATGGGGGCGATTGCACCTGTGCGATCAGCCGTCGGTGGGCGGAATCCCTCGCTCGCGCGCGGACTCGAGGGTGTCCGCGAGCGCGCGTCTGAGCGCGTGCATCTGGTCCAGGAGGTGCAGGATGACGTCCAGCCCCTCGTGGTTCACGCCCATCTTGTCCGTGAGATTGCGGATCAGGTTGGCGCGCGCCAAGTCCATCTCGGTGAACGCGAGCTCATCCGCGGTCCGGCCGGGGATGAGCCATTCCTCTTTGATCCAGATCGTCAGCGTGCTCCGATCGAGGCGAGCGCGCTCCAGAAACTCCCGCTCCGTGATCATGGCTCACATCTCCTTGCGCGGGTCGTAATTCGACGCCGGCGTCCATTTGGCGAGGAAGGCTTCAAGTTCGGGCTCGGCCTCCTTCGGCATTGTCACCTTGAGCTTGACCAGTTCGTCGCCCGCGCCATCGCGCCTCTTCACCCCCTTGCCCCGAAGGCGCAGCACGTCGCCGGTGTTCGACCGCTTCGGAATCTTCAGCATGACGCTTCCAGTCGTCGTCGGCGTGCGCACGTCGGCGCCGAGCGCGGCCTCTTTCACGCTGATCGGGAGGTCGAGAAGGATGTCGTCGCCCTCGCGGGTGAAGGCGCGATGCGGCCTGACGACGATCTGCACAAGCGCGTCGCCCGGATCGCCCTCGCCGGGGCTCGGCGCGCCCTTGCCGCGCAGGCGCAGGATCTGCCGGTCCTCGACGCCGGGAGGAAATCGTCACACTCAACGTCCCGCCTTGTGGGAGGGTGATGGTCTTGGCCGCGCCGTTCACCGCGTCGAGGAAATCGACCGGAAGCTCGTAATGCAGGTCCGCGCCCGGCCGGCGCCGCGCCTGTTCGGCGGCGCGACGCAAGAGCTCGGCGAACATGTCGTCGCCCTGGGCGAAGTCGCCGTAGGCCGAATGGCCCTCGTAGGGATGGCCGCGCTCGCCGGCGTAGTCGCGATAGTAGCGCGCGTTCGGCGGCGCCTTCTCCGCCCCCGAGGCGTCAATCTCGCCGGCGTCGAACCGCCGGCGTTTCTCTGGGTCCGAGAGCAAATCGTTGGCGACGCTTACCTCTTTGAACCGCTCCTCGGCCTGCTTGTCGCCGGGATTGAGGTCCGGGTGCAGCTTCTTGGCCAGCTTTCGGTAAGCCGTGCGAATCTCGTCGGCCGAAGCGGTCTTGGCGACGCCAAGAATTCTCATATGGGTCTCGCATGGGCTGATCCGGCGGTCCGAGTTCGACCCACGAACACTAGCAGAATTGCAAGCATCGCCTCCAGACGCGCGCGGTGAGCGCCGGACGGCCGACGCTTTCTCGACGATTGATCATTGACGAGCGGAAGGAGCGAGCGGTTGACTCGCGTCTAAAGCGCGGCAAGAGTGAGGCCAAAAGTGGACCGGTCCTGGCGCTTTGACGCCCGGGACCGGGCCTAAGCAGGAGGGAACATGTCAGGGACAATCATCAACCTCATCATCCAGCTGATCGCCGGCGCGATCGGCGGCAATGCGGTCGGCGCGGCAGCGAAAAACGTGAGCCTGGGAACCGCAGGCAACACGGTCGCCGGCGCGGTCGGCGGCGTCGCCGGCGGATCCCTGCTCACCTCGCTCATTCCGATGCTCCAGGGCGCCACTGGCGGCATGGATCTCGGCGCATTGGCCGGTCAGCTGGTCGGCGGCGGGGTGTCGGGCGCGATCGTCTCGGCGGTCGTCGGCATGGTCATGAACAACATGAAGAGCGCCTAAGGGCGCACCAAAGCCAATACCCGTTTCGGCGAGGGGCGCGAGGCGTCTATAGTCGCCGGGATGTCGCCTCAGTCGATACTTCGCTTCATCCTGTTGCGCACCGTCGCGGGCTTCTTGGTCGGGGCCGTTTACGCCGGGACCCGGTACGGATCGCCGGTGAGCGGCGGCCTGGCCGGCGCCTTGTGCACGGCCGGCTTCTAGACGTGCTGGAGGCGGCTGGCGCCGTCGACGCGCCCGACTCGCGGCTCGATCGCGCGCATGTTCGGGTTTTTCGGCGAGCAACTTGAAGGCCGCACAGCACGGTGCGCGATCAATCGGCCAGGATGCCTCACCCCTTGGCGTCCAGCCCGTAGAGCGTATGCAGCGTGCGCACCGCAAGCTCGGTATAGACCTCGTCGATCAGCATCGAGAACTTGATCTCGGAAGTGGTGATGGCGCGGATGTTGATGCCCTTCTCGGCCAAGGCCTTGAACGCGCGCGCCGCGACCCCGGAATGCGAGCGCATGCCGACGCCGATGGCCGAAATCTTCACCACGTCCTCCGCGCCGTTGAGCCTGGCGTAGCCGATTTTTGCCTGCCGCTCCTGGAGGATCGCCATGGCGCGGGCGAATTCGGCCGCGGGCACGGTGAAAGTGATGTCGGTCGTCGTGGTGTCGTCGGAGACGACCTGGATGATCATGTCGACGTTGATGCTGGCTTCGGCCAGCGGCATGAAGATCGCCGCCGCCACGCCCGGCTTGTCGGCGACCTCGCGCAAAGTGATCTGCGCCTCGTCGCGCGAGAAGGCGATGCCGGTGACGACCTCCTGCTCCATGATCTCCTCCTCGTCGCAAATCAGTGTGCCGAGCCTCGGGCGCGCCGGATCGTCGAAGGACGAGCGCACGTAAAGCCGGACCTTGTTGACCATCGCCACTTCGACCGAGCGCACCTGCAACACCTTGGCGCCGAGCGAGGCCATCTCCAGCATTTCCTCGAACGAGACCTTGTCGAGCCGGCGCGCCTTTGGCACGACGCGCGGATCAGAGGTGTAGACGCCGTCCACGTCGGTATAGATGTCGCAGCGGTCGGCCGAAATCGCCGCGGCAAGCGCGACCGCCGAGGTGTCCGAGCCGCCGCGCCCGAGCGTCGTCACCCGGTTGGTGGGCTTGTGCAGACCCTGAAAGCCGGCGATGACGGCGATCTCGCCCGCCCTGAAGCCTTGAATGAGCCGGGCTCCGTCGATCGCGGCGATGCGCGCCGAGCCGTGGGCGTCGTCGGTGAGGAGCGGGATCTGCCACCCTGCCCATGAGCGCGCTTTGAGGCCGATGTCCTTGAGCGCCAGCGCCAGCAGGCCCGCCGTCACCAGTTCGCCCGAGGCGACGACGGCGTCGTATTCGGCGTTGTCGAACTCGGAGCCTGCCTCTTTGCACCAGGCGACCAGCTCATTCGTCTTGCCGGCCATCGCCGAGGCCACAACCGCGACTTCGGCGCCGGCGTCGATCTCGCGTTTCACGTGCGCGGCGACGTTGCGGATGAGTCGAACGTCGGCGACCGACGTGCCGCCGAACTTCATCACCAGACGCGGCATCGATCCTTGAGACCTTGGGGGAAAACGCGCGGGGTCGCGCGTTGCGTGCGGGCGCCGTATAAAGGCGCTCGCCGGGTGGGTCAACGCGATCCGGCCCTCCGAGCGACGGGGTTGAGATGTCAAGCGTCATGTCCGAGGAGGTCGCCCGTTTCGACGCGCTGGGCGACGCCTGGTGGGACGCCGACGGGCCGATGGCGCCTTTGCATCGTTTGAACCCGGTCCGGATCGCCTGGGCGCGCGATCTGATCGTGCGGCATTTCAAGCTTGAGGCGCGGGCAGGGGCGCCGCTCGCGGGCATGAGCCTCCTCGACGTCGGTTGCGGCGCTGGGCTGTTCGCCGAGCCATTGGCGCGTCTCGGAGCTGACGTCGTCGGCGTCGATCCGGCGCGCGCCGCGATCGACGCTGCGCGCCGCCATGCCGCGGAGACAGGAGCGAGGCTCGCCTATCGCGAAGCGACAGTCGAGGAACTCCGCGCCGAGCCGCAACAGTTCGACGTCGTGAGCGCAATGGAGGTGATCGAGCACGCCGCCGATCCGAAAGCCTTCATCGCCGCCGCCGCCTCGCTTGTCAGGCCGGGCGGACTTCTCCTCGCCTCGACCTTGAACCGCACGCTGAAAAGCTTCGCGCTCGCCATTGTCGGGGCCGAATACGTGCTGCGCTGGCTTGAGCCCGGAACCCACCGCTGGGAACAGTTCGTGACCCCGCTCGAGCTCGCGGGCTTCGCGCGCGCCGCCGGCCTCTCACGAGTGAGCCTGCGCGGCGTGGTTTACGATCCCTTTGGCGCGGCTTGGCGGCTGTCGAGCGACACAGGCGTGAATTACCTTTTCGCCGCGACGAAGCCCGAATCAAGTGGGGAGCGTTGAGAACGGCCGAACGCCGTCGTCCGGCGCTTTTGGCGCTATCGCAGAATCGAGCGCGAGGCTCTGAAAAAAGCGCTGGCCTCTTCGAGGCCGCGCACGCGAAAAGATCAGCAACTTCTTGCCCACGACACCGAGGGAGGATTCGACGATGGTGAGCCGCCGTTCGCTGCTGCAAGGGGCAGCCGCCCTGACCGCGTTGAGCTGGCCCCGTGGAGCTCTTGCTGAGGAATCTCCGGTCCCGATCATCTTCGTGCACGGCGACAGCGATCTGGCCGCGACGTGGGAGACCGTCATCTGGCGCTTCGAGAGCAACGGCTATCCGCGCGACCGCCTGTTTGCGATCAGCTTCACCGATCCGCAGGCGCGCGACGACGACACTGTGCCCCAACCCGACCGCTCCTCGACGCAGGACGAACTGCGCGAATTGAGCGCATTCATCGACAAGGCGCGCGTCGAGACCGGCGCGGACAAGGTCGCGCTGGTCGCGCTTTCGCGCGGCGGCAATTCGGTCCGCAACTACATCGCCAACGGCGGCGGCGCGCATGTGAGCCATGCCGTGCTCGGCGGCACGCCAAATCACGGGGTCTTCGCCATCGACGCCTTGCCCGGCAGCGAGTACAACGGTCGCGGAACGTTCCTCAGCAAACTCGACGGCGGCCCTAGCGAGACAACTCCGGGCGTGCCGTTTCTGACTTTGCGCAGCGACGGCTACGACCTATACGCGCAGCCCGACGGGGCTTTTATCGGTCATCCGGGCACGCCGACCAACGTGACTTCGGAAGGACCCGCGCTGAAGGGGGCGACCAATCTTGTGCTTGATCGCGTCGATCATCGAGAGACTGCGCTCAGTCCTCGCGCCTTCGCCGAAATCTATGCGTTCATAGTCGGCCGCCCCCCTTCGCGAATTGCAATCGTGCCCGAATCGGAGGTGACGCTGAACGGCGCCGTCACCGGCGTTGCGGGGCCGACCCCGACCAACCGTCCGGTCGAGGGCGCGAAGGTCGAGGTCTACGCCGTCGATCCCGACACCGGCGAGCGAAAAGGCCCGGCGCTGATCGCCAAAACAACCGGCGCCGACGGCGTCTGGGGCCCCCTCAAGACCGACAGCGCAACCTCCCTCGAATTCGTAGTCGCGGCTCCGGGGACGCCGATCACCCACATCTACCGTTCGCCGTTTCCGCGGTCGTTCCCAAAGCTTGATCTTCGCCCTTCGACGGTGACCCCGGACCCCGACGCAGGCGCAGAAATCCTGATGCGGCGGCCGCGCGGCTATTTCGGCTTGCCGCGCGACGTCGTCCTGCTCGACGGCAAGCAGCCGACCGACATTCCGCCCGGAGTTCCCGGGGTCTGGACGACAACGCTCAAATTGGAGACGCCGGAAAGCCGGCCCGTCGTCGCCGAATTCAACCAGGAACGGATTGTCGTCCGGCCGTGGCCGGCGAAAGACAATCACATCACAATCGCCGAGCTTACTTACTAAGGGCTAAGAGCCTGACCCAAAAGTCTCTGGCGTCTGCCGGCATGGCGCGATTCGACGGCGCCGGTTTCCGTCCGTCACAACACGGTCGCGTCACCCGGGATTCTCCTTTCTATCGTGCGGAATCGCAGCGCGGTCCGGTTGGCGGCGTGTTTGACGCACCTTGCGTCGTTCCCTACTGTCCGCGCTCCAAAGTGCAAGGGAGGAATCGAGGATGGAACGACGCACGTTTCTGACTGGCGCCGGTGTGGCTGCTCTCCTGCCCGTCGCGGGAGGAGCCGCCGCCAAGGACCAAAGCCTCGGGGATGGCGGAACCGCCGCCCGTCAGGCTCCCGACCTCTCCGCGGCCTTGCAAAGATTTCGCGCCACCATCCCCAGCCATTTCGACCGCGAGTACGTCAACAACGCCGTGGTGCCATTTTTCCTCGGAAGCATCTTTGCCGGCGAGCGACCTGTCCTGCCGATGATCGACCTGCCGCTTACAAAACAGGATGCCATCCCCTGGGATTTTTGGGGCATGCTTTACGAAGACTGGAAGCCGACCCCTTCAGACGGCGTGACCGTTTTCCTCGAGGGGCTTGAGAACCGCGGCGATAACAATCTCCGCAAGCGCATCTATTTCACCGGGGTCACGCCTGACCTTTACGCTCCGAAATATCAGGCCAAGGTTGTCGACTTTTTCGACAAGCTTCTCGATCCGAAGTTCGCCGATAAGCCGTTCATGCGCCACTACCTCGACTATTATTGGGATATCTACTGGGACCTCCATCTCGGCGTGAAGGGCGGCGCGGTACCGCCTCAGGTCCGCACGGTCGGTGAGGCCTTCAACACAGTGCTCGCCTACCGCAGTCCGCTGCAGGAGGTCGTCTACGAAAACTATATGACCGTGAGAGCGCTTCGGCCGTTCCTGACCAAATGGATCGACGCGCGGCTCGACGATATCGAGAACGGCCGGATCGCGGATCCCGACAAGACCATCGCCTATTATTGGCTCAAGAATGCGGGCGACGGGAAATACTTCGCCAAGAAGGACGTCGTCTTCGAATGCTTCCACAATTTCGTGGCGTTCAGCCAATGGGGCAATTCCATCTTTGGCATCATAAATCGTCTCAACGAAAATGGCGGCGATCCGACGGTGCGGGCGGCCTTTCAAAAGACGATGAGCGGAGACTTCGACAACGCGAACGGGGCGCCCTTCACGCCGCTTGAGCTTCTGGTGATGGAGCTCTTTCGAACCATCTCGCCCAACGGCGGCAGCATTTCCGCGATCACGGACACAAGAGCCTCGTCTTTCTACGGCGGCTCTCCGTTCGCGCAATTCGGCGTGCCCTACGAGCGGCACTCGTACATGAATACGCCCCATACCGAGACGAGCTTCGACCCGCGGCTGTGGAAGGAGCCCGAGCGCTTCGACCCGGCACGCTACTTGAGCGTGCCGACGAGCGCCGAGATCGATGAGGCGAGATGCAAACAGATCGGGCTGCCGCGCTGCCCCTTCGACATTACCACGCTTCCCGTTAGCGACGGGCGCAAGACCGGCATCACCAACAGCGGCTTCGGCACCGTGTTCGCCGTGTCGGACGGGAAACCGGCGCCGGTGTGCGACTACGCAGGATTCGCCCCGTTCGGCTTCGGCTATCGGCGCTGCCCCGGCGAGCAGATGACCATCGACGTGTTCGCGGACTTTCTCCGCAAGGTGTCGCGCGACAAGATCGTCTTCCACACTCTTCACCAACCGAATCCGGGAAGGGTTCCGGTTGGGCCGGGCGCGGTGATCGACGACGACATCGGGTTTAACCGGCAGGCCTAGGCTCTGGCGGCGGACGTGGACGAAGGCCGACGCCGGATCAATCGCGTTGGATTTCTGGCGCTCTTGATATGGGTCGCGGGATCGCTGGCCCTCTTGAACGATGCGCGCGCCGGTTCTGCGCGCGACTATTTGAACGCGCCGGTCGACACTTGGCTCGCCATTTATAACGCTGGGTATACGAGCGCGGTCACGCCCGAGGACGGAACGGACACCGTGCCGGGCATCCGCTCAAACGTCTTCGCCCAGTCGCTCGTCCTCACCCGGATCATGGACTATTGGGGCCGCACCGGCGGTGTGTCGATCGTGCTGCCCTATGCGTTCCTGGATACGAGCGCCGGACCTTTCCGAGCCTCCGCGAACGGCGCGTCTGATATCGGCTTTCTGTGGCAGATGAACATATTTGGCGGACCGGCGCTGACCCGCGAGCAGTTTCAGTCGTTCATTCCGCAGACGTTCGCGAGCTTTCATTTGCTGGTGACGACGCCGCTCGGCGCCTACAATCCGACCTCGGCGATCAACCCGAGCGCCAACCGCTGGATGGTCTCTCCGACCGTCAATTTCAGCTATACGCCGGATCAGGGCTGGACCTGGGTCGAGACCTATGTTTCGGCGCGATTGTTCACCAACAACAACAACTATCTGGCGGGCGGCGCGCAGACGCTTTCCCAGAAGCCGATCCTGCGCCTCGAGGAACATGTCAGCCGCAATGTGACAGATGCTCTGTGGCTGTCGCTGGACGCTTTCTACAATGTCGGCGGCGAAACAAGCATCGATAGGGTGGGCCAAGACAACATGGCGAACACGCTCAGGGTCGGCGCTGGCATGGGCTTGCGTCTATGGCGCGGCGCCGACCTTGGCCTCAACTACGAGCGCGTGGTGGCCAAACCCGCGGGCGAACCCGATTCGCAGACCGTGCGGTTCACTTTCAGGCAATTGTGGTGAAGCATGCCGATCGCCACCACGTCGCGATAGGCGTGTAAGGCGGTGTTGGTGCGAGGGGCGCTTTGGGGTCGAGCGGACGCGTTCGCGTTTGTTTCTCGGGCCGTTGCTTCCCGCGCAATCGACGCCTTAGGCCGAAGTCCGCTTCCTCGCCCTTCCCGCGCGTTCGTGGGGCCGATCCTGAAGGGCAGCCCAGGGACCGAATGCATCCCTTCCGCGCACCTTGCGTTTGGGCATCAACGGACAGATTTGACGCACCGGACTTTTGACTAAGGGGCTAAGACGGCGCTCATTTCCCCGCGCATTCCTTCTGGACCCGCTCCAACGCCTGGGCGAAGCCGGTCAGCGAATAGGTGTCGATCGATTGGTGGCCTCTGAGCGAAGCGGCCTTGATGACGAGTTTCGCGCCTTTGCGCATCTCCGTGATCAGAGCGCCTTCCTTGGCCGCGTTCTTCACCCAGAGGTTTCCCCCCTTCGGCAGCATCTCGAACGTCGTCTCATCGACCAAGGCGACCGGCGCCGGGGACGGGGCGTCGGGCGTCTTCGATTTGGCGTCGGGCTTCGGCGCTGGCTTCTCGCCCGGCTTTAGCTCGGGCTTTGCATCGGCGGCGTCACCCGCCGCAACGTCGAAGCCCATGATGAACGACACTTCGTTGCGCACCCCTTCCGCCGGGCGGTCGGAAATGAACGCGTAGCCGGGATCGCGTTTGAGGCTTGCAGGTTCGCGCGATTTCGGCTGGGCGAGGGTATAGCAGATGCGGCCCTTGCCGGCCTCGCCCACGAATACGTTCCAGTCGCCGAAGGTCGCGACCAGGGCGGGCTTGGCGGGCTCATTCTTCTTTTCCGTTTTCGCCATGGCCTTGGCGGGCTTGGTCGCGGCCGTCACATGCGGCGCGAGGGCGCCGGTCGCCCAGACTGCGACGCACAGGAGCCCAAGGGCGCGAAATGACGAATGGACGAGGCGGGTCATCGACAACAATCCTCTGAGCCGGGCCCAAGTCCGGCCGGGCTGGCTTCCCTGCCGTCCGATCGGGGCGAAATTCCGGCCTTTCGCCTTGCCGGCGCGGGCAGGGGCTGCAATCCTGCATCTGGTTAATGAAAAATGAGTAAAATTGGGAGCCCTTGATGAAAGCCCTGATCTGTCCGTCGCTTGGCCCGGCCGAAAATCTCCAGGTGGCGGAGGTCGAGGGGCCATCGCCTGGCGAGGGCGAGGCTTTGGTCGAGGTCGCCTATGCGGGCCTCAACTTCTTCGACACCTTGATCATCGAAGGCAAATACCAGCTCAAGCCCGCGCCGCCGTTTTCGCCGGGCGGCGAGTTCTCCGGCCATATCATTGGCCTGGGGCCCGGAGTGCATGGGTTTGGGGTCGGCGAAGCGGTCATGGGGTTCTGCGGTTACGGCGCGGCGGCGGAGCGGATCGCGATCACCACCAAGCGGCTGGCGCGCATCCCGGAGGGTCTTGAGCTCGACAGGGCGGCGGGGCTTTCGGTCGCCTATGGCACGAGCCTGCACGCGCTCAAGCAGCGCGCCGAGATGAAGCCCGGCGAGACGCTGCTGGTGCTCGGCGCCTCGGGCGGCGTCGGGCTCGCGGCGGTCGAAATCGGCAAGGCGATGGGCGCTCGCGTGATCGCCGGCGCGTCCTCGGACGAAAAGCTCGCCTTCGCCCGCCGCTACGGCGCGGCCGAGACGATCAACACTGCCGCGGACGACTTGCGCGCGCGCCTCAAGGAGCTTGCCCCCAAAGGCGTCGATGTCGTCTACGATCCGGTCGGCGGCGCGCTGACTGAAGCGTCGCTCCGTTCGCTCGCCTGGAAAGGGCGCCTTTTGGTGATCGGCTTCGCCTCGGGCGAGATCCCCCGCCCGCCGCTCAACATTCCCTTGCTCAAAGGCTGCGACATTCGCGGCGTCTATTGGGGCGAATTCACCGCCCGGGAGCCGGAAGCGCATCGTGAGAACATGGCTCAACTCATGGAGTGGGCCAAGTCCGGGACGCTTAGCGTTCACATCCACGCGAGATATGCGCTGGAGGATTACCGGAAGGCTTTCGAGGCGATCGCCAAGCGCCAGACGCTTGGCAAGACCCTGATTCGCTTTGCCGGCGCAGGCGCGAATTAATCCAGCGGGTTGATATTCATGTTGCGACGCACAATATAGCGCCGGGATGAAGCGCCGAGGCCGAATTCGGCGAGGTCGACGATGGACGAGGCCAAATCATCCCAGGTTGAAATCCGGCGCCTTTGGCAGTCGGATAAGGAATCCTTCCGCGATCATTTGCTGAGGCTTGACGCGCGCAGCCGCCACGAGCGCTTCGGCGGCGGCATGTCAGACGATTTTCTTGTCCATTACGCAGAAAACTGCTTCGGCAAGGGCGATCTCGTGTACGGGGCCTTTGTCGACGGCAAGATGGTCGGCGCGGCCGAGTTGCGCTCCAACCGGGCGATCTGGAGCGAGCAGGCGCCGTTCGGCCGCAACATTCACGCCGAGGCCGCGTTCTCGGTCGAATCGGACTATCGTCGCCACGGCATCGGCGAAAGGCTGTTCAAGCGCATCCGGCGCGCCGCCACCAATCATGGCGTTGAGACGATCGAGATCGTCTGCCTGCCCGACAATATCGGAATGCAGAACCTGGCGCGAAAGTTCAAAACCCAGTTCACGTTCGAGGAGAATGCTTTGACCGGCCGCCTGACGGCGCGCCAACCGACCGCATTCTCGCTGATACGGGAAGCCTCGGGCGATGCGCTCGACTTCGGCGCCGCCCTCTTCGACGCTCATTGGCGGGCGGCGGGGGAGGCGCGGGGCAAGAGCGAGTGAACGCTTGTGGCCGGGGTCGATGACCCCGGTGGGCGCGACCAGCGATCACGCCCACAAGCCTGCTAGTGCCCGGCGAAAGAGACCAGACTGCGCACCGGGACGCCCATCGCTTCGATTTTGGCCGCGCCGCCGAGGTCGGGGAGGTCGATGACGAAACAGGCGGCGACCGCCTCGGCGCCCATCTGCCGCAAGAGCTTGATCGCCGCTTCCGCCGTCCCCCCAGTCGCGACCAGGTCGTCGACCAGGATGACCCGTTCGCCCTTGGAGACCGCATCCTCATGCATCTCCATCTGGTCGAGGCCGTATTCGAGCGAATAGGGGATGGAGACCGTCGTGTGCGGGAGCTTGCCCTTCTTGCGGATCGGCACGAATCCTGCTGACAATTGATGCGCGACCGCGCCGCCGAGAATGAAGCCGCGCGCTTCGATCCCCGCGACCTTTTCTATCTTCGTTCCGGCCCACGGCTGCACCAGCTCGTCGACCGCCCGGCGAAAAGCCCGCGCGTCGCCGAGCAGCGTCGTGATGTCGCGAAACAAAATGCCCTTTTTCGGGTAGTCCGGGATCGTGCGGATGGTGTCGGCGAGTTGCATCATCAAAGCTCGCTTTCAGCTCAGTCGTTCGCCCCCGGGCTGCCGCGGGTCGCCTCGAACAGGAACCATGTCCGCCGCTCGGTTTCATCGATCCAGTTCTCGATCAGGCTCGCGGTCGCCACGTCGCCGTAAGTGTCGCAAACGTTGTGGACCTGACGCATGATCGAGGTCAGGCGCTCGTTGTCGTCGCGCAGCTCCGCCAGCATGTCCTTCGGATCGACATAGTCGGCATCGTTGTCGAGAATGCGCTGCCGCCGGGCGATATCCCCGATCGAATGCAAGGTTGCGCCGCCGATCTTGCGCGCCCGCTCGGCGATGTCGTCGGTCATGTCGAAAATCTGCTCGCCCTGCTCGTCGAGGAGCAGGTGGTAGTCGCGGAAATGCGGGCCGCTCATGTGCCAGTGGAAGTTCTTGGTCTTCATATAGAGCGCGAACACGTCCGCCAACAATCCCGCGAGCGCCGCCGATATATCCCGCGTCGCCTCCGGCTTGAGGTCGGTCGGCGTGCCGAGGCGCTCGCGGACATGGGTCTCCTTCGCCGATTTCAACTTCGCCATTGCGGCCTCCTCCAGTGCGTTTTTCGCGCCATCCCCTTGGAGCGACGACATCGCCCGCCCCAGCCTGATCGTCGCACGCCCCGTCCTATGATTCCAGCTTGACGCTTCGTGACCGCGCCTACCGGCTGTCGGCGACGCCAGCTCTTCCAAGCCACCGCCAAATTTAGCCAAATCCGGCCAAGCGCAGCCAAAGCCAATCAAAGAAAAGAGCTTGGATTTCCTTGGAGGCTCTTGGCCGTTTTGAGCCTTTTCAAGCGTTTACGCTGACCCCCGGCGGCGTTTTTTCTTTTGTGGGGGACCGCCGGCGCGCCGCGTCCCAATTGCGCCCCTTGCTCCCATGCTCTCGATCAATTCGTCATGACGGAAAGCAGTGTACCACGGATTTCGTTTTTCAGAAAGCACGCGCCGGCAAATATTGTTCGCCTGCCGATTCCCCGCGGCTCGAGCCTCCGCCCGCCGCCGCGCGGCCGGCGTCACAGCCGCCGCTCGACCATCATCGCCTTGATGTGGATGATCGCCTTGGCCGGATTGAGGCCCTTGGGGCAGGTCTTGGCGCAGTTCATGATCGTGTGGCAGCGGTAGAGGCGGAACGGATCCTCGAGATTGTCGAGCCGCTCGCCCTGTGCTTCGTCGCGCGAATCGATGAGCCATCGATAAGCCTGCAGCAGGACCGCCGGCCCGAGATAGCGGTCGCCGTTCCACCAATAGCTCGGACAGGAGGTCGAACAGCAGGCGCAGAGAATGCACTCATAGAGGCCGTCGAGCTTCGCCCGGTCCTCGGGCGACTGCAGCCACTCCTTCTCCGGCGGCGGCGTTGCGGTCTTCAGCCACGGCTCGATCGAAGCGTGCTGAGCAAAGAAGATCGTGAGGTCGGGAACGAGATCCTTGATCACCTCCTGGTGCGGCAGCGGATAGATCGTCGCCGGCGCCGCGACCTCGTCGATGCCGCGGGTGCAGGCGAGCGTATTGAGCCCGTCGATGTTCATCGCGCACGAGCCGCATACCCCCTCGCGGCACGAGCGGCGGAAGGTCAGCGTCGAATCGATCTTGGCTTTGATCCAGATCAGCGCGTCGAGGACCATCGGCCCGCAATCGTCGCGGTCGACGAAATAGACGTCCATGCGCGGGTTCAAGTCGTCGTCCGGATTCCAGCGATAGATGCGGAATTCTGCGAGCCGCGCCGCGCTGGCTGGCTTCGGCCAGGTCTTTCCGGGTTTGATACGCGAGTTTTGGGGGAGGGTCAGTTGGACCATTGCGGCTCATCCATTCCCGGAAGATCTTCCGACGCGCCCATCAGCGGGAACGTCAATACACCCGCGCCTTGGGCTCGATGTAGCCGATGTCGTTGCTCATCGTATAGGCGTGCACCGGCCGGTAGTCGATCGCGACCGTCTGCTTCACGGGGTCGATCCAGGCGAGCGTGTGCTTCATCCAGTTGACGTCGTCGCGCTTGGGGTAGTCCTCGCGCGCGTGCGCGCCGCGGCTTTCGAGGCGATTGGCCGCGCCTTCCATCGTCACCACCGCCTGCACGATCAGATTGTCGTATTCGAGCGTCTCGATCAGATCGGAGTTCCAGATCAGCGACCGGTCGGTGACCGAGACGTCCGCGCTCGCGCGCCAGGCGGCGTGAATCTTCTCCTTGCCTTCGGCGAGCACTTCGCCGGTGCGGAACACCGCGCAATTCGTCTGCATGACCATCTGCATGTTGAGGCGCAGGGCCGCGGTCGGGGTCTTGCCCTTGGCGTTGCGGAATTTATCGAGCCGGCTGAGCGCGAACTCGGCGCTGTCCCTGGCGAGTTCGGGCTGCCGGTCGCCGGGCTTCAGCGTCTCGGCGGCGCGCAGGGCCGCGGAGCGGCCAAAGACGACGAGGTCGATGAGCGAATTGGAGCCGAGCCGGTTGGCGCCGTGGACGGAGACGCAGGCCGCCTCGCCGAGCGCCATCAGGTCCGGAAACGATCATATCGGGATCGCCGTCGACCTTGGTCAGGACCTCGCCGCGATAGTTGGTCGGGATGCCGCCCATGTTGTAGTGGACAGTCGGCAAGACGGGGATCGGCTCCTTGGTCACGTCGACGCCGGCGAAGATGCGGGCGCTCTCGGAAATGCCGGGCAGCCGCTCGTGCAGCACCTTGGGATCGAGATGGTCGAGGTGCAGGAAGATGTGGTCCTTCAACTTGCCGACGCCGCGGCCCTCGCGAATCTCCATCGTCATCGCCCGGCTGACGACGTCGCGCGAGGCCAGGTCCTTGGCTGACGGCGCATAGCGCTCCATGAAGCGCTCGCCCTCCGAATTGACGAGATAGCCGCCCTCGCCGCGCGCGCCCTCGGTGATGAGGCAGCCGGCGCCGTAGATGCCCGTCGGATGGAACTGCACGAACTCCATGTCCTGCAACCGGCAGTCCGGCCCGCAGCGCCATGGCGTTGCCGTCGCCGGTGCAAGTGTGCGCCGACGTCGCCGAGAAATAGGCGCGGCCGTAGCCGCCCGTCGCCAGGACGGTGATCTGGGCGCGAAAGCGGTGGATGGTCCCGTCGTCCAGCCTGAGGCAGACGACGCCGCGCACCGCGCCCTCGGCGTCGCGGATGAGGTCGATCGCGAAATATTCGATGAAGAACTCGCACTTCGCCTTCAGCGCCTGGCCGTAAAGCGTATGCAGCATCGCGTGTCCGGTGCGGTCGGCGGCGGCGCAGGTGCGCTGGGCGATGCCCTTGCCGTATTCGGTGGTCATGCCGCCGAACGGACGCTGATAGATCTTGCCGGCTTCGGTGCGCGAGAACGGCACGCCCCAATGGTCCAGTTCGTAGACCGCAGACGGCGCGTTGCGGCACATGTATTCGATCGCATCCTGGTCGCCGAGCCAGTCCGAGCCCTTGACGGTGTCGTACATGTGCCAGCGCCAGTCGTCGGGGCCCATGTTGCCCAGGGAGGCGGAAATGCCGCCTTGCGCAGCGACAGTATGCGAGCGGGTCGGGAACACTTTCGAAATGCATGCGGTGCGCAGGCCGGCCTGGGCGCAGCCGACGCTTGCGCGCAACCCCGCGCCGCCGGCGCCGACCACGATCACGTCAAATGTGTGGTCGGCGATCGGATAGGCCTTGCCCCCGAGCGCCGGCGCGCCCTGCGCGGAAGAGCCGTTGGTCGACATCGATGGTCCGTCTTCTTTTAAGGTTGCTCAGGTGAAGGCGATGCGCAGCGTCGCATAGACGCAGCCCAGCGCCAGAAGCGCGGCAAAGCAGGTATTGGCGGCCAGCGCCCACGCGCGCGACGGACCGCCGATGTAGTCGACGATGATGGAGCGCATGCCGAGCTCCATATGGACGATGCCGGCGAGGATGAACGCCAGCAGCAGAATCGCCGGAATCGGGCGGCCGAGCGCTTCTCGCACGCCGTTATAGTCCTTGCGCAAGAGGTCGAGGGTGAGCCAGACGAAGCCGACAGTCAGCGGGATGAGCGCGACCGAAGTGAGGTGAACGAGCCAGGCGTCGGCTGTTCCCGAGCGCGCCGAGCCCAGAAATCGCACCCGCCCGAGGGGAGTGCGCAGATCGCTCGGATGATCGGCCATGCGATGCTCCCCTAGCGAACGGCGTAGCCTACGGCCCAGACGACGATCGTCAACGCAAACCCTCCGATCAACGTCGCCCATGCGATTTGATCGCGCAATGGCGCGTCCAGGCCGGAGCCGGAGTCCCAGACGATATGGCGGATGCCGCCGAGGAGGTGATGAAACAGCGCCCAGGTGAAGCCGAAGAGGACGAGCCGGCCGGCGATCGATTGGATGAATTCGGAAAAGACCGCGAAGGTCGCGGCGTCCGCCGAGGCGGCGATGAGAAACCAGGCCAGCATCAGCACGCCGGCGTAAAGGGCCACGCCGCTCAGCCGATGCGCGAACGACATCGCCATCGTCATGGTCAGACGATAGACGCTCAGATGCGGCGATAGCGGCCGCGGACGGCGCGGCTCGGGCAAAGCGTCGCTCGACGCCATGGCGTTCATTCCAACTGTTGTTCGGTTGGCGTTTTAGACCGCCCGTTCGACGCCCGCAACGTTCGTCGTCTTCGCCCCAAGTTCTAGGCCCATTTTCGGATCATCCGGCGAGACGGGCCTCGACGTCGGCCCGGGTCGGCGGATCGGAGCCTTTGCGCGTGCAAGTGATCGCCGACGCGGTCGCCGCGAAGCGCAGCCACCTTTCCAGTTCGCCGCGAGTCGGCTGAGGCGCTTGTGCGCCAAGCGCGCGGTCGCGGTCCATCGCCGACAGCAGGGCGGACATGAAACTGTCGCCCGCGCCGACGGTGTCGACGACCTCGACCCGCGGCGCGGCGACGCTCACTTTTTCCTTGCCCAGCACGGCGAGGGCGCCGCGTTCGCCGAGCGTCGCGACACAAAATCGCGGGCCGGAGGCGGCCCAGGCGGCGAGCGTGTCATCGATCGAGCGCCCAGGGTAGAGCCACTCGAGATCCTCCTCGCTGGCCTTGACGACGCCGGCGAGGGTCATCTGCGTCTCGACCAGCCGCGCGACCGATTCGCGGTCCGGAGTCACGAACGGGCGGATGTTCGGATCAAAGCTGACGGTCGCCCGCGGCCCGGCGAGCCGCATCGCCTCGACGACGGCCGGACCATGTCGCTCGACCGCGGAGAAAGAGCCGACATGCAAATGTTGCGCGTCTTTCGGCCATTCCTTGGGGAAGGGCCAGGGACCGTCGTAGGCGGTCCCGTCGAGGTAGAACGAATAGCGCGATCCCGTCTTGGCGGTGCCGCGCATGACGAAGGCGAGCGTGGTCGGGCGCCTGTCGCGGACGACAAGGCTGAGGTCGACGCCGCTTGCGGCGAGCGCGGCGGCGAGGGCTTCGCCGTTGCCATCGGCGGAAATGCGCGAGACGAAAGCGGTCCGCGCGCCAAGTCGGGTCAAACCGATCGCGACGTTGTAAGGCGAGCCCCCGAGCACCGCGTCGTAGGCGTTGGCCTTGACCGGATCGGGGATGAGGTCGATCAGCGCCTCGCCGGAGATCAGAATCATCGCTTCGATCGCCCCATGGCTCGACCGCCGGTCGCGGTCCGCATCACGCCAGCGTGTAGGCCGTTTTCACCGTCGTGTAGAATTCGACCGCATAGCGCCCCTGCTCGCGCGGGCCAAGGTTCGAGCGCTTTGCGGCCGCCGAACGGCGCGTGAGGATCGACTCCGGCGGTCGGCAAATTGACCATTGTCATGCCGACCTCGGCGTTGCGCTTGAAATGCGAGGCGCGCTTGAGGCTTGTGGTGCAGATGCCGGCGCACAGGCCGAAATCGGTATCGTTCGCGATCGCCAGGGCATGGTCGTAGTCGCGGGCCGGGATCATTGCGGCGACCGGGCCGAAGATTTCCTCGCGGGAAATGCGCATCGCATTGTCGGCGTCGAGGAACAGGGCCGGCGCCATGTAGAATCCGGGCGTGGCGCGGTTCAGCCGCTCGCCGCCGAGCGCGAGCTTCGCCCCCTCGCCACGTCCGATCGCGACATAGGAAAGATCCTGTTCGAGTTGGGTCGCATCGACGACCGGGCCGACCTGCGTTCCGGGCTTCAGGGCGTCGTCGACGACGAGCGCTCGCATCCGCTCCCCCAACGCTTCGGCGAAGCGCTTATAGATCGGCTCCTCGACAATGAGCCGCGATGAAGCCGTGCAGCGCTGACCGGTCGAAAAATAGGCGCCGTTGACCGCGCATTCGACCGCGCTCGGGAGGTCAGCGTCCGCGAGCACAACGAGAGGGTTTTTGCCCCCCATCTCGAGCTGAAACCGGCGCATTGCGCTGGCGCACGAGGCCGCGACCCGGCGTCCGGTCGCAACCGAGCCGGTGAACGTGACCGCGTCAACCCGTTTGTGGTCGAGGATCGCCTGGCCGACCACCGAGCCCCGCCCGACGAGCAGATTGAACACGCCCTTCGGAACTCCGGCGCGCACGATGATCTCGGCCAGCGCGTGGGCGGAGCCGGGGACGAGGTCCGCGGGTTTGAACACGACGGCGTTGCCGTAGGCGAGGGCGGGCGCGATCTTCCAGGCCGGGATCGCGATCGGGAAATTCCATGGCGCGATAATTCCAACGACGCCTATTGGCTCGCGCGTGACCTCGATGTCCACGTTCGGCCGCACGCTGGCGAATTTCTCGCCGGGAATTCTCAAAGCCTCGCCGGCGAAGAAATCGAAAATCTGGCCGGCGCGCGTCGCCTCGCCGACGCCTTCCGGCAGCGTCTTGCCTTCCTCACGCGAAAGCAGCCGCCCAAGCTCGTCTCGCCGCGCCAGGATCTCGGTCGAAACGCGCAGGAGGATGTCGTGGCGCTCCTGCGGCGTCGTTCTCGCCCAGGCGGCGCAGGCGGCGTGGGCGGCGTCGATCGCCGCGTTCGTCTGGGCGACATCGGCTTGCGCGTACTCGCCGACGATATCGTCGGTGTCCGACGGGTTGATGTCGCGCGTGACAGTCGCGCCATCGACCCACTCTCCGGCAATGAAGTTCTTGTGCGGCGCGCCCATTCTGCCTTCCCCGAATTTACCAACCTTCCATCGCCGGAGCGCTCAGATCAACCCTCGCCGGGCGAGGTTGCGCATGAGCGCGCCAACTCCGAAAGTCCAACGCTCGCATTCCTCGCACGGCCGCATCCGATTCACGAGCCGGCCGAGCTTTTCCGATTCGACGCTGACGATATCGCCTGTCTTGTGAGTGAATCCCATGCCCGGGGCGCCGCGATCCGCGACCGGGGCGAACATCGTTCCCAGCAGCAGAACAAAACCGTCGGGGTAGGCATGGCTCGCCCCGATCGTCTGCGCGGCGATATCGCTCGGGTCGCGACTGATTTTCGCCATCGACGAACTGCCGTCGAGCCGGAATCCGTCCTCGCCCTCGACGGTAAGCGAGATCGTGGCGGAGCGCACGGCGTCCAGCGAAAAAGTCGCGTCGAAGAAGCGCAAAAAGGGGCCGAGCGCGCAACTCGCATTCTGATCCTTCGCCTTGCCGAGCAGGAGCGCCGACCGCCCCTCAAAATCGCGCAGATTGACGTCGTTGGCGAGGGTCGCGCCAACAATCGCTCCGGTCGACGCGATCACGAGCGCCACTTCTGGCTCGGGATTGTTCCAAAGCGAAGCGCTGTGAAAACCAGCGTCGTCGCCCGAGCCGACCGCCGACATCGGCTGGCTCTTGGTAAAGACCTCCGCGTCCGGCCCGATCCCGACCTCGAGATATTGCGACCACGCGCCAGCCTCGACGAGCGCCCCTTTGAGCCGCATCGCCGCGGGCGAGCCGGGCCGCAGGGCGCCCAGATCGTCGCCAAGCGCGCGCACGATCTCCTCGCGCGCCTGCGCCGCGCCTTCCCGGCTGCCGCGGGCGCGTTCTTCGATGACGCGCTCAAGCAGCGACTGGGCGAAGGTTACGCCCGCCGCCTTGATCGCCTGCAAATCGATGGGCGCGAGAAGGCGCGGGCTTACGGGCAAGCGCTTGTCGCGCGGAGTGGCGGCGAGAATATCCTTAAGGGCGCCGACGCGCGGTCCCGCCGCTGCGCGCAGCGCCGCGGCAGGTGAGGGCGCTTCGCAGAGGTCGCGCATGGTCGCGAACGATTTCGTGACGTCGAAGAGGCCGTCTTCCCGGACCGCAACCACGGAGGGGCCGTTGACATCGGGCCGCCAAACGCGCGCCGCGAGAGCCCCGGCGTAGCGGTCCGAGGGCAGCGTCGTTCGCTCGTCCAAGTGCAGCGTCGGCATGGGCGCCCCGGAGCGGCATCTTGAGGATTGACGGGGCCGCGCCGCCTCTCTAGCCTCTAACATGTTAGCATGAACAGGCGAAGCGCTTCGTTTCGCCTTGAGCTGAAGGCGGGGACTTGGCGAAGGGCGCCCATTCCAAGGCTGACGCCGCGTACGGCGAACTGAAGGAAGCGATTCTCTCCGGGGCGCTCGAACCGGGACGTCTGATCGACAAGGCGGGATTGTGCGAAAAACTCGGCGTTTCGCGCTTTCCGGTCTCCGCTGCGGTCAGCCGCCTTTCCTATGACCGTCTCGTCGACGTCGAGCCGCAGCATGGCTCCTTCGTCGCGCGAATTTCTCTCGACGACGTGCGCGAGCGTTTCTTCATCCGCGGCGCGCTCGAAGCGGAGATTGCCGCCGAAGCCGCCCGGCGAATGACGCGGGCCGACAAGGACGCGCTCGCGGCAAATCTCAAGGAGGAGGCCGCGGCAGTCGAAGTCGAGGACCGCGTCGCGTTCTACGTGCTTGACGTAGCCTTTCACCAGCTCTTGACCGCCCGTCTTGGCATGGCGCGCGCCGGTGACCTCCTGGACGCCCTTCGCGTCCATCTGGAGAGGGCGCGCCGGTTGACCATGTCTCCTCCGGGGCGCCTGCGCGCGGCGCTGAACGAGCATTGTTCGATCGCCGCCGCGATCGAGGCGGGCGATCCGCCTGCGGCGCGCGAGGCGATGAGGCGCCACCTCGACACCACCAGCGCGCTCCTCGAATCCCTGGCGAAAAAGCAGCCTGGACTTTTTTCGCCGCAAGCAGACCACTCTTGAGCGGTAGACCCCATCATGACAATTCCTCGCGCCCTGCGCCTCGACCCCTCGGACAATGTCGTCATCGCAATCGACGAGATTGCCGCCGGCGCCGCGCCTATCGGAGGCGTCAACGCCAGCGAACGCATCCCGAGAGGTCATAAGATGGCGGTCGCCGCGGTCGACGCGGGCGCGCCGATCCGCAAGTTCGGGCAAATCATCGGCTTTGCGTCCCGACCCGTTTCTGCTGGCGAGTGGGTGCACGAGCACAATTGCGGAATTAAGGAGTTCGCGCGCGACTATCATTTTGGCGAGGATGCGCGCCGCGAGACAATCGCCTCGGTCGAGAGCCAGCCGACCTTTCGGGGCTTTCGGCGGCTAAGCGGGAAGGTCGGGACGCGCAACTATCTTGCGATCCTGACTTCAGTGAATTGCTCGGCGACTGTCGCCCGCCTGATTGCGCGGGAGGTCGAACGGTCCGGAATCCTTGCCGACTACCCGAATGTCGACGGCGTGATCGCTCTCGTGCACGGCACGGGCTGCGGCATTGCCGCCAAAGGCGAGGGATTCGACGCCTTGATGCGCACGCAATGGGGCTACGCCGCCAATCCGAACATCGGCGCGACGCTGATGGTCGGGCTGGGCTGCGAAGTGTTTCAGATCGGTCGCATGAAGGAGGAATACGGAATCGTCGAGAGCGAGTTGTTCCACAGCCTGACGATCCAGGCGACCGGAGGCACGCGCAAGACGGTCGCTGCCGGCGTCGAGCGCGTCCGCGCGATGCTGCCGACGATCGACCGCGTACAACGAACGACGACGCCGGCGAGCGAGCTGACGCTCGCGCTTCAATGCGGCGGTTCGGACGGCTATTCGGGGATTACCGCCAATCCAGCGCTCGGCGCCGCCGCCGACATTTTGGTGCGCAACGGCGGCACGGCGATCCTGTCGGAGACGCCGGAGATTTATGGCGCCGAGCATTTATTGACGCGCCGCGCGGCGACGCCGGAGATCGGCCGCAAGCTCGTCGAGCGAATCCATTGGTGGGAAGACTATTGCGCGCGCAGCGGCGGCGAAATGAACAACAATCCCTCGCCCGGCAACAAGGCCGGCGGGCTGACGACGATTTTCGAGAAATCCTTGGGGGCCGCGGCGAAGGGCGGCACGACCGCGCTGAACGAGGTCTACAAATACGCCGAGCCGGTGACGGCGAAGGGCTTCGTGTTCATGGATACGCCGGGCTACGATCCGGTGTCGGCGACCGGGCAGGTAGCCGGCGGCGCGAACGTGCTCGCCTTCACGACCGGACGCGGCTCGGCTTACGGCTGCAAGCCGACGCCATCGGTCAAGCTCGCCACCAACAATGACACATACCGCAGGATGATCGAGGACATGGACATCAATTGCGGCGACGTTGTCGACGGCGTCTCGATCGCGGACAAGGGCAAGGAAATCTTCGACAAGATTCTTAAGGTCGCTTCGGGCGAACGCACGAAGTCAGAGCTTTTGGGCTACGGCGACGCTGAATTCACCCCCTGGCAGATCGGGGCGACGATGTGACGGGCGCCGCCGATCTTTTCGCTCAAGCATCATGAAAACCGCCCTCTTGTTCGATCTCGACGGTACGCTGGTCGATAGCGACGGCGAGCATCTCATCGCGTTTCAGCGCGTGTTTGCGCCCCACGGAATCAAACTCGATCGTTCGGAATACGCTGCGAATATCATGGGCGCGTCCAACGCCATGATCGCGAGTCGCTACCTTTCGCATTTGTCGCTCGTTGAGCAGGCGGCGACCTTGGACGCCAAAGAAGCGGCTTACCGCGACGGTTTGGGCGAGCTCGAGCCTATTTGGGGCGCGCTTGCGCTGCTTGATTTCGCCGACCGGCGCGGACTCAAGCGCGCAGTCGTCACCAATGCGCCGCGCGCCAACGCTGAAAAGGTTCTCGCCGCGTTGGGGATCGGGCGGCGATTGCCGATCGTGGTGATCGGCGGAGAGCTTGCGCGGTCCAAACCTGATCCTTTGCCCTATCTGACGGCGCTTGCCCGCACCGGCGCGTCGCCGGCGCATTCGCTTGCCTTCGAAGATTCTTTGTCCGGCGTTCGCGCCGCCGCAGCGGCCGGGCTCGCCGTGGTGGGGATGACGACGACGCTCGATTCGAGAACTCTGATCGAAGCTGGCGCGACAATCGCCACGCAGAATTTCACCGATCCGCGCATCTTCGAGCTGATTGAAGCGCGTATCAATTCCGGCGCCGACGAAAGGGCTCAAGCGTGAGACTGTCGCAATTCATCGGCGAGAACGGCAAGCGGGCGCTTGCCGTAACCGCGCGCGGCGAGAGCCGGCTGGTCAAGGGCGCGCGCACCACCCTCGATCTCGCGCGCCAGGCGATCGCCGAAGGCGTTTCATTTCGCAAGCTCATCGCCGACCGAGGAGTGGGCAAGCCGGTCGATCTTGCGCGGGCGTTGAAGGAGCGGCGCGTTCTCACGCCGATCGATCACAAGGATCCTGCGCACCTGATCGTGACCGGAACGGGCCTCACGCACCTGGGTTCGGCGGAGGGTCGCGACAAGATGCACCGGGACCTTGCCGATCCCTCGAAGCTCACCGACTCGATGCGCATGTTCAAGCTGGGCCTTGAGGGCGGCAGGCCGGGCAGGAATGAAACCGGCGCGCAGCCTGAATGGTTCTATAAGGGCGACGGTTCGACCCTTGTGAGCCCGGAGGGAGACTTGCCCAGCCCAGCCTTCGCGCTTGACGGCGGCGAGGAACCGGAAATCGTCGGGCTCTACCTGATCGATGAAGCCGGCGCCCCGGTCCGAATCGGGTTCGCGCTCGGCAACGAGTTTTCCGACCACGTTACTGAGCGGCAGAACTACCTCTTGCTCGCGCATTCAAAGTTGCGGCCCGCGAGCCTCGGCCCGGAGTTGCTGGTCGGCGATCTTCCGGCCGATGTCCGCGGCGTGTCACGAATCCGGCGGGGAAAGGAAGTTGTCTGGGAAAAGGCGTTCTTGTCGGGCGAACAGAACATGGCCCATTCGATCGCCAATCTCGAGGCGCACCATTTCAAGTACGCCTTGTTTCGACGCCCGGGCGACGTCCATGTCCACTTCTTCGGGACCGCGACGCTGTCATTCAGCGACGGCGTTCAAACGCAGAAAGGCGACGTGTTCGAAATCGACTCCGAGCCGTTCGGCTTGCCCCTTCGCAACCGCCTCACAACGGAAAGGCCCGCCAAGGCGAGGGTTCGCGCGCTATAGGCGGGGCTGCCCGCCGCCGATGCGCGTAAGCCGGGCGTCGCCGATAAGGGCTACTCCCCAATAACGCTGGCCCGCGCCCGCTGCCACCAGCCGCTGCGGCGCCGCCGCGGCGCTTCGTCCACTGCCGGAGCGGGTTCCGGCGCCGGCCGAGCGGCGGCCACGGCCTCCGGAGAAGCGGAAGACTCAACGGCTGGCGTCGCGCCGGCGACGAGCGCCTCGACCGCGGGCTCCGGCGCGACGCCAGCCGGCGCCGGCGCGAACTGGGCTTCGTCGGGCGAGGTTTGCGCCGGCTCGGCGGTCGGCTCTTGAGAGGAGACAGCGTCGCGGCCGGGCGGCGGCGATCGGGAGTGGTCTGCCTCGGATGCTGCGAACTCTTGCTCGAGCGCAAGCGGGGGAGGCGAGGCGAAGCTTGGCGCGCCCATATCCTGCGTGCGCTCGCCTTCATGACGGAACCGGTTTCGCTCTCCGCGCGGACGCCTCGATCGACGATTGTGCTCTTGCTCGCCGCGCGGACCTCGCTTGTCGAACGCATCGGCCTCGCCGTTTGGCGCTCGAAGGTCGCCGCCGATTTCGGCCACGACCGCAAGGCCATCGTCCGTCGGCTGCGGGGCGTCGTGTGGGGGATTCTCGCCGAACGACCGCTCGCCGCCGCGTCGGCGCCGCCGGCGCCGCCGGCGCCGGCTAGCGTCGCCTTCCTCGTCGAGCGACGGGCCCCCCCGCTCGCTCGCGTGCGGAACCTCTTCGGCTTCCTGGCTCGGCGCCTCGAAAATTTCCCCCGACTCCTCCTCGACCGGCGTGGGTTCCTCCACGATCGCGGCAAAGTCGTCCGCCAATGATTTCGCCGGCTCGGCGTCGCTCTTGACGCCGGCTGCCGGCTCGCCGCGCTCGATTGCGTGGTAGTTCGCGCCGGTCAGCGTGTCGTCCGCCTCGACCACGATCGCCGCGCCGAACCGCTGCTCGAGGTCACGCAGATTGGTGCGCTTCTGGTTGAGAATATAGAGCGCGACCGGGGTGCGCGTCCGCACCGTCACGTCATGGGTCGAGCTTTTGATCAGGGCGTCCTCGAGCACGCGCAGCACATGCAGCGCGATCGAAGCGGTCGAGCGCACGACTCCGGCGCCCTGGCAGTGGGCGCAAACCACGGTCGAGCCCTCGAGAACGCCGGTGCGTATGCGCTGGCGCGACATTTCGAGCAAGCCGAAATGCGAGATGCGGCCGACCTGGATGCGCGCGCGGTCATTTTTCAGCGCATCCTTGATCCGCCTCTCGACCGCGCGATTGTTGCGCGATTCCTCCATATCGATGAAGTCGACGACGATGAGCCCGGCGAGGTCTCGCAGACGGAGCTGGCGCGCGATTTCGTCGGCGGCCTCGAGATTCGTGCGCAACGCGGTGTCTTCGATATTGTGCTCTCGCGTCGATCGGCCCGAGTTGACGTCGATCGCCACCAGAGCCTCGGTTTGATTGATGACGATGTAACCGCCCGACTTCAGCGTCACCTGGTTGGAGAACATCGAATCGAGCTGCGATTCGACGCCAGCCTTGGCGAAGGCGGGCTGGGTATCGCGGTAGAGTTGCACGCTGTTCACGTGACTCGGCATGAGCAGCCGCATGAACTGCCTGGCCTCGCGATAGCCGGCTTCGCCGGCCACGACGATCTCCTCGACTTCCTTGCTGTAGAGGTCGCGGATCGCCCGTTTGATCAGCGAGCCTTCCTCATAGACGAGCGTCGGAGCGCTGGATGCGAGCGTCGTCTCGCGCACGGTTTCCCACATCCGCAACAAATACTCGAAGTCGCGCTTGACCTCGGCCTTGGTGCGCGAAGCGCCGGCGGTGCGGAGAATGACTCCCATGCCCTCGGGAACGTCGAGCTCTTCGGCGATACCTTTTAGCCGGCTGCGGTCCTGGGCGTTGGTGATCTTGCGCGAAATGCCGCCGCCGCGCGCGGTGTTGGGCATCAGCACCGAGTACCGTCCCGCCAGCGAAAGGTAAGTCGTCAGCGCCGCTCCCTTGTTGCCGCGCTCTTCCTTGACAACCTGGACCAGCAGGACCTGACGGCGCTTGATGACCTCCTGGATCTTGTACTGGCGGCGCAGGCGCGGCGCGCGGCGCGGAATCTCTTCGAGCGCGTCGCCGCCGATCTGCTCGACCGGTTCGCCTTCGTCCTCGACCCGTTGCTTGCGGAACGACGCGATGCGCTCCTCGGAGCCGCCCTCGAGCGTCGTGACTTCGTGATCGTCCTCCTCGTGCAGACTCTCCTCGCGCTCGACTTCTGCGCTTGACTTATCGGCGTCGGCCCCCTCGCCGGGATTCGCAACGCCCGACGAAGCTTCAAAGGGCGCCTGCGCGCCTGTCTCTTGGTTCGGCTCGTGAAGTCTTTGAGTTTCAGGTTGCGAATCCGCGCCAAAGCGTTCGGGGTCGTAGTCGCCGGTGGCGGGCGTCGAATCCGCGCTCATCGGGTCAGGAATCACCGGCGACGATACAGCCGCAACGCCGGCTTCGACGCCGGTCGAGTCTCCCCCGAAGTTCGTCGAAGGCCAGGCCGGTCCGCCGTCGTCCAAGCCCAGATCGTCCGCGGACGCCCGTTCCGAAACGGCATCGCTGGTTTCGACACGCGCTTCGGCCTCCGGCCTCCGGGGGCGGCGATGGCGGCGACTGCGCCTCTCGCCACTGGCCTCTTCGTCATCCTCGCGCTGCGACAGGGCCTCCTCCTCGAGAAGCGCCTGCCGATCGGCGACCGGAATTTGGTAATAATCCGGATGGATTTCGGAGAAAGCGAGAAAGCCGTGGCGATTTCCGCCATAATCGACAAAGGCGGCCTGGAGCGACGGCTCTACCCGGGTGACCTTGGCAAGGTAGATGTTCCCGCGAAGAGGCCTCTTGCTCGCTGATTCGAAGTCAAATTCCTCGACTCGATTCCCTCGGAGGACCACCACCCGGGTCTCCTCCGGGTGGGAGGCGTCGATGATCATTTTGTTGGCCATGGCAAACTCTCTCGCCGCGCGCGAAAATTCGATGCGGGGACCGAGTGGGCCGCCCGACTGCGCCGCGCGTGGCGTCTGTGCTGGAGATGGGGAAAATTGGGGATAGAGAAACGAGCGGCGCCGCTTCAACAGCCTGTCGAAACGCGATGGCTACACCCGTCCGCGCCGCGCTGGTCGCGGCCGGAAAGGTGTGGTCTTGCCATCGGGACATCGTCAACCTGAGAACAAGGCGTGGCACGACTCGTCGCCATTCAACCGGCGCCGTATGGCGCCGATGTCACGATTTGGGAGGCGCCGCCGGCTTACGTCCGGCAGGTCGATAGGTTCTTTCGGCCCGCAATATTCCCGCGCGGACGATTGCCGGCGGATCAAAGTGCAAGCTACCGACGGGCCGACAACCCGCCCGACGTCGTCCACGCAAGCCGCGGGCCATCGCATGACGGTCCCGGCGAATGCCCCGCCCAACCAACGAGCGAGTCGACCGTGCGCGGACTCAGTCCGAATTCGTAACGCCCCTTAAATAGGCGCCGTCGCGCGCCTTGGCAAGTTGTTTTCCCATTTGTGCTTCTTGACGGCGTGATCGCGGCGCTCCTTCGTTGAGACGAAGTTTACCCGCCGGGACCGGGTTAACTTGTCGTTGAGAATTTCGCGTGCTCATTTCATACTCGCTCGGTCCGCCTCGCCCCGAGCGAGGTTCGACCCGGTTGCAATGCCGACCGATTGCGTCGTGCGGGCATTGCCTTTACAGCACGACGGCGCGCGGCGCCGAGGGGAGCGGAATGGCGCGAACGGGACGCTTGGCGGCTTTCGCCGCTTTGACGTTGATGGCGGCGCCGCTTGAGCGAGCGTTCGCGGTCGATACGGACCCGCCGGTAGCCGTGGCCGTACGGCTTTCGCAAGATCAAGATGGGGCGAAATTGGTGTTCGACCTTTCACGAAAGGTCGACGCGAGCGCTTCGGCTTTGGCCGCGCCCAATCGCATTGTTGTCGACATGCCAGAGGTTAGCTTTCAACTCGACCCGTCGGTCGGCCGAGTTGGCCCGCTGCATGACGATTGGCTGGTGAAAGGCTTCCGCTTCGGTTTGCTCGCGCCCGGTAGGTCCAGGGTCGTCGTCGACCTTGTGCGCTCAGCCTGTCCCGCCGACGTTTCCACAAGACCGATCGTCGATGGCGCGTCCGCGGCGCGGCTCACGATCGAACTGAAGCCCTGCGATCCGGTCGCCTTCGCTGCGCTTGTCCGCCCGCCGGCCGTTTCAAGCCCGAACGTGGTCGATTCGCCTGCGCTCGCGTTGCTGCCGGTCATTGTCCTTGATCCCGGCCATGGCGGCGTCGACAGCGGCGCCCGCGGCCTCGGCGGTGTGCAGGAAAAGGCGCTGGTCTATGAATTCTGCACTGAGCTGAAGCGGCGGCTCGACGCGACGAAGCGCTACAGCATCGTGATGACACGCGATGGCGACCAGTACGTGGATCTCGACGATCGGGTCGATGTCGCGCGCGCCGCCAACGCGTCTTTGTTCATTTCCGTCCATGCCGACACGTTAAGCGAGGACGCCGGCGTCAGCGGCGCCACCGTCTATACCGTGGCGGATCGTGCTTCCGACGCCGAGGCTGCTCGCATCGCCGCGCGCGAGAATGCCGCCGGCGCAGGGTCCAGCGGGCGCAAGCGGGTCGAGGATCCGGACGTGGCCGACATTCTGTTCGACCTTAAGCGGCGAGAAACTCGGAGTTACGCCCATATCTTCTCGCGCGGCCTGGTCAGCAGCTTGCGGAGCGCGGCGAAGCTTAACCACAACCCGGAACGCTCAGCCGGCTTCGTCGTTCTCAAGGCTCCTGAATTCCCGTCGGTCCTGGTTGAGCTCGGTTATCTCTCGAACGCTCAGGACGTTCAGGCTCTTACCTCGCCGGAATGGCGGGCCAATGCGGCCGCCGGCATGGTCAACGCCATCGACGCTTTCTTTTCAGGACCTGGCAAGCCGTCAGGCGTCCCATCCGGCGACCCAGGGATTGCCCTTTCAGCCGAACAGGCCGGCGCCGGCCCGCCGGGGCATTGACGCTTGCGCCCAGTGGGCGCCCCAGGCTATTGGCATGGGCGGTCCGGCGCGAGCCCCTGGATCATAGATTCGCCCAAGTCGAGAAGGACACGGGAGCGGTCGCCGGATTTGCGGCGGTCGGGCTATGGCCGGCAGATCGGCCTTGTAGGCTGCGCGCCTTCAAGGCGCTGAAAATCCAGTTCGTCTCGACGCCTCGAGCGCTCGCCGACGGGCGCAATGGAAGGCTTTGATCGAGAGATGCGCGGGATCGCTCGGATTGTCGGCTTCATATTTGCGACGGGCGCGCTGCTGTTTGTCGTAGCGGCGGCGGGTTTTGCCGGCGTCGTGTGGAAATACGAGCAGGACCTGCCGGATTACACGCAGCTCAAGAATTATGAGCCGCCGGTTATGACGCGCGTTCACGCCGCCGACGGCAGCCTGCTCGCCGAATATTCGCGCGAGCGGCGGCTCTATCTCCCATCGGCCGAGATTCCGGCTCTGGTCAAGGAAGCGTTCATATCGGCCGAGGACAAGAACTTCTACACTCACTACGGCGTCGATCCTGAAGGCATCGCACGCGCGGCCTTCATTTACTTTCAGGGTTCGCGTCACATTCAGGGCGCCTCGACCATCACGCAGCAGGTCGCCAAGAATTTTCTCCTGAACTCGGACCGGACTTTCGATCGCAAGATCCGCGAGATTCTGCTGAGCATGCGCATCGAGTCGGCCTACTCGAAGGAAAAGATCCTCGAGCTCTACCTCAACGAGATCTATCTCGGCCTTTCCAACTATGGCGTCGCCGCCGCCGCGCTCAATTATTTCAACAAGTCCGTGCACGAGCTGACCGTCGCGGAAGTCGCCTATCTCGCGGCTTTGCCAAAGGAGCCGAGTTCGCTCAACCCGTTTCGCGATCATGACCGCGCTGTGGAACGGCGCAACTATGTCATCGGGCGGATGGAGGAGGATCGCTACATCACCGCCAAACAGGCCGATGAGGCCAGGGCGGAGCCTCTGGTGGTCAACCCCCGGGTGCTGACGCCGAATTCTATCGCCGCGGGTTTCTTCGCCGAAGAGGTCCGGCGCGAATTGTCCGAGCGCTATGGCGAGCAGAAGCTGTATGAGGGTGGGCTGTCGGTCCGTACAACTCTCGATCCGAAAGTACAGTTGATGGCGCGCAAAGCGCTGGTCGATGGGCTGGTGCGCTACGATGAGGCCTACGGCTGGCATGGCACGCTCAAGTCGATCGACATCAGCCAGGATTGGGGCGTTCCGCTGGCCGATATTCCCGCTTACGGCGACATCAAGCCCTGGGTTCTGGCGGTAGCGCTTGACGTGGGCGACACCGCGATGCGGATCGGTCTCCAGCCGGAGCGTGACAAATCCGGCGCGATCGTCGCTGACCGTAAGACCGGCTCGGTCACGCTCGATGGGGTAAAATGGACGGGCAGGAGGCCCAAGGGGCTGGTTAAGTCGGGCGACGTCTTTTACGTCGAGCCGGTCGCCGGCCGCGACGGAGAATATCGGTTGCGACAGATTCCGGAAGTTTCCGGCGCCTGCATCGCCATGGATCCGTTCACTGGGCGCGTGCTTGCCATGGTCGGCGGATTCTCGTTTGACGAGTCGGAATTCAATCGGGCGACGCAAGCGCAGCGCCAACCGGGCTCCTCGTTCAAGCCTTTCGTCTACGCCGCGGCGCTCGATAACGGCTACACGCCCACTTCGACCCTCCTCAACTCGCCAGTCGCGATTGACGATGGCAGCGGCCAACTGTGGGAGCCGCAGAACTTCGAAGGCACGTCAAGCGGACCTCATCCGCTAAGGTACGCAATCGAGCACTCGATCAACCTGATGACGGTTAAACTCGCGCGCGACATCGGCATGCCGCTGGTCGTGGAATACGCCAAGCGCTTTGGCGTCTATGACAATCTGCCGCCCTTCCTGTCGATGGCGCTAGGGGCGGGCGAGACGACAGTGCTGCGCATGATTACCGGCTATTCGATGTTCGCCAACGGCGGCAGGCGAGTGAAAGCGACGCTGATCGATCGGATTCAGGACCGCTGGGGCAACACGATCTATAAGCACGACGAACGGCTTTGCGAGGGCTGCGACGCGCCGGCCTGGAACAATCAGCCCGAGCCTCACCTGATCGACAAGCGCGAGCAGGTGATTGACCCGCTTACGGCCTACCAGATCACTCACATCATGGAAGGCGTCATTCAGCGAGGCACGGGGATTGCGATCAAGGAGGTCGGCAAAACTCTCGCCGGCAAGACCGGCACCACCAACGATGCCAAGGATCTATGGTTCCTCGGCTTCTCGCCTAATCTGGCGTTCGGCGTGTTCATGGGCTACGACAAGCCGCGCTCGCTGGGCGGCAGCGCGCAGGCGGCGCTCTACACCGCGCCGATCTTCCGCGACTTCATGAAGATGGCGTTGAAGGACACGCCCGACACGCCCTTCCGCATTCCCCCCGGCATCAAGCTCGTTTCGGTCGACGTCCACTCCGGTATGCGGGCGACCGGAGCGGGCACGATCATGGAGGCGTTCAAGCCTGGCACCGGGCCTCCCGACACGTACGGTGGCGGCTGGGGCGAAGGAGGCGCCCAGACCTCGTCGCGAAGCGAACGATCGGTCGGATCCGGGACGGGCGGCCTCTATTGAGCGCCTTGGCCTTGCGCGAGGGCTCGGAAACCTCGTCCGCTCTGCCGCTTGCCGATCGCGCCCTCAGGGGTCGCAACTTTTAAGGTCATTGGCTGGATCATGCGCGCCGAAGCCGAACAATTGGTCGAAATCGATCAAGCAATCCGTGGGATTGCTGAGGAGGCATCTTTGACGTCGATGCGGCGACGCGGCGTCTGGCCGAACTCAACGCGAAATCCGAAGATCCCAACCTCTGGACCGATCCCGAGCGCGCCGAAAAGGTGATGCGCGAGCGCACAATGCTCGAGGACCGGCTGGGCTCGCTGGCGAAAATCGAGCTCGACCTCGACGACGCCGCCACGCTCGTCGGGCTTGGAGAGGCGGAGGGCGACGAGGCGACCGAAGCTGAGGGAATCGCCGCTCTCAGGGCGCTCAAGGCCGAGGGCGAACGGCGCGAGCTCGAAGCGCTGCTTTCAGGCGAGGCCGACGCCAACGACACCTATCTCGAAGTGCATTCCGGGGCGGGCGGCACCGAGAGCTGCGACTGGGCGCGGATGCTGCTGCGAATGTACGTGCGCTGGGCGGAGCGGCGAAAGTTCGAAGTCGAGATCATTGAAGAGACCGCGGGCGACGAGGCCGGCGTCAAATCGGCGACGATCGTCGTCAAGGGTCACAACGCGCATGGCTGGCTGAAGACCGAGTCGGGCGTCCATCGGCTGGTGCGGATCTCGCCGTTCGATTCCAACGCGCGCAGGCACACGAGCTTTGCCTCCGTCTGGGTTTATCCGGTCGTCGACGACCGGATCCAGATCGAAGTCAACGAAGGCGATTGCCGGATCGACACCTATCGCGCCTCCGGCGCGGGCGGACAACACGTCAACAAGACCGAATCGGCGGTGCGCATCACTCACCTGCCGACCGAAATCGTGGTCGCCTGCCAGTCGGAGCGCTCGCAGCACAAGAACCGGGCGACCGCGTGGAACATGCTGCGCGCACGCCTCTATGAACTCGAGCTGGAAAAGCGGGAGGCCAAGGTGAACGCCGACGCGGCCTCCAAAACCGACATTGGCTGGGGCCACCAGATCCGCTCCTACGTGCTGCAGCCCTACCAGATGGTGAAGGACCTGAGGACCGGCCACGTATCGAGTTCGCCTTCCGAGGTGCTCGACGGGGATCTCGACCCGTTCATGGAGGCTTCGCTCGCCCAGCGGCTCTCGGGCCGGACTGTGGTCGTCGAGGATGTGGAATAGGGGCTCGGTCCAGCCTCATGGGCGGCCGGAGCCGAGTTTCGGCCAGTTCGGCAGCATCCGCCTCAGCACGTCGTCGCGGTCAACGAGATGATGCTTGAGTGCGCCCGCGACATGCAGCGCGATCAAGACCGCCATTCCCCATGAAAAGAGCCGGTGCGCGAGCTCTGCGGCGGCGAAAAGCGACGGGTCGGGTCCAGCGATGTTCGGAATCACGAACAGATCAAAAAACCGCGTCGGCACAGGAAGCGGCGAGGCAGAAACGACCAGCCAACCGGAGAGGATCGCGCCAGAGTCAGGACGTAGAGCGAGCCTTGGGTGAGCGTCGCGAGGCGCCGCTCCCAGCTTGGGGAGTCAGGAGCGGGCGGGGAAGATGAGGCAATCCGCGCCACAAGCCGTGCAGCGGTCACGGCAAGCGCAACGAAGCCAAACGACTTGTGCCACTGGTAGAGATCGAACGTTGCTGCGGCGTCAAGACCGCCGTAGACCATCGCCCAACCCAACGCGATCAGCGCCAGAATGATCGCGCCCGCCGTCCAATGGAGCGAAATAATCAGCCCGCCCCAGCGCGCCGGGCGGGCCTCGCCGCTCAAAGCTCCACAGCCGCGCTCGAGATCACAAGCTCGACGTCTCGCGACACCAGCGGAAAGCCTGAATTCATGCCGAACGCGAGCCTGTCGATGCTGGTCTTCGCCAGGAAGTCGAGCCGCTGGCCGCCGCTCCTTTCGGGTTGCACCGCCACATCGACACTGAGCGGCCGCGTCACGCCAAGGAGTGTCAATTCGCCAGTCACCCGGACCGTGTGGTCGTCAACCTTCTCAACTGAACTGGAGACGAAATCGATTGAGGGAAAACGCGCCGCATCAAGGAAAGCCACCGAGCGCAGGTAGTCGTCGAACGATGTCGAACCGACATCCACCGATTGCGACTGCACATGGAACGCCACCTTGCTCTTGTCCGGATGGTCGAGATCGACCGAGATCCGTCCCGCAAACAGTCGGAATTGTCCGTGTGTGCGCGGATAACCGACCGCGTCGATGGCGAAGGCGATATGCGTTCGAGAGGGATCGATCCGCCAATTCGCTGAGGCGGCAGCAGGGACTTGCACGAGGACCCCAAGTGTCAAGGCGGCGCCGACAAGTCCCGCCCGCAACGACACTTTGCTTTGCGTTATCATGAGGCGCCTCCACATTCTTCGACCGTTCACAGAACGCCGGAGTTGGAGCAATTATTCGGCGGCCATGTTCAAGGGTGCGTGACTGATGACCGCAACAACAGCGGGATTTCAAACTCGCGGTTGGAGAATTTGCGCCAGGGCGACGGCCCGCTCCTCGGGAATGCGGCCGATGACCAGATAGCTGCGCCCGTCGTCGGACCACGAGGCGAGTGACAGATCGCCGCGGCGCTCGCTGCGAATTGGCGCGTCCGGCGCGCTGTTAGCGAGGACGCACAGCAGAACCGGCGTGCCCGAGGAATCGACGTAGGCGATCACGGCCAGCGGATGGCCTCCGTGGGAAAGCATGAACGCTGTCGTGAACCGCAGGTCTGGCAGGGCCACATTTTCGGGCGTCAGGTTCCCGCCGACTCTGGCGCGAACGGTGCTCAGCTCCGCGCCTTGCGCCTGGGCGTCGGGCTTCAAAGGCGTAAAGGTCTCACTCGAGTACATGTTCGTGTAGTCGGTAACTGCCGTACGCCAATCTGTTCCTTCCCCAAGCAGCCCTGTACTCAGCGCGATCCATGCGGCGGCGCCCGCCGCGAGAAGACCGATGACAAAACCCGCCGCGAGTTCTCGGAGGGCGATTCCGGCGAAGCGCCTTGAGGGCTGGCGGAAAGGTTCGTCAACGGGAAGCGCAGCGCGCAGACGAGCGAGCGGAGCTTGCTTGAGCAGCGCGTCGAAGGAGGTGGTCAGCGGCGCGCTGGTTGCCAGCAATTCGTCGTAGCGCCGGCGCAGTTGCTCATCCGCCGCCAAACGCGCGAGGAGAACGTTTCTGCTGCCTTCGTCGAGCTCGTTGTCGATCAAAGCGACAAGTTCAGCGTCATCTTCGGTCATTATATCGCCTGGGAAGGCTCCTATTTCAAGTTCGCCAATGCCGCGCGCGCGGTGGCCAATCTGCTCATGACCGTCCCGATTGGGACGGCCAGAGCCGCCGCCGCTTCCGCGTATGTGTACCCTTCCCCGTAGACGAGCAAAACGGTCTCGCGCTGCGCCTCCGGGAGGCGACCAATCGCTGTTAACACCGTAGACGCCATAATATTCATTTCGATTTCACGCGCGCCGTCGGTTGTCAACACGTCCTCGGCTTCGACGAAGCCGCCGCCTTCCCGAACCCGCCGCGATCGAATCTCATTAAGCCAGATCGATCGCAGAATTGCGAGCAGCCATCGGTCCACTCTCGTTCCGGGAACAAATTGGTCCGCGCGTTCGAGCGCGCGCAGGCAGGTCGCCTGCACGAGGTCGTCAGCCACGTCGCGCGCCCTCGACAGGACGAGCGCGTATCGCCAAAGGCGCGCCAGGGAGGGCTCGAGCCCAGCCCGCACTTCGCGTCGGCTCGCTTCGCTCATAGGCCCATTAGAGCATGATCGCGTGACGGGCGATGAGGGGGCGGGACTTTTTTTTGATCGAATTTGCGCTTATTGGAAAACGTCGGAGCGAATAATTGTTGGCTCGACGGGCCTCTCGCCCTCGGTAGCTGAACCGGAAGGAGCTGGCGATGCGTGCTCTTCTTGGGCTTCGCCACGAAACGGGCGATCGTCTCGCCTCGGCGATCCGTTATGGGATCATCGTCGCCGGTCTGGCGCTTGCCGCCCCCGCGTTCGCGGCTGGCGACAGCGGTAGCGGAAGTGGAGGCGAGACGCGCCCTGTCGGCATGGGTGGCGGAGCGGGCGCTGCGGGCGGCGGAGGGGCCGGTGGAGGCGCGGCAACAGTTCATCGCTTGAAGAACCAATCGGATCTGACGACCTGCCAGCCAGGCATGGTGTGGGACGCGAAGCAACACAAGTGTTTCGCTCGGCATAGCGGGGTGCTGCCCGATCCCGAATTGACCGAATACGCCTTCGCGCTCGCCAAGGCCGACCGGTACCAGGAGGCGATCGACGTGCTCGACCTCTTGGATAATCCGAACACGCCGCGCGCGCTCAACTATCGCGGCTACGCGACGCGCAAGCTCGGGCGCACCGACGAAGGGATCAGCTACTATCTGCAGTCGGTCGCGCTCGATCCCAGTTACCCGCAAGTGCGCGAGTACCTCGGGGAGGCCTATATCGTCGAAGGTAAGTACGAACTCGCCAAAGACCAATTGGCGGCGATCGGAAAGCTTTGCGGACCAGAGTGCACGTACTACGAGGATCTGGCCAACGCGCTGGCGCAGGCGCACGCCTTGTAGCTTGCCATCGGCGCTGCGAGCCGCGCGATCGCGGCGCGCGCCTTGGCCATCCCGTGCTTCGCAGCGGCGCGCTGGGCGCGGGCGACCCGAGTTTCGATCCGAGTTGCGCTTGCGGAAGCGCGGCGGAGCGAATAATTGGCGCGCTGACGTGTTTCCTGGGCTCCGTTTCCCATTTCGGAAGGACCCAGCGATGCGCGCGCTTCTCATTTCTGACCGCCAAAAAGGCCACAGTCTCGTTTCGGCGCTCTGTTGCGGATTGATCGCCGCCAGCCTCGCGCTTGCTTCGCCCGCGTTCGCGGCCGGGGGCGGCGGCGGTGGGGGCGGCGGAGGCGGAGGCGGAGGAGGGGCCGGCGGCGGTGCGGGCGGCGGCGCTGGAGGTGGCGCTGGCGGCGGCGCAGGAGCAGGCGGCGGCGCAGGAGGTGGCGCCAGCGGCGGCGGTGCAGGCGGCGGCGGTGCGGGCGCCGGAGCGGGAGGCGGAGCAGGCGGCGGCGCCGGTGGCGGCGGCGGGGGTTTCTTTCGCCCGGTTCAAACCGAGCCTCGCGCGCAGGTCCCGACGGACCTCACGACCTGCAACCCCGGCATGGTTTGGGATAGGAAGCATAAGACGTGCCTCGTCAGGCACAGCGGCGCGCTGTCCGATCCGGACATGACCGAATACGCCTTCTCTCTTGCGAAGGCTGATCGCTACCAGGAAGCAATCGACGTGCTCGATCTGCTGGACAATCCAAATACGCCCCGGGCGCTCAACTATCGTGGCTACGCGACCCGGAAGCTCGGCCATACCGACGAGGGTATCACGTACTACCTGCAGTCCGTGGCGCTCGACCCCGCCTATCCGCAGGTGCGCGAGTACCTTGGCGAAGCGTATATCATCGAAGGCAAGTTCGATCTCGCCAAGGACCAACTGGCGACGATCGGCAAGCTTTGCGGGACCGAGTGCGGGTATTACGAGGATCTCGCCGACGCGCTGACCAAGGCGCACGCGCTGTAGTCTGATTGTCAAAGCCGCGCGCCGCGCGATCGCGGCGGGCGTTTCACGCGCCATGCGAATAAATCATGGCCTACCGTGTTTCCTCGCACTGCACCCCAATCGGAAGGACCAACTCATGCGCGCTTTCTCTCAGCGTTACCAAGAAAGGGGCCACAGATTTGTGCCGGCGCTTTTCGGCGGATTTCTTATCGCCAGTCTATCGCTGGCCTCGCCCGCTTCAGCCGCAGGCGGAGGTGGGGGCGGAGGTGGAGGTGGAGGTGGAGGTGGTGGAGGGGGTGGTGGCGGCGACCTCAAGGCCAGCGGCGTCGAAACGGGAGCGGGCGGAACAGCTCATCGCGCCCGGTCCGACCTTACGACCTGTTCCCCGGGGATGGTTTGGGACGCGAAAAGCCACAAGTGCCTCGTCAGGCACAGCGGCGTGCTTTCCGATCCTGAGATGACCGAATACGCCTACGCGCTCGCCAAGGCTGATCGTTACCAGGAGGCCATCGACGTGCTCGACCTCCTTGACAACCCGAACACGCCGCGCGCGCTGAACTATCGCGGCTATGCGACCCGCAAGCTCGGCCATACCGAGGAGGGGATCAGCTACTATCTGAAGTCTGTCGCGCTCGATCCCGGTTACCCCCAGGTGCGCGAATATCTTGGGGAGGCTTATGTCATCGAGGGCAAGTACGATCTCGCCAGGGACCAACTGGCGACGATCGAAAAGCTGTGCGGAACCGAGTGCGAGTATTATGAGGATCTGGCCGACGCGCTGACCGAGGCGCACGCGCTGTAGTCTGACTGTCAAAGCCGTGCGCCGAAGACGGGATTCGGCGCGCCGCTCCCAATTCATGGAGGAAGGATGAAGATGTCGCGCGGCCTGTCAACGCGCGAAGACGCTCCGGCCCCTGCAAGGCCGCGAGCCTTCGACGCGGATCTCATTTTCCTCTCGCGCTGGGCTGGCCCGCTTGGACTGCTCGCTCGCGCAATGCTGGCATACATTTTCATCGTCGAGGGCGCCGAGAAGATCACCACCTACGCCGACGTTGTCCAGTATATGCAGGCGAACGGGGTCGACGGGCGGCTGTTGCCGCTGGTTATTCTGACCGAGCTTGGCGGAGGGCTGCTCGTGCTCTTCGGCCTGAAGACGCGGTGGGCGGCGATCGCGCTTGGCGGCTTCTGCCTGTTGACCGTGCTGTTCTTCCATATCGGCGCGGACCAGACCATCGAATTGCGCAAGAATGTCGCGATGGCCGGCGGTTTCCTCGCGCTGGCGGTTCTTGGCCCTGGCTCGTGGTCGGTGGACGCTTGGCGCGGGCGTGCGGGCTAGGGGCGGAAGACGACACCGCTCCTTCGACTTCTGATCTCGATCGTGGACAATGAGCTGCGCCTTGCGGCGGCCCGCGGGCGCGGCCTATAGAGAGGCTTCCGGCGCTGCTCTCGCCCTCGGTCGCGCCACGTTTTGAAGGCCCGAATGTCGAGCGTCGACGTCAAGCCGACCAGCAACCGCAAGCCCGCGGGCAAGGCGGATGCGCCGAATGAGCCGTTCAAGCGGGCGCTGGCCTCGTGCACGCGGGCGCTCGCGCGCCATCCGGAACTGGAGATCGCCTACTCGACCGACAAACCCTCGCTCGTCACCTCGCCGGAGGGGACCAAGGCGCGGCTGCCCGAGCCGCCGCGGAAGCCCAATCCGCGCGAGGCGGCGATCGTCCGCGGCCTCGCCAATTCGTTCGCGCTGCGCCTCGCCTGCCACAACGATGCGCTCCACCGGCGCCTTGCGCCGCAGAGTGCGCCGGCGCGCGCGCTGTTTGACGCGGTCGAGCAGGCGCGCGTCGAAGCGATCGGCTCGCGCCGCATGCAGGGCGTGGCTTCGAACATCGCCGCCATGCTCGACGACCGCTACCACCGCAGTCCGTTCGCGGAGGCGCGCACGCGCGAGGAGGCGCCGCTCGAGGATGCGGTGGCGATGCTCGCGCGCCAGCGCCTGACCGGGCTCGAGCCGCCGCGCGGGGCCGCGCGTCTGGTCGAGCTTTGGCGCCCCTTCATCGAGGAGAAAGCCGGCGCCGATCTCGATCGGCTGAGCAACGCCCTCCTCGACCAGCGCGCCTACGCCAGGCTGGTGCGAAAAGTCCTCTCCTCCTTGGGGCTCGCGAGCGATTCCGACGCTGACGCCGAGGAGTTGGAGGAGGAGGCGGACGACAAGACGCCGCCGGAGGACGCCGACGAGGCGCAGGGCGAGGGGGAAGACCAGCAGGCGCAGGATTCGATGCAGCGCGAGGCGGCCGACGACACGGCCGACGACGCCGAGGAGGGCGCGATCGACACGGTCGACGCGCCGTCGTCGGAGCTTGAGGACGAAGGCGATGCTGGCGACGCGGAAGAGGCGGCGGAGAGCCGTCCCGCGCAACCGGCCGGCGCGGAGAAACGCGGACCCGAATACAAGGCTTTTACGACCCGTTTCGACGAAATCGTCGACGCCGACGAATTGTGCGACCCCGACGAATTGCAGCGCTTGCGGGAATATCTCGACAAGCAGTTGCAGAGCCTCCACTCGGTCGTCGCCCGCCTCGCCAACCGGCTGCAGCGGCGGCTGATGGCGCAACAGAGCCGCTCGTGGGAGTTCGATCTCGAAGAGGGCGTGCTCGACAGCGCGCGCCTGCCGCGCGTGATCATCGATTCGCAGCAGCCCTTGTCGTTCAAGCAGGAAAAGGACATGGCGTTCCGCGACACGGCGGTGACGCTGCTCCTCGACAATTCCGGCTCGATGCGCGGGCGCCCGATCACGGTCGCCGCGACTTGCGCCGACATCCTCGCCCGAACGCTCGAGCGGTGCGGGGTCAAGGTCGAGATCCTCGGCTTCACCACCCGCGCGTGGAAGGGCGGACAGTCTCGCGAGGCCTGGCTTCAGGCCGGCAAGCCCGCCAATCCGGGACGGCTCAACGATCTGCGCCATCTCATCTATAAGCCCGCCGACGCGCCGTGGCGGCGCGCGCGCAAGAACCTCGGGCTCATGATGCGCGAGGGCTTGCTCAAGGAGAACATCGATGGCGAAGCGCTCGACTGGGCGCACAAAAGGCTGCTTGGGCGCTCCGAGCAGCGCAAGATCCTGATGATGATCTCCGACGGCGCGCCGGTCGACGACTCCACGCTCTCGGTCAATCCGGGCAACTATCTCGAGCGCCACCTGCGCTACGTGATCGAGGAGATCGAAACCCGCTCGCCGGTCGAGCTCATCGCCATCGGCATCGGCCATGATGTGACCCGCTATTACAAGCGCGCGGTGACGATCGTCGACGCCGAGGAATTGGGCGGGGCGATGACCGAGAAGCTCGCCGAGCTGTTCGACGAGAACGCGGCGCCGCCCGAGCCGGCAAGGCCGGCGCCGGCCAGGCGGGGGCGGAAGGCGAAGGCGGCTTAAGCGGCCGGTCTCATCCCCGGCCCATTTGTACGTCTACGCCATGTGCTATAATCGAGGGCGCGCGCCCTCGGGCGAGCGCTGTCCAAAATTCAACCCAAGTTTTTCAAAGCCGGGTCAACGCGTCATCTTCAATCAGGCGGCCGGCGGAAAGGTGGGCGAGGGAGATGGGCGCGCCGACGCCGTAATTCCCCACCGCGGTAATTCAGACCGCTATCAGGGCAGGGGGACGCTGCAGGTGAAAACGCCGCCACCGGGGTCGCTCAGGAATAGCGCAGCGGAAGACGGCGAAGCGAGAATGGCCTCGACTCTCCCGCCGGGCGTTGTCTTGCCCTCCGAGACTGCCGCCCAAGGCTGCCAGACCTGAGCGGCTCGACCCAAAGTGCTGATCACAGTGCCTGCCGCGTCGGCCACGAACAGGCGGATTCGCCCGTCTCCATTCAAGACGGCGCTGACCGGCGCTCCGGGGGTGCTTCGGCCTTCGGACACGCTGGTCCACGGTCGCCATGAATCCGCGGCGCCCGCGGTCGTGTAGATTCCGCCCTCGGGGTCGCTGAGAAACAAGGCGATCTGGTTCGGAGCGCTGAGGACGGCGGCAATCGGCGCGCCCGGAGTGCTAGCCCCCTGCGATACGCTGGTCCATTGGCCCCATTGATCGCCGAAGCCGGACGCCGTGTAGATTCCGCCCCCGGGATCGCTGAGAAACAGGGCGATCCGGTTCGGAGCGCTGAGGACGGCGGCAATCGGCGCGCCCGGAGTGCTGGCCCCCTGCGATACGCTGGTCCATTGGCCCCATTGATCGCCGAAGCCGGACGCCGTGTAGATTCCGCCCTCGGGATCGCTGAGAAACAGGGCGATCCGGTTCGGGGCGCTGAGGACGGCGGTAACCGGCGCGCCCGGAGTGCTGGCCCCTTGCGATACGCTGGTCCATTGGCCCCATTGATCGCCGAAGCCGGACGCCGTGTAAATGCCGCCCTCGGGATCGCTGAGAAACAGGGTGATCTGGTTCGGAGCGCTGAGGACGGCGGTAATCGGCGCGCCCGGAGCGGTGCTTCCTTGCGAAACACTCGTCCATAACCCCCAACCCTGGCTTGCATCGCCCGAGATTGTGTAGACGCCGCCTTCCGGATCGCTCAGGAATAAGGAGACCTGAGCCTGAGAAGCGAGAACCGCGGCGACAGGAGCTCCTGGCGGGGTGCTTCCCTCGGAGACACTGCTCCACGGCCCCGGGCGGGGCGGCCCGAGTTTCGCGAGGACATTCAGGGTGATCTGATCGATTTCGTTCCAGCCATGGTCGTCCTGACTGAGGCCCAGCGACCAGTTGATGGTGGCGGCGTTAAAAACAACCCCGCCTGGACTGAACGTTCCCAAAGTGCCCACTTCGAGGTCGGGATAGACCAGGTCATAAATGCTCGCGAGAGTGTAGTTCGCGGGGGAGTTCAATCCATTGGGCCCATTTGACTGCACCCGGTCGGTCTCAGCCCCGCAGACTGAGCTGTCGATATTTCCATCGTTCATGCTGCTGTAGCCGCCGAAGGTATCCGAATTCGCAAGTCCCGTCCCGGCAAAGACCCAACTATCCGCATGTTTGACTGTGAAGAGATGGTCCTGATCGTAGTAGAGACCATCGTTGCCGACCCAACTCACTCCGGTCAAGGCGGTTTCTGGTCGTTTCACCAAGTCGTCAAACCAGTGAACTGTGGTTTGCGCATGATCTGAAGTGGTCGATACTGGATCAAAGCCCGCCACTTTATAACAAATCATTTGCCTCCCATCGGGGGTGATGCGGATTTGCCACCAGGCGACATTGCCGCTGAAGAACGCTACGTTGCCTCCCGCTTTTGCGAAGTCTTCGACGCTGTCGCGCATTTGCGCGCTCCAATATTCGTGATGCCCAGCGAACAGGAGCAGCCGATATTTCTCGCGATCGGGCTGCGCGAAATGCAGGTCGCGGCAAGTGCAAACATCCACGGGAACGCCCCGGCGCGCCAGCCACCGGATGAACGGGATTTCCCACGACTGAAGAACATTGCCGAATCCGCCGTGAAGGGGACGTTCGAACGACAACTGAAAACCGAAGGGCACCCGAAAGGCAGAGGTGCTTGGGTAGGCCGCCCCGAAGTCATTGTTCGACACGTATCCGTAGGCGTTCCTGCCTCCCCAGTCGTTGTACGCGTACTGCGTGGTGTCGGACAGTACGAGAAGAATACCGGTCTCCGAGCCAGAGGGCGCACGCACCACGAGTGGAAGATCGACGGTCAAGGGCGATGCCCCCGTGGTTTGCACGCGAGCCAAATACAAGCCGCTTGGCCATCCCGGAACGACGAAGGTTGCGACCGCCGGCCATTGAGCGCCGTCTCTCCATGCATTCTGCGGAAGGGGGTTGACGACCGGTTCCGCGGGAAGTCCTGCGATTTCGGCCACGAACTTTTCCGGTTCGCCAGCGAAAAGCCCCTGCTGGTAGATCCTTATGGAATACGGAGCGGACTGGCTGCTGATGTGAAAGGCGATCGACTCGCCGGGGAGCACGCTCCCCGTGGCGACCAGCGCACCGCCCTGCGTGGTCTGGGATGTGATGTAACCGTCGAGCGGCGAAAGCGGGAACACGGGGCCGTGCCAGTAGAATTCGCCCAGGCCCGCTGCCCTGTCGTAAAACAGAAAATCGGAGAACGCCCCGGTTCCGAAGCGCCAGTCGGGATCGAAGAAAGGCGACGAAGAGACCGGCGGACCGTCGTTGAACCAGTGATCCTCGGGGTCGGACATCCAATAATTTCCCGGGACAACCTGGTCAAAAGTCCGGCGCAGCCCAGACTGGGTTTCGCGAAGGACTAAGGTTGCCGTTGTGTCGCTCGAGTCCTGAAAAGAATAGATATTGAGCGTTCCCGATCGCCTGTCGTAAAAACCGAGGTCCGTGTTCCCTGTGCCTCCGAAGTTGCCGGCAACGACTGCCGCGGCTTGCGTCGGCAGACCGTTGGAGCTCGCGGCGAGGATCAGGACACCCGGATCCGGGCTATCCGCGCAGCGGTACATCAGGGCGCTTCCCGTGGCTGCGTTATAGAAGAACAGGTCCGTGAGCGTGGGAACCTCGCTGATAAAGCCGGGCGTCCAGTGAAAATCTCCCCCCAAGACGTGGGTGAAGGGCGACGGACCGAAGACTGGGATCGGCAAGCCGCCTCGCGCAAACTGAGCATGGATGCCCGAAAGGACCGAGGTCGTGAATGTCTCGAAGGGCGCCCTCCCGGCAAGTCCGAGGGCGTCCGTGGCCCAGATTTCGCCGTAGTCCGTGGAGGCGTCGTAGAAAAAGAGACTGCTCCAGGGAGAAGAAGCAATGAAGCGTCCTGCTATGATGTGGGTCCAGGAGGTCCGCCATCCGGAGTATTCGCTGAGCAATGAGAAGTTGCCCAGGCCGTCGCTGCCGTAGAACCGGCCATAGCCGGCGGCCTGATCATACAGAAGCAAGCCGGCGAAACCGGACGATCCGAACAGGCCTGGGACAATGTGGGTCCAGGTTGCACGATCTCCCAGCGGATCGTATGCGCCTAGATAAGGCGCGCTGATCCGCCCTTGGCCATCGGTCTGATAGAGTTCCGCATAACCGGTGAACTCCTCGACAAACAGGAGACAACTATAGATCGATGCCGAAAATTTACCTGGAACAATGGCTGACCATGTCGTTCGCCAGCTTGAGTCGGAGGCAAGTAACCCGAAGTTCGGCGGATCGGATAGAGCGGGGCGTATCGGCGCCGCAACCGGTCGTGTTCTTCGGAGAGCTTCGAAGGGGGTCATTTCTTAGATTCCTAGCGTCGCCGAACTTCCTACGTTTTTTCTGGATTGCTTCTCTTCGCTCGAAATGACGGCGCCGAGTCAGGCTTCGGGCGCCAATCGTCCCGCCGCCGCTCACTTCGGCCGGAGGTCGAGGCCGACGCGCTTGTTGACGAACTGCAAGGTGTAGGCGTGAGTGTAGTCGGCGCCCGCGTCGATCATGCCAGTCGCGACCATCTTGTGGAAAAAATCCTTCCAGCGCGCGTCGGTCATCGCGCCGATGCCGAGGGTCAGCGCATCGCCGGAATCGACGATACCGTACTTTTTCATCTCGGCGATGGAGAAGGCGATCTGGTCGTCGCTGAGGTCGGGGTTCTCCGTCTTGATCAGATCGTTGGCCCCCGAATTGTCGCCATAGAGGTAGTGGTACCAGCCGATCGCGGAAGCGTCGACGAAGCGCTGGACGAGATCGGGGTTTTTATCGACGATGTCGTTGCGGGTCACGATCAGCGTCGAATAGGTGTCGTAGCCGTAATCCGAAAGCAGGAAGACGTTCGGCTTGAAGCCGCCTTGCCTTTCGATCTCGTACGGCTCGGCGGTCACGTAACCTTGCTGGATCGAGTCCTTGTTCTTGATGAAGGGGGCGGAGTTGAAATTGTAGGGCCTGATGTTCTCGTCCTTGAAGCCGTAGGCGATGCGCAGCCAGGCGTAGAAGGTGTTGATGGCGCCGGCGCCGACATAGTCGACCCTGGCTTTCGGCAGGTCCTCCCACTTGTCGAGGCCGGCGCCAGGATGCGACATGAAGATTTGCGGACTCTTCTGGAAGTCGGCGGCGACGGCGATGAGCGGCAGCTTCGCCTCGGCCGAAAGCAGATTGCCGATCATGTCGCCGCCCATGAAGAAATCGAGCTTGCCGAACAGCAGCAAGAGGCCGCCGTTCGACTGCGGGCCGCCCGGCACGATCGTCACGTCGAGGCCGTATTTCGCATAAGTGCCGTCGGCCGCGGCCTGAAAGAAGCCGCCCGCCGCCGGATCGGCCAGCCAGTTCGTGCCGAATGTCACTTTGTCGAGCGCCGTAGCCGGCTCGGTCAAGGCGACAATTCCGGCCAGAGCCGCAAGTGCTGCAAATCGCATCCGACATGTCCTCCGGAAACGGTTCCGCCAACAAAGTCGCGACGCCGGCTCGCTGCCCATGCCGCGACTCTAGCGCACCCGATGCGAAGCGGCCAATTCCGCCCCTGGCAATGATCCGCCGCGTCGAGCCTCGGATGATCGGCCGAGCCGCGGCGATGCTTTCCTTTGCTCGGCCGTGAAGCGCTCGCCTCGCTCTCTCGCGTCCGGTATGCTCGGCGGGCAGCGAGGAGTGTAGAAGCGATGGCGAATGCGACAGGCGAAGTGGTCGAGAGCCCGACCCAGGAATTGCCCTTCAAAGCGGTTGTTTCCACCGAGGGGAAAGTCGTTCAGGAACGCTATTTCGCCTCCCGCCCGGCGGCCGAGGCGTTCCTCGTCGCGATCCTCGAGGAACTGGCCAAAACGGATAGCGCGGGCGACCATCCGCCAGCAGGGAAGGCGACCGGAGCGGTCGTCGAGACTCCGACCCAGGAGATGCCGTTCAAGGCGGTCATTTCGACCGAGGGGAAAATCGTCCAGGAGCGGTTTTTCGCTTCCCGCCCGGAAGCGGAGGCGTTCATCGTCGAGACGCTGAAGGAATTGGGCAAAGCCGTCGCAAAGCGGGCGGGCCCGGCTGAGGCGCAAGGGGGATCCCGCTCAAATGGATGAGCCCGCCTCAGCGTCCCCCGTCCTGATCGTCGGAAGCGGCCCTGCCGGATTCTTTGCCGCCTGCGAGCTCACGCGTCATGGGGTCAAGCCGCGCATCGTCGAACAGAGGCTCGCGCCGCATCATGAAACTCGCGGGACGGCGCTCCAGCCGGCGGTGCTTGACATCGTCGACCGGGCCGGCCTGATCGAGCCGTTCCTCGGCGCCGGCGTGCATATCAAGCATAGCGAGCTCATGGGTCCGGGCATGCGGCCGATCATGAGCGCGGACTTCGGCGGAGTCGGCTGCCGCCATGAATTCCAGTGCAGCCAGCCGCAATGGCGGACCGAGCAGATCCTGCGCGATCATCTGGCGGCTTGCGGCGTCAAGGTCGAATATGGCGCCGAGGTCACCGCGATCGAGTCGGGCTCGGAAACGCTCCGGATCACGCTCGCCGCCGGCAGTCGAACGGAGGCCGTCGAGCCTCGCTACCTCTTGGGCGCCGGCGGCGCGCACGACATCACTCGCCACTCCATGAACGAGCACCTCGTCGGGGAGACCTATGCGGGGAGATACGTCGTCGCCGACGTCAAGATCGGCCTCGCCATCCCGCCCGAAACCGCCCGCATCGTCGTTGGCGCCCAAGGGTTCGTCCTGTTCGCGCCGCTGCCGGACAGTCGCTGGCTCATTTTCGTCAGCCGCGAGCAAGCCAATTCGCGCGACGATCCGCCGACCGCGGCCGAGCTCGGCGCAATGGTCAACGCGCTGGTCAGCTTCGATGTCGGCTTGAGCGACCTCTCATGGGTCTCCTATTTCAAGATGCACCGGCGCGAAGCCGAGAGTCTCGGCGACGGCCGGCGGTTTTTGCTCGGCAACTCCGGGCACATGTCGAGCCCGCTTGGCGGGGAGGGGATCAACGCCGCTTTCATGGACGCGGCCGACATCGCCTGGAAGCTCGCCCTCGTCGTGCGCGGCGCGGCGAAGCCGTCGCTGCTCGCGAGCTACGCGATCGAACGCGGCATGGCGGACGCGCATGCGCTCGAAGTGTCGAATGACATTCACGGTCATATCACGGCGCTGGTCGCCGCCTACCGCAACGGCGGCGGGGCGCCAAAGCTCCCGCCATCGAGCGCCGACGAGATTGTCTCGGCCGCGCGCCGACGGTCGATGCTCGACGTTTCCTATGCCGGGAGCCCGCTCGTCGGGCGCTCTGGAGCGACCGTCGCCGCGCCCGAGCCGGGCGCCCGCTTTCCCGATGTCCAGCGGCTCAGGGGCACAGGCCATCACCTGCTCGCGTTCGGCAAGGCGCCCGGTTTGGACAGGATGCTCGCGCGCTGGGACCGGCTCGTCACGATCGTGGATGGGTCAGCCGAGGGATACGACGCGGCGAAGGCCGGCGCGCCCGATGGCGGCGCCGTCCTCGTTCGGCCGGACGGCTTCATTGGTTTTCGCGCCGCCCCCGCCGATGCGGAAACGATGGCCGCGCTCGACGCCCATCTGGCGAGCTATCTCGTTCCCGCCGGCGCATGAAAACGCCAATCGGCATCGCGCTCGGCGCGGTCGTGTTCGCCGCGGAGCCGGCGCTTGCGCTCGAGCGGCCCGCCCCGCCGCAAATCCTGTTCGGCGATCTCTACGCCGACGTCGAACTCAACCGCATTTTTCCCGACAGCAAGCAATTCGCCGACGCGACGCCGAAATCGGCGCCGGCCGACATTCTGGCGCTCTATCATGGGCGGAAGCCGTTGACGCCGGACGCATTGAAGCGCTTCGTCGTCGCGCATTTCGACCTGCCGTCCGAGCCCGCGCCGTCAAGCGTTGTCTCCGGGCCTACGCCGATCCGCCAGCACATCGAGGCTCTTTGGCCGGTTCTGACGCGCGACACGCCGGCGGCCCCGCCGTTTTCGTCCCTGTTGCCTTTGCCGCGGCCTTATGTGGTTCCCGGCGGGCGATTCCGCGAGCTCTATTACTGGGATTCCTATTTCACCATGCTGGGGCTCGCCGAAAGCGGCCGCTCGGATCTCATCGAGAACATGGTGCGAAACTTCGCCGATCTCATCGACGCCTACGGCCACATTCCGAACGGGACCCGAACCTACTACCTCACCCGCTCGCAGCCGCCGTTCTTCTTCCTCATGGCCGGGCTCCTCGCCCCCGCGGACCCCGCGGCGGCCTACGCCCGCTATCTGCCGCAACTCAAGACGGAATATGCGTTCTGGATGGAGGGCGCGGACGAGCTCGCGGCGGGCGGCGCGCATCGCCGCGTCGTCAGGCTCGACGATGGCGCGATCCTCAATCGCTATTGGGACGACAGCGACGCGCCGCGCGACGAGTCCTATGCCGAGGACGTCGCCCAGGCGCGCTCGACCCCGCGCTCGCCGGGCACGACCTACCGCGAGATTCGCGCCGCCGCCGAGAGCGGGTGGGATTTCAGCTCGCGCTGGTTCGCCGACGGACGAACGCTCGAATCCATCGACACGACCGAAATCGTTCCGGTCGACCTCAATGCGCTCCTGTTCGGCCTCGAGACCGCGATCCGCGCCGGCTGCGAGCGTGTGGGCGACCGCGACTGCGCCGCGGATTTCGCCCGCCGCGCGGAAGCCCGGCGCGCCGCGATCGACCGTTGCCTCTGGGACCCGTCGCGCGGCGTCTATCTCGACTATCGCTGGACGCAGAAAGCGCGCGTCGACCGCCTGAGCGCCGCGACCCTCTATCCGCTGTTCACCGAGCTCGCGAGCGCGGCTGAGGCGGCGTCGGTCGCCGCGGCGGCCGAGAAGGAGTTGCTGAAGCCAGGCGGGATCGTCGCGACGCCGGTCGAGACCGGGCAGCAGTGGGACGCGCCGAACGGATGGGCGCCGCTGCAATGGATCGCGGTTGCCGGCTTGAAGCGCTTCGGCCGCGACCGGCTCGCCGAGACGATCGCCTGCCGCTTCATGGTCAATGTGGAGCGCGTCTATCGCGAGACCGGCAAGCTCGTCGAAAAATACGACGTGATCGCAACCAGCCGGCCAGGCGGGGGCGGCGAATATCCGACCCAGGACGGCTTCGGCTGGACCAACGGCGTGATGCTGAAGCTGATCGCGCTCTATCCCGCCGACGCCGGTCTCCCGAGCCTCGACCGCTGCCCCGCAGCAAGCGGCTGACTGAACGGGGCGCGCATGGCCTTGCCGGGGCCTCGCCTTGGCCTTACGGATGCGGCGCAAACCGGAACCGGGAGGGTCGCGATGAGCGAGGGGGCAATGAGCAAGGTCCGCGTCGGCCGCACCGACCTCATGGTCACACCGGTCGGCTTCGGGACCTCCGGGCTCGGCGATATGCCCGACACCTATGGCTACGCCGTCGACGCGGACCGGGCCAAGGCGACCGTGCTCGCGATCTTCGGCGGCCCGGCCAATCTCATCGACACTTCGCGGCTCTATGGCATGGGCCGGAGCGAAGAGCGGATCGGCGCGGTCATCCGCGAGCGCGGCGGCCTGCCGGCGGGCTTCGTCCTCTCGACCAAGCTCGACCGCGACCTCAAGGACAATCGTTTCGACGCCGCCCAGGCCCGCCGCTCGTTCGAGCAGAGCTTGAAAGCGCTGGGGCTCGAGCGCGTCGACCTCCTGCACCTGCACGATCCCGAGCACGCCCGCTCGTTCAAGGAGGCGACCGCGCGCGACGGCGCGCTCGGCGAGCTTTTCCGCATCAAGGAGGAGGGGCTGGCGAAGGCGGTCGGCCTCGCCGCCGGGACCGTGTCCCAGATGATGCCGCTGCTGAACGACTGGGACTTCGACGCGCTCATCACCCATAACCGCTTCACCCTCGTGAACCGCAACGCCGACGCCATGCTCAATCTCGCCAGGGCGCGCGGGATCGCCGTCCTCAACGCGGCTCCTTATGCCAGCGGCGTGCTCGCCAAGGGAGCGACCGCCTATCCGCGTTACGTCTATCAGGAGGCGTCCGACGCGGTGCTCGATCCGATCCGCCGGATCGAGGCGATCTGCGCCCGTCATGGCGTTCCGCCAGGCGCAGCCGCACTGCAGTTCTCGATCCGCGACCCCCGCGTCACGTCCACCATCTGCGGCGTATCGAAGCCCGAACGGGTCCAGCAGACGCTCGACTGGGCGAACTTCCCGATTCCCGAGGCGGCCTGGGCCGAACTCAAGGCCCTGCCCTACGCGACCGACGATCCCGAGGCGACGCGGGACTATAAGCCGGGGTAGGGGTGAGGGTGCGCGCGTTAGAGAGCCGTCATTGCGAGAAGCGAAGCGACGAAGCAATCCAGAGTTCGTGGGGCAGCGGCGGTCGCCATGGATCGCCGCGCCGCCCTGCGGGCTCCTCGCGATGACGACGCGGTCAAAGCAAATCACGCTTTAGGATCCCCAATGCTCGAAACCACCATCGCCGGCAGCCTGCCGAAACCCGCGTGGCTTGCGGAAACGGAAAAGCTTTGGCCCGCCTGGAGGCTCGAAGGCGCCGCGCTCGCGGCGGGCAAGATCGACGCGACGATCCTCGCAGTGAAGCGGCAGGAGGACGCCGGGATCGACATCGTCAGCGATGGCGAGCAGGCGCGCATCCATTTCGTCCACGGCTTTCTCGCCAATCTCGACGGCATCGATTTCAACCGCCGGCAAACCATCGGCATCCGCGCCGATCGCTACAAGGCCGAGGTCCCGACCGTCACCGGCCCGATCCGCCGCAAGGGTCCCGTCCATAAGCTCGAGGCGCGCGCGGCGCGCGCCCACACCAAGCGCAAGCTCAAATTCACTTTGCCCGGTCCGATGACCATCGTCGACACCATCGCCGACGAGCACTACCGCGACCGCGCGACGCTCGCCCACGCCTTCGCCGCGGCCTTGAACGAGGAGGCGCGTGAGCTCGAGACGCTTGGCGTCGACGTGGTGCAATTCGACGAGCCCGCCTTCAACGTCTACATGCGCGAGGTCAAGGACTGGGGCGTCGCCGCCCTCGAACGCGCCGCCGACGGGCTCAAATGCACGACCGCCGTCCATATCTGCTACGGCTACGGCATCAAGGCCAACACCGACTGGAAAGCGACGCTCGGGGAGCGCTGGCGCCAATATGAGGAGACCTTCCCGGCACTGGCGAGAAGCCGGATCGATCAGGTCTCGCTCGAATGCCGCAATTCGCGCGTGCCGATCGAACTGATCGGGCTCCTCAAGGGCAAGGACGTCATGGTCGGCTGCATCGACGTCGCCTCGAACGTCGTCGAGACGCCGGAGGAGGTCGCCGCAACCATCCGCGCGGCGCTCCACTACGTGCCCGCCGATCGGCTTTACCCTTGCACCAATTGCGGCATGGCGCCGATGTCGGCGGAGATCGCCTACGCCAAGCTTAGCGCGCTGGCGGCGGGGGCGGAGATGGCGCGGAAGGCGATCTGAAGCGGCGAAACTTTACGGCTCGATAGCGCGGGAGGGGAGCGGACGCCCGCTACATCGCAAATCCGCCATCGACGATGAAAGCCTGGCCGGTGGCGAAGGCGCTCTCGTCGGAGGCGAGGTAGACGGCGATCGCGGCGATTTCTTCCGGCTTGCCGAGCCGGCCCATCGGCTGGCGGTCGACGAACTCCTGGCGGACCTTCTCGATCGGCTCGCTGCGCGCGCGGCTCTGGGTGGCGATGCGTCCGTCGAGCGACGGGCTCTCGATCGTGCCGGGGCAGATCGCGTTGCAGCGCACGCCGCGGCGGATGGTGTCGGCGGCCACCGCCTTGGTGAGGCCGATCACCGCGGCCTTCGAGGCGCCGTAGACATAGCGGTTGGGGATGCCGCGCACCGAGGACGCGCCGGAGGCGATGTTGACGATCGAGCCTCGACCCTTCTCGAGCATCCCCGGCAGAAAGGCGCGGATCGTGCGATGCATCGACTTGACGTTGAGATCGAACGAGAAGTCCCAGTCGGCGTCCGAACAGTCGAGCGCGGTCCCGTGATGGACGAAGCCGGCGCAGTTGAAGAGCACGTCGATCGCGCCGACCTCGCGCGCCAGCGCCTGGACCGCTTCGGTCGAGCGCACGTCGAGCTTGCGCGTCTCGGCCTCAAGGCCAGCGAGGCCGTCGGCGTCGATGTCGGTCGCGATCACCCGCGCGCCCTCGCGCGCGAACGCTTCCGCCGTCGCGCGGCCGATCCCCGCCGCCGCCGCCGTCAGCACCGCGACCTTCCCCGCCAATCGTCCCGCCATCCGAGCCGCTCCTTCCCATCCATGCTTCGGCGCCCCGCCCGGCCAAGCTTCTAGGCGACATCGCGCCGCCTTCCTAGCGGGCGCGCCTGAGGGATATTGCCAACGCGGGGCAAACCGGCATAGACAGCAGCGCCGTCCGAGACGCGCCGCCGGCGCGAACCTCATCGACGGGCCGCAATAGCTCAGCTGGTAGAGCACGTCATTCGTAATGATGGGGTCGGGAGTTCGAAATCTCTCTTGCGGCACCACCGATTTCAGACACTTAGACGGCGTTTTCACTCAAAGACCTCGTCGGATTTGGCTGGGGCGGATCGGCTCTCCGGGATTCGGCCGGTCAACCTTCAGCAAACGCGGGGCTCCCTTCTAAACCGCATCAATTTGCGGTATTGCTTCGGCTTAACACCACGGTGCGAGAGAAGAACGGCGACGGCTTACCGACATTTCGCCGGTTTCGGTCGCGGTATGGAATTTGGGTGATCGAACAAATGTTGCGATCGGGCCTGGCCGGATGACAGAATAATTTGGAGTAATCTCACCGAGAGTCAGATATAAGAATCAGCATGTTAAGCTGGTTCGGAAGCTGTTGTCGTGACGAACCCAACGGGTGAATCGAACGGCGAGGCGCTCAGGCTCGATTTCGACCACCGACTGACCCTTCTATTTCGAGGTTCTGTCGTCACCCTCCGATGCTGGGTCGCTACCTCGCATTCCAGATGGCCAAGGTCGCGATCCGAGAACCCTCTTCGCCGACGTCGTGCGGTTGATCGCGGAGTTGAGGCCGCCGCCGGTCGCGTCAGCTGCCTAACCAGTTCGATTTGTGACGCGTTCCCATGAAAAACCACGGGAGACGTGCGTCTTGAGGACAGACAATTCGGCATACCTCGGCGTGCGACCGCGAGCCCGTCCGCCCCGAGACGTATCTAAAAGCCGCGGCGGGGTCTCATCGACATTTCAGTCTTGTCAAAGTCTCGTTATGGGCGCAGTCTCGGTCTCGGTAAGGCTTTCATCTGGACAAATGTCGGTTACAAACGTCATGGGGACGGTCGCGGACTCGCCATAAAAGGGGCTACGCGAACCCGCGCATTATTTGTGAGGCAGGGCCAAGGCGCGTTTTTTGCACCAAACTCCTTAGACTAGACTAGACTAGACTAGACTAGACTAGAGAAATGTTGCCGAGGACCGACGATCAGAAGGGGCGCCGAAATCCAATGAAATACGCAAAGTACATTCTTTTCAGCACAATTATGCTCGCCTCCGCCGAAACTACAAGGGCGGACCCTCTCGCGTACTTGGGAACAGGTAGCGGAGACTTTGGCGTAGTAGACCTCAGTACTGGTGCGTTTTCCTCGCTTGGAAGTACGGGGCAGGCTCTTGCGGGTCTTGGCGATTTCGGCGGTTCTTTATATGGAGCCGCCTATAACACTGATGACGGCACCGTGTACACTATTAACCCTCTTACTGGTGCGCTCACTGACATCGGTAGCTCTGGCATAAACATCGGTGACTTCGGTTCGACGACAAGCGGTCTCTACGCGCTCGGTAGCGATGCAGCCGGCGGTAGCGGCGTGGTCGGCAGAGCCGTGAGTTTATATTCGATTAATCCAACGACTGGCGCTGCAACTCTGGTAGGTCCATTGGTAGGGTCAACTGGAACATTCGGTCTGTGGAACGGCCTTTCGGCCAACGCAAGCTCTTTGTACTTCTCGGCTGGAGCGGACCTCTACACGATAAGCACTACGACCGGCATAGCCACGCTGATTGGTCCCTTGGGCGGCGGTGTCGAACTCGGAGCGATGGTTGAGGAAGGTGGCGTCCTATATGGCGGCGCAGAGATACCATCCGTTTCTGTAGAAACTCTGGATCCGACTACCGGAGCTGCCACATCTGGCCCGCCACTTACCGGCGCGAGCGGAAATTTCTGGGGGCTTGCTCCCGACCCGCTGCGGACATCCGCGGTTCCCGAGCCCTCCACTTGGGCGATGATGCTGCTCGGCTTCGCGGGCCTTGGCTTCGCGGGCTATCGGAAGTCGCGCAAGGCCGTCTCGATCGCCGCCTGATCGTCAGCACATTTCGACGTTGGAGAGACCGCTGTTCAAACAGCGTCCAAAATTGCCCCGCGATCGGCGTCCAATTTTGACCCACTGCCGCTACGCCTTCCTCGGCACCCTCAAGACCTGCTCCAAGAATGGCATCACATTCTGGAACTATCTGGGCGCTCGCCTGACCGTCCCCGGCTGCCGCCACATCCTCGACCTCGCCCAAATCGTCACCGCCCTCGCCCCAACGTCGCCGTGACCCCCAGGACCTTTGCCCCTGTTACGAATTTCACTCAAAGACCTCGTCGGATTTGGCCGGGGCGGATCGGCTCTCCGGGATTCGGCCGGTCAACCTTCAGCAAACGCGGGGCTCCCTTCTAAACCGCATCAATTTGCGGTATTGCTTCGGCTTAACACCACGGTGCGAGAGAAGAACGGCGACGGCTTACCGACATTCCGCCGGTTTCGGTCGCCGCATGGAATTTTGGCTGATCGGGCAAATGTTGCGACAGGGCCTGGACGCCCACATTCCGCTGGTCGATGATGCAATCAGAGTAGGATAAGAAAGCGTTTGGGCGCTTGAGTAGGAGAGGTTATGAGCACGACGACTGGGCGCGGAACCGGTGGACTTGCCGGCAAACCGGGTGGGACGGCGTTGGTTATGAGGATGCCGCCGAAATTGTTGGCTCGCCTCGATGCGGCGATCGCGGCGCGACCTGAGCCGAAACCGACGCGCGGCAAAATGATCAAGATCTTGATGCGTCAAGCCTTGAAAGGCAGGGATGAACAAAATGGGCTTCGTCAAGCCGACAAGCCCGAGCCAACGCGGATCGACCCGTCCGCCGTCATGCGCGGGCTCGCGAGACGCGCTTTTCTTTCAAGATTCGCGACGCGATGACGGGCCCAATTTCGTAGGCCGATGGCCGCGATCCGGCAGGGCCAGAGCGGCTGCGCAAACCTTTGCGGACCAAAAGACGCTATCGGCGAGCCGACACCCTCCGAAGAGGCGGCGCGGGCTCTTCGGTCTCATCGACGCCCGGAACCCAAACGGCGGCCTTGAAGCGGCGCCGGTCGTCCCGCCGTCGCGCAAAGACCTCGCGGCCCTCACGGTTCAGGATGCGCAACCCGATCGTCTGAGGCGGCCATCTGGCGCTTGCGGCGGCAAGGATCGCGGCGGAGGTGTCCGCCGCTTCGATCTGCTGCTCCTTGAAACTGGTCGGATGGCAATCGGGCGTCCCGCAAACAAATTGGATCCGGAACGGCTGCGGCTCAGAGACGATCCGCTCCGGTTCGCCGGCTGAACCGGACTCCGGAGGAGGCGGGCGAGTCGCGGGTCTCGGGGCCGCCGCGCTTGGACATCCGCCGCGCGACAACCAATGCAACGCGTTTCCAGTCACGCGCCATTTTGTCGCTGTTGGCCTCGCGTTCCAGTTTGCGCGCTCGCGCGTAAGCCTCGACGCCAAACTCGCTCATGAGCGCGTCCGCCCTCGCGTGGATTCGTTCGATTCTCTCCAGTGGCCAAAACAACCATGAAAGCATGTCGCCCCCGTCTCGATGCCGGAGTGTCGGCTCGCCGGGCAAAGGCGCTTGCCGCGCCCCGCACGCGAATCGTCGACTCGATCTGAATATTCCGAGATTGCGCGAGGCTTGCCTGTTTGCGATCCTGTGTCGGCGAGGGGGCGCGGGCGGCGGCGGTCCTTTCGCCTCAATGGCGACGACGAGGCCGCCGTCCATTCTGAGGAATTACAACCTCCGAAAAGCGTTGGACTGGCTGCCCGCGATTCCCCTATCATCGCGCGATAAGATGCTTCGCGGCGGCCGGCAGCGATCCGAGCGCGCGGCGCTCGGGAGGGCGAGTGCGCCATGGCTTTTCTGATTGTCAACGCCGAGGTTTGGGACGGCGAAAACGACGAGCGCTACCCGGCCGAAGTGCTGGTCGAAAACAACCGAATCAGCGCGGTCGCCAAGGGGAAGGGCCAGATCCGGCGCGAAGGGGCGGAGGTCATCGACGGCGGCGGCATGACGCTGATGCCGGGCATGGTCGAGGGCCATTGCCATCTGTCGTTCGTCGGTCCGGCGCGCAATCAGGACTTCGGCGAGATTCCGCCCGAGGAGCATCTGCTTGCAGGACCTGCCGCAACGCGACCTTGATCCTCAATCACGGCTTCACGTCATGCTACTCGGCGGCGTCCGCGAAGCTGCGGCTCGACGTTGTCGTGCGTCAGGAAATCGAGGACGGCCATCTCGCCGGGCCGCGCTATCGCGCCGCTGGACCCGAGATCACCGTGACCGGAGGCCTAGGGGACGAGCGCAAGCAGCACATGCACGCCGAAAGCTTCGGCATGATCGCCGACGGGCCGGACGAGGTCAGGCGCGCGGTGCGCCTCTGCTGCCGAGAGGGAGTCGACAACGTCAAGATCAACATCTCGGGCGACGAATTCGTCTCCAACGCCCGCGCCGAGATCACCTCGATGAGCGAGATCGAGGTCGCGACCGCGGTCGAGGTCGCCCACGAGTGGAACAAGCGCGTCGCCTGCCACGCGCGCGCGGCCGCCTCGGTCAAGCGCGCCGTGCGCAACCGCGTCGATTGCATCTATCATTGCGATTTCGCCGACGAGGAGGCGCTCGACATGCTCGAGGCGGCGAAGGACCGGGTGATCGTCGGTCCCGCTTTCGGCCTCGTGCATAACGCGGTGTTCGAAGGGGACGCCGTCGGCATGACCCGCGAGGTCGTCGAGAGCATGCACCTGCCGCGCAAGCTCGAGGCGACCTGCCGCACCTACGAGCAGATGCGCAAGCGCGGCATCAAGGTGGTGATCGGCGGCGACTACGGCTTCAAGATCACGCCGATGGGCCAGAACGCCCGCGACATCGGCCATTTCGTGAAGTTCTTCGGCTATTCGCCGGCGGAGGCGCTGCGCTGCGCAACCGCGGTCGGCGGCGAATTGATGGGTCTCAAGGGCGAACTCGGCGTGATCAAGCCGGGCGCGCTCGCCGACATGCTGCTGGTCGACGGCAATCCGCTGGTCGATCAGTCGGTGCTGGTCGGCCCCGATCGGCTGGCGATGATCATGAAGGACGGCAAGCTGCACCGCGATCCGCGCGCGGCGGCGCGCGACTCGCGAGCGCATCGCGGCGGAATAGGCGGCGCGCCGAGGCCGTCTCGCGCGGGAGGAGAAGCGGTGGAGCAGACGGCGCTCGCGCTCGAAATGCTCGACATCACCAAGACGTTTCCGGGCGTGCAGGCGCTCGACGCCGTCAGTTTCGGCTGCGCGCGCGGCGAGGTTCACGCGCTCTGCGGCGAGAATGGCGCGGGCAAATCGACGCTGATCAAGATTCTCGGCGGCGTCTACCGGCCCGACGGCGGGAGCATCCGGCTCGACGGACGGGAGGTCGCGTTTTCGCACCCGATCGCCGCGCGGCGCGCCGGGATCAGCATCATCCATCAGGAACTGAGCCTGCTGCCCCACCGCTCGGTCGCGGAGAACGTCTTTCTTGGCGTCGAGCCGACCCGTTTCGGCCTGCTCGACCGGCGGACCATGCGCGACGGCGGCGCGTAGCCTGCTGCAGCGGCTCGGCTCGTCCGATCGCTCCCGATCCGCTGGCCGCGCGAGCTCTCGATCGCCCACCAGCAGATCGTCGAAATCGCCAAGGCGCTGGCGATCGACGCCCGCATCCTGGTCATGGACGAGCCGACCGCCGCGCTCGACCGGGTCGACGCGGATCGGCTGCTCGATCTCGTGCGCAAGCTCAGCGCCGAGGGCGTGGCGATCGTCTACATCTCGCATCGGATGTCCGAAATTCAGGCGGTCGCGGACCGCGTCACCGTGCTGAAGGACGGGCGCACGGTCATGACCGCCCCGCTCGCTGAAGCGCCGACGAGCCGGCTCGTTCGCGCGATGGTCGGACGCGATCTCGCCGACTTCTATCCGCCGCGTTCGCCGCAACCGCCGGGTCCGCCCGCGCTCAGCCGTGCGCGACGGCGGCAAACGGCCAGCTCGCGCGACATCAGCTTCGAGGTCCGGGCAGGGGAGATCGTCGGCGTCGCCGGGCTCGAGGGCTCGGGCAAGAACGCGCTCGCGCGCGCCCTCATCGGCGACGAGCCGTTCGAAACCGGGACCATGGAGATCGGCGGCCGGGCGGCGAAACCGAGACATCCGCGCGCGCGCGATTCAGGCCGGCCTCGGGCGTCTGTCGGACGACCGCAAGCGCGAGGGGCTGCTGATGCAGCAATCGGTCGCGCGACAACGCGACGCTGATCGAGCGAGCGTTCGCGCCGGCGCTCGGCTCGCCGACCGCCGAGCCGATGTCGCCGCGATCGACCGACAAGCGGCTCCTTCAGCTCGACGTGAGCGCGGCGAGCTTCGACCAGGAGATCGCAGTTTCTCTCGGGCGGCAATCAGCAGAAGGTGATCGTCGCCCGCTGGCTCGCGCGCGATCCTGAAGTCCTCATTTTCTGCGAGCCGACGCGCGGCGTCGACGTCGCCGCGAAGGCGGCGATCTACAAGATCATGCGCGACCTCGCCGGGCGCGGCCGCGCGATCCTGATGATCTCGTCGGATCTGCCGGAGATCATCGGCGTCAGCGACCGGATCCTCGTCATGCGCGAGGGAACGCTCGCCGGCGAACTGCCGGGCGGCGCGACGGAAGAAGACGGTGATGGCGATCGCGGTGGGCCACGACCGCGAACCGCGCGCGCATGGCCTCATGAGCGATCACGCGGGCCGTCGCTCCGGCGCCGGCTCTGGCGGCGCGGTCCGTCGGCGCCGCCGCTGCTTCTTGCCGGCTCGGTTCTGCTCTATGTCGGCGTCGCGCTTTGGACGGGCCAGACAAGGATGCTCGAGACCGACGGCGTCGTTGGCCTGCTTCAGCGCATGGTCGGGCTCGGGATCGTCGCGCTCGGGCAGACCTTCGCGATCATCGCCGGGTCGATCGACCTTTCGGTCGCCAACATGATCAGCGTCGCCGCGGTCCTGGCCTCGTTCATCATGCAGGGCCGGGCGGAGCATGATGCTTGCCGCGGTTCTGATCGTGCTCGCGATCTCAGCGCTCGTCGGCGTGGTGAACGGCGCGATCATCTCGCGGCTTCAGGTCAATCCGCTCATCGCCACGCTCGGCGTCGGGCTCATCCTGCAGGGCCTGCTGTCGGCGAGCTTCACCGATTTCGCCGGCTCGGTGCCGCGCGAGTTTCAGGTCGTCGCCTATGGCGCGCTTCGGCGTCGTGCCCTATTCGGTCGCCGGCCTGTTCGCGCTCGCCGCTCGTCGCTTCGTTCGTCCTCTGGGCGCACGCGCTTCGGCGCCCACCTCTACGCCGTCGGCGGCAACGCCGAAGGGGCGCGGCTCGCCGGCGATCCGCACCGATCTTGTCACGATCGGCGCCCATGTCGTCTGCAGCGTCTCGGCCGGCCTCACCGGCCTCTATCTCGCCAGCCGTCTGCGCTCCGGCGCGCCGTGGGTCGGGCGCGACGGCGTCTATGATCTCGAATCGATCGCGGTCGTGGTGATCGGCGGCACGCTGCTCGCCGGCGGGCGCGGCGGCGTCTGGGGGACGCTCGCCGGCGTCCTGCTGTTCGCCACGCTCGACGCGGCGTTCAACATGCTTGGCGTGTCCGCCTATCCGAAGCTGGTGCTGCGCGGCGCGATCGTCATTCTGGCCGTCGCCGTTTACACCTTCCGCACCCGCGGGCACGTCGCATGACGGTCGCGATCCACGGGGATCCGCGAACGGGCTCGGGCGATCGCAGTTCGCGCGCCGGGTCAATGTCGCGGTCGTCGTCTTTCTCGCTCTCTATGTCGCCGTCGGCCTGCTGCAGCCGACTTATCTCGAGCCGGCGGGGGCGATGAATTTCCTGCGCCGCGCCGCGCCGCTCGCGATTCTCGCCTCGGGCCAGCTGTTCGTGCTGGTCAGCGGCGGGTTCGATCTTTCGGTCGGCTCGCTGGTCACGCTGACCGTGATCGGCGGATCGATGCTGACCGCCAACGATCCCTCGAAGACCTGGTGGGCGATCGCCGTCCTCTATGGGATCGGGCCTCATTGTCGGGCTCATCAACGGCGCGGTCGTCGCCTATCTCAAGACCCCGTCGATCATCGCCACGCTCGGGACGCTGCTGTCGGTCAACGGCGCGGCGATGATGTGGTCGGGCGGCTCGCCGCGCGGCTATCTGCCCGACAATTTTCGCGCGTTCGGTCGGTTCGTGTTCCACGACGTGCCGGTGATCGGGATATTCCCGCTCGCCGTCGCGGTTCTCGTCGTGGTCTGCGCGCTCGCGCAGTGGGGGCTGCACGGCACCGTGTTCGGGCGCCGCGTGTTCGCGGTCGGCGACAATCCTCGCGCCGCCGAACTCGCGGGCGTCAGGGTCGAATTCGTGCGCCTCGGCGTCTTCGTCATTTCGGCGCTGTCCGCGGTCACCGCGGGCATCATGCTGGGCGGCTTCGGCGGCGTTTCGGTCGATGTCGGGCTCGGCCTCGAATTGCAGGCGATCGCGGCCTGCGTGGTCGGCGGCGTGCAATTGATGGGCGGGCGCGGCACGGTCGTCGGCGCGGTCGCCGGGGCGCTGACCCTCGCTGCGCTGTTCACGCTGCTCACTCTGCTCGGCTTGCCGCAGCCGCTGCAAGGATACGGCGCAAGGGTTCATTCTGATCGCCGCGGTCGCGATCGGCGCATGGCGCCGGCGGCGCGCGGTCTAGCGGGGCGATTGAACGCCCCGCGCAACGCCGAGGATCGGCAACAAGGAAGGGAACAGGAGCATGTCCAAGGCAATTCTAGGATTGGCCGCCGGCGCGGCGCTGGCGGCTTTCGCCAGCGGCGCGCTGGCGCAGAACTTCGACGATCCGAAGGAGTTCCAGGCCGCCAAGGAACTTCTGGCGATGACGCCGGAGGGCCCCGCCGGCAAGCCGTGGGAGCAGCATCTCGGCGGCAAGGAAGTCGACACCTCGAAATACAAGAAGCCCGGCCCCTATCGCATCTGCTTCTCCAACGCCGGCGTCGACAATCCCTGGCGCGTGGTCGGCTGGACCACGATGCAGGCGCAGGTCGAAGTGCTGAAGTCCGACATCAAGTCGTTCACCGTCGCCGACGCGCAGGGCAAGGACGACAAGCAGATCTCCGACATCAACGCGTTCGTCTCGAGCGGCAATTGCGACGTCCTCATCGTCTCGCCCAACACCACGGCGGCGCTGACGCCCGCGATCGAGGCCGCCTGCAAGAAGCTGCCGGTCGTGGTGTTCGATCGCGGCGTCCTGACCCAATGCCCGGTGACGTTCGTCAATCCGATCGGCGGCTACGGCTGGGGCATCCAGACGGCGAACTTCATCGTCTCGAAGCTGCCGAAGGGCGGCAAGGTGCTGGCGCTGCGCATTCTTCCGGGCGTCGACGTGCTCGAGACCCGATGGTCGGCGGCCAACCGCATCTTCAAGGAGAATGGCGTCAACGTCGTCGGCGCTGAATTCACCAACGGCGACAACGCCAAGACCAAGGCCATCGTCGACGATTATATCAACCGCTTCGGCAACATCGACGCGGTCTGGATGGACGCCGGCGCGACCGCGGTCGCCGCGCTCGAGGCGTTCGAGGACGCCGGCAAGCCCTATCCGATCATCACCGGCGAGGATCAGGAAGACTTCCTGAAGAAGTGGAAGGAGAAGGGCCTGACCGCGATGGCGCCGACCTATCCCGACCTATCAGTGGCGCTCGCCGGTGATCGCCGCGGTCAAGATTCTGAAGGGCGAGCCGGTGATCGGACCGACCTGGAAGCTGCCGCAGCCTGTCATCATGCAGGCGGACCTCGACAAGTATGTCGATGACAAAATGCCGCCGCTGCACTATGCTTTGTGCGGCTGCAAGGATCTCCCCGGCTATCCGCAAGCCTGGGGCGGAAAGTAGGTCGCCTCCCGACCGCGACGGAGGGGCGTCGAGCCCCTCCGGTTGCGGCCTCTCGGCTAAAGAAAGACAGCGCGCAGATTCTTAGTCCGTCCGTCGCCAGGGCGTCCTGGCTCCGCGCCAGCGGACGCCAGATCGAGACTGCCTTGGCGATCTCGCGGATTTCCGGGGTGAACGCCTCGATCACGATCGGCCCGTCGTAGCGGGCCTCCTTTAGCGCCCCGGCGATGCGAGCCCACGGGAGATGATCCTCGCCCGGCGTTCCCCGGTCGTTCGAACAGGCATGAAATTCGACGATGCGGCCGGCGGCGCGGCCGATCGCCGCCGGAATGTCTTTTTCCTCGATGTTCATATGAAACGTGTCGAGCAACAGTCCAACGTTGGGCGCCGCGACATCGTCAACGAGCCTCACGCCCTGGTCGACGGTGTTGACGAGGTCGGTCTCGAAGCGGTTGAGAGGCTCGACCGCGAGCTTGATCCCCCGATCTTGCGCGTACGCGGCGGCGGCCCGCAGCGCCCCGACCGCGCGGTCCCATTGCTTCCCGCGCGCCTTCTTGTCGAGGAGTTGGGTGGCGCCGACGGCGCAATACATCGGTCCGGAGACGAATGGGCTGCCCAGACCTTTCGCGAAATCGACGCAGCGCTTTAGATAGTCGAGGCCAGCGCCCCTGATCGCGCCGTCTTCCGCGCTCAGGTTCCGGTTCGCGCCGAACGCGCCGCAAATCGTAACGCCGATCTTGGTTTGCGCGGCTCTTGCCCGGATCGCGGGGACGTCGATCGTGTCGGGATCCTCGACGCAGATTTCCAGGAGGTCGAATCCGATCGCCTTGGCGCGATCGATGAGCTCGAGCGTCCGGTTCGAGAATGGCGATGCCCAGATGAACGTGCTCGCGCCGAATTGCATGGCTCTCGTCCAGATCGTTGACCAAGACGAAAATCCCCCTAGGCCGCAGCGCAATCAAGCGAAAAGATCGGTGCAGCGCGACGGCAACACAGCCGTCATTGCGAGCGAAGGGACGCAATCCAGGGGAACGCGGGGCGCTCCACGCTGGCTGGATTGCTTCGTCGCTCCGCTTCTCGCAATGACGATTCCGCCTGAACGCAGCATAAAGGCGGCCCCTGAGGATCAGCCAACATGCCGCATGCTTTCATCGTTGGCGGGACAGGCCAGATCGGCCGGGCAACCGCCGCCTGCCTCATCGATTCCGGCTGGACGGTGGCTGTCGCCCATCGAGGCTTGCGCTCGCCGCCATCGGGGCTGGCCGAGCGCGGGGCGACGGTCTCACGTTCGATCGCGGCGAGCCCGGGGCGCTCGCTCGCGCTCCGGGCGCCGGAGCCGACGCCCCTGTCGACGCGGTGGCCTATGACCAGAACCATGCGCGCCAGTTGCTCGGAATTTGAAGCGCGGTGGAATCGCACCGCGCGCCGGTTGACCAATCGCACCCGTTTCGGCGAAGTCGCTCGGGAACCGGTCGATTCGGGAGATCGCACAATGGCCGAGAGGCTGCGGGTTGCGTTGCTGTTCGGCGGCCGATCGGCCGAGCACGATGTGTCCGTCATGTCCGCCGGCAACGTGTTCCGCGCGCTCGATCCCGCGCGCTACGAGACTGTGCCGATCGGCATCACCCGGTCCGGGACCTGGCTTTTGTGCTCGGCCGAGGGCGGCAAGTTTCCGGCCGCCGTTCCCGAAAGCGGCCGGCGCGTCGCTCTCATTCCCGGCGGCTCGGGGCGGCTCGCGATCCTGCCGGACAAAGAGGGCGCGCCGCCCGATCTCACCCGCGTGGTCGATGTCCTGTTCCCGGTCCTGCATGGACCGTTCGGCGAGGACGGGACGGTCCAGGGCGCAGCCGAGATTGCCGGGGTGGCTTACGTCGGCTCTGGCGTGCTCGGCTCGGCCGCGGCGATGGACAAGGATGTCGCCAAGCGCCTGATGCGCGACGGCGGCCTGCCGATCGCCCGCTTCCTGAGCTTCAGTCTCGGGGAGGCGCCGGTCTACGACGCGGTCGTCGCCGAGCTCGGGCGTCCGGTGTTCGTCAAGCCCGCCCGCCTCGGCTCGTCGGTCGGCATCAGCAAGGCGGAGACGCGGGAGGAGTTCGCTGAAGCGGTCGCCGAGGCGTTCCGGCACGACCGCAAGATCCTGGTCGAGGAGTTCGTGCCCGGCCGCGAGATCGAGTGCGGCGTGCTCGAGGGCGAGGACGGGTCGCTCACCGCGTCGCCGCCCGGCGAGATCGTGCCGAGCAACCGCCACGGCTTCTACACCTACAAGGCCAAATACCTCGACGATGAGGGGGCCGCGGTCAAGGTCCCGGCCGACCTCACGCGCGATATCAGCGACAAGGTGCGCAAGCTCTCGATCGAAGCCTTCCGCGCGCTCGGCTGCGAGGGCCTCGCGCGCATCGATTTCTTCCTGCGCGAGGACGGCAAGCTCATCGTCAACGAGGTCAACACGCTGCCGGGCTTCACCAACATCAGCATGTATCCGAAAGTGTTCGAGGCGATGGGGATGAGCTATTCCGAGCTGGTCGATCGCCTGATCCGACACGCGCTCGCCCGCGCCAAAGCAGGGCAGGCGTCGCCCAAGGGAGCGGCGCCCTAAGCCGCCCGCACGGCCCGGCGCGCGGCGCCGGAGCTCGCCATCACCACCACCATCAGAAAGACGCCGCGCACCACCGATTGCCAATAGGCGCTGAGGCTGATCCAGCCGAGGCCGTTCTCGAAGTTGAGCACGTTGAAAATGAGGCCGAGGAGCAGGACGCCCGCCAGCGTGGTCGCGACCGAGCCGACGCCCCCGGTGAGCAGCGTTCCGCCGACGACAACGGCGGCGATCGAGAACAATTCCCATCCCACCCCTTCCGCCGGCTGGCCGGCGCCGAACTGCGCCGCCAGGATCACCCCGGCGAGGCCGGCGAACAGGCCCGACTGGACGTAGGTCAGGAACTTCACCCGGTCGACCGGCAGGCCCATCAGGCGCGCGGCCTCCTCGTTGCCGCCGACCGCGAGCACATGGCGCCCGAAGCTCGTGAAGTTGAGCGCGATCAAGCCATAGACGTAGGCCGCGACCGCGATCCAGGCCGGCGTCGGAAAGCCGAGAAAATCGCCCTGGCCGAGCCAGGTGAAATCGGTGTCGTAGCTGACCGAGACCGACTGGTTATGCGCGAGCAGAAGCCCGGAGCCGCTCGCGATCAGCATGCCCGAGAGCGTGGCGATGAACGGCTGGATGTTCATCCGCGTGACCATGAAGCCATTGACGACCCCGACGGCTAGCCCCGCGCCCAAACCGCCGAGGAGTCCGGGAAAGAGGCCATAGGGCGACAGCAGCGCCGAGACGACGCTGGCGAAAGCCGCTGTCGTTCCGACCGAGAGATCGATCCCGGCCCCCATGATGACGAAGCACATGCCGAGGCTGGTCAGCGCGAACATCGAATTGTAGCGCAGCACGCTCAAGACGTTGTAGGCGCCGAGAAAATGATCGTAGCGCAGCGCGCCGAACAGGATGAGCAGGACCAGCGCCATCACCACCCGCTGCCGCGCCGCCCAGGCGAGGCTGAGCCGCCGGCCGGGGCGCGCGGCATTCGCTGTCGCGGCGCTCACGACGGCTTGCCCTGCTGCTGCGACCACACCGCGCCGGCGATGATCGCGCCCTTGACCACGAGCGCCGCGGCGTCAGGCACTCCGTTGGCGAGCAAGGTGTAGCGCACGAGCTGGATCAAGAGCGCGCCGATCAGCGTGCCGACGACCGTCGCCTGGCCGCCGGTGAATGGCGTGCCCCCGACCGCGACCGCCGCGATCGCGTCGAGCTCCATGCCGAGGCCGACCAGATTGGCGTCGCTCGACGAATTGATCGACACCACCACCAGGCCGGCGATTCCGGCGCACAGGCCGCTGATCGCATAGACCCATCGCTTGACCGAAGCGACCGGAACGCCGCTCAGCCGCGCCGCCCGCTCGTTGCCGCCGACCGACAGGATCTGGCGGCCGAACAGGGTCGAGCGCAGCGCCCAGGCGGCGGCGGCGACCAGCGCCAGCATGATGATCACCTGGCACGGCACGCCGAACACCCGCCCGAGGCCGATGAACTGAAACGTCGGGTTCTTGAACACCTGCAGATTGCCGTTGGTCAGGACCTGGCCGATGCCGCGCCCGGCGATGAACATGACCAGCGTGCCGACGATCGGCTGGACGCGGAACCGGGTGATGAACCAGCCGTTGAACGCGCCGAACAGGCCGGCGACCGCGACCGGAACGACAAAGGCGAGTGCGTCGCCGAGCACGGGATAAGCTTGCCCAAACGAACTGAGAAAGATCATCGGCGCCAGCGCGCCCGAGATCGCCATCAGCGAGCCGACCGAGAGATCGATGCCGCCGGTCGCGATCACCAGCGTCATGCCGACCGAGACGATGACGATCGTCGCCACCTGGGTCAGGTTCACGTTGAGGGTCTGCCAGCTGGCGAAATGCGGCGTAAACGCGAAATTGAACGCAAGCAGCACAACGAGCGCGGCCAGCGCGGCGTAGCGCCTGAGCAGGGCGGCGACGTCGAGCGAGGCGCTTTTGCGCCCGATCGCTGGCGCGTCAACCATGGCCGCCTTCCCCACCGGCGCCCGTCCCCTCATGCGCCATCGCCGAAATGATCGCTTTCGCGCTCGCTTCGGCATGCGGCAGATCGGCGACGGTGCGCCCGTCGCTCAGAACGAACACACGGTCCGCGCCCTCGATGATTTCTTCGAGTTCGGAGGAGATCATCAAGACCCCGAGGCCCTGGTCCGCGAGCTCGCGGATCAGCGCCTGAATCTCGGCCTTGGCGCCGACATCGATGCCGCGCGTCGGCTCGTCGAGGATCAGGAGCTTCGGATCGGTGCAGAGCCATCGCGCCAGCAGCACCTTCTGCTGATTGCCGCCGGAAAGCTCGCGAATTTTCTGCTCGGGGCCCGAGGCCTTGATGGCCAGGCGCTCCATGAACCGTTCGACGATCTCGCGCTGGCGCGCCTCGTCGACGACTCCCATGTGAGTGAGCCGCGGCAGGACGCCAAGCGTCATGTTCTCGCGCACCGACATGTCGGGAACGATCCCGTCCTCCTTGCGGTCCTCGCTGCAATAGCCGACGCCGAGCGCGATCGCCTCCGCCGGTTCGCGCGGCGAAACCGCTCTGCCGCCCAGTTCGATCGTTCCGGCGTCGGGCGGGTCGGCGCCGAAAATCGCGCGCGCCACCTCGGTGCGGCCCGACCCGAGCAGCCCGGCGAGGCCGACGATCTGATGCTCGCGCACCTCGACCCGGGCGTCCCGGACCTTGCGTCCAATCCGCAGCCCTTCGGCGGCCAGGATGACGTTGCCGGGAGCCGACTTTGGGGCGGTGAATCCGGTTGATCGGGCGCGCACCGTTTCAAGGTCGCGCCCCAGCATCGCCGAAATGAGATGGAGCTTGTCCATATCCGCCATGCGGTTCGTCGACACCGTCCGCCCGTCGCGCATCACCGTAACCCGGTCGCACACCTGGAAGAGCTCGTCGAGTCGATGGCTGATGAAGATCACCGCCACGCCCTCGGAACGGAGGCGGCGCATGACATCGAACAAGACCGCGACCTCGCGCTCGTCGAGCGAAGAGGTCGGCTCGTCCATGATGACAAGCTGAGCCTTGAACGAAACCGCGCGGGCGATCGCGACCATCTGCTGGATCGCGGTCGAGAATTCCATCAGCGGCCTGCGCACGTCGATCTCGACCGCGAAGCGCCTCAGAAGCTCAGCCGCCTCTTCGTTCATGCGTCGCCAGTCGAGGAGGCCATAGCGGCGATGCTCGCGGCCGAGAAAAATGTTCTCGGCCACCGAGCGGAACGGCACGAGGTTGATTTCCTGATAGATGGTGCTGACGCCGCCCTGCTGGGCCGCCTGCGGCGAGGCGAAATCGATCGGCCGGCCGGCGAATGAGATCGAGCCTGAGTCTCGCCGATGGGCGCCGGTCAGGACCTTGATCAGCGTCGACTTGCCAGCGCCGTTCTGTCCGATCAGCGCCATGATCTCGGCCGCCTCGACCTCGAGCGACGCGGCCGCCAGCGCATGCACGCCCTGGAAGCGCTTGTCGACATCGCGCATGACGAGGAGCGGGTCGGCCATCTCACCCTTTCGGTCGCGGACGCGCGGGGATGGCCTGAAATGCGCCCTCCCGCCGGCGGTTAGCCAAGCGGGAGGGCGGCCTCACGTCAAGACGATTTTTTCAAGAACCCCGGAACTTCAGTAAGCGTTCGGCAGCGCCTCCTTGGCGTTGCTGGCGTCGTAGAAGTTGTCGGGGTTGATGATCATCGGCGCGATCTTGTCGCCGTTGGCGTAGTTCATCATGATGTCGAACGCCGCCGGCCCGAAGCGGGGATTGCACTCGCACGAGCAGCCGAGCTTGCCGTCCACGATCGCCTGGATGGCGTCCTTCTCGCCGTCGATCGAGACCACGAGGATGTCCTTTCCCGGAACCTTGCCGGCGGCCTCGATGGCGGCGATCGCGCCGAGCGCCATCTCATCGTTATGCGCATAGACGATGGTGGCGTCGGGATGCGCCTGCAGGAGCGTCTCGGCCACCTGCCGGCCCTTGTCGCGGGCGAAATCGCCGGACTGGCTGGCGAGAATCACCATGTCGGGCGCCTTGGCCTTGATCGTGTCGTCGAAGCCCTTCTTGCGGTCGTTGGCCGGCGACGCGCCGACCGAGCCTTCGAGCTCGATGATCTTGCCCTTGCCGCCGGTTTGCTTGATCGTCCAGTCCCCGACCCGCTGACCCTCCTGGACGAAATTCGAGCCGATGAAGGCGAGGAAATCGACGCCGGGCTTGGCGAGCGAGGGATCGACGTTGCGGTCGATCAGAAGCACCGGAATGCCGGCCTTCTTGGCGTTCATCACCGCCGGGATCAGCGGCTTCTCCTCGCGCGGCGGCAGGAAGATGAAGTCGACGCCCTGGGCGATCATGCTGTTGACGTCGGCGACCTGCTTGGCCGCCGAACCCGCGGCGTCGGTATAGACGAGCTGGGCGCCGCGCTTGGCGGCTTCCGCCTTCATGCTGGCGGTCTGCGCCAGGCGCCACGGGTTGTTGCTCTCGGTCTGGGCGAAGCCGACCTTGTAGGCGTCCTTTTTCTTCAGCGGCGGCACCTGGCCGAAGGCGGGAATGATGGTGAGCCCGGCGAGCCCGCCGGCGGTTCCGATCAGCAAATGTCGGCGATCAATAAGCATTTCAGTTTCCTCCTGATGAAGACCGCGCTCTTGGCTCAAGCGCGTCTCGACGGCTTCCAGACCGTTTGTGTGTCGGGGCGAGGACCGTTTCGCGGCGCCATTGCGGCGCGCCGCTCATGCAGGCTTGAACCCCGGCTTGAGGCGATGATAATAAAGCGCTAAAGAATGTCAATGGGCGTTGCCATCGCTGCAATTTATGATTTAATGTCAACTATTTGCTGAGTTAATATTATTCGCAGCAAACACCGAGGGCGAGGATGCGGGAGGACGAGAGCGCGCATGACGGGCAACGCCCGCGCGATGCGGCGCGAAGGCGCGCGCCACGCACCGCGCCGGCCCGCCGGCCGACGATGATCGACGTCGCCAACGAAGCGCGCGTCTCCCAGACCACGGTTTCGCTGGTCCTCAACCACGCCGATGGCGCGCGCCTGTCGCCGGAGACTCGCGAGCGGGTGGTGAAGGCTGCCGCCAAGACTCGGCTATCACCAGGTGCGGCGCGGCTTCGCGCCGGGTTCCGCGGCGGCGGCTTCGATCGGCTTCATCTGCGACGAGATCTCGACCGATCCGTGGACCGCCATCGGCCTTGACGGCGTGCGCGAGAAAGCATGGGAGCGCGGGCTGACGGTCATGATCATGGCGACCCGCGGCGACGCCGATATGGAAAGCGCGGCGCTCGCGCAACTCGTCGCCCAGCCGCTGGTCGGCCTCATCTATGCGACCATCAACACCCGTCTCGTCGACGCGCCGGCGGCGCTGTCGCGGACGCCGACGGTGCTCTTGAACTGCCACGCCGCCAACGGCGCGCTGCCCTCGGTCGTGCCGGGCGAAGTGGCCGGGGGCCATGCCGCGACTGACGTTCTCATTCGCGCCGGCCATCGCCGCATCGGCTATGTGAACGGTGAGGCCAGCATGGAGGCGTCGCGTCATCGCCTGCGCGGCTATCGCCAGGCGCTCGCGACCGCCGATCTGCCGTTCGATGCGGACCTCGTGCGCGAGGGCAATTGGCAGCCGATCTCGGGCTACGAGGCCGCGCGCGAGCTCATGAACCTCGGGAACCCGCCGACCGCGATTTTTTGCGCCAACGACCTGATGGCGGTCGGCTGCTACGAGGCGCTGCACGAACTCGGTCTTCGGATTCCGGATGATGTCGCGGTCATGGGCTACGACGACCGCGAGATCGCCCAGCACCTGCATCCGCCGCTGTCGACGGTCCTTCTGCCCCATTTCGAGATGGGCTCGATCGCCGCCGAAATCTTGCTCGACGCCGCCTCCGGCTCGATGAGCCGGCCGCGGCAGATCAAGGTCGAGTGCCCGATCGTCAGACGGGGATCCGTTTGAACCCGTCTCCCGACGGGAGTTCCTGGACCTCTGGGCTTTGCGTAATTCCGCCCGCCGTGGTTGGGTGAGGCCCATGCGCATAGTGGTGCTCGGCGGCGGCGTGGTCGGCGTCACGACCGCCTATCAGCTGCAGCGGGACGGCCACGAGGTCGTGGTCGTCGAACGCAACCCGGAGGTGGCCGCCGGCGCGAGCTGGGGCAACGCCGGCATGATCGCGCCCGGACATTCCTTCGTCTGGTCGTCGCCGCGCGCGCCGATCGTGCTGGCGAAGTCGCTCGCGCTCAAAGACCAGGCGCTGCGCTTCCGGCTCTCGGCCGATCCGCGGCTCTACGCCTGGACCTGGGGCTTCCTCAAGGAATGCACCCCCGCCAAGGCGCGCCGGAACACCCTGCTCAAGCACCGGCTCGCCGTCTATTCCCAGACCGTGCTCGGCCGCGTCGTCGCGGAGGAGAAGATCGACTACGACCGCAACACCCGCGGCATTCTCTATTTCTACCGCAGCCAGAAAGCGCTCGACGACGGCGTCGAGCACATGAAGCTGCTCGAATTGGACGGGCAAGCGATCAAAGTGCTCACCCGCGACCAGACAGTCGGACTCGAGCCTGGCCTGGCCCACGCCCAGGACAAGATCGCCGGCGCCATCCTTTGCCCGACCGACGAGACCGGGGACTGCGCCAAATTCACCCGCGCGCTCGCCGCCAGGATCGTCGAGCGCGGCGGCTCGGTCGTCACCGGCGCCACAGTCGGCGGCTTCAAGACCGACGGCGACAGGGTGACGCAAGCCATGACCGATCGCGGGCCGTTCGCCGGCGACGCCTTCGTGCTGGCCCTCGGCGCCGAGAGTCCCATTCTCGCCCGCCGCCTGGGGATTCGCCTGCCGATCTATCCGATCAAGGGCTATTCCCTGACCATTCCCATCGGCGCGTCGAGGTCGCCGCCAACCATCGCCTGTCTCGACGAGCACAACCTCGTCGCCATTTCGCGTTTCGGCGACCGGCTGCGCGTCACCGCGACCGCCGAGTTCGCCGGCTACGATACGAGCCACAAGCCGTCCGACTTCGCCTTCATGAAGCGGGTGACGCAGGATCTCTTTCCCGACGGCGCCGAATACGATCGGGCGGAAATGTGGGCGGGCTTGAGGCCGATGACGCCGACCAATCTTCCGCTCTTCGGCCGGCGGCGCTTTGAGAATCTGTTCCTCAATTGCGGGCACGGCCACATCGGCTGGACCATGTCGCACGGCTCGGCGCGCATTGTCGCCGACCTCATCGGCGCTCGCGCGCCGGCCATCCCCATGGACGGCCTGATGGCCGCCTGATACCGTTTTCGCCCGATCCGCTTGCGTATGGGCGGCGTCGAGAGTTTCGGTCCACGCGAACGAGGCTAGCCATGTCTCTCGACCTTGAAGCCCGCGCCGCAACGACGATCGATCTCGGCGTTCTCCCCTCGGAGCTCGACGGCGGTCTCGCTTCGCGGGCGGCCATCGGCCTTGTGGTGCTGGCGACCGATCAGACGATGGAGCATGAGTTCCGCGCCCTCATCGATCTGCCGGGCGTCGCGTTCTACGAGTCGCGCGTCTTCAACGACGCCGAGATCCGGCCCGACACGCTACGCGCCATTGGGCCGAGGATCGCGCCGAGCGTCGCGCTCATCCTGCCTGGCCTCAAGCTCGACGTGGTCGCGTTCGGCTGCACGTCGGCGACCATGACGCTCGGCGAAGAGGCGGTGTTCGCCGAAATCCGGAAAGTGCGCCCGAATATCGCCTGCACGACCCCGGTCACCGCCGCGCTCGCCGCCTTCCGCGCCCTCGGCGCAAGGTCGATCGGGCTCCTCACTCCTTACGCGCCCGAGATCAACGCCTCGCTGATCGCCAGTTTCCGCGCCCGCGGAATCGAAGTCGCCGCCGCCGCCACCTTCGACCGCCGCGACGACCGCGACGCGGCGCGCATTTCCGTCGCCTCGATCGAAGCGGCGATCGTCCGCCTCGCCGCCGCGCCCGGCGTTGAGGCGATCTTCGTCTCCTGCACCAGCCTGCGCGTCGCCGAGAGGGCGGCGGCGCTCGAGCGTCTGGCCGGGCTTCCGGTCACCTCCAGCAACCACGCGATGGCCTGGCACTGCCTTCGCCTCGCCAATGTCGGCGATCCGCTGCCCGCTCACGGGCGGCTGTTCGGACTTCAAGGCTAGAACTGGATGAAATCAAACCGGCGGCGTCATTGCGAGTAGCGCAGCGACGAAGCAATCCAGTACGGCATTCGCGTTCCCTGGATTGCTTCGCTTAGGCTCGCAATGACGGCGGCGTCGCGTCATTGGCCCGAAAACGACTTATCGCTGAATGGCGAGGTCTCGATCGGCGACAATCGCGGGTCTCTTATCTTGATGAAGCCGACGCCGGTCGCCTCATGACAGGAATTGCACGCGGCTGTCAGCTTCGAAAAAGCCTTGGCGAATTTGGCGCTGTCCTTCGCCTTGATGGCGTCGTCGAGGTCATCGGCCGGCGCCGACATCATGGACATATCTGATTTGGTATTATCCGGATGAAGCTTCCTCGCATCAACGATATTGGCTCGGATCTGCGCCAACTCATAGTTGGCCAGCGGCCAGTTTTGTACCGCGCCCGCGTACCACAATTTGAAATGCCCGAGTTGGGTCACCATCATCAAGGTGTTCAGGCGCGGCACATAGTGGTCTTGGCGATCCTGCGCGTCGTTGGTTTTTTGCTCTTGCGCCTGAACCGGCAAAGACGCGCTCACTAGCAAGACGACGAGCGCGGCGAAATGCTTCGATGCCGACATTGAGCAATCTCCGGATTGCCGCCGGATCGCACGAGCCGGATTGGCCGTTTGACCGACATTCCGCGATGACCGCGACGCCAGCGGAAAGCGTGCCTCAAGTTCGGGCTTCTGACAAGCCCGAACGGGCGCGATGCTTTCGCGAAGCGCCCCGCCGCGCCGTGGAGTGCGCCTAAATAAGTTCGAGCGTCCAGGTCTGCCCGACGAGGTCATGGCCGAACGAGCGGTGCGGGGCCTCGCTAACGAGACGGAAACCCATCGCCTGATAAATGCTGCGCGCCGCCACCAGCACATCGTTGGTCCAAAGCGTAAGCTCGCGATAGCCGAACTGGCGCGCTCTCTCTACGCAAGTCGCGACCAGGGCGTGGCCGACGCCGGCCCCGCGCGCGCTCGGCTCGACATAGAGCAGCCGGAGCTTGGCGACCGCGGGATCGTCGCTCTTCATCAGGAAGATCGAGCCGACGATCGCGCCGCCGCGCTCGGCGACCCAGCCGTCCTCGCGCGAGGGATCGAATTCGGCGACGAATGCGCCGAGGATGCGGCTCGCGAGCCCTTCATAGGTCCAGTCCCAGCCGTATTCCCGATGGTAGAGGACCGTCTGGCGATGGATGATCCAACCGGCGTCGCCCGGCCGAAGGCCCCGTAAGCTCAATTCCCCCCGCGCGGCCTCGCGGTCGTTCAGCGCCGCGCGCATGTCGCGCATGGCCTCGGCGAGACGCTCGCGCGCGCCCTCGCCGATCGGCAAAAGGGCGTCGACCTGAGCCCGGGCGGCGGCTTCGGCCGCGGCGAAGGCTTGTTCGGCCAGCTTCCGTCAGCGAGAGCATTCTGTGCTTGCCGTGGTCGCGGCTGACGGCGCTTCGCGCCAGCCCGCGGGCGCGGAAACGCGCGACGATGCGGCTCAGGTGCGCCTTGTCCATCTTAAGCGCGCGGCCGATCTCCGCCGCCGTCCGGCCGCCCTCGGGCGGGTGGGCCAGTTCATACAGAACGCGCGCCTCCGGCAGCGACAGATCGGTCGCCGGCAGGCGGCGGTTCAAAAGCCCGATCTCGCGGGTGTAGAACCGGTTGAAGCCGCGCACCTCGTCGGTCAGCGTCATCGGCGGCCCCGAGTGTTGTCTAAGACAACACTATCGCGTCGCCGCACTCGCCGCAAGCGCGCGCGGAGGGAGCTCGGGCGCCAAGCTGTTAAAGCTCGTTTCCCGCCAGGCTCGCCTTGAGCCGGTCGGCCGCCTCCCTGGCGTTGCGCCAGTGCGGCGCGATCGCCAGAGCGCGCTCGTAGACCTTGAGCGCGTCTTCGGTCTTGCCGCGCGCTTCCAGGATTGTTCCCATGCCCATCAGCGCGCCCAGGTGCCTCGGCTCGCGCTTGAGCGTTTGCGCAATGTCGGCCATCGAGCCGTCATAGTCGTCGTCGAGGTAGCGCGCGGTCGCGCGGGCGTTCCAGCCCTCCGCCCAGTCGGGCAGGAGCGCGATCGTCGCATCGAGGATCTTGAGCGCGTCGGGATATTCCTCCGCGCCGATCGCCTGCCGCGCCCGCCGCAACAGGAGGTCGCCGGTGTCCGAACCCGATTCGGCGTAGGCGCGCAGCAGCAGGGTGATAATCCCGGCCGTCTCGTCCGCATCCTTGGCGGCGGCGAGGCGCGCATAGAGATCGGCGCGCGCTTCGGCCGGAGTTTGCGGCGGCGGCTCGTCCGGTTTGGCCTGCGGCGCCTGGTCTTCAGGCTTGGCCAGGTCCCCAGGCCTGACCTGAGGCGCGGCCGGCGCGTCGTCCGCGAACGCCTGCGCCCCGGCCAGGGGGGCCGCAATTGCTAGGCTGACGAAAAGGAATTGCGTGCGAAGCCGCATCCGCCAAGTTTACTGCGCGGGACGGCGCCCGTCAAAGCGGATCGGCGCGCCGGCGGCGGGTTCCTATCCCTGCCGCGCCTTGAAGCGCTTCTGCGTCTTGTTGATGATGTAGACGCGGCCCTTGCGACGCACGAGGCGGTTGTCGCGATGGCGGTTGCGCAACGATTTCAGCGAATTACGGACTTTCACGACATCACCAGGGGTTCTTCCCGCGTAGGGATCGGCCCGCGGCGGATAAAAATGAACGCGCTCTATGCCTCAAACCGCCGCGGCGATCAAGAGCGTGTGACCGAAGCCGGAAACTCGGACGCCCGGTCATGCTTAAGACCAACTCGACCGGCAAGGTCGCCAAGGCTGGCCACGAAGGGATCGGGACGGGAGAAGGGAGACCTTTCATGAGAGTGTCGGACGTACTGGAATCGAACCGGCAGAGGCTCGCGACTTGCATCCCCGAAGAATCGATCGCATCGATCTGCACCCGGTTGAGCGCGCTCAACATCGGCGCCTTTCCGGTCTGCGACGCCAAGGGAGCGCTGGTCGGGATCATTTCCGAGCGCGATGTGGTGCGCGCCTTCGCCAAGGACGGAGCGAGGCTCGCCGACATGCACGTCCGCGATCTGATGACGCGCGAGGTCAAGACCTGCACGGGCGAGACGCCGATGGTCGAGGCGGAGAAGGTGATGAACAAGCAACGCGTCCGCCATTTGCCGGTCATGGATGGGGCGAAGCTCGTCGGCATGCTGTCGATCCGGGACGTCATGGTCTGGCGCCAGCAGGAAGCGCGCGACGAGGTCAACGTGCTGCGCGACGCCATGATCGCCGTTCGGAACCGCTGAGAGGACGGGAGCGTCGCCAGGGCGTCTGGCTGATTGTTCGACAACCGCTTTGCAAAAATCAGAAGTCGTGGTAGACAGAATGCGCCGTCCGCTCGGGTGCGCGCGGTGAAGACGCGGTCGAGGGAGCGTCGCCCATCCTTCGGCGTAAGCAGTTGAAATTGCTAGGAAATCTATTGGATTATGCTTCCGTCCGCTTGGATTTTCCTTCCCGCCGATTTGGAAAAGCTTGCCCAGGTCTTTGGAACACGCTTGCAGGGGCTTGGGCCTAATTTCAGCAAAGCAAATCCGTAAGATAGACCGGGCCTTACGTCAGATGGAGCCGCGATGCGGCGCCTTCAGCCTTTCCATCAGCCGCCGATGCCCGTCGGGGATCGGAACCGGGCGGTTCGTCGCCCGCTCGACATAAACGTGGGTGTATCGTCCGGCCGCCGCCGCGGTCGCGCCGCCGGCTTTGAACACCGCGAGGTGATAGCGCACCGACGAGCGGCCGAGATGCTCGACAGCGACGCCGACTTCCGCGGCTTCCGGATAGGTGAGGCTGGCGTAGAATTGGCAGTTGCTCTCGACGACGAGCCCGATCACCGGGCTCGCGGCCGGATCAAGCAGTCCTGCCTCAATCAGCATCGCGTTCACCGCCGAATCGAACAGGGCGTAGTAGACGACGTTGTTGAGATGGCCATAGGCGTCGTTGTCGCTCCAGCGCGTCGCGAGGACGACGAAGCGGGCGAAGGCCTCGCGAGAAGGCGGCCCTTGGCGATCGGGGTCCGCCGCCATTCATAGGTCTCCCGTCAAGTCTCGCGAGCCGCCCTGCGCCGCGGAGCGTATGGAGCGCGGAGGCCATGCCGTGCCTCGGAGGAGCGGTTGGCTTCGCCTCTTATCTCGCGCCCGGCTATCATGACAAGGTGACGTGCGGCCCTGGCGGCCGGACGGCGGAAGGATGACGCGATGGCCAACGACGACAGCGAAGGAGACCTATTCGCCGCCGCGCGCGAGCCGCCGCCGCGCGCTCTGACCAGGCTTTCACCAACGGTCCGCCGTCTCGTCGCGCCGAACGCCTCGCCCTTCACCTTCAACGGCACCTGCAGCTATATCGTCGGCGAAGGGACAGTCGCGATCGTCGACCCAGGCCCGGAGGACGATTCGCATCTCTCCGCCCTCATGGACGCGGTCGAGGGCGAGAAGGTCGAGACAATCCTCATCACCCATACCCATCGCGACCACAGCCCCGGCGCGAAGAGGCTCGCCGCGGCGACGGGCGCGCGGGTGATCGGCGCCGCGCCATTCGCGCCCCGCGGCGATGGGACGGCCGGATTCGACTCCGCGCATGACCGCGACTATTCGCCCGATGCGGTGCTCGCCGACGGCGAGCGGCTGCAAGGCCACGGCTTCTCGATCGAAGCGCTGGCCACGCCGGGCCATTGCTCCAACCACTTGTGCTTCGCGCTCGTCGGCGAGGGCGCGCTGTTCTCCGGCGATCATGTGATGGCGTGGTCGACCTCGGTCGTCGCGCCGCCGGACGGCTCGATGCGCGCCTATATGGCCTCGCTCGAAAAGTTGCGCGGACGCGCCGAAACGATCTACTGGCCGGGGCACGGCGGCCCGGTCGCCGAACCGCAGCGCTATCTGCGCGCTCTGATCCACCACCGGCGCCAACGGGAAGCCTCAATCCTGACCGCGCTTGGCGATGGCCCGCAGTCGATTCCTGCTCTCGTCGCCAGAGTGTATGCAGGCATCGACCGGTCGTTGACCCGCGCCGCGGGCTTATCGACGCTGGCTCATCTCGAAGATCTCGGCGAGCGCGGGCTTATCATCGCCGGGACAGCGAACGGCGGCGAGACGCGCTATCGCCTTGCCTGAGATGGAGAAGCCGTGCGGGTCGGTTGGTCCGCTACTTCGCTGCGGCCGCGCCGCCGACGGCGTAACCGTTGCGGCTCGAGATCTGCTCGCCCGCGTCCTTGAAGCTCTTGTCGTCGTCGCCAAGCTGCACCGTCGGCATGCATTCGGGATTGCAGGCGTAAGAGACCCGGGACGTCCCGTTCTGCAGCACCAGCAAGGTCTTCGCCGGCAAGACGCGGACCTGCTTTTCCTCGATGATCGAGCCAGCGGCGTCGATGGCGATCAGGTTCGTCTGCCCGAAGCCCTTGCCGGTGATCACCATCGAATTGTTGTTCTTGAGCATCGTTACGTCCGCGATCATCGGGTTGCCGATGATGAGGGTCGCGGCTCCCGCGGGCAGCCTGGCGATTTTGGCCTGGTCGAGCGTAACGATCAGGTCCGTCTCGGCCCGCGCGGGCGAAGCGCCGAAGGCGAGAACGAATGCGACGGCAAGCCAAAGGCGCGGCGACATGAGAACCCTCGCTCTCGTCCGGAGACCGGAGACCAGGATTCATTTCGCTCGCCAAAGATGAAGGAAATCTCAACTTTCCCAGCGTCAGATCGCCGGAAAAATCGCCGCTCCCTCGTCCGCTGAACCGACGGCGCCGCGGAAGACGGCGAACAATTCGCGTCCCACGCCGACATGGGAAGTGGCGAGATTAGCTTCGGCATGCGGCCTCTTCGCCCAGACGTCGTCGGCGACCATGACCTCGAGCCGCCCTGCCGGCGCGTCCAGGCGGATGACGTCGCCGTTCCGGATCTTGCCGATTGCGCCGCCCGCCGCCGCCTCCGGCGTCACATGGATCGCCGACGGCACCTTGCCCGAAGCGCCCGAGAGGCGCCCGTCGGTGACCAGCGCCACCCGATGGCCGCGGTCTTGCAGCACGCCGAGCGGGGGCATCAGCTTGTGCAACTCCGGCATGCCGATCGCCTTGGGTCCCTGGAAGCGCACCACGGCGACAAAATCGCGGTTGAGCTCGCCGGCGCGGAAGGCCGCGTGCAGTTCCTCCTGGCTGTGGAACACCCGAGCCGGCGCCTCGATCGTGTGCCGCTCGGACGCGACGGCGGAGGTCTTGATGACCGCCCTTCCCAGCGGACCTTCCAGCACGCGCAAACCGCCGGTCGGCTGGAACGGGTCTTCCGCTCCGCGCAACACGCCGCGGTCGCCGGATTCGGCGGGCGCCGGCGTCCAAGCGACAGCGCCTTCGGCGTCGAGGTGCGGCTCGACCCCGTAATCATCGAGGTCGCCCCACACAGTCTGCGCGTCGCCGTGCAGGAGGCCGGCAGCGAGAAGTTCGCGAATCAGGAGGCCCATGCCGCCAGCCGCATGGAAGTGGTTCACGTCGGCCTTCCCATTCGGATAGATCCGCGTCAGGAGCGGCGTCACTTCCGCGAGATCGGCGAAATCCTCCCATCTCAGCGCGATGCCCGCCGCGGCGGCCATCGCCACCAGGTGAATGGTGAGATTGGTCGAGCCGCCGGTCGCGTTGAGGCCGACAACGCCGTTGACGATTGCGCGTTCGTCGATGACGCGCCCGATCGGCGTGAACTGATTGCCGAGCGCGGTGATTTCCAGCGCCCGCTTGACGCCGAGCATGGTGAGCGCGTCGCGCAGCGGCGTATTGGGATTGACGAAAGACGCGCCCGGCAGATGCAGTCCCATGATTTCCATCAGCATCTGGTTGGTGTTGGCCGTGCCGTAGAAGGTGCAGGTGCCGGGCGCGTGATAGGCCTCGGCCTCCGCCTTGAGCAGGTCGTCGCGGGTCGCCTTGCCTTCGGCGAAGAGCTGGCGGACTTTCGACTTCTCGTCGTTGCCGAGGCCCGAGGGCATCGGTCCCGCAGGTAGGAAAACCGCCGGCAAATGGCCGAATGACAGGGCGCCGATCAAGAGGCCCGGAACGATCTTGTCGCAGATGCCGAGATAGACAGCAGCGTCGAACATATCGTGCGAGAGGGCGACCGCGGTCGAGAGCGCAATGACGTCGCGCGAGAACAGGGAAAGCTCCATGCCTTTCTCGCCCTGGGTGACTCCGTCGCACATCGCCGGAACGCCGCCGGCGACCTGCGCCGTCCCCCCCGCGGCGCGCGCCGCTTCCTTGATGAGATCGGGAAAGCGCGCATAGGGTTGGTGAGCCGAAAGCATGTCATTATAGGCGGTGACGATCGCGAGATTGGGGCCCGTCCCCTCGCGCAACGCTTCCTTGTCGCCCGCCCCGCAGGCGGCGAAGCCATGGGCGAAATTGGCGCAGCCGAGCCGTTTGCGGGCGGGCCTGTTTGCGACCGCGGCGTCGATCCGGGCGAGGTAAGCCTTGCGCGACGGGCCGCTGCGCGCGGCGATGCGTTCGGTCACTTCGCCGACGCGTGCGTTGAGTTCTGTCGTCATGCGCGTATCGCCTCCTTGATCGGTCCAGGCCGGCTGTCAGCCCTCTTCTAACGCAAAGATGCGCGAGAAAAAGGGCGGCGGGTGGAGAAGGTCCAATGACCGGACCAGCGGCGGCGCGTCCGGGCTCAAAAGCCTCCGAGCTCGTGGACCATCTTGGTGAAGCGCCGGCGCTCGTCGAGGGTCAAATCGGCCGTGGCGACGTCGAGATCCTGATCTTGGAGTCCCGCCGCTTTGGCGAAGCTATTCCACGCGGCGGCCTTGGCGAGGTCGTGCGGCAACGCCCGCCCGCTCACATAGAGATGAGCTATGCGGTTCTGAGCGATGGGATTGCCACGGGCGGCGGCGACCAGAAGGATCTTGGCCGCCGCGTCCTCATTTTTCATTGCGCCTTCACCGTTGAACAGCATGATGGCGTACTCGACCTGACCGGCGATGATGCCGCCATCAGCCGCGCGCTTGAGCCAGTGCGCGGCCTCGACAATGTCCTGCGGGACGCCTTTGCCCTCGCGCAGCATCACGCCATAGGAATAGGCTGCGTTGTCGTCGCCGGCGTTCGCCGCGCGAAGGAAATACTGGGCTGCTTTGGCATAGTTCGGCGTCTTTCCGTCCGCGCCGTTGAGTTCCATGATCCCGAGGTTATAGAGCGCGCTCGGATGGTTCTTGGCCGCCGCCAGCTCGAACTGCGCCCTCGCGGCCGCCGGATCCTTCGCCACGCCTTTGGCGCCCTGAAGCAGCAGCACGCCGAGTTCGTAGGCGGCTTGAGGATCGCCAAGATTGCTGGCGAGGCCGTACCAGCGGGAAGCCTCGCGATCGTCGCCGACGACGGCCGCGCCGTCATGGTAGATTTCGCCAATCAGCGTCATCGCGGCCGCATCTTTGGGATTGGTGTCGAGACGCCGTTCCGCCTCGAGCAGAGCATAGAGAAAATTGCCGCGCTGATAGGCGCCGAAGGCCAAATCCGGCGCCACTCCGTCCGCCCGCGGCGGGAGGGCGGGCGGCATTGACGGGCGCCCAAGACCGGCAAAGTTCGCCAACGGCGACGCGACGTTTGACGCCCCTGTTTGGGCGAAGACGACGCCGGCCGAACTGAGCGCCAACGCCGCGGCGAGCGCGAATCGCCTCATGGGATGTTCGCGCCCGCGAGCAGGGCCTGAGCCTCCCACGCGGCCTCAGCCGGCGAAGGACGTCTCCAGATCGCCTCGCCGAGCGCAACGAAATCGGCGCCGGCGTGAGCCAGCGCGCCCACCGCCGCGATTGTCTCGGCGTAAGCGACGCACGGCGTTTCGAAGATTTCCGCCCACCAGCCCACGCGTTCGACCAGCAACCGCGGACCCACAGCCGCCGCGCCGGCGCGCGGCTCCCCGAACATCACGTAATCCGCCCCCATTTCGCCTGCGGTCATCGCCGCATCGCGCGAATGCAAATACCCCGCGCCGACGATCCGTTCGGGCTTCATGGCCTCAATCGCCGCGACCAGATCCGTGCCGGCGCCAACAACATGAACCCCATCGACTCCAAGTCGAGCAGCCAACAGGGGATCGTCCTCAATCAGGAGCGCGCAGTCGGCCGCCACGGCGGCCCGCAGCAGCGGCGCTGTGATGGCCTTCGCGGCGGCTTTCGAGGTTGGCGCGAGCCGGACGAGCGCGCAAGCGATCACCGCCGCGTCGAGAACCTCGGCAAAAACACGGGCGAAGGCGTCAGCGTCAGCGGCCGACAGGACAGGAGTGATGAGATAGAGCGAGCATCCGGAGGAGTTTGGAGTCGTCAAGAGCATGAGCGCAGAATTCTGATCGCACGAGCAGCGTGTCGCCGACCAATACGGCCAAATTGGGGGTCAAGACCAGCCCTTGGGCGAACCGGGCGCAAGGTCGGCGCGAGAATTCTATCGGACCGTCAGATCGAAAACGCCGCGCGAAGCCGCTCGACCTGAGAGGCGACTTCCGACCGCGCGATCACCGGCTCGGGCGAAAGGGCGACGACCAGCCCTTGATCGAGATGGATGACGCGCTCCTGAATGCGGAGCGACCGCCTGCTTAGGCTGCGCAGGGTCGGCGGCAATTGTTCGAAGACCTCAGGCGCGCAGCCATACTCCTGGCGGGAAAGCTTGACTCGGACACGCTCGGCCTGGGCCTGGGCCGAGGTCAATTCGCCTTCGTTGACCGCGCGCTGGAGCAAGAGCCAGGAGGCGACCTGCATGAGACGGGTGGTCAAACGCATGCTTTCTGTCGAATAAGCAAGCGCCGCCGGGCGGGAAAGGGCGCGCGATTCCGCTCGGCCCGGACCGTCAAGATAGGAAGCAGCCTCCTCGACCAGCGTCATCCCCTCTCGAAACAAATCCTTGAATGCGCCAGAGACGGCGAGGCGGTGGATAAAAGGGATGGCGCTTTGCCGGGGCGCGGCAGCGGCGAAATTGCGCTTCGGCCCTTCGAAGTGACGACCCATACGCTCTTACTCCCAATCTCACCGATCCGAGGCGACGGCTAAGAATCGCCGCTGCGAAATCTGAGGACGCAAGCAACAATAACGCCCGCACGGGAGCTCCGCGCATTTACTATTGAGCAAGGTTAACGTGGAATTGCGGGTTATGGCAAATGGACAACAAGAAGCCGTCCGGGGGAGGTAGTTTTCAAGACGCGATCATCGGAGGCTGAATCAGAATAGCGCCGCCCCTCGCAGGTCAAATCTTGAATGCCGAGTCGGCGGCCGCGCGGGTCGCCTGACGCGCCTGGATCGCCTGCTCGAGCCGCTCGATCTCGGCCCGCAGAAGGTTGATGCGATCCATGAGCTCGGGCGCCGACAGACTGTCGAGGTTTTGCCCCACCTCGTGTGCGAGCAGCGCCTTTGGCTTTTGGCCGAATTGGGATTCATCATCGAAAGCCGCCATTGCGGTCTCCCCAGGCGTCAGGCAGCGGCGATGAATCCGCCCCCGAGCACCCGCGCGTGCGGATCGACAGAGTCATAGAAAACGCACGCCTGGCCCGGCGAGACGCCGTTTTCCGGTTGGACAAACTCGATCTCTCCGGTGCGGCTGAGCGTGGCGAGCGCGGGAGGACGCGTCGACCGCACCCGGGCCGCGATGAGCAATCCTTCGCCGGGCAAATCGGCGATTTCGCCCTCGCCGATCCAATTGACGTCGCGCAAACGAAGACGCGCCACCGCGAGCAAGGAGCGGGGACCTACGACGACGCGCGCATTGCCTGCGTCGAGGGCGACCACATAGAGCGCCTCGGCGGCGGCGACGCCAATGCCGCGCCGCTGGCCAACAGTGTAATGAACCACGCCATTGTGCCTTCCGAGCACGCGGCCATTGACATGAACGATCTCGCCGGGAAGCGATGCGCCCGGCATCAGCCGCTCGATCATGTCGGTGTAATGGCCCGACGGCACGAAGCAAATGTCCTGACTGTCGGCCTTCTCGGCGATCGCCAGGCCGAATTTGCGCGCCAGATCGCGGACCTGCGTTTTTGGCATCGTCCCCAGAGGAAACCGGAGACGCGCGAGCTGCCCGCGGGTGGTTGCGAACAGGAAATAGCTCTGGTCGCGATCTGAATCGGCGGCTCGATGGAGCGCTCTGTCTCCGCGCTCGTCGCCGCGACTGACCACATAGTGGCCGGTGGCCAACAAATCGGCGCCGAGATCGTTCGCCGCTGCGAAAAGGTCGGCGAACTTCATATGCTGGTTGCAGGCCACGCACGGGACAGGGGTCTCGCCGGCGACGTAGGCGCGAGCGAACGGCTCGATCACCTTCTGGCGAAAACGCTCCTCGTAGTCGAGCACGTAATGCGGAATGCCGAGCCGCGCGGCGACGTCGCGAGCGTCGTGGATATCCTGACCCGCGCAACAAGCCCCCTTGCGATGCGTCGCTTCGCCGTGATCGTAAAGCTGCATCGTCACGCCGACGACGTCGTAGCCTTCGGCGGCGAGCATCGCCGCCGTGACCGACGAGTTGACCCCGCCTGACATCGCCACGACGACGCGGGTTTCGGCCGGCGTCTTGCGCAGGCCCAGACTGTTGAGCGCCGCACGCGGGGGCGGCGCGAGAGACGGTGCGAGCATTAAAGTCTTAGCCGGCCGAACAGCGGACAACGGGTCATGTTGGGCTTGAGACCCGATTAGGCAAGCCAATAGCCCAATTCCTCGGCGGCGGCCATAGCGTGGCGCGCGGCGCCGCGAGTCCAATTTGTTCCAAAGGGCGCAACAGCACGGGCTATCGATTTTCGGAAATGGCTGGCATGTGCCCGCCATTGATCGCGATTTCCGGTTCGAACTCGCCGCCCCCTATTTCTCCGCCAGCTTGTCGGCGAAGACCGCGATCGTCTTGGCGTAGACGGGCGCAGAGTTCCATTCGAGCAGCGCGGCGAAGTTCGACTGGCCTTCGTCCCAGCCAGCGCCGGGCGTCCAGCCGTGACCGCGAAGGAAATTGGCGGTCGACGCGAGAGCATCGGCGGGACTGGCCATCAGGTCGCCGCGGCCGCCGCCCTCGACGTTGACGGCGTATTTCAGATAGGCCGACGGCATGAATTGCGTCTGGCCGATCTCGCCGGCCCAGGCGCCGCGCATCTGTCCGGGGCGCAAGAGCCCACGCTGGACGATCATCAACGCATCCACCAGCTCAGCCCGGTAGATTTGCGCCCGACGGCAATCGTAGGCGAGCGTCGCCAGCGCGCTGAAAGTGGGATACGCGCCGAGGTCGACGCCAAAATCCGTCTCGAGCCCCCAGATCGCCACCAGGACTTCCGCCGGAACGCCGTACCGCTGCTCGATCTTTTGGAACGGCTCGGCATAGGCGAGCAGCATCGTCTTGCCCTTCTTGATGCGGCCCGGGGTCACGTGCCGGGCGGCGAAGGCGGCGAAGTTCTGCCCGAATCCCTGGCCGCGATCATGGGCCGAAACGGAGGAATTGTAGGCGACGCCGTTTAGCGCCGCATCGACGATTTGAGGGGAAACGCCGTCGCGGATCGCGACTTCCTTGAAGGAGGCGAGCCATTCGTTGAAGCCGTCCGCGCTCTCTCCGCAGTCGGCCGCCCGCGCCGAGCCGATGGCAACCGCCGTCGCTGCGGCGATGGCAAACAATAGCCTCTTCAAGTCCCCTCGCATTTCGGCGCTCCAATTCTTCGTCGTCGATTTCGGCGTCCTGCTAGACGGCAAACAGGGCCGAACCTTGGCCGCATCGCAGTTTGAGCGGGTCGCCCGCGCCGCGAACCCGCGGCGACAGCGCCTACGCAAGACCCGTCCGGCCGCGGTCATGTATCGTCAACTTTCCGCCGGCGTCGCTTAGGTAAATCTTAAATCGCTTCGCCTATTGTCACCCAAAATGTGACATGCGTTCGGGTGAGAGTGCAATGAGTGAAACGCTGCGGCCGAGAGTGAAATATGTCATCGGTCCTGACGGCAGCCCGCTGACGATCGCCGATCTGCCGCCGCCCACGACCCGCCGCTGGGTCATTCGCCGCAAGGCCGAGGTGGTCGCCGCGGTGCGGGGCGGTTTGCTGTCGCTGGAAGAGGCGTGCTCGCGCTACACTCTCACGGTCGACGAATTCCTGAGCTGGCAAGTTTCGATCGACCAGTTCGGTTTGGCCGGACTTCGCACCACCCGCATCCAGCAATATCGGCAGTAACGGGCCCAAAGCGCCTCACGGCATCAACTGTCCGCCGTTGACTTCGATGATCTGCCCGACAATGTATCCGCTAAGAGCCTCGGAGGCGAGGAACAGATAGGCGCCGACGCACTCCTCGGCGGTCCCAAGCCGTGCGGCGGGAATGGTCCTGCGCATTGCCTCGAGCCCCTCCGGCGTCGAATAACGATCATGAAATGGCGTCGTGATCACGCCGGGAGAAACTGCGTTGACGCGGATCTTCTTGCCGATAAGCTCCTTGGCGTGACCCCGGGTGATCGTCGAAACGAAGCCCTTGGCGGCGGCGTAGAGCATTGCCCCGTTGGCGCCGCCGTTTCGCGCAGCGATCGAGGTCGTATTGATGATAAATCCGCCTTGGCGCTCAAGCCACGGGGCGGCGGCGCGGGTCATCCATATGACCGAGCTTGAATTCAGATCAATCACCGCTTTGAGGTGCTCGTCGGTAGCCTCGAGCGAGTGAACGCGTCCAAGCATCAGGCCGGCATTGTTGATTAGACCGTCGAGACGACCGAACCGGCTCGTCGTTTCAGCGACGATCTGCGCGCATGCATGCGCGTCGGCGACGTCGCCTTTCACCGCCAGCGCCTCGCCGCCCGCGGCCTTGATCTCGCTCACGAGCGCGTGCGCCTGTTCGGCGCTCGAATGGTAACCGACGGCGACGCGGACCCCTTGCCCGGCGAAGCCGCGCGCGACGGCGGCCCCGATGCCGGTCGAGCCGCCGGTGATGAGCACGGCTTTGCCGGCGAGATCGGGAATGACAAGGCGGGTCGCGGTCATTGAAGGCCCCTTTGCATGGGTTGGGGAGGAAACTTTGCCCACGTCCGCCGGGGCGTCAAATCAGAGCATGGAACGCGAGCTTTTGCGACAGGGCGGCGCCCGCTGCGCCAATTTTGCCTGCGCTCGCCTCAACCCCCGCTTTCCGCAAGGGTGACAAGAACCGCCGGCGCCCAATGGCATGTATCCTGGATCGCCGCCGCGGCCACCCTATATAGACCTCGGAACCAGCGGAGAGTCCTACCCATATGACCGAGACGCGCAAGCTCGCGGCTATTCTGGTGAGCGACATTGTCGGGTTCTCGCGGCTGGCCGGCGCCGACGAGGATCGGATTCTTGCGCGGCTGCGCACACTCAGGAGCGACCTCATCGATCCGACGATCTCGGTGCATCGCGGCCGCGTGGTCAAGCGCACGGGCGACGGCAGCATTGTCGAGTTCCGCAGCGTCGTCGACGCGGTGCGCTGCGCCATCGAGCTGCAACAAGGCCTGGTCGAGCGCAACGCCGGGCTGCCTCCCGACCGCCGCATCGAATTCCGCGTCGGCATCCATCTGGGCGACGTGGTCGAGGAGAGCGACGGCGACCTGATGGGCGACGGCGTCAATATCGCCGCCAGGCTCGAAGGCATCGCCAAGCCGGGCGCGATCTGCCTATCGGAGGACGCCTACCGGCAGGTCAAGGGGCGGCTCGATCTCATGGTCAGCGACCTTGGGCAGACCGAACTCAAGAACATCGCCGAGCCGATCAGGGTCTATTCGCTCGAGGTCGGCGCGAGCGCGCGCGTCGATCCCGCGCCGACCGTCGCCCCGGAGCCCGAAAAATCCACGCCGCCGCGGCTGTCGATCGTCGTACTGCCGTTCGCCAGCCTTGGCGGCGAAGTCGAGCATGAGCATTTTGTCGACGGAGTCACGGAAAGCCTGACGACCGACTTTTCGCGGATCGCCAATGCGTTCGTCGTCGCGCGCAACACCGCCTTCACTTACAAGGGCAAGTCGGTCGACGCCAAGCAACTCGGCCGCGATTTGAACGTTCGCTATATCCTGGAAGGAAGCATCCAGCGGGGAGGGAGCCGGATGAGAGTCAACGTCCAGCTCATTGACGCTATGACCGGCAACCATCTATGGGCGGACCGATTCGACAAGCCGATGGCCGATCTCTTCGACATGCAGGACGAGATTGTTTCTCAGCTCACCAATCAAGTGCGCCCGGAGCTGATCGCCGCCGAAGCCCGGCGCGCCGAGCACGAGGCCAACCCCGATTCCATGGATCTCTATTTCCAGGGCGTTCAGTGGTTCAACAAGGGCACGATCGAGAACATCGAACGCGCGCGCGGCTATTTCGACCGCGCAGTGGCGCTCGATCCGACCAATGTCGACGCCCTCGTTGGGGCGGCGCGAACCGACGTGCTGATCGGTGCAATCTACGCGAACGATGAGCGGCCGCAGCGACTCGCCGCTGCCGAGGCGTTACTGATCAAGGGGATATCAATCGCGCCGCGCAACTATTGGGCGCATCTCTGGTTGGGTTTCGTTCAGATCCTCGGCAATCGCGCGTCGCGCGGGATCGGCGAATTGGAGCGAGCCGTGGCGCTCAACCGGAACCTGGGCGCGGCGCATGCATGGATCGGCTTGGCGAAAATCACCATGGGCCGGGCGGAGGAGGCCGAAGCTCACGTCAACGAAGCTTTCCGGCTCTCGCCGAACGATGCGGTCGTCTTCATTTGGAACCATCATCTAGGCTTCGCCAAGCTCTGTCTCGGCGCCGACGAGGAAGCGGTCGCGTTCTTTCGCCGCTCGATCGACGCCAGCCGCAACTATCCGCTCAACCATTTCTACGGCGCCGCCGCGCTTGCGCATCTCGACCGCCTCGACGAGGCGCGGGCCGAGGTCGAAGCCGGGCTGGCGCTAGCGCCGAAATTTTCGATTGCTCGATTTCATCGCGGTTCCGAAAGCGACAATCCGACCTACCTCGCACAGCGCGAGCGCATCGGGGACGGTATGCGCAAGGCGGGCGTCCCGGCGGAGTGATCCGCCCGAGGGCGGCGGGACCGCCTATCGCGGCGCAAGCTCCATGACGAGCTCGTTGGCGGTCTTGGCCATCGCCAAACCGGCGGCGACGTCGAACGCGTTGACGGCGGCGCAGACGCCGATCCCGCGCGCCGGGGCGAAAGCGACATAGGAAAAGACCCCCTGGAGGCCACCCGCCTTCTGTAGGATCAGCGGGCGGTCGCCCTCTGGCGCCATGATGACCCAACCGAGCCCCATCGCGTCCATGTGTCCGGATTCGTCCATCCCGAACACGGCGTTGAGCCCGTCGCGCCAGAGATAGGCGGCGTGGTCGATGAGCCGTTCGGCGGCGCGCTCGTTTTCGAACCGGTCCAGGTGCCATCGCAGCCAGGCCAGCAGATCGCGCGCGCTGGAATAGAGGCCGCCGGACCCGACGATGACCGATCCAGTCGCCGCATTCGGCAGGGGCGAGCCGTCGAAATCATGCCCGCGCATGAGGCGCGCGGTCCGGCCGGCGGACGGGGCGAAGGTGGTGTCGCCGAGTTCGAGCGGGCGGAGGACCCGCGCGTCGAGAAGATCGGGATAGGGCTCATGCGCGGCGCGAGCGAGCGCGGCGGCCAAAAGATCGAAGCCGAAGTTCGAATAGGAAATCGCGGTTCCGGGCGTGAACATGAGCGGATTGGCCTTGAGCCAGGCGGTGAAGGCCTCAGGCGTGATGTTGATGAAAGGATCGTCCGGCGGCCCCGGCGCATGCGGGACTTCGCGCGGCAGCCCGGCCGAATGGGTCGCGAGGTCGATGAGCCGGATCGGCCGCCCGCCCTCCGACATCGGCGCGACGAACTCCGGCGCGTATTTGGTCAGGGGATCGGCAAGGCTGACCAAGCCGTCTGCGGAGAGGCTCGCCAGTACCTGGCCGGTGAACGCCTTGGTGATTGAACCGATCCTGAACAGCGTGTCGGCGCCAGGAGGCTCGTTCGCGTCACTGGCGCGGCGGCCGAATCCCTGGATCGACGTCTGCCCGTTGCGGACGACGCCAAGGACAAGGGCCGGGGTCTTGACCGCAAGGAACAGGATCTGGCCGGCGAAGCCGACCAATTCGTCGAGCAGGGCTTGGCTTGCCCGCGCCGGGCGAGGCCAGGGCAGGGCCGCGCCGGCGAGGAGGCCGAGGACATCGCGTCGCCGCATGCGTTCCCTCTCCACTCAGACGCCTGACCAACGCTCAAGAGCGCTCGACGCCCTTGGACAATGCTAGAAAGACGTTTGGGAGTCTCGGCTCACATTTTTCCCGCAAGACCATATTCGACTTCTCGCGCCCGGTTCAGCCGGCGCATGGTCTCCGCGAGGTCAGGCTCGATCTTGAGGCGTCGGGCATAGATGCGGGCGACCGCGGCGCTTAGGCGCCCAGCGCGGCCGAGAAGCTCGTCGGCGAATCCGATCATGCGGGAATTTGGCCACGCCTGGGGGCGGATCTCGAGCAGTCGGTTGACAATCGCATCCTCAAGTTCGTGCGGATGAGCCTGCGCCAGGATCATCAGCATCGCCGCCGTCGAGCGCGAGATCCCGGCATGGCAGTGGATCAAGAGGTGAGTCACGCCGCCGGCGTCGCGGCCGAACCCCAGGATTGCGTCGACATCCGGCTTCTGCGGCAACACGACGCCCCGCTCCGGCTCGATTGCATCGTGAAATCGGAATGTGACCCGAGCGTGCGGCTCGAAATCCTCGAACGCCTCCGGCTCGGGCCATTCAGGGTCGAGAATCGACAGAACGTGAGTGACGCCGCGCTCGCTGTGGCGGTCGAGCTCGTCAAGGCCGCAAACGGTCAGGGCGGAAAAGGCGAAAGGCTTCATGCCGGAAGCCCTAGCACAAACTCGACATCGCCCGCGATCCCGGCCTCGATCGCTTGCCCGGCGCGTCGACTTGCGCCAAGGCTCAAGCCGTGGTCCGGCGGCGCTCCCGATTCGCGATCCTGGCCCGCGGCCTCGGCTGGGCCGGGATCGCGCTTCTGGCTGTTTTCATCGGGCTCGTCGGCCTCTACGCCGTCGTCCCGCCAGTCTCGACGTTGATGCTCGCACGAATGATCGAGGGCAAGAGCTACGAGCGGGACTATGTGCGATTGGGGAAGATCGCGCCCGCCGCGCTCGCCGCCGTGATCGCGTCCGAAGACGCGACCTTCTGCGCAAATGACGGCGTTGACTGGAGCGCCCTGCAAGAAGTCGTCGGTCATTCGAGTAAGGACGGCCCGAGCCGCGGCGCTTCGACGATCACCATGCAGACTGCCAAGAACCTCTTTCTGTGGCCGGGCCGTTCGGTCGTACGCAAGGGCGTCGAGATCGGCATGGCGCTCATCATCGGCAAGGCCTGGTCGAAAGCGCGCACGATCGAGATTTATTTCAACATTGCCGAATGGGGCGATGGGCTCTACGGGATCGAGGCTGCGGCGCACAGCTATTTCCACAAGAGCGCGAGCGAGCTGAACGCGCGCGAAGCGGCGCTGCTGGCGGCTGCGCTGCCAAACCCGATTCTGCGCAACCCCGCCCATCCGGCGCCTCTCCAGCGGCGCCTCGCTGCCGGCGTCGAGGCGAAGGTTCGCGACAGCGGCGAATTGCTGACTTGCCTGCCCCGGTAGGCGCGTGGCAGCCCGCCCATGCCGACTTCGACCGCCTTGTCGATGACGATGATGTCGCGCGCCCGCGCCAATGCCTGGCGCAGGGCACTGGCCGGGAACGGCGGGAGGCGACGAGGGTAATGAGGCCGATGCTGAGTTCGTCGGCCCGCATCTCGTCGATCACGTCCTTCGTGCCGTTGATCGAACCCATCGCGACGACCAGCGTCTCGGCGTTGTTGGCCTCGTACGCCCTCAACAATCCGTCGGCCTCGCGGCCGAAGCGGTTTTCGAATTCGCTCGCCAGCCTCTCGATCCGCCCGAGTGCGGAGTGCTGCTTGAAATATTGCAGGTAGCGCACCTCGGTGAAGGCGTCCGGCCCGACCATCGCGCCGATCGAGATCGGATTAGCGGGATCGAGATCCGCATCGGTTCGTAGGCCGGAGGATAGCCGTCGACGGACGCCCTCCCTTTGACCCTCGGACGGCGGCCCTGGCCGCAACCAGCGCGTGCGCCGGCTTCGCGGCCTCGACATTGGTTTCGCCCACGTTGCCCGGGAAGGCGCGCCGAATCGCCTCCGGGACGCTCTCCGGCGGGACGAGCCCGACTGCAACCGCGAAGGCGCCGAGCAGGGCTGTGTTCGGCGCGGGACGGCCGACGAATTTCATCGCCAGTTCGGTCGCGGCCACAGCTCTAACGTGGCCCCCCGGCCGCCGCGTGGCGAGCGCGTCGAGATGAATCTCGGACTGAGTTAGGACTGAGTCCGAGCGGCGGTGTTGACAATCAGGTAGCCGTCGGCTTTCAGCTCTTCGGTGACGTCGAGCGACCAGAACAGCGTCGGATCCTGCACGATCAGTGCGTCGGTCCCCTGGATCGGTTCGCGCAGTCGGATATCTCCATCCGCGATCCGGCAAAAAGGGAGACCGGCGCACCGGTGCGCTCGGAACCGAAGCTCGGAAACGCCTGCGCGTGCTTGCCTTCGAGAAATGCGGCGACCGACAGCGTTTCCGAGCAGTGACTAGGCCCTGACCGCCGCGGCCGCGAACCTCGTCTCGAACATCCGCGCTCAGCGGGGCGCCGCGAATGGTTTATCGTTGGCGGGAGTTGTCGCGGCGCCATAGTCCAAGTCAATGCGCCGCGGGGCCGATCGCGGCGCGGATCGCGGCGATGCCAACGTGTGCAAAGTGTGTTATCGTTGCGGGAGCATGCGGTGCGGCCCAGTAGGTGGTCTGCATCCGCGCCCGGAAGGTCTTAGAGTGGGCGGTGAGGCAAAAAACTCCGCGCAGCCGGCTCCGTCTTTGGGCGAGCGGCGGCAAGTCACCGTGCTGTTTGCCGACATGGTTGGCTTTGTCGAGGCGTCCGAGCGAATTGGCGAGGACGCCACCTTCTCCCTGATCCGGCAGATCTATGAACTGCTGACCGCCGCGATCAAGGATCAGGGCGGCTGGGCCAAGGACTTCACTGGCGATGGCGTGATGGCGCTGTTCGGCGCCTCCGAGGCGCTGGAGGATGCGCCGCTTAGAGCCTGCCGCGCCGGTCTCCTGATTCACCAGCGGCTAGCCGCCGCCGCGTCAACGTTCGAGAGCCAATACAGCATCCGGCCGCAGATGCGCATCGGCGTCAACTCCGGGCTTGCGGTCGTGGCGAAAATATTCAGTCAGGACGCCACAGTGACGGCGCTCGGCGACACGGTCAACCTGGCTTCGCGCCTGCAGAAGCTGGCCGAGCCTGGGTCCGTCTATTTGAGCGAATCGATCCGGCGCCTGGTCGAAGGACAGACTGAGACCAGGTTCGTCAGCGAATTCGACATCAAGGGCAAGATCCGAGCCGCAGAAGGTCTATCGACTGGACTCGGTCCGGCCGGGCGCCACTCGGTTCGAGACCTCGGTCTTCCGGGGGCTCAGCGCCTATGTGGGACGAGAGCGCGAGTTGCAGCTGCTCGAGCGCAGCCTGGCGGAGGCGCGGCGCAAAGTCTGCATCATCGATGTGGTCGCCGAGCCGGGTATGGGGAAGTCGCGGCTGCTTCATGAGTTCCGGCGCCGGTCGAGCGACGCCAGGGCGTTCCTCCTTCAAGGAGGCTGCTCGCCCGACGGGAGGCAGACGCCATTCCGGACCTTCATCGAGGTGGTGCGCGGCCTGTTTCAGGTCGGCGTCGACGAACCGGAAGGCGACGTCAGACGTAAGCTGGAGCAAGGGCTCGCCAGTCTCGAGCTGAACTCGCCCCAGTCTTATGGCCTCCTCCTCAATATGATCGGCCTCAAACCGCCGGACGGGGCGCTCAGCGGGCTGGACGGGGTGCTGATCGGGCTGCGCACGCGAGAGATGCTGCAGCGGCTACTGGAGGCGCGCTGCCGCCGTTCGCTAGCTCGCGCTCTTGATCGAGGACATTCACTGGATCGATCGTGCGTCCGAAGAGGTCCTCAGCAAGATTGCCGACGACAATGCGCGGCTTGGCATGCTCATCCTCCACACGCGCCGGCCGGAATACCAGCCTCCCTGGAGCGGCGGCCCCAGCGTCACTACGTTGCGGTTGGATCCTCTGTCGGCGGAAGACATCCAGCGCCTCGTGCAGACGAGGCTCGGAGTTGACGCCATGCCCGAGGCGCTGACCCGCGTCGTGATCGAGAAAGCAGACGGAAATGCGCTGTTCGCCGAGGAGATCGCGAGCTTCCTGGTCGAGCGCAACGTGCTCAAGGTCAGCGACGGGGCGTTGGCGTTCGACCTCGGCAAGACAACGACGCTGTTGCCCGCGAGCATCCAGTTGCTGCTGACGGCGCGCGTCGGCAGCTTGGCCGTCGAGGATCGCGAGGTCCTCCAGGTGGCGGCCGTGATCGGACGAAGTTTCGATTACGAGCTCCTGGCTGCTGTCGTTGGACCCTCGCGCGATCTCATGCCGCACCTGGCGGCGGCGGAGGCAGCCGATCTCCTGCGCTACGACGGCGCCGCGCACGATTTTTCCTTCAAGCACGCGCTGCTTCGCGACGCGCTCTACGACAGCTTGCTGGCGTCTCGACGCGCCGAGCTGCACCTGCGGGTCGCGCGCGAACTCGAGCGGCGGCGCGCCAACCAGCTGATCGAGGTCGCCGAGATCCTCGCCCACCATTATTCGTTCACTGGGGAGGCCGGCAAGACTTTCGAGTACAGGTATCTTTCGGCGAGGAAGTCGCTTGGGGTCTACCTGCTCGCGGAGGCGGAAAGGCATTTCCGCGAGGCGCTGGCCGTGGTCGACCGCACACCGGGCTGCGCAGACGCCGAAGCGTTCGCCAGTGCGGTCGCCGGCCTCCAGGAAGTCCTTCATCTCAAAGGGGAAGTGCAGGAGGAGAAGAGCGTCGCAGAGCGATATCTTCCGAAGCTCGAACAGGCGGGCGCCTCGCCTCAGTTTGTCTTCGCCCTGCATATTCAAAGCATGATCCTCACCCACGGATACGAATTTGAACGGGCGGAAGCGGTATCCAAACGCGCGCTTGAGATCGCCTTGCGGATCGGCGACGCCAGGGCCGCGGGTTACGCCCGGCACGCACTGATGTTTTGTTCGACCTTGCTCGGCCGGTGGCCCCTGGAAGAAGCCGAGCGTTTCGGCGCCGAACTGATCGCGGACGCCGAACAGGTCGGCGACAACTACCTCTTGAACTGGGCCTACTGGTCGGTCGCGTGGGACTATCTCGTGCGCGGTCTGATCGTCGACGCGCGCGTATGGGCTCACAAGTTGATCAAGTCAGGACACCAGCGCAAAGACCGGCGAACGCTGGCAATGGCCTATTGGACGTTGGGCTGGATCGACCTGGCGGGGGAGCGCTTCGATGACGCCATCAATGACGCCTCGGAGTGCATCAAGACGGCCGTGACCCGGCTCGACGTCGTCACCGGCAATTACGTGAAGGCGTATGCGGAACTGCTCAGCGGCCAGATCGACCAGGCCCTGCCGCGGCTTCAGGAGCAAAGGGGGTGGCTCGAGTCGAACGGGTGGGTGTTCAGCGCCAACGGGGCCGATTGCTCGATCGGCACGGCGCTGGCTCTCGGCGGTCGGTTGAAGGAGGCGATCCGCCATTTGGAGAAGGCGATCGCCGTCAGCGACGAGCACGGAGACGTGTACGCAGCCAGCTGGAATCGAATCGCGCTGGCGGAAATCTATCTTGCGATTGTCGCCAACTCGGGAAAGCCGTCGCTGCGCGTCCTTGCGAACAACCTCGGCGTGATCGTGACCGGCAAGCTCCGCGGCGCAGGGCGAGCGCTCGCACTGCTCGAACAGGCGCGTAACATGAGGCAGGTGCATGAGCGCGGCGTCGTGAGCGCTCGCATCGACTTCGACGTCGGGCTGCTGCTCGAACGGAACCGGCAGTTCGACGCCGCCCGTCGGCGCCTCCTTTCGGCGCGCGCCGCGGCCGAAGCCCAGGACGTCCCGCCGATGGTCGCCCGCATCGATGCGGCGCTCGCCCGTTTGCCCGTCGAGGCGGCGGCCGGGTGACCCGATCGCGCAGAGCGACGAGAGAGGTCGGCGGCGGCCTCGTCAAAGCCACCACCACGGGGAGTTGTTGGCGTAGAGCGTCACGACCTCGCCAAAGGCGAAGCTGCACTCCATGTGATACTGCGACATCGGAGCAAGCGGCGTTCCGGCGGGAATCCCGAGGCTGGTGGCGAGCTGAAGGCTGGGGTAGTCGTTGATCGTGATCCGTGCCTCCGGCAGCGGCTTGAGGTCGCCGGTCGCTTCGATGAAGGTGTACGACTGCAGGATCGCCTGGTAGCAGGCGTTGAGCGTCGAGAGCGTCGGGTCTCGAAACTGTTTCATCTGCACGCATCCGAAGACCACGGGATCTAAAACGAGCGATCTCGCCAGAAGCGGATGGGCGAGATTCAAAAGATCGGTATCGATTTCTCCGTACGGCCACTTTCGCGCATTTGCTCCGGTCGCCTTGTCGCCCGTGCCAGCCGACTCGATCCTGACGACGCGGTGAGGCGCCGCCCTGACCCCACCGGTCAAGCTGGTAAACACCTCGGTGCGAACGGTAGTGAACGGGCTCTTCGTTGGAGATGGGGTAAAGCTTCCAAGCAGTTTCTGGGAATCCAAGCACGTCCCTGCCAGCAAAAGCGGACCACGAATTGTCGACAACGAGAAAAGGACAAAAGAAAGATACTTCCCCGTCAGGCACAAGCCAGCCGCCGACGTCGATATATTTCGCTACGAAGAGACGAATACAGCATTCATTTTGCGTAATATAGCCCGCGGGCGGAAAGAAGGCGTATTCCATCTTAGGGTAATGAATGATCTCCAGGTCAAAAAAGGGAAAGATGGGTCGAAATTCAAAGCCGCGGTCTTCGAGCTCGCCGACGTTGAGAAGGTCATCGCAGAGCTGTTTCAATTGACCAAATCAGCGCTGCAGGCGAAAACTATTGATGCTGAACATCCGGAAACAGGATAGGGCGGCGGAGCCTGAACATCGCCGATTTGATTGTGATAGAGCATGACGTTCCTCCGCTGGTGCTGGATCAATTGAAGAACCGACCCCGGACGTTTCCCTCAAATCGGTCGCCGACGCGGTTTTGCGGGGCGCTTTCACACGATCGGCTGCGGCGAACCCATATCGTGCGCCGGCTCGCAGGCGGGCAAGTCGAGATCGATCCGCGTTGTGCCCTCGATTCTCAAGACGAAATCCGCGCCGTAAACCCGGCCCGGCGTCTGAAACCGGGCTCGAACTCGCCGGCGACGACGCGCTCGGCGATGGCGACCGCGGCGAGCGCGGTAAAGTCGTACCCGTCCGCGGTCCTGAGCCGCGCACGGACTCACGCGCCTCCAGGCGTCCTCCGCCTCTGCCACAATGACTGGATGCGCAAGCCGCCGCGCCGCCTCGGCAGGGCCTTCCGGGAGGGCCCTGCGCTAAGCCGAAGGGCGGAGCGCAGAATCGGCAATTGGAACGCTTCGCCGATCCGCGCAGTCAGCGGGGCGAGGACGCTGCCTGCGGCCCCGACCTCCATGTAGGCTTCAATGTTGGGAATGGCGGTCGTGTGGTAGGCGGATAACGCGTCGGGCCAGCTCAGCGCCATGCTCGTTCGCTCGCCTTCGCCAAGTCGAAGGCGCGCTCCATTCGTCCGATAGGAACGCGACGTCAGCCTGCTGTTCCGGCGGATGCCACGTCAGACGACATGAGCCCGAACGCGCTGCGTGCGGTTCCGCGCGAATAGAGCCGTGACTGAGTCATGCCGAGCCGCAAGTATTTCGCCCCGGCAACAGCTCAGCGACATGGGCGGCGAGGCAATCCGTCGCCACGACCGACCAGGCAGCGCCCGGCATCAGCATCACGCCGGCCCGAGTGCCTCCGAATTCGCGTCCGAGCGCCTCTAGGAAGACCGGAAGTTCGCCGGAAACGTCGAGATAGTGGGTCGCGGCGCGAAACACGCCTCGAGCATCGGCGGCGCGGTGGCGAGGAAGGGACCCGCAGCGTGGACGACGACATCGATATCCGAGAGGGCCTCGCCAAGGCCTCGATCGAATCGAGACTGACCTTCCGCCATGACGCTCCGAGGAAGCTCCGCCTGTTGCTCGCACGCGCTCCTCGTCCCGGCCGCCAGCACTGGGGCCAAGCCGACCTCGACCGCCCTTTCGCGATCAACCCGCCGGTAAAGCCGCTTGATCCGTAGATCATCAAGCGGCGGCGCACGCTCCCGCGCGTGCGGCGTCCGTACTTGCCCCTGCCTCTGCGGCCGCGGCCGTTCCTATCGCTTGACATGCCCCAAAGATCCCCGCCCTCTCCATTCAGGTCCGTTCGAAGATCCAGGTGATGAGGCCGCGCAGAAAATCCTTGTCTCGCGAGGGCGGCAGGCGGCCGAAGATTCGAGCGAACTCATGCAAGGCCGCACCGGCCAGCCCGTGGCCGATCTTGCGCGCGTAGTCGAGCGAGCCGTAGCGCTCCATCAGAGCCTCTGATCCACGCAACGTCATCGACCCGCCGCTCGCTGCGCGGCGCTCCCATGACGCCTTCAGCTTGGCGCGCTCCGCCTGGGCGCCTCGGCGGAACGCGTGGATCAGCATCAGCGTGCGCTTGCCCTCGAAGAGATCGCCGAGCGCCTCCTTGCCGTAGCGGCATGGTCGGCGGCAAGATTGAGAAGATCATCCTGAATCTGGAAGGCGGCCCCGAGGAAAAAACCGAAACGAATGAATTGGTCGAGGTCCACGCGACCCGTGCGTCCCGATCATCGCGCCCACGCGAGTGGGGTAGATGACCGCAAGCCACGACGTCTTCTTCAATACGAGGGAGAAATAGTCCTCGTCCTCGAGCCCCATCACGTTGTCGCGTCGCCAGCCGAGCTCCATCGCTTGCCCTTCTGCGGATTCCCGCGCCATCCGCTCGGTTTCGAGGAGAACGTCGAGCGCGAGTTGCGGGCCGAGGTTCTGCCTGTTGTCCAACAGCGGACGCAGGCTCAAGAGAAGCATCGCGTCGCCCGCGTTGAGAGCGAGCGGGACGCCGTGGAGCGAGTGAAGCGCGGGCGCGCCTCGCCGCAACTCGCTCTCATCCTCGATGTCGTCATGGATCAGGAAAGCGTTATGCAAAAGCTCGATCGCCACTGCGGAGCGCACGGCGTCAGAGGAGCGGGCCCCGAACGCGCGCGCGGTCGCGATGCAGATGCTTGGACGCATCATCTTCCCGCCTCGCCGAGGGTAGTCGGCGGCGAGGTCGTAGAGGTACGGACTAGGCTCTCCCGCCGTCAAATACGGCTTCATGGCGGCGAGAACTTCCAGGCGGCACTCCTGAAGCAGCTCGGCGACAAGCGGCGGCGTCGTCTGGCCTGCCCGTTTCGCTCTTCGGCGTGTGCGCCTACGGCTTGTCTTCTTCAAGGACCCGGACACTGATGAAGCCTCCGGGCTCGTGCGTCTGAGCGTCGACGATCGCTCCGCTGTAGAGCCCATGGAGGGTGGCCGTCGGGATGTTGACGACGAGCACGGATGGCCCTCCTTGACCACAAAGTGGACGTCTTCGAGCGGTTTCTTGCTTCGGCCGGGGGCGGAGTGGAGCGGCGGCACCGCAGGGCTAAAGCGGTCGGGCTTGACCGAAGGTCGTAGCTCACGTGGGCTGCTGCCGCTTGGATTTCACGCTGGGCGACGTCGCGGGCCGGCGAACCTGGGCCCGACCGATAGGTCCGAGCCATGCGCCGAATCGGCGTCCAAAATGTCGACCCCCAACGACGCCGAACTCCTTCGAAAGGTCGAGCGCGCGCTGGAGGCAATGCTTAAGGTCCTCATCGAAATCAGTCCGAGCTGTAGTTCCTGCGCGGAGTCGCTCGGCGGCCTTCTGTCCCTGGCGGATATGGTCATCGACAACGCCGTAGGCGAGCTCGACGGCGTGATTGATGACTTTCCTGTGGGCGCTTATGGGAGCTGAGGCGCCCCGGAGTCGGCCGATTGCGGTCCCGAGCCAAGTCCGCTCCCTCGATTGGGTCCGTTTCGTGCCGGATCCGGTTTTGTCGCACGAGGATTAGTTGCCATCTCAGCCTCTCCGATTGTCAGCGGGCTACCGCTGTTTCAGGGATGATCGAACCCAACGATTTCTTTCAGCGCCGGTGAACCTGACAAAGCGTGCGCCGCGAGCCGCCCGGACATCACCGCCGCTTCGACGCAGCCCAGATTGAGACCGCAGTTGGTCCAGTCGCCGGCGACCGTCAAATTGTCATAAGTATTGTCGAGCGGAGATATGCGATGCTCGGCGCTTCCAGGAAGCGACTGGGTGTAGCGGTCTGTCGGGTTGACGTTCGCTACCCAGAACTGCGAATCGAAGCGGGTTCTGTCTGGCGCCGCGTCTGGCTCCGGCGACGTCGGGCGACCGCCTCTTCCTGGAATTTTTGATCGTCTGACGTCCACCAACAGCTCCCAGCGAAATCCGCCCTCGGCGTCAGCCGCCTTCGGCCACAGATGGCGCACCTGCTGGTCGAGAAACGCGAGCGCGTTGGCGCGAACCTTCTCGCGGCTCGCGGCATAGTAGTCGTCTGCTGCCGCCGTCGCGCCTCGACAGGCTCATGCAGGGCGCCGCAAAAGTAAGCGATGGTGCGCGGAGGCCGCCGCCAACTTTCCGAGCGGCACGACCTGGCCCATGTCCGACCATGTGTCGAACGGCTTCACGAATGCGGAGAGGGTCACCGGCGGCGGCTCCCACCCGAGTTGCTGCAGATCTTCGCTCAGCCAGAGCTGGAACGCCTGAGTCGCGACAGTCTTGACGCTCGCGGCCATCTTACGCCATCGGCTGTCTCTGGCAATGAATTCCTTGCAGACGTAGGGGATCGCGCCGAGGCCGACTCCGAGCACCACGAAATCGAAATCCCGCGTCACCTTGAGCGTCCGGGTCAGCAGTCTTCCTTGCTCCCAATGCAATTCGAAATCGTGCCTCTCGGCTTCTAGCGCCGCGCCGTTTTCGAGTTGCCGGTAGTCGGGGATCGGAGGGCCAACAGGATTGGCCGTTAATGTTCGACCAGGGGCGATAGTCCCGGCTTTCCCCGCGTTTCCGCCTGAACGCTGAATTCGAGCGCCTCCACGTAGGCGCGTTCGCCTCGCGTTCTCCCGGCCCGGCTGGGAGAGCCTTACGTTTTCGAGGCGGTGGAAGAACTTGAACTTGACGCCGCGCCGGCGGAGAACCTCGTAGAATGGCGCAAAGACGACGTCTCCCATGCCTCGCCGCATCTTCCAGAAGAACGACCCCCGATAAGTGTAAGAACATCCGGAATCCGCCGCGAAGTGCATCTCCCGCGGCCAGCCGCGGTCGGCTCGGATCGCCGCCCTCGTAAGCGAAAACAAGGTCGTAAAGACCGCGCAGAAAAGCAGAATTGAGCGCATGCTCGGAAGCGCCGTTCATCCGCAGCCATTCCCGGCAATCGAGGTGGTTGATCGCGTCGAGCCCGCGCGGATCGGTAAGCAGGCCGAAACGCATGACCCCGACCAGGACAGCCAGGACGAGATCGACGATCTCCCACCGGCGACGAACCTCGTCGTCGGCCGCGACCCAGATTTTGATCCGACGCCTTGATGTTGATGGCGACGGCTTCGACAAGGCGCAGAAGCACACCCGCCGGAAGCCTCGAGGCAATCTTCAGGCCGCCTCCACGACAGCGAGCGCCTCCACCGCCGCCGCCGCGGTCGCCAAGAAGCCATAGCGCAGCATGAACGTCGCCTTCTCAACGATCGCCTCGGGCGAAGCGAGCCCCTCGGGCCGGGTGACTGCGTCCCGCTCCGCGCCGTCGGCTTATCATTTCGATCCCGACCAGCAGCGTGCGCAGAAGTATCGCCGACCGAACGACATAATTCCGCAGACTGAGCGGGTCGGTCGGCCGGCGGGTCTCCGGGCAGACCATCCGCCGGGGGAAAATGGGCCGCCAGATGCGCCCATCCGTCGCCGTCAGGGCGCGGCTCGCTGAGGGCGATGTGCGGATCGGGAAAGAACGCGTCGCGCCAATTCTCGCGATTCGCTCCCGCCCGCTCCACTTCCAAGCTCGGCATAACATTCGCGCAGGAGCTTGAACGCATTCTCGTAGTAGCCGAGCCAGATGTGCAGACCGTGTTCTTCGATCCGTCCAGCCGGTCCGCGACCCGAGGCCCCCTTGCCGCCGAGCCGCCAGCCTATTTGGTAGATCGTAAGCCGATACCGGCCTTTGTGCTCCGGGCGAGTCAATTCGAACGCCGCAGCCATCGTGGCGCACCCTCCGCCGATGACCGCGACTTTGATCGGCCGCGATTGCCCCATGACCATCCTCGTTTACGACCGCGACTCGGCCTAACCAAGACCCAAAGTCACAGCCGCAATCAACATCACTGCGCCGGGCCGCTTGCCGGAACGGATCAACGCTTTCCTTTTGCCGCCTGCGACCGATAGAGATTAGCGGCGAGCCTTCCGCAATATTTCTGTTCACTTGGCCCGGCTCGTGACAAATACGCATCGGTTGGTCTTCGCCGCAGCCAAGACCCACTATAGAGGCCGTACTTGTTCCGTGGCAATCGTCTTGGCCAATCCTTCCGCCGCCTTTTCAAGGCGATCACTCAGACGGGTGCAACCCTCAATGGAGGCGCATCTGTCAAAGCGCGTTGTCGGCGAGCGAATGGCGGAAGGGTCGGCGTTGAAAGGTCTTTCGAAGATGGCGCCCCGTGCGGGAAAGCTACTGGTGCCCCTAGCCGGAATCGAACCAGCACTCCTTGCGGAATCCGATTTTGAGTCGGACGCGTCTACCAGTTCCGCCATAGGGGCCCGCCTCGAGGCGGACGGCGGGATATAGAACCGAAGCCGCGCAGCGTCAATGTGCGCCAATGGCGCGTAGGCGATGGCCCGAAGCCGCGAAGCCCGCCCAGGAATTGGAATGAAACACATGGCATGGACGCGTCGATCGCGGTCGCCTATATGTTGCGCCGCACAACCTGGGCTCCGCAATGTTCGAGTTCGCTTTACCCTCAACTCAAAGCGCTCGCTCAGGGTCCGCACGCGGAAGGAACCCTGGCTGCCGTCGCCTTCGCCGAGAGTTCGTTCTTTCCCAGTTCCGCCCGACGTGCTGCTCGCCCCGATGGCGCTCGCCAAGCCGGGACGCGCCTGGCGCTACGCGCTCATTGCGACCGTGGCCTCGGTTATCGGCGGCATGCTTGGGTACGCGATCGGCGCCATGCTCTTCGACACGATCGGGCGGTGGCTCATCAACCTCTACGGCTACGGCGCGAAAATGGACGCCCTGAAACAGACCTACGCCGAATGGGGCTGGCTTGTGATCCTCGTCAAGGGCGTAACCCCCATCCCCTATAAGCTGGTGACGATCACGAGCGGCTTGCTCGGCTACAATTTTCCGCTGTTCGTCGCCTTGTCGGCGGTGACGCGAGGAGCGCGGTTCTTTCTCGTTGCCGGCGCTCTGCGATGGCTCGGAGAGCCGTTGCGCGCGGCGATGGAGCGCAATTTCGCCGCGGTTCTCGGGGGCTTCGCGGCGTTGGTCGTCGCCGGCTTCGTGATCGCAATCAAGGTCTTCTAAATGACGCTCGCCGTGGTCGTCCTACCGCACTCGCAAGCGTCGCGGGCGCTTGTCATCGCGGCCGCGTCGCTCGTTGTCCTGGCCGCGGTCTGGATATTTCAGGGGCTCGGCTATCAGCCCTGCGAGCTTTGCCTCACTCAGCGCTACGCTTTCTATGCCGCAGCGCCGCTCGCCGCCTTGACCGCCGCCTTTGCGAGCCGATCGGCGCACGGACCGGCGCGGGTCGGGTTCGCATTGCTCACAGCAGTCTTTGTCGCCAGCGTCACGCTCGCCGCCTACCATGCCGGAGTCGAATATCATTGGTGGGCCGGGCCGACCGCCTGCACCGGCGGCCTCACCGGATCGGTCGACGTCAACGACCTGATGAAAGCGCTCGATTCAGTCAAGGTCGTGCGCTGCGACGAAGTCCAGCTGCGCATCGCCGGACTGTCGCTCGCCGGCTGGAACGTTCTGGCCAGCGCCGCGCTCGCGGTCTACGCGGCGCTCGCCGCGCGGCTTTAGTCTAGGGCTCAAACCCCGTCGGCGCGGACAGCGACGACCCCTTTTGGGAGGGCTTCGAGAGCGTGCTGCATCGGGCCAATCGCATCACGCTTCAAACTGGCGCCCCAGGTAGATGTCGCGCACAAGAGGGCTTTCCGATAGTTCGGCCGCCGTCCGGCCCTCGAAGGCGACCCGGCCGTGAGCGAGGACATATCCCCGATCCACGATGCGGATCGCCTGCATAAGATTTTGCTCGGCGACCAGCACCGTGAGGCCGAGCCGGCGTTTCAGGTCCGCGACAACGTCGAACGTTTTGCGCACGAGAGTCGGCGCGAGCCCGACCGAAGGCTCGTCGACGAGCAGGATCTCCGGCGCCGCCATCAGCGCTCGGCCAAGCGCGACCATCTGCTGCTCGCCCCCGCTCATGGCGCCGACGCGTTGTTTGCGCCTTTCCTGCAGAGGCGGAAAGATCTCGAAGCAGCGAGAGAGGTTTTCGGCGTAGCGGCCGCGCGCCGCTGGCCGGTACGCGCCGAGCGCGAGATTGTCCTCGACGCTCAGGTCCTTGAAGAGCCTCCGCCCCTCGGGGACGAGGACCACGCCGAGCGCGACGATTTCCTCCGGTTCGAGACGACTGAGAATCACGGACCGCGCCCCCAAAGTCGCGTGAATTTCGCCCTCCCAGGGCTTCACCAGACCGAGCGCGCATCGCATCAGCGTTGTCTTGCCGTTACCGTTGGCGCCGAGCAGCGCAACCGTTTGGCCGGGCCCGACGTCCATCGACACGCCGTCAAGCGCTCGGACCGCGCCATAACCGGCTATGAGGCCGCGGATGGAAAGGGCGTCATTCGCCAAGATAGGCCGCCTCGACTTCTTTCAATCGTAAGACCTCCGCGGTTGGGCCGTCGGCGATTTTGCGACCGGCGACGAACACCACAAGGCGCTCAGCGAAAGCAGTGACCGCGCGCATGATGTGCTCGATCATGACGATGGCCACGCCTTCGGCGTTGGCTGCGAACAGCAGCGCCAGGATCTCGTCGACCTCCGCGTGTGAGAGACCGGCCATGGCTTCGTCGGCGATGAGCAGCTTCGGGCGGCAGGCGAGCGCGCGGGCGAGCTCGAGGCGGCGAAGATCCGCTTGCGTCAATTCTTTGGGTCTCGAATTCGCTTTGCCCGCAAGGCCCACGCGCTCGAGGCCCTCTCGCGCGCGTATGGATATCGGACCGTCGCAGCCGAGGAAGCGCAGCGGTATTTCAACATTTTCCGCGACTGTGAGGCTGGCAAAGGCGCGGGGCAACTGAAACGTGCGCGCCAAGCCGAGCCTCGCTCGCCGATAGGCCGGAACGCCCTTGAGGGCCACGCCGTCGAACTCGATATCACCCTCATGCCACGCGAAAGCGCCGCCAAGGCAATTGACGAGCGTGCTTTTGCCCGACCCGTTCGGGCCGATCAGGCCGACTCGTTCGACGCGCGCGACCGAAAGGTCGATCCCAGAGAGCGCCGCGAAGCCGCCGAAGCGCTTGCCTAAAGCGCTCACGTTCAATAACGGGGCGGTCATCGGCTGGGTCGCCACCGGCCACGCGACCTCAGAAGACCGATCAGCCCCCGAGGGGCCAGGGCGACGAACGCCATGAACACAATCCCGATCAACGCGAGGCTCGCTGAAGACGAGACAAAAGCCAACGCGAGCTGTTGGAGCGTGCCGAGGAGCAATGCTCCGGCAACGGGGCCAAGCCAACTTTCCACGCCTCCAACCAACGCCATGGCGATCGCGTTGACCGAATAGCTGACGGCGAAGACGAAGTCGGGGTTGACGTAGGAATTGTAGAACGGCAGCGGCGTCCCCGTCATGGCGAGGATCGCGCCGCTGATCGTCGCCGCTACGAGCTTGAGCCGCAACGTCGGGACGCCGAGCGCGGCGGCGGCCGTTTCGTCGTCGCGGATCGCGGCCAAGCCCGCCCCTATCGACGAGCGCTCGATCGCCGCGGAGGCGACGGCCGCGCCGGCCGAGATCGCAAACATCGTCAGGCAAAGATATTCAGTGAAGGTGGTGAAAGGCGCGAAGACTTTCGGCCGAACGAGGTAAGCGCCGCTCGACCCGCCGACGTAAGACCAATTGACCACGAGCGTCTCGAGCACCATCGACAGCGACAGCGTCGAAATCGCGAAATACACGCCGCGCAAGCGAAGCGTCAGCGCGCCCATCAACAGGCCGAGAGTCGCGCCGACTGCGCCGCCGGCCGCCACGCAGAACGGCAGCGACGCGCCGATTGTCTTGGTCAGCGCGACCGTCGAATAGGCGCCTGCGGCGAAGAACGCCGAGGCGCCGAAATTGACGAAGCCCGCATATCCCCCAAGAATGTTCCAGCCAAGAGCCAGCGCGACGTATTGAAAGACGAGATAGGCGAGGTAGAACGCGTAGTCGTTGCGCGCGGCGCGCAGGATGAGGGCGACAGCGACGAGGCTCGCTGTCGCCAATCCGATTGACCGAAGCCAGAACCGAAAGCTGCCGGAAACCGTCACGCCGCCGCTCCGAGCAGGCCCCGCGGACGCAGCGCCAGAAAGCCGAGCAGCAGTCCGAAAGCGACGGCCGGCGACCAGGAGGGGCCGAAGAGCGTCGCCGTCATGTCCTCGATGACGCCGAAAAGAAGACCCGCGATGAACGTCCCCGGCAATGAGCCAAGGCCGCCCATGATGACGATGGCGAAAAGACGTCCAATGAAAATTTGCCCCGAGTCGGAATTGACCGGCTGGAGGACGATCAGCGCGCCGCCAGCCACGGCGGCAAGCGCGGCTGACAGGGCGAAGGCGACAGTCTTCACCCGGACCGGATCGACGCCCATCAGCCGCAGCGCTTCGCGGTCCTGAGAAACCGCGGCGATCGCGCGACCGAGATAAGTCGCCTTCAGGAAGGCGTATAGCCCCGCGAAGCTTGCAAGCGAGAACGCCGCAGGAACGACCATGCGCAGCGGCAAATCAACCTCGCCCCACGAGATCACGCCGTTCGTGTACCGCGCTTCGACGAACCTCTGGTCCGCCCCCCAAATCATCAGGAGCGCTGTCTCGATGAGGAACATCAAGCCGAAGAAGAAGGCCAGGCCCCGAATCAACTCGTCGCCGCGCCGCTCGAAGAAGAAATGGTAGACTCGATAGAGGGCGGCGCCGGCGAATGCGAGAGGCGCCGCCACTATGAGAGTCGTTAGCGCCGGATCGAGCCCCGTCGCCTCGGAAAGCGCGGAAACGGCAAAAGCGGCGGCGACCATGATCGCCGGATGGGCGATATTGACGACGTCGAGCAGGCCAAACGCGACCGCGAGCCCTGACGCTGCAAGCGCGTAGAAGGCGCCGAGCAGAAGTCCCGAAGCAAGGGCGTTCAGAAGGAGGACCGGGTCGAGCGTCATCTGGGGGAGCGTCCTATTCGGGAAGCTGGGCGAGACGGGCTTGGCTCTCCCGACCGAAAACGAAGCCTCGGCGTCAGCCCGTTCGTCGAGATCCTGGCGACCGGCGGCGAACCATCGCCTGTCGACAACCCGGAAGCGTCGCGCGCCTCAACCCGCCGCCGGGAATGGCGTCAGGAGATTCCCGGACTTGTATTGGTCCGGATAGAGGATGACCTCTACGCCAGGCTTTTTGAATTGCTCGACGTCGTTCCCCTTCACGCCTTGATACTGGACATAAAGGTTGCGTTCGTGCACCCACTCGCCCTTGGCGTCGAATTTCAGATCGCCGAGCACGGTAGGAAACGTGCTCGCGTGGAAATCGGCGCCAATTGCCTCTTGGTCGATCTTGCCGACCCTGGCGACCGCCTGCTCCATCACTTGCATCTGCGCATAAGCGAGCGGCGGCGCGTAAAGTCCGAGCGGGTCTGTTTTCTCCTTCTCGGCGGCGGCGCGGTAGCGTTCGAGGAAGGCCTCGACTCCCGGGAACTTCAACGTCGGCTCGGGAGCGTAGACGTCCCAGCACAAGAGGTTGTTGAGCATGGGCCCGAACTGCGCCTTGATCGCTGTGATCTGGGGCCCGATCATCCCGCCGCCGACTACGGTCGCCGCGAGCTTTGTCTCGTATATCGCTTTGAGCAGGCCGACGGAATCCGTGGGGTAGGACGCGAGATAGACAATGTCCGGCCGTGCGGCCTGGATCGCCCGGATGATCGGCCCATAGTCGACGGTCGATGGCGGATAGCTCTTGTCGTAGACGATTTCCAGGCCGGCCGCCTTCGCCTGGGTTCGCGCGCTTTTCATTGAACGTTGCAGAAAATCGCTGTCGAGGCCGGCGACCGCGACCGTCTTCGGCTTCGGGTCGGCGTTCATCGCGACTTCGAAGAAGCCCTTGGCGAAATCCTGCTGCATGTTGCCGCCGGTCGGGCTGACGTTCACGGTGCGATCGTATTGGAAAGCATCGTTGGTGGCCGAGCCGAGCAGCGTGACGAAAGCCATTCCGTGGCCCATGATCACCGGCATCGCTGGCGCGATCAGCGCGGTCGAATAACTCGAGACGACGAGGTCCACTTTGTCGACTTCGATCAGTTTGGTGTAGAGCGCCGGCACTTGACCCGCGTTGCTCTGGTCGTCGTAGTTGACGAGTTCAACCTTGCGCCCGAGCAACCCGCCCTTGGCGTTGACGTCTTCGACCCAGAGCTTGTGGGCGAGAAACGCCGGCCTGCCGTTGCCCGCGAGACCGCCGCTCAGCGGCATCGTGTAGCCGATCCTGATCGGCCCACCGGTCGACTGCCCGAGCGCCGGCCACACAGATGTCGCCGCAGAAATCCCCGCAGCCAATGACCCAAATTCGCGCCGCGTCACGTCTCGCATCTGATCCTCCCTCGAGCCACCTTCGATCATCCCCCGAAGGCGCGAGCGCTTCACGGGGGTCGGGAATTGGATGGCGCCGCCTACTTCGTAGGCAGGCTTACGCCAGCATGGATTCGTTTGATCTCGGATCAAGAGCACGGCCGAAGGAATTTTCGACCCTGGGCGCATAATGTTGGACGAAACTCCACATCATCCCGTTCCCTCCCCTTCGCGCCTCCTCCGCGTGAAAGCGGCGCACCCAATGCTGGTGCGCTGGGCGGCGAATGTCAAAAGTGGATTTCGACTGGCCAAGTCCTAGCGCCCAGCACTTCCGGCTCAAAGCGAGCGCCGGTGTTGGGGGCGCAATAGAGCGTGCGCGTGAAAGTCCGGTGGTCGTTGTGAGCGGCCTGCGCCGCCGCGCCTATAACGTCAGAATGCACCCGCGCCGCTCAAGCTCGGCAATGACGCGGTCGGCGAGCGCCTCGGGGGTCTCCGCCGCCGAATCGAGAACAAGCTCCGGCGCCTCCGGGACTTCATACGGCTGGTCGACGCCGGTGAAGTTCTTGATCTCGCCGGCCAGCGCCCGCCGGTACAGGCCCTTGGGATCGCGGGCGACGACGGTCTCGAGCGGGGCCTCGACGAAAATCTCCAGGAACTCGCCTGTCCCCGCGGTGTCGCGAACGAGGCGCCGCTCCGCCCGGAACGGCGAAATGAACGAGCACAGCACGATGAGCCCGGCGTCGGTCATCAGCCTCGCCACTTCGCCGACCCGGCGAATATTTTCGACCCGGTCGGCGGCGGTGAAGCCCAAGTCCTTATTGAGGCCGTGGCGAACGTTGTCACCGTCGAGGAGCGCGGTATGAACGCCGCGCGCATGGAGTTTGACCTCGACCAGGTTGGCGATTGTCGATTTTCCCGCGCCCGACAGCCCAGTGAACCAAAGGATCGCGGGCGTCTGGTGCTTGAGCGCGGCATGGGCCTCGCGCGTGACCGCGAGCCCATGCCAATGAACGTTGGTCGCCCGCCTCAACCCATGCGCGATCATGCCCGCCGCCGCGGTCTCGTTGGTGGCGCGGTCGATGAGAATGAAGGCGCCGGTCTCGCGATTCTCGTCATAAGCGTCGAAGGCGACCGGCATGGTAGTGGCGATGTTACAGAAGCCGACCTCGTTGAGATCGAGCCGCTTGGCGGCGAGCTTGTCGAAATTGTTGACGTCGAGACGGTGCTTGAGCTCGGTGACGGACGCGGGCGTTGTCCGTCCGCCGATCTTGAGCAGGTAGGACCGGCCAGGCAGCATCGGCTCGGCGCTCATCCAAAGGATATGCGCCGCGAACTGGTCGGCAACCTCAGGGCGGCTCGCAGGCTTCGACAACACGTCGCCGCGAGCGATGTCGATTTCGTCGGCGAGGGTCAGCGTGACGGCGTCCCCCGCCTCGGCGCTCTCGACCTCACGATCGGCGATCAGGAGGCTCAGGACCGTGCTTTGACGGCCAGACCCCGCCGCCACGATCGCGTCCCCACGCGCCACCTGTCCGCTCGGGATCGTGCCGGCGAAGCCGCGAAAATCATGGTGCGGGCGATTGATCCATTGAACCGGCAGGCGAAACGGCGCGGTGCGGCGATTTTCCTCGACCTCGATCTTCTCGAGGTGATCGAGCAGATGTGGCCCAGCGTACCAAGCCGTGCGAGCGCTCAAGGACGAGACGTTGTCGCCGTAGCGAGCCGAGATCGGCAACGCGATCAGGGTGCGGAAGCCCAGTGGCTCGGCAAACTTGCGGTAGTCGTCCACGATCCGGCGAAAGACCGTCTCGCTGAAATCGACGAGATCGATTTTGTTGACTGCGAGCACGACGTGGCGCACACCGAGCAGTGACACGATGATCGAATGGCGATGGGTCTGCGTGAGCAAACCCTTGCGGGCGTCGACCAGCACGATCGCTAGGTCGGCGTTGGATGCGCCAGTCGCCATGTTGCGGGTAAATTGCTCGTGGCCGGGCGTGTCCGCGACGATGAACGAGCGCTTCTCGGTAGCGAAGTAACGATAGGCGACATCGATCGTGATGCCCTGCTCGCGCTCGGCCTCGAGCCCATCGACAAGCAGCGCGAAATCAATGTCATCCCCGATTGTTCCGAACTTCTTCGAGTCGCGCTCGAGGGCAGCGAGCTGGTCGTCGAATATAAGCTTCTTTTCGTACAGCAATCGCCCGATGAGCGTAGACTTGCCGTCGTCGACGGAACCGCACGTCAAGAGACGTAAGGTGGGAAGGGCCATCTCCGAGAGCGAGAAATTCATCAGAAGTACCCTTCGCGCTTTTTCTTCTCCATCGAGGCGGCCTCGTCGGTGTCGATCAGGCGTCCCTCACGCTCGGAAGTCGTGGTCTCGCGCATCTCGGCGATGATGTCGTAGAGCGTCTCGGCTTCCGACTCGATTGCCCCCGTCAGCGGATAGCAGCCGAGCGTGCGGAAGCGTACGCGCAGCATTTTCGGTTTTTCTCCAGGCAGCAGCGGAATCCGCTCGTCGTCGACCATGATGAGCGCGCCCGAGCGCTCAACGACGGGGCGGAGCTTGGAGAAATAGAGCGGCACAACCGGGATGTTCTCGGCAAGCACGTATTCCCAAACGTCGAGCTCGGTCCAATTCGAAAGTGGGAAGACGCGCATCGATTCTCCGTCGCGTAGGCGCGTGTTGAACAGGCGCCACAGCTCCGGGCGTTGATTACGAGGATCCCACGCATGGGCCGCAGAGCGATGCGAGAAGACGCGTTCCTTGGCGCGGCTCTTCTCCTCGTCTCGCCTCGCCCCGCCGAAAGCGGCGTCGAACCGCCCGCGGTCAAGCGCCTGCCGCAGCGCCTCGGTCTTCATTATCTGGGTGTGGGCCTGCGAACCCGAGGCGATCGGCGATATGCCGCGCCTTACGCCGTCCTCATTGATGTGAACAATCAGATTGAGACCGAGCCGGCGCGCGGTCTCATCGCGGAACGCGATCATCTCCCGGAACTTCCAGGTCGTATCGACGTGGAGCAGCGGGAATGGCGGTTTCCCGGGATAGAACGCCTTCATGGCCAAATGGAGCATGACGCTTGAGTCTTTGCCAATCGAATACAGCATGACGGGATTGCGCATTTCTGCGACAACCTCCCGCATGATGTGGATGGATTCCGCCTCCAGCCGCCGCAAGTGGGCCGGCCGGACAAGATGGGCTAACATTTCGCTCGACATAAACACCCCCTGAGATAGCCGCCGTCATAGGCGGCTTCCAAACGTAAGGCAACACATTTCAACCCTGCAATTAAGTTAATACCAAAACCACATTTCAAATTGCCGCGACGATTTGCACCGCAAGATCTGCGCCATCGACGATCGGCAATTCCTGGTGACAGCGCTTCCGGTTAACGCGCGGCCTCCCCCCCATTCGCGCCGTTCAACCCTTGGCCAACCTCCCGAATTGACTCTCGGGCAGGCGACCATCGATATCAAGATCCCCATCTGCCGTCTTATTTAGCAAAGGAGAACGCCGCGTGACCAGCCCGGTGATCATGGCGCCCTCGATTTTGTCGTCCGATTTCGCCAGGCTCGGCGAGGAGGTGCGCGCGGTCGCCGCCGCTGGCGCCGATTGGATCCATCTTGATGTGATGGACGGGCATTTCGTGCCGAACATCACCTTCGGGCCGCCGGTCGTCGCGGCCCTCAGGCCGATCAGCGACAAGCCGTTCGATTGCCACCTGATGATCGAGCCTTGCGATCCCTATCTCGAAGCCTTCGCCAAAGCGGGCGCGGACCGCATCACCGTTCACGCCGAGGCGACAAGACATCTCGACCGCTCGCTCCAGGAAATCCGCACCCTCGGCAAGAAGGCGGGTGTGGCGATCAATCCCGCGACGCCCGAGAGCGCGATCGAATATGTGCTTGACCGGCTCGACACGATCCTCGTGATGACCGTCAATCCGGGCTTTGGCGGCCAAGCCTTCATTCCCGCCATGGTCGACAAGGTCGCGCGAGTCAGGCACATGATCGGCGAGCGCAAAATTCACATCGAGGTCGACGGCGGCGTCGCGCCTCACACCACGCCGGTCCTGACGCGCGCCGGCGCGGACGTGCTGGTCGCGGGTTCCGCGGTGTTCGAGGGCGGACCCAAAGCATACGCAGCCAATATTGCCGCCATCCGGGCCGCGGCTTAGCCTTGCGGCGAGCCCCCGAGCCGCTTACCTCATGTCGGACGTTGCGACGCGACAATCCCCAAGAAGGCGCGACATGCTGCAAACCCTTCTGGCCGAAGGCCGGCCGCTGCTGGCCGACGGCGCCACCGGCACCAACCTCTTCGCCATGGGCCTCGACTTCCGGCGATAGCCCGGAGCTTTGGAACGTATCGCATCCGGACCGGATCGAGACGCCTGCATCAGGCATTCGTCGACGCCGGAGCGGACATCATTCTGACCAACACCTTCGGCGGCCAATCGCCGCCGCCTGATGCTGCACGGGCTCGAGGCCCGCGCGCGCGAACTCAACCGTCTCGCCGCCCGGAGCGCGCGCGAAGATCGCCGACAGGCGCGGGCCGGCGCATCGTCGTCGCCGGATCGGTCGGGCCGACCGGCGATCTTCTCGCCCCGCTCGGGCCATTGACCGAAGGCGAGGCGGTCGACGTCTTCGTCGAGCAGATCGAGGGTCTGCGGGAGGGCGGCGCGGACGTCATCTGGATCGAGACCATGTCTGCGCCGGAGGAGATCCGCGCCGCGGCGCTGGCGGCGGCGAAATGCGGCATGCCGTTCACGATCACGGCGAGCTTCGACACCGCCGGCCGCACGATGATGGGCGTCGCTCCCGCCGCCTTCGCCGAGCTGGTCGAAGCCTTCGATCCCGCGCCGATCGCCTATGGCGCCAATTGCGGCGTCGGCGCCTCCGATCTTCTGGTCGCGGTCCTCGCCATGAGCGCGGCCAAAGGATCGGAAACGCGAGGCGCGCCGCTCATCGCCAAGGCCAACGCAGGCGTGCCGCAATGGCATGGGGCACATATCCACTATTCCGGCACGCCGGAGCTGATGGCGACTTACGCCGTGCTCGCGGTCGATTGTGGCGCGCGCATCGTCGGCGGCTGTTGCGGCAATACGCCGGCCCATGTGGCGGCGATGCGGCGCGGCCTCGACGCCCACGAAGCCGGGGCGCGGCCCGACGTCGAGGCGATCGTCGCCGCGCTTGGGGCGCTGGTCGCGCCGCCCGCCGCCGAGGCCACGCTGCGCACCCGCCGCCGGGAGCGCGCATGAACACGAAGGCCAAACGCCGCGCCTCGGGCGCCGCGCGGCGAGCCTGAGCGCGCCCCGCCGACGCGAATCCGCCGCGCGCGCCCTTGGCCGCGCCCTACGGGCTGCAGGTCTTCGGCGTCGATGCGGCCGGCGCCGGCGAGCGGCTCGACCGTTTCCTCGGGCCATGCGGCGGCCGCGCGGCGCTTGGCGCTGTCGCGCACCCGGCTCAAGGCGCTGATCGAGGCGGGCGAGGTCGAGGTCGACGGAAGCGGTCGCCCGCGATCCTTCGACGCGCCTCGCCGCGGGCGCGCTGATCGCCTTCGAGGCGCCGCCGGCGGAGGAATTCGCCGCTCGCCGGCGAGGACCTGCCGCTCGACGTCGTCTACGAGGACGAGCATCTGATCGTCATCGACAAGCCGGCCGGGCTCGTCGTCCACCCGGCGCCGGGCCATGCCGGCGGGCACGCTGGTCAACGCGCTGATCCGCCATTGCGGCGCGAGCCTCTCGGGCATCGGCGGCGTCAGGCGGCCGGGAATCGTGCATCGGCTCGACAAGGACACCTCCGGGCTTCTGGTCGTCGCCAAGACCGACGCGGCGCATCGGGGCCTCGCCGAGCTGTTCGCCGATCACGGCCGCACCGGCTCGCTCGAGCGCGAATATCTGGCGCTCGTCTGGGGCGGCTTCGACGCCGACAGCCGGCAAGGTCGCGGCGCCGATCGGCCGCGATCCGCGCCACCGGGAAAGAATGGCGGTCGCGCTCCGGGGAGCGCGGCCGCCATGCCGTGACCCATTGGCGGCTCGAGGAGGCCTTCGGCCCGGCGAGCCTCGTCGCCTGCCGGCTGGAGACCGGGCGGACCCATCAGATCCGCGTCCACATGGCCTCGATCGGCCATCCGCTCCTGGGCGATTCGGTCTACGGGGCGGGGTTCAAGACCAAGGCCGCGCGGCTCGGCGAGGGCGCGAAGGCCGCGCTCGCGCGCGCTCGGCCGCCAGGCGTTGCACGCGTCGGTGCTGGGTTTCGAGCATCCGGCCACCGGCGAGCCGCTGCGGTTCGAGAGCCCGCCGCCGGACGATTTCTCTTATCTGCTCAATGCATTACGAGCCAACGCGCGCGGCCTGACGTCCACTGTTCGGCCGCAGCGGCGCTGAAACAATTTCATGCTGGCGGCGAATAGCTGTGTCAGGCGCGGCCCTTTTTCGGCCACGCTTGCTCGACCACAATATGTCCAACCGGCCATAGCGCCGACGGAGACGGCTTGGAACCGGGCTCCGACCAGAGGAAAACATGGCCGCGTCGCTTCCCATCATTGCGGGCGAATCGGGACTTGCCCGCTACCTGCAGGAGATCAAGCGGTTCCCGATGCTGGAGCCGCAGGAGGAATACATGCTCGCCAAGCGCTGGCGCGAGCACGGCGATCGCGAGGCCGCGCACAAGCTCGTCACCTCGCATTTGCGGCTCGTGGCCAAGATCGCCATGGGTTATCGCGGCTACGGCCTGCCGATCGGCGAGGTGATTTCCGAGGGCAATGTCGGCCTCATGCAGGCGGTCAAGCGCTTCGAGCCGGACAAGGGCTTCAAGCTCGCGACTTACGCGATGTGGTGGATCCGCGCGTCGATCCAGGAATACATCCTGCGCTCATGGTCGCTGGTGAAGATGGGCACCACGGCAAGCCAGAAGAAGCTGTTCTTCAATCTGCGCAAGGCCAAGAGCCGGATTTCGGCGCTCGACGACGGCGACCTGCGCGACGATCAGGTCGAAATCGATCTCGAAGCGGCTCGGCGTCGGCAAGCAGGACGTGATCGACATGAATCGCCGCCTCGGCGGCGACGCCTCGCTCAATGCGCCGTTGCGCGACGGCGGCGAGGGCGAGTGGCAGGATTGGCTCGTCGACGACAGCGCCGATCAGGAAATCGCAACTCGCCGACCGCGAGGAATCGGACGCCCGCATGGGCGCGCTGCGCAGCGCGCTTACCGTGCTCAATCCGCGCGAGCGGCGCATATTCGAGGCTCGCCGGCTTGCCGATGAGCCGATCACGCTCGAGGAGCTGTCGGCTGAATTCGGCGTCTCGCGCGAGCGCGTGCGGCAAATCGAGGTGCGCGCGTTCGAGAAGGTGCAGGAGGCGGTCAAGGCCGGCGTCGCCAAGGCGCAAGCGCCGAAAAGCCGTTCGCCGGCCGCGTTGTCGGCTCGTTGAGGAGCGAGCCCGACGGGCCGCGCCGTCGAACACGGCCGAGGGACGGAATTTGTCGCGCGGCGGCGGAAAATCTGACAATAGGCTGGCGGAACTCGGAGATTGTCCTCGCCGAACCGAAAAGGCCGCCCAATGCCCTCCATCCAATTCCGCTGCGAGCCGATCGCGTCGGCGTCTCGCGCTCGGCGTCATTGGCCGCGGCGGCGCTTTGCGCGTCTTCCGCGCTTGCCGCCGACAGGCCAGCCACGCCCGAGGGCGCGGACGCGCTCAGGGCCTTGATCGCCAGATATTTGCCTGCGGCGCAGGCCGGCGCGTCTCCGCTCGTCACGGTGACGCCGGAGGGCGCCGACTATCTCATTTCGGCCGACCTCAGCGCGCTGAACGAGCTCATCAAGGAGACAGGCGCGTCCTACGACCCGGCGAAGATCGTCTACAAGGCGGTCGAACAGGATGACGGGAATTGGCGGCTCGTGATGGACTCGCTTCCCCGCATCGTCTTTCATTCCGAGGAGGCGAACGGCAGCGTCGAACTGACGAATTTCCGCTCGACGGCGTTGATCAGTCCGGCCATCGCCTGGCTTCTCGGCGGCTCGGCGAGCGCGGACAAGGGGTCGGTTCAAATTCGGACGCCGAAGCGCGACGAGCCGCGTCGATTTCGGCGCCGTCCAGGAGAACGTCACGACCAATGTCGCGAGCGACGGCTCGGTTTCGACGCTGGTGAAGGAGGACATTTCCGACATCGGCTTCAAGGCGCCGGGGCTGGGCGAGGAACGACGCTCCGGTCAATATCAGCGGGCGGACGGACAAGGCGCTGATCGATCTCGGCGTCGACGGGTTCAAAAGTCGCAAAGCGTTCGACCTATGGGGCCTGTTGGCCGCCCACCCGGCGCGCGCCTGATCTTGCCGCCCACGAGGCGGAGCTGAAGGGCCTGCTCAAAGAGCTGGCGGCGCCCGGCCTTAAGCTGGCCGAAGGGCTCGAGGCGCAGAAAACGCTTTGTCGCCTCGCCGATCGGCGCGATTGCGCTGGCCGACGCCAAATATCAGCTGGGCGTGGCCAACGCCGGGCCGCAGAGCTCGATCAGCCTGGGCGTTTCGGCTGAGGGCTCTGAGCTTGCCGGTCGGGCTTGTCGCCGCCCGGCGCGGGCGACCTGACGCCGTCGAAGATCGACCTCGCGGCGACGCTCAAGGGCATCGACCTTGCCGCGGCGGCGAACGAGTGGATCGCCGACCTCAGCCTTGCAAGGCGACGGAGCCGTCATTTCCGATGAGGACTCGGACAAGGTCGAGGCGGCGCTCTTGAGCGCCGGTCCGATCCGGATCGAATTCGCGCCCTCGCATATCGTCGCGCCCGCGATCGACGCCGACTTTACCGGCGTCATCCGCTTCGATCACGGCAAGCCCGCAGCCGCGATGACGGTCCACATGCGCGGCTTCGACAGGACGATGGCGGCGGTCAAGGCGCTTGGGCCCGACGTCGCCGGCAAAGCCATGCCGGCCCTTGCGCTCGCCAAGGGCCTCGGCAAGAGCGAAAGCGACGGCAGCCTCAGCTGGCTGGTCGAATTGGACCCTGACCGGTCGATGAAGGTCAACGGCATCCCGTTCGGCAAGGCGCCGAACTGAGCGGCCGACAGCTTTCGCGTTATGGCCGCCGGCGCGGCGGCGAAAGCGGCGGAAACGTTTCCAAGCCCAGAGGAAGGGAATCAAATCGGGGGGAAGCCCTCGCGAGCAGGCGCTACTTGCATTCATAGCTGGCCTCAGTCTTGACATCGCCGGAGCCGGTGTAGGTCGCCTTCTTCGGATAGGCGCAGAGCGGCATGGTCACGCCGCCGTTCTTCGAGGCGACGTCGATGCGCGAGGGGGCGACGCCGTTCTCGACCCAGTTACGCAGCGCCATGAACATTTCGTCGCGCCCAGTCGAGTCCTGCGGCAGCGGGACCTTGCCCGGATCGGTGCGCTGACCCGTTTCCGGATCGAGTGAGCCGGCTCGCGAGAAGCTCGAATCGTGGGCAAGTGCGGGGATCAGGAACAGGCGGAAGTATCTTTCCAGCGCGTCCGCGCCCCCCATCGCCGCCGCGGCGCGGACAAAATAGTTGATGCTACCCTGCGCCATGATGAAGTCGTCGGCCCAGCCGTGATAGGCAAGGAGTTTGTGGCCGCTATCGCGCAAGCCCGTGAGATCGGCGTCATCGGTGTTGATGTTGCTGAACTCAGGTTGCAGCTCTACGCCTCGCGCGAAGGCGTGGGCGAGTCCGGGATAGTCAAGCTCTCTCCACTTGTCGGCGCCGTCGCCGGTCGCATTGTGCAGGAACGGCCCGAATTGGGCGTAGGCCGGGTTTTGCAATTCGAGCGCCGCCTGAGTCGAGGCGATCGGGAACGGCGCGCGGCCGGCAAGGATTTCGAAGCTCGTGCCGCGCGGCAGGCCCCACCACAGATGATGGGCGCCGTCGACCGACGCGCTCGTCCCATTGTCTTCGGCCGGATCGGCGTAAGCGCCGTCGGAGGTCTCGCCGTACCAGATTTTGTCGACGGCGCGAGCCTCGGCGAGGGTGACGCAAGCCCCGCGGGGGCCGGCGCCGGCCCGCCCGTCCAAGGTCTCGCTCGCACACAGCACGTTCAGGTCTTTCGCCGGGTCGTAATGGCACTGGGTTGGATCGGCGAGGAAGCCCAGCGCTGCTCCGCCGCAGAAGCCCGTGGCGGCGGCGCCGACGAGGTTGAGCTTGTAGGCGGCGATCGGCCCTCCGAGATCGCGCTCCATCACCACCTGCGGATAGAGTTCGCCGGTGACGAACCGGCTCCAGTTGATCGCCGGCGCGCCCGCGAGGATTCCGTCGAAGTCGTTCGGATATTTTTGCGCCAGCTTGAAACCTTGCCGGCCGCCGGTGGAGAAGCCGTCCCAATAGGCGTAGCGCTGCGGCTTGCCGTAATAGGCTTTTGCCAGCGCCTTGGTCTTGTCGGCCAGCTCGTGCAGGCTGCGCTCGGCGAAGTCCTTCCACAACACTGTGTTGATTCCGCCGTCCTCGTCCATGGCGAACGACCCGTCCGCCGCCCACGTGCGGCTGAAATGGCCATGGTCGGACGAGCTGACGACATAGCCCTTGGCGATTTCGGCGACGATCGTCGGGTCGGCGCCGCCGCGAAAGCCGATTGCCCTTGGGTCGCTCTGGTAGCCGCCGGCCCATCCGCCGCTGCCGTGGACGCGGATGATCTCATTCCATCTGTCCGGCGCGGGCAGCCAGACTTCGATGCCGATGCCGGCGGATGTCGAGGGGGCGTCCGCGTTTCCCAGTTTACCGGGGCCGATGATGAGCTTCACCAGGCAGACGTCGGCGGGCGCGATCGGAAACGGCGCGCGGCTGTTCTCCAGCCTGATCGGCTCGCCCTGCTTGAACGGCTTGACAAGGATGACGCTGGTCGCGCCGTCGGGCTTGAAGCTCGTCTTGATCGTATCGTCGCACGCCAGGGGCGCGGCGCCGCCGCCGCTGACTGCAGCGAGCAGCAACGCCACCGCGATCAGGGCCACGGAGTTGGATTTGCTTGGGTTTATTCGTCCGAATCGGGATTCTTCAATGAGTTGCCGGCGAAACAAATAAAAACTCCGACCCGCGTCTCTGGTTGTGTTCAAACCGTCTCCTCGACTCCGCCCTACTTTGCGCAGACCCCGCATGTTTCCTCGATCCGGCCACCAAGGGAAGCATAGCACTGATTTCCGATTTATGCAACGTGTTTGTCATCAATTCGATTTTTCCGACGATCTCCCGGCTGCCGTGGCCACCGCAGCTGGGAGACGGAGTACTATCCTCGCGTCATTGACCTCCCCAGCGTGGGGGTTCATCGTTGGATGATTCTCGCGCTCCGGGAAGCGCCCCTATGGATTTGCCTGTCGTTCAGGCGGGCGGCAGCGGCGTGAATGTCAGCATCGGCGCGCGGCCCTATCTTCGGCTTACGCCCACGACAATCAGACAAAACTCGATCGACGCGGGACAATTCGGAAACCGCGTGGCTCAGCGCCTATCGAACCGACGTCGTCCCGCTGATCGGGCGCGACGACGCGCTGGCCGATCTGCGGCGCTGGCTCGGCTACGGAAGCGCCAGTTTCGATTCGCGTGCTCGTCGGCGCGGGCGGGCGCGGCAAGACGCGGCTGGCGCTGGAGCTTGCGCGCGCGGTTTCGGAGGAATGGCTCGCGGGTTTCGTCGACGGCGGAGGAACTTGACCGGTTTCGCGGCGAGCATGGCGTCGCAGACAATGGCGCTGGGACAAGCCGGTCCTGATCATCCTGGATTACGCCGCGAGCCGCGCGGAGCAGCTCCGCGGCTGGATGCGCGAGCTTGTGGACGCGCTCGCTCGAGGAGCGGCTGAAGCTGCGCCTGCTGCTGCTCGAACGGCAGGCCAACCGCGCGATCGGCTGGCTCGCGACCGTCTTCGGTCAGGGCGACGACGACGACTTCGCGCGCAGCGATCGCGCTGCTCGATCCGAAGGAGCCGGTCGAGCTTCCTGCGCTCGATGAGCTTGAATTTCGGCGGCAGGTGTTCAGCGCGTTGCTCAAGCGGGCGAACGGCGCGCTGGAGGCGCCGAGCGCAAGGGGCGGACCCCGAATTCGACCGCCTGCTCGCCGACCACAAATGGGCCGGCGATCCGCTCTATCTGATGATGGCGGGGCTCGTCGCGGCGAATGCGGCGTGCGGGTCGCGCTGACGCTGAGCCGCGCCGATCTCGCGCTGAGCGATGGCGCGGAACGAACTCGACGCATCGGTCGGATCGGGGCGCGCGCGGCGTCGATGAAAGACATCAGGTTCCCCGGCGCCTTCGTCCGCCACATGGCGGCGATCGCGACGCTGCTCCAGGGACTGACGGTCGCCGAGGCGCGCGAACTCGCAGCGCGACGAGATCGGCGCGCTCAACTCGACCGCCGGTCTCGACGCGACAGTCGACGCGCTGACCGACGCGCTGCCGGCGTCCGACGGCAAACGGCGTCGCGCCGATCTTGCCCGATATCGTCGGCGAGGGCTGCTATTCTCGCCTGGTTCGGGCCGAACGGTGGGCTTGCGACAGGCGGCGTCGACCTGACGCGCGGATAACGGCGGTGGCGAGAGCCTCGGTTGGCAAGGCGAGCGCAACCCTGGTGCGGACCGCACAGGATTTCGCCGAGGCTGGTCTATGCCGAGCCCATCCATTGGCTCGATGTGCTCGCTCGCCAGAACGCCGGACACCAACCTCGGCGCGTTGATGGAAATCGAGAACGTCTGCCGATAGACACAATTGCATTAAGTGAATTAGGTGCGGCGCTAACTTCTGAAGTGTTGAGTCTTCGAGGCGGGGAGTCGCAAAGGCCGAGCGGCCGCGGGCTCTGAAAATGTCGCCAATTGATCTTACGCCCTCTTGCTGAACAATCTCGGCAATCGCCTGAGCGAGCTTGGCCGCCGCGAGGACGCGCTCGCCGCCGCCCAGGAGGCCATCGATATCTACCGCCGCCTCGCCGCCGCGCGGCCCGACGCCTTCCTGCCCGACCTCGCTGGTCGCTCAGCAATCTCGGCAATCGCCTGAGTGAGCTTGGCCGCCGCGAGGATGCGCTCGCCGCCGCCCAGGAGGCTGTCGATATCCGTCGCCGCCTCGCCGCCGCGCGACCCGACGCCTTCCTGCCTAACCTCGCAGGCTCGCTCAACAATCTCGGCATTCGCCTGAGCGAGCTTGGCCGCCGCGAGGACGCGCTCGCCGCCGCCCAGGAGGCTGTCGAGATCCGTCGCCGCCTCGCCGCCGCGCGACCCGACGCCTTCCTGCCCGACCTCGCCTCTTCGCTCAACAATCTCGGCGGTCGCCTGAGTGAGCTTGGCCGCCGCGAGGACGCGCTCGCCGCCGCCCAGGAGGCGACCGACATCTACCGCCGCCTCGCCGCCGCGCGACCCGACGCCTTCCTGCCCGACCTCGCCAGGTCGCTCAACAATCTCGGCAATCGCCTGAGCGAGCTTGGCCGCCGCGAGACGCGCTCGCCGCCGCCCAGGAGGCGACCGACATCTACCGCCGCCTCGCCGCCGCGCGACCCGACGCCTTCCTGCCCGACCTCGCAGGCTCGCTCAACAATCTCGGCGGCGCCTGAGTGAGCTTGGCCGCCGCGAGGACGCGCTGCCGCCGCCCAGGAGGCGACCGACATCTACCGCCGCCTCGCCGCCGCGCGACCCGACGCCTTCCTGCCCGAACTCTCGCCGACTCGCTCAACAATCTCGGCGAACTCCTGAGTGAGCTCGGCCGCCGCGAGGACGCGCTCGCCGCCGCCCAGGAGGCGACCGACAATCCACCGCCGCCTCGCCGCCGCGCGACCCGACGCCTTCCTGCCTGACCTCGCAGCCTCGCTCAACAATCTCGGCAATCGCCTGAGCGAGCTTGGCCGCCGCGAGGACGCGCTCGCCGCCGCCCAGGAGGCCGTCGCGATCCTCACGCCGTTCTTCCTCAAGCTGCCTGGCGCTTACGGGCAGTGGATGGCCGTGATGGCGCGGCAGTATCTCGAAGTCTCGCGAGGGCCTCGGCGTCGAACCCGACGCGGCCTTGCTCGCGCCAATCGTCGAGGCGTTCCAGAAGTTACGAGGACCGAAGCGAAGCCCCGATTCCATCGCCTGATCCCAGAAAGGACGACCCATGGACCCGCGTAACCCTCGCCGCCGCCGCCGTCTCGTTCGTGACGCCCTACCTCATCGATCTCGGTAAGGAGGCCGCCAAGAGCGCGGCAAAAGAATGGGGGAAATCCGTCTGGGATTGGATCAAGGGCAAGCTCACGACCGCCACCGGCACGGAAGCCGTCGGCGACGTTGAGCGCGATCCGAAAGACCCGACGAACGCGCAGGCCTTGCAGCTCGCGCTGACCAAGGCGCTCAAGGCCGATCCCGACGCGGCCAAGGCGCTCGAGGACCTGCTCAAAAAGAGCGGCGCGTCGCTGTCGTCGCAGACCGTGACAGTGACCGGAAACGCCAACAAGGTGATCGAACAGGTGAGCAACGGTAGCTCGGCGACCATCGGCTGACGGGCCCGACCGCGCCCCCTTCTCCCGTTCGGGAGAAGGGTCGGGGATGAGGGTTGCGGCGGCGGCGATAAGCCGCGCGAGCTCGCGACCGGCGGTCCCCTCACCCCGACCCTCTCCCTCCCTCGACAAGCTCGGGATGAGGGGGAGAGGGGGGTCAGGCGATCCTCACATATTCGAAGTCGCCGGGCTGGTTGTTGACGCCGACGCGCGGGGGGGCGATCCAGCTCGCAAATTTGCCTGGCTCGTGGCATGGCTTCATCAGCGAGCCGATGAAGCGCATGTCGTCGTCGTTGGGCAGCCAGTCGCCGCTCTTCGCCTTCCACTCATCTTCCGTCAGGACTTCGCCGGCCGGGCTGATGCGTTTGCCTGCGAGCTCGCCGATCCGGCGGTTGAAGCCCTTATGCGGCTGGACAAACTTGAACGCGATCCCTGCCTTCTCGACTGACTTGTTCCAGCGGTCGATCCCGCCCTGGCAGTCGACGATGAAATCGTCGAGCAGCCGCGCGTTGAGGGCGCGGAGCGCCGGCGCATCCTCGACGACAAGCTTGCCGTCGACGACGCGGGTCACCGGATAGCTCGCGTCCTGAAGCAAGTGATCGTCGCCCTTGAGGTTGGCTTCGCTGAAGCGGCCCTTGATCCCGGCGCTGAAGGCCTCGGCGGCGTTGCTGGAGAGTTCGGCCCCAAACAGGTCGCGGGTCACCGATGCGTGGAAGTTGAGCTTGCGCTGCAAGAGCGGCAGGTCGACGACGCCGAGCTTGCGCGCCGCCTCGACGTCATTCGGGTCCTTGATCCCGGCCTTCCCCATCGCCGAGCAGGTCGCCTCGATCGTACGTTGGACGCCGGTCTCGCCGACGAACATGTGATGGGCTTCCTCGGTCAGCATGAAGCGGCAGGTGCGCGACAGCGGATCGAAGCCGCTCTCGGCGAGCGCGGCGAGCTGCATCTTGCCGTCGCGGTCGGTGAAGAAAGTGAACATGAAGAACGACAGCCAGTCGGGCGTGCGTTCGTTGAACGCGCCGAGGATGCGGGGATTGTCCATCTGCCCGCTCTGGCGCTCGAGCAAAGCCTGCGCCTCCTCGCGGCCGTCCTTGCCGAAATATTTGACCAGGAGATAGACCATCGCCCACAGGTGGCGACCCTCCTCGACATTGACCTGGAAGAGGTTGCGCATGTCATAGAGGCTCGGCGCGGTCGCGCCGAGAAAGCGCTGTTGCTCGACCGACGCCGGCTCGGTGTCGCCCTGCACGACGATGAGCCGGCGCAGGAGCGCGCGGTGCTCGCCCGGCACTTCCTGCCAGGCGGGCTCCCCTTTATGGCGGCCGAACGGAATCGTGCGTCCCTCGACCTTCGGGGCCAAGAGGATGCCCCAGCGATAGGTCGGCATCTTCACATAGCCGAACTTGGCCCAGCCGGCCGGGTCGACGCCGACGGCGGTGCGCAAATAGACCTCCGATTGCTGGAAGCCGACCGGGCCCATGCCGCTCCACCAGTCGAGATATTTCGGCCGCCAGCCCTCGAGCGCGCGCTGGAGCTGCTTGTCCGAGCTGAGGGCGACGTTGTTGGGAATGACGTCGTCATAGCTGATTTCGACGAAGCGGTCGGCGGTCATCGATCCTGCCGAATCGCTGAGGATGTCGTCGGCGCTCATGGGTTCCTCCGTCAGTACGTTTCCAAATGGAGCCGCCCGTCGCGCTTGAGCGCGGGACCGTGTTTCTCCCAATCGAGGCCGGCCTCAATGGCGATGTCGCGAAGCGCCTTGACCACGCCTTCCTCCATCGCCTTGAGGCCGCAGACATAGAAATAGGCGTCGGGGTCGGCGATGAGGGGGCTGAGATCCGCCGCCCGCTCTCGCATCGCGTCCTGCACGTAGCGCTTGGGCTCGTCCTGCGTGCGGCTGAAAGCGAAGTTGATGTCGATAAAGTCCTTGGGCAGGTTTAAGAGCGGGCCGAAATAGGGCAACTCCTCGCGGGTGCGGGCGCCGAAGAACAGCATCAGCTTGCCGGCGTCGAACCTGCCCGACTTGCGCAGGCGGCGGCGCTGCTCGGTCATGGCGCGCATCGGCGCGCTCCCGGTGCCGGTGCAGATCATCACGATTGCGCTTTTCGGATGGTTGGGCATGAGGAAGCTCAAGCCGAACGGTCCGGTGGCTTCGACAATGTCGCCGACGGCCAGGTCGCAGAGATAATTGCTGGCGACGCCGCGGACGGCGCGGCCTTGATGATCCTCGAGCACCCGCTTCACGGTGAGCGAGAGATTGTTGTAGCCCTGCCGCTCGCCGTTGCGGGGGCTCGCGACCGAATATTGGCGTGGGAAGTGCGGCCGCCCGTCGGCGTCGGTTCCCGGGGGGACGACGCCGATCGACTGCCCCTCCAGCACCGGGAACGGCGTCGCGCCGAAGTCGAGCACGATATGGTGGGTGTCGTAGTCCTTGCCGACTTGCGTCACCCGCACGTTGCCGACGACCGTCGCAGAAACCGAGCGCGCCGCGGCCTTTGGTCCGTAGAGATTGGCGATCGGGCGCTCCGCCGACCAGGGCGGGACGACGGCGGCGTAAGCGCCGACGTCGAACGCCGCTTCGCCGACGGCGCTGGGCGGAAGCTTTGGGCGCCGGCGCGGCGGCGAGGGCGGCGTCCGCCGAAGCGCCCGCCAGCGCCAGATCGCCTGCGCTCAATTCCGCCGGCAGCACGTCCCAGCCGAACTGCGCCTCGACGCTATAGGCCAGCGCGCGCGGCATCACCCGCCAATTGTCGATGCTGCCGGTCGGACAGGGCGGAACGCAGGCCATGCAGAGGTTGCAGATGCTCGCGTCGACCACATAGTTGCGCGAATCGTGCGAGATGGCGCCGACCGGGCAGGTCGACTCGCAAGTGTTGCATCGGATGCAGATTTCGGGGTCAATCAGGTGCTGCCTGATGACCGCGGCCTCGGACGCCTCCATCTCACACCCGGTTCCAGTCGAAGGCGGCCTTTTCGCCCTTGCCATAGACCTTAAGCGCGCCCTTGTCGCCGACCGCGTTGGGACGCTGGAAGATCCAGTTCTGCCAGGCGGTGAGGCGGCCGAAGACGCGGGTGGACAAAGTCTCCGGACCGTCGAAGCGCAGATTGGCCTCAAGCGCGGTCAGCGCGTCGGGGCTCATCGACGCGCGCTCTTCGAGCGCGATGCGGATCTCGTCCGCCCAGTCGATGTCGTCGGGAACGCTGGTGGCGAGGCCAAGGGCGAACGCCGCCTGGGCGTCGAGCGGCCGGCCGATATTCGCTTTCAGCGACTTCATCGCCGGTCTCTCGCCGTAGAAGCGGCGCCCGAGACGGCTCTGCCCGCTCGCCATCGGGTGGTCGCCGAAGTTGGCTTCGCTGAGCGCGATCTTGGGTGCGCGCGCTTCATCGCCGGGCAGCGCCAAATGGTAGATGCGGTCGCAGGCGAGGGCCAATTCCAGCAGCGTGCCGGCGAAGCACGAGCCTTCCTCGACGAGTGCAAACAGGCTGCGCGAGGTGACGTCGAGCCGGCTGAACGTGCGCCTGAGATAGCCGATGGTTTCGCGCACGAGCCAATGACCTTTTAACGCGCGGAGCGTCGCATCCATCGCCAGCACGGCCTTAAGGTCGCCCTCGGTCTTCATCAGCCACAGCCCGATATCGAGCTCGTTGGCGCGCATCGACAGGATCGCGTCCTCGAGCTCGCGGGCGAGCTTGAGCGGATACCAGGCGGCGCCTTGCGCCTCGATCGCCGCGATGCCATCCGGCTCAGTGCCGCCCGGCCCGCGGATGGTGAAAGTGGCGGCGCGCGCGTTGCGGTCGATCGCCACCGTCACATGCGCATAGCGCAACGCGTCGGCCTCGATCGTGCGCTCGATCGGCGTCAGCGCCACGCCTTTGGCGGTGAGCGGGCGGTCGCTGGTCGCGGCCAGCGCCAACGCACGCTGGCGCACGGCGGCGGCGAACCCAGCCGGCTTGGCGATCGCGTCAACGAGACGCCAGGCGAGCGCCTTTTCGCCGCGCACCCCTTCGCTGGTGGTGCAGAAGACGTCGGCGAGGTCGTGGCGGACGTGACGCTTGTCGGTCAGCCGCGTGAGGCCTCCGGTGCCGGGCAGGACGCCGAGCAAGGGCACTTCGGGCAGGCTGACCGCGCTCGAGCGGTCGTCGATGAGAATGATCTCGTCGCAAGCCAGGGCCAGCTCGTAGCCGCCGCCGGCGCACGAGCCGTTGACGGCGGCGAGGAACTTCAGCCCCTCGTGCTTCGAGGAGTCCTCGAGCCCGTTGCGGGTCTCGTTGGTGAATTTGCAGAAGTTGACCTTCCACGCGTGGCTCGAGACGCCCAGCATGAAAATGTTGGCGCCCGAGCAAAACACCCGCTCGCGCGCGCTGGCGATGACCACAGCGCGCACCTCGGGGCGCTCGAACCGGATGCGGTTGACGGCGTCGTTAAGTTCGATGTCGACGCCGAGATCGTAGCTGTTGAGCTTGAGCTTGTAGCCGGGGCGCAAGCCGGCGTTCTCGTCGAAATCGGCGAGGAGCGTCGCCACCGGCCCGTCGAATTCGAGCTTCCAGTGCCGGTAGCGGGACGGCATGGTTTGATAGTCGACCCAGTCCATTGCGCTTCCGTCGATAGGCATTTTATTGCAAGATATGCACCATAGTGCAGTCTCGACCTGCGAGCAAGCGGCTGAGGGCGATTGGCTCAGCCCGGCAGGTCGAGGGCCTCCCGCGCCTGCGACCGCAGGATCTCGAAGGTTTCCGCCAGCGGCTGAGCGCTGGTGTCGATGTGGATATCCGCCTTCGAATAGAAGGCCGCCCGGCCGGCGAGGATCGATTTGAGATCCTCCATCGCCTCGCGGCTCGCCGCCATGGGCCTCAGATCGCCCTGAGCGGCGACGCGGCTCATGTGGTCTTCGGGATCGGCCTTGAGCCAGACGCTGGCGCAATGGCGCAACAACAGGTTGAAGCTGACGAGGTCGCTGACCAGCCCTCCCGCGGTGGCGATGACCGCCTCGGGATAGGCCTCGATTGCTTCCTCGAGCGCGCGGCGTTCGTAGCGGCGGTACGCGTTCTGGCCATAAAGCCCGAGAATTTCGCTGATGCTGCAGCCGGCGAGCTTCTCGATCTCGCGGCTAAGCTCGACAAAGGGAAAATCGAGCTCTTCCGCCAGCATCCGGCCAAGCGTCGATTTGCCGGCGCCGCGCAAGCCGATGAGCGCGATCCGCGACGAGCGGGCGGGCGCTTCGTCGCTCTTCGCCGGCCCGGCGCCAACGAGCTCGGAGGCGGCGAGGCGCACCCGGCGCAGGGTCGCCTCGTCGCGGTCGGAGAGCATCTCGCGCAGCATCAGCCATTCCGGCGACCTCGTGGTGAGGTCGCCCAGAACCTCGGCCAGCGAGCATTGCAGCGCGCGCGTCGACGTTGACGAGAACGAGGATCGACGCGTTGCCGACGCCATATTCGAGATTGGCCAAATGCCGCTCGGACACTCCGGTCGCCCGGGCCAGGGCTTTGCGGGTGAGGCCCCGGCGCGCGCGCGACGCCCTGACGCGCTCGCCGAGCGCGGCGAGAAACGGCTCCCGCCTCCCGTTCGCGGCCTCGATCGCCGCCGGCCCAACCGCGCTGTTGTCCGTCTCCGCCGACGGATTCGCAGGTGAACTCTCGCTCGCGGCGCGCGGCGGGCCGACTTCGGCTTCGGCCGACGAAGACAGCACGTTGTTTGACAAGATTTGGGCGCGCCCCTAAGACGACGTCAAGCACAATATTGCATCAAGCCGAGGCAAGCAAGCCTTGCGCGCGTGCTTCGAACGGGACCTGAGGAGACGCCGATGAGCGCGAGCGCCGTTGAGCCGCCGCCGGAGGCGTTCAACTTCGCGGCTCATTTGCTGGCGGCCAATGCCGGGCGCGCCGACAAGACGGCGTTCATCGACGATTCTGGCGCGATGACCTTCGGCGAGTTGGACGAGCGTGCGCGGAGGTTCGCCGCCGCTCTCAGGGAGCGGGGGATCAAGCGTGAGGAGCGCGTGCTCATCCTCATGCTGGACTGCGCCGACTGGCCGGTCGCGTTTCTCGGCGCGATGCTGGGGGGCGTCGTGCCGGTCGCGGTCAACACGCTTCTTACCGCCGACGACCTCGCCTATATGCTCGAGCATTCCCGCGCCCAGGCCGCCTTCGTCAGCGGGGCGACGAAGCCGGCCCTCAAGGCCGGGCTGGCAAAGTCGGATCACGAGGTCCATACCGTCGTCGTTTCGCAGTCCGTGGCTCCGCCGGACTTCGGCGAGGTCGCATTCGAGGACTTCCTCGCCGGCGCGGCGCCGCTGATGAAACCTGCACGCACGCACGCGGACGACCCCGCCTTCTGGCTCTATTCGTCGGGCTCGACCGGGCGGCCGAAGGGGACGGTGCATTCGCATGCCAACCCTTACTGGACGACGGAGCTCTACGGGAAGGCGATCCTGGGCTTGCGGGAAAGCGACGTCTGCTTCTCGGCCGCCAAGCTCTTCTTCGCCTATGGGCTCGGCAACGCCCTGACTTTTCCGCTCGCCGTCGGCGCGACGACATTGCTTATGGCCGAGCGGCCGACGCCGGAGGCGGTGTTCAGGCGCTGGCTGGGCGGCGTCGGCGGGGTGAAGCCTACCGTCTTCTATGGCGCGCCGACCGGCTACGCCGGCATGCTCGCTTCGAAGCGGCTGCCGAAGCGCGAGGAGGTGGCGCTGAGACTGGCGTCGTCCGCGGGCGAAGCGTTGCCGGCCGAAATCGGCGAGCGCTTCAAGCGCCATTTTGGCGTCGACATCGTGGACGGCATCGGCTCGACCGAGATGCTGCATATCTTCATCTCCAACCGGCCGGACAAGGTGCGCTATGGCTCGACCGGCTGGCCGGCGCCAGGTTACGAGATCGAATTGCGCGGCGAGGATGGGCGGGACGTTCCCGATGGCGAGCCGGGGGATCTCTACATCCACGGGCCGTCGGCGGCGCTGATGTACTGGGGCGCCCGCGCCAAGACACGCGAGACTTTCGAGGGTCGTTGGGTGAGGAGCGGCGACAAATATATCCGCAACGCCGACGGCTCATTCACCTACGCCGGCCGCTCGGACGACATGTTGAAGGTCGGCGGGATCTGGGTCAGCCCGTTCGAGGTCGAGGCGACGCTGGTGCAGCACCCCTCGGTGCTCGAAGCGGCGGTGATCGGCGTGCCGGACGCCGACGGCCTCGTCAAGACCAAGGCGTTCGTGGTGCTGAAGGAGGGGGCCTCGGCGGACGAGGGTGAGCTCCAGCGGTTCGTCAAGGACCGCCTCGCTCCTTACAAATACCCGCGCGCGATTGCGTTCATCGCCGAACTGCCCAAGACCGCGACCGGCAAGATCCAGCGCTTCAAGCTCAGAGAGCGGGACGCGGGCGGAGCGTAAGAAGGGTCGGGAAGACGAGGACCACGCCACGTTCTGCCCTCGCCAGCGATGGCGCTACAGATTTGCAGTCGCGTCGCCCCGCCTGGACAATCCGGTTGCGTGGGATCATGGTATCCGCCAAAGAAATCGGCCGGTTTCGCCAAGGCCGACAAGGGAGGACATGATGAAGGTGAAGATGGTTGGCCTCGCGGTGGGCGCGAGTTTGTTCGTCGTTCCGGCGCTCGCGGACGACACTGTCAAGATCGGTTATATCGATCCGCTCTCGGGCGGCGGCGCTTCGATCGGCGAAGTCGGCCTGAAGACGTTTCAATATCTTGCCGATGAGCTGAACGCCGCTGGTGGGCTCAACGGCAAGAAGGTCGAAATCGTTGGCCTCGACAACAAGACCAACCCGCAGGAGAGCCTGATTCAGGCGCAAAAGGCCGCCGATCAGGGCATTCGCATCATCACCCAGGGCAATGGGTCGTCGGTCGCGGCGGCGCTGACGGACTGGGTGACGAAGTTCAACGACCGCAATCCCGGCAAGGAGATCATTTATCTCAATTACGCGGCGGTCGATCCGGTGCTGACCAACGACAAATGCTCCTATTGGCACTTTCGCTGGGATGCGAATTCCGACATCAAGATGGCCGCGCTGACCACGTTCATGAAGGATCGGCCGAATATCAAGAAGGTGTACCTGATCAATCAGGACTATTCGTTCGGCCAGTCGGTGCGCACGCAGGCGCGCGCGATGCTGAAGGATAAGCGTCCCGATATCGAAATTGTCGGCGACGAGGTGCACCCGCTGCTCAAGGTCACGGACTTTTCTCCCTATATCGCCAAGATCAAGGCCTCGGGCGCCGACACCGTGATCACCGGCAATTGGGGGCAGGACATCGCGCTGCTCCTGAAAGCGGCGGCCGACGCCGGTCTGCAAACCGACTGGTATACCTATTACGCGGGCGGGGCGGGCGGCCCCACGGCGATCAAGCAGACCGGCTTGTCGCATCGCGTTTTCGCCATCACCGAAGGCGTCCCCAACGCGGCCCCGGAGGCCGCGCAGAAATGGGAAGCCGACTTCCGCGCGAAAGAGGGCGTCTCGCTGTTCTATCCGCGCGCGGTCAACGAAATGCGGATGCTGGCGAAGGCCTCTGCGCTCGCCAAATCGGACGACCCAAAGGCGATCGCCGACAAGCTCGAGGGCATGAGCGTCGAGGCCTTCGACGGCGGCGACGCCTCGATGCGCAAGGACGATCATCAATTTTTCCAGAACATGTATATCGCCAGCTTCGGGCCCCTCGATCCTGGCGCGAAATTCGACGAAGAAGGGACCGGCTGGGGCTGGAAGCTGGTCGGCGCCGTCAAGGCGAGCGACACGGTCCTGCCGACAACCTGCAAGATGGAGCGGCCTCAAGGGTAGGCCTGCGGCGATCAAGCGGCGGGCCTCCAGGGCCTTGCCCGGGGCGCCGTCGCGATCGAAACTCAGCGCGGCGCCCGCAGCTGGCTGAAAAGTGGGGCCTCAATGCTCCAGATCGTCGTCTTCTCGACTCTCAACGGCGTCCTGTACGGGATGCTGCTGTTCATGCTGGCGAGCGGTCTGACGCTGGTGTTCAGCATGATGGGCGTGCTGAACTTCGCCCACGCCAGCTTCTATATGCTCGGCGCCTATTTTGGCTTCGAGATCAGCCGCCACTTCGGCTTCTGGACGGGCTTCATCGTCGCCCCCCTCTGCGTCGGCGCGATCGGCGCGCTGGTCGAACGCTACGGGCTGCGGCGGCTGCATCGGCTCGGACATGTCTCGGAACTCCTGTTCACCTTCGGGCTCGCATTCGTCATCGAAGAAATCGTCCAGATGGTCTGGGGCAAACTGCCCGTCGATTACAATGTCCCGCCCTCGCTCGATTTCGTCGCCTTCCGCCTGCTCGACACCAACTATCCCGCCTATCGCATGTTCATGCTCCTGATCGCGGTGGCGATGTTCGGCGTGCTGCTCGTCGTCCTGGCCAAGACCCGCATTGGCCTCATCATTCAGGCGGCGCTGACTCATCCGGACATGGTGGCGATGCTGGGGCATGACGTGCCGCGCCTGTTCATGCTGGTGTTCGGCGCGGGTTCAGCGCTGGCCGGGTTGGCGGGCGTCATCGCCGGCCCCGCCTTGGTCACGCAGCCGTCCATGGCGGCGTCGCTTGGGCCTATCCTCTTTGTCGTCATCGTCGTCGGCGGCCTCGGTTCGCTAACCGGCGCATTTCTCGCCTCGTTGCTCATCGGCCTGGTGCAGACTTTCGCCGTGGCGATGAACTTCTCGCTTTCGGAACTGTTTGGCCCGGCGGCGCCGCCGTGGCTCGACGACCTGTGGCAGGTGACCATTGCGCAGCTCGCGCCAATCATCCCCTATCTCCTGCTCGTGACCGTGCTCATCTTCCGGCCGACCGGCCTCGTCGGAACGCGCGAGTCGTGAGGCCGCTGCTGCGCATCTATTGGCCATGGCTGGCGCTTGCGGCGCTGTTCGCCGGCGCGCCGCTGATCTTCTCCTCCGGGTCGTCGCTGACGATGATGTCGGTGATGGGCGAGATGATCATTTTCGCCCTGTCGTTCAACATGCTCTTGGGCCAGACGGGCCTGCTGTCGTTCGGTCATGCGGTTTATTTCGGCCTCGGCGGGTTCGTGGCCATTCACGCCATGAATGCCTTCATCCACGCCAAGACTGGTGCGCCGGTCATCATCATCCCCCTCATCGGCGGCGCGGCGGGGCTCGCGTTCGGAATTCTGTTCGGCTTCATCTCGACCAAGCGGGCCGGACTCGTCTTTTCCATGATTTCGCTCGGGCTCGGCGAGCTCGTCTCCTCGAGCTCTTACATCCTGCGATCATTCTTTGGCGGCGAGGAGGGGATCACCACCAACCGTACCAAGATGGCGCCGTTTCTCGGCCATAAGTTCGGGCCGCAGATCGAAGTCTATTATCTCGTCGCCGTCTGGTGCTTCGTCTGCATCGCGGCGATGTACGCCTTGACCCGGACGCCGTTCGGCCGGATGTGCAACGCGGTGCGCGAAAACGGCGAGCGGGTCGAATATGTCGGCTATTCCGCGCAGACGATCCGCTTCATCGCTTTTGCGATTTCGGCGTTCTTCGCCGGCGTCGCCGGCGGCCTGACGGCGATCAACTTCGAGATCATGAACGCCCAACAGCTCGGCGCGCAGCAATCGAGTCTGGTGCTGCTCATGTCCTATATCGGCGGCATCGGATATTTCGCCGGGCCCATCGTCGGCGCCATTCTCGTCACCTTTCTGCAAATCACCCTCTCCGACGTCACCAACGCCTGGCAGCTCTATTTCGGCCTGTTGTTCATCGGCTTCGTCGTGTTCGCCCCGGGCGGCATTACCGGATGGCTGATGCTGCATCGAGAGGCGATGCTGAAGCGCGAACTCTGGCGTTTGGCGCCAGCGTACGCGACGGTTGCGCCTGCCTTGGCCGCAAGCTTTGTCGGGGCCGCGATGCTGATTGAACTGGCCGAGCGTCAGTTAGCATTGGCGCGCAGCGAAGGGTCGGTCATGCGCCTGTTCGGCTTCGAGGTTGACGCTTCGACGGCGGCGCCCTGGCTGTTCGCGCTCGTCTTGTTTTGCGGCGGCGTCGGCGCGACCCGGCTCGTCTGGCCAAAAGTCACCGACGCGTGGGGCGTCGTCAACGTCGCTTTACGGGCGAGGAGCCAGGCATGGGCGTCGCCCTCTCGCTGATCGACGTCAACAAGAGTTTCGGCATGACGCCGATCATCCGCGGCCTGTCGCTCGAGGTCGACGCCGGCGAGCGGCACGCGATCATCGGACCCAACGGCGCCGGCAAATCGACGCTGTTTCATCTGATCAGCGGACGCCTCAAGCCGACGTCCGGCGAAGTGCGTCTCAATGGCCAGCGCATCGACGGTCTGCCGCCCTACACAATCTATCGCCGCGGCCTCGCGCGCTCCTTTCAGATCACCAACATCTTCCCCCGGATGTCGGTCTATGAAAATCTGCGTTGCGCCACGCTGTGGTCGCTTGGACACAAATACGCCTTCTGGACGCCGCTGGACCGGCTCGGCGAGGTGCGAGAAAAGGCCGAATGGCTGATGGAGCGCATCGGCCTGACGGCGCGGCGTGACGTTCAAGCGGGAATCCTTAGCTACGCCGAACAGCGGGCGCTGGAGATCGGAGTTACGATCGGCGGCGGCGCGGATGTGGTGATGCTCGATGAACCGACCGCGGGGATGAACGCGGGCGAATCCGAGCAAGCCGTCGCTCTGATTCGGCAGGTCACCGAGGGCAAGACGCTCATCATGGTCGAGCACGACATGGAGGTCGTCTTCAATCTGGCCGATCGCATCTCGGTCCTGGTTTACGGCCGCATCATCGCCACCGACACGCCCGCCCGCATCCGGGAAAACGATGCCGTGCGCGAGGCGTATCTCGGGCAGGCGGGTCAATGACAACCTCGCCGTTGCTCGAAGTCGCCGATCTGCACGCCTATTACGGCAAGAGCCACATTCTGCGTGGCGTCAGCCTCCGCGTCGATGAGGGCGAAATCGTCAGCCTGCTAGGCCGCAATGGCGTTGGGCGTTCGACCACCATCAAGGCGATCATGGGCGATGTGCCGCCCAAAGGCTCGATCCAATTCAGAGGCGATGAGATCGCGGGTCTCAAGCCGCACCAGGCGGCGCGGCGAGGCCTCGGCTATGTTGCGGAGACCCGCGACATCTTCCCCGGCCTGACGGTGAGGCAGAATCTGCTGCTCGGCGAAAAGCCCGGCAACGGCCGCGTTTCCTGGACTATGAACGACATGTTCCGCCTCTTCCCGTTGCTGGAGGAACGGGCGGATACGCCAGGCGGCGTGCTGTCGGGCGGCGAGCAGAAAATGCTGGCGATGTGCCGAACCCTGATGGGGAACCCGGACCTTGTCATGATCGACGAACCAACCGAGGGCCTCTCGCCGATGATGGTCGAATACGTCGGCCGCCTGTTGGAGGAAATCGCCAAACGCGGCGTCGCCATACTGCTGGTCGAGCAGAAGCTGACGATCGCGTTGAAAATCAGCGACCGGCTTTATGTGATGGGCCACGGCAGGATCGTCTACGAAGGCACGCCAGCGGCGCTCAAAGCGGCGACCGACGTTCGCCAGGAATGGCTTCAGGTGTGACGCTTGTTCGCGGCGCGGGACAAGGCGGACCATGGCGCTTTGCCGCAGCCGGCTTGGCGCCGGCGACGAAACGACGCAACGTCCCGCCAGCGCGTCGACATCGCTCGAGGGAGGGGGCCGAATGAAGACTGCCGATTTCGTCGTCGCCAGGCGGCCAAAGCTCAGCGCCATCGAGCGGTTCCCGGTCGTTGACCTTTCTGACTACGAGCGCCGGCTCAGCGACTTGCAGGAGACGCTGCAGCGCGTGCAACAGGCCTATCTCGGCACGCATGAGCGCGCCGTCATCGTGCTCGAAGGCTGGGACACGGCGGGCAAGGGCGGCGTGGTCCGTCGGCTCGGCTGGGCGCTCGACCCGCGCAGCTTCAAGGTCCACACCATCGCCGCCCCCGAAGAGCGGGAGAAATCGCTGCACTATCTGCAGCGTTTCTGGGAGCGCCTGCCGCGGCACGGCCAGATCGTCGCGTTCGACCGTTCATGGTACGGGAGGGTGCTGGTCGAGCGGGTCGAAGGCTTCGCCATTCCCGCCGAATGGCGGCGCGCCTACGAGGAGATCAACGAATTCGAAGGCATGCTCGTCGCCGACGGCGTGCGGCTGGTGAAGCTCTTCCTGCACATCACCCCCGATGAGCAGATGCGCCGGTTCCGCAACCGGCTCGCCAATCCGCTGAAACGGTGGAAGCTCTCCTACGAGGATTTCCGCAACCGTGGCCGCTGGAAGGACTACGAGACGGCGATCGAGGACATGATGGAGAAGACCTCCGCGCGCCGCGCGCCCTGGCACCTCATCCCCGCCAACGACAAACCTCATGGCCGCCTCGCGGCGCTGCGCATCATCGCCGATCGCCTCAGCAAGGACGTCTCACTCGAGCCCCGCCCGCTCGACCCCAAGATCGTCGACGCCGCCGAAAGCCTGCTCGGCCTTCGCCTGCCCGAGCCCCAGCCGAACGGCCGCCGGCCGGCGAGATCGCCAATGGAGGGGTGAAAGGGACGCCGGAGGCCTCTCTCGTAGCCTGGGCGCTCCCCTCCGCCTCGCGAAGCATGGTGGCGGGAGCGCGCCGTCGTTGACCCGACCCCGCGCCCGTGCCTCAATCGCCGTCATGTCGCCTGCGCTCATCGCCATCGACTGGGGATCGTCGAGCTTTCGCGCCTATCTCCTATCGCGCGCCGGCCAAATCCTCGAGGAGATGACGTCGGGCGACGGGATCGCAAGCGTGGCGGCGGGGGACTATCCGGCGACGCTGAGACGCCTCGTCGGGCGCTGGCTCGAGGCTAGCCCTTCCGCGCCGGTGATCGCCTCGGGCATGGTCGGCAGCCGGCATGGTTGGCGCGAGGCGCCCTACGTCCCTTGTCCCGCGGGCCCGCGGGACGTCGCGGAGCGCCTGACGGCAGTGGAAGCCGACGGCCGGCCGGTTGTTCTGGCGCCGGGGCTGTCATACGTGGACGAAGCGGGAATGCCGGACGTAATCCGGGGAGAGGAGACGGAAATCCTTGGCGTCGCCGACGCCGGGGCGCGGCTCATCGTGTTGCCGGGCTCGCATTGCAAATGGGCGATGGTCGAGGGCGGGCGCGTCGTCGCGTTCCGGACTTTCATCACCGGCGAATTATTTGCGGCGCTGCGCGACCACACGATCGTCGGGGCCTTCGCCAGAGCCGCGCCGGCGAAAGCGCCGGGATCGGCGTTCGCGCTCGGAGTCGAGCGCGGCGCGGGGGCGGCGGGCGGCAAGACGAAGTCGGGCCTCCTCGGCCTCCTGTTCGGCGCGCGGGCGCTGCCCCTGATGGGCAAGCTCGATCCCGACGATTCCGGTGAATATCTCTCCGGCCTCCTGATCGGAGCGGAGATCGGCGAGGCGCGGCGGCTTTATCCGGACGCGGCGCCGCATGTCGCCGGCGCCGAGGCGCTGGTGAAGCGCTACCTCGCCGCATTCGACGCCCTCCGGATCGGCGCCCATGCCGCGCCGTCGCGCGCCGCGGCGCGCGGGCTTTTTCGCATTGCGCGCGACGGGGGCCTCCTATGACGCTCAAACTCGCGCCGACGCCGCTCGTCGCGATCCTGCGCGGCGTCACACCCGATGAAGCAGACTCGATCGCCGCGGTGATCGTCGAGGCCGGCTTCGGCGCGATCGAGGTTCCGCTCAATTCGCCCGACCCGATTGCGAGCGTCGAAATCATCGCGCGGCTGTTTGGCGACAGGGTCATGGTCGGGGCGGGGACAGTGCTCGAGCCGCACGAGGTCGATGAAGTCGCGGAAGCGGGCGCGAAGCTGGTGGTCGCGCCCAACGCCGATCGCGCGGTGATCGAGCGCGCCGTCCATCGCGGGCTGGCGGCGCTGCCTGGCGTCGCCACAATGACCGAGGCGCTTGCGGCCCTGAAAGCAGGCGCGTCGGGCTTGAAGCTCTTTCCGGGCGAAGCCATTCCGCCGGAGGTCGTGCGCGCGTGGCGCTCGGTGCTGCCGAAGGAAACGCAGCTCTATCCGGTCGGCGGGGTCACGCCCGAGCGCATCGCGCCGTATCGGCGAGCGGGCGCGAGCGGCTTCGGCGTCGGCTCGGCGCTTTATAAACCCGGCGCCGGCGTCGAATCAGTCGCCCGCGCCGCGCGGGCGTTCGTGAAAGCGTGGAACGAGGCGCTGTAGCCGCGCGTCCGCTCAGCCCTTGACCGCGCCGGCGGTGAGGCTCTCCATCAAGAAGCGCTGCAGATAGACGAAGAACACTGCAACCGGAACGACCGCGAGCACCGAGGCCGCCATCAGCGCGCCCCAGTCGGTCAGATGCGGCCCCTTGAACACCATGATGCCGGGCGTCAGTGTCCTGCGCGCGTCATCGTTGATCAGCACATAGCCGAACAGGAACTCGTTCCAGGCGGTGACGAAGCAGAACAGCGCCGTCGCCAACAGGCCGGGCGCGGCGAGCGGCAAGAGGATGCGGTAGATGAAGCCGAGCCGCGAGCAGCCGTCCATTTCGGCCGCATCCTCGAGTTCGCGCGGAACGGCGTCGAAGAAGCCCTTGAGCATGAAGCAGCAGAGCGGAATGGCGAAGGTGCAGTAGACGATGATGAGCGCGCGATAGGTCGAAAGCAGCCCGAGCTCGCGCATGAGGATGTAGAACGGCGCGAGCAGAAGGACGCCGGGGATCATCTGCGACAGAAGCAACGCCGCGCCGACCGTGCGGGCCGCCGGCTCGCGGGGAAAGCGGCTCAAGGCATAGCCGCAGAAGATCGACACCATCAGCGCGAGCAGGGTCGAGCCTCCGGCGACGATCACGCTGTTGCGAAAGTATAGGAGGAAATTGCCGTCAGTCAGCACATGGCGGAAGTTTTCCAGCGTCGGGTGCGTGATCAGAAAAGTCGGATTGAGGCTGCGTACCTCGTCGGGGGGTTTGAGCGCCGTGTCGACCATCCAGAGAAACGGAAACAGGCAAAAGGCCGCAAAGACAGCGAGCGTGGCGTAGGTCACGCTCGTCCTCGCCGCGCGCTCGATGCCGCTCATCACCATTCGCGGGCCTCCGCCGCACGGCCCGCGCCGTACCAGTAGACGAAGAAGGCGGCGAGCATGAAGCCCATCGTCATCATCGCCAGCGCGCTCGCCGCGCCGACGTCGAAGTCCTCGAGCGCATAGCGATAGATCATGATCGGCAGCGTCTCCGACGAATTGAGCGGGCCGCCCTGGGTCATCACCCAGATGAAATCGAAATTGATCGCGGTCCAGATGACGTGAATGAAGATCAGCGTGAGCGAGACGGTCTTGAGATAGGGCATGGTGATATGGACGAACCGCTGCAGCGGCCGGGCGCCGTCCATGGCCGCCGATTTCGAGGACCTCCTTCGGCACCGACATCAGCGCCGCCAGCAAGCTGATCGTATAGAACGGAAAGCTGCGCCAGATGTTGACGAACGAGATGGTAAAAAGGGCGGTGTTGAGGTTGCCCAGCCAATAAAAGGGCTTCGACAGCAGCCCAAGCTTGACCATCCAGAGGTTGAGGACGCCGTAGTCGGGCGTGAGCATCCAGGTCCAGGTGAGTCCGGCGACGACGATCGGGATCACCCAGGGGATGATGATGACGGCGCGAAAGACGCTGCGCGCCCGGATCGGCTGGGCAAGCGCGACCGCCGAAGCCAAGCCGAAAGCATATTCGCCGGCGACCGAGACCACGGTCCAGACGCACGTGTGCCAGAGCGAAGGCCAGAAATGGTCGTCCTCGAGCACAGTGGTGAAGTTGTCGAGGCCGGCGAAACCGACGACGCTCGGGTTGGTGAGGTTGACGTAGTGGAACGCGCTCCAGATGACTCGCGACAGCGGATAGGCGATCAGGATCAGGAGGAAGACCGCGGCGGGCGCGAGGCACAATGCGGCGATCCTGCCGAGCTGCGAGGCTCGGTTCGAACGAGGATCGCGACGCGCGGACTTCGCCACGCGCGTCGCGACCGGGGTCTCGATCAGGGCCTTCACCAGTTGAGCGCCGCCGTTCTCAGGCGAGACGGGTTTTACTGGGTGCTCAGTTCGCCCGCCTGCTTAAGATCCTTGTTGATCGACGCCGACAGCCATTTGGCGACGGCTTCCGGCTCCTCGCTCTTGAGCAGCGTCCGACCGAGCGACTCGATCATATCGCGGGTCACGGCGCCGAGCGGCACCGGCGGGAACACGACTCCAGTCGGCGCGAGGACTGTGAAGCCCTGGCCCCATTTGCTGTCGGTCGTCACGTCCGACCTCGGCGAGTTGCTTGGATGCACGGCCTGCTGGAACTCCTTGCCGTTCATGAACGTGACGAAATCCCAAGTCTCCTTCGGGTGCTTGCCGGCCTTGTAGACGTAGAACGGATTGATCTCGAAAAAGGTCGCCGCTTTCTCCTTATAGGGCGGGGCGGAAATCTTCACATCCTTCATCGCCTCGGGGTTCTGCTGCTCGCGCGACTGCATCCACGCGCCATCGATCACCATCGCATATTGCCCAAGCGAAAAATTGGTGTCTTCCTCCTCCCAGCCCCAACTCGCCCCGTCGGGGTTGATGACGCCCTTGTCGATGAGCGCCTTGTAGAAGGCGAACACTTCGGTCGCCTTGGCGAGCTTCGCCTTGTCGTCCGCCCAGGTGTTCCTGTACTTGCCGTCCGGCTGGCGCTCGGCGAGCGAAAGGCCGTTCTGCGCCAGATACATGATGAGCTCCTGCGGCGAGCGCACCCCGGTCCCGGCGATGCCGAAGCCGAACTTTCCGGTCTTCTGCTTGATCGCGGAAGCGTCCGCGATGAGCTCGTCCCAGGTCTTGGGCGGCGCGGCGATCCCTGCCGCCTTCAGCATGTCCTGGTGGACCAGAAGCGCGCGGATGCCGAGATAGTGGGGCATGGCGAGCAGATGGCCGTCGATGGTCAAAGCGTCAATGACGTTCGGATAGATCGCGTTTCTGTCGGGCCAGGTCTTGGCCTCCTCGGTCATGTCGCGCAATGCGCCCATCCTCGAGAGTTCGCCGAGCCATTCGGGCAGGCCCCAGCTCAAGTCCGGCGCGTCTCCTCCGGCAAGCGCAGTCAGGAGCTTGTCGTGTAGAGCGTCGTAGGTGATATTCTGCACGTCGATTTTGACGCCCGGATGCGCCTCCTCATAGGCGGCGATCTCCTTCTTGGCGGCGATCCCGTCCGCTTGTTGCGGATCCCAAGCGACCCAGAAATGCAGCGTGACCGGATCGGCAGCGATCGCGGGAGCAGCGAGGCTGCATGCGGCGGCGAGAATCGCCGCCATGAGCCCTGTCTTCAACCTTGTCATTGGAACGTCCTCCTCAATGTTTTCTTTGAAATCGCGGCCGCCGGCGAGGACGCCGCGAGCCCCTCGTCAGAGGGTCGCCGGATTGCCGGCGACGGTCTTGCGCTCACCGACGCGCTCGGCGCGCAACTCCTCCGCGGAACGCACCGGGCGGCGCGCCGCACCCCGCTGCTCGGTTTTCCTCGCCGGTGCGGACTTGAGCCGGCGCTCGGCGGCGCCGATGGCGCCGGCGTATTGCGGCAGCCAGGCGGCCTGAGCCACCAGCATCTCGTCGACCATCCGCCAGACTTCGTCGGGCGAGCAGATCGCGCCGACCAGCGGATCGTGGAGAACCGCAAGCTTAAGCAGATCTACGTCGCCGGTCACCGCGGCTTCGACCGCCATCCGCTGCACGTTGATCGAGGCGGTGCAGGTGGCGGCGCAGGCCATTGGCAGGGTAAGGTCGGCAGCCATGTTGAGGCCGAACCGGTCGGCGTAACCGGGCGACTCGACGATCGCGTCGGGCGCGAGGTTACTCACAATCCCGTTGTTCTTGACATTGAAGTGGCCGCGGTAGGGCCTGCCGGTCTCCAGCGCCTCGATGATGTGGCTCGCGTGCTCGTCGGTGCGGGCTGCGACGTCGATCGGCTTCTTGGCCTCTTCCAGGAAGGCGGGGAACTCGGTCTCGAACCAATTGCGAGTTTCGAGGCAGTAGCGCAGGTAGCCGCCCGTCTCGCCGTGGATCCATTCCGACATGTCGATCCAGCGGTTGATCTCGTCGGGACGCTTCCGGTACCACGGCAGATATTCCGACAGGTGCCCGTTGCTTTCGGTCGAATAGAAGCCGAAGCGCTTGAGGACGTCGATCCGAACCTTTTCCTGCCGCGAATAGACCGGATGGCGCTCGAAAGCGGCGACGAGTTCGTCGCGACCTATGCGCCGTCCGCGAAAACGAATATCGATATACCAGGTCTGATGGTTGATGCCGGTGCAGACGTATTCGACCTCGTGCGGGTTATCGGCGCCGAGCGCCTCGGCGATCTGCCGCCAACCGTGCTGGATCCCATGGCAGAGGCCAATTGTCTCGACCTTGCCGTGGTCGATCGCCGCCCAGGTGTTCATCGCCATCGGGTTGGCATAGTTGAGGAACCGCGCCCGCGGCTCGCACACTTCGCGAATGTCCTTGCAGAATTCGAGGATCGCCGGGATCGACCGCTGGCCATAGAGAATCCCGCCGGCGCAAATCGTGTCGCCCACGCACTGATCGACGCCATATTGCAGCGGAATGCGAATGTCGTCGGCGAACGCCTCGAGACCGCCGATTCGCACGCAATTGATGACGTATCGCGCCCCCTCGAGCGCTTGACGCCGGTCGGTCGTGGCCGCAATCCGCGTCGGCAGCCGATTGATGGCGACAATGGTCTCCAGGATCTGGCGAACCATGCCGAGATTGCGCTCGTTGATGTCGGTCAGCGCGATGTCGATGTCCTGGAGCTCCGGCACGCACAGGACGTCAGTGACCAGCTTTCGGGTGAAGCCGACGCTGCCGGCGCCGACGATCGCAATTTTCACTCGCGGCATTTGGGTCGCTTCCGCATCTGATCCTTGGGCTATAGGCGCGCCGCGCCCCATTCTTGCCGCCGATGCGAGGCGCGGGGGAAATTCGCTCGCCGTGGGCCAGGGCGTATAGGGTAAGTATGACCAGCCGGCGCCGGCGGAAAAGAGGACACTTGTGCTGTGACGGGTAATTCTGTGCTCGAGGCCATGCGAGCGCGCGGCCCCGGCCGGGCAGCGATCTCGCTCGCCCGCGGCCGGGACCGGCTGCACGTCATGCCGACCAGCGCCGGCTATGAAATCGCGACCGATTCCTCCTATTCGTGGAACGGGCGCCAGCGAGGCCAAACGCCGTTCGCGGTCATCCAGCATACGCTGGCGGGCTCTGGGCGGCTCGAGTACGAACGTCACCGGCGAACGGTCGGACCCGGCGAGACGATGCTCGTCGTCATCCCACATCAACACCAGTATTGGATCGAGGACGGCGAACGCTGGGAGTTCTTCTGGCTCGCGATGACCGGCCAGGAGGCGCTGAGGCTGCATCGCGCCATTCTTGCAGCCGCCGGACCGGTGTTCCGGCTGCGGCCGGAGACGGTCGCGCGGCTCGGGGCGATGAGCCTCGATTTGCGCGACGGCAAGGCGAAGGGAGCGGGCGAAGCCTCCGCCATCGCCTATGCCGCGACGATGGCGCTCTATGACGATTTGCTGGGCGGCGAGAGCGGAACGCGCGCCGCGCGCAACCGGTCGATCGAGCGCGTGATCGCCCATGTGCGGCGCCATCTCGATGAACCGCTCGACGTCCAGGCGTTGGCCGATCTCGCCGGCCTGAGCCGCGCCCATTTCAGCCGCGTGTTCACGAGCTGCGAAGGGGTCTCGCCCGCCTCGTTCGTCCTCACCGAGCGCATGCGCCGGGCCGCGAGCCTGCTCGTCAGCGGCGCGGCAAGCATCAAACAGGTATCCCTCGACTGCGGTTTCGAGGACCCGAACTATTTCGCCAAAGCGTTCCGCCGCAGCTTCGGGGCCAGCCCGACCGAATTCCGCACGACTGGCATGTATGCCGAGCGGACGCGGCGAAACGGCGGGTGATGAGCGCTTGCCCGACTACTCAAGGTTGGTGTGCCGCGCGCGCATCGTCTCCGAGGTCTCGCGGAAACGCGGGCGCAACTTCAGGATCGCGAGTTCGAAAGCGACCATCTGCGCGGTCTCGAACAGCGAACCCATCGGCAGGACCGAGAGTTCTCCGCCGCGATCGTCGGCCATCGTCTGGGCGGGGATCACGGTCACGACATCGACATGGCCAGCGAGGCCGCCCGCAGGCTGGGCGGTGACGAGCGCCGTGCGCGCGCCCGCCTTGTGTGCGACGTCGACGAGCGTTTGCGCCGTCGGCAGGTCGCCCGGTCCGGCGGAGGCGATGAAGAGATCGCCTTCGGCCAGCGCCGGCGTCGTCATGTCGCCCCAGACCGACACGTCCCGGCCCATGTGAAAGAGCCGCATGGCGAAACCACGCATCTGCAAGCCCTCGCGCCCCAGCCCGAAGACGACGATGCGCCTGGCGGCGACGATCGCCTCGATGAGCCCATCGAGCGCGTCGTCAGACATGGCGGCGAACACGCCCGCAAGGTCGTTCAACGCGCCTTTCGACAATTGGGCCAGACTATCGGTCATGAATTCCTCCCTGAATACGTGCGATGGGATCCCTTCGCCGAACCCCGACAGCGCTCTCAACTCAGCTTCGCGGAAAACGCCGCGAACTCGGCCTCGGTCGCGAACGACTTCTGCGCGCCGCGCTTCGTCACGGAATCGGCGGCGTAGCGGGTCGCCTGCGCCAGCGCCGCATCGAGGGAAAGGCCGGCGGCGAGATAACGGGCGAAGCTGCCGATGAAGGCGTCGCCGGCGCCCGTGGTGTCGATCGCCTGGACCTTGACCGGCGCGACGCGGCGCGCGCCTTCCCCCGAGGCCAGAAGCGCGCCGCGCGCCCCGAGAGTGACGACGACCGCCTCGAAGCCTTGTTTTACGAGGGTTTCGGCGGCGGACGCGACCTCGGCCTCCGACTCGACCGGCAGTCCGGTGAGGATCGCGAGCTCGGTCTCATTCGGCATGAGGAAGCTCGCGTCTCGCGCCCGGCCCATGTCGAGATCGCGAACCGCCGGCGCGGGATTGAGCACCGTCTTGACGCCGTGCCGTTTGCCGAAGGCGAGCGTCGCGTAGACGGTCTCGATTGGCACTTCGAGCTGGGTGAGAATGAGATCGCAGGTCTTCAGCTCGTCGCCGGCGCGCTCGACATCGGCAGGCGTGAGATCGCCGTTCGCGCCCTTGACGATGAGGATGCAATTGTCGCCCGACTTGTCGACCAGGATGGTCGCCGTGCCGGTCGATTGGCCGGCGACGCGCGGCGCGTGCTTTATGCTGACATTGCTCTCCTCGAAGTTTCGCAGGACGCCAACGCCGAGCACGTCGTCGCCGACCTTGGACACCATGACCACGGTCGCGCCTAGCCTCGCCGCCGCGACCGCTTGGTTGGCGCCCTTGCCGCCTTGGCTCATCTCGAACCGCGGCGCGGCGATCGTCTCGCCCCAGACCGGCATGCGGTCGACATAAGTCACGAGATCGACGTTGCTCGAGCCGACGACGCCGATGCGCGGGCGCTTGCCCATTTCATTCCTCCTCTGATGCGGTCGACAACCGTCACGGCGAGGAGTGGAACGACGAAGCAATCCAGTCGGCAACGGTGCGCTGCCCCGCGACTTCTTGCTTGCTTCGGCTCACGCTCGCGATGACGTCGTGCGCGCCTCAAACCTTGAGCTCGGCGGATTGCCGCCACAGATTGACGCCGCCCTCGACTGCGTGGCGATCGATCTCCTTAAGTTCCTCTGCGGTGAAGTCTGGCTTGTCGAGCGCTTTCACGCTGTCGGTCACTTGCTCGGGGCTGCTTGCGCCGATCAGCGCCGACGTCACCCGTTTGTCCCTCAGCGTCCACGCCAACGCCATCTGGGCGAGGGTCTGGCCGCGCCGCTTGGCGATGGCGTCGAGCTGACGCGCCCGCTCGATGTTCTGCGGGGCCAGCATCGCCCGGTTGAAGAAATGGCTCGCGGTCGCGCGGCTGCCCTCGGGGACGCCGTTCAGGTATTTGTCGGTCAGGAGGCCCTGCGCCAGCGGCGAAAAGACGATCGCGCCGACGCCCTCTTCGTCGAGCGCGTCGAGGAGGTGATCGTCCTCGATCCAGCGGTTGATCATCGAGTAGCTCGGCTGATGCATGAGGCACGGCGTCCCCAAGCGCTTGAGGATCGCGACCGCCTCCCGGGTGCGGCGCGAATTGTAGGAAGATATACCGGCATAGAGCGCCTTACCCTGGCGCACCGCAGAATTAAGCGCGCCCATCGTCTCTTCCAGCGGCGTTTCGGGGTCGAAGCGGTGAGAATAGAAGATGTCGACATGGTCGAGGCCCATGCGCTTGAGGCTTTGGTCGAGGCTGGCGAGCATGGATTTGCGCCCGCCCCATTCGCCGTAAGGCCCCGGCCACATCAGGTAGCCGGCCTTGGTCGAGACGACCAGCTCGTCGCGATAGCCTCGCAAGTCGCGGCGCAAGATGTCGCCTAAAGCGATCTCGGCCGCGCCCGGCGGGGGCCCGTAGTTGTTGGCGAGATCGAAATGAGTGATTCCGAGATCGAAAGCCCTGCGGCAGATCGCGCTTTTCAATTCGGCGGACTTGTCGAAGCCGAAATTGTGCCACAAGCCCAGCGAGATCGCCGGCAGCTTCAGCCCGCTCTTGCCGCAGCGGTTGAAGAGCATGTTGTCATATCGCGTTGGCGAAGGCGGATGGGGCATGTGCGGCCTGAAGCGAAACGTTAAACGTGGACGGACCGATCATAAGGACCTGGAGCGGCGACCCCAGACTTCGCGACGCTACGCGACCGCTCAAGACCCTGCTCGCCGGGGCTGCGAGACGGATCGAACGGTTCTTCAATTCCGGGGAGGGCGGGGAGGAACGGGAGGCGGGCCTGTAGGCGCTCCGAGTGGCCTATTGGGATGCGGACTCGAGGGGGTCGGTGGGGGGGTCGAGGCGCCCGGCGGGTAGAGCGCGTCTTTCAATGCGTCGAAATCCAGTGCTCCACAAGGTTTGATCCCCAAACATACCCACTCGTCAACACGATTGTACTTCACGAGAGCTAATGAGAAGAACTTTTTCTGCGCTGTCATTAGGCCAAAAAGCTTTGGAGCTTCTGTATCGGGGGGTTTTAGCACGGTTAGGCCGCCTATGTCTGAATCCGACCAGGCGCGGAGCGGACTGAAGCCTTTCACAGAGTTTGGGTTCTGCAGCGAAATGAGCATCGTGTAGAATTTCAGCTTCACGGTGGTGTTAGGAGGCTGGTCGGCGGGAGCATTGCTCGTCGTGCCTATGTGGGCCGCAAAGTCCGCGTTACCATCATCTTTCCAAATCGCGAGAAGGCAACCGCTCATGGGTCCAGTCAGTAGATCCGCGTTGTTGAGTGGCGCCTTGATTGTTCTGCCTGGCCCGTAGTTGAGCCAAGTCAGGGGCGCGACGGGCAACACGCCTCTCGGTTTGTTCATATTTTGATTCAATTTTGTCCAGACGTGCTCGTCCCAGCCGCTCGGAATCATGTTCCGGGCGCCGCTGTTATTCGCGATGATCTCCCCGTCCCAGTCATCGCGCCTTATCACAGCTTCTCTTGGACAAGTCCAACCGAACTTTCGCCCAGGGACAAAGCCGGCCTCAGTGGTCAATTTCCTCTCCCCGTTACTGCGCGAATTTAAGCATCTATACAACGTAACAGTACGGCGCTGGCAAATACGGCCAATCGCTCTAGGATAAGCCGATTAGGCCTTTCAGGCAAGCCCGTGTTCCGGTCTTCAAGACATATGATACGGTTCAGCATGACAGTCCCCGCAATTTTATGCTTGTCGGAGCGCGACGAATTTGAAGCAAAGGAGGCCCCTGGCAACACATGAGCGGCGGACGAAGTCCCGCGAGGCGAAACTGCCAGAACAATGCTATTAGAGCCGGGTCGCCCGGGCGAGCGCGAATTTGCGGCTGGGCCGCGGCCGGCGCAGCGGGCAAAAAAAAGTTCATGAATGGGAGGCCCGCAAAGGTCTCAAGGAGGCGTCTCCAACTCAATCGTTTCGCCAGTCGCCGCTCCATGGCCGCCGGATGGTCGTGTCTCCAACCATTTGGCCGGCGCCGTTTCAAGGCGCCCCGGCGCGTTCGATCTCGGCGACGAGCGCGTCCGGCAATTCTATTTCGGCCGCGGCGACTCGCCGCCCGGGAATGTGGACGCCGAGGCTCGCGAGCCGCTCGAGTTGGAGTTCGAGGCGCTTCGGAAAGTCCGGCGCCAACAGGCTGGGCGCGATCGCGATGACCAGGAGGCCGGCCCCGGGAGAGCGGTCGCCGGATGTGTACGCAGGCGCATCGAGCGACCAGTTCGCGCCCGATAATCCCGCGGCGAGGACTTCCACCATCAGCGCGATGTTGGCGCCGCGCGCGCCGCCGAAGGCGAGGAGCGCGCCGCGCATCGCCGCGTGGGGATCGGTGGTCTCTTGGCCATCGGCGTCGATCGCCCAGCCTGGCGGCAACGCCTCGCCGCGCTCGGCGTAGCGCCGCAGCGCGACGAACGCGGTCGCGCTCGAGGCCTGGTCGATGAGCAGGGGAGGACCCTCGTCGAGCGGCGCAGCGAAAGCGAGCGGATTGGTGCAATAGACGGGCGTCTTGACGCCAGGGACCGCGATCAGCGCCGGTCCGTTGGTCGCGGAGAACGCGACGAGGCCGGCCTCCGCCAGACGACGCGGGTAGTAGCCGAGCTCGCCGGTGGTGTAGCTTTTCGCTTGTGTGAACAGCGCCACGCCGAGGGTCTCGGCGCGACGGCGAAGCTCGTCGAAGACGCGGTCGAAGCCAAGCTGCGCGATCCCGCCTCTCGCGTCGCAATGGATCGCCGCCGGCGCGGGCGAGGTCGCGACGGGTTCGGCGTCCCCCACGATGCGCCCCTCGCGAAACGCGGCCAGGTAGTCGAGGAGATGCGCAAAGCCGATCGAGCTTTTTCCGTGCGCCTCGGCGGAGACCGTCGCTTGCGCGAGCGACCGCGCCGCTTCGTCTGACGCTCCTGCGGCGCGACAGGCGCGCTCAGCGAGATCGGACGCCTCGAAGAGGCTCAAGCGCCGCGTCATGCGAATACCGGCTCCATCCGCATCAGCGTCTCGACCGGCAGGTGGCACTTGATGGTGTGCCCCTCGGCGACGGTTCGGGTCGGCGGCATCTCGCGGTCGCATAAATTGTCGGGAACCTCGCGCTTGTGGCCGCAGCGGGTCTGGAACGGACAGCCTTTCGGCGGCGACAGCGCCGAGGGGATCTCGCCCTCAAGCACGACATGGCGCTTCTTCACTCTGGCGTCGGCGATCGGAATCGCCGACAGCAGCGCTTCCGTGTAGGGATGGAACGGGGGCGTGAAGATCTGCTCGGTTGCGCCCATCTCGACGATATGGCCGAGATACATGACGATGACCCGGTCGGCGAGATAGCGCACCACCGACAGATCGTGGCTGATGAACACCATCGTCGTCTTCGATTCGCGCTGCAGGCTCATCAGGAGTTCGCTGATCGCGGCCTGCACCGAAACGTCGAGCGCCGACATCGGCTCGTCGGCGATGATGACGCGCGGCCGTCCGGCGAAGGCCCGCGCCACGCCGATGCGCTGCTTCTGGCCGCCCGACAATTGACGTGGGCTGCGTCCGGAGAAGGCGCGCGGCAGCTTCACCAGATCGAGCAAGCGCAACATGATGTCGCGCCGCTCGGCATTGTTCGCGCCGACCCGGAAGCGCTCGAGCGTGCGGACTATTTGCGAGCCGACCGAATAGCTCGGATTGAGGGTGTCGAATGGATTCTGGAAGATCATCTGGATCGACGAAATTGTCTTGACCGCGCGGCCCTCGATCGGCTGGTTCTGGATCGCCTCGTGGTCGAAGACGACCAGGCCCTCGCTCGCCGTCTCGAGCCCGAGCAGCACCTTGGCGAGAGTCGACTTGCCGCAGCCGGATTCGCCGACGATCGCCAGCACCTCCGCTTCGCGGGCGGCGAACGAGATGTCCTCGACCGCCTTGACCGCGCGGCTCTCCCGCTTGCGGAACAAGGCGCTCGCGGCGACCCGGTAATGCTTTTTCAGCCGCTGGACGTCGAGGACCGGCGCGCCGATATTGACCGGCGCGAGCCGCGCCGCGGGCCGCGATAGCGCGGCCCAATCGATCGCCTCGATTCGGAGGCAGCGGCTTTGATGGCCGCTCGCGCCTGCGACCTCGCGCATCGGCACGTCGGTCTGATCGCACAGGCCCTCGACGAAATATCCGCACCGCGGGCCGAAGTTGCAGCCCGTCGGCCGCTGGTGGGGGAGCGGCAACTGGCCGGGAATGGGAACGAGCGGATTGTCGTTCTTGTTCGTTCCCGGCATCGGCATCGACCGGAAGAGACCCTGCGTATAGGGGTGGCGCACGGCGCCGAACACGTTCCTGACCGCGCCGGTCTCGACCGCCTCGCCCGAATACATCACCGTCACTTCATCGCAGGTCTCGAGAATGAGCCCCAGATTGTGGGAGATGAACAGCGACGAAGCGCCGGTGCGGGCGGTGAGATCCCTGACGAGCGCGACGATGCCCGCTTCCACGGTGACATCGAGCGCGGTGGTCGGCTCGTCGAGGATGAGCAGCTTCGGATTGGAAAGCAGCGCCATCGCGATGACCACGCGCTGCTGCTGGCCGCCGCTGAGCTGGTGCGGATAGGCGCGCATGACCCGCTCGGGGTCCGGCAGGCGCACGGCCTTGACCATGTCGACGGCGCGGGCGCGGGCCTCATCTCGCGCGACCTTGTCATGGATCAACGGCACTTCCATCAATTGCCGCCCGACGAGCATGGTCGGATTGAGCGACGCCATCGGCTCCTGATAGACCATCGCGATCTTCGAGCCGCGGATGGCGCGCAGCTCCGCTTCGGAGAGGCTCGCCATGTCGCGGCCCTCGAACCGGATCGCGCCGTTGGTGATCCGCCCGACCCCGGGGAGGTCGCGCATGACGGCGAGCGCGACTGTCGATTTGCCGCAACCGGATTCGCCGACCAGTCCCATCGCCTGTCCGGGCATGACGCTGCACGAGAAGTCCATGACCGCCGGAATTTCTCCGCCGCGAGTGAAGAACGAAATGCCGAGATGGTCGATCTCGAGAATTGGATCGGCCATGCGCTTCTCGATCAATCGCGCAGCGACTGCTCGCGGATGGCGTCGGCGAGCAGATTGAGACCGAGCACGAACGACATCATCGCAAGCGCCGGCGGGAGGGCGGGATGGACGTAAATCCGCATGAAGCGGCTCGATTCCTTGATCATGGTGCCCCAGTCGGGACTCTCAGGCTCCATGCCGAGACCGAAATAGCCGAGCGCGCCGAGCAGGATGGTGGTGTAGCCGATACGCAGGCAGGCGTCGACGATCAGCGGTCCGCGCGCGTTGGGCAGGATCTCCCACAGCATCACGTACCATGGGCTTTCGCCGCGCGTCTGGGCGGCGAATACATACTCGCGCGTCTTTATGTCCAGAGTCAGGCTGCGCACGATACGAAAGATGCCGGGTCCCGAGGCGAGCGCGACCGCGACGAAGATATTGAGAGTGCTTGGGCTGACCTGGATGAGCTTCAAGGGGTCGGCGTTGAAGACGAAGGTCGCGAACAGCCACCCGCCGGCGAGCAGGGTCAGCGCCAGCCGCAAAGCGAGCTTGCCAGGCTGGGCGCGATAGCCGGCGATGAAGAACACGCTGAACAGCACGATCGGAAAGGCGAAGAAGATCGCCGCCAGCGAATAGGGGATCGGGGTCTCAAGGATGCCGGGCGACACCAGGAGGTAGAACAGCAGGATGATGGGGAAGGCCAGCACCAGATTGGCGAGAAACGACAACACCGCGTCGATCCTGCGGCCAAAATAGCCGGCCGGCAGGCCGAGACCGATGCCGATGGAGAGCGCGAGCAGCGTCGCCAGAGGGGCTATCACGAGCACGATGCGGGCGCCGGCGATGACGCGGCCGAACACGTCGCGCGCAAGCTTGTCGCCGCCGAATAGGTAGGGCAGGCCGGAGTGCGGATCGATCGCGCCCGGCGCCGCGTCCTTCAGTTCCGCAATCTGGCCAAGCGGATCGAATAGCGCGATCTGACCCGCGAAAATCGCCGCGAACAACCAGAAGCCGACCAGCAAGAGCCCAACGAATCCCATTCCGGTGGCGACGACGTGACCGAAGAGGCCGAGCCGCCGACGGTAGACAAAGCTCAAGCCAAGAACGAGCGCGAGGCTCGCCCAAACCGGAATGAGCTGCACCAGGGTCCGCAGAACGATCTCGCTCGGGCTTAGGAACTGCAATCGCTGCCCTCTAAAGCACGCGGATGCGAGGGTTGAGATGGGCGTAGCCGATGTCGGAGATGAGCTGGGTGATGAGCACCAGCGTCACCGAGACGAGCGAGCAGGCGAGCAGAAGATCGATGTCGTTATTGCCGGCGGCGTCGACCAGGGCCTGCCCGAAGCCCTGGTAGCGGAACATCACCTCGACGATCACCACGCCGGTCAGGAGCCACGGAAAGAGGAGCATGATGACGGTGAACGGCGCGATCAGCGCGTTGCGCAAAGCGTGCTTCAGCACGATCGCGGTGAACCCAAGGCCCTTGAGGCGCGCGGTGCGGATATATTGCGCGTTCATCACCTCGATCATCGAGGCGCGGGTCATGCGCGCGACGTAGCCCATGCCGTAAATCGCAACCGTCGCGACCGGGAGGGCGAAATTATAGAAACTCAAACGACCTTCGGTCGCAGCCGCAGCCGAGCCGTTCAACCAGCCGAGCCAAGTTGCGAAGATGATGGAGAGCACAACTCCCGAAACATATTCGGGCGTCGAGGTCGTGGCGATCGATAGGACCGAAAGCGAGCGGTCAGTGCGCGAGCCCTCGCGCATGCCCGAGACGACGCCGACGAAGAGCGCGACCGGGATCATCACGACCATAACCCAAAACATAAGGATGCCGGTCGCCCGCAGCGCCGACCAAAGCTTGTCGATGACCTTGACCCTGAACTTGGTCGAGCAGCCCAAATCGCCCTGGATCACGCCGGAAAACCCGGCCGTTGCGGGTTCGTCGCAAAAGGAAAAACGCGGCGTAGCGACCCCGGTCGCCGGGTCGAGGTTCGGCTGTTTCGGCCATGCTCCGAGCCACATGGCGTAGCGCTCGATGAATGGACGGCGGTAACCGTTCTTGACGAGCCAACTCTCCAGCTCCTCCGAGGAGGCGTGCATCTCGGTCTGGCTGATCGCGAGCTTCTTCAGATTCGGCTCGAGATTGACGAGAAAGAACACGATCAGCGTCAGGCACAGCATGGTCAGCAGCATGACGCCGAGCCGACGCGCCAGAAAGAGCAACATCGCTCACCCCGCAGCGACGACGCCCCGATGAGGCGGCCGGGCGTTGACGGCCCGGCCGGCGGCGTTATTCGCGAAGTCTGGCCTCACGTGTTGAGCCAGGTGTCTTCGAAATAGACCTCGTAGAGCGGATGCATCCCGAAGTTTTCCACCTGAGGCGTGCGGTGATTGGAGAGCGTGACCCAATAGGGCTGGATGATGATGCCCGAAATCTTGCAGGATCTGCTCGAGTTCCTTCATGACCGCTTTGCGGTCCTTCGGATCGGGGATTGCCAGCGCCTTCTCGAGCTTGGCGTCGAACTCCGGATTCGCATAGGCCGTCTCGTTCCAGGCCTCGCCGGTGCGGTAGGCGAGGGCGAGAACCTGCACGCCGAGCGGGCGCATGTTCCAGTCGGTGAGCGAAAACGGATATTTCGTCCAGTCGTTCCAGAAAGTCGCGCCGGGCAGGATGGTCCGCTTCACCTTGAAGCCGGCCTCGCGCAATTGCCCCGCGATCGCGTCGCCGGTGTTCTTGTACCATTCCTCGTCGCTGGTGATGATGTCATGCTCGAAGTCGATCTGGCCGGCGTCGGTCATGAGCTTCTTCGCTCCGGCGATGTCGCGCGATTTCTTCGGCAGCTCGTAGTATTCGGGGTGGATCGGCGCGACATGGTGGTTCTCGCCGACCGTGCCGCGATTGTCGAAGCCGAGCTTGAGCACCGTCGCGTTGTCAACCGCCATCTGCAACGCGTTGCGGACGCGCTGATCGTCATAAGGCTTCTGCTTGACGTTGCAGCGGTTGACGATGGTCGCGGAGGTCTGGACGTCGGAGCGCACCAAGCCCGCTTTGTCCATGATCGCGACATCGGGGCCGACGGTCTTGAAGGTGCAGTCGAGCTCCTTCGATTCAAAGGCGCTGACCCAGGCCGAAACGTCGGGCCCGTAGTCGATAAGCTCAACGCCATCGAGATAGACGTCGCCGCCCCACCATTTGCCGTCGGTCCGCTTCTTGAACGCGGCCTTTTTGCCGACCTCGTGCGACACCAGCTGGAACGGCCCGGTGCCGATCGGATGCTTGACAAGATCCTTCCCCGTTTCATCGAAGCTGCGATGCACGATCAGGCCGGGATAGTCGGAGACGCCGGGGATGATGGTGATGTCGGGCTTCAATAGCGTCAGTTTGACCGTGTGATCGTCGACCTTGGTGATCGCTCCGTCACGCGCCTTCTTGGTGTCCGGGTTGATGAGCGCGCCCATGCGAGAGGCCATCGAATTGCCTTCGACGCCCTTGTCGCACCAGCGGTTCAGATTGTAGACGACATCGTCGGCCGTGAACGGATCGCCATTGTTCCAGGTCACGCCCTTGCGCACGTGAAGGACATATTCCGTCGCATCTCCGTTCACGTCCCAGCTTTCGAGCAGCATCGGCTTGAAAGTAAACTCGCGCGTATAGCGAACCAGCGGTTCGAGGAACTGGCGGGCGACGTTGCCCATTTCCGGCCAGTCGTAGGTGCGCGGGTCCTTCTGATCCTTGATGAACATGCCGCACCGGATGACCCCGCCTTTCTTGGGGGTGTCCGCCAGGGCCGGGGTCGGGTCCGCGAGGCCAAGCATGCCGTAGGCGGCGGCCGTCGAGGCGCCAAAAATCGTGGCCAGAGCAAGGAACTCGCGGCGATCAATCGAGCCCTCTTTCGCCTGTTGGGCGTAGACTTCCAGTTTTCCCCGCCAGAACCGCTTCTTGATTGACTCGTTAAGCATTGACGTCCTCCTCTTGCCTCGCTCTCAAACTGTGGCGACGCACGCGCGAAGCTTTGTTTCTCGATGTCGGGGTCGGCGCGCAGTCTGAAAGACCGGATTGGGTGTGTCCGGGGCTGCGGCGCCCAAAGCCTCGACGGCGACCGCCGTTCTCGCACCGCCTCGTGGCGCTATGACCCATGGTGGACACGCCTGTACATTGGAGGAACGTTATCGCGACGGCAACAATCGCGCAACGGCCGAACCGCCTCATCGCAACCCTCAAGCCTCGCCTGGGTCCATCCGCCGGGGAAACGCCAACCGCATCGACTTCGCCAGCGCCGCGCCCAGCGTGAAGCCCCGCCCGGCCAGATAGCTCTGAAAGTCGTAGATGGTCACGCCCGGGCAGACCTCGAATTCGAGGAACGTCGGTTGGCCATGGCCGTCAATGCGGAAATCGATCGAGAAAACGTCGCGAAGGCTAAGGAGCCTCACGAGGCGTGAGCTGAACTCGAGGATCCGCGCGACCGCCTGGCGTGACCGTTCGTTCCCATCAGCACGCAGATCGACCATGCGCGGGGTGAACGCGGCCGGCCGCGACGCGCCGAAACCGCCGCGCCCGCCCGCGGTGTCGCGCGCGCCTGACAGGGTTTCATTATCCTTCATGGTCAGGAAGGCGCCGCCTGCTTCGCTCGCGGGGTCCTTGACGATCTGCTCGACGCCGAGCTGATCAGCAAATTCGCCGCCGAGATCCATGAAGCTGACGCGTACGTCGTCGCCGTCGACGAAGGGCTGGATCAAGGCCCGGTCGCGATACCGCGCCCAGATGCGTCGCGCCCGACCGTCGGCCTCTGACCGATCGCGGCACAGACTATCGGCAAAAATCCCGATCTTGGCCCCGAGCGTATTCGGCTTGACGAACAGCGGACCGGAAACGCGCGCCCAGTCGCCGAGCACGGCGATTTCGTCGTCGCCTTCGATCAGCCTGGTCGGCGGCACGGAGAGACCCGCGGCGGAAGCGAGCGCGAGGCTGGCAAATTTGTCCTGGCACAGATGCGCCGCCGCGGGGGGGCTGCCGAACCGCGCGAAGCCCTCGAGGCGGGCGAGAGCGGGAACCGACGAGCCGCGATAGAAGCGCACGCCGTCGGTGAACGTCCATACAATCGTCCGGTCGCTCTGCGACCCAATTTCGCGCAACCGCCGCGGCAAGTCGTCGAGGGCGACGAATTGGGCCGCGATCCCCTCCCGCCGGAGCGCCCCGGCGATGTCGTCAGTGAAGAGCGGAAGATCGGTCGATTGGGCGAGATAGACGGCGATCTCGGCGGCGATCTCGGGCGGATAGCCGAACGCCTCGAGCCGGGAGCGCGCCAACTCTTCGCTCTCGAATGCGATGACCGCGTTGCCAAGTGTCGCCGCGCCGGTCTTGCGTATGGCCCCGTGCGGCGCCTCTAGTGCCATTGGTACGGTCGTTCCGCCTTGCGCCGCCGGACGAAGTCGTCAAGCTCCTCGTCGATCGCGCGATCAAGCTTGGGCCGTTCATGCTCCGCGAGCCGGCGCCGCTCGGCGGCGCGGGCGGGCGCCTCCCTCGTGCGGTCGTTGCGCCACTGCTCGGACGAATTGTTGTCTGCAGCCGCGCCGTCCCAGAATCCGGCCTCGGAGTTGGCGAGCGTATGGGCGCAGCCGAAAAAGCGCTTGCCGGAGCCAACCTCGCGGAAGGCGTCGAGCGCCAGCCGAGGCCAACGCGGCCTTTCGTCGGCCTCCGCTTCGGCGATCGCCTTGGACGTGACCGGACGAAGCCCGCCAGTCCGCCACAAAGGCGCTTTGAGAGGAATATTGACCTGAGTCCCCGGGATATTCGTGATTTTCACTGGCCGCCCCTGCCGCGCCGACAATTCTCGATCTTGCCGCAAGATAGGGTCGTGATCAGGGTGCGACAAAGTCCAATATTTAGGCGCCCGAACCTGAATTCCGTGGGCTCGCCTGCTGTGCTATTCCCGCCGCGCCCCGAAACGCGGGTCGAAGCGGCGCGAGGAGAACGCGGGTTGAAAGTGGACGGACGTCCGTATCGCACGATCTGGCTCAATGCAGACGGTTGGGGCGTGGACATCATCGATCAGCGCTGGCTGCCGCATGAATTCCGCGTCGCGACGCTGCGCAGCGTCGCCGAAACAGCGGCGGCGATCCGGGACATGTGGGTGCGCGGCGCGCCGCTGATCGGCGCGACAGCGACCTATGGGCTCGCGCTCGCCATGCGCGAGGATCCGAGCGACGCTGGGCTCGCGACGGCGCGCGATCAGCTTGCCGCCACCCGGCCGACCGCGATCAACCTGCGCTGGGCCCTTGACACGGTCCGCAAGCGTCTCGGTCCGCTCGCGCCCCCCGCCCGGGCCGCCGCCGCCTACGCCGAGGCCGCTCGGATCGCCGACGAGGACGTGGAGATCAACCGCGCCATTGGCCGCAACGGTCTGAAGCTTCTTCGCCGCCTCGCGGCCGGCAAGAAACCCGGCGAGCCGGTCAACATCCTCACCCATTGCAACGCCGGCTGGCTGGCGACGGTCGACTATGGCACCGCCACTGCTCCGATCTACCTCGCGATCGAGGAGGGCCTCAATGTCCATGTCTATGTCGATGAGACGCGCCCGCGCAATCAGGGCGCATCTCTCACCGCCTGGGAGCTTGCGCATCACGGCGCGCCGCACACGCTCATCGTTGACAACGCCGGCGGGCATCTGATGCAACATGGGCTCGTCGACATGGTGATCGTGGGCTCGGACCGGACGACCGCCAACGGCGACGTCTGCAACAAGATCGGCACCTACCTCAAAGCGCTCGCGGCGCGCGACAATGCGGTACCCTTCTATGTCGCGCTGCCGTCGCCGACGATCGACTGGACGGTTCGCGACGGGGTCAAGGAAATTCCGATCGAGGAACGCGGCGCGGATGAAGTCAACTTCGTCCAGGGCCTCGGGCATGACGGCGCGATCACCCGCGTTCGAATCGCGCCGGAAGGCGGACGCGCCGCCAATCCGGCGTTCGACGTTACACCGGCCCGCCTGGTGAGCGGGCTCATCACCGAGCGCGGCGTCGCCGAAGCCTCGCCGCAGGGCCTCAGGGCGCTGTTTCCGGAGCGAGCTTGAGCTTGCGCACTTCTCTGTCCTTGGACCGGCGGTCGAGGCGATGAGCCGGAGATGGATTCGACGTTGGGGGCCTCGAAGATGATTCGTCCGCTTGCGGGCTTGAGCGTCGTCGAGTTCGAGGGCATCGGTCCGGGCCCCCTTGCCGGCCGCATGCTCGCCGGCCTCGGCGCCGAGGTGGTCGCGATCGTTCGCCCGTTGAAGGCGGCACTCGGCGGACCGGAGCGCCCCCTCTACCCTGAGCCGCTTCGACGCGGCAAGCGCATCGTCTCGCTCGATCTGAAGCGCCCGGAAGCGGTCGAAACCGCGCTCGGCCTCGTCGAGACGGCCGACGCGCTGATCGAGGGCAATCGGCCCGGCGTGATGGAGCGCCTCGGCCTCGGCCCCGCCGAATGCGCCAAGCGCAATCCGCGACTCGTCTATGGCCGCATGACCGGTTGGGGACAGGACGGCCCGCTCGCCCGCGCCGCGGGCCACGATCTCAACTATCTGGCGCTGAGCGGCGCGCTGTCGCTCGCCGCCCGCCCAGACGCGGCGCCGATCGCGCCGCCCACGGTTCTGGGCGACGGCGGCGGCGCGCTAGGCCTTGCGTTCGGGCTGATGAGCGCGGTCTTCGCCGCCGGTCGCAGCGGCAAGGGCTGCGTCGTCGACTGTTCGATCATCGATGTCGTCGCCAACCTGAGCGGCATTGCGCTAGCGGCGCGCGCATCGGGGCTCATCGATGGGTCGAGCCCGAGCATCTTCCATGATTCGCCGTTCTACGACGTCTATGCTTGCGCTGACGGCCGCCACGTGACCATCGGGGCGCTCGAGCCGCAGTTCTATGCGGCTCTTCTAGAAAAGCTCGGCCTTGCGGACGTCGATCCGAAAGGGCAATACGACCGGGCCGCCTGGCCGGCGCTGAAGGCGCGGTTCCGCGCGCTCTTTCTGAGCCGTCCGAGCGCTCATTGGCGCGCAGCGCTTGAGGGGAGCGAAGCGTGCTTTGCCCCGGTTCTGAGCCTCGCCGAGGCCGCGGCCCATCCGCACAATGCCGCGCGCGGCGTCTACCGGATTGGCGCCGACGGCCAACTCGACGCCGCTGGCGCACCGCGCTTCATTCCGCTCGGCGGAGAAGACTCTGAGGACGAAACCGGACGATGTCCAACCGCGCAATGACCGAAACGCTCATTTTTCCCAACCCCGTTCCGCCGAAGCCCGGCGAGGCGATCGAGATTCGGCCGGGCGTTTTGTGGGCGCGATTCCCTCTTCCGTTCCGGCTCGACCATGTCAACGTCTATCTGATCGAGGACGGCGGCGGGCTTGCGCTCATCGACGCGGGGATCGACAACGCGCCGTCGCGCGCCGCCTGGGAGGCGCTTCTCGCCGGGCCGCTTCGCGGACAGAGACTGACGCGGGTTATCGCGACCCATTTCCACCCCGACCACGTCGGTCTCGCCGGATGGCTCTGCGAGCGTTTCGGCCTCAAACTGGCGATGAGCGAGACGGAATACCTGATCTCGCTCAACATCCGTCTCGACCCGCAAGGTCTGAAGTCGGAGCCATACCGCTCCTTCTACCGCTCGCACGGGTTGACCGAGGAAAGCACGGAGCTCCTGCTCGGCAACGGATTGCAATATCTGAGAATGGTCTCGCCGCCGCCGCGGACGTTTCTGCGTCTTATCGCCGAGGACAAGCTCGCGATCGGTGGGCGCGAGTTCGAGGTGATGACTGGCGCCGGCCATTCGCCCGAGCAGGTGATGCTCTATTCGCAAGCCGACAATTTCATCCTTTGCGGCGATCAGGTGCTGGCCAAGATCTCGCCCAATGTCAGCGTCGAGGCGATGGACCCGGATGGCGACCCGCTCGGCGCCTATCTCCGATCGCTCGAAACGCTGAAGCGCAAGCTGCCGGAAGACGTGCTGGTCCTGCCCGGGCACAACCTTCCGTTCGTTGGCTTGCACGCACGGGCCGAGGAGCTCATCGCCCATCACGAAGCGCGCTGCGTGGCCATCCTCGAAGTTTGCAAGCAGGGGCCGCGGACGGTCGCCGAACTGGTGCCGGTCATCTTCGGCCGCGCAATCGAGGACCCGCACCAGCTCGTGTTCGCCTTCAGCGAGGCGCTGGCGCATGTGAACATCCTTGTCCGGAGCGGCCGCCTGCGCATCGCGAAGGCCGCGGAGGGTCTGACGCTCGAGGCGGCGTGAGGATTGGCTCGCCGAGACGAAATCCAAGCCGCCGGCAACGAAATCCCTGCCCTGCGCAACAAAATCCCAGCCCGGCGCAACAAAATCCAAATCGTGTTCTCCCGACATTTCAATCAGTTAAGGCGAAACTTCCCGCTCGCGTCTCGCGACCTGATGAAGATTGGGCGAGAAGACGACACGAAAGCACAGCCTTCTGATTTTCGCAAGAAATTGTCGCGTTTTTCCTTTCGCGGACCCCGCGCCGCCCCGGCCCGCCCCGGCTCGCTTGGCGGTCTTCGCGAGCCCGAGAGCCGGCCTCACCCGATCGTCATCAGGCTGGCGTTGCCGCCGGCCGCGGCGGTGTTGGTGGCGATCGCGCATTCTTCCACCAGTTCGGCGAGGTTGTAGTCCTCGCCGGACGCGAGGCGAGCGGGGGTGAGCGACTGAAGGCGGACGATCGGGCCGGGTCGCTCGGCGAGATGGCGCAAGGCGATCGCGAGCGCGTCGGCTTCGCCCTCGAACAGGGCGCCAGCCAGCGAAGGCGCTTCGAGCGGGGAGAAGGCCATCGTAATCCGGTGCGCGAGCTCGGGCGGCAGCCCTTTCAGCGCCAACGTTTCGCCCGCATTGACAACTGCGTCGTTGCCCGTCGCGAGGATCGCGCCGATCTGGATCAGCGCGGCGCTCTGGCTGGTCGCGGCCGCCGCGATCCGGCCCCGCGGACGCAGCGCATAGATGTTGCGCTCGCCGACCGGTCCCTTGAGCTCAATGCGCGCCCCGAGCGGCGAACGCGACATGAGCCCGACGCAGCGCTCGGCTTCGGCCGCATGGCCGGCCGCGCGCAGCCAGTCGATATAGAGGCGAAGCGCCCAGAGCGCCGCGCTCGCGCCTTCGACGCCTTCGAGCGCGCCTGGCGCCGGCTCGATTGCCAGGCGGGAGAGATAGAGCGGGCCGCCGGCCTTCGGGCCGGTGCCTGAAAGCCGCGAGCCGCCGAACGGCTGAACCCCGACCGTCGCGCCGATGATGTTGCGGTTGACATAGATGTTGCCGACTTCGATCCGCTCGGCGACGCGGGCGATCGTCTCGTCGATGCGCGTATGGAGGCCGAAGGTGAGACCGTAGCCGGCGGCGTTGATGTCGTCGACCAGCGCGTCGAGCGCCTCCCGCCTGAAGCGCAGCACGTGCAGCACCGGGCCGAACACCTCGCGCTCGACGTCGGCGACTTTGCCGACTTCAATGAGGGTGGGCGCGACGAATGTCCCTCGCGCGGCCGCTTCCCCGAGCGGGGTTTGAGTCACGCTATGTCCGCGGCGCGACATCGCCTCGATATGGGCAGTGATCGAGTTGCGCGCTTCCGCGGTGATCACCGGGCCGACGTCGACCGAGAGCTTACGGGTATCGCCGACCTCAAGCTCCGCCATCGCACCCTTCAGCATGTCGAGGATGCGGTCCGCCACGTCTTCCTGCAGGCAAAGGATGCGCAGGGCCGAGCAGCGCTGGCCGGCCAAGTTGAAAGCCGAAGAGATGACATCCGCGACGACCTGCTCGGCGAGCGCCGAGGAGTTGACCGCCATCGCGTTCAGGCCGCCGGTCTCGGCGATCAGGGCGAGCGGCGCGCCGCGGCGGGTGAGGCGCCCGGCGAGCTCCTTCTCGATCAGCCGCGCGACCGGGGTCGAACCGGTAAAGACGACGCCCTGGACGCGCGGATCGGCGACCAGCGCCGCGCCGACTTCGCCCGCCCCCGGCATGAGCTGCAACCCGTCGCCCGGAACGCCGGCTTCGTGCATGAGGCGCACGGCTTCGGCGGCGATGAGAGGCGTCTCTTCCGCGGGCTTCGCGATCACCGCATTCCCCGCGGCGAACGCCGCGGCGATCTGGCCGGTGAAGATCGCCAGCGGAAAGTTCCACGGACTGATGCAGACGACCAACCCGAGCGCGGCGGGGGATCCGGGAGCAAACGTGCGCGCCGCCTCGTGGGCGTAATAGCGCAGGAAGTCGGCCGCCTCGCGCACCTCGGCGACCGCGTTGGCGTAGGACTTGCCGGCCTCGCGCACGATGAGGCCAACGAGCCGATCGTTTTCAGCCTCGAGGACGTCGGCGGCGCGGCGCAGGGTCGCAGCCCGCTCAGAGGGCGAGATCGCGGCGATAGCGGGCGCGGCGCGATCGCCGACGTCGAGCGCCTTGGCGATCTCGTCGGCGCGCCCATGACGCACGAAGCCGACGACGTCGCTTCGGTCGGCGGGGTTCAAGACCGGCACGCCAGGCTCGTCTCTCGCCGCGCCCGGCGGAAAGGCGCGCCATGCGGTTTGCGCGCTCGCGGTCAGTCCGTCGGCGAGCCTGGCCAGGCGCCGCTCGTCGGAGAAGTCGAGCCCCCGCGAGTTCAGGCGATCCGGCGCATAGAGGTCGCGCGGCGCGGCGATCTTGTCATGGGGCGCCCCAAGCGGCTGGATGGCGCGGGCGACCGCCACGGGGTCGGCGACAAGATCGTCTATCGCCACGCCCGCGTCGGCGATGCGGTTGACGAACGAAGTGTTGGCGCCGTTCTCGAGCAGGCGGCGAACGAGATAGGCGAGCAGCGTCTCGTGCGAGCCGACCGGCGCATAGACCCGGCACGGACGGTCGAGCTTGTCGCGGCCGACCACCTCCTCGTAAAGCGGCTCGCCCATGCCGTGCAGGCACTGGAATTCGTACTGCCCGCGATAGAAATTGGGCCCGGCGAATACAAGCGCGGAAGCGAGCGTCTGCGCGTTATGGGTGGCGAATTGGGGAAAGACCGCATCCGGCGCCGCCAGCAATTTGCGCGCGCATGCAAGGTAGCTGACGTCGGTATGGACCTTGCGGGTGAAGACCGGAAAGCCGTCGAGCCCCTCGACCTGCGCCCGCTTGATCTCGGAATCCCAGTACGCGCCTTTCACGAGGCGGATCATCAGCCGGCGGCCTGAGCGGCGCGCGAGGTCGATGAGCCAGTCGATGACGAAGGCGCAGCGCCTGCCATAGGCCTGGATGACGAAGCCGAGGCCGTTCCAGCCCGCAAGATCAGGGTCGAAGCAAAGCGCCTCGAGGAGATCGAGCGAGAGATCGAGCCGGTCGGCCTCCTCCGCGTCGATGTTGAGGCCGATGTCGTAGGACTTGGCGAGCGCCGCGAGCCCTTTGACGTTGGGCAAGAGCTCGTTCATCGCCCGGGCGCGCTTGATCCGCTGATAGCGCGGGTGGAGCGCCGACAGCTTGATTGAAATGCCCGGCCCCTCGTAGATGCCGCGGCGATGCGAGGCCTTGCCGATGACGTGAACGGCGTGCTCGTACTCGTCGAGATAGCGCGCCGCGTCCTGGGCGTTGGTCGCCGCTTCGCCCAGCATGTCGTAAGAGAAGGCGAAGCCGCGCGCCTCGCGCTCGCGGCTTGATCCGATCGCCTCCTCGATCGTCCGGCCGGTGACGAACTGCTCGCCCATCAGGCGCATGGCGACGTCGACCCCGCGGCGAATGATCGGCTCGCCGCTGCGGGCGATGAGGCGGGTGAGCGCCGCCGACAGGCCCTGCTCGCTGGTCGTCGTCACCAGACGGCCGGTCAGCACCAGGCCCCAGGTGGCGGCGTTGACGAACAGCGACGGGCTGTGGCCGAGATGGGCGCGCCAATCGCCCGGCGCGAGCTTGTCGCGGATCAGGGCGTCGCGGGTGGCCGCGTCGGGAATGCGCAACAGCGCCTCGGCCAGGCACATCAGCGCCACCCCCTCCTGGCTCGACAGCGAATATTCGTGGATCAGGCCCTCGACGCCGCTCGAGCGCGTCTTGGCCCTGAGGCGAACGACGAGGCCGCGGGCCAGCGCATCGATGCGCCTCGCCTCGTCGGGATTCGCGGCCGCCATGGCAACGAGGGGCGGCACGCATTCGGTTTCCGGGCGGCGGCAGGCGGCGGTGATCGCGGCCCTCAGCGGCGTTTGCGGGAGAACGTCGGAGCGGAACGCGGCGAAGACATCGGCGGCGTCGGTCATAAGCTGGCTCCCGGAGGCGAATGCCGATGTCGCGCGCCCATCCTGCGGCGACAGGGCGATCCTATTCTCGCAAAGGGCATTTTGCCTATGCCGTGGAATCGCCGTCGGCGTCTCGCTCCACACTTTCCCGTTCGCGTTTCTCGGGGTGGATGCCTAGATAAAGGCGGGGCGCGGGGGGTGAGGAGAGGCTTGAGCCAATGCGCGCGATCGGCTTTGCCGGCTTTAGCGGCGCCGGCAAGACGACGCTCATCGTCCGGCTCATCCCGGAACTGAACAGGCGCGGCTTGAGCGTCTCGACCATCAAGCATGCGCATCACGGCTTCGACCTCGATCAACCGGGCAAAGATTCCTATGCGCACCGCGCGGCCGGCGCGCACGAAGTGCTCGTCGCCTCCGCCAATCGGCTGGCGCTGATGCGGGAATTGCGCGGGGCGCCGGAGCCATCGCTTGCCGACCTCTTGCGCCTGGTCGCGCCGGTCGACCTCATCCTCATCGAGGGCTTCAAGCGCGATCCGCTCCCTAAGATCGAGGTCCATCGCGCCGCCAGCGGCAAGCCGCCGATCCATCCTGAGGACGATTGCATCGTTGCGCTGGTCAGCGATCGCGCCGAGCCGCCGCCGCATCTGCCGCATGCGTCGATCGACGACGTCGCAGCCGTGGCCGATCTCGTGCTCGCCCATGCGGCGCCGCTCGCAGCCGTCCTTGCGCGGCTCGAGCGGCCCTGAACGCTCGACTTCGCATTTAGACGACGCGTAAGGTCGACCAATGAACGATTTGGTGAATCCCCCATTGAGCCGGCGAAAGCTCTTTGAACTCGTCGGCGCGAGCGTCGGGGCGTCGGCTGCCTACCAGGCGATGACCCGGCTTGGATTCGCAGAGGAATCGCCGTACCGGGGTCCGATAAAGCTCGAGGGCGATCCCAAAGGAGCTTCGGTCATCATTTTGGGCGCCGGCCTTGCCGGAATGACGGCGGCGATCGAACTCGAGCGTGCGGGCTATCGCGTCAGCGTCCTCGAATACAATTCGCGTCCCGGCGGGCGGAATTGGACGCTCCGGGGCGGCGATGTTTACACCGAGCTTGGAGGGGCGACGCAAACCTGCGAGTTCGACCCGGGCCTCTACATCAATCCGGGGCCATGGCGCATTCCCTACCATCATCATGCGATTTTGGATTATTGCCGCCGGTTTGGAGTGACGCTCGAGCCCTTCATCCAGCTCAATCACAACGCGTTCCTCCACTCTACGAACGCGTTTGACGGCAAGCCGCAACGCATTCGCGACGTCAAGGCCGATTTTGACGGGGGCGTCTCCGAGCTCCTGGCCAAGGCGACGCGGAAAGGCGCGCTTGACGACGAGGCGTCGACCGAAGATCGCGAGATTTTGCTCGAGGCGCTGAGGTCGCTCGGCGCGCTCGACAACGACTTCCGCTACAAGGCGGGCGATGATTCGGCCTACCACCGCGGGTACGCCAAGGATCCGGGCGGCGGCCTCGGCGCCGAGCCGGTCAACGGCGAGCCAATCGGGCTGCACGATATTCTGACCTCCCGCCTGTGGCGGGGCCTGCAGAATTTCCTCTCCTACGACTTTCAGACCACGATGCTCCAGCCGGCCGGAGGGATGGGCAGGATCGGCGAGGCCTTCGCCCGGCAGATCCCGGGTCGCATTCGATATGGCGCGAAAGTCATCGCGATCCGGCAGAACGAGAGCGGCGTGAGCGTCGCGTTCAGGGACCTCGCCGCCGGCGGGGCCGTCGAGGAGGCCAAAGCCGACTGGTGCGTTTGCGCGCTGCCGCTCACCATCCTGAGCCGGCTGCCGATCAATGTGTCCGCGCCGATGAAGGCTGCGATCGACGCCGTTCCCTACGCTTCCGCGGTGAAGTTCGGGCTGCAGTTCTCACGCCGGTTCTGGGAGGAGGACGAGCACATTTTCGGCGGGATCAGCTACACCGATCTTCCGATCCGTCAAATTTCCTACCCAAGCGCGAATCTCAACGCCGGCGGCAAGGGCGTACTCCTCGGGGGCTACACCTTCGACGGACCGAACTCTTACGAGTTCACGGCGATGCCGCCGGCCGAGAGACTGAAGCGCGCGGTTGAGTTCGGGGCCCAGATCCACCCGCAATATCGGACGGAGTTCGAGAACGGCGTTTCGGTCGCCTGGCACCGGGTCCCGTTCACGCTCGGGTGCGCGGGCGACTGGTCGGACCAAGCGCGGGCGGCGCACTACAGCGATCTCTGCCAGATCGACGGCCGCATCGTGTTGGCCGGCGAGCATGCCTCCTACATTCCCGCCTGGCAGGAAGGCGCGATCCTATCCGCGCTGGACGCGATCCAGCGCCTGCACAAGCGCGTAGTCGCATCGTGACCGCTTCCCCCGCCTCAGGATCGAGATCGCTTCACGGCTGGCGCGCGCTGCGGAGCGGCGGCGCGCGCGTCGCCCTGGCGTTCGTTGCGGCGGGGCTCGTTGCTGCGCCGGTATTGGCCGACGATGCGCCGTCGACCAGCGCCGCCATGAGCCGCGGGTGGGAATTCACCGAACAGGGGGGAGCGGATCTCTTCAGCAAGATCTGCGCCGCCTGCCATCAGCCCGACGCGAAGGGCGCGGTCGGCGCGGCGGCTTATCCGCCGCTCGCCGCCGATAAGAAGCTCGTATCTGCGGATTTCATGCTGACCGTACTGCTTGACGGACTCAGGAGCATGCCGCCAGTCGGGCGGATGATGAGCGACGAGCAGGTCGCCGACGTCATCAACTACGTCCGCACTCATTTCGGCAACAGCTATCCGGGCGCCGTTTCAGCGGCGGAAGTCTCGGCGGCAAGGCGTCGGGCGAAAGCGGCGCCCTGAGCGACTTTCGGCCGGTTACTCGGCGACGAGGTCTTGTGTCGTCTTTGACGCTTCGAGGGCCGACGACACCGCTTCGTCCACCCGTTCCAGCCAAACGAAAGTCAATTGCTGGCGCACCTCTTCGGGGATGTCTTCGAAATCCCTTTTGTTGCGCGCCGGCAGCATGACGCGCCGGATGCCGGCTCGGTGGGCGGCGACAACCTTCTCCTTGATGCCGCCGACCGGCAGGACCAGCCCACGCAAGCTGATCTCCCCGGTCATCGCCGTATCGCTGCGCACGGTGCGATCGGTCAGAAGCGATACGAGCGCCATGAACATCGCGACGCCGGCGCTCGGGCCGTCCTTCGGCGTCGCGCCCGCCGGCACGTGGATATGGATATCGGTCTTCTCGAACCGGGAGGCGTCAATTCCGTAGGAGCCAGCACGACTCTTGACGATGCTGAGCGCGGCCTGGGCGCTTTCCTTCATCACTTCGCCGAGCTGGCCGGTCAGGATCAGCCGGCCGTTTCCCGGAGTCGCTGTCGCCTCGATGAACAGAATGTCGCCGCCGACCGGCGTCCAGGCGAGACCGGTCGCGACGCCGGGGATGCTGGTCCGCATCGCCACCTCGTCCTCGAACGGCGGCGGACCCAGAATGGGTGAGAGATCTCCGGCGGAGATCGCGATCGGTCCGCTCTCACCCTCGGCGATCCGCATTGCGGCCTGACGCAGCGCTCGGCCGATCTCGCGCTCGAGATTCCGGACCCCAGCCTCCCGCGTATAGTGCTCGACGATGCCCTTGAGCGCGTCATCGGCGATCTCGACTTGGCCCGGCTTTAGGCCATTGGCGTTCAGTTGACGGGGGACAAGATAGCGGCGCGCGATCTGAAACTTTTCGCCCGCCGTGTAGCCGGCGAGACTGATGATCTCCATGCGGTCGCGAAGGGGGCCGGGGATCGTGTCGAGCAGGTTCGCGGTGGCGATGAACACGACGCGGCTCAAGTCGAACGGCACCCCGAGGTAGTTGTCGCGGAAGCTGTTGTTCTGTTCGGGATCGAGCACCTCGAGCATCGCGGAGGCGGGATCGCCCTGGATGCCGGCGCCAAGCTTGTCGATCTCGTCCAGCATCATGACGCAGTTGCGAGCGCCGGCCTTGCGGATTGCCTGAATGATGTTGCCGGGCAAAGCGCCGATATAGGTTCGCCGGTGGCCGCGGATCTCCGCTTCGTCGTGCACGCCCCCGAGACTGACCCGGACAAATTTGCGGCTCATGGCGCGCGCGATCGATTGGCCGAGCGAGGTCTTGCCGACGCCCGGAGGTCCGACGAAACACAGGATCGGCGCCTTCCCGTCCGGCGCCAGCTTGCGAACGGCGAGATATTCGATGATGCGGCGCTTGATCTTCTCGAGGCCGAAGTGATCCTCATCGAGGATGCGGCGAGCCGCCGCGATGTCGATCGGCGCCTCCTCGGGCAGCGCCCATGGCAAATCCACCAGCCAGTCGAGATAGGTCCTGACCATGCCGTACTCGCCCGCGGCTTCCGGCATGCGCTGCAGACGCCTGAGCTCCTTGCGCGCCTGGTCGTCGACCTCTTTCGGCATATGCGCGTTGGCGATCGCCTTTTCGAGCTCGGCGATCTCGGCCGTCTTGCCCTCGTCGGCTTCGCCGAGCTGGCGCTGAATCGCCGCCATCTGCTCGCGCAGAAGGACCTCGCGGTTGCGGGAATCGAGCGACGCCCTGGTCTCCCGCCCGATCTCCTGCGACAGTCGGAGAACTTCGATCCGGTGGGCGAGAAGCCGCGAGACCCGCTCCATGCGGGCGGCGATATCCACCGTCTCGAGGATGTCCTGCTTCTCGTCCGGCGTCGCGTCCATGAAGGTCGCGACCATGTCGGCAAGCGCGCCGGGCGAGTCGATGTTCTGGATCGTGGCAAGCAATTCGTTGGGCGCTTGCGGCAGGAGCTGAATCGCCTCGATCGCCTGGCCCTTGAGATGGAGGAATCGGGCCTCGATCTCGTCCGATGACGGAGCGGGCTCGGGAATCCTCTCGGTGCTTGCGACAAAAAACGGCCAGCCCGTTAGATAGTCGGCGACCCGGAAACGTTGCTCGCCCTGACATATGAGATGATTGGTTCCGTCCGGCGCGGTGATGTAGCGGACAATATTGGCGACCGTCCCGATCCGATGCAGGTCGATCGGAAGGGGGTCTTCGACCGCGGCGTTGAGCTGCATCACGATGCCGATCGGCCGTTGTTCCTTGACCGCTCTCTGCGCCGCCAGCACCGAGCGGGGACAACTCAGCGTCACCGGCAACACCACGCCGGGAAACAGGACCATGCCCCTTACCGGCACGATGATCAGGGCGTCAGACGGCAGTGGCTGCGCGCCGACGCTCTCTCCGGCGGCGGCCGGGGCGGCTGTGTCAGCCATTCGGGGCCTCCGACTTTTGCAGCGTAATGAGCAGGCAACCGTTGGCGGCGGACCGATGGACGGCGTTGTAGCGGCCCGCGGGAAGGCGAACGCGGCGTTCGAATCGGCCCTGCGGCAGCTCGAGGCGATGGATGGTCGCGGTCCGCATCTCCGGCGGATAGGTCCGCGACCCAGAGATCAGCAGTTCGCCCTGACTGATGTGCGCCTTGACCTCGCCGAAGTCGACCCCGGGCAGGGCGACCAGCACCAGCACCTCGCGTTCGGTTTCGAGGACGTCGACCGGCGGCTCCCAGGCGACCGACGCGGGGGAGCCCGAAGGCTGGAAAAATTGCCGGTGCATGCGTTCCGCGCGCGCCAGCACCTCGAAGGCTTCCGACCACATCCAATAGCTTGGAAACTTTGTCTCCATCGCCTCACCCGTCTGGCAGCGCCGGTCTCTAACCCGCACGTTTCTACCCAATAGCTCACTTTCGGCTGGACTTCATCCGCGGGCCCGGGCGGGATATTGGGCCGCTTCGATTGGCGGTCCACGAAACGACGCTAAGGTATGGAACCCCGTCGGCGCCGACAGCAGAACTGGAAGGTCTCCATTCCATGGATTCGGTAGAATGTCTGGTGATCGGCGCCGGCGTCATTGGTCTGGCGATCGCACGCGAGCTGGCGCGCTCCGGGCGCGAAGTGGTCGTGCTCGAAAGCGAACGGGTCATTGGCTCGGGCGCGAGCTCTCGCAACAGCGAGGTCATTCACGCGGGCATCTACTACAAAACGGGCCTCGACAAGACGCGCCTGTGCGTCCAGGGCAAGACGATGCTTTACGCGTTTTGCCGGGAATATGGCGTCCCGCATCGGCGCTGCGGCAAGATGTTGGTCGCGACGACCGAAGGCGAGATCGGGAAACTTGCGGCCATCAAAGCGCAAGCCGAAGCCAACGGCGTCATGGATTTGACCTGGCTTGGCGGCGATGAAGCGCGCGCGCTCGAGCCGGCGCTCAAGGTCACGAGGGCGCTGCTTTCGCCCTCGACCGGCATCATCAATTCGCACGCGTTCATGCTGGCTCTGCAAGGCGACGCCGAGCGGCGCGGGGCGATGCTGGCGCTGGAGACGCCGGCGGTTTCCGCCCGAGCCGCTGCGCGAGGATTGATCATCGAGACGGGCGGCCTGAATCCGACACGGATCGCCGCGAATTTCGTGGTCAACTCGGCAGGTCTCGGCGCCCAGGCGCTGGCTCGTTCAATTGCCGGAATGCCGCGGGAAAAAATCCCGCCGCTGTATTTGGCCAAGGGCAACTACTTCGCCTTAACTCCGGCGTCGCCGTTTTCGCACTTGATCTATCCGATTCCGACGCCGGGTGGAACTCGGAGTCCATTTGACGTTGGATATCGGCGGCCGCGCCCGCTTTGGCCCCGATGTCGAATGGATCGAAGCGCTTGATTACGCCGTCGATCCGAAACGCGGGGACGCTTTCTACGCGGCGGTTCGCTGCTACTGGCCCGACCTGCCTGACGGCGCGTTGCAGCCGGACTATTCGGGCATAAGGCCGAAGATCGAACGGCCGGGCGGATCGGACACCGATTTTCTAATCCAGGACCAAAGAGATCACGGCGTGGCCGGATTGATCAATCTCTTCGGGATTAAATCTCCGGGGCTCACGTCGAGCCTGGCGATCGCCGATTGGGTCGCCGAGATCGTCCAGCAAGCGCTAGCCGCCTGACCCGGACATTCCCGCTCGCCATCTTACCGGCCGGGCGGAAACGCGCTAACCTCGCCGCGACAACGCCGAAGGAGGCGAAGATCATGTCAGCGAGAAGCGGTTACGACCTCATGCTGCGCGGCGGACGGGTGATCTGTCCGGTTTCCGGCATCGACGGAATCTTCGATGTCGCCGTTCGCGACGGCCGCATCGCCGCGGTCGAGCCCGCGATCCTTCCGAGCAGCGCCAAGGAGACGATCGACGTATCCGGCAAGCTCGTCCTGCCGGGCCTCATCGACACGCATGGACATGTCTACCAATATGTGACCGGCCGGTTCGGCCTCAACGCCGACATGGTCGGCGTGCGTTCGGGGGTGACGACAGTCATCGACCAGGGCGGCCCGTCCTGCATGACCTTGCCGGGCTTCCGGCACTTCGTCGCCGAAAAGGCCGAGACGCGGGTCTACGCGTTCCTTTCCGCCTATCTGGTCGGCGGCCTCGAAGGACATTTCTATCCCAACCTCTATAGCCCGGCCGGCGTCGACATCGACGCGACCGTCGCCGCGGCGAACGCCAACAAGGATATCGTTCGCGGCATCAAGGGACACGCCGAGCTCGGCGGGTTTGCGCGCTGGGGCATCCGCGTCATGGAAATGGCGGCGGAAATCGGCCGCCGGACCGATCTCCCGCTCTATGTCCATTTCGGCACGCTGTGGAGCGTGCCGGACAGCGGCGCCAACGGCGAGGACGCGGACACCATTCTCGAACGCGTCGTTCCGCTCCTGAAGGCCGGCGACGTGCTGGCGCATCCCTTCACCCGCCACCCCGGCGGCTTCGTCAACCGGAAAGGCGAGGTCCATAAGGTCATCCGCGCGGCGCTCGACAAGGGACTGAAGGTCGACGTCGGCCACGGCAGCCATTTCTCCTATCGGCTGGCGCGCAAGGCGCTCGAGGCGGGTGTGGTGCCGCATACGCTCGGCGCCGACATGCACGGCTATAACACCGAAGTCCCCGCGCCGCCCGGCACGCCGCGCGAGCACGCCGACGATGAGAACCACCCGTTCAAAGGCCAGGCCCGCTTCAGCCTCACCCAGGCGATGAGCTCGATGATGGCGCTCGGGTTGCCGCTCGAGGCGGTCGTGCCGATGGTCACAAGCAACTCGGCCGCGATGCTCGGCCTTAGCGATCGGATCGGCGCGCTGACGCCAGGGTTCGAGGCCGACGTTACGGTGCTGTACGACGATCGCGGGCGCTTCCTCCTGCGCGACAACGAGGACACGAAGGTGGTCGCCGACCGGCTGCTGCGTCCGGCGTTCTGCCTGCGCTCGGGCAAGCGCTTCGACGCCGATTCGCCAATTCTGCCTGAGGCCGTGGCGGCGTGAGCCTCGCCGAGGAGGCGTCCGCGCCGCAGCAAATCTGGGCCTCGCTCGGCGAGGTTGAGCGCAACGCGGCCTACGACAACCTTGGAGCGGTGGCCAACAGCGCCGCGCTGGTCGATGCCCGCAACGCGGCCTCGGCCGCCTATCGCCATGCTCATCCGGGCGGCCTCGACATCCCCTACGCGCCGGGCGCGCGCACGGCCTTCGATCTCTATCCGGCGCCCGATCCGCACGCGCCATGCCTCGTCTTCATCCACGGCGGCTATTGGCTACGGAACTCGCGCGAGCTGTTCGCCGCCTGCGCCGAAGGGCTGGCGCTAGCCGGCTGGTCGATCGCGATGCCGGGCTATACGCTTGCGCCGCAAGCGAGCCTGACCACCATCGTGCAAGAGATCGGGCAAGCGCTCGACTGGCTCGCCGATCGCGGGCCGGCGCAGGGAATCGCCGGGCGAGTGGTGCTGGCCGGATGGTCGGCCGGCGCGCAGCTCGCCGCGCTGCATCTCGGGCATCGGCTGGTCGCAGCCGGCCTCGCCATCTCCGGCGTCTACGATCTTGCGCCGTTGCGCGACACCGCCCTCAATGACGCGCTAAAGCTCAGCGACGAAGAGGTCGCGGCGCTGTCGCCTTCGCGGCTGCCGCCGACGCCAAAACCGCTCGCCATCGCCTACGGAACGCGCGAGCTTCCGGCGCTCGTTCGCGATTCGCGCCAGCTCCACGCGCTGCGCTCGGCGGCTCATGCCCCGGGCCCCTTGCTGCCGATCGCCGGCGCGGATCATTTCACCATTCTCGACGAGCTTAGCCGTCCGGGAGGCCAGCTCATCCGCGCAGCGCAAGGGCTGATCGAGGACGTTTCGAATTGACCGCGGCGTCCGCGCGCGCGGCCGGCTCTCCCGGCGCGGCGCAGCGCCAGATCGAGGACGTCTCGTATTGACCAACGCCGGGGGACCCAAAGCGCCCGAGGGCGTCGGCGCGCGGCTGCCCCGCAAGGAGGACGAGCGCCTGATGCGCGGCCTGGGGCAATATGTCGGCGATATTCGCCTGCCCGGCATGGAGGACGTGGCCTTTGTCAGGAGCCCGCTCGCCCACGCCCGCATTCGCGGCGTCGTCGTTCCCGAAGCCGTCCGCGACCGGGTGTTCACGGCCGCTGATCTCACCGGCGTCAAGGCGATCCGGGCGGTGTCGGGATTGCCCGGCTTCAAGGCCTCCGACCAGCCGCCGCTGGCGACCGGCAAGGTCAGGCATGTCGGCGAGCTGATCGCCATGTGCGTCGCTCCGACCCGGGCCGAAGCGGAGGACATCGCCGCGAACCTGACGCTGGACCTCGAGGAGCTTCCGGCCGTGTACGACATGCGGGCGGCGCGCCAGCCGGGCTCGGCGCTCGTCCATGAGCATTGGGGCGACAACGTTTTTCTCGAAACGGCGCTCGACATCGGCATCGCGACGGCCTTCGATGCGCCGATCAAGGTTACGCGCACGATCTCGACAGGTCGCCAGTGCATGGCGCCGATCGAGGGGCGCGGCTGCGTCGCGGCGCTCGACCACCGCGCCGACCAGCTTGTGCTCCATACCGCGAGCCAAATGCCGCACGTCATTCGCACCGGCCTCGCCGAATGCCTAGGCCTGGAAGAAGGCCGCGTTCGCATCGTCTCCCCCGACGTCGGCGGCGGCTTCGGCTACAAGGCGATCCTGCTCGCCGAGGAAATCTGCCTCGGCTGGCTCGCGCTTCGCCGCCGTCATGCCGTTCGCTGGCTCGAGGACCGGCGCGAGCATCTGACGGCGAACGCCAATTGTCGCGAGCACCATTACGAGATCACGGTCTACGCCGAGCGCGACGGGCGCCTGCGAGGCGTCGACTGCGAGGCGATCGTCAATTCCGGCGCCTATTCGGCCTATCCGTTCTCCGCCTGCCTGGAAGCCGCGCAAGTGGCCAGCATCCTGCCAGGCCCATACGATATTCCGGCCTATCGCTGCCGAACCTGGTCGGTCGCAACCAACAAATGCCCGATCCTTCCCTATCGCGGCGTCGCCAGGACCGGCGTCTGCTTCGCCCTGGAACTGGCGTTCGACGCGGTCGCCGCGGCGGCGGGGCTGAGCCCCGAGACGGTGCGGTTCAGGAATCTGGTCCGGCCCGAGCAGATGCCGTTCGACAACATCACCAAGAAGCATTTCGACAGCGGCGATTATCCGCAGGCGCTGAGGCGCGCGCTCGAGACGATCGGCGCCGATGCGGTCCGCGCCCGGCAAAGACAAGGCGAGCCGGACGGGCGGCTCATCGGGCTGGGCCTGGCGGTCTATTGCGAGCAGTCGGCGCATGGCACGTCGGTTTATGCCGGCTGGGGCATCCCCATGGTGCCCGGCCGCGAGCAGGCGAGCGCCCGAATGACGCCGGACGGCGGGCTCGAGCTGCGTGTCGGCCTCCATTCGCATGGGCAAGGGCTCGAGACGACGCTGGCCCAGGTCGCACATGAAATCCTCGGAATTCCCGTGGCGCGGATCCGGGTGGTGCTCGGCGATACCGCGATGACGCCCTATTCGACCGGGACCTGGGGCTCGCGCGCGATGGTGATGGCGGGGGGCGCCGTCGCCGACGCCTGCCGCGAGCTCGCCGACCGGGCGACGCGCATCGGCGCTCATCTCATCCAGGCCCTGCCAGAAGATGCAAGGTTTGAGAACGGACGGGTACGCGGTCCATCGGGCGAGGTGTCGCTCACGACCATCGCGCGGACCTGGTATCGGCGCCCGCAGGACCTCCCGGCGGACGTCGACGCCGGCGGCCTCGAAGCCATGAGCGGATATAAGCCGGTTCGGGACTCGGGCGTTTTCAGCTATGCGGCGCACGCTGTCGCGGTCGCGGTCGACCCCGATCTCGGCGAGGTCGAGATCCTCGACTATGCGATCGTTGAGGACGGCGGCGTTCTCGTCAATCCGCTCGTCGTCGACGGCCAGATCTGGGGCGGGCTCGCGCAGGGCGTCGGCACCGCGCTCTACGAGGAAATGCTGTTCGACGCCGCCGGTCAGCCGCAAGCCTCGACTTTCGCCGATTACCTTCTGCCCGGCGCGCCCGAGGCGCCGGCGGCGCGCATCGTCCATATGGCGACCCCGTCGCCGTTCACGCAATTCGGCGTGAAGGGGATCGGCGAAGGCGGCGCAATCGCCCCGCCGGCGGCGATCGCCAACGCCGTCAACGACGCGCTGAGGCCGCTCGGCGTGGAGCTCCTCCATTCGCCGATCACGCCTCGGCGGATTGTGAAAGCCGTTCTCGGCGCGCGCTCGCGCCCAACGGAACAGGCGGCGTCATGAAGCCGGCGCGCTTCGCCATGGAGCGGCCGCGCGATCTCGACGCCGCGCTCGCCATGATCGCCGGCGCCGACGGGGCGACTAAGATCATGGCCGGCGGGCAATCGCTTGTGCCCATGCTCAATCTCCGGCTGGTCGAGCCGGACCGGGTCATCGATATCTCGGGCGTGCCGGAACTGCGGCGGGTCGACCGGGCGAACGGCTCGCTCGTCATCGGCGCCTGCGTGACCCATGCAGATATCGAGGACGGCCGGGTCCCCGACGTCGCGAACGGCATGATGGCGCGAGTGGCCGCCGGCATCGCCTACCGGGCGGTGCGCAACCGCGGCACGATCGGGGGCAGCCTCGCCCATGCCGATCCGGCGGCGGACTGGGTCTCCGCCCTGTCCGCGCTCGGGGCCGAAGTCGAGATCGCCTCGCGCTCACGAAAGGGCCGGCGCGTCGCGATCGGAGAGTTTGTGCGGGGCGCGCTCGACGTGGCGCTGGCCGCCGACGAACTCCTCACCGCGGTTCGCCTTCCCGTTCTGCCGCCGTCGGCGCGGTGGGGCTATTTCAAGCATTGCCGCAAGGTCGGGGAATTCGCCGAGGCGATCGGGGCGGTCGTGATTGATCCGGAGGCGGGCTGGGGGCGGGCCGTGATCGGCGCCGTCGAGCGGCGCCGGTCGTGATCGAGGACGCGCGCATTCTGTTCGGCGGCTCGATCGGCCCGTCGTTCGCGGCGCGCTTCGACGCCTCCACCGCCGACGCGGTTCTGTCCGCGGCCGGCATGAGCGACCCCGTCGACCGTCACGTCCATGTGACGGCGCTGCGGCGCGCGATCGGCCAGGCGCGCGACGGGCAGGGGAAGGTCCGGGACGCGGCATGAGCGCGACGCTGGGCCCGACGATGCCGCTCGCGCTCAGCGTCAACGGCCGCGCGGTCTCGACGGAGGTCGAACCCCGTCGGCACCTCGCCGACTTCCTGCGCGAGCAACTCAATCTGACAGGCACGCATCTGGGATGCGAGCACGGGATTTGCGGGGCCTGTACGCTTCTCGTCGATGGCGAGCCGATCCGCTCGTGCATTGCGTTGGCCGGCGCTTGCCAAGGCGCCGAGGTCACCACCATAGAGGGCCTCGACGACGACGAGATCGCAATCGAGCTGCGCGCCGCCTTCAACCGGGAGCATGCGTTGCAGTGCGGATATTGCACAACGGGAATGCTGGTGTCCGCGCGCGATCTCGTTATTCGCCTTCGGGAGCCCGACGAGCGGCGCATCCGGCTGGGTCTCAGCGGCAATCTCTGCCGATGCACCGGCTATGTCGGTATCGTCCAGGCCGTCCGAAGCGTCATCGAGGCGCGGCGCGAGCGCGGGATTGTCGCGATCGCCGCCGATCCCGGGCGAGGATTGGGGCCGATCGGCGCGCGGACCGGAACCGGCGCGGCGTCGGCCGGCGGGCTCGCGGCAAGGGCGGCAGCGCCGCCCGTCGCCCCGCCTGCAGCGAAGATCGCTGTGGACTTCGCCCCGACGCACAGTTTCGAACAGAGCTTCGCAATTCGCCGTCCCCCGGCGGATGTTTTCGCGGCGTTCGGCCGCATTCGTGAGATCGCCGACTGCATTCCGGGCGCGGTCGTCGACGGCGAGCCGACGCCGAACCGGGTCGAGGGCGGCATTCGCGTCAGATTCGGGCCGATCTCTCCGCTGTTCCGCGGCGCGGCCCTCATAGAACGCGACGAAGAAAGACTAGCGGGACGAATCCTCGGAACGGGCGCCGACGCCAGCGAGCGCTCGACCATGCAGGGCGAAATACGCTATCGCATTCTGGGCGGCGATGCGCCGGGGACCGCCCGCGTCGAGCTTGCGATCGGCTATGCTCTCAAGGGCGCGCTGGCCCAATTCGGACGGCCGAGCCTGGTGCAAAATCTGGCGGGCCGAATGATCGCGGAATTCTCACGCAACCTTGAAGATCGTTTGACGGGCCGAACGAGCGAGAGCCCGCCGGAGCCGGTGAATTTTCCACGCTTTGTCCTTGGCGCGCTCGGCGTGAGGTTCGCGAATTGGATAAAGCGGCTGTTGGCTTCATCGGACTGAAGTCTTGGGAGGGACGGGGAATGTCGAATTCGTCGATAGAGATGCTGACGACGCCGCGGCGAGACGATCTCGGCCTTCTGGACATCGCCAACAGCGCCGGAATATCCGCCAGTCTTCTGCCCAGCGGCGCGATCTTCGCCATCGAGCATGTCGGGCCCAAGCGCCGGATCATGATCAACCAGGTGTTCGCGTCGCCGATCGCCGGCGGCATGGGACGCCTCTACCTGCGCGCCGGCGGGCGCGAGCCGGCGATTCTTCCTGTGATCGGCCCGGGGGCGAGGCTCCGCGTCGGCGCCTCGAACGACCGCTTTGTCTGGGAGGGCGAAGAAAAAGGGGTCGGCCATCGGGTCGCCCTCTGGCTGCATCCGCGCTCGAGCGCGTGGTTCTGGCGGCTCGATATCGTCAACCGGCGCGACCGCGAGCTCTCCTGCGACGCCGTGTTCATCCAGGACCTCGGCCTCGGCGATCAGGGGTTCCTGATGAACAATGAGGCCTACGCCAGCCAGTACATGGACCACCATGTCGCGCAGCATTCGCGTCTCACCCACGTTCTGATGAGCCGGCAGAATCTGTCGCAGGGCGGGACCTATCCGTGGGCTGCGCATGGCTGCCTCGAGGGCGCCGCGGGTTTCGCGACCGATTATCGCCAGCTCATGGGGCCGAGCCACCGCGACGCCGATCAATTCCGCTTTGGGTTTGGAACGGGCCTGCCGTCGGAGCGCCTCCAGTTCGAGACGGGATGTGCGGCCCTGCAGTCGAAGGTTGCCGCGCTCGCGCCCGGCGCTGCAACGTCGTGGACGTTTTTCGGCTTGTTTGAACCCGATCATCCGGCGGCGTCGAGCGACGCCGATTTGAGCCTCGTCGAAAGCGTAGAGCGCGCCGCCCAGGACTGGACGCCGCGCGAAGTCGCTCTCGCGATCCCGCCGCGCAGCCTCTTGCACGACGGGCCTTGCGCCGTCGCCGAGCTCTCGACGAGAACGCGATCCGGGCGCGCTACCGCAGGCGCACGCACGTCGAACGGGTCGAGGGGCGACTTCTATCATTCTTCACTCCGGGAAGAACCCACAGCCGTCATGTCGTCTTGCGCGACAAGGAGCGCATCGTGGCGCGCCGCCACGGGGCCCTGACGCGCAGCGGACAGGAGATGCTGCCGGGCGAGGCAATCTTGTGCTCGACCGCATGGATGCACGGCGTGTTCAGCGCCCAGCTCACCATCGGCAACACCTCGTTCCACAAGCTCTTTTCCGTCTCGCGCGACCCTTACAACATCACCCGCGCCAGCGGGCTCAGGATGCTGATGGAGACGAAGGACGGGTGGCGGTTGTTGACTGTGCCCTCCGCATTCGAGATGGGTCTGAGCGATTGCCGCTGGATCTACCGGCTGGGCGAGCGGACCATCACGGTCTCCGCGACCGTCGCCGGAGACGAACCCGCCATGCAATGGCGGGCAAGCGTCGAGGGCGAGAAATGCCGGTTCCTCGTCCTCGGCAATCTCGTTCTCGGCGAGCAGGAATTCGCCCAGCACGGTGGAATCGAGATCGACTCGAAACGAGCGCGATTCACCTTCAGGCCCGATCCCGATAGTCTATGGGGCCAGCGATACCCGAAAGCGGTCTATCATCTTGTGACCGGCACGCCCCGGCAGATTGAAGCCGTGGGAGCCGACGAACTGCTTTACGCCGATGGCAAGCGCCGCAGCGGCGCATATGCCGCAATCCGGACGCGGCCGACGAACGAATTCGTGTTCGCGGTCGTCGGCTCAATGACCAACGCAAAGCAAGCCGAGGCGCTGGCGTCAAAGTACGCCAGGCCGGTCGACGAAACTCAGATGCTCAAGCCCGGCGACCAGTTCTGGCGCGACCTCACGCGCGGCGTTCGGGTGAAAAGCGACAAGAATTCCATGGACGCGCTCGCCGTCGACACCATCTTCCCCTGGCTCGCGCACGACGCGATGATCCATCTCACCGCGCCGCACGGTCTCGAGCAATACACCGGCGGCGCGTGGGGAACGCGCGACGTCTGCCAGGGCTCGATCGAATTGCTGCTGACGCTCGAGCATGATCGGCCGGTCAAGGAGATTCTGCGCATCCTCTTCGCTCAGCAATACGAACAGAGCGGCGACTGGCCGCAGTGGTTCATGCTCGAGCCCTACTCCGCGATCCAGAGCAAGGAGTCAGCCGGCGACATCATCGTCTGGCCGCTCAAGGCCTTATGCGACTACATTGAAGCGACCGGCGATTTTGCTTTCCTCGATGAGACGATTGCGTGGCGCCGCGAGGACAATTTCGAGAAGACTGAGCACGTCGAGCCGGTGACCGGCCACGTCGACAAGCTGATTGAGACCGTGCGCGCCCGCTTCATTCCCGGCGTGAACCTGATTCGTTATGGCAATGGCGACTGGAACGATTCTCTTCAACCGGTCGATCCGACGAAGCGCGACTGGATGACAAGCGCCTGGACAGTCGTGCTCTTCTACGAGCAGCTTCGCCGCTACGCCGAAATTCTTCGCCGGGCGAAGCCCGCGCCCAAGTGGGCCAAGGAACTCGACGCGCTTGCCGTCGCGATGCGCAAGGACTTCAACGCTTATCTCGTTCGCGATGGAATAGTCGCCGGCTATGGCGTGTTCCGGCCGGAAGGCGGCGAGCCTGAGCTTTTGCTCCATCCAAGCGACACAAAAACCGGGCTGAAATTCTCGCTCCTACCGATGACGCAGAGCATGATCGGCGGGCTGTTCACTCAGGCGCAGGCGCGCCGGCATCTCAGTCTCATCCGCAAGCACCTCCTGTTTTCTGATGGCGCGCGTCTCATGGATCGGCCGATCGTCTATCACGGCGGGCCCGAGACGTTCTTTCAGCGGGCGGAATCGGCCGCCTTCTTCGGCCGCGAAATCGGCCTCATGTACACGCATTCTCATCTGCGCTATGGCGAGGCGATGAGCGACATCGGCGAATTCGCGGCGCTGTGGGAAGCGCTATTGGTCGCCAACCCGATCGCCGTGACGGACGAGCTTGCGCATGCGTCGCTCCGGCAGCGCAACGCCTTTTTCAGCAGCAGCGACGCGGCCTTCCGCGACCGCTACCAGGCGAGCAACGAATGGGCTCGCGTCAAAGCGAACGCGATCGACGTCGATGGCGGCTGGCGGATCTACTCAAGCGGCCCCGGCCTTTACGCCAACATGCTTATTCGCCATGCTTTTGGACTGCGCCGCCAATTCGGCAAGCGAATAGCGGCGTCAGGCGTCAGAAAGTCGCGCAAAGACCTCACACTTGCATGGCTGGGCAGGTCACCCTCCGGCTCGCGGCGGCGGCGATGAAGAAAGGGTCTCGGCGCCCGCGGCAGGATCGAGCCGAACTTTCCTCAAAGGCGCCCCGCAAGCGACGGTGGAAGGCGACCGCCATCAGCGGCGATCCGCGTCTCGCCATCGACGATCGCTACGCCACCAGCTGGACGTCGAAGCCGGCGAAAAAGCCGTGGCTCAAAATCGACCTTGGCAAGGCCGCGACCCTCGCCGGGCTCGAAGTCTATTGGGGCAAGGATGCGCCGGTCGTGTACGGGTTCAAGTCCTCGCTCGACGGCAAGCGTTGGACCCATCTTTGCCGTACCCGCCACGGCGAGGGCGGGCAGGACGTCTTTGCTTTTCCAGCCGTCAAGGGGCAATTCGTGCGCTGGACCTGCGACGACAAGAAGGTCGAGCTCGGACGGGAGATCGTCGAGATCAACCTTTACGGCCCCGCCGACGCGGCGTCGGTGAAGGAAGAGGGGCGGGTCGCCGCGCTCGGCTGTCGGCCGGTGAAGCTTGCCAAAGGCGAAAGCATTACGGTTGACCTCGGCTATGTGCGTTCTCCGCTCGGGGCGTTCATCGAATGGGGCGCCGCTTACGGAACCGACTTCTCGGTCTACCTTTCCGACGACGGCAAGAGCTTTCGCGAGGTCGGCCGCATCCTGACCGGCAATGGCGGCAGCGACAGCTTCTGGTGGCGCTCGACCACGAGCCGCTTTCTTCGCTTGACCCTCCACGAGACGAGCGCGCCCGAGGGCGCGATCGTCAACGAGCTCAAGCTGCGCATCCTCAACAAGGATCGCATGCCGATCGGTCAGCTCGAGCGCGCGGCCGCGGCCGGGCCCGGCGACCTCTATCCGCAGTCGCTGCTCGGCCGCCAAGTCTACTGGACCGCGCTCGGCGAATATGATGGGGCGGAGCAGGCGCTGTTCGACGAATATGGCAATCTCGAGCCGCGTCGAGGCTGTCCTCAGATCACCCCGCTTGTACGTCTCGGCCGCGCGCTGCACGGCGCGCCGGCGAGCGCCACGATCAGCCAATCCCTCGCCGGGGGCTCGCTGCCCGTTCCGACCGTCACTTGGACGGCCGGCGACGTAGAGATCCGCAGCACGGCGCTTGCTCACGGCGGCCTCGCGGTCATGGAGCATCGCGTGACCAACAGGAGCGCTGCGGCGCGAAAGGGCGCGCTCATGCTCGCGGTGCGCCCGGTCCAGATCGATCCATACTGGCAGCATGGCGGGCACGCCGCCATCAATTCCATCGCCGTCAAGAGCGGAGAGATTAGCGTCAACGATCGGCCCTACGCCGCGCTGCTCGCGCGAGCCCAACTCGGTCGCCGTCGCCGACTTCGACAATGGCGACGTTGTCAGGCTCCTTGCGAAGGGCGCCAAAAGGACCGCGCCGAGCCTTCGCTCGGACTCTGGCCTCCTCAGCGCTGCCTGCGAATTCTCCTTCTCGCTCGCGCCGGGCGCGAGCTCGGCCGTGGTCGTATCGTCGCCGATGCGGGACGGTGTGAGGCCGGTCGCGGAGACGCCGTTCGACGCCCTGCGCGAGAGAGTCGAGCAGGATTGGCGGGCGAAGATCGGCCCGCGAAAGATCACCGTCGGCGACCGGGAGGTGAGCGATACGGTCGAGGCGCAGACGGCGTTCATCCTCGTCAATTCTTCTGAATTCGCATTCAAGCCCGGTCCCCGCAATTACGACCGCACCTGGATTCGCGACGGCTCGGCGCAGGCGCTTGCTTTGCTGTGGGCCGGCCTGATCGAAGAGGCCAAGGCCTATGTCGTCTGGTACGCGAAGCGCATCTACAAGAACGGCATGGTTCCCCCGATCCTCAACGTCGACGGCACGGTCAACCGGGGCTACGGCAGCGACATCGAGTTCGACGCGCAGGGCGAGTTCGTGGGAATCGCCGCCGACGTCTATCGCATCAGCCGCGACCGCGCCTTCCTCGGCGCGATTTTCGAGCCCGTTGTCCGCGCGACGCGGTTCATCGAGGAGCTTTGCGCGCGAACGGACGCCGAGCACGGGCTTAAGACGCGCTTCCACGGCCTGCTTGCGCCATCGATCAGCCATGAAGGCTACAACAAGCCGTCCTACAGCTATTGGGACGACTATTTCGCTCTGAGCGCGTGGCGCAACTGCGAGTTCCTGGCGCGCGAAATCGGCGACAAGCGCGAAGCGGCGCACGCCAGCGCGAAGGGTCGCGAGTTCGCCGCGAACCTGACGCGCTCGATCCGCATGACCGCCGAGAAAATGAAGATAGGTCTCATCCCGGGCTCCGCCGACCGGGACGACGTCGATCCGACCGCGACCTCGGTCGCCTTCGAGCCTTGCCGGGTCGAGGACGCGCTTCCGCCTGAATTGGTCTTAGGCGCCTACGACCGCGCCGCCGCACGCGTGAAGGAGATCTCCTCGCCGGATTTCAAAGCAAACTACTCGCCCTATGACTTGCGCAACCTTAACGCCTTCGTGTCCCTGGGCCGATACGACGACGCCTTTCGCCTGCTTTCGGTCATGCTGGCAAGTCGCAGGCCTCCCGGTTGGCGCGGCTGGGCCGAGGTCGTGTGGAGCGATATGCGGGCGCCGGACTATATCGGCGACATGCCCCATACCTGGATCGGGGCCGAGTTCTCGTGCGCCGTCCGGCGCATGTTGCTGAGGGAAAACGGCCCCACGCTCGAACTTTTCCGCGCCGCGCCCGATGGCTGGTGGGCCGGCGAGGGCATAGCGCTCAACGGCCTGCCGACCGCGTTTGGCGTCGTCACTCTGCGGGCGCGACGCGCGCGAAGGCGCGCCACGGTCGACCTTTCCCTTACCGGTCCGGCGCCGGAGCAAATCCTCCTGCGCTATCCGGGAGTCAAGGAAGCCCGCGCGGACGGCAAGCCGTGCACGATCCTCGGCGACGTCATCAGGGCCGAGCGCTGGAGTTGGCTGGAAATCGACTTCTGATCGGGTTTGGCGGCCGCGGCCGGAGCGCCGCGACATGATCCGACCCGCGGCCAGCGAGGCCAACCCTGACCGCCAAGTCAGCCGCTCGTCCTATTTGTCGGAACGAGACTCGGCGGATCGAGTCGGTACAGGGATTCCGTGCTCGCTTTCAGGCCTGAAGGTCAGTCCTCCAGCGTCCACAACAATATGCATCGTGTGGTTGTAGAGTTCACTTCCGGGCTGGTCATGGCCGATATTGATAATGCCGACATCGGCATACTCGCCCTGGAAGAGCGACCTGATGAGCGTCCGCGATTCTGGATCGAGGACATCAAGCGCGTCATTCACGACGATCCAGCTCGGCCTTTGCAGAATGACCCGGGCGAAAGCCACGCATTGCTTCTCGTTGTCGGTCAGCTCCCTGTCCCATCGGTCCTCCTTCTCGAGATGGGGCTCGAGGTGCTCGAGTCCGACGGCGGCAAGCGCTTTGACGACGGCGGGGGCGTCATAGTCCGTGCTCGGGCGCGGATAGGCGACGGCCTCCCGAAGGGTCCCGGGCGGGATATAGGCGCGGACCGGCATGAACATGATGCTCTGACGAACCGGATGGGTGATGTGCCCGCTGCCCCAGGGCCAAAGGCCGCCAATGGCGCGAAACAGCAGGGCTTTGTGCTCGCCATTGTCGCCGGTGATGAGGACGCGCTCGCTGGGATTGATGCTCGCGTGCGGTTGGTTCAGCATCACGCAGCCGACCGGCGAAGCGACGTGAAGGTCGTCGATCTTTATCGATGGCTCCGCCGTTTCGGCGAATTCGATGCGGCTCTTTGCCTGGCCGAGGTCGTCCATCCCCAGGATCGCCTTGCGGAACCTCGCCACGCGCAGGAGCGTCGCGCGCCAGTCGGCAAGGTTCGAGAAATTATCGACGAACCATCGAAGCGCATTCTGGACCTGGTTGAAGGCGCCGACGATCACCATAAGCTCGCCGAAACTCATCTTGTTGTGGAAATAGGCCGGGGCCGCGACCAGGATCGGGGCTATGATCGTAAACCAGCCGTAGCCGGCGGTAACCCAGGTCAGCCGCGTCACCGCACGGACAATCTGGCGTGAAATGTCGAGCACGCTGCCGAACGCTCCGTTCAGGCTCCCCCTCTCATCGGCTTCGCCGCCATAAAGCGTGATCCCGTCGATGTGCTCGTTGACCCGCACGAGCGCGGAACGAAATTCAGCCTCTCGCGCATAGTGATCGGCATTGAGATCAATCAGCGGACGGCCGACCCGCCAGCTGAGGTAGGAGGCCGCGCCGGCGTAGAAGAGGGCGCACCACACGAGATAGCCGGGCGGCGAGAGGTCGCGGCCCGCGAATGGCAGGAACTCGCCTCGTGAGAGCCCCCAAAGGACGCCCGCGAACGTCGCCAGAAGAAGGCTCGATTGGAGAAGCCCAATGCCCAGGTCGGTGGAAAGATCGGTCAGGTGCTGGGCGTCAGCCTGAAGGCGCTGGTCCGGGTTCGCGCCGATGACGCCCGAGTTCGACAGGCGAAAGGCGCGCTTCGGCTTGAGCCACTCGTTCAGGAGATCGTCGACCAGCCCCTGGCGCATCACGACTTTGGAGGTCTGATTGAGCCACATCTGGGCGACGTTGAGGAGAAGCAAGATGCCCGCCAGCTCGCCGAAGACGACGAGCTGCGAGAGGAAGCCCGGCATATCCTTGTTGGTCAGCGCGTTGTAGAATGGACGGTTCCAGGAATTGAGCCTGATCTGCATATAGGCTGTGGCCCCGACGACCGCGATCAACGCGCCGGCCAGCTTCAGGAGTTTGTTGCGCTGGGGCGAAAGCCAGAAGCCCGAAGCCATCCAAATGAAATCGGAGAACAGACTGCGCAGCGTCGCAGTCTCCGCTCCTTCAGCGCCGCTCGTTGGTCTGCTGGACTGTTCCGCCATCGAATCCGATCCGTCTCCCCGCGCCCATTCTCGCATGATCGGTCGAAGTCCTCTTGGCGGACTTTGCAGATCCCGAGCGGGTGGCCGTTGTCAGCGGCGCTCCATCCCGAGCCTCATTTTGGGCTAAGAAAGATGGCGGGTCGAGAGCGCCCGCCCGCGGCTCAGAGTAAGGCAAGAGCATGGGACGCATCGATACGCTGGTCGCGATGATGACGATCGAGGAAAAGATCGGGCAGCTGAACATGGTCCCGTCCACTCTGGCGGTCACCGGTCCCGGCCAGCTCGGCGACATCCATGACGGGATTCGATCCGGACGGATCGGAAGCCTGCTCAATCACTGGGGCGGTGACGAGGTGCGCTCCGTCCAGCGCATCGCCGTGGAAGAATCCCGTCTCGGCATCCCTCTCCTGCTGGGTCTCGACGTCATCCACGGACACCGCACGATTTTTCCCGTTCCGCTGGCGGAAGCATGCCTGTTCGCCCCGGACCTGTGGGAGAAAACGGCGCGCGCGGCCGCTGAGGAGGCGACGCAGGACGGCGTCGCCTTGACCTTTGCGCCGATGCTCGATGTGGCGCGCGACCCGCGCTGGGGGCGGATCGTCGAAGGCCCAGGCGAGGACACCTGGGTGGCTTCGCAACTGGCGGCCGCCAAGACGCGCGGTTTTCAGGGCCGAGACCTTGCCGGCGCGGACAGCCTTGCCGCAACCGCCAAGCATTTCCTGGCCTATGGCGCCGTGACCGCGGGGCGCGAATATGCCTCGGCCGATGTCTCCGAAAGAACGCTGCGCGAGATTTATCTGCCGCCGTTTTCCGCTGCTGTCAGCGCGGGGGCGGCGGCGGTTATGCCGGCCTTCATTGATCTGGCGGGCGCGCCAATGACCGCCAACGCTCGGCTGCTTCAGGGTTGGCTGCGGGAAGAACTCGGCTTCGGCGGGGTATTGATCAGCGACTATAACGCCGTCGCGGAACTTATGAGCCACGGCGTGGCCGCGGACGCCGCCGAGGCCGCCGCTCTGGCTCTCAAGGCCGGGGTCGACATCGACATGACAAGCAACAGCTACGTTCTCGGTCTGCCGGAGGCGCTCAAGCGCGGCCTCGTGACAATGGCGGAGATCGACGCCAGCGTGAAGCGCGTCCTCGAGCTGAAGGAGCGTCTCGGTCTTTTCGATGACCCTTATCGGCGCGGGTCGGCCTGGCCGCACGGGGCGCGGGACACGGAGCGTCGCGAATTGGCGCGCGAGGTCGGGCGGAGGGCGATCGTGCTGCTGACCCACCGCGCGGCGGTCTTGCCCCTTTCGCCCGACGTTCGGCGTATCGCACTGATTGGACCCATGGCCGCGGCGCCGCGCGAAATGCTCGGACCGTGGGCGTCAGCGGGTCGCAGGCAGGACGCGGTGTCGATTTTGGAAGGGCTCAAAGCCGCTTTGCCCCAATGCCGGATCGATCACGCGCCCGGCGTCGATATAGCGGGACAAAGCACGGACGGGATTTCGGCCGCGGTCGATCTCTGCCGCGACGCCGAAGTGGTCGTGCTTTCCCTCGGCGAAGCCGCGGCGATGAGCGGAGAAGCGGCAAGTCGAGCCGATCTCGGCCTGCCGGGGCGCCAGCGCGCGCTGGCCGAGGCGGTCCTCGACCTCGGCAAGCCTGTCGTCGTGGTGCTTTCCTCCGGCCGCCCGGTTACGCTGCCCTGGCTGTTCGAGCGGGCCGACGCGGTTCTCGCGACCTGGTTTCTCGGCGGCGAAGCGGGCCATTCGATCGCAGACGTCCTGACAGGGCGATTCAATCCGACCGGAAGATTGCCCGTGAGCTGGCCGCGCGAGGTGGGCCAAGTCCCCATTTTTTACCGCCAGCGCCAGACCGGCCGCCCGACCAGGGTTGGCGAGCACTTCTCGAGTTCCTATCTCGACGTGCCGGCGACGCCGCAATTTCCTTTCGGCCACGGCCTGTCCTACAGCCGCTTTGCGCTCCTCGATCTGCAGTGCAATCCGCGTTCGGCGAAAGCCGACCAAGACATCGAAGTCTCGGTAACGGTCGGCAACGACAGCGGGGTAGACGGCGAAGCGACCTTGTTCCTGTTCGTGCACGACGTGGTCGCCAGCGTCGCGCCTCCGCTCCTGGAGCTGAAGGGGGTGCGCAAGATCGTCCTCTCCGCCGGACAGCGCGGGCAGGTGAAGTGGCGGCTGCCGACCAACGACTTGTCTTTCATTGGCCCGAACATGGTTCCCGTCCTCGAGCCCGGACGGGTTCAGGTCCGTGTCGGCCAAAGCGCCGATCCAAGGGATCTTCTGACCGAAGTCATTGAGGTGGCGCGATAGACGGGTCCCATCGCCGCCTTGTCAGGACGACGCGAGCGCCGCGGTCGAACCGCAGGCCGATCACGCCGGACGGCGCGACGTCGCCATGATCTCATCTTCCAGCGCCTTGAATTCGCGTTTCAATTCGTCGGCGACGATACTGATATGATGCGCGGATGACCGGGTGCGGTGGACGAAGAGACCGATCTCGCTGGCAGCGAGACCGGGTTCGGCCAGCGGAACATGTACGAGTTCGCCAGTGGCGATTTCGTCGACGAACCCGGTTGGCGTGAAGAACCCGAGGCCGAGCCCGGCCTTCATCGTCTCCTTCATGACGCTAAGCGAATTTGAAGTGATGCGCGCGTTGAATTGGGCGCCGCTGTGGACGAATTCGTTCTCCGAAGCCGCGTCGAGCAGCCATGCGTCGGCGAGCATGACGACAGGATAGGCGGCGCATTCGGACAATGTGACTTGCCTGGCGGCGGCGAGCGGATGATCGGCGCGCATGATCGCGCCGAGCGCGGTGCGCAGCCGCGCGGCGATTTCATATTGCCGATGCCGCTTGTCGATGAAGGTGATGGCGAGGTCCGGCCTCGCGGCGCGCATTTCCTCGATGTGCTCGGCGGGATCGGCGTCAATGACGCGAAATGAGATATTGGGGTGGCGGGCGGCAATCGCCTTGATCGCTCGCGGCACGACGCGCACGAGCAGCGAAGGGATGGCGGTTATCCGCACTTCCCCTCGGATGTCGCCGGATATCGCCGCGATTTCCAAGCGCGTGCGGCGCCACTCGGCGAGCGTATTGCGGGTGTGGCGCATCAATTGTTCGCCGGCCGGCGTCAGCCGCACGCCATTGCCGCGCCGCTCGAAGATCGGCACGCCGATTTCCGCTTCCAGCTTGAGGATCTGGCGATTGACCGCCGAGGAAGCGACGTTGAGCTTTTCGGCCGCGCGGCGGATCGATCCGACCCGGGCGACCTGATCGAGATAGCGCAGAATGACCGCGTGCATGGCGGCGGCGACTCCCGTTCCAGGGTGATGCCGAAAAGGCAGCGCCTATCACGAATCTTTGCGCTTCCCAACAGCACCGTTGCTCAACTATTCAATAACGGGTCCAAGGGCGAGCGCCTGCAGGGCATGGATTGCGCTCGGCCGGCCGCACGGGCGGCGAAGGGAGTCCATTCGATGACGAAGAGGTTCCTGTCGACGCGGCGAAAGCTGCTCAAAAGCGCCGCCGCGACAATCGCCGCCGCCGCGGCGCCCTTCACGACCGGCTCGCGCAGCCTCGCGCAGTCCGGTCTTCAGCCCCTCAACATGCAGCTCGGCTGGATCACCGGCGGCAACCAGCTCGGCGAAGTGGTCGCCAAGCGGCTCGGCTATTTCGAAGAGGAGAAAATCAATTTCGCCATCCAGGCGGGAGGGCCGAACATCGACGGCGTCGCGATCGTCGCCTCCGGCCGATACGAGGTCGGCCAGGTGTCGTCGAGCCCGTCGCTGATGCTCGCCGCTTCTCAGAGCATTCCCGTGACTTGCTTCGCTGTCGGCGCGCAGGAGCACCCTTACGCCTTCTTCTCGTTGCCGCGCGCTCCGATCCGCACGCCAAAGGACATGATCGGGCGCAAGATCGGCGTCCAGGCGACGGGACAAATTCTGCTTACCGCGCTCTTGCGCAAGAACGGCATTCCCGACGACCAGGTGCAGAAGGTGATCATCGGCTCGGACATGACGCCGCTCATGACGGGCCAGGTCGACGCTATCACTGGGTGGATCACCAACACGACCGCGCTGAAGGTTCTTGGCGCCGACTATATCGCCTTGCGCCTGTGGGACTGCGGCGTCCGCCTCTATGCGCTGCCTTATTACGCGACGGCCGACACGCTGACGCAAAAGGCCGACCTGCTGGCCGGCTTCCTCAGGGCGGCGGGCCGCGGCTGGGCTTACGCCAAGGCCAACCCCGAAAAGGCGGTCGATCTCCTGGTGCAGGAATATCCCAATCTGGTGCGCGTCGACGAGCTTGCCGCCGCGCCGATCATGTTCGACGTCGAATTCACTTCCCGTACGAAGGACCATGGCTGGGGCAGCTTCGATCCGGCGGTCTGGCAGACGCAGATCGATCAATATGACGAGCTCAAGCAGTTCCCCGCCGGGGCGCCCAAACTCGCCCAGGTGATGACGACGAAAATCCTCGACATGACGGAAAAGGACCGGCCGAGGATCGGCTGAGGAGACGGAGCATTGTCCCAAGCGGCGGTGAAGCGCGCGGCGCAGGCGCCGGACGCGACCGAAAGCCCCGCGGTCCGGTTGCGCGACGTCACCGTCCGTTTCACCACCGAGCGTGGGGCGGTGACGGCGCTCGACCGCGTCAGCATGACTGTGGCGCAAGGGGGCTTTCTGACCCTGCTTGGCCCCTCCGGCTGCGGGAAGTCGACGCTGCTGCGAGTGGCGGCGGATCTCATCCCGGCGACTTCGGGCGAGGTCGAGATCATGGGGGCGTCGGCGGCGGCGGCGCGGGAAGCGCGCAAGATCGGTTTCGTCTTCCAGGATGCTTCGCTGCTCGCCTGGCGGACGGCGCTCGAAAACGTCGAATTGCCGCTTGAAGTGGGCGGTGGCGACAAACGCCGGAGCGCGCGCAACCCGCGCGAGCTGCTCGCGCTGGTCGGCCTCTCCGGCCGGGAGAAGGCCTTCCCCCACGAATTGTCGGGCGGCATGCGCCAGCGCGTGGCGATCGCCCGCGCGCTCGTCAACGATCCGAAGCTTCTCTTGATGGACGAGCCTTTCGGCGCGCTCGACGAGATCACCCGCGACCGGCTCAACGTCGAATTGCTGCGGGTCTGGGAGAACACCGGCGCGACGATCCTGTTCGTCACCCATTCGATCTACGAGGCGGCGTTCCTCGGCCAGCAGGTGCTGCTGATGGCCGCCCGCCCAGGCCGCGTGCGCGAAATCGTCGACGTGCCGCTGCCCACGCCGCGAAGCGTTGAACAGCGCGAGACGCCTGAATTCGTCGAGCTCACGGCCCATCTGCGCCGCGTGCTGGAGACGTGCTGATGACCGCCCCGGCGCTGACTCAGGTCGAGACCAGCGAAACCTTGGCCAGCGACGAAGCGGCGCGAGCCGAATTCGTCGCCGCCGCGCGTTCGGCGGCGTGGCGGCGACGTCTGCTGCCGGCCGGCGCCGCGATCCTGCTCTTGGTCCTCTGGGAGCTTGCCGTCGTCATTTTCCATGTCAGGCCGTTCATCGCCCCGGCGCCGACGGCGGTCGCGGCGACGCTCTACGCCAAATTCGGCCTCTTGATGAGCAATCTTGCGCCGACTGCGACCGAAGCGGTCGCCGGATTCCTCGTTGGCAATGCGGCGGCGATCGTAATCGCAACATGCTTCGTCTATCAGCGCACCGCCGAGGAGGCGTTCTTCCCGATCGCGGTGATGGTTCACACCATTCCGGTCATGGCCTATGCCCCGATTCTCGTGCTCTTGCTCGGCAACGGGCTCAGCGCCAAAGTCGCGATTGCGGCGCTCATTTGTTTCTTCCCGACGCTGGTCAATATGACGCGGGGCCTGCGCGCCGTGAGCCCGCAACAAATGGAATTGATGCGAATCCTCTCGGCTTCGCCGAGCGAAATCTTCTTCAAGCTCAGGCTCAAATGCTCGCTGCCCTATCTGTTCGCGGCGCTCAAGATCGCCGCGGCGACCTCGGTCATCGGCGCGATCGTCGGCGAATGGATCGGCGCGACGACCGGCATTGGCGCGCTCATCATTCAGGCGACCTACAATTTCGATTCGCCGCTGCTTTACGCGACGATCGTCGTCGGCTCCGCCTTCTCGGCGTCGTTCTTCGGCGTGATCTCCTGGCTCGAGAGCCATTTCCTCAAATGGAATGTCGCTGGGACCGGATGATCGGATGTCGAGCCGCAGTCTTGAAGGAGTGAAACCATGATCAATCCTGACACGATCGCCGAGCCGGCGGGCCAGGTCCCGATCGTGCGGCGCGCCGACCTTGTTGTCGTGGGCGGCGGGCCGGCGGGCATCGCGGCGGCGGTCGCGGGCGCGCGCAGCGGCCTCTCTGTCACGCTTCTCGAACGCTACCCCTATCTCGGCGGCCTCGCCTCGGGCGGCATGGTGCTGGTGCTCGACGACATGTGCAATGGCGCCGAGATCTCGGTGCGCGGGCTCTGCAGCGAGATGGTCGAGCGGATGGAGCGGATCGGGCTTTGCGTCGTGCCTCCCGAATCCGAGCGCCGCTCCGACGAGGCGCTTTGGCGCAAATGGTCGCGCTGGGGCGTGTTCGACTTTCATTCGCACGTCAAGCCCCAGCCGATCTGCTACGCCGCCGCCTTCGATCCCGACGGCTTCAAGCGCGCATCCAACGCCATGGTCAGCGAGGCGAAGGTCGACGTGAGGCTGCACAGCTGGTTCTCGCGCGCGATCGTCGAGGACGGCCATATCCGCGGGGTCATCTGCGAGACCAAGAGCGGCCGGCAGGCGATCATGGGCAAAGTCGTCGTCGACGCGACCGGCGATCTCGATGTCGCCGCCTCGGCCGGCGCGCCGTTCAGCCACGGCTCGTACATCGTCACGACCGTCTTCCGGCTCGGCGGAGTCGACGTCGTCGCCGCCGAACGGTTCGAATACGAAGAGCCAGCCGCCTTCCGGGCGATCGAACGCGAGGCCAAGAGGATCATCGGCGGTTCATGGGACAAGTGGTGGCTCAAGACGCCGCTCGAGGGGATCGTGTGGTGCAACTGCCCGCATATGACCGGTCTCGATGGAATCGATATCGAGGACTTGACGAGCGCCGATTTCCAGGGCCGCGAACGCATCGCCACGCTGGTCGCTTACATCCGTGAAAAGCTGCCGGGTTTCGAGCAGGCGTTTGTGGTCGACGTCGCCCCGCAGATTGGGGTGCGCCAGACGCGGCTGCTGGATGGCGTCTATGTGATCACCAAGGACGACGTGATGCAGCGCCGGCACTTCCCCGACAGCGTTGCGCGCGGCCGCGACTACTACACCCCCTATCGGGCGTTGCTGCCGCGCGGCGTCGGGCAGTTGCTGGTCGCCGGCAGGCATTATTCGGCCACCCCGTCCGCGCAACGCAGCTCGCGCGAGATTCCGCCGTGCATGGCGATGGGCGAGGCGGTCGGCGTCGCCGCCGCGCTTTCGCTGGAGAACAATGTCGCGGTCGACAGGATCGACGTCGCCGCGCTCCAGGCGCGGTTGCGCGCGAGAGGGGCCGATCCAGGCGACCGGCCGGCGGCCAACGCGCAGCTCACCATCGCCGCTGAATAGGATCGAGGTCCATGAACTCTTCCGCCACGCAGCCGCTGTCAGGCGTGCGCGTCATCGACTTCACTCAGGTGATGCTTGGACCCAGCGCCACCCAGATGCTGGCCGATTACGGCGCCGACGTCATCAAGATCGAGCGGCCCGGCGCGGGCGATCTTTCACGCTCCTCGATTCCCGACGATCCGGACGGCCTCGACAACCCGGTTTTCCGCAGCCTCAACCGCAACAAGCGGTCGATCGCCCTCGATCTGCGCAAGGAGGACGGCAAGGCGATCATCTACGACCTGGTGCGCGGGGCCGATGTCGTCGTGAACAATTTCCGCGCCGGCGTGATGGAGCGCATGGGCTTCGGCTATGATGAGCTCGCCAAAATCAATCCGCGCCTCATCTGCGCCTTCGGCTCGGGCTTCGGGCGGAGCGGGCCGCTCGCCTACAAGGGCGGACAGGACATTCTGGCGCAGGCGCTCTCCGGGGTGATGCTGCGCAAATGCAACGACGACGAGCCGCTTGCCGTCTATGCGACGGCGCTTTGCGACTATACCGCGGGCATGCATCTCGTTCAGGCAATCCTGCTTGCGCTCTTGCAACGGGAGAAGACCGGGCGCGGACAAGAGGTCGCGGTGTCGCTGTTTGAATCGATGCTCGCCATGCAGATGCAGGAAGCGGCGATGTGGTTGCAGCGGGGCCGCCACTTCTCCTGGGGATCGTATCCGCTGACCGGCGGCTTTGAGACGGCCAATGGCGCAATCGTGCTGGTCGGCGCGTTCAAGACCAACCCGTTGCAGGACATTTGCGCCGCGCTCGGCCTGCCCGACCTTTCCGCCGATCAGCGCTATGCGACCTTCGCCGGGCAGGTCGCCCACAAGGCCGAATTGCAGGCGATGTTCCGCGAGCGCTTCGCCTCGAACACAACGGAATATTGGCTCGCGCGGCTCGACGAGCGCGACCTGCTCTGCGCCCCGGTGCTGACCCTCGCCGAGGCGCTCGGTCACGATCAGACCAAGGCGAACGGAACGGTGGTGGCGTTCAACGGCGAAGCTGGCGCCCTGCCGCTGGTCGGCTCGCCGCTCACCATGAACAAGGGAGCGTTCCAGCTGCGTCGCCCGCCGCCCGCGCTGGGGGCCGACGGCGAAGCGGTCCTGGGCGAAGCGGGTTATTCCGCCGAGCGCATCGCGGCCTTGAAGCAAACGGGAATTGTCGGTTGAGCGTGCTGTTCTCGGTCGAGGACCACACGGCGCGGGTGACGATCGACCGGCCGGAGCGGCATAACGCCGTCGATCAGGCGACCGAGACCGAGCTCGTCGACATCTGGGAGGCAATCGAGAAGGATCGCGATATCCGCGTCGTTGTTCTGACCGGCGCCGGCGGGCGGGCGTTTTGCGCCGGCGCCGACATGAAGCGCGGCTCCGGCGCGAGCGGCCTCGACTATTGGGCTCAAGCCCGCCCCGGCGGCTTTGGCGGTATTGCGTTGCGCGATACGCTCGATGTCCCGGTGATCGCGCGCGTCAACGGCTATGCGCTGGGCGGCGGCATGGAGATGATGCTGGGCTGCGATATCGTCGTCGCCTCGGCCGATGCGACATTTGGCCTGCCCGAGCCGCGCGTCGGGCGGCTCGCGCTCGACGGCGGCATCGCGCTTCTCGCGCGCCGCATTCCCCATGTCCAGGCGATGGGCATGCTGCTCACCGGCCGGCGGATCGGCGCCGACGAGGCCTTGCGCTTTGGCCTCGTCAATGAGGTGGTCGCGCCGGAAGCCCTCGACGCAGCGGTCGCACGCTGGGTCGCCGACATCCTCGCCTGTGCGCCTCTCTCCGTGCGCGCGATCAAGCAGATGGTGCGGGCCGGCGAGCGCGTCACGGCGCGAGAGGCGCAGATGCTGCGCCTGCCGGCGCTGATCGAAGCGTTGCGATCGTCCGATCAGGACGAGGGTGTCAGCGCCTTCAACGAGAAGCGCGCGCCGCAATGGCGCGGGCGCTGAGGCGACGGACATAATTGTCATGACTTATGTCATCGCCTCGACTTGCATCGACGTCAAAGACGGCGCCTGCCAAGACGCGTGTCCGGTTGAGTGCATCTACGAGGGCGGGCGGATGATGTATATCCAGCCTGAAGAGTGCATCGATTGTGGCCTTTGCCTGTCCGTCTGTCCGGTTGACGCGATTTACGCGGGCGACGACCTGCCGGAAAGCGAGCGCGCGTTCGAACGCGCCAACGCCGAATTCTTCGCTTCGGTGGTCACCGGTTGGGGCTCGCCCGGCGGCGCCGATTCGGGCCACATCAGCGCGCTCGACCATCCGCTGATCGCGGCGCTTGGGAAAGTGACGTCGCAGCCGAACGAGGCGCCCTAAAGGGAACTCTCCGATGACTTTGCTCGACGAAAGCGCGAACGGCGTCTTCATCATCGCCGCGACCCCCTTCTCCGACGACGGCGGGCTTGACCTCGCAAGCGTCGATCGCATGGTCGATTTCTATCTCGAACGTGGCGCGAACGGCCTCACCATCCTTGGCGTCATGGGCGAAGCGCCGAAATTGACCGAAGAGGAATCGCGCGCCTTCATCGGCCGCGCGATTGCCCGCGCGGGTCGGGCGCCCGTCATCGTCGGCGTATCGGCGCCGGGACTGGCCCCGATCAAGTCGCTCTCCGCAAGCGCGATGGATGCGGGCGCGGCCGGCGTCATGGTCGCTCCGCCCGGCCATTTGCGCACCGACGAGCAGATTTTCGACTATTTCGACAGCGTCGCCGCGACGCTGGGCGCAACCCCGTTCGCATTGCAGGACTATCCGCTCGCCACTCAGGTGCAGATTGCCCCAAAAGTGATCCTCCGCATCGTCGAGGCCCTGCCGAGCTGCGTGATGCTCAAGCACGAGGATTGGCCCGGCCTCGCCAAGATCACGGCCCTGCGCGCGGCGAGCGGCAGGGGCGCGCGACGCATTTCCATCCTGACCGGCAACGGCGGCCTGTTCCTGCCTGAGGAGCTCAAGCGCGGCGCGGACGGCGCGATGACCGGCTTCGCGTACCCCGAGATGATGGTCGGGGTGGTGAAGGCGTTTCGCGCCGGCGATCTCGAGCGGGCGCGTGATCTGTTCGACGCCTATCTTCCGCTGGCGCGCTATGAACAACAGCCGGGTATCGGCCTCGCGGTGCGCAAACACATCCTCGCCAAGCGCGGCGCGATCGCCTCGTCCGCGTTGCGCAAGCCCGGCGCGACGCTATCTTCGGCCGACATCGCCGACGTGGAAAGCCTTATCGCCCGTCAGACGCGACGGCTGGAGGAGATTGGCTGACAGATCGCACTCGCGTCTTCGTTTCAAGACCGAGCGATGCCCCCGACGATCCGGATCTCGACGCCGCCCTCTCTCAGAATCGCGAGCGATCGTTCGAACGACCGGCCCCAGACCGCATCGTCGAAATCGGGCGCGGGCGTATCCAGGCGCGCGACGCCAGCGTCGACGATCGCGCGAGCGCAATCGATGCAAGGGAAGAATGTTGTGGTGAGGCAGGCGCCGGCCGTCGCCACGCCGCGCCGGGCCGCTTCGAAGATCGCGTGGCGCTCGGCATGCTCCATCCACACCAATCGTCCGTCGCCCTCATGGCGCTCTTCGATATCGCGCACGCCCGCCGGAAACGTGTTGCAGGCCGCGATCTCGGTTCCGTCTCGGGCGACCAGGACAGCGCCGACCTGGCGAACGCGGTTTGGGCTCAGCGAGGCCGCGCGCAGAGCCGTCTCCATCCTGTCGCCAGGCGTAAAACGCCGTCTGTTCACGTCGCCCTCGAGAGCTTCCTTTTCGTCGAGTTACGAGCCCGGTCGAGAAAGCTCGTCTCGACGCTTCGTCAGGAGCTCGAGTTCAGCCTCTTGTTCGGCGATCCGGCGCGACGCGAGGTCGTCGTCCGCGGCGCCGGAAAATGAAGCGGATTGCTCGATCAACTCGCGCAGGTTCTGCTTGAGAATCGCGATCCGCTCGTCAATGTCGGAGATATTCAGCGGAATGTCGGGCACCAGTGAATCTCCTCGGTATGCGCGCGAAATCGGGGATCGACCCCCGATTGGAGCGAGCTGGCGGACGGTCGGCGCGGAACAAGACACGAAAGCAATAAAGGAGTTGAGATGGTTTGTTGCGTCGGCGCTCAGCCCGATTCTTCAACCGCCTGGGCGATGAGCTCGAAGGAATGCAGCCTCGCCGGATGCTCGTAAACGTCGGACACGACGATCAACTCGTCCGCCGCGGTTTCGGCGACCAGCGCGGCAATGCCCGAGCGGACCGTCTCGGGGGAGCCGATTATCGAGCGGGCGAGCATGCGCATCGCCTGCGCCTTCTCTGTCGGCGACCAGTAGGCTTCAATGTCGTCGATTGGCGGCTGACTCAGGCCGCGCGCGCCTCGGAAAATGTTTGTGAATGACATTTGCTGAGTCGTGGCGAGACGGCGCGCCGCGTCGTCGCTGTCGGCGGCGATGATATTGACGCCGACCATTGCGTAAGGTCGGTCGAGTTGCTCGGACGGCTTGAAGCGGCTGCGATAGATCTCAAGCGCGGGAATGAGCAGATCGGGCGCGAAATGCGATGCGAAAGCATAGGGGAGCCCCAGCTCGGCTGCGAGCATGGCGCCGAAATGGCTCGATCCGAGGATCCAGAGCGGCACTTCCGTTCCCGCCGCCGGCACGGCCTGGATGCGCTGGCCCGGACCAGCCGGCGCCAGGAACGCCTGCAGCTCCAGAACATCCTGCGGGAAGGTTTCCGCGGCCTCCGGCGGACGGCGCAAGGCGCGCAGCGTGATCTGGTCAGTGCCCGGGGCGCGGCCGAGCCCCAGGTCGATGCGGCCTGGAAAAAGCCGCGCCAGCGTTCCGAACTGCTCGGCGATGACATAGGGTGCGTGGTTCGGCAGCATGATGCCGCCAGCCCCGACCCGGATGGTCGTCGTCCCGGCAGCGAGATGGGCAAGCACAACCGATGTCGCGGCGCTGGCGATGCCCGGCATGTTGTGATGTTCCGCCACCCAGATGCGCCGATAGCCCCATTTCTCGGCGTGAGCGGCGAGGTCCCGCGCGTTGTCGAGCGCACCGCGGGCATCGGCGCCCTGCGTGACGCGAACAAGCTCGAGAATGGATAAAGGCGTCATGACATGCTCCGCGGTCTGCCGGCTGCTGGAGATAACCATCGATCAGGCCGACGGTTTTCGGAAGTCGAGACCGGGAAACTTTTCACGGGAACGGATCGTCGCTAATTCTGATCTATCGGTTGGACAGTTGGCTCTGCGGCATTACGCGCGCCTCCTGCTTGGCGAAGGCGCGAATGGCGTCGCCCAGCTCACTCGCGAGGAGCCGCGGCGCAGGACATGCGCTCCACCAGCCGCGGAGGGTAGAAATGACGCTGGCCCGCGGGCTCGCTCTCGGACTGGATTTGCTCGAGCAGAGCGGAGATCGCGGCGCGCGTCATCTCGGCGATCGGCTGGGCGATCAGGGTGGGGCGCGGGCTTATCAGGTCCGCCCAGTCAAAGTCATCGACGCCGATCAACGAGACATCCGCCGGACAGCGAACCCCCATCTCGGCGAACGCCCGCAAAACGCCGAGCGTCATGAAATTGCTCAAGGACACGATGGCGCTCGGGGGCGAGGCGAGACCGAGAAGGCGCATCGTCTCCTCATAGGCCAGCGCGGCGTTGAACCGCGCCATGCAGACAAGATCGTCGGCGGGCGACAGGCGGCGCCGCTTGAACGCGAGGCGGCAGCCTTTGAGCCTATCCTCGTGCGACGACACGCCTTTGCGTCCCCCGATGATCGCGATGCGGCGATGACCGAGGTCGAGGAGCCGGTCTGTCGCCATGAATCCAGCCTCGACGTCGTCGAGCGAAACGACATCGTAAGGCGTTCCGGCAACGAGGCTTCCCATCAGCACGGTCGGCACGTCGATCTCGGCCATGAGCCGGCGGCCATGCCGGGCGTCCGAGCGGGTGGAAATGAGAATGAGCCCGGCCACTCGCTGCATCCGCATCATGCGCAGGATGCGCATCTCGTGGTCGGCATCCTCGTCGGTGTTGTAGACGAACGTCATGTAACCTGCGCTGAGGCATTCGTTTTCGACGACCCGCGCGAGCGCCGAGAAATGCGGGTTGGTGATGTCGGGGACGATCAGCCCGACGAGCAGCGAACGGCCGCTGCGCAAGGTCTGCGCCGCGCGCTGCGGGGCGTAGCCGATCTCGGCGATCGCCCGTTGCACCCGCTCGACCACGTTGGCGCTCGTCGGCGCCGAGCGGTTGATCACCGCCGACACCGTCGAGATCGCGACCCCCGCCCGCTTGGCTACATCCTTGATCGTCGACACGGGTTGCTCGTTGACAGTTCCGCGCAATCTGCCTAGCATCGAAACGTTTCGACCAAAAGTGAAAAAAGCCGCCTTGGCTCGAAACGGAAGCGGTCGACCGACGGAAAGCGCGGCGATAGCGGCCGGCGGAGACGCGGACATCTGGGAGGAGCATCCGTGAAAGCACCACTGACTGGATTGATCGCCGCCGCGGGTCTGTGGCTCGCCGCGAGCGCCGCTTCGGCCGACGACGTCTCCGCCAACCTACGGCTGATGGCGTTCGGCGGAGATGCGCAATTGACGGCCGTCAAGCACGCCGTCGCGCGCTTCAACGAAAAATATCCGAACGTGAAGGTCGAGATTTCGATCGATCCGATCACCAACGGCTGGGGCGACTACGTCACCCATGTCCTGTCGCAGTTCAACGCTGGCAACGCCTACGACGTCTACGGGACAGCCATCGAGACGTTCCGGACATTCGAAACCCGCGGAATCTTCATTCCGCTCGATGACTACATCGCCAAGAACCCCAGCTATTCGGATTTCGATCCTTCGCTGTTCAAGTACTCGTCCAACCAGGGAAAGACCTATTTCATCCCGATCGGATGGAACAACATCATGATCAACTACAACCGCGCGCTGTTCAAGGAGGCCGGGATCGACTATCCGAAAGACTGGACCTGGGACCAATTCCGCGAGGTCGCAAAAAAACTGACCAAGCGTGACGCCGCCGGCAACGTGACGCAATACGGTTACGAGGTTCCCAACCAGAATTTCTTCGTGCAGCCCTGGTTTCTCACGAACGGCACGTCGCCCCTCAACGCCGACTGGACGGCGTCCAACATGCTTGACCCGAAAGTCTCCGAGACGCTGCAGTTCCTGCACGACCTGATCCACGTCGACAAAGTCTCGCCAATCCCCGGCAAGGACACGATGGACAACCAGTTCGACGCCGGCCAGGTGGCGATGATCTCGCGCGGGCACTGGATCCTCGAGAACGCGAAGAAAGCGAAGCTCGACATGGACATCGCCGACGTGCCTTCGAAGGTGAACGGCAATACGGTCATCGGGTTTGGCGGATACGCGGTGTCGAAGACGTCGAAATATCCAGAGCTCGCCAAGGAGCTCATCGGCGCCCTGACGAGCGAGGAGACGCAGAAGGAAGAGGGCGAACTCGGCGGCGGCGTGCCGGGACGCAAGTCCGCGGCCGAGACGCCGGCTTTTCTCGCCTTCCCGCCGAGCGCGGCGCTCTATTACCAGACCTTGCCGCACACGATTCCGGTGCCCTCGCCGGCGAATTTCCAGGAGGTCGAGAAGATCTTCATGCGCAATTTCGTGGCGATGATGGCCGACGAAATCCCGATTGCCGACGGGGTCAAGCGGACCGACCAGGAACTGAACGAGTCCTTCAAGCGCCTCGCCGCCCAGCAAGGCAAGTAGCAGCGAAGGCTTGGGGTCCCGCATTTGTCGTTTGCGCGGAAGCGGGCGTCGAGCTTGCCGTCACCCAGGTGGCGAGCTCTGGCCGGCCCGCATCGCGCGAGCATGGCGGAGCAGGCGGTCGAAAACCTTTCGAGGATCTGGCAATGCAAGCGTCGGTTCTTCGCCAGACGTCGGATTTGCAGCGGGCGCAGACACGCGCGGCCTATCTCTTCGTTTTCCCGTCGTTTGCGCTCTATCTCGTCTTCGTACTGGCGCCAGTCGTCGTCACGTTCATCCTGAGCTTCGCCTACTATGATCCGATGCAGGGATCGCGCTGGGTCGGGTTCGACAATTTCACCCGCTTTTTCACCGACGACCGCTCTCTTCAGATCTTTTGGAATACGCTCCGCTTCACGCTTTTCGCGGTGACGGGAAACATCGCGATGGGGATGCTTTTCGCGCTGGCGCTCAACCGTCAAATGCCGGCGGTCCTATTGTATTTGTTCCGCCTTGCCTTCTTCCTGCCCGTCATCATCGCCGCGGCCTTCGTCTCGATCGTTTGGGGCTATTTCTATGGCGACGATCTCGGCGTGATCAATTACTACCTCATTCGTCTGGGCTTTGCGCCTGTCCACTGGCTCACCTCGAGCCACAACGCGATGACCTCGATCGTGATCATGGACGTCTGGAAGAACGCCGGCTTCTTCATGATCATTTTCATCGCCGCGCTGCAGGGCGTGCCGAAACCGCTCCTCGAAGCTGCAATCATGGACGGCGCCTCCTATTGGCGGCGGTTCTTCCGGATCGTCCTGCCGTGGATCTCGCCGGTCGTCTTCTTCGCGATCGTCTATGCGTCGATCGGGGCGCTGCAGGTGTTCGAATCGATCGTCATCCTAACCCGCGGCGGTCCCGGCGACGCCACCCGTTCGATGTCGATCTATATCGTCGAGGAGGCCTTCGACTCGTTCGAGATCGGCTATGCGGCGTCGATCGCTGTTGTCATGACGGCCGTCATCCTGGCGATTACCGCGCTCCAGTTCCTGGCCTCGCGCGCCTGGGTCCGCCAGTAGCCATGCAGACAAGAGCTTCGCAGCGCTGGCTCGACTGGGCGATCATTGCGGTCATGGGCGTGCTCGGCTTCTTCATGCTGCTGCCGTTCGCATGGCTGTTCAGCATGTCGTTTCGCACGGTCAAGGACGCCTACCGAATGCCGCCGAGCTTCCTGCCGCCGAACCTCGACCTCGCGAACTATCGGGCTGTCCTCAATTCCTCGATCCCGTTCCTGCAGATCTACGCCAACAGCGTCGAAGTCGCGGTTCTCGTCACCCTCGGCCAGCTCATCACATGCACGCTCGCCGCGTTCGCCTTCGCGCGGCTGAGCTTTCCCGGCCGCGACAGCCTCTTCTTTGTCATGCTCGTCGGGCTGATGTTTCCCGCGCAGGTGACGATCATTCCGATCTATCTCGGATTTGCGAAGGTCGGCCTGCTCAATCGCCCGATCGGCCTTGCGCTCATGTATCTGACGTCGAGCTTCGGCGTGTTTCTCGTCCGTCAGTTCATGCGCTCGCAGCCGAAGGCGCTCGAGGAGGCCGCGCTGATGGACGGCGCCGGCTATCTCAAGATCTTCACGAGGATATCGTTGCCGCAACTTCGGCCCGCTCTATCCGGCCTTGGGATCATCACCTTCACTCAGACCTGGAATTATTACTTTCAGGCGCGGGTCCTGCTGGAGCCGCAGGATTCGATGACGCTTCCCGTCGCGATGGACGTTCTGCGCGGCTATCTCGGCTCGGGCAATCTCGCGCTCGTGATGGCGGCGATGAGCATGTCGGTGCTCCCGGTCATCCTCCTGTTCCTGCTTGCCCAGCGCATGGTGATCGAAGGCGTCGCGATGAGCGGCATCAAGGCTTGACGAACAGGATGACAATGACAACCGACCCGCACTCGAGCGCCGCGATCGACGACCGCTTCGTCTTTCGCGGCGCGCGCCGCAAGTATGTCGCTTTCCCGCTCGGCGGGCTTGGGACAGGCAGCATCTCGCTCACCGGCGGCGGCCGGCTCATCGACTGGAGCATTCGCAATCGCCCCGCCATCCATCAGCACAATGGCTATAGCCATTTCGCCATCAAAGCGGAGCGGGAGGGCGAGATTCTCGACGCTCGCGTTCTCAATGGCCCTTACGAAGGCGTCCCGACGGGCTCGCCGAGCACACGGAAATTCGACGGGTACGGTTTCGGCGCGAACCGCAATTCGATGACCGGCGCGCCTCATTTCGACGACGCGACCTTCATCGGACGGTTCCCGGTCGCCGAGATCCTGTTCCACCGCGACGCGTTCCCGGGAAAAGTGCGGATGACCGCGTTCAGCCCCTTCATTCCGCACAATGACCGCAACTCGTCGATGCCGGCGGCGCTATTTTCCTTCGACATCGAGAACGACACTCACGCCGCAATCGCTTACACGGTCGCCTCGACGCTCGGGAACTACGGCTGCGACAGCGGCGTGCATACTTTCTCACGCTCCGGCGATCTCAGCGCGCTGCATCTGACTTCCGCCGACGTCCATCGGCCCGCGGCCGAGCGCGGCGATCTCGCGATCACCACCGCGGGCGACGGGGTCGAGCACGTCGACTATCATGTGCGCGGGCAGTGGTTCGACAGCCTGAGCCGCTACTGGCGGGAATTCGCCTCGGCGGGCGCTTTGCGCGAGCGGAGCTATGACAAGCCGCGCGAGACCGCCAACATGTGGCGGCAACCCGAGCATGGCACGCTTGCCCGCCGGGTGACGGTCGAGCCGGGAAGAAGCGCCCGCATCCGCTTTGCGATCACCTGGAACTATCCGGTCGGCGCGATCACTTGGTTCGGGCGGGCTCAGCCGGGCGACGCCGAATATTCAGGCGAACCGCCGACATGGCGGAACTACTACGCAACGCAATGGCCGGATGCGCTCGCCAGCGGCGCGGAGGCGCTAAGGCGGTGGGACGAGCTCGAACGGGCGACTTCGGCATTTCGCAACTCGCTGTTTGGATCCTCCAATCCGCCCGAAATCCTCGACGCCGTCTCCGGTACGCTTGGGGTCCTGCGCTCAGCGACGATCATCCGCCTCGAAGGCGGCGAGTTGTGGGGGTGGGAAGGACAGCACATCGCCGAGGGATCCTGCGAGGGCAGCTGCACGCATGTGTGGAACTACCAGCAGGCGCTGGCTTCCCTCTTCCCGGCTTTGGAGCGAACGCTGCGGGAGACCGAGTTTGCCTATAATCAACTGCCGAGCGGCGGGCTTACGTTTCGCCAGCGCCTGCCGCTCGGCTCGGGCTTCGACATCATCGGGCCCTGTGCCGACGGCCATTTCGGCGCGACGATCAAGTCTTATCGCGAGTGGCGAAATACCGGGGACGATAACTGGCTTCGCCGTTACTGGCCCAATATCCGCCGCTCCATCGAATATGCCTGGTCGCCCGACAACCCCGACGCCTGGGACCCGAACAAGACCGGCGTGCTGTGGGGGCGGCAGCATCATACGCTCGACATGGAGCTGTTCGGGCCGAATTCATGGCTGACCAGCATGTATCTCGCCGCGCTCAAGGCGGCGGCCGAGATGGCCGAAGCGATGGGCGAGCCCGACTTCTCGGCGCAGTGTTCGGCGTTGGCGGCGAAAGGCCGCGACTTCGTCGATCGGGAGCTGTTCAACGGCCGGTTCTACGCGCAGAAACTTGCGCTCGGCGATCGCTCGGCGCTCGAGCCGTTCGACCAGGGCAGGAAGGCGGGGGTGTTGCGCGACTCCTTCATGGAGGCCTATTGGTCGCAGGAATATCAGGAGATCAAGTACCAGATCGGCGCGGGATGCCTGACCGACCAGATTCTCGGCCAGTGGCACGCCGATCTCGCCGGGCTCGGCGACGTCCTTTCGCCGGACAATGTCGCTTCGGCGCTGCGCTCGATCTTCGCCGAGAACTTCCGCCCGACGCTAAGCGATCATTTCAATCCATGCCGCGTCTACGCCTACGAGGACGAGGCCGGCCTGCTTGTCTGCACCTGGCCGAAGGGAATCGAAAAGCCGGCGACGCCCGTCCCCTATTCGGAGGAAGTGTGGACTGGCCTCGAATACATGCTTGCGTCGCACCTGATCGCGCGCGGCTTCGTCGACGAGGGTCTGACTGTCGTGCGCGCCGCGCGCGCGCGCCACGACGGCTCGCGCCGCAATCCCTGGAACGACATCGAATGCGGAAGCTACTACGCGCGCTCGCTATCCAGCTACGCCCTCGTGAACGCCTATCTCGGCATGACATTCGACCAGCGCGTTGGCGAGATCGGCTTCCGTCCGGCGCGCGCGGGCCAAGCGGTCTACTTCTGGTCCGCCGGCCGTGGCTGGGGCGAAATCGAGTTCAGGGGCCGAACCGCGATCCTGTCCGTGAAAGGGGGCGAACTGGTCGTTTCGCGGCTGCGCTTGCCGACCTTGCCCGGACCCGCCACGATCGACGGGCGGCCGGTCAGGAGGGACGGCGACGTTGTCCTGCTGGGCGAGCGCCGAACGCTGCGGCAGGGCCAATATCTCGTGGTTGGAGCGGAGCGGCGTGGCGAAGCTTGAGCTGAAGGCCGTCCGCAAACGCTTCCAGTCGGTGGAGGTGATCCATGGGGTCGACCTCGCTGTCGCGTCGGGTTCCTTTACCGTGTTCGTCGGCCCGTCGGGCTGCGGAAAGTCGACGCTGCTCAGAATGATCGCAGGCCTTGAGGAGGTCACCGAGGGCGAAATCCTGCTCGACGGGTTGCGCTGCGACCATCTCATTCCCGCCGCTCGCGGCATGGCGATGGTCTTCCAATCCTACGCGCTCTATCCGCACATGAGCGTGCGCGAGAATTTGCGGTTTGGCCTCGTCTGCCAGGGCGTGTCTAAGCCCGAAATCTCGGCGCGGATCGCGCGCGCCGCCGACATTTTGCGGATCGCCCCCCTGCTCGACCGCAGGCCATCGCAATTGTCGGGCGGCCAGAGCCAGCGCGTCGCCATCGGCCGGGCAATCGTCAAGGAGCCGAAGGCATTCCTGTTCGACGAGCCGCTGTCGAATCTCGATGCCGAACTCAGGGTGAAAATGCGCAGCGAAATTGCGGCGCTGCACCGCAGGCTTGGCGCAACGATGATCTACGTCACCCATGACCAGGTCGAGGCGATGACAATGGCCGACACGATCGTCGTCCTGCGCGATGGCGTCGTCGAGCAGATCGGTTCGCCGATCGAACTCTATTCGAGGCCGCGCAACCGCTTCGTCGCCTGCTTCCTCGGCGCGCCGCAGATGAACATCCTTGCCGCGGCGGCGGACGGCGCCAGCCAACCCGGCTTGAGGCTGGCCGTCGATCAGGGACGCGCCCGGATCGAGGCGGACGTCGTCGCGCGGAGCGGGAGCGCAGGGGAGGGGTTCACCGTGGGCCTCAGGCCGGAGCACCTGACGCCGAGCGACGGAGGCCTGCGCGCGCGGGTCGAGGCCAGCGAAATCCTCGGCGCCGAAACGATCATCCATTCGGTCCTGCAATCGGGGGAGCGGATCTCTGCGTCCCTTCGCGGCCTGCATCGCGTGCGTTCAGGCGAGGCGATCGGGTTCGCCATCGACCGCCGCGACGTCCACGTCTTCGACGCTGACGGACAGGCGCTGGCGCGGGTTGGCCCCCAGTCCTGGGCCGGAGTCGGTTCGATCAGGGCGGATCGGAGAGAATGATCTGGAGCCCGAGGCCCACAAGATGACGGCCGGACGCCGAAAACCCTTGTCCAGGGCGCCGACGTCGGACGTGGCGGCGCCGATGTCGACAAAGCTGCGCCGCGAATCGTAAACCTGACCCAAAGCGCACGCTTCGAATCACTCGAGAAGAATTTGCGGCAAAGGTCGAGACGAAACGCCAGGCAAACTTCTATGAGGCGACGAAAAGAATACACGCGGGAGACTGAGTTTCCCGCGTGCGAGCCTCGACTGAGAGGCCAATGAGGAATCGACTTAGGGGCTGAACGGGTGCTTTACGGCGTCGCGCTGAGCGACGACTTCAGCAGGCGTCGGCTTGCCGGCCACGGCGCGCTCGATCGACTCCTTGACGGCGCGATAGTTAAAGTCGTGGATCTTCTTGTCGTCGGCCGCTTCCCAATGGATGAACACGCCGACGCAAATGAATAAGTCGTCCGCCTCGGCGGCGGGAATCGTGCCGTCGGCAACGCTGTCGGCGACCGCCTTGGCGACCGCGTGCTGCGCGGGTCCAAACATCTGTACGGCTTGTTTGGCGCCCTTGATCGTCACCTTGTTGAACATGACGGTTGAGGGCTTCGCCGCCAGGTTGGGCGCGACAACCGCAAGAAGGGCCGTGAAGCCGTCCTTGTTGTTGGTCAGCGCATTGGCGAAAGCAGATTCCGCCGCGCTGCCCCTGGGCCCGATGATGAGATCGATATGAGCAACTTCATTGCCGTCGCCGATGAGCGATTCGCCAACCATAAGCTTATTGATTTTGGCCATGCTAACTCCTCCCTGGGATCAAGCCAATCCACATGCCGTCCCTGCCACTTATGACGAGGCCGACTGGCTATCCTTGTTTTCGGCATCCCGCCTAAGCGGGATCGGTTGGCCGGATAGTCGCGGGGGTTCCCCGTAAGCTCAACTCAATCATCGTTAGGGCGCAAGGGCAAGATGGTCGTTGCGCAATTGTGGCTGCGAATTGAGGCGAGAACTCGACGCAAAAAGCGTCGCCACCGTCAGATCCGCGCTCGTTCCGGGGTTGATGCCGCGCGTTTTGAGCGCCGCGTCCCAGTTCAGAAGCCCCTCGGTCATCCCCTCCGGATCGCGAGCCGCCGCAAAGGCGTCGCGCCAGTCCGCCGCCTCTCGGCGAACCGCCTCGGCGGTAGCCGGGTCAAATTTGCGCAAGATGTGCGTGTCGGGCGCCGCCCCGAGAAAGGTTAGATAGACAGCGAGCGCGGACCAGCGGGGGGCGCTTTGCCGTCGGCGAGCCATCGCCAGCGCCGGCAAACCGAGCGAGAAAATGTCGTCATAGACTGTGACGTATTGCCGCGCGATGCGATCCCGCTCCGCCGCCTCCGCCATGGCCTCGCGCAGCGTCACGGCGGCAGGAGCGTGTACGTCGTGCCGGGTTGCGCGACCGAGTCCGCCGGGATTGGCGGCGGCGATGGCGGAGAAGACGTCTGCTGCGTCTGAACGGTCGAGACTATCAAGTACCCCGGCCAGCGCCGGGCGCAGTGGGGAATGCGCGCTCTCCATCGCCGCCGCGAGCGGCGCGCACAAGAGGATGATGCCGAGATTTGTGTTCTGACCGACCGCTGAGAGGGTCGCTTCGACGGCGGAGCGGACACGGACGCCGACGCGCGCGCCTTTCGCCGCGATCGGGGCGGCGCTCGCTTCGGCGCTGCGAACGAAGTCGACGAGGCTCATGCCGTGGCCCGGCGCGAACCGATGCACGTTGCCTGGTTTTGGCGCGTCGAGTTCGGCGAGGCACGCCTCGATGTAGGCTGTCGCCACTCGATCTTCACGGCCATTCATCGGACACGCCGTTGCGTCGCGCGGCGGTCCAATTCGTCCATCAGCGCCGAGGCGATCGCCGCCGCGATGCTGCGCGCGCTCACCTTTTGCAGACCGCTCCATGCAGGCATGCTGTTGACCTCAAGCACCGTCGGCGCGCCGTCAACAGTCACCAGCACGTCGACGCCGGCGATAGCGGCGCCGACCGTTTCCGCCGCCGCGATGGCGAGACGTTCCATCCCCGGATCCGGCGCCAGGGCCAAGGGTTGGCCTCCTTGCTTGACGTTGGTTATCCATGTCGAGGATCGGCGCATCATCGCGGCGACTACGCGACCGCGCAGGACGAACAGCCGATAGTCCCTGAAGTCCTCGGTCGCGATCGGTAGAAAGCGCTGAAGATAATAGACCCCGGAGACGCCCTCCGGCCCCGGCAAGTCTTCCGGCCGTCGAATGAGGCGCAAGCCCTTCCCCTGCGCCCCGAACAAGGGCTTGAGCACGAGCGGGCCGCGCGGCGCTTCAAATTCAACCAGGGCGCGCGCGGTCTCCGCCGATTCCATCGTCCAGGTCGGCGGGGTCGGCACGCCCGCGCGTGCGAGCAGGAAGCTCGTCATCGACTTGTCGACGCAGCGTTCGATGGCGCGCGCATCGTTCCAGACGACGACTCCAAGTTTGGCCAACGCGTGCAGGACGCCCAACCGCTTGGTGATCGCCTCGAACGAGCCGGCCGACAGCGTACGAACGTGCACCGCGTCGGGCAACCGCGAACCCAACACTGGCAACGCCAGTCCGCTCGCGCTTCGTGTGTCGAAGTTGCATGCGGCAAGATCGATGCGCTCTACACGCGCGCCGACCGCTGCGAATGCCGCTTCCATCTGGCGCGCGTGCCAATCGCGCTGATCGCTGACGATAAGAATCGTGGGGCGAAGGGCGCAGCCCGCCAACGCATCAAGCGAAGGAGGCATCAAGCAACTTGTGATGCATCGCCCCGGCGTGAAAACTCTCCCCGCTTTCGATCGCAGTGACGATGACTTCGGCCGGACTAAACAGCATAGGATCGATGGCGTAGAAATCGCCGTGGAAGCGCTTGAAAATCTCGGCGAACGGCGAGCCGAAATCGCGCGACGCGCGGCTCGGCAGCGCCTCGGCGAGCGCCCTCGCATCCGCGGCCGGTCCGGTGACGTAGAGTTGCGCACGTCCGCCGTAAATGATCGCGTCGTTGGTGCGGCCCATCGCGGTGACGAAATCGGGATGCGGGGGGCTCAGGGGCGCGGCGCCCATGCCATTGACGACGCGCTCGAGCGGGAACTTCAGCTCATGGGCTTTGTGCAACGCCACCTCCAACACCCGCGCGATCACTTGTGCGCCCCCGGCCAGGCTTTGCGTCGGCGCGTAAATCACCGTCAAAGCTGACGGCGCGACCTTGCAATCGCGCGTCACGGCCTCCACGACCTCGGGCGGCGGGGGGCGCATGCTTTCGATGATGAGGGTCGCGACATCAGCTTCGTCCCGATAGCCGATGTCTTTCAAAACCGTCTCCTTTTGCGCGAGCGCGCGAGCTGGACCGGAGCCGAGAGCGAAGAAGGCGTCTTTTCCGGCGCCGTGGGCCAGGTTCCAACCCGCGTATTGGCTCCCCAGGCACGCGATGACCGGCTGCGGCGAACTCACCGCGATCGTCCAGGGCCAACGCGGGGTTGCGTTATCGGGGGTCAGCCGCACCGCGCCGAGTCCGCCCAAACAGATTTCCGCTATGCGGAGTCCGGCATCGATGCCGCCCCGCCGGTCGGCGCCGGCGTCGATCAAGCTTTCCCCAAGCGGTCCGCGCGCAACGCCGAGGTTCAAGATATCGGCGTCGCGCCGCAGCGCGGCCGTCAGTTCGGCGGCGCGTCGATTGACGCTTATGGTCTCGACGGCGCTCAATGTTCCGCCTCATCGACAAGAGCAACAATTTCTCGCGCCCGCTCGTTGGCGCAGAGTCGCGCCAAATCGACGGTCGCGCCGGAGGCGAGCGCCGTGCACAGCGGATCGCCGGCGGCAATGCGGGTTCCGCGCGACGGTCGGTCGGCCACCCAATCCGGCCAATTCCGCTCCTCGCGCAACACAATCTCGCAGGGGGCGTAAACGATCTCGGCGGCTTTGAACACGAAGCCCGGCGAGGACGGCGTCAGAAGTCCTTCGCAGGCAGCGACGTGTTGCGCAAGCAGAGCGCCCTCGTTTGAATCGAACACATCCAGCGTCGCGCCGGGCCGCGGGTTGATCTCTATGAGCCATACCGCGTCGGTCGAAATCAGAAAATCGGCGCTGTTGAGACCCACAAGACCCAGTTCGGAAGCGATCGAAGCAATCGAGCGAGCGATTTCCTCCGCGTGGGCCGGGCCGATATCGACAGGCCCGGCAGCACCGCCATATCGAAACGGCGACATGGGCGTTGGCGCGGTCCACTGCACGCTGAGGCCAATGATTTCGGCTTTTTTTTCGCTCGCGAGGAACAGAGCCGAGATGCTCTTCCCCGCTATGCGGCGCTGAAAATAGCAATTCGGCAAGGCCGAACTCGGGCCCGCAGCCGCTGAAATATGGGCGCCTCCGGCGCCGCCTCGCCTTTTCATGAGCCAGAGTTCGGGCTCGTCTGGCGGCGCCAACGCGATCGGGGGATGCCGCACGTCAATCGCCGCGCAAAGCCGCGCAAGCGCGAGCGGATCCTTGGCGCGCTTCAGCGTTTCGGCTTCATTGCCTAGAACCCGGGTCCCGCGGGCGATCGCGGCGATCGTTTCCGGCTGATGCTCGAAGCCGGATCCATAGATCAACCCAATTGGATGATGGGCGCTGACCAGCATTTCAACGGCGCCGCCTACTTTGTCGAGCGTTAGCCCGTCCGACAGTCCGCCGTCGAGCTTCGTCGAGGCAAGACTGATCTCTCTCGTGTCGTCGTCGCCAAAAACATCAATCGAGAGGGGAGCGAATCCGGCGCGGTAGGCGGCGGATGCGAGCGCGCGCGCCGAGTAGGCCACGACGATGATTGCCGGACGGTCAGTCATCGGCCTGACGCCGATTTTCGGCCGTTCCAGCCTAGACGGGAGCGGCGTCGCAGCCACCAATGATCCCGGCGGCGCGCGAAGACAAAGCGAACTTGGCGGCCAGGGCTAGGCATTTCCTTGGCGTGGGTTATTGTTTGCCGCTAGGCTGCAATCGATCGCAATGCGATTGAACCTGCAGACCCTCGATTTGTCCAGTCCTGTCTCATATTCCGGACATCGCCCGCGATCGCTGGGATCGATCTTCGGCTGACACGGAACCAATCCGGCGGAGCGGATGTCGCTGAAAGATCCAATCGGCGCCGAGGCCGCAGCTTCGATCGACGGCGCGCCCGCATCGCTGGAAGACGCGGCCCTCGCCGCGGCTCGACTACTGGCGCAATGCCGTCAACCGCTTATCACCGGGCTCGGCGCGGATATTGCGGGTGCGAAGGCAGCCATCGCGCTCGCCGAACGGGTCGGCGGCGTCATCGAGCATATGCATTCGGCGGCGTTGATGCGAGACCTCGACTGCCTGCGTGAAACGGGCGTCATGCTGATGACGCCCGGCGAAGCGCGCGTGCGCGCCGACGTCGTGCTGCTCGTGGGCGATGGCCTGCTGCAAACCTGGCCTGGTCTTGGCGAGCGGCTGTTGCGGCCGCCGGCAAGCCCCGAAGGCGCGGACGTCTCGCGGCGCATCGTTTGGCTGGCGCCGGAGGCCGAGGCGAGAATTCCTGGCTTCGGCGATATCGAGGTCCTCGCCGCCGGCGCCGGCACACGGCTTGCCGCCAATCTGGCCGCGTTGCGCGCGCGGGTCAAAGGGCGTCCTGTCGCGCAAGCCCAGCTTCCTGTGGCCGCGCTCGACGCGCTCGCGGCGACCCTGAAAAGCGCGCGCTTCGGCGTGGCGGTCTGGACGGCGGCGGATCTCGGGGCGCTCGAAATCGAAATGCTCAATGGGCTCGTGCGCGACCTGAACGAAACGACCCGTTTCTCGACATTGCCTCTCGCCGCGCCTGACAATGGCGCGGGCGTGCTCGCTGCCTGCGGTTGGATGACCGGTCTCCCCATGCGAACCGGATTTGGAACCGGCGCGCCGCTGCATGATCCCTGGCGTTTCGACGCCGAGCGACTGGTCGCATCAAAGGAAACCGATTGCGTGTTGTGGATCTCCGCCCTCGGCGCGCGCCCACCAGCCTGGCGGAGCGCACTGAAGTTCATTGCGCTCTGCGAGGGAACGACCCAATTTGCCGGCGAGCCGAACGTGCGCATCGCGGTCGGGCGCCCCGGCATCGATCATGATGGGGTTTTGTACTCGTCGGACGCAGGGACGCTGGTCGCCGTGACCTCCTCGGCGCGCAGCGCCGCGCCAAGCGTCGCACAGGCTCTCGAGCGCATCGCCGACTGCCTCGGAAACGCGAACGCTCCCCTATGCTGATTCACATTAAGGGTCCTCGTATCGTCGATCCGGCCAATAGGCGCGATGAAGTCGGCGATCTTTGGATTCGCGACGATGAGATCGTCGCGCCGCCGGCAGACGGCGTCATGGCCGATGACACGGTGGACGCGAATGGCCTCGTGGCGATGGCCGGAGGCATCGACATCCATTCGCATATCGCAGGCGCAAATGTGAACACCGCGCGCCTCATGTTGCCCGAACAGCATCGCGCCCATGCGCGCCGACCGGCCGCCACGTCGCTCTCCAGAGCAGGCTGGTCGACCTTTGATACGGGCTGCCTCTATGCGGAGATGGGCTTCACGACGGTCGTCGAGCCCGCGGTCGCGCCGCATCATGCGCTGCACGCGCACCTCGAACTCGCCGACACTCCGATTATCGACAAGGCCATCCTGACCATTCTCGGCAACGACGATTTCCTGCTCGGCCTCATGCGTTCCGGACAAGGCGCGAGCGCAATCCGCGATCACGTCGTTTGGACGCTGGATACGACGCGGGCGCTCGGGATCAAGGTTGTCAATGCCGGCGGCGTCGCTGCGTTCAAGGAGAACGTGCGGTCCTTTTCCTTTGACGACGTGGTTCCCTCCTACGGCGTGTCGAGCCGCCAGATCGTCAAGGCCCTGCAAAAAGCGGTCCATGAGGCCGGCGTTCCGCATCCGCTGCATGTTCACTGCAACAATCTCGGCTTGCCCGGAAACGTCGAAACGGCGCTGGCCACGATCGCCGCGGCCGACGACCTGCCGCTGCATTTGGCGCATCTTCAGTTCTACGGTTACGGCAAAGACGGCCCACAAGGCTTTTCGTCGGCTGCGCCTCGGCTCGCCGAGGCGGTGAACGCCGCAAAGACCGTCACTATCGACGTAGGGCAAGTGATGTTCGGGCAGACGGTGACGATTTCATCCGACGTGCTGCGGCAATTCTCCGCCCGGGGCCAGGCGCGGCCAAAGAAATACGCCATCGTCGACGGCGATTTGAACGGCGCCGGCATCGTGCCGTACGAATATCGTGCAGGCGGTTTTCACAACGCTGTGCAATTCGCCGTCGGTTTAGAGCTGTTCCTGCTTATCGACGACCCGTGGCGCGTATTCTTCACCACCGATCACCCGAACGGCGCGCCGTTTACCGCATATCCTGAGATATTCGCGCTGTTGATGGACAAGGAAGTGCGGGCTCAGTGGCTGTCGCGCCTGCCGACCGAGGCGATCGCGGTGACGACGCTCCCGTCGCTGACGCGCGAATATACCTTAAGCGAGATCGCGACGATGACGCGCGCGGCCCCGGCCAAATTGCTGGGCCTCCCCAATCGAGGGCATCTCGGCGCCGGCGCGCGCGCCGATGTCGCACTTTATCGCCCCGGAAAGGACATCGCCCAAATGTTCCGGGCGGCGACTCGCGTCTACAAGGACGGCGATCTCGTCGTGCGCGACGGCGCGGTGACGCACTGTCGCTTCGGCCGGGCGTTGCAGGTTGCGCCCGCCGTTGAGGGCTCGATGCGACGGCGAATGGGGCAATACTACGATGCACGCTACGGGTTGCCCGCCGATTTTATGCGAGTGCCCGATGGCGCGCTCGGCCGGCCGCAACCTTTCGAGGTCGTGGCATGCACGCGATGATCGTCAACGGCGTCGCTATCGACGACACATTCGCGGAAGCTTTCGACATGCGCGCGACCGCGATCGTCATCACGGCGCCGACCGCGCGCTGGGCGGGACAGGCCGCGACGACGATGACGGGTTTCGCCACCTCGGTGATCGGGTGCGGCTGCGAGGCGGGCGTCGAGAGTGTCAGGACGGCGAGAGACACGCCGGACGGACGCCCTGGCGTGCGCGTCTTGCTGTTTGCAGTCTCGACCGCGGAGTTGCAGCGGCAATTGCAAAACCGCGTCGGGCAATGCGTGCTGACGAGTCCAGGCTCGGCCTGTTATGCGGGACTTGAAGCGGGCGAAGGCAGGCTCAAGCTCGGTGCGGCGATCCGCTTTTTCGGCGACGGCTGGCAGATCGCCAAGCGCCTCGGCGCCCGCCGGTACTGGCGGGTGCCGGTGATGGACGGAGAGTTCGTCTGCGAATCGACCATCAACCTCACCAAGAGCGCGGTCGGCGGCGGCAATCTCATTGTCATGGGCGCGAACGCGGCGAAGACTCTCGCGGCGACCGAGGCGGCAGTGAAGGCGATGCGCCGGGTCGGCGACGTCATCATGCCATTTCCCGGCGGCATCGCGCGCTCGGGTTCGAAAGTCGGCTCGAAATACAAGGGCGCCGCCGCTTCCACCAATGACGCCTATTGCCCGACCTTGAAGGGCGCAGTCTTGAGCGCTCTCGGCCCCGAGATTGCCTCGGTGCTCGAAATCGTCATCGATGGCCTCACGAGCGAGGCGGTCGCCAGGTCGATGCGCGCGGGGCTCGCCGCGATCGTCGAGCTCGGCCCGGAGCGCGGCGCGTTGCGCGTTGGCGCCGGCAATTACGGCGGCAAGCTCGGGCGGCACCATTATCACCTCAAGGACCTCCTGCCGTGAGGCCGCTGACCTTTGTCGCGCGCGGCGCCCCGACCCAGCGCCTCGATCTTTCGCCGTTAACCCCGCAGAATCTCGCAGGCAAGACGGTTGCGGAAATTGCGAATATCGAACTGGGAACGACGCGCTTGCGCGTGACGGCGGGAGATGCTTTTCGCATTCGCGGCGGTGATCCCGCGACGATTCTCATTGAAGGCGGCAGCGCACGTTTCGATCGCGTCGGCATGGGTATGTCGGCGGGAGCTATTCGCGTCGAAGGCGAGGTCGGGGTCGAAGCAGGACGCCTGATGTCGGGCGGACAATTGACCATTCGCGGTGAAGCCGGGCCGTTCGCGGGATCCGGAATGAAGGGCGGAACGCTGGAAATCGAGGGCGACGCGGGTGAGCGGCTCGCGGGTCCGCTGAGCGGCGAGACGGTCGGCATGAGCGGCGGTCTCCTCTGTGTGCGCGGCGACGCGGGACCACGCGCCGGCGACAGACTGAGGCGGGGCGCCATTTTGATCGAGGGCCGCGCAGGCGCGTACGCCGGCAGCCGAATGATCGCAGGCACTTTGGCGATTGGCGGCGAGGCGGGCGACCTGCCGGGCTATTTGATGGGCCGCGGCACGATCCTGTTGGGGCGCGGCGCGACGCTTCTTTCGCCGACGTTCGGCGATTGCGGCGAACATGACCTCGTCGCGGCGCGGCTCCTGGCCACCTATTTCGCTCAGGCCAGCGCGAAGCTGGCCAGACTTTTTCGCCGGCCGCTGAGGCGTCTGGCGGGCGATCTCGCGGCGCTCGGCAAGGGAGAGATATTGCTCCCGCGGCAGTAAGGCGAAAGTCCGGAGAATTGCCCGCCCCATGGCAGGACCCGTGACCTTGCGTCGGCCAACGCGCGAGCGCTATCCTTCCTTACTGGAGGCCCGCGCAAAACTCTGGAGGATGCATTTCAGCATGACGGCCGTGGTTCTTTCGTCGGAGCAAATGCGCGCGTCGTCCACCGAGGATCGCGCGCCTCTGTTGCGTTGGCTGATCTTCACGGGCGCGACCCTCTTCGCCGCGATCCTGCTGTGGAGTCATGGTCTAATCCGCCTGATGATCGCTTCGGATCGCACTTACCTTTCCTCGCTGATCGCCGTGCTCTACCTTGCCGCGTCGTTGCATTGTCTTTGGCGCACGATTGTCGTCTCGCGCGAGGGCGACGCTGGAAGGCGAGCGGCGAACTGCATCGAGGCGTCGGGCGCGGATTTCGCCGCAGTCGACGGTCCGGCGGCGCTCCCCCACGGTCTTATTGCCGATCACATCCGGGATCTCGCCTTAAAGGCGCGCACGCAAGGGCAGGGGCGGCTCGATCAGACCCTGCTCTTGCGCTCGCTCGCCGACCGGTTGCGCGGCTCCAACGGATTCGGCGGCTTCGCGAGCGACACGTTGATGAAGCTCGGCCTGCTCGGCACGATCATCGGCTTCATCATTATGCTCGCTCCGATCGCCGGGATCGACGCGAGCGACAAGTCGATGTTGAAATCGTCGATGGGCGTGATGAGCGACGGAATGGCGGTGGCGATGTATACGACGCTCGCCGGCCTCGTCGGCTCGATCCTATTGAGGATCCAATATTACATGCTCGACTCCGCGACCGCGAAAGTGTTCTCGCGCGCGGTTACGCTCACCGAGACGCGCGTCGTTCCGGCGCTGGAACGGGCGCACGACATCGGAACGGGCGCATGATCGATGAATTCGGCCTGTACCCGCGCGAAGAGCCGTTCGATCCGTTCAGCGTCATGCTTTTCAAGGCGCTGCAGGTCGTCGCGTTTCTGTTCTTTCTCGCGCTGCTCGCGATATCGCCCGAGGCGAAGGACGGCAAGATTGACTCGAAAGCCGAATTCCTCGTGACGATGGACTGGCCGGACAATCATCCGGACGATCTCGATCTTTTCGTACAGGACCCGGCGGGCAACATCGCCTGGTATCGCCACCGCGAGGCGGGTTTCCTCGTGCTCGATCGCGACGACCGCGGCGGCGCCAACGACTTCGTCCTGGTCAATGGCAAGAAGATTTCTTCGCCCATTCGCGAGGAGATCGTGACAATCCGCGGCCTCATTCCCGGCGAATACACCGTCAACGTCAGCCATTTTCTGGCGACGACCGGCTTGCCGGTGCCGGCGACGGTGAAGGTGCAAAAGCTCAACCCGAACGCGCAGGTGATCTTCGACGATTCGGTCTTCGTCGACCATACGGGCGACGAGAAAACCGCGGTGCGCTTCACGCTCGACGCCGACGGCAAGGTGGTTGACGTCAATCGCCGGCCGAAGTCGCTGATGGAGACCTTTCGTAACGTGCACCACAACGGGGCAGACCTCGACCCGAAGACCGGCTACGTGAAAAAGCTATGACCAACCTTGGCTCGGTCATCCTTTGGCTGTCGATCGCCTACGCCTTGCTCGGCGTCCTTCTGCTCGTCATCTGTGTCTTCGCAAAGATCCCCTGGCCGGTGAAGGCGGGCGCCATCGTGCTGACAAGCGCCTTCTATGTCCTGAGCTTCTTTGCGATGCGCGGGCTGCTCGGCTGGTCGTCGATCGATCCGCTGCCGCCGAAGTTCAAGCTCCTCAGCGCCCGCATCGTCGAGCCCCATTCGCTCGAGGGCGAACCGGGCGCGATCCATCTCTGGGTCGAGGCGCTCGACGATGACAACTTTCCAAGCGGCGTGCCGCGCGCTTACCGCCTGCCCTACGACGCCAAGCTCGCGGAAAAGACCGAGGCCGCGATAAAAGCCAGCGCCGACGGCAAGCCGCAGGGCGGCCGTACGGCGGACTTCGGCAATGGCGAAGGCGGCGTGTCAGAGGCGACGGCGCGCGAGATTACACCCTCAACGATCACCACCACGGGCGGCGGAGATCCGTCCTCGGGAGGTCCACTCGATCCCGCGTTCACCCACGGGGAGAACCAGACCGTCAATTTTTCGCCGCTTGCTCCGCCGCGGATGCCCGCCAAGGATGCGCAATAGGGGTCGCGGTTGCCACGCCCGCGCGGCGCAGGCTCACTCGCGGTAGGCGCGATTGAGATTGGTCGCCTTGTCGAGATAGGGGATGCTCGCGCTGTCGATGCGCGCCAAATCGACGTCAAGCCCCGACGTCTCAGCGCCTTTGAGAAGGGCGCCGCGCAGATCCCCGCCGCTTGCGTCTGCCTCGCGTAAGCTCGCGCCGACGAGATTGGCGCCGGAAAGCTTGGCGAAACGCAAGTCCGCGCGCGCAAGATTCGCGCCCGAGAAGTCCACTCTGCTGAGGTCCGCCGATTTGAACGTCGCGCGCATGAGGCCCATCGACTGGTTTTTTTCGTCGGCGCTGCAATCCGCGTTTTCGAACTGGGCGCCGACGAGGCGCGCGCCAGTCAAGTCGGCGGTGACGCGCGCCCCCGTGAGGTTGGCGCCGTCGAGATGCGCCCCTTGGAGCTGGGTCGCGAACAGGCTCGCGCCGACGAGGCTCGCTCCGGTGAGATCGGCGCCAAGCGCCCAAGCCTGGTCCAGCGTCGCCCGGTCGAGTTTGGCATGCGAAAGATTGGCGTGATTGAGCCGCGCCGCGCGCAAGTTTGCGCCGGAGAAGTCGAGACCGGAGAGATCGAGCCCGGATATGCGTTTTCCGGACAGATCCGCCCCGCGCCCGCCCGGCGCCGCCGCCAGCGCGGCTTCCACCTGAGCGCGCGTCATCTCCGCCATCGTCATGTCCGGCGAAGACATGTCGAGGCCGCGCATCATGTCCTGTGCATCAGCCAAGCAAACCGGCGCGGCCAAAAGCGCGATTGCGAGCGAGCCGTTCATGAATCGCATTGCAATCCTCTTGGCGCCTAGCCTCATTCGCTGGCGCCGGAAATCGGCGGCCGCCACGCCATCGCGACGGAGCGGGGGACGCTGCGGACAATGCGCGGCGTCATCGCGCCGCCCTCGGATTCGCGGGTTAGATCTTCTGGTCCGCCTCGCCGGGGTAGGCGCATCGCCACCGCGTGACGCGCGTGGCCGGATGCTGGTCGGTCCAAGCCGCGATATATGGCGGCGCCTGCATCATGCATTGCATCAGCGACTCCTGCGCGACGAACGACAACCGCCGTTCTTCGCACTGGCTCGGCGCGTTGAGCGCGCACACCGTCAGAATAAGCTCGATCATTGCCGACCTGCCGCCAAGCGCACTCGCGCCGTCCCTTCGTCAGGCAACTCTGGCATTTTCCACAGGCGACGGCAACATTGAGGCTTCGTCTGCGGCGGCTCCCAGGACATGCGCGGTTGCCTGGAATGATAGCAGGCGAGGCATCGAAACCGGTACAGCGGCGATGAGTTTGGTGAGGAAGTCATCGTCCCAGGCGGCGGTTTTGAGAGCAAGGCGGACGGAGTCCTTGCCCTTTTTCCTTCGCGCGAGGTTGAGGGCGATGTGTTTGAGGGTGACGACGTTTTCGGGCGCATTTTGGGTTCGGATGCGGCATTCGTCGTCGCGGAACGTCATGTCCATGACCCAGTGCAGTCCGTTTTCGACGCCCCAATGATCGCGCACCATGGGTCCGAGTTTGTCGGCGTGGAGTTGTGAAGAGGTCAGGTAGAGGCGGGTTTCCCGTTCGGTCTTGGGTCCGATTTCGCGCATCGCTTCGACGATGACGAGGCCTCTGAGGCCCGGCCATTGGTGTCGTTCCTGCAGCCAGGCGACGTCGTGAACGACGGTGACGTTTCGGGTTTCGATCCGGCCGTGGTCGCCGTCGACGGTTCGAGCGACGCTGATTGTCGTATCGGCGAAACCCTTTGCTTTCTGCTCGTTTGCGAACAATTCGACATCGTCGCGCAGCCTGCCCTGATTGCCCTTCAGGGCCAGGACATAGTCGGCTTTCTTGTCGACGATCTTACGGGCGATTTCGCGCTGACAGCCCATGGCGTCGATGGTGACGACGGCGCCGTCGATCGACAACATGTCCAGCAGGGCGGGAATGGCGACGATCTCGTTCGACTTCTCGCTCACCTTGGTCTGAGCCAGAACGAGGCGCTGCCGCGCCGCGAAAGCCGACACCATATGGATCGTCTCTTTGCCGCCCTTGCGTCCCGAGCGCCGCGAGGTCTTGCCGTCGATGGCGATGACCTCGAGCGGGGCCTTGGTCAGCGCGCCGACCCACGCGACGAAGCGCTCCCGGAAGGCATGGGGGTCGAGCGAAGCGAAGATGTCGCCCAAGTGGTCGTGGCTCGGCGTGCCGTTCGCGAAGGGCAGAAAGCGCTGCAAAAGGGCGAGCTTCTTCTGCCCGAACCGAGCCATGTCCGTGAACCCCTCGGCGCCCGCCAGGATCGACAGCAGAGCCAGCAACAGAATCTCGTCGAGCCGATAGGCCACCTTGCCAGGCTGCCGATGGTCCGGCATGTCTTTGAAATAATCGAGAAAAACAGTGGCCTCGAAATCCCTCGCCGTCGCCGCCGCCAAAATATCCATCGCCCCGCTCCGATCACGAATCAACGGATGTCGACAGATTCAGCACTTCAGCCCTTTGTCACGAACTTCCTTCACCCGATTGCCCTGCGTTTCTCGCGTTCGGCGCTTGGCAAACGGCGCAAAGTTTCGCAATGTTCCCGGTAAAATCGACTGAGGCGTAAGCGGCGAATTGGTCGTGGAGTGAGGCGCGCGAGTGAAAGGCGTTCTGGTCACGACGGCGGCCCGCCTGCATCTGGGTTTTCTCGATCTCGCCGGGGACCTTGGCCGACGATTCGGTTCGATCGGTCTCGCCATCGACGCGTTCGAGACCCAAGTCGAGCTTCAACAGGCCTTGCGCTTCGAAATTGTGGGCGAGGACCGCGAGCGGGCGGCGCGTCTGGCGCTCCGCATTGCTGAACGCCTTGGCCTTGATACAACGATGAAGCTCGTCATCACGAAAGCCATCCCCGCGCATGCGGGGCTTGGCTCCGGGACCCAGCTCGCGCTTGCGATTGGAGCGGCGTTTCGCCGATTTGGGCGATTGCCGCTCGACGCCCGGGAGGATGCACGCCTGCTCGATCGCGGCGCGCGTTCGGGCGTGGGCGTTGCGTTGTTCGAGCGCGGCGGCTTGGCGGTCGACGCCGGCAGGGGGCCGAACACTGAGGTCCCGCCGGTCGTGGCGCGCGTGAACTTCCCTCGGGATTGGCGCGTTCTTCTGATATTGGACCCGCACACTGAGGGCTCTCACGGCGAGGCGGAAAGGCGAGCGTTCGCCGGATTGCCCGGTTTTCCCGCGACGGCGTCAAACGAGATCTGCCGCCGGACGCTGATGCAAATCCTTCCCGGCGCCGCCGAACGCGATCTCGCGGCATTCGGCGACGGAGTGACGAGAGTTCAGGAAATCGTCGGCGATCATTTTGCCCCGGCCCAAGGCGGCGGCCGCTTCGCCAGCGCCGCGGTGGGCAAGGTCGCCGCGCGATTGAAGGCGTTGGGGGCGGGCGGAATTGGCCAGAGCTCCTGGGGGCCGACCGGCTTCGCCTTCGCATCCGATCCCGACGAAGCGGAATTCCTCGCTCGGCGGGCCAGCGCCGAATGCGAGCCAGGCGTGGAGATCAAAATCTGCGGCGCGCGCGAGCGCGGCGCCGAGATCCGCAGAGAAGAGGACGTCTCAGTTCAGTGATCGATTGGGAGGAAAGATGGCCAAGAACATCCTGCACATGATGACGCCGCTCGCGCATATGAGCCCGTTCGACGTCAACATGGCGATCGACGCCGGCTACGACGCGACGGTTTCCTATACCAACGTTTCGCTGGGTGAAATCGCAGGTCTCGTTCAGGACGCGATGTTTTCGCGCTCGCCGCGCGACGCGACGCGGACAGGGGTTTTCATTGGAGGCAAGGACGCGCTTCTGGCTCTCGATATGCTCGACGCCGCCGGCAAGGCGCTGTTGAAACCGTTTGAGATTTCGCTGTTCGCCGACCCCGCGGGCTCGTTCACCACCGCCGCCGCAATGATCGCTGTCGTCGAAAAGACGTTGCGGGAGAAAAAGGCTCGCGAGCTTCGCGGCGCTTCGGTCTCGCTCTTCGGCGCCACCGGCGTGGTTGGAACAGCCTCGGGCGTCATCGCTGCGCTCGAGGGCGCTTCCGTCACTTTCGTCGGGCGCGACGGAATGGAGCGCGCTCGCGGCCACGCCGCTGAGGTCAATCGCAGGTTCAACGTCAACATAGCCGTCGCCGACGGTTCGACCACGGAGAAGAGGGCGGCGATCCTCTCCGCGAGTGAAGTCGTGCTCTGCGCCGCGAAAGCGGGCGTCAGGGTGCTTGACGTCGCTCAGATCGCCAGCGCCGCGAAATTGCTGGTCGCGGCGGACGTCAACGCGGTGCCGCCGCTTGGCATCGAAGAACTCGATTTGCACGCGAACGGCGCGCCGCTCGGCGGCCGCGGCGCGCTCGGCATCGGCGCGCTCGCGATCGGCAACGTCAAGTATCGAACCGAATCGGGGTTGTTCAAGCAGATGACCGAGAGCAAGGCGCCGATGCGCCTCGACTTCCGTCAGGCGTTCGATCTGGCGCGCACGCTTGCGTGACGCCAGCGCTCGCAACCGTCGAGCCGGCTGAGTCTGGGCCGCAGCGCCCTCACCGGAAATCGAAGAAGAGGCGGAAACCACGCGGAAGAAATCCGCGGCCCTCCTGGAAAGCAATCCGCTTTACCGCCTCGAATGTTGACCCTCGAGAGAGTCCTTGGTCGACGCCTTGGGGACGACCCCGACGGATCGCACGTCAGCCGAACCCGAGGCGCGCTCGCGACGGATTTCGATCCCGACCATGCCCTCGATGACATCGAGCTTCCGAATATTCACGCGGATGCTGCGCACGCGCGCATGCTGCAACAGCACCTCGGCGACCTCTTCCGCGAGCGTCTCGACGAAATCGACATGGCCGCGGCCGACGACGAGTTGGATCGCGTCGAGGATCAGGTCGTAGGAAAAGATCGAACGCATGTCGTCCGCGTGCGCGCCGGACCGCCGCACCAGAGCCTCGACCTCGAAGGCGACGCGCTGGTGGATGCCGCGCTCGAAATCATAGGCGCCGATCTGCGCCGAAACGACGAAGTCACGCACGAACACCCGGTCGAGTTCGCCTTCGTCCTCGCGCCCGCCGATGATCCCGCGAGCGAGCAATCGCCAATCGATCTTAGGCGAAGCCTCGGCGTCCAGTCTTTCGCGCGGGATCAGGTCGCGGATGAGAGCGGCGGCCTGCGGGTCGATCGCGCCTCGCCGATCATGGGCGTGACAAAGCGCGCCTCGGAATCCAAGCACATCGGGGCGCACGAGCAGCAGCCGCGGAACGTCAGGCGCTTCGAGCGACCCCGCGAGGCCGCTCATCAAGCGGAGCTCGCGGCACTTCGAGCAGAATTCGTTGAGCCGGACGACATCGAGATGGGCGATCAGGCGGCCGCGAGTCTTGTCCCGCGTGTCGAGCATCGCGCCCTTGAACCCCAGCGCCGCGAGCCTGGCGAGGAGAGCGAAGTCGGGCTCCTCGTCGGCGAACATCATGCCGACCAGTCCGATGTCGCTCGCCAGCCGCCGCAGGGAATCACCGAGACGATCGAGCGTCGGGCCGTCGACAGCGAGTTTGACGTAATCGACGCCCATCTTTGCGAAGGCTCGCGCGACTGCCAGCAACTCATGTTCGTCGTAAGGCGAATTGCCAAGCGCCGCGCTTGTCTGGCGCCGCCGCCCGACCGCGGCGAGCGACTCGCGCGCGGCGTCGAGCGGGACGGCTCCAAGGGCGCCCCGCCGCGGGTCTTTCAGATCGATGACGTCGGCCCCGAGTTGCAGAACGACGTCGGCCTCTAGGGCGTCGGCGACGCTGGCGAGCATGCGGGTCACTGCGTTGCGTCCCAATTCATAAAGTCGCCAATATTTGGCTCACTTACTCGCTCGCCCACGCGGAACGACGCGTTGAGCTACGCATCCGCGTTACGCAGCGGCTTGATTGGCGGCAAACGCAATCCTATCACTAACCTCAGAGGAAAACAGCAATGCATCCCGCGCTCCGCGCCGTCCTCGTGATCGCGATCGTGGCCGCATCGGCGCCCCGGGCAACCGCTCAAACCGGCGTGAAAGCCGACCCGGATTGGCCGTGTCACCAGATCAAGACGCCGACTTTGTCGCTCGCCTCCGTCTGGGCCGGACCTCAACTCGATTTGAACTCCCAAAGCTGGCGCAACGAAAGCGACGTCGCGGATCTGGCGGCCAAAATGGCGCAGCGGCGAATTCCCATCGCCGATGTTGAGTTGGCGATCAAGGACTTCAAGGCGAAGGCCGGCCCCGACGTGGACGCCAAGGTATTGGGCTCTTTCGCTGCGGCTTTCGAGGATTTGTCGCGGCAACGCTCCCAAATTATCGATGGCCTCATTCGATTTGGCCGCAAGCAGCGCGCTCTGGCCGATCGTATCCGCGCGGAGAACGAGGCCATTCAAAAATCTGCGGACCAGAACAGTGATCGCTCGCCGGCGCCCGGCGGCGACAGCCAAGAGCGGCTGCAATGGGACATCCGCGTTTTCGACGAACGCCGTCAGACCATCAGTTACGTCTGCGACGCGCCGACGCTGATCGAACAGCGTATCGGGGAGATCGCTCGCTCGGTGCAAAAAGTCCTGTAGCGAACGGCTTCGCGCTTCTGCCTGTGCCGGCGTTTGAAACCGCCGGGCCTTTCGCGCGGCTTACCCGCCGGTCTTCGGGCAAGGATCGGCGGTCTGTCGTCACGTTGCGGGGTTTCCTGCCTTCTGCCACGCCGACCCTCCGAGTCACGGGCGCGACTCGGACCGGCAAGGCGTCAGCGCGAGATCGGCTGGTCGTTCTCGTCGAGCAATGGAACGCCGTAGGAGCGCAATATCGTTTGAATCTCGCCCTGATTCTCGGAGATCAGCTTATTGATGCTGCGCTTCCAATTCTGATCGGAATGCCGCACTCCCATCACGATCCGATAGACCATACGAGGACCGCCCTGCTCTTTCACCAGCGGCACGATCGCGGTCGGCGTCTTCGCCTTCGTCGCGTAGTATCCCGCGATCGGGCCCCAGAGCAGCGCAACGTCGATCTCGCCGCGGTCCAGGTCGTCCATCATCTGGTGGGTCGGCGAATCGAAGCGCGTGTCGACGACCAGCGCGTAGGACTTGGTCTGGCCAAGCAATGCGTTTTCGGCCAGAAAGGTCGCCGGCGGGGTGCCCGCGACTACTCCGATCCTCGCCGTTTTCAGGCGCGGATCGCTGAGGGAGTCCATCCCCTTCAGGGGCCCATCCTCGCGATACGCGGCGACGTAACTCGTTCGGTAATAGGGATTGGTCGGCTGAACGATGTCGTCGCCTTGAGCGATTCCCAAGACGACATCGCAACGATGCGCGTTCAGCGTGTTGCGAATGAAGCCGGTCGCGTCGGGATAGAACGCGTAGGCCACCGACTTGCCGAGCTTGTGCGCGAAAAGCTCGGCGATCTTGTTTTCGAAGCCTTCGCCGGCCTCGTTGGAGAAAGGGAGATTGCGCGGATCCGCGCACGCGCGAAACACGTGCGGGTCGATCAACTCGATCGAGTCTTCCGTTTGCGCGTCCTGCGCGCCTGAACTGCCCGGAAGGCCGAGGCCGATCAGCGCGAGGATTGCGAAGGCGATCGACTTTGTCGTGGCCGCCATTGCCTCACCCACCCATGCATTTCGTCTCGTCCTCTTCGAATTCGGGCGGCTTGTCCGCATGTTGGGCCGGCCGTCCGCGCGGGATCGCGTCCTGGGAGCGCGCGCGCAGATAGATGTAAATGTCGTTGAGGTAGCACATCACATTCTTGTTATCCGCGAACGCCGGCATGACCTTCTCCTGTCCGGCGCCGAGGTCCTTCTTGCCGCTGACGACGGTTCCATAAAACTCAGCGTAGTTCATCGTCTTGAGCGAATTCGCGAGCGCCGGCGCGTATGAGGAGCCCTCTCCGTCCGGGCCGTGGCAAACGTGGCATTCCGAATGATACCGGCGGAAACCGGAATATGTGTACCAGTCGACGGTTCCGTCCGCGGACACTTTATAGGTCGGATCGCCGTCCTTGTCGCGATACATGCCATGGTCGTCCGTGACCGCGGCTGGGTCTCCCGGCATGTCGGCCCGAGCGGCGAGCAGCGTAACGAATGAGAGCGCGAACGCGAGTTTATATTTTGAAATCGTCACATTCGTTTCCAGGCCGACGGCTGCAACGAAAGAGGGTCCGGCGCATGCTTTGCGCGCGCATGCGCCGGACCCAGCTCATCTATCTAGTCGAAGCGCCGCTCAATCGCTCGGGAGCGCGAACACAGTGAGCGTTCCCCCGAGAGCGGTGTAGTTCGACAGCGCCGCGTAGCCGCCGACCGCGCCGAGACCGTCCTGCGGCTTGGTCAAGCCGGCCGCGAGGCCGATGCCCGCCCAACCGCCGACCCCGGACAGGATCGCCACATACTGGCGGCCGCCGTGTTGGTAGGTCATGACGTTGCCGATGATGCCCGACGGAGTCTTGAACTTGTAGAGCTCCTTGCCGGTCTTGGCGTCGACCGCCTTCAGATAGCCTTCCAGTGTTCCGTAGAAGACGACGCCGCCCGCGGTCGCCAGAGCGCCTGACCAGACCGAGAACTGCTCAGGGTCCGACCACACGATCTTGCCGGTCTTGCCGTCCCAGGCGATGAAGTTGCCCATGTTGCTGTCGCCTGCCGGCGGATACATCGACAAAGTCGCGCCGACATAGGGCTGACCCGCGGTGTAGCTCACCTTGAACGGCTCGTAATCCATGCAGACGTGGTTGGTCGGCACGTAGAAGAGTTCGGTCTGCGGCGAATAGGCTGCGGGCTGCTCGTCCTTGGAGCCCAACGCTGCCGGGCAGATGCCCTTCGAGTTGACGTCCTCGCCATTGGCCTCGGTCGACATCGCCTTGACCCGGATCGGCTTTCCATAGTCAGGCGAACTCTTGTCCATATTGATCCCGGTGGCCCAGTTGACTTTCGGATCGAACTTCTCGGCAACCAACAGTTCGCCGGTGACGCGGTCGAGCGTGTAACCGAAACCGTTGCGGTCGAAGTGCGTCAGAAGCTTGCGGTCCTGGCCGCCGATCTTCTGGTCGGTGAGGATCATTTCGTTGATGCCGTCGTAGTCCCACTCGTCGTGCGGCGTCATCTGATAAACCCACTTGACGGCGCCGCTATCCACGTCGCGCGCCCAAATGGTCATCGACCACTTGTTATCGCCCGGGCGCTGCTTCGGGTTCCAGGTCGATGGGTTGCCGGAGCCGTAGTACATAAGGTTGAGAGCGGGATCGAAGGCGTACCAGCCCCAGGTCGCGCCGCCGCCGATCTTCCATTGATCGCCCTGCCACGTGCTGGTGGAGGAGTCGGGGCCAACCGGCTTTCCGAGCGCCGTCGTCTTCGCAGGGTCGATCAGCGTGTCGGAATCGGGACCCATGGAATAGCCGCGCCAAGCCCGCTTTCCATCCTTGATATTGTAAGCGCTGACCCATGAACGGACGCCAAACTCGCCGCCGGACACGCCGATGAAAACCTTGTCCTTGAACACGAACGGGGCGTCGGTGCCGGTCTCGCCCTTCGAAGGATCGCCGTCTTTCACCGACCAGACGACCGCGCCGGTCTTCGCGTCGAGCGCGACAAGTGTCGTGTCCGCCTGATGCAGGAAGATCTTGCCGTCGGCATAAGAAAGGCCGCGGTTGACGGTGTCGCAGCACATCACTGGAATGACGTTCGGATCCTGCTTGGGCTCGTATTTCCAGAGGATCTTGCCGTCGTTGTTGAGGTCGAGCGCAAATACTGTGTTTGGGAACGGCGTGTGGAGGAACATAACGTCGCCGATCACCAGCGGTGCGCCTTCATGACCGCGCAGAACACCGGTCGAGAAAGTCCAAGCCGGCGCGAGCTTATGCACATTGTCGGCGTTGATCTGCTTCAGTTCGGAATACCGAGTAGCAGCGAAGTTTCCAGCCGGCATCACCCATTGGTTCGGGTCCGCCGACAGTTTGATCAGTTCATCATTAGCGCTGGCGTGGCCAGCCGTGAACATGGCCGCGGCGCCCAAGCAGCTTGCAAGTAACAGTTTGCGCATTCGTTCCTCCCAGTGAAGCTTCTACGTCCAAGCAAGGCTCGGTAGACGCGGCATGCGCCAGCCTCGCTTTGCAGCGACATTCTCGGTTGGGACGGCGTCGACAGCGTGTCACGACAGGGCGAAACGAGCGGGTCCCTCTCTACTCGGGGAATCTCGCCTTGCCTCCGATAAGTGTGCCGAGGCTCCCTTTCCTCGACACTCGTGCAGCCGAAACCGTTAGAAGAATATCCCGATAGAATCTTCAGCGCAAGCGGAAAACTTGGGGTCATAATTCCTATCGCATCATAGCCATTGCCCCTAATGATCGAGACTTCTAGTCCGATCATGGCCTCACGCCGTCCTCGCCTTTTCAATTCACGACCCGCCGCACTTGCCTTCTCAGACGCCTCCGAGGCGGCGGCGTGGAGCGCATTCAAGGCTCGGATTACCGGCGAGCACCCCAAGCCGGGCAATCTCGTAGTTTGGGATCGCCGAATAGCGGGCCTGCACAAGGCGCAGGCGCCGGCGGAGCGAGACTGCGAGCTCTATTGGCCGGCCGAGCGTTTTCGGCTTGACTTGACTTAGCTTCGCTGCGCGGGGGAGAGCCCGCCGCCAGGCGGGAGCCACGGGTCGCGCCGAGCCTCCCCGGAGAGGGACGGTGCGCCGCACGGCGAGCCATCGCGAAGACCGTCAACCTAAGCGCATCGACATATATTGACTTTCAGAAATTACCGGTCTAACTATCTGGCCTCCAGAAAGGTGGTTCCTTCCGCCATGGTCGCTGCGATCGTCAGTCCGATGGTCACCGGGCCCGAAAAGGAAAGAACGGCTGAATGGCTGAGCGGGCAGGCGCAACCCCTTTGAAAAGGCTCGAAAATCGCGGAAAGAAGGAGTTTGGATTTCCCTTCCCTCGGCTTGGATTTTGCTTCCTCTGGCTTGCATTTTCCTTCCCCCGCCTTGCGCAGAACGAGAACTCAATCGCGCCGGCTCGAGACGGCGAGATTGAGCGCTGGGCCTCCTTGGAGCGCCCTCGCAGATTTCAGAGTCAGAAACAGCGCACCTCGGCTTCCGCCTGAGCCCGCCGAAGTTCGGCAAGCGTATCGCGGGCGGCCGCGGCGTTACGAAACATGCTGCCGATCTGTCCTTGAGCTTGGTCTATCGACGCGACTGTCTCGCCGGCCACATAGGCATCATAGGGAAGCAGCGAGGCGATGACGTCGATCGAACATGAGCATTGATCGAGCGCCTCTCGCGTGTCCCCATTGACCTTCATGCAGGCGAACACATACTCGGCGCGCGCGGATGTCGGATACTGGTCGGATGGATCGCTCTCGGCGACAACTCCGCCCGCACTTGCGGCGTAGACGCCGATGACGACCAGAAATAATGACGGGGTCGTCAAGCGCATGAAAGGCTCTCCCGAGGCGCCCCTCCATTGACGTTGGACAACTCCGGACCCGGCGGGGCGCTCGCCGGGTCGGAGCTCTCAAGCCGGCTGGCGGCCAGCCTCTCGGCGGCAAGCAATGCGACGGCAACCGCGGGCGCGCAATGGGACGCTGCTGCCGGCGCGGCGATCAGCGCGGAAAAGCCGACGCATGGCCTTCGCAGCCGGCGAGCGACCTCCGCCACGACACCTTCGCCAATTCCAACGGCGACGACGGGGGCTGCGATCGGCACATCGGAGCGCGACAGGCGCAGGAAGGCCGCGTCGGCGATTTCTCGGATTTGCGCTTCCGCAAACCAGGCGGCGAGAGCGGCCCATTCTGGCGCGGCTGCCTCGTCCGCTTCGCGTCCAATCATCCGCGCAAGACGCGCCCGCGAGGCCTCGACGGTTTTCTCGCGGCCGTCGGCGGTTGGCATTTTGTCCGCGCCCTCGAGCAATTCGCCGAGAATGCGATGGACGTCGGCGCTGCTGGCGAAATATTCGTTCATCAGCGGCGTCCAAGCGCCACGGAACGGCGCCCTGCCGGCCAAAGCCATGACGAAGCTGCGCGTCATTCCGGTATAGACCAGTTCGCCCGCGGCGAGTCGCTCTGCATCGCTATGACCGAGCGCTGCGACCCGGCCAGCAACGATGGGAACAAGATCGGCTGTCGTCGAGCCGACGTCGATGACCAGCGCGTCTCGAAGCTCGGTCGCCAGGAGCGCGGCGCTCGCATGCCAATTGGCCGAAGCGATGTCGACCGCATGCGAAGCAGCCTCGCAAAGGTCAACGAAACCGGCGCGGCCCGCATAGAGGCTCAAAGCCGCCGGGGCGAGGTGATTTCCGCAATCGCGGCAAGCCCGACGACGCCCTCTCGTCGCGAGGGAAAAGCGTCGCACAATTCCCCTGTCATCGTGATCGCGTGATGGTTAGCATCACCCAACTGTGCTCGGAGGCTATCGAACGCGCTTTCGAGGCTGTCGAGCCCTAACCAAAGGGGCGTCGCCACTTGAACCGCCGCTTCCACGCGCCCATCCTTGACGCGCGCCGCTTTAAGATGCGCTCCACCTATATCCCAGCCAATTATGACGCCCATTGCTCGTCCCAATTTCCTCAGGGGACGCTAGGTCGGAACAAAGCGGAGGGTCAAGCAAGTCGCTTTGACGAGTGTCGGCTGCCTCGCAAGCGAACCGCTCGACGAAGGGCGCCCGGCCGTCGCGATTGTTCACGATTGACCGGTGTTGGCGATGCGCGAACCGCACTCGACGGTCGAAAGAGATAAGGTCAAAATAGCGGCGATGAAACCGGTTCAGGCCAGATCCGCCGAACGAATTGGGGCGCGTAGCCGGCGTGGCGAGCGGTCGCGCCTCGCCATCGTCAAGATCGGCGGCAGCCACGCCAAGGGGCCGCATATCGCGGATTGGTTGGCAGCCATCGCCGCCGAGGCGGGCGCAATCGTGATCGTGCCAGGCGGGGGCCCTTTCGCCGATGTGGTGCGATCAACTCAGGCCTCCATGGGCTATGACGACAGCGCCGCGCACGCAATGGCGCTTGCCGCGATGGCTCAATTCGGCCGCGCGTTGCAGAGCCTCAATCCCGCTTTAAGGCTGACCGCTTCGCGTTCAGCGATCTCTCGGGCTCTCAAGGACGGCAAGGTCCCGGTCTGGTCGCCCGAGCCGATGGCGCGCCACGCCGCGCTGCCGGAAACCTGGGCGTTGACTTCCGACAGCCTCGCCGCGTGGCTCGCGGGCGCGCTGGGCGCGCGCCATCTGTTGCTCGTCAAGCACAGCCATTTCGAGGGCGCCGTCGTCGTCGATGTTCACCACCTCGTCGCCCGCGGCGTCGTGGATTCCCTGTTCCCGAGCTATCTCAGGGGGAGCGGCGCTCGCGCCTGGCTGGCGGCGCCGACCGACAGCGCGAAAATCGCGGAAGGGTTGCCGGGCTCGATATTTCCTGAAATCGTAGAAAGTGACGAAACGGCCTGAAATCGGGCGCCGACAGCCAAATGACCAAACGCCAAACGCCCCGATGGGGATGGGCTCTCACAGGGTCCGGGCATTTCCTGAAGGAAAGCTTGGCTTTGATCCGCGAACTCGAACATGTCGATATCTTCCTCAGCAAGGCGGGAGGCGAGGTGCTGCGCATGTACAAGCAGGAGCTTGCATTGTCCCCCTCGACCCGCATCTACCGCGATACGTCGGCGAGCTCCGTGACAGTTGGACAGTTCTACTATGGCGTGTATCACACTTTGATCGTTGCTCCCGCGACCTCGAACGCGGTCGCCAAGTTTGTCTACGGGATTTCGGACGATCTCATCACCAACCTCTTTGCCCAAAGCGGCAAGTGTCGCGTCCCGGCCATCGTCTTCGCCTGCGACACGGCGCCGGAGCTGGAGACGGAGGCGCCGAAAGGGATGGTGAAAGTCTATCCTCGCCCGATCGATCTGGAGAACCGCGAGCGCCTGGGACGATTTCGCCGGCGCTACAACGGTCGACTCGATCGCCGAGCTTCGCGAAGCGATCGCAAGCCGACGCGGCGAAATCGCCGCATGACGGAGCGCATTCTGTTTTTGACCGGCCGCTTGGCGCAGGATCGTCTCGAGAAGGTCTTGCAAAGCATGGCGCCGACGACGTTCGACTGGTCGATCCTGAACGTGGGGGTAAAAGTTGCGGCGCTGATGACCGAGCCAATCCTCATGCGCAGGCTGCCCCACCCGCTCAATGCCGATCGTGTCGTCGTCCCAGGACGCTGCCGCGCCGACCTTGCGCGATTGACGCAGGAATTTGGCCGACCCTTCCAACGCGGACCCGACGAACTGAAGGACCTGCCGGAATTTTTCGGCAAAGCAGGCGCCCCGATCGATCTGTCGCGCCACTCGCTGCGAATTTTCGCCGAGATTGTCGATGCTTCGCAGATCAGCCTGGAAGCAATTCTGGCCCGCGCTGAAATCCTGCGCGCCGAGGGCGCCGATGTGATCGATCTCGGTTGCCTGCCGGACACCTCATTCCCCCATCTCGAGCAGACTGTGCGAGAATTGAAGGGGAGAGGATTGGCGGTCAGCGTCGATTTGGCGGAACCCGGTGAACTGCGTCGAGGCGCCGCGGCCGGCGCCGATTACCTGCTCAGTCTCACCGAGCATAACGTTGCGATCGCGGAGGAGACCGGGGCGCGGCCGGTGTTGATTCCGGTCAGGCACGGCGATCTGCCGTCGCTTTTTCGCGCCGCTGAAGAGGCGCAAAAGCGCGGCCTCAGCGCCATCCTTGACCCGGTTCTCGATCCCATCCATTTCGGCTTCGCGGAGTCGCTCTTGCGCTATCGCAAGTTGCGCGCGCGGCTCCCCGAGGCGGAAATGTTGATGGGCACCGGCAATCTGACCGAACTCACTGATGCCGACTCGGTTGGCGTTACCGCGTTGCTGCTCGGAATTCTGCTCGGAACTTGGCGTCGCCAACGCCTTGACCGTTCACGTAAGCCCGCACACGCACCGGACGATCCAAGAGCACGACGCGGCGCGGCGGATCATGCACGCGGCGGCGGCGGACCGCAGCCTGCCGAGAGGCTATGGACGGGCGCTGTTGCAAGTTCACGAGCGTTCGCCGTTTCCCAACTCAGGGAGGGAGATCGGGGAATTCGCTGCGCGGGTGAAAGACAATAATTTCCGCATTGAGGCGGCTGAGGACGGGATTCATGTCTACAACCGCGTGGGCCATTTTGTCGCCGAGGACGCTTTTGCCTTGTTTGATAAACTCGGCGTCGCATCGGACGGCGCGCACGCGTTCTATCTCGGCGCGGAGCTGACGAAGGCCGAAATCGCTTTTCAGCTTGGCAAACGTTACGCGCAGGACGAGCCGCTGGATTGGGGTTGTGCGGCCGACCGACGCGCCGAGGATACAACCCGACTGAACGCGGCGGGGCACACACTGCGCTCGCGCACGGCGAGCGATTGAGTTCATGCCGTTGATCCGCGAAGCCATCGTCATCACCGTCAATGCGCTCGGCGAGCCGCATCTCGCCCCGCTGGGGCTGATCGCCGAAGGCGAAGGATGGATTCTGGCGCCGTTTCATCCCTCGACGACGCTCGAGAACCTGCGCCAGGCGCCTTTCGCCGTCGCGAACCTGACCGATGACGTGCGCGTCTTTGCCGGATGTCTCACCGGGCGTCGCGACTGGCCGTTAGTTCCTGCGACGGTCATCGCCGCGCCGCGCCTAGCGGCGACTTTGGCCCACCTCGAGCTCGTTGTCGTCGAAGTGCGCGAGAATGAACTCAGGCCTCGATTCGTATGCCGTGTCGCGCATAGCGCTTCCCATGCGCCGTTTCAGGGCTTCAATCGCGCGCAGTCGGCGGTGATCGAGGGAGCCGTGCTGGTGAGTTGCTTGCGCCTCTTGCCACGCGCCGAAGTCGAGGCCGAACTGGCTCGCCTTGAAATTGCCGTCGGCAAGACGGCTGGATCGGCGGAGGTCGAAGCTTGGGGCTGGCTCAAGGACAAGGCGGCGGAGGATTTCGCCCTCAACGCCCCGGAGGGCGGACTTGCGCATCATCCCGGTCATTGACCTCATGGGCGGCGAGGTGGTCCGCGCGCTGATGGGTGATCGCGCGTCCTACCGGCCGCTCGAATCCCTGCTTTCGCCGACCAGCGATCCTGTCGACGTCGTACGCGGTCTTGTCGCGGTATATCCGTTTCCCACGCTTTATGCCGCCGATCTCGACGCGATTCAGGGGACCGGCGACAACTTCCGGTCGCTGCGCCGCATTCGCGCAGAGTTTCCAGAACTGCACATGTGGATCGATAACGGCGCGGCGGACGCGGCTGCGCTGGAAGCTCTCATTGGCGCAGATCTGGGCGCGGCCGTCATCGGCAGCGAATTGCAGCGCGGCGCCGCGCTGATCGCACGACATAGGGATTCGAGGCGGGTCGTGCTCTCGCTCGACTTTCGTGGCGATGCGTTTCAGGGTCCGGGCGAGATCCTGGCCGAACCAGGGCTTTGGCCGCGCCGAATCATTGTCATGACCCTCGCAAGCGTCGGCAGCCGAGGCGGCCCGGATCTCGCGCGGCTTATCGCGGTCCGATCGATCGCGGGAGGACGCGAAATCTATGCCGCGGGCGGCGTGCGCGACGCGGCCGATCTCGCGGCGCTCAAAGCGGCGGGCGTCGTCGGCGCCCTGATCGCGACCGCGCTGCATGAAGGGCGAATCGTCCGGGCCAATCTGGAAGCAATCTGAAGGCGTTGCGCGGCCGGGATCAGATCTTCTTGCCGTCGGGGCCGAACTGTTTGACGTAGGCGATGACGTTGGCGATGTCGTCGTCCGATTTCAGGCCGGGAAAAACCATCTTGGTCCCCGGAACCTTTGCTTTAGGGTCCCTCAGATATTCCTTGAGGGTCGCCTCGTCCCAAGTGATGCCTGAATTCTTGTTGGCGTCAGAGTAATGGTAACCGGCATATGTGCCCGCGGGCCGTCCGACCACGCCGTTGAGGACCGGGCCCACCAAGTTCTTCGCGTTCTCCCCGATCTGATGGCAGGCCTTGCATATGGTGAAGACCTTCTCGCCGGCCGCCGCGTCCTGCGCCGCAGCGGCGCTTATCGAAGCAACGAGCGCCGCTCCCGCAATCGAAAAACTCACTAACTTCACATTCTCCTCCCTGGTTTTCGGATCCCGCGACGGGGCTTGCCCGGCGAAGAAGCCTGTCGCGAAGTTGGTGACTTAGCAACAGGGACGACCCAGGGATAGATGCCCAAAACGCCCGTGTCGCGCGCCGGCGCTAAAGGCCGGACCTCGGTATAGGGGCGTCCGCAATGGGGTGTGGTTTCGCACGCCGGCAAGGATTTCAAGGGCTTAACCGCCTGGTTTGCGTCGGTCGTTCCGCGAACGTGATTCGACGGATCTGTCTGCGCGCGGTTGCGATTCGGCCGACGCTCCCAACCAGATGACGCCGCGTGCGAAGGGTGCTAGTTTACGCTTGCGCGGGATTTGAATGGCCCCGCGAGGAGAGAAACTCAAGGAGTTCAACTCATGAGCTGGAATAGTCCTGTCGTCATCGAAGTTTGTGCAGGCATGGAAGTTACCGCTTACTTGTCGGCGCAGATGTGAAAGCGCGTGGGTCTGTCCGCCCCTAACAGGGCGGATCAACGTGTTGGGAAGCCGACGAGCAAGCGGCAGAGGGTAGCTGCTTCTTTTGGGAGCGGAGAAACGCCAACGTCCGGACGGCTGCTTACGGCGGTTATCCGGACCTGATCTGACCAGCAGCAGGGCCGGACAATCTCCACGGTGTCGAGTCCAGCTATCCCCGGCGGTCCTCCCACCGGCGATGAACGCCTCGATAGACCCGCAACGAATGGTTTGATGGCCGCCGGGTGCGACGCGCGGAAGCATTCGTCCAAAGTCGGCGTCTTAAGATGAGACGGCCGAGTTCCCAATGAAGTTCGCGAAAGGACAAGTTGCGGGGCCGCGGGGCCTGTTGCGCGCGGGGCGGGCGCTTGCGCGCGGTGCGGCGTTGTCGCCCTCAAAGCGACGACATCGCGAGGGCATCGTCAGCGAGGTTTGTTGTCTGTGAGGGAGAAGGATTTGCCCGCGGCATGTTCGCCTTTGTAGCAAAGCTTATGGCTCCGCCCGCAGCATTCGCTGTGCTCGCCGCGCTCGCCCTGCCTGCCAGGGCGGATCCGCTCGAGGTCAAAGTCGGCGTCATCCGCGAAGCTCACTCTCGCGAGACGATCTCCATCCTCGATATCCCGCCCGCGGACGACTTCGTCGCCGGCGCGCGAATGGCGATGGACGACAACAACACGACCGGCCGCTTCCTCGATCAATCCTTTTCGGTCGTCGACGCCAAGCTCGCCCAAGGCGACGATCCGATTGCGCCGCTCAACCAATTGCTCGCCGACGGCGTGCGATTTTTCATCGTAGATCTTCCCGCCTCCGAGGTTCTCGCAGTCGCCGACGCGGCGCGCCCCTCGGGCGCTCTCGTGTTCAACGCGGGGCGCCCGACGATCGCCTGCGCGAGGAGGACTGCCGCGCCAATGTGATTCACGTCGCGCCGACCCGTTCGATGCTGGCTGACGGGCTCGCGCAATATCTCATTTGGAAACAATGGAGACGCTGGCTCCTGGTGGTCGGGTCGCATCCGGAAGACAAGCTGCTTGCGCAGGCCTACCGGCAATCGGCGAAGAAATTCGGCGCAAAGATCGTTGAGGAGCGCGTATATGAGGACACCGGCGGAGGCCGGCGCTCGGACTCTGGCAGCGTGCAAGTCCAGCGGCAGATTCCGGTCTTCACCCAAAGCGCGCCCGATTACGACGTGCTTGTCGCAGCCGACGAAAGCGAGGTTTTCGCGGGCTATTTGCCCTATCGCACCTGGGATCCGCGCCCGGTCGTCGGCTCCGCGGGTTTGCGGCCGGTGAGCTGGGACGCCTCACACGAACTTTGGGGCGGTGCGCAGTTGCAAAACCGCTTCGAGCGTCTCTTCAAGCGCGGCATGAATGCGCGCGACAACCAGGCCTGGGTCGCCATGCGCATGATTGGCGACGCCGTCGCGCATATCCGCTCGGCCGATCCTAAGACAATTCACGACGAACTCCTGTCGCCCGACTTCGAGGTCGCCGCATTCAAAGGACAGAAACTCACGTTGCGCGCTTGGAACCAGCAGCTGCGCCAGCCCATTCTGCTGACCGACGGCCGCGGCACGGTCTCGGTTTCGCCCCAGGAAGGGTTTCTGCATGAGACGTCCGAGCTCGACACGCTTGGCTTCGACAGGCCGGAGACCAAATGCAAACTTCAATGAAACCCGCAGGCCGCGCCGCCGGCGCTCTCGCCGTTATTGTCAGCCTTAGCGCCTCTTCGAGTCCCGCGTCGGCGGCGACCGCCTATATCACCAACGAGAAGGGCAATTCGATCTCGGTCATCGACCTCGACAAGCTTGAGGTCACGCGCACCGTCAAGACCGGCCAAAGGCCGCGCGGCATAGCGCTGAGCAAGGATGATGCGCTCATGTTCGTTTGCCTGGGCGACGACGACACGATCGCCATTATCGACACCAAGACCTTGAAGGAGGTCGGCGAATTGCCGTCGGGCCCGGACCCCGAGCAATTGCGCGTGAGCAGGGATGGGAAGTTCGTTTTCATCGCCAACGAAAACGACGCGCTTTTGACCGCGATCGACCTCGCGACGCGCAAGGTGGTCAGCGAATTTCCGGTGGGCGTCGAACCCGAGGGGGTGGCCGTCAGTCCCGACGACTCGATCGTCGTCAATACTTCGGAAACGACCAGCATGGCGCATCTTATCGACTGGCGAAACAAGAAGGTGGTGGCCAACATTCTCGTTCCCCCGCGCCCCCGTTACGCCGAGTACAACAAGGACGGCTCGGAACTGTGGGTGACGTCGGAGGTCGGCGGGACGGTCAGCGTCATCGACCCGGTCAAGCGCGTCGTCACACAGAAGATCACGTTCGACGTGCCGGGACTCGCAAAGGAGCTGATCCAGCCGGTCGGCATTCGCTTCAGCGCCGACGGCAAGCTGGCGTTCATAGCGATGGGTCCGGCCAATCGCGTCGCGGTCATCGACGCGGCGACCAAGCAGGTGCTCAAATATCTGCTGGTCGGCCAGCGCGTCTGGCAATTGGAGCTGACGCCTGACGGCAAGTATCTGCTGACGACCAACGGCGTTTCGAACGACGTATCGGTGATCGACGTGGCCGCGCTGAAGGTGATCAAATCAATTCCGGTCGGTTCGTTTCCCTGGGGCGTTGCGATTTCCAAACAATGACCGAGGTCGCCGCCGCGCCGCCGAAGACGACCGTCAGCGCCCTCTCGGTCGAAAACGTGTCGCACGCCTATGGGGCGCGGGTCGCGCTGGATGAGGTCAGCTTCGATGTCGCGCCGGCTAGTCTCACCGTGCTGCTGGGCTTGAACGGCGCGGGCAAGAGTACGCTGTTCTCGGTGATCACCCATCTTTATGTAAGTCGGTCGGGAGTGGTGCGAATCTTTGGCCGCGACGTCGCGGGTGAGAGCGGGGCCGCGCTGTCGTTGCTCGGCGTCGTCTTCCAGCAGCGCACGCTCGATCCCGATCTCAGCGTTGCGCAGAACCTCGCCTATCACGGCGCCTTGCACGGAATAGGGCGGCGCGAAACGCGCGCGCGACAGGCAATCCAACTCGCGCGCGTCGGCCTCGCCGACCGGGCCGGCGATAAGGTGCGCTTCCTCTCCGGCGGCCAGATGCGGCGGGTCGAGATCGCCCGCGCGCTGCTGCACCGGCCGCGCATGCTGCTGCTCGACGAGCCGACGGCAGGGCTCGACATCAAAGCGCGCGCAGGGATCCTGGAGGTAGTGCGCGGCCTCGTCGCGGATGAAGGAATTGGCGCCCTCTGGGCGACCCATCTGGTCGATGAGATTCGTGACGACGACCATGTGATCGTGCTGCACAAAGGGCGCGTGCTCGCTGACGGCGCCTGCCGTTCCATCGTCATGGCGGCGCGCGCGGGTTCGATCGGCGAGGCGTTCACTTCATTGACCGGCGGGGGCCGGGAGGGAGGCGAATGGTGAGCGGGGCCGTCCTTGAGAGCGAGCGGCCGTTCGGCTGGACGCAGCGCCTGATCTGCCTTTACGGCATCGTGTGGCGCGAGAGTCTGCGCTTTCTTCATCAGCGCGAGCGCTTCATCTCCGCGCTGGTGCGCCCGATGGTCTGGCTGTTCATTTTCGCCGCCGGATTTCGGCAGACGCTTGGCGTGTCGATCATACCGCCCTACGACACCTATGTTCTGTACGAAGTCTACATCACGCCGGGGCTGGTGGCGATGATCCAGCTTTTCAACGGCATGCAATCGTCGCTCTCGATGGTCTACGACCGCGAAATGGGCAGCATGCGCATGCTGTTGGTAAGCCCCGCACCGCGTTGGTTTCTGCTGACGTCGAAACTGATCGCCGGCGTCGCCGTCTCCGTTCTGCAAGTCTATGCTTTTCTCGTCGTCGCTTATTTCTGGGAGATTGAGCCGCCCACCTGGTGGGGCTATTTGACCGTTCTGCCGGCGCTCGCGCTGTCTGGTCTGATGCTCGGCGCGCTTGGCATGCTTTTGTCGTCTCTGATAAAGCAACTCGAGAATTTCGCCGGGGTGATGAATTTCGTTATCTTCCCGATGTTTTTCGCGTCCTCCGCTCTCTATCCCCTGTGGCGCGTGCAGCAGGGAAGCCCCTGGCTTGCGACCGTGTGCCGCCTCAATCCTTTCACCCATGCGGTCGAACTGATCCGCTTCGCCTTCTACGAACAGGTCAATTGGCCGTCGCTCGGGGTCGTTGCGGGTTGCACGGCGGCGTTCCTCGGCGGGGCGGTGATCGCCTACGATCCGGCGCGTGGCATGCTGATGCGCCGGGGCGGCTGATGATTTGTAATAACTATACTGAGACGTGGATGCGTCACGGCCCCGCCTATGTGGGCGGCCTGGGGTGGGAGCGCGCGAGGCGGAACCGATTGGCGCTCCTCGTGCGAAGCCTAATGCCCATCGCAGGCAGCGCGGAGCGCACGTTTTTCGACTTGCGTCTGGCGCAACCCCTCAGCCCGGTCCACCGTCGGAAGGGGGGCGGGAGAGCGATCGGACGCCCATTGATCGCCGCCCTCGCCTTCGCAGTGAGCGCCTGTTTCTCATGCGGCGCCGAAGCGGCCGACCGTTTACGCATCGCGATCCAGAAAACAGGGACGGTGTCCTGGGAAATCGAGCTGATCAAAGCGCGCGGACTCGACAAGGCGGCCGATCTGGACGTCGAGACGATCGAACTTGCCTCCACTGAGGCGGGCAAGATCGCGCTCGAGGGCGGCGCCGCCGACATGATCGTCGGGGACTGGCTTTGGGTGGCGCGTGAACGAGCGCTCGGCGACAAGCTCCTGTTCACGCCCTATTCGAGCGCGCTCGGCGCGGTGATGGCGCCAAAAGATTTGCCGATCCATACGCTCGCCGACCTCGCCGGCCGTTCCATCGGCGTCGCCGGCGGACCGATCGACAAGAGCTGGCTCCTGCTGCGAGCGGCGGCGCTCCGCGCGGGGCTCGACCTCACGAGGCAAGCGCGCCCGTCCTATGCTGCGCCGCCGCTCATCGCTGAGAAGCTTGTCCAGGGCGAGACCGAGACCGCTCTCGAATTCTGGAATTTCTCCGCTGACCTCGAGGCGCGCGGTTTCCGCCGCGCGATCGAGATGGCCGATGTCGAGAAGGCGCTCGGCGCGAGCGGCGCGGCGGCGATGACCGGCTATGTGTTCAGCGAATCGTTTGCGGCCTCGCACAAGGACGCTCTCCGGCGCTTTTTCGCCGCCGCCGCTGACGCGCGCAGAATCCTGGCGCAAGATCCGACCGCCTGGGCGCCGATCAAGGCGCGCCTCCGCCTGAAAGACGACGCCGCGCTCGAAGTTTACCGCCAGCGCTATCTCGACGGCGTACCGAAACGGACGATAGCCCAGGAGACCGCCGACGCGCGCATCCTCTATCGCCGACTGGCGGAGATCGGCGGCCAAGAGCTCATCGGCGAGGCCAAGGAACTCGACGCCGGCCTTTTCTACGATCCCATGACCGGCGAATAAGGCGTGGCGACGCGGCTCATCTCGCTCATTGCGCTGCTTGGACTGTGGCAGTTCGCCGCGTATTTCGGCAATCCGCGATTGTTGCCGGGCCCGATGGCGGTATTCGCGACGATGGGTTCGGAGGCCGCCTCGGGGGCGCTGTTCGCGGCGCTCGGCATCACGCTTGCCCGCGTTGGGGCGGCGTTCCTTCTGGCGATGGCGGCCGGGTCGGCGATCGGCTATGCGATGGGGCGCAATGCGCTCATCGACCGCGTCGCCGACCCATGGGTCATCGTGCTGTTGAATCTGCCCGCGCTGGTGATCGTCGTCCTCGCTTACATCTGGGTGGGCCTCAACGAAGCGGCGGCGATCGGCGCGGTGGCGCTCAATAAATTGCCGATCACGGTCGTCACGATACGCGAGGGCGTGCGCGCGCTCGACGCGCGTCTCGACGAAATGGCGCGCGTCTTCAGCTTCTCGCGGCTGAGGCGACTGACGCACGTTGTCGCACCGCAACTCGCGCCGTATTTCGCGACCGCGACACGGGCGGGCCTGTCGCTCGTCTGGAAGATCGTGCTGGTGGTCGAGTTGATGGGCCGGCCGAACGGCGTGGGGTTTGAAATCAATGTCGCGTTCCAGTTGTTCGACGTCCCGCTGCTGCTCGCCTATGCGCTGCCCTTCACTGCGATTATGCTGATCATCGAAACACTCTTGGTCCAGCCCTTTGAACGTCATGTCTCCCGTTGGCGACCGCGCGCGGCTTGAAGCGCGCGTCGCGGAAAAATCCTTTCTGACCGCCTCCGGCCAGAGCGTTCCGGTCATCGCCGATCTTTTCTTTGCGCTCGAGGAAGGCGAGACCGGCGCGCTGATCGGCCCGTCAGGCTGCGGCAAGTCGACCCTAATGCGCATTCTCGCCGGCCTCGATGGTAATTTCGAGGGCACGGTTCATATCCCCACTTGCGGGCGCATCGGCATGGCCTTTCAAGAGCCGCGGCTCCTGCCCTGGCGCAGTGTCGAGGACAATGTGCGGCTCGCCGCGCCCGAGGCGAGCGAGGGCGAGGTCGCCGCCCTGTTCGGCGCGCTAGGCCTTTTAGAGCACCGGACGCATTTCCCAGGCGAACTCTCGGTCGGCCTGGCGCGCCGCGTGGCGTTGGCGCGAGCCTTCGCCGTTCGGCCGACCTTGCTGCTGCTCGACGAGCCATTCGTTTCGCTCGACGCGCCCCTCGCCCGCCAGATGCGGCGCGATCTGGCGTGGCTCGTCGAAAGCCGCAGCATGATCACCGTGCTGGTCACCCACGACATCGAGGAGGCGATCGCCCTCGCCGACCGGATATTCGTGCTTTCCGCGCGTCCCGCGCACGTGATCGGAGAAATCCGGGTCAAGAGCCCACGTTCGGCGATGAGCGCCAAGGAGGGCGAAGCGGTCGCGGCGCGGATCGAGGCCCTGCGCGGCGCAGGCTAGAAAAGTGCGGGAACGCCTCCGAGTGACGGCCACCCTTCGACTTGACGGCATCGTCCCTAGCCGAAATTGAGGCGGCAAATTGGAACCTTGGCGTCCCCGTGCAGTTGTTTCGTGTTTGTATGGGTTACGTCTGCGGCGCCGCGGGAGGGAAATGATGGTCGAACTGAAGAAATGGCATGAGCGCATTCGCCGCGGCCTGATGGCGCTGGCGGCGGCGGCCGCGGGCGTGGGCGGGGCGGCCGCCGCGGGGAGCGTCGTCACCTATCACGGCGCCCCCGACCGCAGCGGGCTTTACGAGGCGCCGGGCCTGACCTGGGCTAAGGCGGCGACGGTTCATCTGGACGCCGGCTTCAACGCGACGGTCGACGGCGCGGTCTATGCCCAGCCGCTCTATTGGGTCCCGCCGTCCGGCGGGGGCGCGGCCCGCATCATCGTCGCCACCGAGAACAACTTTGTCTATGCGCTCGACGCCGCCACTGGCGTGCGGATTTGGCGGACGGGCCTTGGGAAGCCGGTTCCGCTCTCCGGGCTGCCGTGCGGGAACATCGACCCAATGGGCGTCACCGGCACCCCGACGATCGATCCGACGACGGGGATCGCTTATTTGGAAGCGTATGTCCAGACGACCAGCAACGGCCCGCGCCACAAGGTGTTCGGCCTTTCGCTCGCCACCGGCGACATAGCGCCGGGCTGGCCGGTCGATGTCGCAAACGGACTCAGAGCACTAAAAGACACCTTCAACAACGCGCCCCAGGGCCAACGCAGCGCGTTGACTCTGGTCAACGGCATGCTCTACGTGCCCTACGCGGGGCACTATGGCGACTGCGGGACCTATAACGGCATGGTGGTGGGATTGAATCTGTCCCAGCCAGCGGTGTTTGGCTATTGGTCGACCGAAACTCAAGGTGGCGGCAGCTGGGGGCAGAGCGGCGTCGCCTACGACGGCACGTCCTTGTTCGTCACGACCGGCAACGCCTTCGGTTCGTCGACCTCCTGGGGCGGAAGCGAAGCGGTGATCCGGCTGCCGACGACGCTCGCCAACCCAACTCAGACCGCAGATTACTTCGCACCCGCGAATTGGCACACCCTCGATCAGGAGGACCTCGACCTCGGCGGGACTTCAGCGATTCCGATCGACATCTCGACCATCCCTCGCGTGCTGGCGCTGGGCAAGGACGGCAACGCCTATCTGCTCAATCGCGACAATCTTGGAGGAATCGGGCGCGAAGTTGCCATGACTTAGGTGTCGACCAGACCGATCAGGACCGCAATGGCGACTTATCCCCGAATGGACTCGGCCAGGGTCGCTTTCGAAGGCAAGGGCGCGGCCTGTCCGAACGGCCAATCGGGCAATCTCGTCATGCTCAAGATTACGGCGCGCGCCATTGCCACCGATTGGTGCGCCTCCTTCGCCGGCAGCGGCGCGCCGATCGTGACCACCACCGACAATCAGAAAGACCCAATCGTCTGGGTCGTTGGCGCTCAAGGCGACGGGAAGCTTTATGGGTTCCGCGGGACCGACGGCGAGCCGGTGGCTTCTGTCGCCGGCGGCAGCGCTACGATCGCGCGGTTCCAGACCATTCTGTGGGCCAACGGCCGCTTTTATGTGGCTGCCCACGGCGCCGTCTACGCCTTCGTCTATTAGAACCTTATGCGGCGGCAAGCTCTACTGATGCGCAGAGCGCTTTGAGCCGTCGCGCTCTTCGCCACTGGCTTTGGGCGGGTTCCATGGCCTGGAACACCTTGAGCGCAGGGCGGCGTCATCTCCTCGCGCGAACCTTGGGTCATTTGTCGTCATATTTGATGTAGGCGAAGCGCTGGTCGCCGACTGGCGTCCCCTCGAGGGCGCCACCCTCTTTGCCAGGACGCCATGAGACGACGTCCTCGATCTTGCGCGCGAGCTCGAAGTCCTTGTCGGTGATCCCCTTCGCGCTATGGGTCTGAAGTTTCACTTCGACAAACGCGTATGAGGCGCGGAGATCCGGATGATGCCAAGCCGCCTCCGCGAGGTGGCCGACCGCGTTGATCGCCATCAGCGTGCCTTTCCAGCTCGCAGTGCGAAAAGTGCGTCTGATCCAGCCGTTTTCGTAACGCCAATGGGGAAGCTCGCGGCCGAGTTGCGCCTCGATCTCGGCGGGTTCATAGACGCGCTCTTTCGAATCTTGGGTCATCGACGCTTCTCCCAAAACAGATGGCGATTACCCCGCGGAAATGCTTGCCATTCCTATCACAGCAGCGCTTCGACCGCCGGTCCAGGCCCACATCCCGTCACTTTACGAGCGGGCAGCCGCCTTGCTCGAGCGGCCGAAAGGCAGCTTCGGGCGGGATCGTTTCGACAAGTTCGTAGACGTCATATCGGCTCTTCGATTCCTGCGGCGTCTTGACCCTGAACACATACATCGCGTGGGTCGCGCGCCCGTCGATGCGCACCACGACCCGGCCGAAGAGCGGATCGTCGATCGGCGCTTTTTTCATTTCGGCCAGCACTCGGTCGCCATCGATCGTTCCCGCCGCCTTGACGGCGCGCAAATAGGCAAGCGTCGCCGAATAGGCGGCGGCCTGGTCTTCGGTCGGCATCCTGCCGCCCATGCGTTCGGCGAATTGCGCGCTGAAGGCGCGAGTCGAATCGTTGAGATCCCAATAGAACGCTTCGGACAGGACGAGGCCTTGGGCGACCTTGAGCCCGAGCGCGTCGATATCGGTGATCTGCAGGAACAGCGCCGCGAGCCGGGTATCGGGTCCTACGATCTGGAATTCGGCCGCTTGCCGGATCGCGTTGATCGCGTCGGCGCCAGTGTCGGCGAGCGCGATTACTTTGGCGCCTGACGCTTGCGCCTGCAACAGATAGGAGCCGAAATCAGTCGCGCCGAGGGGATGCGATACCGAGCCGAGCACTGTGCCGCCCGCCTTGACGATCGCCTCGGTCGCGTCGCGCTGCAACGCCTTGCCGAGAGCGTAATCGAAACTGATGAAGAACCAAGTCGAGCCGCCCATCTGCGTGATCGTCCGGCCGACGGCCGAGCCAAGGGCCCAGGTGTCGAGAGCCCATTGTACCGTTGTCGGCTGACAGAATTTTCCAGTCAGGTCGGAGGTGGCGGTCGCGGACGCGAGCATCGCTCGGTTCTTTTGGTGCATCAGGGTGTTGACGGCGAGGCCGACACCCGAATTGGCGAGGTCGACAATCGCGTCTACGCCCTCCTCGTCCACCCATCGCCGCGCGATTGCGACGCCGATGTCGGGCTTATTTTGGTGATCTGCTGAAATGATCTCGACGTTGAGGCCGCCGGCCTCCTTGGCGAAGTCCTCCGCGGCCAATTGAGCGCCGACCGCGGACCCCTTGCCGACCTGATCGGCGAACGGACCGGAGAAGTCGCTCAAGACGCCGATCTTGATCTTGCCGCCCGAAATTTGCGCGCAGGCGACCGCGGAGAGGCCGGTCAGCGCTGCGGCCGCGAGCGCCATGCCAAAAAATGTCCGCTTCAATCTTGCGGGCATGGCCAATTCCTCCCTTTATTCGCCCAATCTAGACGGACGGCGTAAATATGCCTGCCAGCGATCTCAATCGCGGCGTCGCGGTTGGCGACTTCACTTATACTGCGATGGCCGGTGGCCCTGGGCAACCCTCTCGCGACGGCGACCGGAACCGGGGGCAACCCGCTGGAGCAGGTTCAAGAAAGCCAAGGGTTGAGCAAATGACCGGTACCAAAGTCAAAAACGCTTGCGAGGTCGGGGCAGAAACCCGCCTTCGTTGGCGCCGCCGCATGCCCCAAGCCATACTCGCGAGCGGGCGCGCGCTGATTGCCGCATTGGGGATCGGGGCGTTGGTCGCGCTAACATCCGTTGCGATTGGCGGCTGCCCGGCAGCGGAAGCGCCCGCCTCCAGCGATCCAGTCAAGACCGTCGCGTTGCTCACCGTCCAGTTTCTGAACGACCACGAGGACCTGGAACCCACGACAGATGCGGAGCGAATTCGCCTCGCATCGATCCAAGAGCTCTTCAAGTCGGAGCTCGAAGCATCGGATCGATTCAGGTTCATTCCAATACCCGCCGAAACGGCGGCAAAAATCGCGGACGGTCCGGTGATCGGCAATTGCGGCGGCTGCGAGTTCGACTACGGGAAGCAGGCCGGCGGAGATATCGCCGCATGGATCGTCGTCCAGAAGGTCTCGGATCTGATCCTCAACCTCAATGTCTACATGGTCGACGTTGCGGCCCGGAAAATGAAGTTCGTTCGCAGCGTCGATATTCGCAGCAACACGGACGAATCCTGGTCAAGGGGCCTCACATATCTGGTGAAAAACTACTTTTTGCCGAGTGAGTTCTGATCCGCGGCGCCTTCGCGCCGCGACTAAATCACAGAGAATAACAGTGGACTGCTCTCGCGGGCGCCAATTGGCATGATAATTGCGGAGTCAAACTGTGTCTTGTGAGGAAACGGTCCAGGGGTAGGTCGCATCGCTGTGGGGCGCGGTGCGGTCAAAATGGATCACCCCGCCCCACATGAGACGGACCATGAACTCCTTTGTCGTTTACATCCTCCTGTGCGCGGCCTCCACGGCGCCTGGTGACTGCGATGCGCGCAATGCGATCGACGTCATGCTCGGCCCCGAGGCGCAAAATGAAATCATATGCGACTTGGAAGGGCAGGAAACGATGGCGCTGACCGCGATCCGTCCCCGCGAGGGAGAGTATGTAAAAGTCTACTGCCTCAGGCGTGGTCGAGTGGCGGACAACTGAGGGAAGAGGAGCGGCTCACTCCGCGCGCGTCGAATCCCACTCCACGGCCAGAACTGATGGCGGAATGACGACCGCGCGCCTCACGCGCGGTTCTCACCTTGCTGAAATACGCGGCTTTTGCGGACGTCCTCAGCCTCGATGGTGGTCAGCTTGTCCAGAGTCAGATCCTGGTCGCCCGCCGCAAACAGACGATTGGCCTGACGCAGGCGAGCGCGGTCGAGCGCGTTGCGGATCGAGCGCGCGTTGGCGAACAGCGGCTGGACGCGCCGCAGTGGAATATATTCGACGAGCGCCAACATCGCCTCGGGGCTCAGCTGGTAGTTGAGCGAAGCGAGCATCTTCTCCCCGATCGCCATGAGATCGGCGTCGGCATAGTCGGGAAAGTCGATGTGATGGGCTACACGAGAGCGGAAACCCGGATTGGAATGGAAGAAACGGTCCATCTTGTCGGCGTAACCCGCCAGGATCACGACAAGATCGTCGCCAGGGGTCAAAGTTTTTGCCTTTGGCAGCGAAGCGCTCTCAGGCAAAGGCTGAAAAGCGCAAAGACCGTTGACGACCGCCCGCGATTGATGAAGCAATTTGCGAAAGAGTGCGTGCCACAAGCTCAGGGCCGGCTTGAGCATCGTCGTCGCGCGACGCCGCCAAGCTCTGGCGTAGGCCGCCGAAACGGCCGAACACACGTTGACCTGGGCTCTCCGCCACCTTCTTTCTACCGCGGAGCCGGCTCCTCAATTTGAGGCGCGCTTTCCGCAGAAACCACCGGCATTCCGCCCGAAAGGAAGCATTGGCGTCGTTATCAGACGTCGCGCGATGAGCGCGTGACCAAACCGTGCAGAGACGAAGTCTTCCGGGCCTGGCGAGCCACCACCGCCAACTGAGCCTAAACTGGGCTTTCCATTCTTCGCGCAGTCCATTTTGCGTTCGTTGACGACGCCGCGGCCGCCTTTCCGTCGGCCGCGGCGTTTAGGAACAATCTCGCTATTTGCCCATCATCGACTTGGCGTTGTCGGGCGTGATCGCGGTCGTCGGCACAGTGACCGTCATCGCTACGCTCTCGGCGCAATCCAACAAGATCGCCTTCGCCATGTCGATCGCCTGTGGGCCGCCGGTCGGATAGGTGAACGTCGCCGACCATTCGCCCTCGGCCACGGCGCGAATGCCGCCTGCCGGTCCGGGAAGGCCGTCTGTGCCGAGGATCTTGATGTCGCCGTCCTTCTTGCCCGCGCCTTTCGCCGCCAGGCGCGCGCCCGCCGCCATCATGTCGTTGCTGGCGTAGAGCGCCTTGATGTTCGGATGGGCCTGCAGCATCGCGGCGAAGGCGGTCTGCGCCTTGTCCGGCAGCCAGTCGGCCGCCTGCTCCGCCACGACCATGATCTTGGCGTTGGCCTTGACGCCGTCCTTGAAGCCGTTCAACCGCTCGACCGCCGGAGTCGAACTGGGCAAGCCTTCGAGCACCGCGACCTCGCCGCCGTCGGGCAGGAGCGTGCCCGCGACATATTTGCCGGCCTCCTGGGCGATCTTGAAGTTATCGCCGCCGATGAAGGCTGTGTAGTCCTTGCCTGGATCGCCGACTGTTTTGCGGTCCAGCTCGATGACGGGGATTCCTGCCTTCATCGCGCGCGCGACGACTGGAGTGAGCGGCGAGGCTTCGAACGGCGATATGAGGATAAGGTCCACCTTCTGCGTGATGAAGTTATCCATCTGCGAGGTCTGCGTATTCACGTTGCCGGCGCCGTCGGCGATCTGCAGCGTGAACTGAGGGACTTTAGCCGCCGCGGCGGTCAGCTCATCGTTGACGTGCTGCCGATAGGGCTCGGCGTTGTTGGCTTGCGAGAAGCCGATGACGAACTTGCCGTCTTTCCCGCATTCCTTGACGAGGGGCGCAGCGTTGGCTGTACCGGCGAGGAGCGCGAACGCTCCGACCCCGAGCACGAAGGCCGAGGGTCTACTGACTGTCGCAAAAAACATGACTCTCTCCCTTGGTTGTTGATCTGGCGGCGACCGCATCGCCGGCTCATCGCCGGACCTGCGCGTCCCTGATTGCGTCGCGCATTGGTCAACGACCCAATCCCTCGCGGCGACGGACGAGAGACTGAAGAACCGCGGCGAGCACGATGATTGCGCCGGTCGCGAGCAGCTGTAGCGCTGCGTTGATGTTGTTCAGCTGAAGGATGTTGGCGAGCGCGCCGAGCATCACCGCGCCCGCGACCGTGCCGACCATCGAGCCGGCGCCGCCGAAAAGGCTCGTGCCGCCGATGACGACAGCGGCGATCGCCGTCAGTTCATAGCCGGTGCCGTCGTTGGCGCTGCCGAAATTGAACTGGCCGGCGTGAACAATGCCGGCGATGGCCGAGACCAGCCCGGTGATCCCGTAGACCGAGACTTTGACCAAAGTCACTGGGACGCCCGAGAGCCGCGCCGCGCGCTCGTTGCCGCCCACCGCGAACACGTAGCGGCCGAAACGGGTGAAGTTGAGCGCGAAAGTCGCGATGGCCGCGACGACGACGAAGACCAGCGTCGCCACCGGCACGACATTGTTGAAGAGCCGGTCGCCGAGGATGGCGAAGACGGGCGGCGCGAGTCCGGGTCCCTCGCCGTAGGAAATGTTGATGTACTGGTTATTGGAGATGACGAGCGCAAGCCCGCGCGCGACCTGGAGTCCGGCAAGCGTGACGATAAACGGCTCGAGCCGGAAGCGGGTCGAGATCACCCCCTGGATCGCGCCGAAGACCGCGCCGCAGGCGATGACGAAGAGGACAGTCGGGATCAGTCCCAAGCCGGCGGTGGTCATGATGGTCGCGGTGAGCACGCTCGAGAGGCTCAAGAGCGCCCCAACGGAAAGATCGATTCCGGCTGTGATGATGACGAAGGTCATGCCGACCGCGATGATTCCGGTCTCGGATACGGCCCGCACGATGTTGGCGATGTTGTCGGGCGCGAGGAACAAGATGTGGCCGTGCCGCTGCGGGGAGAAGATCACGCCGCCGATCACGACCACCACGAGGCCGATCACGCTCTGAAAGCGCACGGCGATGGCGAAGAGGTCGATGCGCCGCCAAGCGGCCGGGGCGGACGAGATGTCGCGAAGAGGCGCGGCGTCATCCATGCGGTTGATCCTCGTTCGTCTCGGCCGCCGCCAGCACCTCGTGCTCGTCCGCGCCGCCCGGGAATTCCGCCACGGTTCGGCCGCGTCTGAGCACAATGACCCGGTCGCAAAGACCGATAAGCTCGGGCATCTCGCTCGAGGCGATCAGCACGCCGAGGCCTTTTCCGGCGAGCTCGCGAATCCGGGAGTAGATTTCCCCCTTCGCGCCGACGTCCACGCCGCGCGTCGGCTCGTCGAGCAGCAAGAGCCGGGGGCCGCCGAGAACCTCCTTGGCCAGCACGACCTTCTGCTGATTGCCGCCAGAGAGCGCGCCGACGGGGACCTCGGGCAGCGCGGGGCGCACGTCGAAGCCGCGGATCGCCTCGCGGGCGAGGCCTGCCTCGCGCGCTCGCGACATCAGGAAGAAAGGCGAGACCCGGCGCAGCACCGTAAGCACCAGATTGCGCCCAACGCTGTCGCGCAGCATCAATCCGCTGCCGCGCCTGTCGTCGGTGACGAGGCCGAGGCCCTCGCCGCGGGCGCCGCGAATCGAGGAGAGATGCGCCGGCTCGCCGTCGATCTCGACCGTCCCCGACCAAGCGCCCGGGCCGGCCGCGCCATAGAGCGCGCTGAGGAGTTCGGTGCGTCCAGCCCCCATGATGCCGGCGAGGCCGACGATCTCGCCCGCGCGCACCTCGAGGGAAATCTCGACCGGCGCCTGCCAGCCGGCGCGTGCAGCTTTCGGCCGGAACCTGGCCCGCGCGAGACGCAGCACCGGGCGGCCGAATTCGCCACTGCGCGGAGGATAGAGCTCTGTCAGCGGCCGGCCGACAAGCAGGCGCACGAGTTCCGATTGCGGCGCGCTCGCGGGCGCAACTCCCGCGATCTGGCCGTCGCGCAGCACCGTCACTCGGTCGGCGACGCGGGGGACTTCCTCGAGTCTGTGTGAGATGTAGACGATGCCAACGCCGCGCCCGGCGATCTCGCGCATCACGCCGAAGAGCCGCTCGACCTCCGCCGCCGTCAGCGCCGCGGTTGGTTCGTCCATCACCAGGATGCGCGAGGCGTAGGTCAGCGCTTTGGCGATGGCGACGATCTGCCGCCGGCCGACCGACAATTCGCCGACAGGCTGATCGACGTCGATCTCGACCCCGACCACCTCGAGGCGGGAGCGCGCCTCGCGGCGCATCGTCGCCCGGTCAAGCACGCCCGCTCGTGTCGGCTCCCTGCCCAGGAACAGGTTCGCGGTGACGTCCAGGCCGGGAACGAGGTCGAGCTCCTGAAAGATCGTGGCGACACCCGCGGCCTGCGCCGCGCGTGGGTCGGCGAACCGCACGGCCGATCCGTCGATCCGCACTTCGCCCGCGTCGGGTTGGATCACCCCAGAAAGAATGTTCATCAGCGTCGATTTGCCGGCCCCGTTTTCGCCGAGCAGCGCATGAATCTCGCCCGGCTGCAGGTCGAAATCCACGCCCCGGAGCGCCTGGACGCCGCCGAAGCGCTTGACCACTCCGCGCATGGCGAGCAGGACCGAACCGCTTCGGACTGGAGCGTTCATTGCGGCCTCGCGCAGGAGTCGCGCACGATCAACCTAGCGTCGAGGCGCAGCGATCGCCGTGGTCCGTCCGGCGCGGCGATCCGCTCGATCAGCAGGATTGCCGCCCGCCTGCCGATTTCCTCGCAGGGCTGTGCGACAAGCGTGAGACGCGGCTCGAAGCAGTCGGCCCATTCAAAGTCATCGAATCCGACGATCGAAAGGTCGTGCGGGACCCTCAATCCGCGCGCGCGGATGGCCCGCATCGCCCCGACAGTCGCCATGTTGTTGCCGGTGACGATCGCGCTCGGAGGCTGTTCGAGCGACAGCAGCGCGTGGGTCGCATCTGTCGCCGAATCTGTCGAAGCGTTCCCGGTGACGAGATAGCGCTCATCGAACGTCAGGCCGAGACGTTCAAGGCTGTCGCGGTAGCCGCCGATGCGCTCCGAAGTAGTCTGCAAGCCCGGATGTCCGCCGACATAGCCGATGCGCCGATGCCCGATGCCCGCGACGTGTTCGACCAGCGCCTGCATCGCCTCGCGATTGTTGACGCTGACCTGGTCGAACGCTGGGTCAGGAGTGCGATCGACGAGCACGCAAGGCAAGCGAGCTTTGCTGAGGTAGGCAAGCGCGCGTCGCTGCGGATCGGCGCTCGGCGCGAGAATGACGCCGTCCACCCGACGTTGATGAAGCGCGATGACCACCGCCAATTCGCGGTCAGGGTCGTCCTGGGTGTCCGAGAGAAAGACCATCATGCCGAGGCGGGCGCACTCGGCCTCGATCGCGCAGATGATGTCGATGAAATAGGCGTTGGTGATCGCTGACATCGCGATGCCGACTGACTGCGTCGAGGCCGTCTTGAGGGAGCGGGCCAGGACATTGGGGTGATAGCCGATCAGATCGATCGCAGCTTGCACGGTCCGTGCGGTCGCCGGCGCGACCCTCCGGGTCCGGTTGACGACGTGCGAAACCGTCGAAACCGAAACGCCCGCCTGTCGCGCAACGTCAGCGATCGTCGCCACGCCGCCTCCCCAATGGTGTGCGCCGAACCGGAAACCAAGTAAGCTCGAACTTTGCCGGAGGATAGCACGTCGAAACGTTTGCGCAATCGTTTACACCCGTCGTGTCGATAGCTTCTGGTTCTGTTCTGCTGTGGGACTGCGGGCGACCCGGCCGCATTGTCCGCATTTCCACAGCGGCGCCGCCGAGTGGCTTTAGGCGGCGTTTTTCGCATCTCTGATCGTTCCGTTTTCGTCATGGCGGCCGATGAAGCGCGGCCCGTGAAAGACGGCATGGGAGCCGGTGGGATCGACATGGACCTTGGCCGGGAGGCAAATCCAAGAAAATCTAAAGCTTTTCTCTTGGAAAAATTTGGCTGGAGCTTGGATTGACTTTGCCCGGCATTGATAGATTTCGCGCCGGCTTGGAGAAGCGTCAACATACAGCAGAGAACAATTAGACTGCCGGGCGATGGTCAAGCGTCGCGCGGCTTGCTATCACCCCGGCGCAAACTGACCTCAAGGCCTCCGGTATCCTCATGCGCAAGGGCGCAATCACCCGCAAGACCAAGGAGACGACGATCGAGGTCGGCCTCGATCTCGACGGATCGGGCGCGGCCAACATTTCGACCGGCGTCGGCTTCTTCGACCACATGCTCGATCAGCTGGCGCGCCATTCCCTCATCGACCTTGTCATTCGAGCCGAGGGCGACCGTCACATCGACGATCACCACACCGTCGAGGACGTCGGCATCGTCCTGGGCCAGGCGTTGGCCAAGGCGCTCGGCGACAAGCGCGGGCTGACCCGATACGCCGACTGCCTGCTGCCGATGGACGAAACGCTGACGCGAGTCGCGCTCGATGTGTCGGGGCGGCCGTTTCTCCTCTTCAAGGTCGAGTTCCCGACCGAGCGGATCGGCGCCTTCGATACCGAGCTGGTGCGCGAATTTTTCCAGGCTTTCGCCGGCAATGCCGGGCTCACCCTGCACATTGAGACGCTCCATGGCTTGAACAGCCACCACATCGCCGAGTCCTGCTTCAAGGGCGTCGCCCGGGCGCTGCGCGGCGCGGTTGCGATCGACCCGCGCCAGGTCGAGCGCGTGCCCTCCACCAAGGGGGCGCTTTAGCGTAGGCCATGCGATGAGCGTCGCCATCATCGACTACGGCTCGGGCAACCTGCACTCGGCGCGCAAAGCGTTCGAGCGCGCCGCGCACGAGTTTGGCTCGAGCGCCGAGATCAAAGTCACCGCGCGTCCCGAGGACGTGCTCGCCGCCGACCATATCGTGCTTCCTGGCGTCGGCGCTTTCGCCGACTGTCGCCGCGGCCTCGATCGCGTCGCCGGCATGGTCGAGGCGATGGAAGAGGCCGCGCGCAAGCGGGGGCGGCCGTTCTTGGGGATTTGCGTCGGCGCGCAATTGCTGGCGACCCGCGGCCTCGAGCATGAGGTCGTTGCCGGCCTGAACTGGATCGCGGGCGACGTCGCGCCGATCAAGCCGCGCGATCCGGGCCTGAAGATTCCGCACATGGGATGGAATACGCTCGACGTCGGGCGCGGCCATCCGCTGCTCGCCGGCGTCAGGACCGGCCCGAGCGGATTGCACGCCTATTTCGTCCACTCCTACCAACTCTACCCCGACGACGCCGGCGACATTGTCGCGACCGCCGACTACGGCGGCCGGGTGACGGCGATCGTCGCGCGCGGCAACGTCGCCGGGACGCAGTTCCATCCCGAGAAGAGCCAGACGCTCGGCCTCACGCTGATCGCCAATTTCCTCAGGTGGCGGCCGTGATCCTCTTTCCCGCCATTGACCTCAAGGACGGCCAGTGCGTTCGGCTCGTCCATGGCGACATGACGCGAGCGACCGTGTTCAACGCCGACCCTGCCGCGCAGGCGCGGACCTTCGCGGCGCAAGGGTTCGATTATCTTCATGTCGTCGATCTCGATGGCGCGTTCGCCGGCGAGCCGGTCAACGCTGAGGCCGTCCGTGGCATTCTCGCCCATCTCGCCATCAAGCTGCAGCTCGGCGGCGGCATTCGCGACATGAAGACCGTGCGCGGCTGGCTTGAGAGCGGGGTGACCCGGGTCATCATCGGCACTGCCGCCGTGCGCGATCCTGATTTCGTCCGGGAGGCGGCGCGTCTCTATCCCGGCCGCATCGCCGTCGGCGTCGACGCGCGAGAGGGCGTGGTCGCGATCGAGGGCTGGGCGAAGACCGCCGATATTTCCGCCCTCGACCTTGCTCGCCGGTTTCAGGACGCGGGCGTGGCCGCGATCATTCATACCGACATCGCGCGGGACGGCGCCCTTGCGGGTCTCAACCTCGAGAACACGATCGCACTCGCCGACGCTCTGGACATTCCGGTCATCGCCTCGGGAGGCCTTGCTTCGATCGAGGACGTGAGGCGGCTCGCCGAGCCCGATTGCGCCCGCCTGGCCGGCGCCATCGTCGGGCGCGCCCTCTATGACGGCAGGCTCGATCCGCGCGCGGCGCTGGCGATGCTGCGGGTTCCCCGCTCGGAGGGCCTGACAAGTTCGAGCGGTTGGGGAAGAGTTTGAGGCTGGATGCCCTCATAAGGGCGGCGACGTCCCGGGTAGAAACGGTGCGGGTAGTTCGCACAGCGGTCAATCCATTGCTTTGGCTGGTCGGGATAGTCACCCCAGTGGCGCTTGTCTTGGCCGTCGCGTCGGGCGAGACGTGGACTCGCGCCGCACTGCTGGGTCCCGGAGCCGTTCCTGCGGTGGTCACGATTGTGGCCTATTTCGTGCTCATGTTTCGCGATCCCGACAGATTGCAGTCGGAGGAATATCGCCTTCGACAACGCGCGCTGCAGATGCTTTACAGGAAGGGCGCAAGCGCCGAAGTTGTGGATGCGGCGCGTGAAATTGTGCGGACGGAGAATTTGCCGGGCGGATTCGGCGACGGAGACAAGACATGAAAAGACATCTCCTTGTGTTCGACGATGGCAGCGGCAACGAGCTTGATCTTCGAGACTTCGTCAGATTCGCTCGACGCAGAAGCGCAAATGTACACCCTGGATGGCCATGTGTGCTTCCTCAAAAGCGCGCTATCGGCCTCAGAAGTCTCGGACAGATTTCTCAAGTTCTCTGGATCTCGCTTGTTTTTTGTAGCGGACGTAACTTCGTCCGACTGTGCAGGCAGAATGTTGGGAGTCTTCTGGGACTTCATCAAACTGCCCGCTTTGATGAACGCCGCCGAGTGACCCTCAAGGCCCGCGTCATACCCTGCCTCGACGTCAAGGACGGCCGTGTCGTCAAGGGCGTCAATTTCGTCAATCTGCGCGACGCAGGCGACCCGGTCGAGAGCGCGGTCGCTTACGACAAGGCGGGCGCGGATGAGCTGTGCTTCCTTGACATTACGGCGAGCCACGAGGATCGCGGCATCCTGCTCGATGTCGTCACGCGCACGGCCGAGGTCTGTTTCATGCCGCTCACGGTCGGCGGCGGCATCCGCACCACCGACGACATCCGAAACCTTCTGCTCGCGGGCGCCGACAAGGCCTCGATCAATTCGGCCGCAGTCGCCGACCGCGAGATCGTGCGCCTCGCGGCGGAGAGGTTCGGCGCGCAATGCGTCGTCGTCGCGATCGACGCCAAGCGCGTGTCCCCACCGGGCGCGCCGCCCCGCTGGCAGATCTTCACCCATGGCGGACGACGAGCGACGGGCATAGACGCAATCGCATACGCGCGCGAAGTCGCCGCCCTCGGCGCGGGAGAGATCCTTTTGACCTCGATGGATCGCGACGGATCGAAACAGGGCTTTGACCTCGAACTGACCCGCGCAGTCGCCGACGCGGTCGCCATTCCGGTCATCGCCTCGGGCGGCGTCGGCAATCTCGACCATCTGGTCGACGGAGTGCGGCAGGGCCATGCCAACGCCGTGCTGGCGGCGTCGATCTTCCATTTCGGCGAATTCACGATTCGGCAGGCGAAGGCTCGAATGGCGGAGGCTGGCGTGCCGGTGCGCATGGACTGACTGGCGTCGGTGTACGCTTAGCGCCCGGCGCGCTAAGGTTCGCTGCCTCAAGGAGAGCCTCGTATGCCTGCCGCGCGCGATGATACGCACTTCGGCCGACGCACCGTTCGTCTGGACGAGAAGCAAGGCCTGGTGGACGCCGTGTTCCACAAAGTCGCCGGACGTTATGACGTGATGAACGATCTGATGTCATTTGGTCTGCACCGCGCCTGGAAGGACGCCATCGTCGCCAAGATTCGCCCATCGCTGAGGCGACCGTTCGCTCATGTCGATGTCGGGGGCGGCACTGGCGACGTCGCGATGCGGGTGGCGGATGCGGGCGGTCCGCTGACGACCGTGACGCTCGTCGACGTCAACGGTGACATGCTGCGGGTTGCGGAAGAGCGTGCCGCCATGCGCTCAACCGCGAGCCGGCTGACATTCGTCGAAGCCAACGCGGAGGCGCTTCCCTTGCCCGATTCGCGCTTCGACGCCTATACGATCGCGTTCGGCATCCGCAACGTGCCGCGGATTGAAGCCGCTCTGAGCGAGGCCTATCGCGTGCTCAAGCGTGGCGGGCGATTCCTGTGCCTCGAATTCTCGCGCGTCGATTTGCCGGTATTCGAGCAAATCTACGACGCCTACTCCTTTGCGGCTATCCCGGCCTTGGGCAAGGTCGTGACTGGCGATGGTGCGCCCTACCGCTATCTCGTCGAATCGATTCGCAAGTTTCCCTCTCCCGATCAGTTCGCGGAAATGATTGGGGAGGCCGGCTTCGCACGCGTTGACTTCACCCGATTGAGCGGGGGGATCGTCGCGATCCACTCGGGCTGGAAGCTCTGATCTATGTCCGTCCTGTCGTCGCTCGGCCACGGCTTGCGGCTGGCGCGCGCGGCTTTCGTCTTCGCTCGCGAAGGGGCGTTCGTCGGCGTCGATCCGGCTCTGCTGCCGCCCGTGCTGAGGCTGCCGCTCGGGTTCGCCAACCTGATTGCGAAACGCGACGGCGATGGTTTGGCAGGTCTCTCACGAGCGATCGATCGATTGGGCCCGTCCTACGTCAAGCTGGGACAATTCCTCTCGACGCGTCCGGACATTGTCGGCGGCAAGGTCGCCATCGAACTCGAGCGGCTGCAGGACCGGGTCGCGCCGATGAGCCGTGAGACAGCGGTCGCCATCATCGAGGCCTCGTTCGGGATGAAGATCGAATCGCTGTTCGAGAGCTTCGGCGAGCCCGTAGCCGCGGCTTCGATCGCACAAGTCCATCGCGCTCAAGTGAAGACCGACGAAGGCCCGCGGCCGGTCGCGGTGAAGGTGCTGCGCGCCGGGATCGAACGGCGGTTCGCGCGCGACCTGTCCGACATGTTCTTCGCCGCGCGGTTCGCTCAGAGCCTCACGCCGGAGTTCCGCCGCCTGCGGCTCATCCAGGTCGTCGAGACCCTCGCCCGCTCGGTGCGAATGGAGATGGACTTCCGGCTCGAGGCCGCCGCAGCGTCGGAATTCGCTGAAAATTCCAGAGATGACCGGGAAGTTCGCGCGCCTGCTGTCGACTGGAACCGCACCAGCCGCGAAGTGATGACGATGGAATGGATCGACGGGATCCCGCTGACCGATCTGGACCGTCTAGCCCAGCTCGGATTTGATCCTCGCGCAATGGCCCGCACGTTGATCCAGACTTTTCTGCGCACGGCCCTGCGAGACGGCTTCTTTCATGCCGACATGCATCAGGGCAATTTCTTCGTCGACGACGTAGGCCGCATCGTCGCCGTCGACTTCGGCATCATGGGCCGGCTCGGGCGGAAGGAACGCCGGTTCCTGGCGGAGATCCTGTACGGCTTTATCCGCCGGGACTACCTGAGGGTGGCCGAAGTTCATTTCGAGGCCGGCTACGTGCCACGCACTTATCGGGTTGAAGATTTCGCCCAGGCGATCCGCGCCATCGGCGAACCGATTCACTCCCGCACCGCCGATCAAATCTCGATGGCGAAGCTCTTGACGCTATTATTCGAAATCACGGCGCTGTTCGATATGACCACCAGAATCGAGCTGGTCATGTTGCAGAAAACGATGGTCGTGGTCGAAGGGGTGGCGCGAAAACTCGATCCCCAACTCAACATGTGGTCGACCGCCGAGCCGATCGTGGGCTCCTGGATTGCGGAAAACCTTGGTCCGCTGGGCCGGCTCGAGGATGTGAGCCGCGGACTATCGTCTCTCGTCGTCTTTCTCGCCGATGCTCCGCGACATTTGGAGAAAATCGCGGCCCGGCTCGAAACGGAGGCGGCTGCGACGGTTATCGATGCGGAGCATAGTTTGTCCAGATCCGTTATATATGTTTTGGGATTCGCCGCTTTCGTATCTGTCGTAGTCTTCTTGTTGTATCACCGGTGAGCCGCAAGGCAGAGTTCCTCGTCTCTGCCCAGGCGCTGCTCGCAATCGGCGAGCCGATCGACTCCCGCGCTGGCGATCAAATCTCGATGCGGGCTCCTGACGCCTCGACGCTGCGCTGCGCCTCGATGACATCGCCAAACGCTTAGACGCGGCTGCGCGACGGGATGGGAAGCGCCTCTACAACCAGCCGCCGCAATCACGCATCGCCAACACCACAATTGTGGTAATTGCAATTTCATTAACGCTCGTGCCAATCCTCTGGTATCGTCGGTGGCACTAGAATCGCCGCCGACTAAACCGCCGGCCGGGGGGCAGAAGCGGACCAAAGCGCAGATGGACGTTTCGCGCACTGTCTCAAGAGTTTCCGCAGCGTCGCGGGCGCAGGCCCGCTGCCGCGGACTTCGCTAAGCCCGGGCCATTGTCCATGACCGCCATACCGCTGTCGCGCGCCCGTATTCTCCTGATCATCAGCGGGGGAATCGCGGCCTACAAGGCGCTGGAGTTGATCCGACGGCTGAGAGACCGCGGCGCGTCGGTTCGCGTCGTCATGACCGTTGCCGCGCGGCAATTCATTTCCCCTCTTTCGGCGGCGACGCTAAGCGGACAGCCGATTCGCGATGACCTGTTCAGCCTGACTGACGAAGCGGCGATCGGCCACATCGAATTGTCGCGCGCCGCCGATCTCGTGGTCGTCGCGCCGGCGAGCGCGAACATACTCGCCCGGATGGCCGCCGGGCTCGCCGATGATTTGGCGACCACACTTTTGCTGGCGACCGACAAGCGGGTGCTGGCGGCCCCAGCGATGAACGTCCGCATGTGGTTGCACCCGGCGACCCGCCGCAACCTCGATCGCCTGACGGGCGACGGCGTCCTGTTCGTCGGCCCCGAAACGGGGCCGATGGCCTGCGGGGAGTTCGGCCCGGGCCGTATGGCCGAACCGTCGGCAATCGTCCAGGCAATCGAACAGGCCCTGGCGGCCGGAACCACGATCGACGACCCGTCCGAATCGGTCTCCACTGATTCGGGCCCGCTCAGCGGGCGGCATATCATTGTGACCTCAGGGCCGACTTATGAGCCCATCGACCCGGTCCGGTTCATCGGAAATCGGTCTTCCGGGCGGCAAGGGCATGCAATTGCGCAATCTGCGATTGGCGCGGGCGCAAGGGTCACGCTCATCACCGGGCCGGTCAGCCTATCCGATCCCGCCGGAGCTGAGGTCATTCATGTCAGTTCCGCCCTCGAGATGCGGGACGCGGTTGAGGCCGCGCTGCCCGCCGACGCGTTCATTGCCGCGGCGGCTGTGGCGGATTGGCGGACCGAGAACGTCGCCCGTCAGAAGATCAAAAAAGGAGCCCATGAGTCTCCGACCCTCCGCTTGGTGGAAAACCCCGATATACTTGCGGAAGTTTCGAAGAAGACGACAATGCGGCCGGCTGTTGTGATAGGCTTCGCCGCCGAAACCGAAAACGTCATGGCCAATGCGAAGGCCAAGTTGCGGCGCAAGGGTTGCGATCTGATCATCGCCAATAGTGTCGCCGAAGGGACTTCGACATTCGGGGGCGAGACCAACCAGGTCGAAGTCATCGACGCGCGAAGCGCCGAGTCCTGGCCGCCGATGAGCAAGGCCGAGGTCGCCGAGGGGATCGTCCGCCGCCTTGCCCTCGAGTTGGCGAGACGCCAATGATTTCTATTGTTTACAGGCGATTCCCGCATGCCGAGGGGTTGCAATTGCCGGCGTATGAGAGTGAAGATGCGGCGGGGATGGATCTCGTGGCCGCCGTGCCGGCGGGCGACGGCGTTGTTTTGGCCCCTGGGTCGCGCGAGTTGATCGCGACCGGGTTGGCGATCGAGTTGCCGAAGGGATTTGAAGCGCAGATCCGGCCCCGATCGGGGCTGGCTCTGACCGAGGGGGTGACGGTCCTCAACAGTCCGGGGACGATCGACGCTGACTATCGCGGCGAGATTGGCGTCATCCTGATCAATTTTGGAACCAAGCCCTTTGCCGTTCGGCGGGGTGCGCGGATAGCGCAACTCGTCGTTTCTTCAGTGGAACGCATCGCTCTGATTGCGAGCGAGCGGCTCACGCCGAGCGTCCGTGGCTCAAATGGATTCGGTTCCACAGGGCGCTCATCGTAGGAGGTACGAAATGAACTTGTTATCGCGACGGAGCGTTCTCGCCATCGCGGCCGTTGTCGATGTCGCGTTGCATTCGCGCTCGGCGCCGGTTGCGGCCAAAGCTTTGGCTGCTCGTCATAAGTTGCCCCCCCGCCACCTGGAGACGTTGCTTCAGGGACTGGTTCACGCCAAGATTCTGAAGGGCGTGCGCGGACCTCGGGGCGGCTACGAGCTGGCGCGCGAGCGCCGGCGCATCACGGTGGGCGAGATCGTGCGCACCGCGATGTCGCTCAGCACCGCCGATCCGGAGGATCTCGGCGCCAACTCGGTTCTGCTCGAGCGGGTGATCGATCCGGCGGTGCGGAAGGCGGGCGAAACCTTTCTCGCCAATCTCGATTCGATCACCGTCGAGCAGATGTGCGACACGGCGGAGAAAGCGCATGTGCTCGACGACGAGAAGGCGGCAGGAGATTTTGCGATCTGACCGCGGTACTTGCGGCGTTCCATAGTTTCGTTCCGCATAAAATGCTATCGTCGGCCCGCGCCCCAAGGCGCGGGCCCGGCGAACATTTTGGAGTAGCGGTCAAATGACAGATGCAGGCGCCGCGCGGCGAACGCCAGGCCGCGGGAAGATCTATGCATCGATCACTGACACGATTGGCGATACGCCGCTCGTAAGCATGAATCGGATCGCCAAGGAGAAGGGCGTCGTCGCCCATCTCCTGGCCAAACTCGAGTTCTTCAATCCGATCTCCAGCGTCAAGGACCGCATCGGCGTCGCGATGATCGACGCCCTCGAGGCGCAAGGCAAGATTTCGCCCGGACGCGGCGTTCTGGTCGAGCCGACTTCCGGCAACACCGGCATTGCGCTCGCCTTCGTGGCCGCGGCGCGCGGCTACCGATTGATCCTGGTGATGCCCGAATCGATGTCGGTCGAGCGCCGCAAGATGCTGGCCCTGCTCGGGGCCGAACTGGTCCTCACTCCCGCCGCGCAAGGCATGAAAGGCTCGATCGCCAAGGCGAACGAGATCGTCAATGAGACGCCCGGCGCGGTTATGCCCCAACAATTCGAGAATCCCGCCAATCCGGAAATCCACCGCCGCACAACGGCGGAGGAAATCTGGAACGACACCCAGGGCGAGGTCGACATCGTTGTTTCCGGAGTCGGCACCGGCGGGACCATCACCGGGGTCGGCGAGGTTCTGAAGGCCCGCAAGCCGAGCGTCCGCATGGTCGCGGTCGAACCCGAAGACTCGCCCGTTCTTGCCGGCGGCGCTCCGGGCCCGCACAAGATCCAGGGGATCGGCGCCGGCTTCATTCCGGCGATCCTCGACCGCAGCGTGATCGACGAGATCGTCGCCGTCGGCAATCAGACCTCTTTCGACACGGCCCGACTGGTGGCGCGGATCGAGGGCATCCCGGTCGGCATTTCCTCCGGCGCCGCCGTCGCCGCCGCGATCGACGTCGGCCGCCGGCCGGAAAACACGGGCAAGACGATCGTGATCATCATCCCCTCGTTCGCCGAGCGCTATCTGTCGACGGCGCTGTTCGAGGGGCTCTGACCGCGAGCGGGCGGGGGAAGGCCTCCTCGGCCAAGCTTTCCCCCAAATCTTGCCAAGCCGGCCCAAGCCAGGCCAAGCCGAGGCCAAGACAATCCAAAAGAAAAGCCGAGGATTTCCTTGGATTCGCTTGGCCGGATCGAGGCTTTTCCGTGGGTTGCGGCGACCCCTGGCCACAAAAAATCTTTCTCTCGCCATTTGCCCTCTCGAGCCCGCCGGCGCTTGGCCCGGCGGATTGGCAAAGATAGCGCAGATTCAGTTTTTCGGAAAGATAATGTCGATAATTCGGTTTCTCAGTCCCCGACGCTTGGCGCCGATCGCGCCCTCGCGCCGAGGCCTCGGCTTGGGCGGCCGTCGCCGCAGCCGCCGCCCATTCCGTTACGTCAGTTCGGCGTCGGGGCAAAGACGCGCAGGCGCTGCCCGTCCGGATCGAGCGCGACGAAGGTGTAGCCGAAATCCATGCTTGTCGGCTCGAGCGCTATTCTGACGCCGCGCCCGCGCCAGTCGGCGAAGGTTGCGTCGACTTCCGCTGGGTTATCCACAGGAAAAGCGATCTCGCCGCCGCCGGCCGCCGAGGCCGCCGGTTTCACGCCGTCGCGCCGCCATAAACCGAGCATGAGGCCGGGCGCGGCGGGAAACATGACGAAGGTGGGGGAGGATTCGATCGCCGGGCGGCCGAGGATCGAAGCGTAGAAGGCCTTGCTCGCCGCGACGTTCTCGACATAGACCAGAATGAAACCGACATTGCGCATGGGAAGTGCTCCGGGTTTGACCGGGACACCCTTACCCGCGCGAACTGTCAGTTTCCGTCAGCAGCAGGCTTGGAATTGTAGCCACGCTCCTTAGCCTGATTTTCGCGCCCTACTACGAGAGGGGCCGAACACGCCCGGCGCGGCCGACCAACAACTAGTCCTTGACTGCCTTCCTGATCTCGGATTGACTCCGCGCACCGCGAATTGAGCGCCGAATTGGGAACCGCGTGAGCAGCCACAGAAGACCGAGAGCGATTGGGCTCTTTTCCGGTGCCGGTGGGCTTGACATCGGCCTTGAGGCAGCGGGGTTCCGGATCGCACTCGCAGTCGAGCGCGACTTAGTCTGTTGCGAGACCCTGCGGACCAATCACCAGTGGAAGGTCTTTGAGGGAGATGTCGAGACTACGGCCCCATCGGAAATTCTTGGGGCCGCGAAGCTCCGCAGATGCAAGGAGGTCGATCTAGTCTCGGCCGGGCCGCCCTGCCAGCCTTTCTCAAAGTCCGCGAATTGGTCGCCGAACGGTTTGCGCCGACTGCGCGATCCGCGGGCTTCGGCCCTTCACAACCTCATGGACATCGTCGGCTATGTGACGCCACGTTCCGTCCTGATTGAAAATGTCGAAGGCTTCCGACGCGAGGGATTGCCCTTTCTTCTTGGGCGGTTTCGAGAGATGAATGCGTTGTTCGGTACCAACTATCGCCCGACGTGGAAAATCCTCAATGCCGCCGATTATGGGGTACCGCAGAAGCGGCGACGCCTATTCGTCGTAGCGTTCCGTGATGGGAGGGGACTTCCAGTTCCCGGAGGCGACCCACGCGGACAACTACGTTACGTGCTGGGAGGCAATTGGCTCTCTCGGGAAGGAGAATCGAGGCGACCTCGCAATGAAGGGGCGATGGGCGAAGCTTCTTCCCTCTATTCCCGAAGGAAAGAATTATCTTTGGCACACCGACCGCGGCGGCGGCGAACGACTTTTCGGATGGAGAACCAAATATTGGTCATTTCTTCTTAAGCTCGCCAAGAACCAGCCCGCGTGGACCATTCCGGCGCAGCCAGCGCAGAACGCTGGGCCTTTTCACTGGTGCAATCGTCAACTGAGAACCTCTGAGATGCTTCGGCTGCAGACGTTTCCGAGTGGTATCTTTGTGGCGGGCACACGGGCCGAACGGCAGCGCCAAATCGGGAACGCAGTGCCGCCGCTGCTTGCTGAGGTGATTGGGCGAGCCATCATTGCCTCGCTCGAGGAAAAACCAAACTCAAAGATGCCCTGCAGATTGGCCATTTCGCGTCGGAAGTCCGTACCGAAGCCGACTCGGGTACGCTCCCTAGACCGGCAATATCTGCATATAATCGGCCAACATAAGGACCATCCCGGGACCGGGTTGGGACCTGCTGCGCGATAGCAGAACGGACGCTGTCATGGCAAAGGCGACTTCGACGATCGGGCAGCCCCCGGAGGCTGACCGAAAAGAGGTGCAGTGGATCGAGCTAGCCCAACTACGCCTTGATCCGCGCAATCCGCGTTTGAAAGAGGGCATGGAGAACGCGTCGCAAGCTGAACTCTTGGCTGAACTCGCGAGAGAGTATGAGCTGCAGGATTTGGGGCGCTCGATTGCCGACAACGGATATTTCTCGGAAGAGCCCCTGGTCGCAGTCAAAGACAAAGGCGGAAGATCGTGGACGATTGTTGAAGGCAATCGGCGCCTTGCGGCACTTCAGCTGTTGCAAAATCCGAATGCCGCGACCAAGGAGCTGCGCAATCAGTGGGAGGAGATAGCGCAAAGCAGACGGAAACGCGTAATGGTCGTTCCTATTCTTGAATACGCGCAACGCAACGAGGTCACCCCTTACCTCGGATTCCGTCACATCACAGGAGTGATGCAGTGGCGGCCGTATCAAAAAGCAAGATACATCTGCCAACTTGTGGAGGATACCGAACTCACGTTCCCGCAGATTGCGCGCATCATCGGTAGTCGGTCCCCGACGGTGCGAGAGCACTACATCGCGTTCACCTTAGTGCGGCAGGCCCGCGACCAAATGGCAATCGACACCTCATTCGCGGAAGAGGCGTTTGGGGTTTTGCGCCGCTCGCTGTCTGACCCAAATATCCGGACCTTCATCGGCCTTGAACTCGACAAATCGGAAAAGGAACTCGCAAAGCCGGTTCCCAGGAGCAGTGCCGAGAGCGTGAAGGAATTTTTTGAATGGGCGTTTGGCACTGAGGGCCACAAGCCGGTGTTGCGTGAATCGCGCGAGCTGAGAAAGCTCGGTGTCGTCATGGCACACGACCGAGCGCTCGACGTGCTGCGCTCCAGCAACGACCTGGATTATGCGTTCGAGATATCGGGTGGCGAGGAACGAAAGTTGCGTTAGAGAACCTGAGTGCTGCAAGTTACAACCTGGACCAAGCGCTGCCACTTTCGATACGTCATAAAAGAAGCAAGGAGGTAATGGAAGCTCTCGCGAGATGCCGGGACACCCTCGCTGAAATATTGAAAAACTTTCCAAGCGTGGCGAAGGGCGAATGATTACGCTCCCAGCATCACAGGATGCGGTTTCTCTTGTGGATTGGCTTGAAGCCAGCCTCATGACACAGAACGCGGACCGCATCTCGGACGCCGCCATCATTGACGTATTTTCCGAAGCGGATTTCGACGACGCGGACGGGCTGCTGGCTGGTATCAATCATACGCTGCGCGCGCGCAGCACAGCCATTGGTGCGTCCTATCCGTTTCGACGGGACGGCTTGGGCTATGCGCGAATCGGATCATGGAAAAATACCTTCCGTATAGCTTCATGCTGTTCACATCCCTCAATCAGAGCTACGGTGGAGCTGAAATTTGTCGGCGGCAGCGCCAACAGGCCCGCTGAGCTATTTGAGACGTTGGCATCAAGAGCAGTCGAAAAATATTTAGGCTGCCCCGTCATCCGAATAGGAGCGCCGCGGCGGAAACCGGTCCCTGGCGCATTTCCAGCTGCGCTTGAATATGCCGTAAAGGAGTTGGGAGAAATTATCGGGACGCGGGATTTGGAGAAGCAAGCCGGCGGAGACGATGGTGTCGATTTAATCGGTTGGCGAACCTTCGGGGATGCAAGAGGAAGTCAAGCGATCATCCTCGCGCAATGTGCCATTGGAAACGGACTGGCGCGACAAGCGCGATGGTGTCAGCCTCGATATGTGGCGACGGCATATCGACTGGCACTCGACCCCTTTGAAGGGATTTGCGGTGCCGTTTCATCACGAGGAGGGCAATTCTTGGAGAGAGACTGCGACACGTGCCGGAATCATCTTTGATCGGCTGCGGATTGCCAAGCTCGTTGCCCCTCCCGCATTATCGGCCGCGACTGAGCAAGCGATGATTGGTTGGTGTGAGAGGAGGTGCAAGGAAATTATTGAGACTCACGATTGACCCGCCTTAGCACGTCGTTGCTTAACGGTCGCGGCGATTTCGCTCAAGAGCATTCTATCTGCAATTTGGCACTCCCATATGACGAGCACCCGCCAGCCGGCGGCGGCTAGCTCCGCTTGCGCTCTCGCGTCTCGCGCTTGATTGCGCTCAAGTTTCGGAAGCCAATAGCCGAGATTTGAGCGTACCTCCTGTTTCCGGACCGGGCAATGTGGACAGCGATGCCAGAAGCATCCATGAATGAAAAGAACCGTGCGAGGGCTTGGAAACACGAGGTCCGGGGTGCCCGGCAATCGCTTGTCGTGTAGAATAAAGCGTAGCCCACTTCGATGCAGAAAACGCCGGACGACAATCTCGGGCTTCGTATTTTTCTTCTTGACGGAAGCCATCATGTGGCTTCGCTGCGCATGGGGGATGCTCCGGATGCAGTGCCGTAGAGCCGGCGCTTGCCGGTGTCTAAGGCGTCTCAGAAGTCGTCAACGAAGCAATGATTCACCGCGCCAACTGCATTTTGAGGATGATTGGGAGTGGACGGACACTGATAGAATCGGATGTCATCAAGCTGGGGATTGTCTGTCGAGCGATAAAAGCGATGCGGAATGGGATTGCTCTGCTGCTCTGATCCCGCCGGCGAAGCCGGGCGGATGGCCGCGCCTGACCGATATGCGCTCGGCGATGAACGCGATTTTCTATCTTCTGCTCATCGGTTGCCCGTGCGCCATTTGCCGCGCGGGGTGTTCCCGCCGCGCTCGACGGTCTACAACATCTTCCGCGTCTTCCAGCGGCAGGGCGTGTGGGAGGCGATCTGGGAGGACCTGCGCGCGGCGCTGCGCGAACGGCTGGGGCGGGAGGCGAGCGCTCAGCGAGGGCATCATCGACAGCCAGTTCGCTCAAGCTGGCCGAAAGGGGGATGCGCGAAAGATGAAGCAGACGCAGTGGGTTATGACGCCGTACAGGCGAAGGGGCGCAAGATCCACGCTCTGGTCGATACCGAAGGCTTGCCCCTGCGGGTGGCGGTTCACTCCGCCGCCATTCAGGACCGGACGAGCTGCTGGTGTTTGACCGCATCCGCCAGCGCTTCAATTGGCTCGAACTCGTCTGGGCCGATGGCGGCTACAACGCCCGCCAGGTCCAACACGCCGTCGCCGCGCAGCCGCCGCTGCGGGTGGAGATCGGCAAATGTCCCGACGACAGTTCAGGATTTATCGTCCTGCCGCGTCGTTGGGTTGTCGAACGGACCTTTTCTGAATCGGCCGAAACCGCCGCCTGGCCAAAGATTACGAGAACCTCGCTGATATCCCTTGCGGCCTTCATCACACTCGCTTGCATCCAACTCGCCGTCAAGCGGATCGACAGGTCTCGCATTTTCTGCGGCCGGCGTCAAGAAATAGGGCTCGACCGTTCCGGTCATCTTGATCACCAGCGGCTGGCCCCGGCGGTCGAGCGCCTTGCCGGCGGCCGCCCGGATCCATCCCTCGCTCGCGCAATATTCCTCGACGTCGCGCCGCTCGACGCCGCGGAACCGGACGCCGACGCCGCGCGCGAGCGCGGCCTCATCGTAAAAGGGATTCGCCGGGTCGACGCTGAGCCGGTCGGGAGGGATGCCGGTCATTGCGGGGGCGGCGCCGGCCGAAGGCGCCCGTCAGCCGAACCAATCAGCCGGCGAGGGCTTTGACCCGCTTGGCAAGGCGCGAGATTTTTCGCGACGCGGCGTTCTTGTGCACGATGCCCTTTTGCGCCGCGCGCGCAAGCTTGGGTTCGGCCGCGTGCAGCGCCTCGGCCGCGCCCTTCGGATCCTTGGAGGCGATCGCCTCCTCGACCTTGCGGACATAGGTGCGCATCTCGCTGCGGCGCGACTTGTTGACCGCGGTGCGGCGAACCGTCTGGCGGGCCGCCTTCTGCGCCGACTTGGTGTTGGCCATCGACTTTCATGTCCCTGCGCGGCGCGGGACGGCGCCGGTCAAAAAATAAACGGGCCGGGTTTAAGGCCCAGCCGTGCTGGGGCGGGCTTATAGGCCGGTCGGACGCAAGGCGTCAACCGCGACGCCGAGATCGGACCGAGGTCGGGGAATCGCGACGAGGGCGAGGCTGGCGGTCATTTCGAAAAAAGTCAGATTTGCGCGTTCGCCATCGCGCCTTCGTCTTTTGGCGCGCCGACAATTCAATTCTCGGGTTTCCCACCCTCGGGCAGCCACGCCTTGCGCAAGCCTTCGATGAGGCGCGCTATTTCCGCCTGGTATGTCGGATCGTCGCTGGCGTCCGTATATTTATGGATGTCCTGCAAGAATTTTGGGGCGCGCGCGCGCAATCCGGCCGCGGTTTCTTTCGCCTCCTTGTCGTGGCCCGCCAAGGCGTAGGCGGCGGCGAGGTCGGCGAGCGACCCATTGTCGTGAGGATTGGCCGCGACCGCCTTCTCGCATTGCTCGATCGCCTTTTCCCACTGACCCAGATGGGCTCGGAGGTAACAAAGGCGGCTCTGCCAAAGCGGCGCATCGGTGGAATGCGGGTCCAAACGAAGCGCCGTTTCGATGTCGGCGATCCCGTCCTGGCTGCGGCCGAGATTCATTTTGTAGAGTCCGGCATTCGCGTAAGCCCTCGGGTTGTTGCGGTCGTCGGCGATCGCCATTTCGGTCTCGGTGAGCGCCGGCCTCCATTCACCTTTGATGGCGTGAATATACCCCTTCGCCCAATGGACCCACGTAGAGTCAGGCTGAAGCGCCGACGCCGAGCCGAGCAAGTCTTCGGCGCGCGCGATATCGCCCGCCCGGTCTTCGCTCCAGCGATTGTCTGCCCGCACGGCCAGGACAATCGCAAGGAAGGTCATCGCCGGCTCATATTTCGGATCGAGCGCGTGGGCGCGCTCAAACAACTTTTCGGCGTCGTCCGAGGCGGACTTATTGAAATTGCCCGACGCCAATATCGCCGTGCCGCGCATCCAGAAATCGACGGCGTCGGGATTGTCCGGCCGCTCGCGCATCGTGCGCGAGGCTTCAGCCTTGACAAGCTCGACGTCGAGGGAATTCGCCAGCCGGGCAACGAACCCGGCCTGCAATTCGCCGAGCTTGCCGCGCTCGCCGGCGAACCGATCGGCCCAGACATGCGCGCCGGTTTCGGTCGAGATGAGCTGCGCGTTGACCTCGACCGCCTCGCCGAGTCGGCGCACGCTGCCTTCGAGCAGATAGCGCACGCCGAGTTCGCGGCCGATCTCCTTCGCGTCGACCGCCTTGCCCTTGTAGGTGAAGGCAGTGTTGCGGGCGATCACGAAGGCGTCGGGAACTTGCGAGAGGTCGGTCGTCAGATCGTCGGTAATGCCGTCGGCGAAATACTCCTGCTCCGGATCGCCGCTGAGGTTCTCGAACGGCAGCACGACGATCGAGAGGCGCGGCGCGGTCTTGAGCTTGTCCTCGGCGACGGAGGCGCCGAAGAGCCGCGGCGCGAGGCCCGCATGCCAGGCGTAGGCGCCGGCCGCGACAAGCGCGACGACGAGCGCCGCGGCGGGCGCGCTCAATCGCCCCGGGCCGCGCGCCATGGCCGCCAAAGGCTCGCCTTGCGGGTTGGGCTTCGCCTGCGCGGGGACGCCGACCTGCAGCGAATAGGCGCGAATCGGTTCGGCGATGTTCTTGAGCTGGGTCGGGCCGAGGTCGGTTACGGCAAGATCGAGCCGGCCCTTGACCTGGCGATAGGCGTCCTCGGAAAGGCAGATCGCCCCGGGCGCGGCGATCCCCTCGAGGCGCGCGGCGATGTTGACGCCGTCGCCCATCAGGTCGCCGTCCGCCTCCTCGACCACATCGCCGAGATGAACGCCGATGCGAAACTCGATGCGCTTGTCCGGCGCGACGCCGGCGTTGCGTTCGACCATGGCGTGCTGCACTTCGATCGCGCAGCGCACGGCGTCAACCACGCTGCGAAACTCGACGATCGAGCCGTCGCCGGTGCGCTTGACGATCCGGCCGCGGTGGACGGCGATCGTCGGATCGATCAGGTCGCTGCGAAGCGCCCGCAAGCGCGCCAGAATGCGATCCTCGTCCGCTCCCGCGAGCCGGCTGTAGCCGACGACATCGGCGACGAGAATCGCCGCAAGTTTCCGGGTTTCGCTCATGCAGTGTCTTGGCCGCGGCCGAGGTTAGCACGGAAACCTGTCCCGGATCGCCCCGCCTTGAGGGCTATTTCAGCGGTCCGACCCTAAAGCTTCAATGGGGAAGGCATCATTGTGGCGGACATTCGCTTAGGGCAACGCCGCGAGGTTGCGCGGCGCTCGCTCGTCAGGCATTGCTATCCTGCGAACGGCAACGGCCGCGCCGGGAAGGTTCACGCGAACCGGGATATCTCCGAGAGGACCCACGGCATGAGCAGCGACGACAGGATGGACCGCGCCCATCTTCCGACGCCGGGCGCGGCGCGAACGGGTCCGATCGCTTACGACGCGAAAGAACCAGGCGCCAAGAACCCACCCATCGCCGGAGGAGGCGGCGCGCATCGCGATGGCGCGGCAGTATGGCCCTCCAACGACGATTTCATTCAAGCCGGGATGCGCCGGGGAGCGGGGCGGCGCCAATTCTTTCCCGACTGAAAGCATCGACGAGGGATTGCGCCATGCTGTTTGCCGTTAGTGGTCTGCAAGGCAGCCCGATCGCGGCGAGCGACGGCCGCATCGGCGCCGTCAAGGACTTCCTGTTCGACGACCGGAGCTGGAAGATCCGCTGGATGGTGGTCGACACCGGCGATTGGCTGCCGGGCCGCAAGGTGTTGATCCACCCGTCGGCGATCGCCCCGCTGGAGATTCCGCCAAAGCCGCGGTTGCCGATGATGAGCCCGGGCGATTCGCTCGAAGTGTCCGTCAATCTGACCAGGCAGCAGGTCGAGGCGAGTCCGGAGGCGCGCGAAGATGACCCGGTGACGAAGGATATGCAGGCGCTCCTGTACGACTATTACGGGTTTGACGCCGGCTGGGGCGCGACAAATCTTGGCGAAAACGCCATCGTCGCCGAAGCCGGGGCGGACAGCGGGATCGGCGCCGGAGGCGATCCGCATCTGCGCGGCGCCGCTTCGGTCGAGGGACTCCACGTCCAGGCCTCTGACGGCGAGCTTGGCCATGTCGAGAATTTGCTCGCCGACGACGCCAGCTGGAACATTCGCTATCTCGTCATCGCGACGAGGAGCTGGTGGCCGGGCAAGGCCGTCCAGTTGGCGCCCTACGCCGTGACCGGCATCGACTGGATCGATCGTCAGGTCAGGCTGAATGTCACGCGCGATCAGGTGAAGTCAGCCCCGGCCTGGGACCCGCTGGCGATGACGGACGAGGTCGCCGAGCAGCAGTTGCGCCGCCATTTCGGCTGGCCCGGCTACAAGGAATAGCCGGCGGCTTGCTACGGCGGCCGGGCGACGAGGAGCTCGCCCACTCGCCGCGTCGCCTTCAGGCCGGAGCCGGTGAGCACGACCACGGTCGTCTGAGCGGCGTGAATGAGGCCGCGTTCGAGCAGCTTTGTGAAAGCGGCGGCGGCGAGGGCCGAGGTCGGCTCGACATAGAGGCCGATCCGGCCGAGTTCGATGAGAGCCGCTTCGATCTCGGCTTCCGAGACGGCGACGGTCGCGCCGCCGGAACGCCGCAAGGCGGCCAGGACTTCGCGGGCCCGCACGGGGCTCGCGATCGACGCGCCCTCCGCGATCGTTGGACGAACCTCGACTGGCGTATGATCGTGGAGCCCGACCTCGAAGCTTGCGTGCAGGGGCGCGCAATTTATGGGCTGCGCCGCGAACAATCGGGGCCGGCGCGCGATCTCGCCGCGGCGGAGAAGCTCGCTGAAGCCGATGTCGCAGCCCATGATGTTGCTGCCCGCGCCGGTCGGGATGATGACATTGTCGGGCGCGTTGAACTTGAGATCCTCCCACAGCTCATAGGCCAGCGTCTTCGTTCCCTGCAGGAAGAACGGCTGCCAGTTGTGGCCGGCATAGAAAATCTGAGCGGCTTGCCGCACTGCGGCGTCGCTCACGTCCTGACGCGTTCCGGCAATGAGCTCGACCTCGGCGCCGTAGGCGCGCATCTGCACCGTCTTGTCGCGCGGCGTCGAGGCGGGAACGAGAATCTTCGCCGCCATCCCGCCGGCCGCCGCATAAGCCGCAATCGCCGCGCCGCCGTTGCCGGAGCTGTCCTCGAGAAGTCGCGTCACGCCCTGGGCGCGGAGGATCGAGACCATCACCGACGCGCCGCGATCCTTGAAGCTCCCGGTCGGCGAAAACCACTCGAGCTTGAACAGGGCAGACGCGCCGCGCCAGCCGCGGGAGACGAGCGGCGTCAGGCCCTCGCCCATGGAGATCGGGTCGGGCACGTCAACCGGCAGAGCCGCCCGGTAGCGCCACAGCGATCGTTCCCCCGCGTCGATCATGTCGCGCTTAAGTCCCGGCAGGGCGGTGATCATGAGCGGCGCGCTCGCGTCGGAACGCCACCTGGGCTCGCAGATCGGATATTTCCGACCGCTTATTGGATCGACATAGGCCGGAGGGTCGGTCGGTTTCACGTCGTCTGGCATGCTCGGATCATGGCGCCTTGGAGACGGCTCCCGCAACGGATGAGGCGCGAGCGCCGGCGCGGTCAGCAACCCGTCGCCGCCGGCGAAGGCGATGCGCCGGGCGGGTCGACGCTAGCCGAGCGCCAGCGGCGCGGTCGGCCCGCGAGAGGCGAATTTCGCCGCCCGCCTGGCGACGAAGGCCGCCCGCCCTTCGGCGAAATCGGGGCCGAGCGCCGCGGCCTCGGTCAGCGCGCGGTATCCGGACGTCTCCTGGCTCATGCCGGCGGCGACCGCATCGACCGCGCGCTTGGCGCCCCGGATCGAGACCTGGCTGAGCTCGGCGAGGCCGCGGGCATAGCCGAGCACGGTCTCCTCGAGCGCCGTCTCGATCCTGCGGTCGATCAGGCCGATCGCGAGCGCCTCGTCGGTCTCGATGCGCCGGCCGGTGAACAAGAGGTCCTTAGCCCGCGACGGACCGATGAGTTCAACCAGCCGGCGGGTTTCGGCATGACCGTAAATGAGCCCGAGCCGCGCGGGGGTGATCGCAAGGTGCGCGTCGGCGGCGCAGAACCGCAGATCGCAGGCGAGCGCGAGGCCAAGCCCGCCGCCGACCGCGGCGCCGCGAATGACGGCGATCGTCGGCCGGTCGAGCTGCATCAGCGCTTTCAAGCCGTCCTGGACCGCATCGCCATAGTCGCGCGCCGCCGCGGCGTCGCGGTAAACCTCGCCGAACTCGGAAATGTCGGCGCCGGCGCTGAAATGCGCGCCCCCGCCCTCGATGAGCGCGACCAGCATATCCTCGCGCGCCTCGATCGCCGCGCGGATCGTCGGCAAGGCCCGCCACATCGCGCGCGTGATCGCGTTGCGGCGTTCGGGGCGGTTGAGAACAATGCGGGCGAACGGCGGCTCGAAGCGCAGCGATAGGTCGGTCATGGGGCCCTCGAGGCGCGCCGGGCGGGACGCCTTTCGTCACGTCCCTCTCTAGCACTTCGCGGGCCGCGAGCGACGGCGACGGGCGGCGCGGCTGCGGCATCTTCCAACGAGAAGCGCTCGGGTTTCATCGAGACGCCAAGCTCCTCGGCGACGTGACGGAGCCTATTGTCCCTCGTCCAGAGCTCAGCCCCCGCCGTCAGCCGTATGGCCGCAAGCAAGTGGACATCAACGTAGCCGATGCCGCGCCCGAACAGGTTTTGGCGATCGATGAAGGTCAAGACTTCCGGGTCGGTCGCCGCCTTCGCCCGAGGCAGGTCGGACAACGCGGCGAGAACGACCTCTCGTTGGGGCGTCAGCACACGTCCGGAATTGAGCAGCCTCGCGAGCAGGGCATTGTCGATACGCAGATGATCGATCCATACCGAGGTGTCGACCAGGATCAAGCGCGCGCCGGCCGCCGCCTGGGCGGCGCCTTAACCTCGAGTTCGCTGCCGCCGAGACGGGCGAGCCGCCGCGCGCTTTCCCGCTCGATGAGCGCCTTGAGCGCCTCGCGGACGAGGCTCGACTTCTCGTTCAGGCCGGTGAGGGCTTGGGCTTTCGCGACCAGCTCATCGTCAAGCGCCAGAGTGGCGCGCATTGTTTAACCTCGGTCAGAGGCGCCACACCGGCATCATTTGATGCCGATTCCAATGCCGGCACGAGCTCGGATCGACGCCGACTTCCAGGCCGGCCACGGACCTCCCGGAAGGTCTTGATCGGCGTCCTGGACCGAGCTATTTCGGCTGGATGAAAAAGGCCAGCATAACCGAGGCCAAGAACAACCTGAGCGCATTGATCGACGGCCTCAAGGGGGGCTCGCCGGTCTTGATCGTCGATCGCGGGCGCCCGGTCGCGCGGCTGGAGCCTTTCACCGGTCGCGAGGAAAGCGGGCCGAGCGACCGATTGTCGCGGTTGGCCCGCGATGGGGCGCTGCGGCCGCGCCGGACCGCGCCGCCCGCGGCTCTTTTCGGCTCGTCTCCGCCGCGCGCCGACGCCTCGGCTGTCGAATTGCTCTTGAGCGAGCGCCGGGAAGGCCGGTGAAATTCTGGGACGCCTCGGCGATTGTGCCTCTGCTCATCGCCGAGACCACGACGCGATTTCTACAGGCGCTGGCGCGGCGGGATTCGGACATATTGGCGTGGTGGGGCTCGCAAGTGGAGTGCGCCTCGGCCCTCGCCCGCCTCGAACGCGCGGCCCAGCTCGACGGGAAAGGCGCGGCGCTCGCTTTCGACCGGCTCAAGCAAATCGCGAAACGGGTGGCACGAGATCGAACCCAGCGACATCGTCCGCGAGAACGCCATCAGGTTTCTCCGCGTTCATCCGCTGCGGGCCGCCGATGCGCTTCAGCTTGCGGCGGCCTTCCTTGCCGCCGAGCGTCGTCCCTCGTCGCTGCAGGTGGTCACGCTCGACGAGCGTCTCGCGGAGGCGGCGCGGAAGGAAGGTTTCGATCTGGTCGACGTCATCGCGGACTGAGCGGTTGGAGCGAACGCCGGTCTTGTCGTAGCGTTGCGCGGCGGCGGCGGTCGCGGCCGAGCCGGGGGACAAACGGGTATGACGGACGGCGACACCTATCCGCGCGACATGATCGGCTACGGGCGCACGCCGCCGTTCGCCGACTGGCCGAACAGGGCGCGGGTCGCGGTGCAGTTCGTCATCAATTACGAGGAGGGCGGCGAGAACAATATCTTGCACGGCGACGCCGCGTCCGAAGCCTTCCTGTCCGAGATCATCGGCGCCGCGCCCTGGCCGGGCATGCGCCACATCAACATGGAGTCGATCTACGAATACGGTTCGCGGGCGGGCTTCTGGCGCCTGCATCGTCTCTTTGCCCAGCGCTCGGTTCCGGTCACCGTCTACGCGGTCGCGACCGCGATGGCGCGCAATCGCGAGGCGGTCGCCGCGATGAACGAGGCGGGGTGGGAAATCGCCACCCATGGGCTCAAGTGGATCGACTATCGCGACATTCCCCCCGAGGTCGAAGCGCTCCATATCGCCGAGGCGGTGCGCCTTCATGCCGAGGTCGCCGGCGCCCGCCCGCTCGGTTTCTACCAGGGCCGCGCCTCGATCAACACCGTCAGGCTCGGCATGGAGGAGGGCGGGTTCGTCTATTGCGCCGATTTGTATGCGGACGATATCCCCTATTGGCTCGACGGACCGCGCGGTCCCCAGCTCATGATCCCCTACACGCTCGATTCCAACGACATGCGCTTCGTCACCGCGCAGGGCTTCAACACCGGCGATCAGTTCTACGCATATCTGAAGGATTCGTTCGACACGCTCTACGCCGAGGGCGACGTCGCGCCGAAAATGCTGTCGATCGGCCTGCATTGCCGCCTGGTCGGCCGGCCCGGCCGGGCGCTGGCGCTGGCGCGGTTCGTCGATTACGTCGCGAGCCACGATCGCGCCTGGATGCCGACCCGGCTCGAGATCGCCCGCCACTGGATCAGGAAGCACCCGCCGCCGGGCGGCTGGAGGCCGTCGCGACTGACGCGCACGCTGTTCGTCGAGCGCTTCGGCGGGGTTTACGAGCACTCGCCCCGGATCGCCGCGGCGGCCTACGACGCGGGTCTCGCCAGCGGCGCCGACACGGCCGAGGGCCTCGCCAAGGCGCTGGCCGCCGCGGCCGCGAAGGCGACCGCGGACGAGAGGCGGGCGCTGATTGCGGCCCATCCGGATCTCGCCGGCAAGCTGGCGCAGGCCAAGACGCTGACGCCTGAGTCGACCGGCGAGCAGTCGAGCGCCGGGCTCGACCGGCTCGCGCCTGAGGAATTACGTCAATTCACCTCACTCAACGACGCCTATCGAGCCCGCTTCGGCATGCCCTTCATCATGGCGGTCAAGGGCAAGAGCAAGGCCGACATCCTCGCGGCTTTCCAGCGACGCCTCGCCAACGACGTCGAGGCCGAGACGACGACCGCGCTCGCCGAAATCGACCGGATCGCGGCGCTTCGCCTCAAGGACATCCTGCCTTGAGCGCGAACGCCCGCGTCATTCGCGGCCGCATTCTGTCGTTCAGCGACGATCCGGCGGTGGGGGGGCCATCCGCTCATTCGCTGATCGACGACGGCGCGGTCCTCGTCTCCGGCGGGCGGATCGAGGCGGTCGGCGAGGCCCGCGACATTCTCGCCCACGCGCCGGCCGGCGCGCTCATCGACGATCATGCCGGCTGCCTGGTCACCGCCGGCTTGATTGACGCCCACGTCCACTATCCGCAGACCCAGGTGATTGGCTCCTACGGCGCGCAGCTGCTCGACTGGCTCCACAATTACACGTTCGTCGAGGAGCAGAAATTCGCCGATTCCGGGCATTGCGCAAAGGTTGCGGCGTTCTTTCTCGACGAATTGTTCCGCTCAGGCACCACGACCGCGATGGTCTATTGCACGGTCCATCCCGAATCTGTCGAGGCGTTCTTCGCCGCGGCCGAAAAGCGCGGCGCGCGCATGATCGCCGGCAAGGTGATGATGGACCGCGACGCGCCGCAAGCGCTCATGGACACGGCTGAACGCGGCTACGACGAAAGCAAGGCGCTGATCGAGCGCTGGCGGGGTCGCGGCCGGCTCGGCTATGCGATCACCCCGCGCTTCGCGGTGACGTCGACTGAGGCGCAACTGGACGCCGCGGGCGCGCTCGCGCGGGAGTTTCCGGACTGCTACGTGCAGACCCATGCGGATGAAAACAAGGCCGAGATCGCGCGGGTGGCTGAGCTGTTTCCCAAGGCGAAGAGCTATATCGACGTCTATGCGCGGGCTGGCCTGACCGGACCCCGTTCCGTGTTCGGCCATTGCATTCATTTGCAGAATAGCGAGGTCGCCGAGCTCGCCGCCAGCCGTTCGGTCGCGGCCTTCTGCCCGACGTCGAATCTTTTCCTAGGCTCGGGACTGTTCGACCAGGCGCGGCTCGCGGCGGCCGGGGTCAGGATCGCGCTCGCGACCGACGTCGGCGGCGGCACCAGCTATTCGATGCTGCGCACCGCCGCCGAGGGCTACAAGGTCTTGCAGCTCAACCGCCAGCCGTGGCCGCCGCTTCATGCGCTTTATCGCATGACGCTCGGCAACGCCCGGGCGCTGAGCCTCGAGAAGAGCATCGGCTCGGTCGAAGCCGGCAAGGAAGCCGATCTCGTCGCGCTCGATCCGCGCGCGACGCCCGCGCTCGCGCACCGGATGGAGACGGCGGGCGGCGATCTCGAGGTCGAGCTCTTCGCCCTCATGACGCTCGGCGACGACCGCTGCGTGCGTCAGACCTATGTCGCGGGCGAGCCGCGCAAACCTGACTCTCAGACTGTCAGAGCGTGACAGGACCGTTGTTCGAGCGCCATCCGGTCATGCCGCCGGCATAGTGCCGCGCGTCGTCGCGGCCGATCTCGCGCACCTGGTTCAGCGCTTTCTTGGACCGTCCGCCGGCCTGGCAGTACAGAACCACCGGCTTGCCCCGCGGGAGCTCCTTGGGATCGAAGCGCGACAAGGGCAGGTTAAGCGCGTTCGGAATGTGCCCCGCGGCGAATTCATGCGGCTCGCGCACGTCCACCACTGTCCAGGCGCCGGAGCCGACGGCCTGATCGAGGTCGTCAAAATCGACAGTGTCCGGATCGGAGCCGTGGCCGGAGCGCGAAAACGGGCCAAAAGACATTTTGCCTCTCCGAGGTCATGCCGCGTCCGCCTTGGACGCTGCGAATTGGGCGTAGGCGCCGAGCGCGTGGCTCGCATACATGGCGGCGGGTCCCGCTCCCATATAGACCGCCATGCCCAGCGTTTCGAGGATCTCTTCGCGGGTTGCGCCGCGTTCGACCGCCGCCTTGACGTGAAAGCCGATGCAATCGTCGCAGCGCGCGGCGACCGAAACGGCGACCGCGATCAGCTCTTTCGTCTTGCCGTCCAGCGCCCCTTCGGCCAGCGCGCTCCGGGCCAAAGTCGCGAACCCCTGCATCACTTCCGGCGCGCCGCCGCGCAGCGACCTGAGCTCCGTGCTGAGCGCTCGGGTGAAATCCGGCCAGTTTCTCTGTTCCATGTCCTGTCTCCTCGACGCCGTCGGCGAATTGGGCTCAATTCGAGACTCAAGTTCCGCCCATCCTCAATATAGATATATGCAAATGTGAGAATGTTTCAATCCCCAAAAAGGCCAGCGCGATTTCGTTGGATAGTGCTTGACCCGGCGCCGCGAAGGCGACAACCTTATCTCCCATGCGCATTTCCCCATTCTCGGCGCCGGGGCGTTTCTGGCGCGGGAATCTCCACACGCACTCCATCCTCTCCGACGGCGCCCTGAAGCCCGAGGAGGTGACCGAGGCCTATAAGCGCGCGGGCTACGATTTCCTCCAGTTGTCCGATCACTTTCTCGGCCGCTTCGATTGGCCGATCGCCGACACGCGCAAGCTACGCTCCAATGGGTTCACCACGCTGATCGGCGCCGAGGTCCACGCCATGGCCACCTCGGCCGGCGAGTATTGGCACATCGTCGCAACCGGGCTGCCGCTCGATTTTCCCCATGCCGCGCCGGACGAGACCGGTCCCATGCTGGCGGCGCGGGCGAGGGAGGCGGGCGCTTTCGTCATCATGGCTCATCCCTCGTGGTCGCAACTGACGATTGTTGACGGGCGCTCGCTCGCCGCCGCGCATGCGGTCGAGGTCTACAATCACACCTGCGCGGTCCTGACCGATCGAGGCGATGGCTTCTATTTGCTCGACCAATTGTGCAACGAGGACCGGAGGCTGACGGCGGTCGCCGGCGACGACGCGCATTTCCACAGCGGCGACCTCGACGCCTTCGGCGGCTTTGTGATGGTCAAATCGGAATCGCTCGAGCCGGAATCGCTGCTCGGCGCATTGAAGGCCGGCGATTTCTATTCGAGCCAGGGCCCCCGCATCCACAACGTCGAGATCACCCCCAAGGACGTGCGGGTCGAATGCACTCCGGCCAATTCCGTCGCCATTGTCACCGGCGCTTCGGCGGCGGTGAGCCGGGTCGGGCGCGGCCTCACAGACGTGACGATCGAGTACGCCGAAGCGAAGAAGTGGGCTTGGCGAGAGCTGCCGCCGGTCAAATGGCTCCGCGTCGTCGTCATCGACGGTCCGCGCCGGGCATGGACCAACCCGATCTGGGTCGACGCTTTCAACTGACGCGAAGCGGCTGAACCGGCCCACCCGTTTTGAGCCCTCGCGGACTTCGCCCTTGCGCGCCGCCACGCGCGCCCATACATGCGGCGCTCGCCCGACAGTCGAGGCGAAAGGATAGAGCGCCGATGACTGACGAGACCGCCGCCCGCTGGCCCGGGTGGCATGCGACGACCATCCTCATGGTGCGCAAGGGCGGGAAGGTCGTCATCGGCGGCGACGGCCAGGTCAGCATGGGGCAGACCGTCGTCAAATCCAATGCGCGCAAGGTTCGCCGGCTCGCCAAGAGCGACGTGATCGCGGGCTTCGCCGGCGCGACTGCCGACGCCTTCACGCTGTTCGAACGGCTCGAGGCCAAGCTCGATCAATATCCGGGCCAACTGGCGCGCGCCTGCGTCGAGCTGGCCAAGGACTGGCGAACCGACCGATACCTGCGCCGGCTCGAGGCGATGCTGATCGTCGCCGACAAAGGCGCGGGCTTCACGATTTCGGGCTCGGGCGACGTGCTCGAGCCCGAGGGGGACGAGTTCGGATCCGCGACGGCGATCGGGTCGGGGGGCAATTACGCGCTCGCCGCCGCCCGCGCGCTGATGCCGATGCAGCTCGAAGCGGAGGAGATCGTACGCCGTTCGATGCGCATCGCCGCCGATATCTGCGTCTACACCAACGTCAATCTGATCCTCGAAAGCCTCTGACCTCATGACGGATCTGTCGCCCCGCGAAATCGTCTCCGAGCTCGACCGCTACATCGTCGGTCAGGCGGAGGCCAAGCGCGCCGTCGCCATCGCGCTTCGCAATCGGTGGCGGAGGTTGCGCCTGGAGTCGCCGATGCGCGAGGAGGTGATGCCGAAGAACATCCTGATGATCGGCCCGACCGGCTGCGGCAAGACCGAGATCGCGCGCCGCCTCGCCAAGCTCGCCGGGGCGCCGTTTCTCAAGGTCGAGGCGACCAAATTCACCGAGGTCGGCTATGTCGGGCGCGACGTCGAGCAGATCGTCCGCGATCTGATCGAGGTCGCCATCGCCCTGGTCAAGAGCCGCAAGCGCAGGGATATCGAAGCCAAGGCGGAACTGGCGGCGGAAGAGCGGGTGCTCGACGCGCTGGTCGGCTCGACTTCGTCCTCCGCGACCCGCGAAGCCTTCCGCCGCAAGCTGCACGCGGGCGAGCTCAACGACAAGGAAATCGAGGTCGAACTGCCGCAAAGCGGCGCCGGCACGCCGATGTTCGAGCTGCCCAACATGCCCGGCGCCTCGATCGGCGCGATCAACATCGCCGACATTTTCGGCAAGAGCCAGCGCACCAGAGCCAAGCGCATGACGGTCAAGGAAGCGCATGAACCGCTGATCGCCGCCGAGGCCGACAAGCTGCTCGACCAGGACGCGATCGTCCACGACGCGGTGGCCGAGGTCGAAAGCAACGGCATCGTCTTCCTCGACGAGATCGACAAGATCTGCGCCCGCGAGGGCCGCGGCGGCGCCGACGTCTCGCGCGAGGGCGTGCAGCGCGATCTCTTGCCGCTGATCGAAGGCACGACCGTCGCCACCAAGCACGGGACGATCAAGACCGACCATATTCTGTTCGTCGCCTCCGGCGCCTTTCACATCGCCAGGCCCTCTGACCTCCTGCCTGAGCTGCAAGGGCGCCTGCCGATCCGCGTCGAGCTCAATTCCCTGACGGAGGATGACTTCAAGCGCATCCTCACCGACACCGAGGCGAGCCTCATCAAGCAATATGTGGCGTTGATGCAGACTGAAGGCATTGAGCTCGAGTTCACCGACGATGCCGTCGCGGCGATCGCGCGGATCGCCGCCAAGGTCAACGGGTCGGTCGAGAACATCGGCGCGCGCCGGCTGCAGACGGTGATGGAGCGCGTGCTCGACGAGGTGAGCTTCACCGCCGCCGACCGGTCGGGCGAGAAGGTTCGGATCGACGCCGAGTTCGTCGAGCGCCACGTCGGCGACCTTGCCGGCAACGCGGATCTGAGCCGGTTCATTTTGTAAGAAGTCATGGCTCGCGGGGCCACGCAGGCTCTGGGTGTCCTGTCGTGTCTGACTCAAGGCGACCGTTCGTCGTGACCGAGTGAGCGGCGGGGTTCGCGAGAAGCGGACGCGCCTGCGCGGCGCGCCTTGCTTAAGGCCAGCCTGAAGCTGTTGTGAAGCTCTTGGCGGCGATCCTTTCGGTCTTTCGACGCGGAAGAGAGAGCGCAGCCGACTTGATCATGGCCAGCGTGGCGCTTTGCTTCGCGCTTGTGCTGGCGCGAACCACTACCGATTTGCCGGCTTGGAGCAGTGATAAAACTGGAGGTCGGAGCGTTTGTCTGATACCAGGTAGCGGCTTAGAAAAAGTTTTGGGAGGGCGAAGCTTATGAGCGCCGTGACGCAAACAGGAGTTGAACGGAAACAACGGTCCAAGCGGCGTCCCTACCGGGGACATCGATGGCGGCGACGGTACGGGAGGCGGGTCCGCCATTGCCGACAACCTCTTTGCCAATGAGAGCGGCGACACAAATACCGCCACCGCGACCGGGGGTTATGGCGGCTTCGGCGGCAACGGCGCCGTCAGCACCAGCGATGTGCCGGGATCCGGCGGCGACGGCGCGGAAGGCGGATCCGCGACCGCCGAAGAGGAGATGAATGGCGCCTACGGGGCCGCTGCGATCCAGGCCACGGCTACGGCGCAAGGCGGTAACGGCGGCGGCGGCGGCCAAGGCACGACCAATATGGACGGCGTGTCCAACGGCGGCGGTTCCGGCGCGAGCGGCGGCGCGGCGACGGCGACGACCTTGAATCGGGGCCTCACCACCGGGGAATCTCAGGCTCTCGCCTATGCAACAGGGGAAACCGGCGGCGGCGCCGGCGGTCAAAGCTACGGGACCGAAGCTGGCTACGCCGGCAACGGCGGCGCGGCGACGGCCAAGGCGACCGACAACAACGCGGACGGTACGGCCTACGCGAGCGTGCAAGCCGTAGGCGGAACCGGCGGTAACGCCTCCGGCGGCCCGGGAGCGTCCGGCCAGCCCGTCCTCAGCCCCGGCGCCGGCGGCGTCGCAAAGGCCACGGCCATCGCCAACGGCGAAGTCGCCACCGCAATCATCTATGCGCAGGGCGGCGCGAGCGGCGCCATCACGGCCATGAACGGGACCAACATCGCGGGCGCGACCGCGAGCGGGAGCGCAACGGCGACCGGCGTCACGGCCGCCACGGCCGAGGCGACGATTTACGCGGGCGCTGAGGCCGGAGGTTCCTTCGGCGTCGCGACGCCCGGCGGCGCCGCGGCGGGCCGCAGCCTCAGCGTCACCAATGCCGTCAAGGGCACGACCCATGGCGGAACGCTGAACTCTCGAACAGACAGTGCGCGCGGGCTCCGCGGCGGGAAGCACCGACGGAGGCGACGGCGGGGCGGGCGGCGTCGCCACGAGCACGATCAGCGATAACGACAATGCCAACGCGGCCGGTATGCAAAGCGCGATCATAAGCGCCTCGAGCAGCGCGACCGGCGGCGATTCGGGCGCCGCAGGGCGCCGGCCGCGGGCGGCAATGCAGTTGCGACGACGACCATCTACGGCAATGCGACGAGCTCGGTTACGACCAATTCCACGGCAAACGCCAACAACGGCTCTTCGGGCGGGGCGGGCGGATCGGCGAAGGCCTATGCGACCAGCGAAGGTTCGGCGGCGGGCGCAGCGGTGGCGACCGCGTCAGCCACCGCCGTCGCCTTTGGCGGCGCTGGCGGGAACGTGGCTGAAACAACCGGCGACCCCATCGGCGAGTTGAGCGGCGGGCTGGGCGGCAGCGCCGTCGGCACGGCGACGGCGGTCGGGTCCTCCAGCGCATCCGCCGAGGTAAACGCTGAGGGCGGCGTCGGCGGCAGCGGCACGAATGGGGCGGACGGCGGCGCGGGCGGGTCAGCAAAGTTGAGCGACGCCGCGGTCTCGACAGTCACGGGAACCGGCAGTTTGTCAGAAACCGAGAACGCGTCAGGCGGCAGAGGCGGCTCGTCGGACACCGGGGTGGGCGGCGCCGGCGGGGTCGCCTCCGCGACCTCCCACGTGACGACGCCCACGACGAGCCTGAGCGTATACGTCGCTGACGAGGCCGCAGGCGGAGTGGGCGGCGCCGGCGCCAGCGCGGCCTCCGGCGGGGCGGGCGGGGCCGGGACGGCGACCATCGTCGCCGACGGGCCCGGCGAAGTTCAGGGTTATGCGACGGCGATCGGCGGCGCCGGTCCCGCGGTCGGCGGCGCGGCGAACGCGAATGCGACGGTCGACGCCGGCACGGAAGCCTTTGCGACCGCCGCAGCCGACGCGGGCGGCAGCAACAGCAAAGCCGGCAAGGCAATCGCCACCGCCGGCGGGGAAGGTGGAACCCGACTCGACATCGAGGCCACCGCCAACTCGATCAGCACCAACTCAAGCCTCGCGGTCTATGGCATCACCGGCGAAAGCAGTCTCGATTGGTTTGGCGCCAACTCGGGAACGGTTTGGACCCAAACGCAATATGGCAGCGCTCTGCCCGCCTTCTTGTCCGGCGGCAATGCGGAAGCCGCCGGCTCGGCGTCTCCCACGGCGGCAGTCTACAACCCGATCCTCACAGCGGAGCCTACGATCAAGTCCGGACTAAGCGGCGGCAAGATTCTTTCCATCGGCGAACTCGAGGCCGTCAACAATTCCGATGCGAGCGCAGCGAGCCAGACCGCCACGGCCGAGATCACCACCGACGTCAACCTCTCGACGCTCAATGAAAACGGCGCGCTCGCGCTCGGCCTCTACGATGGCGCCGAAATCGGCTCGGGGGCCGAGCTCGTCAGCCTTACGGTGAGCAACTCGCTTCAATCGACCGCGCTCTACAGCATTTCCGGGGTCTCCGCGAGCATGGCAGTCTCCGACTTCAACGACGCAGTTCCGTTGTTGATGAGCTCCAGCTTCGGGAAGAGCGGCACGATGACGGTGGAAGCCTCGCTGAGCGTGACGTCGAGCGCGGCCGACGCCGGCTTCAGCGGCCATTTCATCCTGGCCGCCAAGGCGTAGGCGTGTCCGGCGTGGCCCTCTAAGGCTTGGACTTTCTTTGCCCGCCTCGCGCCTCAGCGCCAAGGAGCCTGGCCGATGACGACGCCGCTCGTTCTGACATTTGTCGGCGACGACCGGCCGGGGCTCGTCAACGCGATTTCGGAGAAGGTCGCCGCCTGCGGCGGGACTTGGCTCGAGAGCAGGTCAGCGCGGCTCGCGGGCAAATTCGCCGGCGTCGTGCTTGTGAGCGTTCCGGACGACCGGCTTATGGGCCTCGAATTCGTCGCTGGCGAACTCGCGCACGTCGGGCTGCGCATTAGCATCGAGCGGGGCGCGGCGGCCAAGGCCGAAAAGCCGGTGCGGACGGTCAAACTCGACATCGTGGGCAACGAGCGGCCAGGCATCGTGCGCGACGTGACACAGGCGCTCGCCCGCCTCGGCGTCAACATCGAGGAGTTCGCGAGCGGCCTCGAAGGCGAACCGTTCACCGGCGTGCAAATGTTTCACGCCGCAGCGCGCCTCAGCGTTCCCGAGGGCCTTAAGCTCGAAGACCTGCGCAGGGCGCTCGAGCGGCTGGCGGCCGAGATCATGGTCGATCTTACGGTGGGCGAGGGCGAACCGGGCGCCTGACCGGCGGGCTCCAGCCCTTGCGCGCGGCGAACAGCGTTGCCATAAGGGCCGCCCGCAATTTCCTCCCTCCAACGGACGACGATGGCGAAGTTTCCCGAGCGCGTGTTTTCAGGCGTTCAGCCGACGGGCAATCTGCATCTCGGCAACTATCTTGGCGCGATCAAGCGCTTCGTCGAGATGCAGAAGACGCATCCCTGCATCTACTGCGTCGTCGACCTGCATGCGATGACTTTGCCGCACGATCCCTCCCAGCTCGCCCGCGCCACGCGCGAAGTGACCGCGGCCTTTCTCGCCTGCGGCATCGATCCCAAGGCCAATATCGTCTTCAACCAGAGCCGGGTGGCCGAGCATGCCGAACTGACCTGGGCGCTCGATTGCGTCGCCAGGCTCGGATGGCTCAACCGCATGACCCAGTTCAAGGAGAAAGCGGGCAAGGATCGGGAGAACGCGTCGATCGGGCTCTTCAACTATCCGGTGCTGATGGCGGCCGACATCCTGCTCTATCGCGCCACCCACGTTCCGGTTGGCGACGATCAGAAACAGCATCTGGAGCTGACGCGCGACATTGCGCAAAAGTTCAACAACGATTTCGCCGCTTCGATCGACGCCCACGGCCACGGGGACGCGTATTTCCCGCTGCCCGAACCTTTGATCCAGGGGCCGGCGACACGGGTCATGAGTTTGCGCGACGGGACCAAGAAGATGTCGAAATCGGATCCGTCGGAATTCGCGCATATCGCCCTCACCGACGATGCGGATGCGATCGCGCAGAAGATCCGCCGGGCCAAGACCGATCCCGAGCCGCTCCCGGGCGAAGTCGAGGGTCTCAAGCGGCGCCCCGAGGCCGACAACCTCGTCGGCATTTTCGCCGCCCTGAACGATGAGACGAAGGAAGACGTGCTCAAGCGCTTCGGCGGCGCCCAGTTCTCGGCGTTCAAGACTGCGCTCGCCGACCTCGCGATCGAGAGGCTCGCGCCGATTCGCGCCGAGATGCTGCGTCTTTCGGGCGATCCGGCCTTCACCGACGCGGTCCTCGCTCAAGGGGCGGAGAAGGCCCGCGTCATCGCGCGGCCGAATATGGACGCGATCAAAGACATCCTCGGCCTCGTCCGCTAGCCGGGACGGGGACAAAAGGTAAATATATTTGCTCCGTCGCCGGGGCCGGACAGAGACGAGTGGCGGCGAATCGGCATATCTTGCCGCCCGTGGGCCGAGAAAACACGAGCTATAGCGTTCCGCGGCCGCGCGGTGCTTCGCCCCGCCCCGTTAGGGGTTAACGACTTTGCGGCAAACTTTTCGTAAACCTAGGGCGAGCTGATTTCGGACCTTCTTGGCGGAGGGAGACGTTCGGCGGACGACCCGGCGGGCGCGGACACCTCGCCGCCGGGTTCTCGAGGAGGCAATTCGTTGCGGGGGTTCAGCGGGGCGGGACGCCCCGGGATCGGCGGGCGGACGCGAACGTTCGATCGCGCGCGCGCGGCCAAAGGGGCCGCGGGCCTGGCGCTTTATCTGTTCGCGGGCGCGCTGGCGTGCGCCCAGGACGTTTCGCAGCCGCTCGACACGCCGGCGCGCCTGGCGTTGGACATGGCGTCCGCCCAGGCCAATGTCGCCGGCCTCGCCATTCTCACCTTGATGCTGCTGGCGACCATCACCGCCGTCCTTCATCTGATCGGCCGCAGGATCTGGAACTCGGCGCGTTCACGAGCTTGAGACGGAACTCGCGCGGACCAACGCGAAGCTCGATCGCGCGACGCTGATGTTGCGCGGCAAGTCGCAAATTCTGATCTCTTGGGACCGTCCGGATGCGGAGCCGACGATCGAGGGCGATTTCGCCCTGGTCGCTGATTCGCCGCTACCATCGCGCGTGCTCGGCTTTGGCTCATGGCTCGAGCCGGCGGAGGCGGCCAAGGTCGAGGAGGCGACAGCGCGGCTCCTGACTTCGCGGCGAAGCATTCGTCGCCGCGGTGGTCAGCGTGCGCGGGCGCCATCTCGAGCTTGACGGGCGCCCGGTGTCCGGCAGCGCGGTCATGCGCATCCGCGACGTCTCGGGCGAGCGGCTTCAACTGGCGCAACTGCGCGATCAGTTCGCCGAGGCCGGGGGCGCCCTCGACGGATTGCGGCGCGCGCTTGAAGCCGCGGACATGCCGGCATGGACGCGCGACTCCTCCGGGCGAATCGTCTGGTGCAACATCCCTTACGCACGCGCCGTCGACGCGCCCGACGACCAGGCCGCGATCGAAAAGGGCGGCGAGCTGTTCGATCCGGCGGTACGCCGCGAAGCGGAAGCGGCGGTCAGGGAGGCCGGCTCCTGGCGCCGCCGCGCGTCGGCGGTCGTGGGCGGCGAGCGCCGAAGCTTCGAGGCGGTCGAAGCGCGCACGGCGGTCGGCTCCGCCGGAGTCGCGCGCGACATTTCCGAAATCGCGGCGCTGCGGGCGGAAATGGAACGCAACGAGGACGACTATTCGCGCATGATCGATCGGCTGTCCACGGCGGTCGCGATCTTCGACAAGTCCAAGCGGCTAACCCTGTACAATGCCGCCTACCGGCAAATCTGGCCGCTCGAGCCGGCCTTCCTCGATCACGGGCCGAGCGACGGCGAAATCCTCGATGCGCTCCGCGCCAAGCGGCAGCTGCCCGAACAGGCCGATTTTCCCGCCTGGAAGGCGCTGCAATTGAGCGCCTATCGGGCGATCGAGCCGAGCGAGACGGTCTGGCATCTGCCCGACGGCCGGACGCTGCGCGTCGTCACCAGCCCAAATCCGAAAGGCGGCGTCACCTATCTCTACGACGACGCGACGCAGAGCTATGCGCTCGCCTCACAGGTCAACGCCCTCACCCATGTGCAAGGCGAGACGCTCGATGCGCTCAAGGAAGGCGTCGCGGCGTTCGGCGCCGACGGACGCATGAAGCTGTTCAATCCGGCCTTCGCCGAGCTGTGGCGATTCGACCCGGCGGTCTTGCGCCGCCGCCCGCATATCGACGAGATCGCGCCCGCCTGCAAGGGCCTCTGCCGCGAGCCCGGACTGTTCGACGAGCTCAGGGCGATGATCGTCGATCTCCCCGACCATCGCGCAATCCGGGCGGCGCGGATCGAGCGGACCGACGGTCTGATCCTCGATTGCGCGGCGCTGCCGTTGCCCGACGGGGCGACGCTGATGACCTCGCTCGACGTGACTGCGGGCGTCAACGTCGAGCGGGCGCTGACCGAGCGCAATCAGGCGCTGATCGCCGCCGAAAAGCTGCGAAACGACTTCGTCAACCACGTCTCCTACGAGCTGCGCACGCCGCTCACCAACATCATCGGCTTCACCCAGCTTCTGGCGGTAGGCGGCGTCGGTCCGCTCAATCCTAGGCAACTCGAATATGCCGGGTTCATCACCAATTCGTCGCATGCTTTGCTCGCCATCATCGACGATATTCTCGATCTGGCCTCGATCGACGCCGGAGCGCTCGAGCTTAGGCTCGAGGAGGTCGACGTCGCCGAGGCGATGAAGGCGGCGGCGGCGGGCGTGCAGGATCGGCTGAGCGAAGCCGCGATCGAATTGCGCATCGTCATGACCGACGGCGTCGGGTCGCTCAGAGCCGACGGCCGGCGCGTGCGCCAGGTTCTGTTCAATCTTCTGTCCAACGCCATCATCTATTCGGAGGCGGGACAGACGGTCACGCTGGCGGCGATGCGCCGCGGCTCGGAGATCGTGTTCAAAGTCAGCGATCGCGGACGCGGCATTCCCCCTGAGATGATCGATCGGGTGTTCGATCGGTTCGAGACTTTTCCCAACGGCTCGCGTCATCGCGGTCCCGGCCTCGGCCTATCGATCGTCAGGGCGATGGTCGAGTTGCATCATGGCCGCGTGCTGATCGATACGGCGCCGCGCGAGGGCACCACGGTCACCTGCATTTTTCCGGTGGACGCATCGGCGGCGCTGGCGGCGAGCCCGCAACTTGCGGCGCCTTCCGAGCCGCAATCGGCGCAGTAGAAAGGCATGAGCGGTCGCGTCGAGGAGACCGAGGAAGCCGGCGTTTGGAGCTTGGAGGCGCCGGACGAGGCGACGACCCTGGAGATCGCCGCGGCGCAAGCGGCGTGGCTCGAGCCTGGCGACTTCGTCGGCCTTTCCGGCGATCTCGGCGCGGGCAAGACGACCTTCGCCCGCGGATTGATCCGCGCCCTGGTCGGGGCGCGCGACCTCGAGACGCCGAGCCCGACCTTCACCCTGATGCAGGTCTATGACGCGCCGAAAGCGGCGGTCGTGCATGCCGATTTCTATCGCTTGCGGGGCATTCGCGAACTTGACAATCTCGGCTGGGATGAAGCCGTCGCCGACGCTATCGCCATCGTCGAGTGGCCGGAGCGGATCGCCGAGGCGCTGCCCGCCGACCGGCTCGAAGTCGAAATCCGTTTCGATCCGGGTCGAGGCCCCGATTTCCGCCTGCTCAAGCTGCGTGGGATCGGCGCCACGGGCCGCCGCCTGGCGCTGGCGCTCGGGGTCGCGAGGCTCTTGAAGCGCGCCGGCTGGGGCGGCGCGAGGCGCGAGTTTTTGCAGGGCGACGCCTCGATTCGAGCATACGAGCGGCTGACCAGGTTCACCGGCGCGACGGCGATCCTGATGATCTCTCCGCCCCGCCGCGATGGGCCTATTCTGCGCTACGGCAAGCCCTACGCGGCGATCGCCAAGCTCTCGCCCGACATCCGCGCTTTCGTCGCCATGGCGGACGGGCTGCGCGGCCTGGGCTATTCCGCGCCCGCCCTCATCGCCTACAGCGTCGCGGAAGGCCTTGCCCTGATCGAGGACCTCGGCACAGCCACCATCGTCGATGAGGGCGTTGCCGACAGCGCGCGCTACGCGGCGGCGATTGCGCTTCTGACCGATCTTCACGAGCGGGAACTGCCGGAGAGCCTGACGGCTGGCGACGAATCCTACGCCCTGCCGATCTACGACATCGAGGCGATGCTGGTCGAGGTCGAGCTCGCGCTCGACTGGTATGCGCCGGCGGTCGCGCGGGTGACGCCCCCGTCGGGCGCGCGCATGCAATTCCTGGGGATCTGGCGCGACCTCCTCGGTCCGATCCTGGCTCAGCCGACGACCTGGACGCTGCGCGACTTTCATTCGCCCAATCTGCATTGGCTGGCCGAGCGCCAGGGGCTGAAAAGGATCGGGTTGATCGATTTTCAGGATGCCGTCCTCGGCCCGCCGGCCTACGATCTCGCTTCGCTCCTGCAGGACGCGCGCGTTGACGTACCTGAGGATCTTGAGATGCGGCTGGCGGCCCTCTATATGCGCCGCCGATCGGCCGCCGACCCCGCTTTTGACGCTCAGAGCTTCGCCGCGGCCTATGCGGCGATGGGCGCGCAGCGGGCGACCAAGATCCTCGGCATTTTCGCCCGGCTCGACAAGCGGGACGGCAAGCCGGAGTACCTGCGCCACCTGCCGCGGATCGAGCGCTACCTGGCGCGCAATCTCGCCCATCCGTTGCTTCGGCCGCTGGCGCTCTGGTATCAGAACCACCTGCCGCGGGCGCTTGGCCAACCGCCGGTGAAAACCGATCCTTGAAGCCTTGCCGTTGAGGACCTGCCGATGAGCCCGCCGGTTCCCAAGACGGCCATGGTGTTCGCTGCCGGATTGGGGATGCGGATGCGGCCGATCACCGACACGCTGCCGAAGCCCTTGGTCAAGGTCGGCGGCCGGGCGCTCATCGATCATTGTCTCGACCGCCTGGCGGAGTGTGGAGTCGAGCGGGCGATCGTCAACGTGCATTGGCTCGCCGACCAGATCGAGGCGCATCTCGCCCGGCGGCGATCGCCAAAGATCTTCATCTCCGACGAGAGATCGAAGCTTCTCGACCAGGGCGGCGGGATCAAGCGCGCGCTGCCGATGATCGGCGACGATCCCTTCCTCATTTGCAACACCGACGCCTTCTGGATCGAGGGGCCGCGGTCGAATATCGCGCGCCTCGCCTCGGCGTTCGATCCTGAGAGGATGGACATCCTGCTCCTGGTCGCGGCCGGCGCGGGAGCGGTCGGCGTCGACTGGCCGGGCGACTTCACGATGGACCACGACGGACGGCTCGAGCCGCGCGAGCCGCGCCATGTCGCGCCGTTCGTCTACACCGGCGTCGGGATCGTCAAGCCCGAGCTGTTCGCAAACGAGCCCGCCGAGGTCTTTCGCCTCGCGCCGTTCTTTCACGCGGCGGCGGCCGACGGCCGGCTGCACGGGGTCCGCCTCGATGGCCTTTGGGTGCATGTCGGACGACCGGAGACGATCGCGGAAGCGGAGAAAGCGATCGACCGGTCGATACTGTGATCGCAACTCGAAGCCGCATTTCCCTTACCCGTGGAATCGTCCTATGCGGGTCGAGCGTCACATTCGAAGCGGTCCGGCGCGCCAGCGTCAGCCCTTGGGGTTTTTGCGAGCATGAAACTGCCGAGCCAGACCGGCCCCATCCACTTCGTCGGCATCGGCGGCATCGGCATGTCGGGGATCGCCGAGGTGCTCCTGAACCTCGGCCATAAGGTGCAGGGCTCGGACCTGAGCGACAACGCCAACGTCAAGCGGCTGCGCGAGAAGGGCGCCACCGTCGCCGTCGGTCACGACAAGGCGAATCTCGGCCAAGCCGCGGTCGTCGTCGTCTCATCCGCCGTCAAGCGCGACAATCCCGAAGTTGTCGCGGCGCGCGCGCGGCGCATTCCCGTCGTGCGCCGGGCCGAGATGCTCGCCGAGCTGATGCGCCTCAAGCAATGCGTCGCGATCTCCGGAACCCACGGCAAGACGACGACGACCGCGCTCGTTGCGACGCTGCTCGAGGCGGCGGGGCTCGATCCGACCGTTATCAATGGCGGCGTCATCAACGCCTATGGCGCCAACGCCCGGCTCGGCGCCGGCGACTGGATGGTGGTCGAGGCCGACGAAAGCGACGGCACCTTCCTCAAGCTGCCCGCCGACATCGCGGTGGTCACCAACATCGATCCCGAGCACCTCGACCACTTCGGGACCTTCGACGCCATCAAGGGCGCCTTTCTCGCCCTGATCGAGAACCTGCCGTTTTACGGCTTCGCCGTCATGTGCCTCGATCACCCGACCGTGCAGGAACTGGTCGGACGGATCGAGGACCGCCGCGTTCTGACCTACGGCGAGAATCCGCAGGCCGACGCGCGACTACTCGACGTCAACCTGGCCGGCGGGCTTACCCGGTTTTCCGTCCTGATCCGCGAGCGGGCGACAGGCCGCGCAACCTTCATCGACGACCTCGCGCTGCCGATGCCGGGAAGGCACAACGCCCTCAACGCGACGGCGGCGATCACGGTCGCGCACGAGCTCGGAGCGCCGATCGACGTTATTCGCAAGGCGATCGGGAGCTTCGGCGGCGTCAGGCGGCGTTTCACCCGTACCGGGACATGGAACGGCGTCGCCATCTATGACGACTATGGTCACCATCCGGTCGAGATCGCCGCGGTGCTGAAAGCTGCGCGAGCGGCCGCCGAGGGCAAGGTGATCGCGGTCGTGCAGCCCCATCGCTTCACCCGACTGGCGTCGCTGTTCGACGCCTTCGCCACCTGCTTCAACGACGCCGACAGCGTCATCGTCGCCGACGTCTATCCAGCCGGCGAGCCGCCGATCGAAGGCGTCGACAAGAAAGCGCTCACGGCTGCGATCGCCGCCCATGGCCATCGCCACGCCCTCGCACTGCCCTCGCCGGACAAATTGGCGGGTCTCGTCCGCTCGCTGGCCCAGCCGGGCGATGCTGTCATTTGCCTCGGCGCCGGCTCGATCACGCAATGGGCCTACACGCTGCCCGACGAACTCGCGGCGCTCGACAAAGCCTGACGCGGCTCATGAGCTTTCCCGACCTTGTCGAAGAGGTGAAGGCGCGGGCGCCAAGGCTGCGCGGACGCCTCCTCGCCAACGCCCCGATCGCCGAGACCACCTGGTTTCGGGTCGGCGGCCCAGCCGAGGCCCTGTTCTCCCCGGCCGATGAGGACGATCTCGCCTATGTCCTTGCCGCCTTGCCGCGCGAGACGCCTGTCACGACCATCGGCCTCGGCTCGAATCTCATCGTGCGCGACGGCGGCGTCGCGGGCGTCGTCGTCCGGCTCGGCGGCCGGGCGTTCGGCGCAGTCGAGATGATGGACGGTTGCCGCCTCATCGCCGGGGCGGCCGCGCCGGACCAGTACGTCGCCAAGGCCGCCGCGAGAGCGGGCGTGGACGGACTGGCGTTCCTGCGCGGCGTGCCCGGCTCGATCGGCGGGGCGCTCATGATGAACGCCGGCGCGCATGGCGGTGAGATCAAGGATGCGCTGATCGAGGCGCGCGGCGTCGATCGGACCGGCTTGAGGCGCGCATTCTCGCATGCGGACATGGGCTTTTCCTATCGTCACAGCTCCGCGTCCGATGACGTCGTCTTCACCGCCGCGGTTTTCCAGGGCCGCCAGGGAGAGCCGTCGGCGATCGAAGCGGAGATGGAGCGCATCACCCGCGCGCGCGAAGCCTCGCAACCGATCCGCGAGAAGACCGGCGGCTCGACATTCAAGAACCCGCCCGAATTGAAGGCCTGGGAGCTGATCGACCAGGCCGGCTGCCGCGGCTTGCGTCTCGGCGAGGCCGAGGTTTCGACCATGCACTGCAACTTTCTCATCAATCTGGGCGCCGCGACCGCCGCCGATCTCGAAGCGCTTGGCGAGGAGGTCAGGCGCCGGGTGCTCGAGACAAGCGGGGTTGCGCTCGAATGGGAGATCAAGCGCATCGGCCGGGCGCTTGGGTAATGTGGCTTCGGCGCGGGACTGTGAGGCCCGCTGTCACCCGGTCGCGCTCGCCGCTGTCGGCGATCGGGGTTGCGCCTCGTGCGCGGCCTTAAGATTCGCCTGCCTCAGCCTCTCGGCGTCCTCGTCAAACAGAAACGTCAGGAATACGTAGCGCCGGCCGCGCGTCACGCGCGACACCTGATGCAGGATCGAGGCCGAGAACACGACCGCAGTTCCCGGGGCGGCCTTGAAGCCTTGCGGGCTGTATTCGGGAAACGAGATCTCGCCGCCGTCGAAATCCGCGTTGAGATTGATCGAGATCGCAAACCTTCGGTGCGCCACCGATATTCCCGTATCATCGCGATGGGGACCGAAATGCCCGCCCGTCTCGGCGTCGTAGCGCGCGACGAGGTCGCGCTCGATCCGGGTCATGGTCATCTGAAACGCCTTCCGGATCTCCGGACAAATGCGCCGGCCGATTCGCGCCCGAGTATCGGCGATCAGGCGCGGGTCGGTCAGCAGAAGATCGCGCCTGCGTTTCCAAACGTTATCGAAATTTTGCACCGCCCGCCCGCCCACATCCTCCATGAACCCGCTTTCCCTGCTGTCGCCGCGCTCGAAGCATTCTACGAGATGACGGCAAAGCTCGGGCTCGAGAACGTGCGCAAGCGTGAGAATCGGCGCCGGCGCGCAAGCGCCGAAGGCTTGGTTCCGCTGCGGCAATCGGCCCAAATGCGCCAGCGCCGCGTCGAGCTCGTCCAAGGGGGCGACCGCGACGACGCGCTGCATAGGGTCGAGAATGACAAAGGAGCGGCAGGCGCCGAAGTCACGCGCCAGGCGCTCCGCGTCCCACAAGAATACGATCGAAGGGAATCGAGCTTCGAGGGCGGCCATGGGTTCCGAACCCTGCTCGGCGACGACCGCGAAGAAAGCGGCTTTGCGCTCTTCGACCAGGCGCCGGTTGGCGGCCAGCGTTTGCAATGCTGCGACCGTCGCGGATTCGTCCGGCGAACCAACAAAGGCCAGCACGATGGCTCGGCCGGGAAACGGATCGAAAGCGAGGCGGTGAGGCCCCTTATTGAGCAGAAAAGCGCTGTCGCCCCGCTGAGCGCCGGGCTTCAGCGCAAAGTCGATTGTTTCGCTCATGAGATTTCCGGTCGATCGGCGCGCGCAATCGACGGTAGCCGCGAAAGCTTAAGGCTTGCAGACGATCGAACCCTGGGGGACTGGCGATCCGCCCGCCGACACCCCGGGGTTAACGTATCGTTAAGCCGATGGACTTAATCGTGTCTTAACTCCGCGTCTGCGCGCAATGTTAGGGAATCGGCGGGCGATGAAGCCACTCGCGGTCCTCACGACTGACTGCCCGACTGAGCCCGTGCGGCGCGGCGGCGATCGCGGCCGCCTGCATGCGCGCGACAGGGCGCCCGGCTGGGTCGAATGCGATCCTGCTTCCCGAGCGTTCGACAAAAATGACGCAAGAGACGTCGAAGGCGGCCTGTATCTTCAACAGTCGGAAAATCTTAAACCGAATATTTACTATAAAGCCCAAGACTTCACGCGCGGAGCCCATCGGGTTCCGGGTTGTCGCGGCGTCAGCCGCGGCGATCGTCATCTGAGCGGGACGGGGGGCGAAGAAAGCGAGCCCGTCGGCCCCCCAGCCAATGCCCGGACGCGCCCGACGGAAACGTCGTCCGCGCCGGACAGGACTGCTCACGCAGGCTTTTCCTTCGATGAGCCGGCTGCCTGGATGGTGGAGGACGCGGCGTGCGGTTTTTGAGCGAGATGCTCGGACGGGGACAGGCGGCGCGGCCCGCGTTGGCCGGCGTCGCCTTCGAAGCGCCCCCTCATAAGGTGCTGCTCCGCGGCGAGCGGTCGGCCCGAGCGCCGCTGCGCTGGCGTCTGCAACTCGATCGTCCAGCCCCGCGCAAACTCGAGATCGCGCTTGACTCTCGTCGTTCTCCTCGGCGCGGGGTTTCTCGGAGCAGAGCGCGGCGGGCAATTCGATGCGGTTTCGGCGAGACACGGCGGCGTCGGCGATTGGGCCGCCCGCGCGCTCGGCCTCGGCGTCGAAGTGGTCACGGTTTCCGGCGCGACCCACATGAGCGAGCCCAGACTCCTTGCGATCGCAGGCATCGATTCGAGGAAATCGCTGCCGTTCTTCGACGTCGCTGAGGCGCGGGCGCGGCTCGAGGCCGATCCGCTCGTCAAACAGGCGAGCGTGCGCAAGCTCTACCCCAACCAGATTATGATCGACATCGTCGAGCGCACGCCCTTCGCCGTCTGGCAAAAAGACGGCGACGTGCGCGCGATCGCGGCTGACGGCGCGCCAATCGACGAGGTCAGCGACGGTCGTTACGCCGACCTTCCCTTTGTCGTGGGCGAGGGCGCGAACGGGCGGGTGCGCGAATTTGTCGCCCTAATCGACGCGATGGACGAATTGAAGCCACGCGTCGAAGCGGGCGTGCTGGTCGACCAGCGGCGGTGGAATCTGCGCCTGAAATCGGGCGTCGACGTCAAGCTGCCGGAAGCGGACCCTCAGGCCGCAATCGTTGAGCTTCTCGGCCTTCAGCGCCAGTCCCGCATCCTGGAGAAAGACGTGCTCGCGCTCGATTTCCGGGTTCCAGGACGAGTGTTCGTGCGCCTGTCCGAGGAGGCGGCCTCCGCCTGGGCGGGCGGCCATGCGGCCAGGAAGGGCGCCCAGCAATGAGCCTCAAGCCGCTCACGCCGCGCATGCGCCAGATCCCGGCGCGAAAGAGCGCCATCCTGTCTGTGCTCGACATCGGCGCGTCCAAGATCGTGTGCCTGATCGCCCGGCTGACGCCGATGGAGCCGTCGGAGGCGCTGCGCGGGCGCACCCACCGATGCAAGGTGCTGGGCGTCGGCCACCAGCGCTCGAACGGGGTCAAGGGCGGCGCGGTGGTCGACTTGCTGTCGGCGGAACACGCCGCGCGCCTCGCGATCGACGCGGCGGAGCGCATGGCCGGCGTCGAAGTCGGCGGCGTCATCGTCAACATGTCAGGGGGCGCCTGTCCTCGCGCCGCCTTGGCGCGGACGCGGCGTTGCGCGGCAGGACCGTCGCCGAGCACGACGTTCAACGGGTCCTGGAGGCCGCGGCGCTCGCCAACGCCGAGCCGGGACGGACGATCCTGCACGCGCTTCCGACCGGCTTCAGGCTCGACGCAACTCGCAACGTGCACGACCCCAAAGGCATGGTTGGCGCCGAACTTGGCGTCGACCTCCACGTCGCGACGTGCGATTCGGCGGCGGCGCGCAACCTGATGTTGGTCATCGAACGTTGCCATTTGCGGGTCGAGGCGATGGTGGCGACGCCCTACGCCGCTGGCCTGTCGACGCTGGTCGACGACGAGGCGGAGCTCGGCGCGGCGGTGGTCGACTTCGGCGGCGGCTCGACGACGGTCGGCGTGTTCTCCGGCGGCCGGCTCATCCATGTCGACGCGGTCGCGCTCGGCGGCATCCACGTGACCAGGGACGTCGCCCGCGGGCTCAACGTCTCGGTCAGCGACGCCGAGCGCCTGAAGACCCTTTATGGGGCCTGCATGGCTTCGCCGTCCGACGACCGCGAGACCATCGCCGCGCATCGCCTCGGCGACGACATGGATCATCCGAGTCACCTGCCGAAATCCGAGCTCACGCGAATTATCCGCCCGCGCATCGAGGAGATCCTCGAGCTCGTGCGCGATCGGCTGCGCGCCTCCGGACACGGGGCCCAGGCAGGCCGCAGGTTGGTGATGACCGGCGGAGCCTGTCAATTGACCGGGATGCCGGAACTCGCGCGCGCCATCATTTCCAACCAGGCGCGAATCGGGAGGCCGCTCGGCATCGAGGGGCTGCCGGAATCCGGCAAGAGCCCCGCCTTCGCCGCTGCGGTCGGCCTGATGGTCTATCCGCAAATGGCTGGCCTCGAACATGGCGAAGTCACGCGCCAGTTCTCCCGTCCCCATCACGGCGAGGGGGGATACGCGGCGCGGGTCGGACGTTGGCTCAAGGAGAGTTTCTAGGGAGTCAAAGGCGCTCGCCGAAGGCGAGAGCGTAGGTGAAGGCGAATCACGCATTCCAGTCGGCGCCCGCGGGCGTCCAACGCGATGAGGCAAGCATGTCGATAAATCTGAAAGCGCCCGAACTCAGGGAATTGAAGCCGCGCATCATGGTATGCGGAGTGGGCGGCGCCGGCGGCAACGCGGTCAACAACATGATCGTGTCCGGCCTCTCCGGCGTCGATTTCATCGTCGCCAACACCGACGCGCAGGCGCTGACCTCCTCGCGCGCCGAGCGTATCATCCAGATGGGCCTGCAGGTGACGGAAGAACTCGGCGCCGGGTCCAAGCCCGAAGTCGGCAAGGCCGCCGCCGAGGAGGCGCTCGAGGAGATCCGCGATCACCTCGCGGGCGCGCACATGGTGTTCGTCACCGCCGGCATGGGCGGGGGCACCGGCACGGGCGCGGCGCCGGTCATCGCCAGGGCGGCGCGCGAACTCGGGATTCTCACCGTCGGCGTGGTCACCAAGCCGTTCCATTTCGAGGGCGGTCGGCGAATGAAGGTGGCGGAGACCGGCATTTCCGACCTGCAGAAGGCGGTCGACACGCTGATCATCATTCCAAACCAGAATCTGTTCAGGGTGGCCAACGAAAAGACGACCTTCGCCGACGCCTTCGCCATGGCCGACCAGGTTCTCTATTCCGGCGTCGCCTGCATCACCGATCTGATGGTGAAGGAGGGGCTGATCAACCTCGACTTCGCCGACGTGCGCTCGATCATGAGCGAGATGGGCAAGGCGATGATGGGCACCGGCGAGGCGGCGGGCGACAAGCGCGCGGTGCAGGCGGCCGAAGCGGCGATCGCCAATCCGCTGCTCGACGAAACCTCGATGCGGGGGGCGCGGGGCCTTCTGATCTCGATTACCGGCGGCAACGACCTGACGCTCTACGAAGTCGACGAGGCGGCGAGCCGCATTCGCCAGGAGGTCGACGAGGAGGCCAACATCATCCTCGGCGCCACCTTCGATTCGGCGTTGGACGGCGTGGTGCGGGTCTCGGTCGTGGCGACCGGCATCGATCAGGCTGCAATTGGGCAGATCGAGCCGGCCAACGTCCAGCCGCGCCTCGACGCAATGGCGCGCCCGCGGGCGTTCGCGTCGTTGCGCGCCGCTCAGCTCCCGCCCGTCCAGGCCGACGCGGCCGCGTCTTCGCCGCCCGCCGCCTTCGACGGCGCGATCCAGGTGGCCAGCGCGCCGCCCGGCCCCTTCCCGGAACCGATCGAGCTGCGCCGAGAAGCAGAAGAATCGGGGCTGGCGGAATTTATTCCGCCCGCCGCGGAGCAGCCGACGTCTCGCGCGGCTCGCATGCCGCAGATCGAGGACCTGCCCCAGGTGGCGCAGAACCAGTTGCGCGCCATGCGCGAAGCCCAGGGCGCCGTCGCCGCGCCCGAGACGCGCCGCAAGTCGCTGCTCGAGAAGCTGGCCGCGTTCGGCATCACCAGGCACGAGGAGGAGCCCGCATCCGCGCCGGCCGCCGCCGCGGCCCCGGCGCCGGTGACGCCTCTTCACCGGCCTCACGTCACGGCGCCGACCCAAGCTGATCTCAACCGCCTTCAACCGCGCCAGCAAACGGCGCGCCAGCCGGCCGCCGCTCTCGACCCGCACAGCCGGCCTGTCCCCCGTCCTCCGGTCTCGGAAGACGATCATCTCGACATCCCGGCGTTCCTGCGTCGCCAGCAAAACTGATTCGGCCGGCCGCGAAGTCTCGGCTCGCGGCCGGACCGGGCCCGGGCGGTCCCGCGACTGCGGTTAACGATCTGTAAATTCTCTAAGATATTGATAAATATTGAATAAATGTTTGCCGCAGCGTTGTAACTTTTGTTCACCAAAGGTGATTTGTCCCGTCGGGCCCGCGCCCCTTAGTGTGGCGAATCAGGAGCCGTCGCTGGTCTTTTTGGCGGCGTCGGGCGGACGGGATCGGCTGTTTTGGCCTACGGCGGTTGCGGAGCCTGACGCTCCTCATCGAGGCCAATGCCGGCAATCGGGGCCGGGCGCAAGCCCGGGAATAGTTGAAGATGCGGTTTGGCTTTCAGACCACGCTGCGCGATCGCGTGGCGATCCGGGGCGCCGGCGTACACTCCGGGGAGCCTGCTCAGGTCATCCTTCATCCTGCCGATGTCGACACCGGCGTCGTCTTCCTCCGCACCGGATTGCCGGGCGGACGCGAGCGTCTCCTGGAGGCCAGACGAACCAATGTGGCGCAGACCGAGCTCTGCACCATGCTCGGCGATGCTTCCGGCGCCAGCGTCTGCACAGTCGAACATCTTCTGGCCGCGCTCTCGGGTCTCAGGATTGACAATGTCCTGGTCGAGATCGACGGGCCGGAAACGCCGATCATGGACGGCTCCGCCGCCGATTTCGTCAGCGCGATCAATTCTGTCGGGATTGCGCAACAAGCGCGGCCGCGCCGCCATCTCAAGATCCTCAGGCCGGTGCGTGTCGATCACGGCGCCGGCTACGCGGAGTTCCTGCCGGCCGAACGCGGCTTCCGCCTCGACGTCGAAATCGACTTCGAATCGGCGGCGATTGGACGCCAGCGTCGCGTGTTCGACCTCGATCCGTCGACGTTCCGCCGCGAGATCGCGCGCGCCCGCACCTTTGGCTTCGTCGGCGAAGTGCGGAAACTCTGGCAGGCGGGATACGCGCTTGGCTCTTCGCTGGAGAACTCGGTCGCGATCGACGGCGACGCCATCCTCAATCCGGAAGGGTTGCGATACGCCGATGAGTTCGTGCGCCACAAGGCGCTCGACGCAGTCGGCGATCTGTCGCTTGCCGGGGCGCCGATCATCGGCCTCTACCGGACCTATCGCCCGGGGCACAAGCTCAACGCGCTCGCGCTCGAGGCCCTGTTCGAGCGCCGCTCGGCCTATGAGATCCTCGAAGCGCCGGCTCAGCGGGCCGCGACCATGGCGCGTGGAGCGGGCGCGCATGTGCCCGCCGCGGCCTTCGCCGCCCCCGATTAGCCTTCCGGGCGGTTCCGTCGGCGGATGGCGGTCGAATCGCCCTCGGGCCTCCATGTGCTTAAGCGCCGCCCCGCCTCTTCGAATCTATGGCGCGCTAGCCGCGAGTGCGGTAAATGAGCCGCCTCGCCGCCGAGCCGGGGCCGTCGCGCTCCGCCTCCCGCAACCGACCGAGTCTTTGAAGCATGGTTGACGTCGAATTCGCCTCTGTCCCACGCAACGCTGGAAGGCGGTTGGCGCGCCGGGGGGCAGCCTTCGCCGCGCTCATCGCCATTGCTATCGGCGCCGCGGCGTGCTCGATGATCGACCAGTTCAACCCGTTCGGGAGTGAAAAGTACAAGATGGAGATCACGCCGGACACCCCGGCGAGCAAGACCTATGACCAGGGCCTTGAAAAATTGGCCAACGGGGCGCCGGGGGACGCGGCGAAGAAATTCACCGATCTCGGCAAGCAGTACCCAAGCTCCGATTGGGCCCAAAAAGGCCTCCTGATGACGACCTACTCGCAATATCAGGCCGGCGATTACACCAGCGCCGTGACATCGGCCGAGCGTTACCTCAAGGACTATCCAACGTCGACCGACGCGCCCTATGTCCTTTACCTGCAGGCGAACGCATATTACATGCAGATTCCAGATATATCGCGCGATCAGGAAAACGCCGCCAAGGCTCTCGCCGCGTTCCAGTCCGTGGTGCAAAAATATCCGAAGTCGGAATATGTCGAGGACGCGAAGTTCAAGATCGACGTCACCGAGGATCAACTCGCCGGCAAGGAAATGTCGATCGGGAGGTTCTACCTCAATCGCCGCAACTATACCGCGGCGATCAACCGCTTTCGCAACGTGCTTCAATCTTACCAGGCGACCCGTCATGCCGAAGAGGCGCTTTATCGCCTCGTCGAGGCCTACCTCGGCTTGGGGATCACAGATGAAGCGCAAACCGCCGCCGCGGTGCTCGGGCACAATTTCCCCAACAGCCAGTGGTACGAGGATGCCTATAACCTATTGAAGGGCAAGGGGCTTTCGCCACACGAATACGGCAAATCGTGGATTTCGAAAATCTGGCACACGGTCGTTCCGTCCTGAGCGGATTTCATCCATGCTCTCGCGCCTATCCATTCGCGACGTGGTGCTGATCGATCAGTTGGACCTGGAGTTCTCGCCGGGGCTGACCATTCTCACCGGCGAGACTGGCGCGGGGAAATCGATACTTCTGGATGCGCTCGCTTTGGCGCTCGGCGCGCGCGGCGATGGTGGCCTTGTGCGTCACGGGCAGTCGCAGGGTCAGGTGACGGCGATCTTCGAATTGCCGCCCGGCCATGCCGCGCATGCCTTGCTCGAAGGGCAAGACATCGAACTCGGCGACGAATTGATCCTGAGGCGCGTCCAGCTCGCCGACGGGCGCACGCGCGCTTACGTCAACGACCAGAGCGTCAGCGCCCAGGCGTTGCGCGCGCTGGCCTCGGCGCTGGTCGAGATTCATGGCCAGCACGACGAGCGCGCCCTGACCGATCCGTCAACTCATCGCGCGCTGGTCGACGCCTATGGCGGGCTTGAGCCGCTGGCGGCGGCGACCGAGCAGGCCTACGCGGCTTTGCGCGAGGCCGAGCGCGCGCTGGAGACGGAGCGCGCCAGGGTCGCGGCGGCCGAGGCGGAGGCGGACTTTGCCGCTCACGCGTATGAGGAGCTAGCCCGCCTCGCCGTTCAGCCGAACGAGGAAGCGACGCTTGCGGAGCGCCGGCAGGCGATGATGCAGGGCGAGAAGGTCGCCGCCGACATCCGCGACGCGCGCGATCACTTGACCGGCGAAGCCGCCGTCCTGCCGCTGTTGCTTTCCGTCTCGCGCAGGCTGCAGCGGCGCTTACCCCAGGCGCCCGGTTTGATCGAACCGAGCGTGAAGGCTCTCGACGAGGCGATCGAAGCCCTCGAGCGCGCCAATCGCGCGGTCGAGGACGCGATCGACGCAAGCGCCTTCGATCCGCACGAGCTTGAACGGTGCGAGGAGCGGCTGTTTGCGCTGAGGGCGATGGGCCGCAAGCACAATGCGCCGATCGAAAGCCTGCCCGTGCTGGCGCAGAAATTCGCCGACGACCTTGCCGCTCTCGCCGCCGGCCGCGGCGAGGTCAGCCGCCTCGAGGCCAACGTGAAAAGCGCCGGCGAAGCCTATCGCGCAGCGGCGGTTGCGCTCAGCGCGGCGCGCAAGCGAAGCGCGCGTGAGCTTGAAATCGGCGGTGAGCGCGGAGCTGGCGCCGCTCAAGCTCGATCGGGCGGAGTTCAGCGTCGACCTGAGGCGCGACGAGTCGGCCGTATCGCCGAGCGGCTACGATCGCGCGGAGTTCTTCGTCCGCACCAATCCCGGGTCGCGGCCGGGTCCATTGATGAAGGTGGCGTCGGGGGGCGAATTGGCGAGATTCCTGCTCGCGATCAAGGTGCGCCTGGCCGAACGCGGCACCGCGCCGACGCTTGTGTTCGACGAAATCGACACCGGCGTCGGCGGCGCGGTCGCCGACGCGATGGGTCAGCGCCTGGCCCGGCTCTCGGCGCGGGCCCAAGTGTTGGCGGTGACCCACGCGCCGCAAGTGGCCGCGCGCGCCCAGAACCACTATCGAATCGTCAAGAGCGACATCGGCGGCGGCGAGCGTGTGGCCACGCGAGTCTCGCGTCTCGCGGCGATCGAGCGGCGGGAGGAGATCGCCCGGATGCTCGCAGGCGCCGAAATCACCCGCGAAGCCCGCGCCGCCGCCGAGAGCTTGATAGAAAAGGCTGAGTGACGGCGGGAAAAGGGCGCTCGCGCCGCCGGAATAGGCTTGCCCGGCTGCCCTGCTTGGCCCTATCAAGCCCCTCGCCGGGCGTCAGGCCGGCTTTCGCAATCGCCAAGGACGGGCATGGGTCCTGCTGAGCCGCGAACAACGAGCGAGGCCCGTCGGCGAGCGCGCCTCGCCGCGTCGCTGAGGGAGAATCTGAAGCGCCGTAAGGCGCAGAGCCGCGCGCGGGCGGTCGAAGCGCCCCAATCGGATGCGCCGCCGGCCGAGACGCCGGGCGATTCGAGGAGCTGACGCAGGGATCGCCCGGGCGGCGACGGTCTTGGTTGGATTTGGGCTAGAGGGACAGGGGATGGATCGGATACAAATTCGGGGCGGCGCGGCGCTGAACGGCGCAATCCCGATTTCGGGGGCGAAGAACGCCGCGTTGCCGCTGATGATCGCGTCGCTGCTGACGGATCAGACGCTGACCTTGGAAAATCTGCCCCGCCTCGCCGATGTCGCCCAGCTCGCCCATATCCTCGGCAATCATGGCGTCGACTATTCGATCGACGGCAAGCGGATCGGCGAGGATGCGGGGTCCGGCCAGACCGCGCACCTGCGCGCCCGGACGATAGTCGACACGACGTCGCCGTACGAGCTGGTCGCCAAGATGCGCGCGAGCTTCTGGGTCATCGCGCCGCTTGTCGCCCGGATGGGCGCGGCGCGCGTCTCGCTGCCGGGCGGCTGCGCGATCGGCACCCGGCCGGTCGACCTGTTGCTGATGGCGCTCGAGAAGCTCGGGGCGCGGATCGAGATTGACGGCGGCTACGCCGTCGCCAAGGCGCCGAAGGGCCTCGTCGGGGCGGAGATCGAATTTCCCAAGGTGACGGTCGGGGGGACGCATGTGGCGATGATGGCGGCGTCGACCGCGCATGGGGCGACGCTGATCCATAACGCGGCGCGCGAGCCGGAGGTGACGGATCTCGCCGCCTGCCTCAACAAGATGGGCGCGCGCATCCGCGGCGCTGGCACGCCGACCATCGAAATCGAGGGCGTGGCTCGCCTTAATGGCGCGACCCACCGCGTTCTGCCCGACCGCATCGAAGCGGGAACCTACGCCACGGCGGTGGCGATGACGGGCGGCGACCTTCTGCTCGAGGGCGTAGGCGAGGACCTGCTGGCGGAAGCCCTGGACGCGCTCACCCGCGCTGGCGCGACGGTAAGCAGCGACAATCGGGGCGTGCGGGTCAGGCGCAACGGCGTGGGGATCAGCGCGGTCGACATCGCGACCGCGCCGTTTCCCGGCTTCCCGACCGATCTGCAGGCCCAGTTCATGGCGCTGATGACGCACGCGCGCGGCGTCTCGCGCATCAAGGAGACGATCTTCGAGAACCGCTTCATGCACGTGCAGGAGCTGGCGCGCCTTGGCGCGAGCATCAAGCTCGAAGGCGACACCGCCATTGTCAGCGGCGTCAAGCGGCTGCGCGGCGCGCCGGTGATGGCGACCGACCTGCGCGCCTCCGTTTCGCTGGTCATCGCCGGCCTCGCGGCGGAAGGGGAGACGATCGTCAATCGCGTCTACCATCTCGACCGCGGCTTCGAGCGGCTGGAAGAGAAGCTCGGCGCGTGCGGCGCCGACATTGCGCGGCTCGCGGGCTAGGCCGATGGCGGCGGCGAAGGCGCTCAGGCTGATTGCGCTCGACCGGGAGGGCCTCGGCGTCATTTCCGCTCATGCGCAAAATACCTGCGTCATGCGCGGCGACATGGCCTGGCTGCCGCGGCAGCGCCGGTTCGTGGTCGCGGGCATGCGCTACGACTGGGTCGGCGCGAAGACCGGGCCGGCGGAGCGCGTGGCCAGCGTCCTCAGGTTCGATCGGGTGTTGAAGGTTTCACATCTCGGCCTCAAACATATGGACGGGGACGCGACGCTCAATCTGCTGGCGGTCGCATACGAGAAGACCGACCCGCCAGCCGGCATGATCATCCTCGCCTTCGCCGACGGCGCGCTGGTGCGCCTCGAGGTGGAATGCGTCGAGGTCGAGCTGCGCGACATGGGGCTGCGGCGTCCCGCCGACGCCTGCGCCGGCCACGCCCTGACCGACACGTCGGCCGCCTGAAGCAGCTTTCGATGGCGCTGGATGGTCATGCGAGGAGCGAAGCGACGAAGCGAGCTACGGGATCGTAAGGCAGGCGGGGGTTCTTCAACAATGCCCCCGTCCGCGGCGGTTTTTGGATTGCGCAATGACGGTTGCGCCGAGTTCGCTCGCGATACGCACTGATTTAAGACCCGCGTTGGAGATTTGCTTTTGGCCATGGCCATGGCGCTCGATATGAAGTCGGCGGATTTCGAAGCGCGCTTTGCGTCGCTTCTGGCCGCCAAGCGTGAAGTCCTCGAGCGACGTCGACGCCGCGGTCGCCGCCATCATCGCCGATGTGCGCCAGCGCGGCGACGAGGCGCTGGCCGACTATTCGTTGCGATTCGACCGCCTCGACGTCGCCAGGCTCGGACTTAGGATCGGCGCGGCCGAAGTGGAGGCGGCGATCGGGGCTTGCGGGAAAACCGCGCTCGAGGCGCTGAAGCTCGCGCATGACCGGGTGACGGACTTTCACCGCCGCCAAAAGCCAGCCGACCTTCGCTTCACCGACCCGCTCGGAGTCGAGCTCGGCTGGCGCTGGCGGCCGATCGATGCAGTCGGGCTCTATGTTCCCGGCGGGGCGGCGAGCTATCCGTCCTCGGTCGTGATGAACGCCGTGCCGGCCAAGGTCGCGGGCTGCCGCCGGCTGGCGATGGTCGTGCCGACGCCGGACGGCCACATCAATCCGCTGGTGCTCGCCGCGGCGCGGATCGCCGGCGTCGACGAGATCTATCGGGTCGGCGGCGCGCAGGCGGTCGCCGCGCTCGCCCATGGCACGAAGACGATTCGCCCGGTCGACAAAATCGTCGGACCGGGCAATGCCTATGTCGCCGCGGCCAAGCGCCAGGTGTTCGGCGTGGTCGGCATTGACATGATCGCAGGCCCGTCCGAAGTCGTCATTCTCGCCGATCGCCGCGCCGATCCGCGCTTCGTCGCCGCCGATCTATTGGCTCAGGCCGAGCATGACGAGGCCGCGCAGTCGATCCTGATCACCGACGATCCGGGCCTCGCGCGCGCGGTCAAGGCCGAAGTGGAGCGCCAGCTCGCCGACCTGCCGCGGGCCGCGACCGCCGGCGCGAGCTGGCGGGACAACGGCGCGATCATCCTCTGCCCGTCGCTGAAGGCCGCCATTCCGCTCGTCGACCGGCTGGCGCCGGAGCATCTCGAGATCATGGCGCATGACGCCGAGGCGCTCGCCGACGCGGTCGCCAACGCCGGCGCGATCTTCCTTGGCGCCGACACCCCCGAGGTGATCGGCGACTATGTCGGCGGCTCGAACCATGTGCTGCCGACCGCCCGCTCGGCCCGCTTCTCGTCGGGCCTCGGCGTCCTCGACTTCATGAAGCGCACGTCGCTGCTCAAGTGCGACGCCCGCTCGCTCGAGGTTCTTGGCCCTACGGCGGTGGTGCTGGCCGAGGCCGAGGGGCTCGAGGCGCACGCCCGGTCGGTCGCGTTGCGGCTTCGCGCGAATCGCCCATGAGCCGAAAGCCGGCCAGGAGCCGCAACCGCCTCGCTGAAGTCGTGCTCGACGAGGCGACCGTCCCGCGCGGCTCGCCCGATGTCGATCATGAGCGGGCGGTGGCGATCTTCGACCTCGTCGAGGAAAACACGTTCGCGGTTCCCGGCCGCGACGATGGCCCGTATACGCTGATGATCTCGCAGGAGGAGTCGAAACTGACCCTCGACGCGAGGACCGCCGGCGGCGAACCGGCGGCCTCGATCGTCGTGTCGATGACCCCGTTCCGGCCGTTGCTCAAGGATTATTTTCTCGTCTGCGAGACCTATTACTCGGCCATTCGCACCGCGAGCCCGCGCCGGATCGAGGCGATCGACCGCGAGCGCACGACCCTCCACAACGAGGGCGCCGAGCTCATGGCCCAGCGCCTGGCCGGCAAGATTGAGATCGACCAGGCCACCGCCCGACGCCTGTTCGCGCTCGTTTCGGCGCTGCGCTGGCGGGTGTGATCCCCGTTGAAAGATGGTTTCTCGACGCCCGACCCCGCGTTGGCGAACAGCGATTTGGCCGAATGCCAGGGACGGGGGTTCATGGTCGAGGCGGGTCTCTCAAGCGTCGCCGCTTTACATCCCGGCGAACTTCGGTCGCAATGCCACGGAAGTGGGCGGCGATCAATAAATCGGAGAGATTGTCCAAGCGCGGCTGAAGTAGGATTCAAAACAAGCGTAGTCTAACTATCGGGGGGTATATGAGCGTTTTGCAAGGACTTTGCTTGGCGCCAAGGGTCTTTGGAAAGGACTTAGTGGCGGCATGGAAGGGCGAGAGCAGCGATGACCGGTTATTCTATTCCTCCTATGATAACGGCGCTTGGGCCGCGCAGGCGACAATTCCAGGGAATTCCAGCGTGGGACCCGCGCTCGCTGCTGTTGGCGATCAGGTCTATGCGGCGTGGAAAGGCGAGCAGGACGACGAGAGGCTATTTTTCTCGTCGTTTGATGGCAGAGCGTGGTCCGGCCAACAGACCATCCCCGGAAACAGCAGCGTCGGACCATCGCTATCCCAATTCCAGGGCAAGCTGTATGCCGCGTGGAAGGGGGAATCCTTCGATCAGCGCCTGTTCTTCTCATCCTACAATGGACAGAATTGGGCGCAGCAGCTGCAGATCCCGAATGTCGCGTCGGCAATAGGCCCGTCCATCGCGGAATTCAACTCGCATCTCTATGCGGCATGGCGAGGGATGGACGACGACCAGAACCTTTACTGGGCGAATTACGATGGGACATCGTGGACCAACCAAGCCGTGATAAGCGGAGTTGGCAGCAACATAGGTCCGTCGCTAGCGGTGTTTGGCGACAAGCTCTACGCCATGTGGAAGGGCCTCAACGGAGATGAAGGTCTCTATTGGGCGACGTTCGACGGCAGGAGGTGGTCGGAGCAGCAAAGGGTCAGCGGAGTCGCAAGCAGCATTGGACCCGCGATCGCCGGGGGCAAAAGGTTCGTCCATGCGCTGTGGAAGGGAGAAGCTGGCGACCAGCGGCTCTGGTTTTCAAACTTCGACGGCTCGAATTGGGCCCCCCAGGCGGCGATTCCGGGAAATACCGGACAGGATCCAATTCGTTTTCTCTGGATCCCGGACGTGCACACCGAGAGAACGCCCTGTCAGCCGGGTCAGAACTACGCGAGCGGAGATGAATGCAATCCACCCACGAACCCCGTCGGAAACCAGCCGACGACCTGGATAAACCTGTGCCAGTGGATAAAGACCAACCAGCCCGCTTATCACTTTCAAGCGCTGCTGTGCGCGGGCGACTATGCGGCGCAAGGCGGCGGAAGCTGGAACTTGCCGGCCACCCAACAAGCCGCGTGGCAGGAAGGACTAAGCGTTGCAATGCAGTGCGGAAAGCCTTTCCTTTCCGCATCCGGCAACCACGATAATGAATCCAACACGCCTGGATGGTATACCTACAGCTTCGATCAGAATATTGGCTACGCTAGGATTCACGATAATCCATGGTATCTCGAGCACTGGCAAGCTGACCCCCTGAGAAACACCAATTCCGGTGGCGGCACTCCGTCTATTCCTGACAATTATTCATGCCAATCCAGTCAAGCTATCGCCTTCGCCGTCGGCGCTCGACAGGTTCTTGTCATTTCTCTTGAATATGTCCCGCGTCCGCATGCGCTAGACTGGGCGCAGGGCGTCATAGCCAAACATCCGACACATGACGTAATCTTGATCACGCATTGGTACCTCGACTTGAACAGCGCGCCATTCGCGGCGTCCGAGGGCTGGCAGAATGGGGCGCTCGACGGCAATCAACCCGACCTCAGCGGCACGAGCGGCCAAGGGCTGTTGCAATGGATCAAGACTCAACCTCGGATCAAGGTCGCAATGTGCGGCCATATGGTGACCACGGTGGGCGGCAACGACGCGCCATTGCAGCCCAATATCGCCACTCGGGTCGACAAGACGAACAGCGGCGACACCACGATCGGGATAGTCGCGAATTACCAATTTACTGGAGACGGCAGGCCCGATGCGGCCAATCCAAGACCATGCAGCGAAGTCGTGCTGATGGTCGACATTGCGGAAACGACCGTGTTTGTGCGCGCTTTCAATACAACTCTTTCACAGGAACTCGATTCGCAGTGGGGGTATCCCATTACGCTGCCGTGAGGATTTAACGAGGTCGCCCGAGCGGTGCACCAGACCCGGCGGCGGCGCCCAGCGCTCGCGAGCGATGACGAACAATTGGGCGCCGATCGAACCGTCCCCGCGCAGAAAGCCAGACTTCATCTTCCTCAACACCCTCTGATCGCGCCCCCGCTATCTGCTCGACCATCCCTCGCTGGTTAGGGACAAGCGCGTGCTCGACTTCGCCTCCGGCTCGGGACTTGTCGCAATCGCCGCCGCGCTCAGCGGCGCAGGCGAGGTCGAAGCCTCCGACATCGACTGCTTCGCCATCGCCGCGGTCGAAGGCAACGCCGCCGCCAACGGCGCTGCGGTCGCAGCCCAGACATCAGGACCTGCTCGGCGCCGACCGGAGCTGGGAGGTCGTGCTGGCGGGCGACGTCGCCTATGAGAAGGGTCTCGCCGAGGCGGCGACGGCGTGGCTGGCGAGGCTCGCGCGTCGCGGCGCGAACCGTCCTCATCGGCGATCCGCGCCGCGCCTACCTTGCGCTCGATCGGCGAATCGGCGCCGGTGGTGCGCGAACTCGAGGATTCCAAGATCGAGCGGACCGGCGTGTTCCGCTTTCGCCGAAGGCGGAAGCGCGCCGCAGGCGTCACAGGCGCATCCGGTCCTGGTGCGCGAACACGATCTCGACGTCGCCAATCCTTCGTCGCTCGGGCAGCGGAAACGCGCGATCGACGAATGCGGCGAGGATGAAATCGCCATCCGCCCGGCGCTGCACGCTGAGCCCGAAGACGCCCGGAATCGAACGTAAGCCCGCGCCTTGCTCGGCCTTGACCAATTCCACAGCCTGCTCTGACGCCATGAGCGGACCTCTATGCCAGCGCGACGCCGAACGCCGTCAGCACGTCGTCGATGTGATTGGCGACCGAAAAACTCGACGAGCCGGCGAACATGAGACCGGTCGCCTTGTTGCTGCTTCGCTCGAGGATGAGGGAGCCCGAATCGCCAACGTCGCTGAACGCGGAGCCGTCGAGCCCGCTGATCATAATCTGATCGACGAAGGTGAAGCTCCCGGTGTCGTAGTCGACGGTGATGTCGGTTGCGGTGCTGACGACCCGTCCGGCCGTATAGCCGGTCGTGCGCCCGAACTTGTGGACGATCATGTCGACTGCGGCCTGGACGGCGCCGCTCGGCGCCTGTCCGATGCCGAGGACGACGGGCGATACGATCTCGGCCGTCGCGGCCAGGGCGAGCGCCGCGTCGACGCGGAGCGGCTGGGCGGTCAACGGCAAGAACCTGGCAAGGGCGGCGATCTGGCGCGGCGCCGCCTGCGGGGCGAGATCGAGCAGCCCGGCCTGATAGATCGGCGCCCCCGGCTGCAGCCTGCCCTCGTCGGCGAGAACGTGATTGTTGCTGAGCACGAACAGCCCGCCGTCCGGCGCCTTCACCAGCGCGCCGAAGGTGCCGGCCATCAGCGTGGTTCCGTCCGCGGCTGCGAATCCGACCGAGGAGCCGGGCTGGGCCGGCGTTATCTGCAGCCGGGGATTGACTGTCGCGGCCAGCGGGCGAACCTCTCCGATCTCCTCGACGTCGACCATGAGGCCGCGAATTGCGGTCGGCAACAGGTGCTCGGGGGCGATGTGGCCCTTCGGATATTTGTGTCGAACGAACAGCTTGATCGACGGGTTTCCGGTCGGCGATCCGTCGCTGATCTTCTCGCCAATGCCGACCGCGATGACGTTGATCTCGGGCACGGGAGATATTCCGGCCGTGTTGCCGTTGAGCGCCACCACTCGATCGGACGTCAGATAGTTGTGCGAGGCCTCCGCCTTCGCGGCGACGAAATCCTCAACCGGTTGCGCGCCGAGGCCAAGCGACCGCGCCGCGCCGGCCGCCGCCGCGGCGCGAGCCGCCGGGGCGGGGTCCGCGCCCGAGAGGCGCGCATCGACGAGCGCGCCGCCGACCTGGCGCGCCTCGAGCCGCACCATCGAACCGAGGTTGTCCCTGAAAGCCTCCCTGGCGCGATCGCGGCTTTTGGTCCGCGCCGCCGCGGACGGAACCGTCTCGTCGACAAAGACTTCGAGCGCGAGCCCGCCGATCTCGATCATCGTTCGGCCGGCGTCCTGCGACAGCACCCCCTCGACGGTCCGGACCGGGCGCACCGCCCGCCGGGGGGGCATGCCGTTTCGATCCGTCCTTCCCGCCTTTGGCGCCATGGTCCCTCCGAGCCACTTCATTTCGGCTGCGCCAAGTTCACCGGAGCCCGGACGCAACCCGATCTTTCGATCGCAAAGCGGTCCCGACCCGAGCCGCCAAACCGTCAAAACGGGTCAAAGCGTCTGCTCAATTCAACCCTCATTTTCGCCGCTGTCAACGCTTCGCGCTAGGCCGCCCCATGAGTTGTTTGGCCCGCTCTGGTGAGCCAAGGGAATGGGGCGAGGGAATAGGGAAATGAGGGAACCGTCTCCGCCAATCGGCTCAGCGGTGGCCGCCGCCGTGTCCGCCCCCTACCGAGAAAGCGCCCCCGCCGCCGCCATGAAAGCCTCCGCCCGGGCCAAAGCCCTGAAAGCCGCCGCCGCCAAAGCCATGGCCTCCGCCGAAACCGTGGCCCCCGCCGAAGCCTTGCAAGCTGCCCCCGCCAGGGCTCCGTAAGGCCGGAGCCCCGCCGCCGTGCGAGACGCCGCCTGGCAAGACGGGACGCGCCTGAGCGCCCGTCGCGCCCAGGCGATGGAAGCCCCCGCCGCCCTGCAAGCGCGGGGCGCCGTCCGGGCCCGCCGGCGGCCCGCCTGGGCCAATGCCGCGGCTCGGAGGGCTTGGGCGCCAGGCGCCGACGCCGTAAGGAGGGTAACGGCGGATAGAATAGCCGCCGCCCCAGCCGTAGCCCTGGTATTGCTCGTAACCGCACCAATACCAGCCGGGGCCATGCCAGCCATCGTCATACCAACAGTAGTCTTGGTCGCCGAGGGCGAAGTACTGGGCGCTCTCAATCGGCGATCCGTCCTGGTATGAAACGAACGCATTTCCCGCGCGGTCGCCGACCCCGGCTTGGGCGACGCTCGCCAGGAGCGGAAGGGAGAGCGCCAATAGCGAAGCCGCGCTTTGAAAACGGGCGAGACATTGCTTCGGCTCCAGGAGAAAGTTCGGCGCGCCCCGGCGCGTCATTTGGCTTTGGCCGGGTCCGCGGTCTGCCTCTGCGATTGGCCGGCGGCGCCTTCCACCCACACGGTCGCGTTTGCCGGATCGAACACGATCGTGCCGAAAAGCCCGAGAAACGAGGCGCCGAGCTGGGCCGCGGGCTCCGTCATTTCCGCGATCCCGCCGCATCCGTTGGCGCGCTTCATGATGAGATGGAAGTCGGCGGTTTGCACGATCGGTTTGCCTTCATCGTTCTCAATCGCGAGCGGGCTATCCTGGACCCGATAGCGAGGACGACGCTCATGGCCGTCGCAGGTCCACACATCGCTGTCGCCGACCCTGTCGAGCTTGATCCCGCTCTGGATGAGACGCTCGAACAGCGCCTGATTGATGTCGACCGAGTGGGCGTGCGCGGCGTCCTCGTAGCCGGTGTCGATTTGCGCGAACGCGCGGACCGCTCCGAGGCGCAGAAACACCACCGGAACATCGGGCCGCCGTGCATCGATCTTTGAGGGATCGGAAGAAAAGAAGCCGTTCTGGACGACCGGCGTCAGGCCGCGCGCGATGAGCTTGTCAGGCCGGCAGGGCTCGGCGCCGATATCTACCGCGCTCGGAGTCAACTGGACGGCGAGCCGGGACAGGAGATCGGCGCCGATCACGCCGAGCTGTCCGGATTTGGGCTGAATCAGCAGGTCATAGCGGGCGAGATGGAACTCGCCTTCCTCGACGCCCGGCAGCGAGATCGTCGCCTTTCGCGCCGAACCCAGGGCGCCCGCGAACGCTTCGGCCGACAGCGAGCTCCGCGTCGCGCCATAGTCCAGAAGGAACGGGCCGGTCTTCCCGTCGGCGGCGAGTTCGACATAGGGCGAGGCGCCGTTCGGGACGGCGATCCTCGCGTATCGCCGCCCGCCGCAAAGCGCCTCCCCTTTGTGGTCCGCGATGTCCATGGCGACGCCAAATATAAGAATGGCGATCGCCGCAAGCGAGAGCGGGAGGGGCCTGACGAGCGCGGAGGGCTCGGTTAGGATCGGCATCGGTCAACGCTCCGGTTGAGCGGCTCTTGCTCGTGCGCCCTTGGCGAACTCCGTTATCAGCGAAAGGCGTCCCGCCCATGCCGCTTTCCGGCTCACCGATCAACTATCGGCTCGGCAGCCTCTACTCGGTCGTCACGGCCTTCCTTTACGCAACCCAGGAGCCGTTTTCGTTCCCGGCCGCCAGGCATCTCAACACCATTCAGTTCGTGTGCCTGACCCAGATCGCCCTCCTCGTTTCCATTCCGCTGTTGACCGCGCCCCCGGCCAGCCGCCGCGACTTCGTCGAGCTGATCCGGGACCCCGTAAATTACGGATATCTGGCGGTCATTTTCGCGATCGGTATGTCCGGTCTTCTACTGTATAATTTCGGCCTCAGCAACGCCCATCCGATCATCATCTCCGCGATCCTGAACCTCTCGCCGTTCTGGGCGGCGCTGGTGGCGCTCGTCATCTCGAGGGTGCCGATCCCGATTTCGCCGGCGACCTTCTTCGGTTGCTTCGCCGGCGCGTTCATCGGCGCGATGGCGGTCGGGTGGAGCCAGCTCGGCGAGGCCGGCATGTCGACGCTCGGCGAATTGGCTGACAATTTTGTCCACGGCAGCTGGGTCTACGCCGTTCCCGTTCCGTTGTGCTCCGCCCTGGGCGGAACGCTGGTCGGCAGATGGTTCGGAAAGTACGACAAATCGGCGGCGATCGCGGCGAATTTCGCGGTCGCCAATGTCATCCTGATTCCCTCCTGCCTCATCATTCTCGCCTGGCGCAAGGAACTCACCTTCGATCAGTTGCCGGCGATCCTCTTGATGATTTTCGGCACGATCGTCGCCGGGTCGATCGGCCGCGTCGCCTACCAGATCGCGCTCACCGTCACCGGCGGCGACAATGGCTTCGTCACCATGTTCCTGAACCTGGTCCCGGCGCTGACCGCGCTGATCTCGCTCGTCCTGTCCCGGTGGATCGCCGATTTGCACTTCGCCGTCGATCCTTTGTTCTTTTTCGGCTCCGCGCTCATCGGCGCGTCGCTGCTGCTGTTCTCGCTCAGGTCCTGGCGGCAGCCGGCGCGACGCGAGTGAAAGAAGGCGCGAGCCGAGGCGGGCGTGGCGACGATCATGTTCATCAGATCCATTCCGTATCACCCTGTTTCCAAAGCAGAACCCAAAACCAACCAAATCCAGCAAAGCCCAGCCAAGCCTGAGCCAAGACCATCAAAGAAAAAGTCGTCGATTTCCTTGGATTCCCTTGGCCAAATCGAGCCTTTCCAGTGGGTTGGACCGACCCCCCGGGGCAAAAAAATCTTTATCCGCGCATCTCTCCGCCTTCGGTCTTCCTGGCCCTTGGGGCTTCTTTCGGCGACCGTCCCAAGCCTATCATGAATTCTGATTTTCGCAAGCCCATAATCCGGCGGGTGAAACTGGGCGATTGATAATCTCCAACCATTTCAAATGATTGAATGGCGCAATGGTATTGAGGCCAGCGCAGCCGAGTGAAACCGACGGGCCGTGCAGATCAGCCATTTCGGAACCTTCGACCTCCGCGCGGCGTTTGGGTTGGGAAGCCGGCATGGCGCACCGAAGGGGAGTCGAGCCGATGAACGCGACCGTGACGAACCTGCCGCCCGATACTGTCCTCGCGGCGCTGGCGAACGAATGCGCGCAAGCCTGGAATCGGGCTTACGAGCTTGAGGACAAGCGGCGGGAAGGCGAGTGGGCGAAATATTTCGCCGCCGTCGCCAAGGCCGAAGAGGTCGACGAGGCGCTCGCGGTCGTTCCGGCCGAGAGCCCGATCGGCGTGCGGATCAAATACGTCGCCGCCATGAGCAGGCTTCCCGAACATGGCGGCCGGCTTTCGGCGCGCCGGTCTGCCGAGCGGGTCGGCCTTGTCGCCTCGCTCGAACGGGACGAGGCGGCGTTGACCGTCGATTATTTGCCGAGGATCGCCTACGCCTGAGCCTCGGCTCTGCATCATCTCAAGAGGATCGAGGAATGCGGCTCGTTCTTTTGATCATTGTGATCATTCTTCTCGTTGGGGCGCTTCCTGCCTGGCCGTACAGCTCGGGTTGGGGCTACTATCCCTCTGGCGGCCTCGGCGCCGTCCTTATCATCTTGCTTATCCTGGCGCTGCTGGGCGTTGTCTGACCTCGGGTTGCGGGCGCGCCCGTTCGAGCCCGCGTCTTCGCGCCGCCGAAAAGCGCCGCCGCGCGGATTTTGCCGCCGACGAACAATTGGCGACAGGATTCACCGTCACTGGGGGTAGGCATAGGCCCCTGCATCGTAAGGAACGGTCCGCGCGACCCCGAGGACGTCGATGAGCGGCGCGCCTTGCGCCGAGCCGGCCCCTCTCGCCCGCGCGCCCGCCTTGAGCCCTAGAGAGTAGGCCAGCGTTGACGGGTTGAAGTCGACAAATTCGCTGGCTGGCCCGACCAAATCGATGATGTTGGCATTCCCATAGGTTCCCGGCGCGCCAATGTATGTCCCCACGCCGTTGACGACCCAATAGATCGAAGGCCCTTTTGGCTTGTGCGGGATGACATTGTGGTCGGCTGTGACGGTGGGGTCTGGGGATTGCATGTTCAATCCGGAGGTCAGGTTATTGAACACGCGCACAGTCGCGTTTTTCAGACCAGCAGTCGACGTCTCGATCGTGATGAACGGACTACCACCGCCATCCAATCCGTCGAGGATAACGGTATTATTGGCAATGATGCTATTCTTGAGATTGATGAATACAATACCGTTTGGCGAAGACGTGACGCACACGTTGTTGGTTATATCTACAGCATTGTAAACAACCAATTCGTAGCTGTAGTCATCGATACAATCGAGCCACGTCGGAAATGGGTTATTTATACTGGCTTGATCGATGATCCGGTTGCGGTCAATGAAGACATTGGAGAACGTGAAGTACTTCGCTCCCGGTGCGGGCGTGCCAGCGTATCCTTGAAACGCGTCCATGTGGGCGCCGATGTTGAAATTCAAGGCGTCGTGGACGTAATTGTTGATCATTAAGATGTTTGACGCCGCATAGTCGACGGCATCGTCGCCGAAATAGCTCAGCTCGTTGCCGGCCAACAGCAAGTCGTTCGCCATCATCGCGACGCCGAAGTGGTTCGCGGTGATAAGCGAATTGGTGAGCGAAATGCAGGTCGTGTTGGCGCCGTTGTCGCTGCCATTCGCACTGACCCCCGTGCGGGTCTTGGCGGCCCATTCGGCTTGCGTCCAGGTGGAATAGACCGCGGGGTCCGCCGCCGACACATTCATGTTGGTGAGGACGATGTTGGAGGTCGGATACGATGCGCCCTGATCGCCGATATTAACGAGCGCTGCCTGGTATTGCACGGTCTGCAGCGACTGCACCTTGATCCCCGAGAACACGAAGCCGGACGATGCGGAGACGGTCAGCGACGTCATCACCGGCGTCTGACCCGGCGCCGCGGCGATGGTCACGAACGAGGGATTGTTGACGGGAGCCTTGTATTGGCCGACCGAGACCGCCCCGTAGTTTCCGCTCATCAGCAGGACTTCGTCGCCGGGCTCGATCGGTCCGGCGTTGGGGCCGGGCACGTATCCGTTCGCGTTGCGGTAGGGCGCGGTCGTCAAGAGCGGGTAATTGTACCCCGTCGTCGCTTCGAAGACCGCCTCGAGCGAGTTCCACGGGCTCGCCTTTGAGCCGTTGCCGCCCGCGGCCGCCGTCCAACCGTGGATAGGGTCGACGTACCAGACTTTCCTGAACGTCGACGGCGGGGTCCGGCAGCCCGCATGGACTTGTTGCGCATGGGCAGGAAAAACGTAGCAGAGAAGCAGAAATGCGGCGCAGCTAAGCGTCTTCATTGAGGCCCTCTCATTGGTCTAGACGATTTACGTTTGTAAATACTGCGGAATGACCAATATCAGGCTTCGTCTATGCTTTCAATCTCCAAATCATTATTCCGTTCCGTGTTGGTAATTGGCAAGGATTCCGCCTCAGACCGCATAATTCGATCGGGAACTGGCTAGGCAGAGGGTTTTCGGGGGCCAGACGAGCGCGGCGCGCGTTAGCAATTCATCTGCCGGCTGGCCGATGGGATCGAGTTCCTCGTGTGTCGTTCCATTGGAGGCGGCAGGGAGTTTGGCCACCGCGGGTCCGATGCAAATCGGCCCTCGACCGCCGGCAATCCGAGAGGCGCAAGCCGCCGGGGCGCGCTCACTTCGAGAGATCGCGGCTGCCTTGAACGCGCGCGGCATTGCGACGGCGCGCGGCGGGAGATGGGAAGCGACAACGGTGCGAAATATCAGTCGGCGAGCCGCTTAGGCCGATACTGACGGGTCCGCCCCGCCCCCAGACCGCCCCTTGTTATCCGGCGGCGGCCGTCTTGCGCGACGCGCGATGGCCGGCGAAGCCAAGGCCCGCGAAGCCGACGAGCATCATCGCCCAGGTCGAAGGCTCGGGAACCTCAGAAGCAACCCGCGGCGACGAGAGAGACGCGAAGCTGATCGATTGTTTCGCAACGGGGCTGAGCATCAGGTTGTCCAGAACGAATTGATTGCCATCAATTCCGCCATCATAGCCGGCGCTGGTCCCGCCGAATGAACGGAAGGTCACTTTGTTGACCTCCCAATCCAAGGTTTCGAGCGTCGGCCCCGACGCGTTGACTATGAACGTTGTGCTGTCGACCTCCACGTTATGCCTGAAGCCGGTCACCTCAACCTCCAACCCGTTTCTCCAGGCCGCGGTAAGATAGAAGCTATCGAGTTCGAACAGTGTTTTTCTTCGGAATGAGACCTTCGCTCCAGCTGCGTTGAAGACCACGTTCGGCGCGCTCACAATTCCGAACTGGTAGCCGGTGTCAGGAGCTGTCTGACTGTCGGTCCACCAAAAACGAGATGACCAATCAAAACCAGCCCACCCGGTTGGGATCGCATCCTCGGAAAACCCGTTGGCGTGCCTGATGTTGTCAAAGGTGATCAGTCCAGCCGAAGCGGGGCTCGCAAGAGACAACGCAACGAAACATGCGGGAAAAATATTCCTCATAGCCGTGCCCTCCCCTCGGGAATGCCGCAGCCTCAAGAGCTGCTGGCAGGACGTCAGAACGCGTGCACATTTTCCGAGGTTTGGGCTGTGACGTGCGTCACAACTCACCAGCGACCAAATCGCGCCCAAGCATCGCGCCCAAAGCCTTGAAGCATCGGAGGGGTCGAGTTCATTAACGGAAGCCGGCCCGGGCGGTTTCGCAAGCAAGGCGCGTCCATAACCCCAATGGGGCTAAAGCCGCTGGGCACAGATCGCGGTCATGAACACCCTTGAGAACGACGATGCCTCGCGGACCCAAAGCGTCCGTCCGTCCGGTGCAGGTTCCGCATATCTGTCAGTTGCGGCCGCCGCGTCGGGTCAGAATAGTTGACGATGCCGCAGCTTGAGCGCTTCCTCCCGGCAAAAAGGCGGGCGGCCTTAGGGGCTCCGCGCCTGCATTTCGGTCTTCTCCCCGACTGCCGGCGCGGGGGCCCGTTTGCGCATCTTCGTCGCAGCTCCAGCCGCTCTTGACGATCACGTCGCAAACTTCGGGCTTCTGTCTTCCTTCTCGCCCTTCGCGACGATCCGCAGCGCGCCTTCGGGCAACGGCCGCTGTAGCGCGAACGCGTCCTTGGTGTCCGCCTCCAGCCAGCGATCGAACTCGGCCGGCGCTGTCAGGATCACCGGCATCGCCTTTGGGTAAATCGGCCCGACGGTCGCGTTAGCCTCTGTCGTCAGTAAGCCGAACAGCTCGTGCTCGCCATGGACTGAAGCGCTCTTAGGACCACGCACGCCGCGCCAGGAAGCCCATAGGCCGGCGAAAGCGAACAGCGGCCGGTCCTCGCCCAGGGCGAACCAGACGGGCGTCTTGCGTGGCTTGGTGTCTTCGTACTCGCAAAACGATGTCGCCGGAACGAGGCAGCGGTTTTGTTTCCCGAGCCATCCGCGCCAGTGCGGGCTGCTCACGTTGCGAATGTTGGTGACTGGAGCCCCGCCATATTGAGGCGGGCCCGGCATCCCCCAGCGGGCCACGACAAGTTCGCGTCCGCCATCGGTCGCCGTGCGCACGATTGGAGCCATCTGGTCGGGGAATATCCCGGGGAACAACGGAAGGTTGCCCGTCCGATCGTTCGGCGCACGGAACCAATCGCGAATGGCGGCTTGACCCTTAGTCAGACTGTAGAGGTTGCACATCGCGCCGCAGCATATCCTCGGCTCTGCGGGCGCGCTATGCCGCCAACACGGGCGTGGTCTTTGACGAAAGGGCGATCACGGGCGGCAAATCGTTCCGCCGCGCGAATGCCGATACCCGCCGAGAAATAGGCGCCCGCGCTTGGTTGTGGATTGAGCCGAGTTTCGCGCGTAAGATTGCGCGGGGCTAACGCGCGCCCAATACCGGAGGCCGCGAGCAGCGGCCGAACGGCCCTAGTGGCGCGAGCGCCGTGCCGCTAACTCGATCAGCACACGCGGGCCCAGTGGACGCCGCCATAAGGACCTATCACGCGACGCCAGCAGCCGCGGTAGGCGGGAGCAGCGATGGCCGCGCCCACGATAGCGCCGGTCGCCACTCCGGCGGCCACAGCCCCCGCCCCCCAGCCCCAGCCTGGACGACGCCAGCCCCAACCGCATCCCCAGCGGCACCACACCTTCTCGACCTGCGGCGAAACGGCGTTTTCGACGCCTCCGGGCGAAAGCACAGTGAAAGCCGAGGCCGGACTCATGTCCGCAGTAAGCACGGCGATGGCGGCGATCGCGCCTAAGCATCTGGCAGTCTTCTGCATCATGTTTCATGGCTCCTAAGATGTGGTGCGGCATATCCCGCTGCGTTCCCGAAGGCCACTTCGTTCTGGCGCAAAACGTCGGGTCACTGATTCGGGGGTGCATTGCTATCATTCGTCAATCGCCAAACAAGGGCGAGCGCGGGGCATTTTTGTGGGCCTACCGGCTGGACCGTTCTTGCTATGTTCTCATAACGGCGCTACCGTCCTGCATGCCTGACGCGCCCGAGAAGCTCCCGCCCGCCGACCCTAAGGACCTCGCCGATGCGGTCGCCTTTGCGTTGCAATTCGACGGCCGCAAGCGGGTCCATACCGCCGACGAATACATGGCCGCAATCGCAGCCCGGCGCATTGTGCGTCATCTTGAACGCGCGGGCTTCGTCGTCTTGAAAAAGCCGCCGACGGGCGGCCAGGCGAGCGCTTGGGCGGGGATTTGAGCCCTAGTTCCTACGTCAGGACACATGACGGGAGATCGTTCGGACGGTCCTTAAGGGGCGTTGCCTGAGCGCCAGATCATCGAATCGCGGCTCGTCTTCGGCGTCCTGCTCTTGGCTGCCCCGATGATGCGCGCAAGCTCATCGATCGAATCGATCTCAGGCAGCGGAGCGGACGATTTGAAAAGGCTTCGGTCGTCCCGCTCGGCAGCGGGGCGTAGCATCAGGGGGCAGCACCGTCAGACCAACGTGCCCCGCGTCCAGACGAGCGCCTGGGCGTTCGGGCCGAAATCCGCGTGGGGCCAAACTGATCACACGGAAATTACGCGGCCCAGCGCCCATCGTATCGTTCTGCATCCGTTCGCGCATATTTTGGCGCATGGTCAGGGATCGATTGGAATGCGACCATTGATTTCATTGCAAATCCTGGTGCTGCAGGAGAGGATTGAACTCTCGACCTCTCCCTTACCAAGGGAGTGCTCTACCACTGAGCTACTGCAGCATTGTCAGACGGCGCGAGCCAACGCCGGACTACCCGGCTTCCTGCCATAAGCTGGGATTCAAGGCAAGGCGACGGCGCAGGTCAGGCGCAGGCCAGGAGTCCATTTATCTATGCGGGGCTGAACAGCGTTCACACGCAGTTCAGGCTCGCGAAGGCAATGTCCAGCATATCCGGGAAACGGATACAACAAATGGAATATGGAGACTTCAATGATCATCAAGTTTGCCGCGATCAGCCTCGCCGCCCTGGTGGCGATGGCGCCGCTCGCCGCAGTCGCCCAGACCGAGCAGGTGGCGCAGGCCGCCCCTGCGGCTGCTCCAGCCGCCCCGTCGGGCACGCACAAGAGCCAGATGCGGCACCGGAACAACATGAGCAAGCATCACACCAGGAACGGGGCTCATCACATGCACAAGATGAGTACCGCGCCGGCGGCCGCCCCGAAGAGCTGATCGGGCAAAAATGAATGACGCGGGTTGATCGGCGTATCGATCAAACCGCGCCGAGCGGATTGCTTTTGGCCCGAACTTGGCGCCGCCCCCGCCACCGCCCTCATGGCCCGTCGAACGACGGGAGTCTTTCGTGGACGGTCCCTCTCCCGCTCCGCGGGGGAGGATGGGCGGGGGCGCGACGGTCGCGGCTTTCTGTCCCGCGGCCTCGAGGCGATTGACGCCAGAGGCCCGCTGGCCATGACATGTTCAGCGTCGAGCACTCAGCGTCAGCGCCAATCCTCCGCCAGCGCGAGCGCGCGGTCGACGATCGCCTTGAAGACGCCGGACGGCGCCATTTCCAGATTGTCGACCTGGACGCCTTCCAAATAGGCGTAAAGCGCATCCTTGCCGTCGCCGGCCGCGATCCGGTCGTAGAGCGTCTCGGCATAGGCGAAGAGTTCGCCCTCGTTGCAATCGGCGGGCAAGTCCCAGGTGTTTTTCATCACCTCGACGATCTCGCCGATCCGGCCGGCCTTGTCGCTCATCGCCGTCTCCTCCGCCCCACCTTACGGAACGGCTTCGAGCGCCGCAACGACGTCGCGGCCGAACGGCTTTCAGGCAACCTGGCCGCTTGACGAGGGACCGCCGATGCGTCCACTTGCCGCGCTTCGCGGCAGGAGAGGAGCGCTTTGCGCGGTTTCGCTTATCGACGGCTCGCCGCCGCGGCGCTCGCCGGGCTCATGGCCTTAGGCGCTCGGGCTTCGGCGGATGAACTGGTCAAGTTCGCCTCCGCCGGTCGCGGCGAGGAGATCCAGGGCTATTTGACCAGGCCGAAAGGCGCTGGCCCATTTCCCGCGGTCGTCCTGCTGCATACCTGCCTCGGCTTGCCCGCGGACCGGCGGCCGATCGCGGACGCGCTCGCCGGCTGGGGCTACGTGGCGCTGTTCGTCGACGACTTTTCGACCCGGGGCCTCAAGGAGACCTGCGCCGTCGACTTCGACGGGGCCGCGCCCGACGCCTATGGCGCCCTCGCTTTCCTGTCAGGGCTTTCCTTCGTCGACAAGGCGCGGATCGCCGCGGTCGGATTCTCGCAGGGCGCCGACACCGCGCTCAAGCTCGCCGCTTCGGCGAACGCCGGCGATCCGCGCTTCAAGGCCGCGGCGGCCTTCTATCCCCCGTGCGAGAACGAGGCGAACGCGACTTTGGCGATCCCGACCCTTATTCTTATCGGCGGCGACGACGATGTGACGCCCGCGGCGGACTGCGAGCGGCTGGCGGAAAAACAGCAAAGCGCGACGGTCAGGCTCGTCGTTTATCCCGGCGCCCGCCACGGATTCGACAATCCCGAGTTCGGCGCCGGGACGCGGGTCCTCGGCATGACGCTCGCCTACGATCGCCCGGCCGCCGAAAAGTCGTGGGCTGAACTGCGCGATTTCCTGGCGAGGCGGCTCAGGCGCCGATGAGGCCACACGGCTGACCATTCGTGCTAGAGACGCGCCCGGGCGCAAAAATCGAGGCGCTCGAATCAGGGAATTGTTCATGCGCAGACGCGAATTTCTCCTTGGCGCGGCCGCGGGCCTCGCCGCCTCCTCGCCGCTCGCGGCCCTGGCCGCCGAGGGCCCCCCGCTCACCGGCAAGGCCGAATTCGTCGCCTGGATGACCGCCAACCGCCCGGCCGAGGAACCCAAATATCTCGAGCGGCGCTGGGACCGCTATCAGGTGCTCTTGAGCTTCAACGATCTCTGGACGCCCGCCGACAAGCGCGCCTTCCTGTTAACGCCGCGCCAGGAGTTCTGCCTGCCCGAGGACCGCGAGAACGCCTATGTCGGGCATTATCTCGACATCGGCTTCGGGGTGACCATCACGCCTCCCGGCACGATGGGCCGGATGACCAGCGCGATTCAGGTGCACGGCGACAAGGTGCTCGAAATCGGCACCGGCTCGGGCTTCCAGTCGGCGCTGCTCACCTATCTCACGGGCCGCATCCATTCGATCGAGATCATCCCCGAGCTCGCGGCACGCACCCGCGGCGTCTACGACCGGCTGATCGGCGCCGGCTACCACGAGTACGGGAACATCGCGACCAAGAGCGGCGACGGCTATTACGGCTGGGAGGATTCGGCGCCGTTCGACAAGATCATCGTCACCTGCGGCATCGACCACATCCCGCCGCCGCTCCTCCAGCAACTGAAGCCGAACGGGATCATGGTCATTCCGGTCGGTCCGCCGGGGGCCCAGCACATTCTGAAGGTGGTCAAAAAGACCGAGGACGGCGGCGCGCAGAGCGTCTCGCGCTCGGACATTTTCGGCGGCAAGGTCATTCCGTTCGTGCCGCTCAGCGGCGGCCACCAGAGCGAGGGCTGAAGACCGCTAGCTTCCGCCCGACCTTAACAATGCTTTAGCAGTCCCGGCCTTTGGAAAGCCACGCGACCATGGTTCGAGGCTCTGCCGCGAGACGCGGTCGCAAAGCAAGGACAAATTGAATGCGTAAGATGCTGGTTGTGTTCGCCGCGGCGACCGCCCTCTGCGCCGCCACCTCGGTGCTTGCGAAGGAGCCGGTCTACACGGCGAAGGGCACGATAAAGTCCGTGGATATGATGAACCATGTCGTTACGCTGAACGACGGCTCGACTTACAAAATCGCCAGGGGCGTCAACATTTTCGCTAGGAAAGCAGGCGAAAAGGTGATTGTGACCTATACCGGATCCGGTGCGGACATCGAGGTCTCGGCGATCACGCTGGCGGCGGACTGAGCGCTGGTCGCCGGCGATCCGGCGACTGCGGCCGGCGCTGACGGCGCTCGCGGCTTGAGGGGGAAGAAGGCCGCATGCGCGCCGCGACACCGGGGAGGGGACGACGCGCCGTCGCCGCGATTCTCGCCGTCCTCGTTTCCGTTCTCGTCATCGCTCCCGTTAGCGCCTGGAGCGCGCTGGCGCTCTGGTTTCGCCTGCCTGCGCCGGAATGGGCGAGGGCTCTCGCGGCTTGCTTGTTCGCTGTCCTGGGCCTCGCAACGATAGCGGGGCTTTTTTTGCGCCGAAGGGTGGTCGCGCTCACCGTCTTCACGCTCGCGTTCGGCGGGCTCCTGATCTGGTGGAGCGCAATTACGCCGCCTCTCGACGGCGACTGGGCGCCCGATGTCGCGCGGCAGACCACCGGAACGGTCGACGGCGATATTCTTACTCTCTCCGACGTGCGGGATTTCGACTGGCGAAGCGACAGCGACTTCACCGAGCGCTGGAGCAAGCGAGCGTATGATCTCTCGAAGCTCAAAACGCTCGATCTCTTCCTCGCCTACTGGGCCGGGCCGGAAATGGCTCACGTCATCATGAGCTTCGGCTTCGAGGACGGCGACCATATCGCCTGGTCGGTCGAGGTGAGGCGGGAGAAGACAAGCGAATTCTCGCCGGTCGCCGACGCGTTCAAATCCCATACGCTCGTCTATCTCGCCACCACCGAGCGCGATTCGGTGCGTTTACGCTCGAATGTGCGCGGCGAGGACGTGCGCCTCTATCGGCTCTCGACGCCGCCCGAACAGGCCCGCGTGCTCCTGCTCGAATATGTCATCCAATCGACGGCGCTCGCCGCCAAGCCGAAGTGGTACAATTCGATCATCGCCAACTGCGCGACGGTCGTGTTCAAGATCGTGCGCGCGGCGGGCGGGACGTTTCCGTTCGACTGGCGGCTGGTCGTCAACGGCTTCCTGCCCGGCTACCTCTACGATCACCGGGTGGTGGTGACGACAATGCCGCTCGCCGAGCTGATCGAGCGGGCGCGGATCAGCGGGAAGGCGAAGGCGGCCGACCAGTCGCCCGATTTCTCGCAGGCCATCCGCGCGGGCGTGCCGTCGCCGACGCGGATGAGGTGAAGTAGGGGCAAAGGCGACTTCCCGCCGATCTGCGCTCCCTGTAGGGCTGGGTCGGCGACCCCGCCCTACAGGGGCAGCTGGATCGCGTCTATTGACCCTTCTTCGTCGCCGTCAGGTGCGCGTCGAGCGCGGCGGGGTTGGCGATGAGCTCGGCGCTCGGCGCGGCATGGGCGATCGCGCCGCGGTCGAGCACGATCGCCTGATCGGTGAAGGGCAGGATCTTCTTCGGCTTCTGCTCGACGATGATCATCGACAAGCCGGCGCGGGCGAGCTCGCGCAGCGCGCCCAAGAGTTCGTCGACGATGATCGGGGCGAGGCCCTCGGTCGGCTCGTCGAGCAGCAAAAGGCGCGGATTGAGGACCAGCGCGCGGCCGATCGCCAGCATTTGCTGCTCCCCGCCCGACAATTGGCGCCCCATATTGCCGCGCCGCTCCTGAAGCCTTGGAAAGAGCCGGTAGACGCGTTTGGCGGTCCATTGGCCCGGCAGTTCGACCGCGGTCAGGTTCTCCTCGACCGTGAGCGAGCGGAAGATGTTACGCTCCTGCGGCGTCCATCCGATTCCCCGGCGCGCCCTCAAGTGGGGCGGAAGAGGCGTGACGTCCTCGCCCGCGAGCGCGATCTTGCCGCCGAAATGGGTGGTGACGCCGATCAGCGAATCGATCAGCGTCGTCTTGCCGACGCCGTTGCGGCCGAGCAGCGCCAGCGACTGGCCGTCCTGAACCGCGAAACTGACGCCCTGGATGACCCGCGCCTCGCCGTAGCCGGCGCTCAAGGCTTCGACCCGCAACAGCTCAGCCATGCGCGTCCTCGCCGAGATAGACCGCGCGCACCCGCTCGTCCGCCGCGATCTCTTCCGGCGAGCCCTCGGTCAGGAGCCGTCCCGCCACCAAGACCGAAATGCGGCTGGCGAAATTGAACACGAGGTCCATGTCGTGCTCGATCAGCAGGATGGCGACATCCGAGGGCAGGGCGGCGAGGGCGGCGAGGATGTCCTGCCTCTCCTCCTCGGGCACGCCGGCGGCAGGTTCGTCGAGCAGCAGCACGCGTGGGCGCGTCGCGAGCGCGAGCGCGATCTCGAGCAGCCGCTGCTTGCCGTAAGCCAGCTTGCGCGTCGGCTGATCGAGGTCGCCGTCGAGGCCGAATTGGGTGAGCAACTGTTCGATTTCGGCGACGATCGCGGGCCGGGTTCCCGCGACGCGCCAGAAATCCGCGCCGGAGCGATTGCGCTCGGAGATCGCGAGACCGAGCAACTCGGCCGGCGTCAGATCGGGAAACAGCTGGTTGATCTGGAAGGTGCGCGACAGGCCCATCCCGACCCGCGCGTGGGACGGAAGATGAGTGACGTCGCGGCCCTCGAGCAGCACCTGGCCCGCCGGTTGGCTTGATCACCCCGGTCAGGAGGTTGATCAGCGTCGTCTTGCCGGCGCCGTTGGGGCCGATCAGCGCCTGCCGGGCGCCGGGCTGAACCGCGAACGATACGTCGTCAGTCACCAGCAAGGCGCCGAAATTGCGCGCGAGGTTGCGCGCCTCGATCGCCGGAGCGGTCACGCCGCGCCCCGGCGCGCGGCGCGAGGCGCGATGAGCGCGATGAGGCGCCGTGGCGCTTCGCCGATGCGCTCGCGGCCGGCAAGCACCAGGATGACCAGGGCGAGGCCGATCCAGAATTCCCAGTATTCGGGAGTCGCGGCGGAGATCACGTCCCTCAGCACGATGAACGCCGCCGCGCCGATCAGGCCGCCATAGAGATAGCCGGCGCCCCCGATGATCAGCATCAGCATGACGTCGGCCGAGCGGTGAAAGTCGAAGAGATCGAGCGAGACGATCTGCGTCGTCTGCGCCAGCAGCGCGCCGGCCGCGCCGGCATAGGCCGCCGAGATCGTATAGATCGCGACGATGCGCCGGCTGGTGTCGATGCCGAGCGCACCGGCGCGCAGGCGGTTCTCCCGGATCGCGGTGAGCGCCAGCCCGAACGGCGACTGCGCGAGGCGACGCGCGACCGCAAACAGGATGAAGAGGACCGCGAAGCTGTAGAGCGCCGCGTTGCGCTGTCCAGTGAAGCCGATCGGGAACAGGCCGAGCACCGGCGCAACCGAAAAATTTAGGCCGTCCGCGCCGCCGGTGAGCCAGCCGTTGCGGTTGGCGAGTTCGCCGAGCATGAGCGAGACGCCGAGCGTCACCATCAGCCGCGTGAGATCCGCGCCGCGCAAAAGGAGCGGCGCGGTGGCGAGGCCGACGACAGCGGCGACCGCGGCGCCGAAGATGAGGCCGAGCGTCGGATCGCCGAAGCCCTTGCTCGCGAGAATCGCCGCTCCATAGGCGCCGAGGCCGAGAAACGCCGCGTGCCCGAGCGAGACGATCCCGGTCAGTCCGAGAATGAGATCGAGCGACAGGGCGAACAGGCCGCCGATCAGCACTTCGTTGATGATCGCCGCGCGGGACGGCGCGGCGAAAATCGCGGCCAGAAGCGCGAGCCAGAAGACGATTTCGGGCCACCGCCAGCGCGCGCGGCGGTTAAGGTGCGCGGCGAGGCGGCGCGTCGTCGCCGACGGATCGGCCGCGCTCATCGTCCGTCCCCGCGCGCGAACAATCCTTGCGGCCGGACGATCAGCGTCACCACCATCACCGCGTAGATGATGAAGGCGCCGATCGAGGGGACATAATATTTGCCCGCGACGTCGAGAACGCCGAGCAGGAGAGCGCCGAACAAGGCCCCCATGATCCCGTTCGACCCGCCGACGGTGACGACGATCAGGAACGTGACCAGGAATTTCACTGGAAATGATGGGTCGACGCCGCCGATGACATCGGCGGCCAGGGCGCCCCCGAGACCGGCGAGCCCGCTACCCACGGCGAAGGCGATCGCGAAGATGCGATCGACGTTAATCCCAAGGCCCCGAGCGACGCGCGCGTCGTCGACCGCCGCCCGCAGTTGCGCGCCAAACCGGGTCCTGACGAGGAACGTTTGCAGGCCGGCGGCGATGATGCCGCAGACCAGGATGATGAACAGCCGGTAGACGCCGATACCGACGCCATGCACCTCGATGCGCCCGCTGAGCCATGCCGGCAAATGAACCTGCTGCGGCTCGTCGCCGATGAGGTAGGCGGCGATCGGCATCGCCATCAGCACGAGGCCGATGGTGAACAGCACCTGATCGAGCGGGCTTGCGCCATAGAGCCGCCGATAGAGCGTGCGCTCGAGCAGGACGCCCAGGATCGCCGGAATGAGAAAGGCGGCAGGCAGCGTCAGAAGGAATGGCGCGCCGGCGCGGTTCATCAAGAGCGCCGTCGCATAGCCGCCGGCCATGGCGAAGGCGCCATGGGCGAGGTTGATGAAGTTCATCAACCCGAGCGTCACCGAAAGCCCGCTCGCCAGCACGAACAGCAGCATGCCGTAGGCCACGCCGTCGAGCAGGATGGTCAGCATGCCTCTCCCTCGGGGAGAGGGGTTGAGGGCTCGGCGCTTATCAATTCCAGCATCTCGGACCCCTCATCCGGCGCCATAGCCCGTCGAAAGACGGGCGTCCGCCGACGTCCTCTGGCGCCACCTTCTCCCAGCGGGAGAAGGGTTTCGCGGGCGGTCAGCGCTTGGCCGCCTTGTAGGGGTCCTTCACGTCGGGGATGGTCGCGAACTCGACATTGTAAAGCGCGCCATCCTTCTTCTCGACCTTGCGCACATAGATGTTCTGCACAATGTCGCGCGTCTCCGGATCGATCGAGACTGGCCCTCGCGGGCTCACCCAGCTCATGCCCTTCATCGCCGCGAGCAGCGCGTCGCCGCTCGCGTCGCCCTTGGTCTTTTCGAGCGCCTTGTAGACGAGCGCCATGCCGTCATAGGCGCCGACCGCCATGAAGTTGGGCCGCATGCCGTTGTTGGCTTTCTCGAACGCGGCGACGAACGCCTTGTTCTCGGGCGAATCATGGTCGGCGGAATAGTGATGAGTTGTCACCGCGCCGAGCGCCGGATCGCCGATGTCGGCGAGGAGGTCGTCGTCGGTCACGTCGCCGGTGCCGATCAACTTGATCCCCGACTTGTCGAGGCCGCGCTCGACAAATTCCTTCATGAACACCGCGCCCTGGCCCGATGGGACGAAGACGAACACGGCGTCAGGCGCATCGTCCTTCACCCGCTGCAGGAACGGGGCGAAGTCCGGGTTCTTCAATGGCACGCAAATCTTCTCCGCGACCGTCCCTCCGTTCTTCTCGAAGGTCTCGGCGAACCACTTCTCGGCGTCGACACCGGGGCCGTAGTCGGCGACGATCGTCACGACTTTCTTGATTCCATTCTTGGCCGCCCATTCGGCCATCGGCGCCGACGCTTGCGGAAGCGTGAACGAGGTGCGCACGACATAGGGCGATTTCTCGGTGATCATCGCAGTCGCAGCGGCGGTGACGATCTCGGGAACCTTGGCTTCCGTCGCCACCGGCGCCGTGGCCAGCGCGAGCGGCGTGAGCCCGAAGCCCATCAAGACCTTGGCGTGATCGTTGCCGATCAGCTCCTCCGCGAGGCGCTTGGTGACATCCGCCGCGCCGGTGTCGTCCTTGACGACAAGCGCGATCTTCTTGCCGGCGACCGTGTCGCCGTGCTCCTGCATGTAAAGCTCGGCGCCGGCGCGCTCCTGCTTGCCGGTCGAAGCTTGCTGGCCGGTCATCGGCAGGATCATGCCGATGGTCACGGCGTTGTCGTCGGCGAGCGCCGGCGCCGCGAGCAGCGCCGCGGCTAATGCAGCGCCCAACATCGAATATCTGGATATCATCGAGGGTCCTCCCGTTCGGCCTCAGATTGGCCGACCTGCGATTGTCGTTTGTCGAAATTGCGGCGACGTTAGCCTCTCCGGAGCCGGAGCGAAAGGGAGGTCTTTGAAGGAGCGTCTCAGATTGAAAATTCGATTTCGACGACGGAATCAGCGCTCAGCGATCGGACAGGGACACCGGCTGGACCGGCTAGCCCTCCCGGAATACCGCTTCGATGTTGTTGCCGTCGGGATCGAGAACGAATGCCGCGTAATAACCCGGCGGATAGCCGCCGGCGCGAAGTCCCGGCCCGCCGTTGTCCTGGCCGCCGGCAGACAGAGCAGCGCCGTGAAAGGCCTGAACCTCTGCGCGGCTTCGCGCTCGGAAGGCGGTGTGCTGCTTGGCTCCGTGGCTGTGAAAGACATCTATCCAGAAGATCGGATAGCTCGCGCCGTAACCGACGCCCCCGATGTCTCCATTCTTCGTCATGTCGGCGACTTCGAATGCCCTCGTGATATGGACAAGGGCGCGAAGGCCCAGAGCTCCCAACGCGGAGTTGTAGAAGTTAGCCGATCGACCAATATCCGACACTCCGATGCCGGTATGGTCGATCCTCCAGTCATCCGCATCCGGCATGAGCTCCTCCAATTCAAGCGCCGGCCGCAGCGCCTTGGCCTCGAGAGTCGAGCGCGGCGAGAATGCGGTCGGCGAGAACGCGGTAATCGGCGGCTTCCTCGGCGGTCGTCCGCAAGCCGAGCTCGCCGATCGCCTGCTCCCAGCGGACCGAGGCGCGCGACATTTCGCCCTGAAGGCCAAAGAGATCGACGGTCAGCGCCACCTCGCGCATCTCCGCGGCGCGCCGGAGCCCATGGGTCATCACACGCTCGAGCATATAGGCCGAGCGCTTCCGCCAGTCGAAGCCTGGGTAAGTGTCGTCGAGCGAATCGAGCACGGTCTCGATGACGCCCGCCTTCGTTCCCGCCAGCGCGCATTCGCACACCAGCGCCTCGAGCCCTTTCATCATGATCGAGCGGATCATCTTGACCGCCGAAGCGGCGCCGACCGGGCCCTCGTGAATCCTCGCCGCCATGTCGAGGGCGGCAAGCGCCGGCGCGGCGGCTTCGGCATGCGGGCCGCTGATCAGGAGCGGAGTGCGATGCAGGCGCGGATGGACCGGCGCCATCACCGCGACGTCGACGTAACGCGCGCCGGCGGCCTCGACGGCTTCGGCGGTGCGCGCCTTGGTCTGGGGCGCGCACGAATCGCAGTCGAAAAAGAACGCGCCCTTCATGAGACCGGGCAGCGCCGCCAGCGCCGCCTCGTGCGCCTGGTCGGCGGTGACGACGGAGAACACCGCCTCGGCGCCGGCGACCGCCTCCGGCGCATTGGAGGCGCCAATGATGTTCGCCGCCGCGTAATCGGCCCGCTTCGCCGCCCGCACCGCGGAATCGGGCGAATCGGTCTTGATGTCGTAAGCGGAAATGCGCGTCCTGAAGTCGGAGTTGGTCCGCCAGCCGTCGAGAAAGGCGTGCGCCGCCTCGCCAAATCCGACAAACGCGATGGAGCCTGCGGCGATCGTTGTTTCCGTCATGCAATCCTCAAACGCCCTTTGCTTAGCGCCCGTTGGGATGATGGCAAATCGAAGGGTTATTGGTTAGTTTCTTTTTCAGGGAGGAAAAAACTTCGATGAACAACACGTTCCAGACGCCCATTTGCCGCCTGTTCACGCGCCGTCGGCGCAACGACCGGGACTGAGTCTCGCGGCTTGGCGAGGCATTGGAGGCGGACATGATTGGTCGGATCACCGGCCTATCCTCGATGGCGACCCGGCACATCCTCGCTGATCTGGCTCGGGACTATGAGCTGCGACACGGGGTAAAGGTCGATATCCGTCCCATGGGCGGGGTCGAAGCGGCAAAATTGGCGCGGGCCGGCGAACCGGTGGACGTGGTGGCCCTGGCGTCGAAGGTCATGGAGAGCCTGGAGGCCGAGGGCCATATCGCCAGAGGCAGCATCAGGGATTTCGCCCGGTCGGAGATCGCGCTCGCCGTACCGGCCGGCTCGCGGCGACCCAGCGTGGAAAGCGAGAAGGCCGCCAGGCAGGCGATGACCGAAGCGCGGCGAATTTGCTACTCGACGGGCCCGAGCGGCGATCACTTCAAGGCTTTGTGCGAGAGATGGGGCCTGGCCGAATTTGTTTTGGCGCGAGCCTTGAAGGCCCCGCCGGGCGTGCCGGTGGCCACGCTCATCGCCGGCGGCGACGCGGACCTTGGCATTCAGCAATTGAGCGAGCTGATCGGCCAGCCGGGCATCGAGCTCGTCGGTCCTCTGCCGCCGGAGATCCAGGCCGTGACCGTGTTCTCGGCCGGCGTGTCGACGACATCCTCCGATCGCGAGGCCGCGCAGGCGCTCGTCGCCTATTTGGCCTCGGCTGAAACGCAGGACGCCAAACGGCGCCATGGCATGGAGCCGGCATGAGCGCGCGGTCGAGCGAGAAGGAGAGCGAGCGATGAGCGTCAGGCGCGGCGAACTCGGGCAGGACGTCCGGACGACCGTGAATGCGAATGTCGCGAAGACCGTGCGCGCGGGGCTTATTGGCGGACTCGCGGGCGGCGTCTGCATCTGGGTCTATGAAGCTGTCGTGTGGGTCGGGGTCCAGCGCCTGATGCCGCTCGGCGGGATTCCGCGCAACGCGACCGGCCTCGTGTTCGGGAAGGCGGCGCAGGAGTTGCTCGGCCCCTTCGCCTACATTCTGGGGACCGGAATCCATTTCTTTTTTTGCTTCGTCTGGGGCGTGCTGTTCGCCTTCGCCTGGCCGTATTTCCGGCGGCGCGGATACGAGGCGACGCTAGTCGCCCTGTTTTTTGCCGTGATCCTGTGGATCGCGATGCATTCGGCGATCGCGATCGTCTCGTCGGACCATCCGAACTACCTCGATCCGAATGTCGTCATCGGCGGCTTCATGTCGCATCTCTTCTATGCCGTGCCGCTCGCTTTGGTTGTGAAGCGGCTCATGTCCGCGACGGGGCTGAGCCGTTCGCCGCGCCCTTCAATCCGCCCCACACGAGGCAATTCCCATGATCATCGACTGCCATGGCCACTACACCACCGCCCCCAAGGCGCTCGAGGCGTGGCGCAACCGGCAGGTCGCCGGCATCAAGGATCCCGCGCAAGCGCCAAAGGTCGCGGAGCTCAAGATCAGCGACGATGAGCTGCGCGAGTTGATCGAGGCGAACCAGCTCAAGCTGATGAAGGAGCGCGGCTGCGATCTTACGGTTTTCAGCCCGCGCGCGAGCTTCATGGCCCATCACATCGGCGACTTCGCGGTCAGCTCGACCTGGGCCTCGATCTGCAACGAGCTTTGCCACCGCGTCTCGAAGCTCTTCCCCGACAATTTCATCGGCGCGGCGATGCTGCCGCAGAGCCCCGGCGTCGAGCCGAAGACCTGCGTTCCCGAGCTCGACAAATGCATGCGCGACTATGGCTTCGTCGCCATCAATCTCAACCCCGACCCGTCCGGCGGCCATTGGACGAGCCCGCCGCTGACCGACCGCTGGTGGTATCCGATCTATGAGAAGATGGCGGAGTGGGACATCCCGGCGATGGTGCATGTCTCGACCAGTTGCAATCCCTGCTTCCACACCACCGGCGCCCACTACATCAACGCCGATACGACCGCGGTGATGCAGTTCATCCAGGGCGACCTGTTCAAGGATTTCCCGACCCTGAGATTCATCATCCCGCACGGCGGCGGGGCCGCGCCCTATCATTGGGGACGCTACCGCGGGCTGGCGCAGGAGCTCAAGAAACCGCTGCTCACCGAACAATTGTTGAAGAACGTCTTCTTCGACACTTGCGTCTATCATCAGCCGGGCGTCGATCTCCTGACCAAGGTGATCCCGGTCGACAACATCCTGTTCGCGAGCGAGATGATCGGGGCGGTGAGGGGGATCGACCCGGAGACCGGCCACCATTACGACGACACCAAGCGCTACGTCGAGGCGACGGCGAATCTCAGCGCCGAGGATCGCCATAAGATCTACGAGGGCAACGCGCGCCGGGTCTATCCGCGCCTCGACAAGGCGCTGAAAGCGAGGGGGAGCTGATCGGAGAAACGCGGATTTCACTCGACGCCGAAGCGGCCGCCGAGCCCCCCGCTGCCATCGAGGCGCCTGCGGGGAACGCGGTTCTCTCCTTCGCCGAAGCGCCCCCGAGGCGTCGCCATCGCCCCGTGGGCCTTTCTCATCCGCAGGCGGAGAGCGGCAACGAAAAACTCAGCGACGCTCGACAGCGTCGCGTCGTTGCGAAACGCGACATAGGTCTGGAACGTTGTGTCTTCCTCGATCGCAAGGACTTTGAGGCCGAAGCTATTCTGTTCGGCAAGCGTGAACTCATCGATCACCCCGACGCCAAGATTTTGCCGGACGAGCGCGCAGACGGTAACGCCGAACCGCGCCTTGATCGGCACTTGATATCGAAGCCGGGCGCGGCCGAATATGTTGGCGATGATGCGGCCGTACGGGTCCCGCGGCTCGATCCCGATCAACGGATGGGCGGCTATCTCCGCCGCTTCTATCCGGGTCCGCGACGCAAGCGGATGTTCTTCCGCGACGATGCAATAGAGTTCTCCCCGCGCCAGCGGTTCGAACGTTATCGCGGGATGCTCGAGACGGGAGCTCACCGCCGCCACTTCGCCTCGCCCCAGCAGAAGAAAGTCTATCGCATCCTCGATCTTGAGGACGTCAAGATCGATCAGAAGATCGGGATAGCGTCGGCGCAAGTCGGCCACCGCGAGGGGCGCCATCACATGGGCGATGCTTGGCGTCGCGCCAAACTTGAATTCCGCTCCTTCGCCCCGCTCGAGCGCCCCGACGGCGAAGTGAAGGTTTTCGAGGTTGCGATGAAGCTCGTTGATCTGGGCGAAAATGGACCTCGCCTCGGGCGCCGGAACGAAACGCCCTCCGCGCCGCGAGAACAGCTTCGCGCCGAGCGAATCCTCGGTGTGTTTCATAAGACGGCTCAGTCCGGGCGCCGCGACGTTCAGCAGCCGCGCGGCTCCGGCGATCGTTCCCGTCAGCATGACCGCGCGGATGACTTCAATCTGACGGAGGGTGAGCATGACGAAGTCCATAGGGGGAAGGACACCTCGCCGGCGTCGAAAGAGCCTAACATGATGTTACGCTGGAGGCCATAATTGGTATTTGACGGTCCGGCGCGACCGAGTTACTACTGTCGGACGAGACCGAGCGTCTCGCGGGCAAGGAAACGCGTGGGAGAGGAGCTTTCCGGGTGCTCAGATGGTCGATCGCCTCGGTCTGCATGGGCGGCGCGCTCGAAGACAAATTCGCCGCCGCGGCCAAGGCGGGCTTTCGCGCCGTCGAGATCTTCGAAAACGATCTGACCTTCTTCCGCGGCAAGCCTCGCGACGCGAGGCTCATGGCCGCCGATCTTGGGCTCGAAATCGTCGCCCTCCAGCCGCTGCGCGACTTCGAGGCGATGCCCGATCCCGTTCGCGCGAAGAACTTCGATCGAGCGGCGAGAAAGCTCGACCTCATGCACGATCTCGGCGCGCGCCTGCTTTGCCTGTGCTCCAATGTCTCGCCCGACGCGATCGACGACCCGCGGCGCGCCGCCGGGGACCTTGCGGAACTGGCCGATCTCGCCCGCCAGCACGGCATGCGGATCGGCTACGAGGCGCTCGCCTGGGGGCGGTGGGTCAAGGACTGGACCCTCGCCTGGGACATCGTGCGCGCCGCCGATCGCGACAACCTCGGCGTCGTGCTGGACAGCTTTCATATCTGCGCCCGCGGCAACCCGATCGAGCCGATCGCCGCTCTGCCGGCCGAGAAGATCGCGCTCGTGCAGGTGGCCGACGCGCCGGCGCTGGTCATGGATCCGCTGTCGCTGAGCCGCCACTATCGCTGCTATCCCGGCCAGGGCGATTATCCGATCGTCGACTATCTCGACGCTGTCGCGCGCTCCGGCTATCGGGGCCCGCTGTCGCTCGAAATCTTCAACGACCAGTTTCGCGGCGCTTCGGCGACGGCGATCGCGATCGACGGCATGCGCTCGCTCAGGGCCGCGGGCGAAGCGCTGGCGGCGAAGCGCGCCGAGCGCGGCGACCCGCCGCTCGCCGACCTGCCGCCGCTTCCGCCCGCTCCCACGGTCGAGCGGGCCGAATTCATCGAGTTCGCGGTCAGCGACGGGGCGGCGAGCGAATTGACCGCGCTGATCGAGGGCCTCGGCTTCCGCTGCGCCGGCCGGCACCGCTCGAAGGACGTCGACCTCTACTCGCAGGGCGAAATCAACCTCATCGTCAACCGCGAACGCGAGGGCTTCGCCCACTCGTTTTCGCTGCTGCATGGGCCCTCGGTGTGCGCGATCGCGCTTAAGGTCGAACTCGGTCGACAAGGCGCTTGAGCGAGCAAGCGCGCTCGAATGCCAGACTTACGTCGGCAAGATCGGACCCGGCGAAGCGACCGTGCCCGCGGCCGCGGGCGTGGAAGGAAGCCTCATTTACTTCATCGGCTCACGCGACCTGGCATGGCGCGACGATTTCACCCCGCTCGAGCCTCTGTCTTCCGAAGGCCGCCTGCGAGGGGTCGACCATCTCTCCAACGTCGTGCGCCGCAGCGAATTCCTGACCTGGTCGCTGTTCTATCGCACCGTGCTCGGGTTCTTGCCGCAGCCGCAGGTCGAGATCGCCGACCCGCACGGCGCGTTCTTCAGCCGCTCGCTGCGCACCCCGACCGGCGAATTGCGCATCGCGCTCAACATCGGCGAGGGCGGCGCGACGGGCGTCTCGCGCTTTCTCGACGCCTTCGGCGGCGCCGGCTTCCAGCAGATCGCGCTTTCAAGCGACGATATCTTCGCCACGGTCGAAGCGGCGAAGGCGAGCGGCGTCGTCTTCCTGCCCATTCCCGACAATTACTACGACGATCTCGCGACCCGCTTCGAGATCGCCCCCGACCTGCTCGCCCGGATGCGCGCGCTTGGAATGCTGTATGACCGGGTGAAGGGCGGAGAGTTTTTCCACATCTACACCCGAACCTTCCAGGACCGCTTTTTCTTCGAGATCGTCGAGCGCCGCAACTACGACCTGTTCGGCGCCGCCAACACCCCCGTCCGGCTCGCCGCCCAGGCCAGTCTCACCGACGCCGCTCAGCGCGCGGAGATCGAATTCGAATGAATGCGCATTGCGTCGCGCGGCGCGCTCCGCGCTAGAGGAATCCGACTGGCATGCTGAACGGCGACACCAGGATCATTGCGCATATCGGCTATCCGACGACGACGTTCAAATCGCCGATGATCTACAATCCATGGTTCGAGAAGCGAGGCGTCAACGCGGCCGTCGTGCCGCTCGGCGTCAAAACCGAAGATTTCGCCCGCGCCTTCCCTGAGATTTGCCGCTTCACCAATTTCCACGGCGCATTGATCACCATGCCGCACAAGATCGCGGTCATCGGACTGATCGACGAGGTATCAACCGCGGTCAAGGTCGCGGGCTCATGCAACGCCGTCCGCCGCGACGCCGACGGCCGATTGATCGGCGACATGTTCGACGGCGAAGGGTTCGTGCGCGGAATGGCGCGGCACGGCGGCACGCTCGCCGGCAAGAGGGTCCTGGTCGTCGGATCGGGTGGCGTGGGCTCGGCGATCGCCGCTTCTTCCGCCGCCGCGGGCGCTGCCGAGATCGGGCTTCACGACGTGAGCGAAGCCGCGATGGAGGCGCTCGCGGGCCGTCTCAGGCAGAACTATCCGCGCCTCAAGGTCACGACCGGAACGAACGACCCGGCCGGGTTCGACGTCGTCGTCAACGCGACGCCGCTCGGCATGAAGGCCGGCGATCCGATGCCGGTCGACGTCTCGCGCCTTTCGCCATCGACCTATGTCGGCGAAGTGGTGATGAAACAGGAGACGACGGCGTTTCTCGCCGCGGCGCGGGCGCGCGGCTGCGAGACCCAAATCGGGATCGACATGCTGTTCGAGCAGATCCCAGCTTATCTCGAATTCTTCGGCTTTCCGTCGGCCACGCCGTCGGAACTGAGAGAGGTCGCGGAAGTCGACTACTAGAGCCGGCAACGGTCGAAAGAGGGAGGAACGCATCAATGACTGCAGCAACCATGCACGAGCCGCAGGGCCGGCATCAGACCAGGATCGCGACCGCCAGCGGCTGGGTCGGCTCGGCGCTCGAATATTACGACTTCTTCATCTACGCGACCGCCGCCTCGCTCGTCTTTCCGCAGATCTTCTTCCCGTCGACCAACCCCACGGTCGCCATCGTCGCGTCGCTCGCGACATACGGCGTCGGCTACGTCGCCAGGCCGATCGGCGCCTTCGTGCTCGGCCATTGGGGCGACACCCATGGCCGCAAGAATGTGCTCCTTCTGTGCCTAGTCCTGATGGGCCTCTCGACGATGGCGGTCGGGCTGCTTCCCACTCACCAACAGGCGGGAATCTGGGCGCCGATCTTGCTAGTGGTCCTGCGCCTGATCCAGGGTTTTGCCGTCGCTGGCGAGATCTCGGGGGCGAGCTCGATGATTCTCGAGCACGCACCCTTTGGGCGGCGCGGCTATTTCGCCAGCTTCACGCTCCAGGGCGTGCAGGCGGGACAGATCCTGGCGGCGGCAGTCTATTTACCATTGAGCTATTGGCTTTCGAACGAAGCCTTTCTCGCCTGGGGCTGGCGTATTCCGTTCCTGCTCAGCGTCGTTGTGCTGATCGCCGGCTACATCATCCGGCGCGAGGTCGATGAGACGCCGGCCTTCACGCAAGAGCGCGGGCAGGGCGACGTGCCGAAGGCGCCGGTGATCGACGCCTTGACCAATCATTGGCCCGACATGCTGCGGGTCGTGTGCATGTCGTTGATGAACGTCATTCCAGTGGTGGCGACGATTTTCGGCGCCGCTTATGCAGTGCAGCCGGCCTATGGAGTAAGCATGGATAGAACCATCTATCTGTGGATCCCGGTCATCGGCAACATCGTCGCCATCATCGTGATCCCGTTCGTCGGCAATCTGTCCGACCGGATCGGCCGGCGCACGCCGATCATCGCCGGCTCGCTTGCCGCCGGCCTGATGACCTTCGCCTACCTCTACGCCATCAGCATCAAAAACGTGCCGCTCGCATTCATCATCTCGATCCTGATGTGGGGCGTCGTCTATCAGGGATATAACGCGATCTTTCCGAGCTTCTATACCGAGCTCTTCCCAACCCGCGCCCGGGTCTCCGGCATGGCGATCGCCCAGAACATCGGCACGATGCTGACTGCGCTCTTGCCGGCGCTGTTTGCGACCGTCGCGCCTCCCGGCTCCGCCAACGTGCCGCTGACGGTCGGCGCCTTGGCCTTTGGCGTCACCGCCATTGCCTCGATCGCCTGCTGGAGCGCGCGCGAAACCTACCGCGTCCATCTCAACGATCTCGGCAAGCCCGGCGCATTGTCGGTCGACAAGACCGAGTACGATCGCCTGCGCCGGCAAAGCATTGCCTCTGCCGCGTGACAGGGTCTATGAAGGCGCGGCGCGCGTGCCGAACAGCGCGCCGCGGGCGGGAGGCCAGAAGGAGGATGCGATGACCGAACTCGGCGTCGTCAGACGCAAAGTCAAGCGCGCCGAACGCGCCGCCGTCGAAGCGCTCGGCCGATGCGGCGTCGCGACCGTGCATGAGGCGATGGGGCGCGTGGGGCTGATGAAACCCTATATGCGGCCGATCTATCCGGGCGCCCTGATCTCCGGAACGGCAGTGACGGTTCTGCTTCATCCGGGCGACAATTGGATGATGCATGTCGCCGCCGAACAGATCGAGCCTGGCGACATCGTGGTCGCGGCGATCACCGCCGACTGCACCGACGGCTACTTCGGCGATCTGCTCGGAACAAGCTTCATGGCGCGCGGCGCCAAGGGCCTGATCATCGACGCCGGCGTGCGCGACGTGAAGACGCTGACCGAGATGGGCTTTCCCGTCTGGAGCAAATGCGTGAGCGCGAAGGGCACGGTCAAGGCGACGCTGGGCTCGGTCAACGTGTCCGTCGTCTGCGCCGGCGCGCTGGTCAACCCGGGCGATGCGATCGTCGCCGACGACGACGGAGTGGTCGTCGTCCCGGCCGACTGGGCGATGAAGACGGCCGACGCCGCCGCGGCGCGGGAAGCCAACGAGAGCGACAAGCGCGCCAAGCTCGCCGCCGGCGCGCTCGGGCTCGACATGTACAAGATGCGCGAGCCGCTGGAAAAAGCCGGCCTGAAATACCTCGACTGAAGGCGCCCCTCGTGAACGACGCGGCGAAGCCCGTAACAGGGCCGTTCGAGAAGACCAAGAGCTGGCTCGACTGGTTCGACGGCCCGAGCAAACCCCGCTTTGCGCTTCCCGCCGGCAGCGTCGACGCCCATTGCCACGTGTTCGGTCCGGGCGGCGAATTCCCCTACGCGCCCGAGCGCAAATACACGCCCTGCGACGCGAGCAAGGCGCAATTGTTCGCGCTGCGCGATCATCTCGGTTTTTCCCGAAACGTCATCGTCCAGGCGACCTGCCACGGCGCCGACAACAGCGCCATGGTCGATGCGTTGCTGGCGAGCGGGGGCAGGGCGCGCGGCGTCGCAACGGTCAGGCGAAGCGTAAGCGACGGGGAGCTCAAGCGGCTTCATGAGGCGGGCGTGCGCGGCGTCAGGTTCAATTTCGTCAAGCGGCTGGTCGACTTCACGCCCAAGGACGAATTGATCGAGATCGCCGGCCGCATCGTCGAGCACGACTGGCATGTCGTGGTCTATTTCGAGGCGGCGGACCTGCCGGAACTCGTGGACTTCTTCACCGCGTTGCCGACCACCGTCGTCGTCGACCACATGGGCCGCCCGGACGTGACGAAGCCGGTCGATGGGCCCGAATTCTCGCGCTTTCTCAAGTTCATGGACGAATACGAAAACGTCTGGTGCAAGGCGACCTGCCCCGAGCGTCTCTCGGTCACCGGCCCGCCCGCGCTGAACGGCGAGAGACATGCCTATCGCGACGTCGTTCCGTTCGCGCGCAAGGTGGTCGAGGAATTTCCGGACCGGGTGCTCTGGGGCACCGATTGGCCGCATCCCAACTTGAAAGGCCATATGCCTGACGACGGCCTCCTGGTCGATTTCATTCCCGAGATTGCAACCGCGCCTGACCTGCAAGAGCAGCTTCTCATCGACAATCCGATGCGGCTCTATTGGCCCGACGAAAAGAGAGGGTGATTCCCATGCCGCTCGACAACGAGTTCAAGGAAATTCCTGGCACGATCGTCTTCGACGCCGAACAATCGCGCAAAGGCTACTGGCTCAACCAGTTCTGCATGTCGCTGATGAAGGCCGAGAACCGGGCCCGCTTCAAGGCCAACGAACGCGCCTATCTCGACGAATGGAAAATGACCGAGGAGCAGAAAGAGGCGGTGCTGGCGCGCGATCTCAACCGGATGATGGCGCTCGGCGGCAACATCTACTTCCTGTCGAAGATCGGCGCGACCGACGGCAAGAGCTTCCAGCAGATGGCGGGCAGCATGACCGGCATGACCGAGCAGGAATACCGCGACATGATGATCAGGGGCGGCCGGAAGATCGAGGGAAACCGCAGGATCGGCGAGCATGGAGACGCCCAGCGTCCCAAGAAGGACTGACGGTCTTCTCCCTTCTCCGCCAAAGGACGTTTGAACATGGCCCGCATCACCGCCTCGCTTTACACCTCGCACATCCCCGCCGTCGGCGCCGCCTTCGACCTCGGCAAGACCAAGGAAGATTACTGGAAGCCGGTTTTCGCCGGATACGACTTCGACAAGCAGTGGGTTAAGACGCACAAGCCAGACGTGATCTTTCTCGTCTACAACGATCACGCCACCGCCTTCAGTCTCCAGATGATCCCCACTTTCGCGATCATGACCGGGCCGGAATTCAATCCCGCCGACGAAGGCTATGGCCCGCGTCCGGTGCCGAAGGTCATCGGCGATCCGGAGCTTGCCTCGCATATCGCCTCGGAGGTGATTGAGCAGGATTTCGACCTGACCATGGTTAACGAGATTGACGTCGACCACGGTCTGACCGTGCCGCTGAGCTGCGTCTTCGGCGCGGTCGAGGAGTGGCCCGCCAAGATCATCCCTTTCGCGGTCAATGTCGTCCAGCACCCCGTCCCCTCGGGCGCGCGGTGCTTCGCGCTCGGCCGCGCAATCGGCAAAGCGATCATGAGCTACCCCGAGGACATCAACGTCCATATCTGGGGCACCGGCGGCATGAGCCATCAGCTTCAGGGACCGCGCGCCGGCCTGATCAACGAGGAATGGGACAACGCTTTCCTCGATCGGCTGATCGATGACCCGCAAGGCCTCTCGAAAATGCCGAATATCGATTACGTCCGCGAGGCGGGGTCGGAGGGCATCGAACTCGTGATGTGGCTGATCGCGCGCGGCGCGATGGCGGATGCCGTCGCCGGCGGCCCGAAGCCGAAAGTGGCGCACCGCTTCTACCATGTCCCGGCGTCCAACACCGCGGTCGGGCATCTCATCTTGGAGAACGCGGCCTGACCCTTTGTGGGGCGCGGTGGAGCGCTGACCGCGCCCGGCGGGGTCGGATGCCGCCCCGCTTACAACAACGGCCATACACTCTCCCGGAGCCCTCATGACCAAGACCATCAAAGTCGCGCTGGCCGGCGCAGGCGCCTTCGGCTTGAAGCACCTCGACGCGATCAAGCTGATCGATGGGGTCGAGGCGGTCTCGCTCGTCGGGCGCGACCTCGACAAGACGAAAGAGGCGGCGACGCAGTACGGCGTCGGCCACGTCGCTGCCGATCTCGCCGAAAGCCTGAAGGTTCCGGGGCTCGACGCGGTGATTCTCGCGACGCCGACGCAGATGCACGCCGCCCAGGCGCTGCAATGCCTCAAGGCCGGCAAGCATGTGCAGGTCGAGATTCCGCTCGCCGACGCTCTCAAGGACGCCGAGGCGGTCGCCGCTATGCAGAAATCAACCGGGCTCGTCGCCATGGTCGGCCACACCCGCCGCTTCAACCCGAGCCATCAGTTCGTCCGCCAGCGCATCCTCAAGAACGAGTTCCATATCCAGCAGATGGACGTGCAGACTTATTTTTTCCGCCGCACCAACATGAACGCGCTGGGTCAGGCGCGGAGCTGGACCGACCATCTGCTCTGGCATCACGCCGCCCACACCGTCGATCTCTTCGCCTACCAGGCCCGCTCGCCGATCGTGAAGGCCAACGCGCTGCAAGGCCCGATCCACCCGACGCTGGGCATCGCCATGGACATGAGCGTCCAGCTCAAGGCCGAGAACGGCGCGATCTGCACGCTGTCGCTGTCGTTCAACAACGAGGGGCCGCTCGGGACCTTCTTCCGCTACATCGGCGACACCGCGACCTACATCGCCCGCTATGACGATCTCTTCACCGGCAAGGACGAGAAGATCGACGTCTCCAAGGTCGCCGTGTCGATGAACGGCATCGAGCTCCAGGACCGCGAATTCTTCGCCGCCATCCGCGAAGGCCGCGAACCCAACGCCAGCGTCGCCCAGGTGCTGCCGTGCTACCGGGTGCTCGATCAGCTGGAGCGGGGGATGGGCTAGGGGCGCGTGCGGCGCCATACCCCCCCTCGCCCCGCTCGCGGGGAGAGGGTTGGGGTGAGGGGCGGCGCCAATGACGGACGTTCGGCCTGCCCCTCATCCGGCCTTCGGCCACCTTCTCCCCGCAAGCAGGGAGAAGGGATCTCACCTCAGCTCGGCCGTGAACTTCTGGATCTTCTTGCAGGCGGCCTCGAGCTTCTCGAGCGAGGTTGCATAGGAGACGCGGAAGTTCGGGCCCTGGCCGAAGGCGCTGCCCTGGACGACAGCGACGCCTTCGTGCTCCAGAAGCTCGGTGACGAAATCCTCGTCGGTTCCGATCACCTTGCCCGACGGCGCCTTCCTGCCGATCGCCCCGGCGCAGGACGGATAGACGTAGAACGCGCCTTCCGGCTTCGGGCACTGCAAATGCTTCGCCTGGCCGAGCATCGACACGACAAGGTCGCGCCGCTCCTCGAACGCCTTGCGCCGCGCGGGAATAAAGTCCTGCGGCCCGTTCAAGGCCTCGACCGACGCCCATTGCGCGATCGTGCAGGCGCCCGAGGTCTGCTGGCCCTGGACCATGTCCATCGCCTTGATGAGCTCGCTCGGCCCAGCGGCGTAGCCGATGCGCCAGCCGGTCATGGCGTAGGACTTGGAGACGCCGTTCATGGTCAGCGTGCGCGGCTTCAAGCCGGCTCGACCTGCGCCGGCGTCGTGAACTCGAAGTCTCCGTAGACCAGATGCTCGTACATGTCGTCGGTCAGCACCCACACATGCGGATGGCGCATCAGCACGTCGGTCAGGCCCTTGAGCTCGTCGCGGGTATAGGCCGCGCCGGACGGGTTCGAGGGCGAGTTGAGCACCACCCACTTGCTGCGCGGCGTGATCGCACGCTCGAGGTCCTCGGGCTGAAGCTTGAACGCGTTCTCGATCGTCGTCGGCACGATGACCGGCGTGCCGTGGTTGATCGCCACCATCTCCGGATAGCTCACCCAATAGGGCGCCGGGATGATGACCTCGTCGCCCTCGTTCATACTGACCAGGAAGGCGTTGTAGAGGATCTGCTTGCCCCCGGTCCCGACAATGGTGTCGGAGGCCTTGTAGTCGAGCCCGTTCTCACGGCTGAACTTGGCCGCGATCGCCTCGCGTAAGGGGGGAATGCCGAGCACCGGCGGGTACTTGGTCTCGCCGCGCTTGATCGCCTCGATCGCCGCCTGCTTGACGTTGTCGGGCGTGTCGAAATCCGGCTCGCCGACCGACAGCGAGATCACCTCGCGCCCCTTGGCTTTGAGGTCGCGCGCCTTCTGCGTCACCGCGATGGTCGCGGACGGCTTAACGCGAGAGAGGACGTCGGCGAGGAAAGCCATTGGAGACGAGCGCCTTTCGGGATGCGGGTTGGGGTCTTTTGCCTTCAACCCGCCGCGGGCGGAATTGAAGCCGCGCAGCTATAGTGAGCCGGCCGCCCGACGGCAACCCGTTTCAGGATGGGCGCGCCGACCCGCGCACTTGATTTTGCCCATATGGGGTGTTATATCGCCCCAATCGGTCGAGGTTCGCGCCATGCTGTCGAATTATGACGCCAAAGCTGTCGCCGAGGTCCTAGGCCTTGTCCTCCTGAGAGCGTCGAGGCCGTCCTCGGTCTCGGCTGTTTTCATCGAGAAGGCGGTCGAGGGCGGCCTTCCCCGCAACGCCCTCCGGCATCTGGCGGAATTGATCGCCGGCGGCGACAAGGCGAAGGCCTCCGCTTTGGAGCGGGGCGTTGTGCCAAAGACGACGCTTGAGCGTCGCGAGACCAAGTTGTCGCCTCAGGAGAGCGAGCGAACAGAGCGTATCGCCCGGCTCTTCGTCCAGGCGCGCCGCGCCCTCGGCAGCGAAGCCGAGGCGCGCGAGTTCATGACCGCTCCCCATCCGGAGCTCGACGGCCGCAATCCGGTCGAAGCCGCGAGGAGCGATCTTGGAACCCGCCGGACCGAGCAGATTCTCAATGCGCTCGAATACGGCTTGGCGCTTTAGGGAAAAGTGCCCCTCCGTCTTTGGCGCATTGCGACCGGCGCCCATCCGGTCTGGTCCGGCGAGGGCGCCCGCCTGTTCGGCCAGCGATGGAATCCGGCGGGGTTGTCGGCGATCTACGCGGGGACGAGCTTCGCGCTCTGCCTCGTTGAGATTCTCGTCCACGCCAATCGCAAGTCGCCGCCGAGCGCGGCGCGATGTGTGGAGGCCATCGCGCCCGACGACGTTTCGCGTGAAGCATTCCCCGCCGCCGCCCATCCTGGTTGGGACGACCTCAACGATGTCACAGTCGCCCAGGCTTTCGGCCGGGACTGGATCGGGAGCCGAAGATCGGCCTTGCTGCTCGTGCCGAGCGTCGTCACCGCGGGGCGCGACACGAATGTTGTCGTCAATCCGGGCCATCCCGACGCTGCGCGGATTTTGGCAGGCCCCGAGGCGCCTGTCGCTCTTGACCCGCGACTGTTCGGATAGTCGCGCGCTCCTCGCCGCCGTCATGGCCCCGTCACGCGACTCATCTAGCGCGCTTCGACCGAAGTCTGGTGGCCGGAGATCACCCGTGCGGCAAGCCACGAACGCGATGCGGCGCGCCACCAGCGCGGGGCTGAAGGCCGCGGTCCATCGCTCGAAGCCGCTCTCGCGCGCGGGCGTCCTCGAGCGCCTGTTCACGCTCGCGTTCGAGCGCCTCGTCTATCCCCAGATCTGGGAGGACCCGGTCGTCGACATGGCGGCGCTCGAGATCGGGCCGGGGCATGAGGTGATCGCCATCGCCTCGGGCGGCTGCAACGTGCTCTCCTACCTCATCGCCGACCCGGCCGGCGTCACCGCCGTTGACCTCAACGGGGCGCATATCGCGCTCGGACGGCTCAAGATCTGCGCGGCGCAGAACTTGCCCGACTACGAGACCTTCTTCCGCTTCTTCGGCCGCGCCGACGCGCGCGCCAACATCGCCGTCTACGACCGGCGGCTGCGGACCAAGCTCGATCCGGCGACGCGCGCCTATTGGGAGAAGCGAACGGCGTTCGGGCGCCGCCGCATCGGCCTCTTCGCCCGCAATTTCTACCGCCACGGCGTGCTCGGCCATGTCCTCGGCGCCGGCCATACGCTCGCGCGCCTGCACGGCCTCGACCCCTCGGTCGTGCTCAACGCCAGGACGCTCGACGAACAACGCGCGCTTTATGAGAAGCGGCTTGCGCCAATCTTCGAAAAGCCGCTCGTCCGCTGGATCCTGAAACAGCCGGCCTCCCTTTATGGCCTCGGGATTCCCCCGGCGCAGTACAAGGCGCTGGCCGCGGATTTCCCCATCGGGGATCGGCGCCGTCCTGAGCGAGCGGCTCGAGCGGCTGGCCTGCGGCTTCGACATTTCGGAGAATTATTTCGCCTGGCAGGCGTTCGGGCGTCGCTATGCGCCGGGGCCGAACCCGGCGCTGCCGCCCTATTTGCAGCGGGAGAACTTCGACGCCGTCAGGAGCCGCGCGGGCCGCGTGCGCTATGTCCAGCGCTCGTTCACCGACATATTGCGCGACTCGCCGCGGGCGAGCTTCGATCGTTACGCCCTGCTCGACGCCCAGGACTGGATGAACGACGCGGAGCTGACGGCGTTGTGGACCGAGATCACCCGCACCGCGCGGCCGGGCGCGCGCGTGATCTTCCGCACCGCCGCCGACGAGCGCCTGTTGCCCGGCCGGGCGCCCGACGAGGCGCTCGCCGCCTGGACGTATGAAGAAGGCCTGAGCCGCGAGCTCGGCCGGCGCGACCGTTCGTCGATCTACGGCGCTTTCCACCTCTATGCGCTCCACGGCGCGTGAGGCGATGAGCGACGCCGCTGAGCTCATGGACCGGATGTATCGCCGTCAGCGCCACATCTATGACCTGAGCCGCAAATTCTATCTTCTCGGTCGCGACGAGGCGATTCTGAGCCTCCGCGCCGGGCCGGGCGACAGGGTGCTTGAGATCGCCTGCGGCACCGGACGCAATCTGGTCAAACTGGCGAGGGCCTATCCGCAGGCCCGTTTGTTCGGTCTCGACGTCTCGCGGGAGATGCTGGCGAGCGCGGCGGCTTCGCTCGCGCGCGCCGGGCTTCCCGCCCGCGTCGCGCTCGGCCGCGCGGACGCGACTGCGTTCGATCCTGAGGCTCTGTTCGGCTGCGCTCAGTTCGAGCGGGTGATGATTTCCTATGCGTTGTCGATGATCCCCCCCTGGCGCGCCGCGCTCGGCCGGGCGCTCGACCTGCTCTCGCCCGGCGGCTCGCTGCATGTCGTCGATTTCGGCGACGGCGGAAGGCTGCCTGGCCCGTTCAGGGCCGGATTGCGACGCTGGCTCGCCGCCTTCGACGTCACCCCGCGCGACGATCTGGCCGCCGCGCTCCGCGCGTTCTCGGCCGAGCGTAGTCTCACATTCGAGATCGAGACCAGGTTTCGCGGCTACGCGGTTCTCGCGGTGGCGCGGCGGAGCGCCTGACCGCGCCGCAGCGCGCCCTCATCCCCCGAACGCCCGCGACAGGGTGAAGATCAAGAGCCCCACCAGTCCGCCGACCAGCGTGCCGTTGATGCGGATATATTGCAGGTCCTTGCCGACTTGCAGCTCGAGGCGCTCGACCAGCGTCGCGGTGTCCCAATTGTCGACCACCGCGGCGATATAGGCGCCGATTTCCGCCCGGCGGGGCAGGACGGCGCGCAGCGCCATGAGCCTGAGCCGACGGTTGATCAAAGCCCGCCGCGCGGAATCCTCTTCCAGCCATCGGCCGAGCGCGCCGGCCGAGGCTGCGAGCCAGGCGACGATCGCCTCCGCGTGGCGAGGCAGACCCTCTCTGAGGCCCGCTTCAAGCTCTTCCCACAGCACGCGCGCCTGCTCGGCGAACACCGGATTGGCGAGAATCTCCTGTTTCAGCGCCTCGCCCTTCACGCGCATCTCGGGGTCGTGCGCGAGGTCGTCGATCCATTTTTCGATCAGCGCATTCGCCTCATTGCGCCACGGATGGTCGGGCTCGCGCATTTCCCGCAATGTCTCGGACAGGCCGTTGATCACCTTGGCGGCGATCATGTCGTCGACCCATTTCGGGATCCAGCGCGAGGACCGTTGCGACACGTGCCGCACGATCGTCGCCTTGTTGCGCTCGAGTGTCGCCTCGACGAAATCGAGGCCCTGGTCGAGCAGCGTCTGGCCCGCTCCTTGAGCCCACAGGATCGACAACCCCCGCGAGGCGAGCGGCGCGAAGGGCACGGCTTCGATCCCGCGCCTCGCGGCGAGCGCGACCCATTCGTCGATCGCCGCTTTCGGCACGAGGTCCAGCACGTAGGGAATGACGCGTCCCGCGCCGGCCGCGATCGCCCGCCCGTTGCGCTCGTCCTCGAGCCATCGCGCCGCGAGCCCGACGGCGTCGACCGAAGAGAGGCGGGCGACGGCGACGCGCGGAGAGAGAAAGTTGTTGGTGATGAAGCGCCCGAGCGCCGGCCCAATTCGCCGCTTGTTCTCGGCCACCACGGCGGTATGGGGAATCGGCAGGCCGAGGGGATGGCGGAAGAGGGCGACGACCGCGAACCAGTCGGCGCAAGCTCCGACCATGCCGGCTTCCGCGAACGCGCCGAGATAGGGCGCCCAGAGCCAGCCTGCCGGCGCGCGCCGCGTCAGGAGAAAGATCGCCGCCATAAGGACGAGCAGCGAGGTCGCGATCGTGCGCATCCGGCGCAGTTCGGCCCGACGTTCCGCCTGGGTCTTGACAAGGTCGGCGTAGCCGGGTGGCGGCTGGGCGGCCGCGGATCGGGCAAGGTCTGTCATCGTCGGGTCACGCTCGCGCGAGGGGACCCCAACATAGGCGCCGGCCGAGCGGGGGCCAAAGACCGTTTCCGCACGCCGACTGCCGCGCCGCCGAGGCCGCCGAAGGTCACGTCGCCGCTCGCTGATGGCCTCGAACTGGAAATTTGTCGCCAAAGCGCCTACATGATGGGCTGCGGAGCTGGGTGGCGCGTCAGGACAACATTCCTCGGGGCCGTACGATCCCCATGGGGGCTGTCCCTGTCGAGGCTCGTGGGCTTTGGCACATGGCTCCCACCTACTTACGTAGGCGCCCGGGATCACCGTCCAACGGCCGTCTCGGCTCCGCGCTTTATTTTGCTGTTCCGGATCGGCGACATCGCTCTTGACCTCGACCGACGCCGATCCGAAGTCGATCCTGCGGCGTGAGGCCCTCGCCAGGCGAGGGGCATTGCCGCGGAAGGCGCGCGCGGCTTTCAGCCGGCGCCTCGCGCAAGAGGGTTTGCGCCTCGCGCGTCTCTGGCGTCCGGGCGTCGTTTCCGCCTTTCACGCGCTCCGCGATGAGCCGGACACGCTCGAACTCCTGAGCGCGCTCGCCGCGCAAGGATTTGCGACCGCGCTTCCGGTCGTCGTCGGCCGGGGGTCGCCGCTGATCTTTCGCTTGTGGCGGCCCGGCGATCCGACCCGGCTCGCGGCGATGTCCATCGCCGAGCCTCTCGAGGGGGCGCCCGCCGTCGATCCCGATCTCCTGTTCGTGCCGCTCGCCTGCTTCGACCGCCGTGGTCACCGCATCGGCTATGGCGCCGGCTACTACGACCGGACTCTGGCCCATCTTCGTGCGATGAAGCCGGTTCATGCGGTTGGCGTCGCCTACGGGGTTTGCGAAGTCGCCGCGGTGCCGTATGAGGCGCATGACCAGAGCCTGGACGCCATCATGACCGAACAGGAAACTATTCTCTTCACTGACCGATGATTCGCCTGCTCTTTATCGGCGATGTCGTCGGGCGGTCGGGCCGCGCCGCGGTCCTCGAGCAGGTTCCCCTCTTGCGCACCCGCTGGGGGCTCGATTTCGTCATCGTCAACGGCGAGAACGCCGCTGGCGGCTTCGGCCTCACCGAAGCGATCTTCGAGGAATTCCTCGCCGCCGGCGTCGACGCGGTGACGCTCGGCAATCACGCCTTCGACCAGCGCGAGGCGCTCGTCTTCATCGACCGCCAGCCGCGGCTGATCCGGCCCGCCAACTACCCGCCCGGCACGCCGGGACGCGGCGCTGCTCTGATCGAAAGCACCAAGGGCGGGCGGCTCCTTGTCGTCAACCTGCTTGGCCGCATCTTCATGGACGCGCTCGACGATCCGTTCGCCGTCATCAAGCGCGAGCTCGGCCTCTGCCCGCTCGGCCAAGGCTGCGACGCCTCGCTCGTCGACTTCCACGCCGAAGCGTCGAGCGAGAAATGGACGCTCGGCCATTTCGCCGACGGCAAGGCGAGCCTCCTCGTCGGCACCCACACCCATGTGCCGAGCGCCGATCATCGAATCCTGGCCGGCGGAACGGGCTTTGTCACCGACGTCGGCATGACCGGCGACTACAATTCGGTGATCGGCATGGAAAAGGACGAGCCGCTCCGCCGTTTCACCCTCCGCATTCCCTCCGGCCGGTTTGAGCCAGCGGTTGGGCCGGCGACCTTGTGCGCGGTCGCCGCCGAGATCGGCCCCGACGGCCTGGCGAAAGCGATTGCGCCTGTGAGGATCGGCGGCCTCCTCAGTCCCGCCGCGCCCGATTTTTGGAATTGATCGACCATGATCGCGCCAACCATCGTCTACGATCTCGACGGCACGCTCGCCGACACCGCCGAGGATTTGGTGGCCACCCTCAATTACCTGTTGGCGAGAGAAGGCCTTGCGCCCTTGCCGGTTGAGAGCGCCGGTTCGCTGCTTGGCGCCGGCGCGCGGGCGCTGATTGTGCGCGGCTTCGCTGCTTCGGGCAAAACCCTCGACCCGCAAACTCTCGATGCGCTGTTCGCCGATTATCTCGAGCACTACAAGGTCCATATCGCCGATCGCACCCGGCTTTATCCGGGCGTCGGCGAAAGCGCTCGCGGCGTTTGAGCGGGCTGGCTGGCGGCAGGCGGTCTGCACCAACAAGATCGAAAGCTTGGCCAAGCTGCTGGTCGCCAAGCTCGGGATCGCCGAACAATTCGCCTTCATCTGCGGCCAGGACACGTTCGGCATCGGCAAGCCGGACGCCAGGCCGCTGTTGATGACGATCGCGGCTTGTGGCGGCGCGAGCGATCGCGCGATCATGGTCGGGGATTCGATGACCGACATCAAGACCGCCCGCGCCGCCGGCCTGCCGGTCGTCGCGGTCGACTTCGGCTATAGCGACGCACCGGTCGCCGAGCTCGGGCCAGACCGGGTGATCTCGCATTTCGACGAGCTCGCGGAGGCGTGCGAGGCGCTGCTGGGGGCTTGAGGCGTTCAGGCGCTGGTCCGGCATCGACTTTCGTGCCCGATCGGATCCCGGCTTTGCGCAGGCCGTCGTACGCCCGCTCGTTCGTCTCGACGCGGGCTGGATCGCCGCCTTGTGCGGAGAGGTACGCCTTCCATGCCGCGATCGTCTTGAGCGGCCCGGTGGAGGGCAGCGCGAGGTAGCGCTGCAACGCCTCGCGCGCCTCCGGCAGCGTGACCGGTCAAGGCGAGCGCCGCCACAAGGGTCGTATGAATATAGTGGACGTAATTCGGATTGACCGCGATCGCCTGGCGAGCCCATTCAATCGCCTGGTCATAACTCTTCAGCCCGAAATTGGCCTAGGCCTTGCCGCCATAGAAATGGAGGAGCAACGGATCGTACGGGCTCTCCCGAATTGCCTTGTCGATATATTCAACGCTTTTGTCGAATTCCCCGTGCATTGCGTAGTCGAAGCCCAGGCTGGTGGCGGCGCTCACATTGGACGGGTCGAGGGCGAGTGCGCGCTCGTGCTCGGCGACGGCTTCCTCGTTGTGCCTCTGGTACTCGAAGGATGTCGCCCTTCAATTGGTGAATCGAAGTCCAATCCGGATCGAGGGCGAGCGCCTTGGACGCCAATTCGTCGGCCCGCTCGAGGTCGCCTTTCGGGTCGCTGGAAACGCCAGCCTGCGCCCGCGCGAGGAACTTAGACCCCGATAACATCAGGGCGCGGACGTTGTTGGGATCGATGGCGAGCGCCTGTTCGCAGAGCGCGTATGTCGTATCCGCCTCCTTGCCGATCGATCCGGCCTTCCATTGGCCCGCGGTGCATTGGAGAGCCAGGTCCTCGGCGTCGCGATTGGCCGCGGGCGTCCGTTTGAGACGGGCGGCCTCGGCCTGGGTGAGCTGAAAGGCCATTGCGTTCGCCAGATGCGTGACGATCGCGTCCTGCGTCTGCAACAGATCGGCGCGGGGCGTGTCGAATTGTTCGGCCCACAGATGAGCGCCGCTGTCGGCGTCGATGAGCTGGGCGTTGACCCTCATCCGATCGCCGCTCGGCTGCACGGAGCCTTCGAGAACATAGCGGACGCTGAGATCCTTGCCGATCGCCTTGGCGTCGATCGGTTTGCCCTTGAAGGTCATGGCCGTGTTGCGCGCGATGACGAAGCTGTCGGGGATGCGCGCGAGGCTGGTGGTCAGTTCGTCGGTCAGGGCGTCGACGAGGTAGTCCTGCCCCGGATCGCCCGACAGATTGGTGAAAGGCAGCACGACGATCGAAAGCCGCGCGGCCTCGGCGGGCGCTTTCGCGGCGACGCTTGCGGGCCGGTTCGCAGCGAGGAACCACCACGCGCCGCCCGCGATGACGATGAGCAGCGCCGCGAGCGCGGCGGCGAGCGGCGCGAGCCCGGAGCGCCTCTTCTGCGACGGGGGCGTGGCGAGCGTCGCGGGTTCCGCCGGCTTCGGCTTTGCAGGGACGCCGACCTGCAGCGAATAAGCGCGAATCGGCTCGTCGATGTTCTTGAGTTGGGTCGGACCGAGATCAGTGACCTCCATCTCGAGCCGGCCGCTCACCTGCCGATAGGCCTCCTCCGAAAGACAAATCGCGCCAGGCTTCGCAATGCCCTCAAGCCGCGCGGCGATATTGACGCCGTCGCCCATGAGATCCCCGTCGCTCTCCTCGACGACGTCGCCGACGTGAATGCCGACGCGGAATTCGATCCGCCGGTCCTCCGGCACGCCGGCGTTGCGCTCGATGAGGCCGTTTTGAATTTCGATCGCGCAGCGCACCGCGTCCACGACGCTGCGAAACTCGATGATCGAGCCGTCGCCGGTGCGCTTGACGATGCGCCCGTGATGGGCGGCGATGGCGGGGTCGATGAGATCGCTGCGAAGGCCGCGAAGACGCGCGAGCGTTCTGTCCTCGTCGACGCCGGCGAGCCGGCTATAACCGACGACATCCGCAACCAGGATCGCCGCGAGCTTTCGGGTCTCGCTCATGCGCCCTCTGGCTTCCTGGCGCTGAAGCACAGATTGCGGCTGATGCGCTCCCCCGCTCAATTCGATCTCGCCTCTCCCTCCGGGAGCCCCGCCTGGCGCAGGCCGCGGGCCATCTTCTCGCGAAAGGCGGGCTCGAAGCACAGGAGCTTGTAGAACGCATCGGCCTCCGCGACCGTCATCGTGGGATGCATTTTCAACAGCGTCGCGACATGCGCCTTGGCTTCGTCGATGCGTCCGAGGAACGGCAGAGTATAAGCGAGATCGAGATGCGAGAGCCAAAGCCATTCAAGGTAGGAATGCTGAAAGGCGTCGTAGCTTTCCGAATATTCCCCCCGGAGCCAGTGCCGCTTCGCCGGCCCCAACCACCAGAAAGGCGAAGCCGCGGGCCCCATCAGCTTGATCGCTTTTTCGGCGAACGCCGTCCCTTCATCCCAGAAGCCGGAAAACGCCAGATCTATGCCGAGCCAGCCTAAATTATCGGCGTCGTAGGGATTGAGCGCCACCGCCTTCTCCGCCTCGATCCGGAAGCGGTCCGAGCGGCACTTGGCGTAGAAACCATGCGCCAACATCCCTTGGGCGAGGGCGTCGTGAGGCGCGAGATCCACAGCGTGCACAGCCGCCTGCAACTGCCGGTCCGCCAGATGACCGCGCTTCTCGATGCCGGCTTCGTCGGGCGGCAATCCCCAGCCCCATATCCGTTGATCGGCGACGACAACGCTAAGCGCTACCCAAACGTTGGCGTTCAAGGGCTCTTTTTGCGCCGCGGCCTCGAGGCAGTCGCGCAACCGCCCCGCTGCATCGGGATTGTCCCCAAAGCCCAGGACGACGCAATCGTAAGTGGTTCGCTCCCCGTCCTTCTTGGTCTTTGCCCGCGTCAGCTCGGCGTTGAGAATCTCCCGTTGCATCAGCGCTCCCGCGCGCCCGGCGATTTCTTCCTCGCCGGCGCCGGACTTCGGGTCTTCGAGAATCGGCGCAAGCGTCTGCGACCAGAGGCGCGCGCCCGAATGCGCATCGTCGACATGGAACGTCGCGCGCGGGGAATCCGCGCCCGAATCAACCTCGGCCGTGACGACATAGTCGGCGCCGAGTTCCCGCGCGGCCGCGATCGGATCGGCGCCGCTCTTCGCCGCGCCGGCCGGGCGTCCGAAGGTGCGGAGCCAGCCGTATTTGCCGAGGTAGTCCGTCGTTTTCTGACCGAGGCGCAGCGCGAGCGCGTCGTTCTTGGCGTCGCCGGTCGCGTTGGCGACGGGGAATACGGCGACGGCCGGTCCGAAGGAGGAACTCTTCGGCGCAGTGGATGAGGTCGCAGCCGTCGAAGGCTTGCTGGCGACGAAATACCAAGCGGCGACGGCGACGACGACCAGAAGCGCAGCGAGCGCCACGAGCGCCGGAGCGACGCCCCACGCGCGACCGTCTCGGTCTTGGGCGACCCGGCGGGTTTACCGACTTCGAGCGAATAGACGTGCACCGGCTCGGCGATGTTCTTGAGCTGGGTTTGCCCGAGATCGCTGACCGACATTTCGAGCCGGCCCTTGACCTGACGATATGCGTCCTCGGACAGACAGATCGCGCCAGGCTTGGCGATCCCTTCAAGCCGCGCGGCGATATTGACGCCGTCGCCCATCAGGTCGCCGTCGCTCTCCTCGACGACGTCGCCGACGTGAATCCCGACGCGGAATTCGATCCGCCGGTCCTCCGGCACGCCGGCGTTGCGCTCGATGAGGCCGTTTTGAATCTCGATCGCACAGCGCACCGCGTCCACGACGCTGCTGCCGTTGGCGTCGGGCGGAGGTCCAATAGCATCGACACCTTGGCCGCATGATGTAAATATTCCTTACATGAGTTGGCGCAAGAACGAGCCCGGCGAGCGTGACGCGCCGCGCGGCTATCATCACGGCAATTTGCGCGAGGCGCTGATCCGCGCGGCGCTGGAATTGATCGCGACAAAGGGGACGGCGGGATTCACTTTCGCCGAAGCCGCGCGCTTCGCCGGCGTCAGCCCGGCGGCTCCGTATCGGCATTTCCGCGACCGCGACGAACTGATGGCGAATGTGGCGCTGCGCGGGTTCGAGCAGTTCGCCGCGGCGCTGGCGCGGGCCTGGGATGACGGGCGCCCGGATGAATTCATCGCCCTGGACCGGCTCGGCAAGGCCTATCTCGAATTCGCCCGCGCCGAGCCGGCGTTCTATTCGGCGATGTTCGAAGCTGGCGTCGCGGTCGGCGCCAATCCAGCGCTGCGGGAAGCCGGCGAGCGGGCCTTCGCCGTTTTGCGCGCCGCGGCCGACAAAATCTGCGCCGCGATGCCGGCGGCCGGCCGCCCGCCGGCCTTGATGGTCGCGCTCCACGTCTGGGCCATGGCGCATGGAATCGCCTCGCTGTTTGGCCGCGGCGACGGCGGGCAACGCGCGTTGCCGATGTCTCCGGCGGAACTCCTGGAAGCGGACATGCTGGTCTATTTGCGAGGGCTAGGCGTCGATGCGGCCAAGCCTTGAGGACCGGTAGCTGGCCGCTCAAGGAAGCGCTGCAAAGCCTCGGACGGCCGCGCTCATTGCCGACGCGGGCGGGATCGTCACCCCGCCAAGAATTGACTTGACAACGGCCGCGACCAATGTAAATGTTCGTTACATTCACAATCGAGGACGCGCCATGCCTCTCATTCTGATGATCTTGGGGTTCATTTGGTGGTGGCCGCTGGGACTCATGATCCTCGCCTTCCTGATTGCGAGGGGACGGTTCGGCGGCTGGGGACATTCAATCCGCTACGCAGGAGATGGACCGATGCTCAACTGGGATCACGGCGGGGACCGCTGGGAGCGAAAGATGGTTCGCATGCAGGAAAAAGTCGAACGCATGCGGGCCAGGATGGACCGCGTCAGGAGCCGCGGCGACTGGTTCGCTCCGAGCACGAGCGGCAACCGCGCCTTCGACGATTATCGCACGGAGACCTTGAAGCGCCTCGAGGACGAGCAGCGCGAGTTCAAGGATTTCCTCGCGCGGCTGCGCTTCGCCAAAGACCGCACCGAGTTCGACCAGTTCATGGCCGAGCGGCGCGAGCGTCCCTTCGAGCCGAATTCGTCGGCCGCGCCGCCGCCCGCTGACTTGCGCAACTGAGGCTTGCCGAACCTCGCTTGGTCGCCCGCGCGCCGCCGCCTCAATGCGGCGGCGTTTTGTTATCATCGATTTCCGAAACTGCCGATCTTGCCGCCGCTTAGATCCGCTCCTACCAAGGAGGCTTGGCATCGAATCAGAAATTACGGAAATGTCTTTGCTAAAATCAGAATCTATGCTATAGCTTACCAATCCTACGAGATCGAAGTCACGCCATGCGGGGCGCCCTCAGACGCGCGGCGGAAGGGACGAGGAGAGAATTTATTTTATTCTTTCGTCGTAACCAATTGAATAGTCCGGATTCGGACGAATAAAGCCAAAGCAAGTTCGTTTGGGTTTGCTTGGCGCTATTTGGGCGCGGGGGCGGCTCCTGGGGCCGATTGCGCGACTGCCTGGTCGAGCAGGCGGGCCAGCGTCTCGGGCTCTTTGGGAAACCCCGCCCGGATCCACAGCGCCTGGAAGGCGCGCAGCGTTCGACCGACTGGCGGCCCGAACGGCACGCCTCGCGCGATCAGGTCCGCGCCGCCGAACGGCAGCCTGGGAATGGGCGCCTCGGCGAGGAACCGGTCAGCGGCGGCGAAAGCCGAGTCCGGCGCTGGCGCGCCGGACTCGGCCTCCGCCAACCCAAGGGCGTCGCGCGCCGCCTCGCGCCCGACGTTGAAGAGAAGCGCACGCAACGCCTCGCGCGACGGCGGCGCCGCGATCCCGTGCAGGCCGACGAGCGCCGCGGCGGCCGACTTGATCCGCTCGTGCTCGGCGTTGCCGAGTCGCAGGCGGTCGCGTAACCGGTCCGCATCTTCGGCGATTGCGGCTCCGAGCGCGGCGAGACGAAGGACCGTGTCGTGCCCATGCCCGCGGTCCGCCTCGATCGCGATCAGGCGGCCGAGGCGTCGGGGATAGGCGAAGCCTCCGAGGATTGGCTCGAGAAAGCCGCATTCCCCCATCGTCTGAACGACCTCGCCCGCGCGCCGCGCCGCAAGAAGCTTCATGAGCTCGGCGCGCACGCGCTCCCGCGACAGCCGCGCGAGGCCTTCGCGCGCCCGTATCGCAGCGGAAAGACCCTCGGGATCGAGCCCGCCGGCAAACCGGGCCGAGAAGCGGAAGAAGCGCAGGATGCGCAGGTAATCCTCGCGTATGCGTTGGTCCGCGTCGCCGATGAAGCGCACGCGTCCGGCGGCGAGATCGTCGAGGCCGCCGACCGTGTCGTGAACCGTTCCGTCGGCGCCGAGCGAGAGCGCATTGATGGTGAAGTCCCGTCGCCCGGCGTCGGCGACGAAGTCGCGTCCGAACGCCACCTTGGCCCGGCGTCCGTCCGTCTCGACGTCCTGTCGCAGCGTCGTCGTCTCGATCGGGCGCCCGTCGACGACGAGCGTCACCGTGCCGTGCGAAACCCCGGTGAGCGCGACCTTGAAGCCCGCCGCGCGCGCGCGCCGGATAACCTCGTCGGTCGGGGCGGTAGTCGCGAGATCGAAATCGAACCCCGGCTCGCCGAGCGCGAGATCGCGCACCGCGCCGCCGACGAGGCGCGTCTCCTCGCCCGCTCCGTTGAGGGCTTCGAGCGCCTGAGCCAGCGGGCCCTGCCTCAGCGGCGTCGGATCCTTGAGCTTTCCGCCCGCCAGACCGCGCAAGACTGTCATTCGAACCGTCCCGGAACCAGGACGCCGTGTTCGACATGCGCGGGAACGTAGACGCCGCGGCCTCGGGGCGCCACAGCGTTGACGGCGATGAGCCCGAGAACCGCGGCGGCAAGGCCGAGGAGCGTCATGATCGACACCCGCCCACGCGTCCAGTGTTCGACCTCGAGCGGGTAGCGGGCGCGGACGACGAGGTAGAGTGCGTAAACCGCGAACGGGCTCAGGAAGAGCGCCAGCGGTTCGAAGACGGTCCGTCCCATCAGGTGAACAGCTTCTCGTACAGGTTGCGCAGAATGCCGGCGGTCGCGCCCCAGATATAGCGCCCCTCGTGCGGCATGGCGTAGAATCTCCGCCGCCGTCCCCGCCATTCGCGCTCGTCGAGGCGATGATTGGCGGGGTCCATCAGGAACGCGAACGGAGTCTCGAACACTTCGTCGACCTCCAGTTTGTTGACCTTGAGCGCGAACGACGGCTCGATCAGCGCGACCAGCGGGGCGACGCGAAATCCAGTCCCGGTGAAAAAGGGATCGAGCCAGCCCAGCGGCTCGACGAACCGCTCCTCGAGCCCGACTTCCTCGCGCGCCTCGCGCAGCGCGGCGTCGCGCGGCGTTTCGCCCGGGTCGATCTTGCCGCCGGGAAAGGCGACCTGGCCCGAATGGGCGCGCAGGTCCGGGGCGCGCAGCGTCAGGAGAACGCTAAGCCCATCGGGCCGATCGACGATCGGCAACAGCACGGCGGCGGGGCGCGCGCGGCCGAGCGCGGCCAGCTCCGGCCGTTGCGCTCCGGGAGCGTCGTCGCTCACATTTGTCGCCACGGCCCGTTCGAGCTCCGCCCCGCTGAGCGAGGGCTTGAGTTTCGGCCGCGCCAGCGCCCGCAGCGCAGCCCCGTTCAGGTCGGAGACAAGGTTGGCGCTCAAAGCCCCTCGATTTCGCTTGCCGGACACATGGGGAAGAACAGTCCGCGCGAGCGCACGCCGAACCAGTCCTCGTTCTCGACCTGCTCCGTCCGGCCGAGGGCGACAAGGTCGTAGAACAGCGCCCGCTTGACCAGCGCCCAAAGGTCGCCCCTGACCCGCACATAAGGCTTCAGGCCCTCCGAGGCGCCGCGCTCGAATCGAAGCGGATGCTCGCCGTCGACAGTCACCAGGTCTTCGACATTGGTGCGGAATGTCAGCCGGGGCTCGGGCTCGTCGCCGACGCGCATTTCGACCGCCAGAAACGGAGCGTCGTCGACCCTGATCCCGACCTTTTCGACCGGCGTCACCAGGACGTAGCGTTCGCCCTCCCTGCGCATGATCGAGGCGAACAGCTGCACCAGCGGCGCCCGGCCAATCGGCGAGCCACAATAAAACCATGTTCCGTCGGCAGCGATGCGCATGTCGATATCGCCGCAGTCGGGCGGATTCCAAGAAGGCGCCGGCGCCGCACCGCGTAAACGCCCCATCGCCGCTTCGCCGAGTCCTCGCAGAACTCCTTCCGGCGGCCGCGCCGGCTCTGCGTTGCTCTCGCGCTTATATGTGGGCGAATCTGGCATCTGGGGCGCTTGGGGCTTGCGCCCTTTGGGCGCGCGTTCAATCTACTGCGCCTGACGACAAAACAAAACCGCGGGCCATTCGCATGGGCCAAAGGACGAACTGATGAACGTGACCAATATCGCCGACCCAGGCCAGTTGACCCGCGACGCCGACGCTGCGCTGGAGCGCATCTCCGCCGCACGCGCGGAGATCGGCGGCGTGATATTCGGCCAGGAGCGCGTCGTCGACCTTGCGCTGACGACGCTGCTCGCAGGCGGACACGGATTGTTGATCGGCGTGCCGGGACTGGCCAAGACCAAGCTGGTCGAGACGTTAGGGATCGTCGTTGGCCTCGAGGCGCTCAGGGTCCAGTTCACCCCCGATCTGATGCCGACCGACATTCTCGGCTCGGAGGTGATGGAGGAAGGTCAGGACGGCAAGCGCGGCTTCCGTTTCATCAGGGGCCCGATCTTCGCCCAGCTGTTGATGGCCGACGAGATCAACCGCGCGAGCCCGCGCACCCAGTCGGCGCTGCTGCAAGCGATGCAGGAGCACCATGTCACCGTCGCCGGGGCGCGGCACGATCTGCCGAGGCCGTTCCATGTGCTGGCGACCCAGAACCCGCTGGAGCAGGAAGGCGCTTATCCGCTGCCCGAGGCGCAGCTCGATCGCTTTCTGTTGCAGATCGACGTTGGCTATCCGGATCGGGCGGCCGAGCGCCGGATCCTGATCGAGACGACGGGCGAGGGCGAGGCGCGGCCGAAGCCCGTCATGACGGCCGAGGACCTGATGGCGGCGCAACGGGTCGTGCGGCGGGCGCCGATCGGCGATCGCGTGGTCGAGGCGATCCTCGACCTGGTTCGCGCCGGGCGCCCGGGCGAGGGCGATCCCGAATTGACCAAGGGGATAGGTTGGGGCCCAGGCCCGCGCGCCGCCCAGGCGCTGATGCTGGCGGCCCGCGCCGGCGCGCTCGTCGACGGACGGCTGTCGCCGTCGCTCGACGACGTCGCGACACTGGCCGAACCGGCGCTCAAGCACCGCATGGCGCTGAGCTTCGCCGCCCGCGCCGAGGGCGAGACGATTTCGGCGGTGATCGCGCGGCTCGCGGCCAAGACGATCCAATGACGCGGCGGCCTTCGGCGCAATGACGCTCCCTGCCTCCATCCGCCGGGACGCGGCGACTCTTTCGGCCCGTCTGCCGAGTCTCATCATCGCGGCCCGTCGCGTGGCGCAGACGGTGCGGCACGGCGTTCATGGCCGGCGGCGCGCGGGTTCGGGGGAAACCTTTTGGCAATTTCGACCTTTCCTTTCCGGCGAGCCGTCATCGCGCGTCGACTGGCGCCGCTCGGCGCGCGAAGAGCGCGCATTCGTGCGCGAGCGCGAATGGGAGGCGGCGCATACGGTCTGGATCTGGTTCGACCGTTCGGCCTCGATGCAATTCGGTTCGAGTCTGGCGCCAGTGACGAAGATCGATCGTGCCGCATTGTTGGCGCTGGCTTTCGCCGATCTTTGCGTCCGCGGCGGCGAGCGCGCTGGACTGCTCGGCCTCACCCGGCCGTTGGCGACGCAAGGCGTCGTTGAACGATTCGCCGAGGCAATCGCGACCGACGAGCGGCTCCGCGGCGCATCTCAAGCCCCGTTGCCGCCGGCGCTGCCCGCCGCGTCGCGTTCGATGGTCCTCATGCTTGGCGATTTTCTCTCCGAGCCGGAGGAGGTGGCGCGCACAATCCGGGCCGCGAGCGCGGAGGGCGCGATCGGCGAACTCGTGATGATCGTCGATCCCATCGAGGAGACGTACCCGTTCTCGGGCAACACCGAGTTCCTCGATCCCGCCGGCTCGCTTCGCGTGCTCGCGCCGCGGGCGCAGAATTTGCGCGACGCCTATCTCGCCCGCCTCGCTGCCCATCGCGAGACGATCCGCGGCATCTGCGCCCGCTCAGGCTGGGCCATGAGCATTCATCGCACCGACGGTTCGCCGGCGGAGATCCTGCTTGCGCTGCGCCTGCGTCTTTCCGCGCCCGAACCCGGCGCCGGCTTGAGGAGCGCCTGACAATGTTCGGCCTGCCGCTCGCCTTCGCCGCCCCCGCCGTTCTGGCGGCGCTCGTCGGCCTCGTTGCCCTCTATTTCCTGTTGCGCGTCACGCCGCCCAGTCCCCGTCGGGCGGTGTTCCCGCCGCTAAGATTGCTGATCGGGCTCAAACCGACCGAGACGACGCCGGCGCGCACCCCTTGGCCGATCCTGGCGCTGCGCCTCGCGATCGGGGCGCTCATCATCCTCGCCATGGCCGAGCCGCTGTGGAACAGCTTCGCTACGCTATCCGGGTCAGGGCCTCTCCTGATTCTGATCGACGACGGGTTCGCGGCGGCGCCGGCATGGGACAAGCGGATCGATTTCTCCCGGGAGAGAGCGGCGGCGGCGGCGCGGAGCGGTCGAATCGTGGCGATCCACACCATGTCTGAGGGCGGACAGGACATCGCCCCGCTAGACAGAGCCGGCGTCGAGGGCAGGTTGCGCTCTCTTTCGCCGGTTCCCTACGCGCCGGACCGCGCGGCGACGTTGCCGGCGATCGAGCGCTTTCTTGCGCGCGAGCCGAAGGCCGACATCCTTTGGATCGCCGACGGGGTCGAACTCGGCGGGGCCCGCGCCTTTTCCGCCAGGCTCGCCTCCATTGCTCGTTCGGTCGAGGTCGTGACCGACGGCCGGGGCGCGCTGGCGCTGGCGGGCGTCGACAACGAAGCGGGGGCGCTGACGGCGCGGATCACGCGGTCGGATGCGCGCGTTCCGGCGACCGGCTCGCTCAGGGCGCTCGACGTCCAGGGGCGGGAAGTCGGCCGGGCGGCCTTCGACTTCGGCGCCAATCTGGCGGTTGACGCCCATTTCGATCTGCCGGTCGAGTTGCGCAACGACGTCGCGCGAGTGGTCGTCGACGGTGAACGCTCGGCGGGCGCGACCTGGCTCATCGATGAGCGCTCGCGCCGGCGCCGGGTCGCCATCGCATCGGGCGCGAGCGCGGACGTTGCCCAGCCGCTGCTCGCGCCGAGCTATTATCTCAAGCGGGCGCTGCAACCGATCGCCGACATCAGCGAGTGGCATGACTCCTCGAGCGACCCGATCGTGTCGCTGCTCGACGAAAAGCCCTCGGTGCTGGTCCTCGCCGACATGAGCGTGGCGCCAGGGCCGGAACTCGACGCGATCACACAATTTCTCGACAACGGCGGGGTGCTGCTGCGATTCGCCGGCACCCGGCTCGCAGCCGGCGACGACACGTTGACCCCGACCGCGCTTCGTCGCGGCGGACGCCTGCTCGGCGGGGCCTTATCCTGGGAAGCGCCGAAGCATATCGCGCCGTTCGAAGCGGGCAGCCCATTCTTCGGCCTTGCCGCGCCGGACGAAGTGACAGTTTCGCGTCAGGTGCTTGCCGAGCCGGAAACCGGACTGGCCGAGAAGACCTGGGCCCGCCTGGCCGACGGCACCCCGCTTGTCACCGCCGAGCGGCGCGGCAAAGGTCTCATCGTACTGTTCCACGTCACCGCCGACACGACCTGGTCGAACCTCCCGTTGTCCGGCCTGTTTGTCGACATGTTGCGTCGAATCGTGGCCGAAGCCGACGCGCCCGGCCAGGGCGCCGCGAAGGCCAAGGTCGGCGCGCACGGAATGGTCCGGCCGCCTTTGCGCACGCTGAACGGTTTCGGCGTTCTCGGCCCGCCGCCGGCGCAGGCCGTACCGATCGGCGATGATTTTTCCGGCGTCGGCGACCCGTTCCATCCGCCCGGGTTTTATGGATCGCGGGACTCCTCGAGGGCTGTCAATGCGCTGGCGCAAGGCCAGGCCTTGGCCCGCGCCGATTATGGGTCGCTCACCGTGCGTGAGGGCGCGCTTGCGGTCGCTCCGCCAATCGATCTTCGCCGCTGGCTGCTGCCGGCGGCCCTGGTCGGCCTGATGATCGACGCGCTGGTTTCGATCTGGCTCATGGGCGGCGCGCCGTTGCGCCGGCCGAGGGCGCTCGCCACCCTCGCCGTCGCCGCCGCGCTCGGCCTCGTTTCCGTCCCCCACCAGTCCCGCGCCGCGGAAGCCGCGCCGATCTCCGATCGCGACACGGATGCGGCCTTGTCGACCCGACTCGCTTATGTGGTGACCGGCGATCCGACGGTCGATGAGACCTCCAAGCTGGGTTTGACCGCGCTGACGCGGGTGCTGGCGTCCCGCACCTCGGCTGAGCTGGCCGAGCCGGTCGGGCTCGATCCGGCGCGCGACGAGCTCGCCTTCTATCCTCTCATCTATTGGCCGATTGTCGCCGGACTGCCCCAACCGAAGCCCGGGGCGCGCACGCGCATCGCGGCGTTCATGAAAAACGGCGGCACGCTGGTCTTCGATACCCGCGACGCGCTGACTGTGCGTCCGGGCGGGCCGCCGACGTCCGAGGCCCTTTGGTTGCGCACGCTCCTTGAGGGGGTTGATGTGCCGGAGCTGGAACCGATCCCGCACGACCACGTGCTGACCAAAACCTTCTACCTGCTCGACCGCATCGTCGGCCGTACCGCGATAGGGCAAACCTGGATCGAAGCGCTGCCGCCGCCCGATCCCAATGACCGCATCCAGCGTCCGGCGCGCGCCGGCGATAGCGTGTCGCCGATCCTCATCGCCTCTGACGATCTTGCCGCGGCATGGGCGGAAGACGCGGACCGCCGGCCGCTCTACCCGCTGATTCCCGGCGGCGCGCGGCAGCGCGAGCTCGCGCTGCGCAGCGGCGTCAATCTGGTCATGTACACGCTCACCGGCAATTACAAAGCCGACCAGGTGCACGCCAAGGACATTCTGGAAAGGCTCACCCGTTGAGCGCCTGGTCGATCGCCTTTTCCCCGTTTCTACCGTCGCCCGTGCTCTACATGCTGGCGGCGGCGGCGCTGGTCGTATCGGTCGCGCTCGTCTGGCGGGGCGTCCGCGGCCGGTGGCTGCGGGCGCTGAGCATGGCGCTCCTGCTGCTCGGCCTGTGCGACCCCAATCTCGTTCAGGAGGAGCGGCGCCCGCTCAAGGACATTGTCGCGGTGGTGGTCGATCGTTCCGGCAGCCAGGACATCGGAGAACGGCCGGGGCAAACGGACAGGGCGCGAGACGAGGTTGAAGCCAGGCTCAAGGCGCTCGGGGACGTCGATTTGCGCGTCGTCGAAACGTCGCGCGAGGAATCCGACACCGAGGGGACCAAGCTGTTCGCCGCGCTCCACGGCGCGCTCGCCGACGCGCCGCCCGAGCGGGTCGGCGGCGCCGTCATGATCACTGACGGCGACGCGCACGACATTCCCCAATCCTCGGCGGCGCTCGGCTTCAGCGCCCCCCTGCACGCACTGATCACCGGCCACGAGGGCGAGCGGCAGCGGCGCATCGAGCTGGTCGAGGCGCCGCGCTACGGCATCGTCGGCAAGGATCAGATCATCGTCGCCCGCGTCCTCGACAGCGCCGACCATGGCGAACCGGCGAAGCTCACCGTACGGCGCGACGGCGAGACGATCGCCGAGATCGACGCCAAGGTCGGCGAGCGGATCGATGTCAAGGCGCCGATCGACCACCCCGGGCCGAACGTCATCGAGCTGCAGGTCGCACCGGTCGAAAACGAGCTCGCCGCCGACAGCAATCGTGCCGTCGTCAACATCGAGGGCGTGCGCGACAAGCTGAGGGTGTTGCTCGTATCCGGCAAGCCGCATCCGGGCGAGCGCATGTGGCGCAATCTCTTGAAATCCGACGCCAACGTGGATTTGGTGCATTTCACCATCCTGCGTCCGCCGGAGAAGGGCTCGGACGGCACGCCGATCAACGAACTGTCGCTGATCGCCTTTCCGGTCGCCGACCTGTTCGGGCGCCGGATCAAGGATTTCGACCTCATCATTTTCGATCGCTACGCGCAGCAGTCGATCCTGCCTTACGTCTATCTGGAGAACATCGCCAATTACGTGCGCGACGGCGGGGCGCTGTTGATGGCCGAGGGACCGGAGTTCTCGACTCCCGACGGCCTCTTTTATTCGCCGCTCGGATCGATTTCACCCGCCGAGCCGAGCGGCGACGATGTCGAGGGCGCGTATCGCGCCAGGGTGTCCGAGGAGGGTATGCGCCATCCGGTGACCCGCGGTCTGAGCGGCCTCGACGCCAGCAACGGCGAGCCGAATTGGGGCCGCTGGTTCCGGCTCGTCGGCGCGAGGCCGACGAGCGGGGACACGGTGATGAGCGGGCCAGATGACAAGCCGCTGCTGGTCCTGTCGCGGGTCGACAAGGGGCGCGTGGCGCTGCTGCTGAGCGACCAGATGTGGCTTTGGGCGCGCGGCTATGACGGAGGAGGGCCTTACCTCGACCTTTTGCGCCGTCTCGCGCATTGGCTGATGAAAGAGCCCGATCTGGAAGAGGAGGCCTTGCGCGCCTCCGCCAAGGGACGCGAGGTGACTGTCGAGCGCCAGAGCGTGAGCGGCGACGTGCGGGAGACCAATCTCGTTGCGCCGGACGGCGGGAGGACGAAGCTCGATTTGACGCCCTACGCGCCCGGCCTCAGCCGCGCGCATGTTGCGGTGGGCCGGCTCGGCCTTTACCGCGCCGAGGACGGCGAGCATGTCGCGCTGGTCAACGTCGGCCAGGAGAATCCGCTCGAAATGCAGGATGTCGTTTCGACCACCGAGAAGCTCAAGCCGCTCGCCGAGGCGACCGGCGGCACGGTGCGTCGAATAGCCGCTAGCTCGGGCGATGCGATCGTCATGCCGCGCGTCGTCGGTTTGAACCCGTCCCCGAGTTACGGCGGGGGCGACTACATTGGGATCAAGCGTACGGGATCGAGCGAGCTGATCGGCGCGCGATCGACTTCGCTCGCTTCGGGGTTCTTCGGCCTCGCCCTGCTGCTCGGCATGGTGACCCTGGCTTGGGTGAGCGAGAGCGGCGGATTGAAACGCGGCGGCGGCCGCGCCGAAGGCCAGAAACCGCCCTGAGAGTTCGCGCGGGCGACCCCGTAGAATGGAAGAGATCGGCGGGTCTCAACCGATCGGCGTGGCTTGGGTCGAGTGCGCGCGATGTAACGGTTGCGCCTCGAGTTGGGTTTTGACTGCCGTCTTGCGGCGGGCTCGCGGGCCGGCTAGGGAGTCGCGGTCCTTTCAACCGGAACCCGTCACCCCATGAGAAAAGTCTACGCCAACGCGGATGAGGCGCTCGCCGGCCAGGTCAAGGACGGCATGATTCTGATGGCGGGCGGCTTCGGACTTTGCGGGGTTCCCGAGGTCCTGATCGAGGCGGTGCGCAAATCGGGGGCGAAGGACCTGACCTTCGTCTCCAACAACGCCGGTGTCGACGGGATTGGCCTCGGCATCCTGCTCGAAACCAGCCAGATCAAGAAAATGATCTCGAGCTACGTCGGCGAGAACAAGATCTTCGCCAATCTCTATCTCGCGGGCAAGCTCGAGCTTGAGTTCACTCCGCAGGGCACGCTCGCAGAGCGCATCCGCGCCGGAGGCGCCGGCATTCCGGCCTTCTTCACTCGCACTGGCGTCGGCACGGACGTGGCCGAAGGCAAGGAAATCCGCGACTTCAACAACGAAGCCTATCTGATGGAGACCGGCCTTTTCGCCGACATCTCGCTTGTCCACGCATGGAAGGGCGACACCGAAGGCAATCTCGTCTACCGGAAGACGGCGCGCAACTTCAATCCGATGATGGCTACGGCGGCAAGTCTCACAGTCGCCGAAGTCGAACATCTGGTCGAGCCGGGCGAGATCGATCCCGATCACATCATCACGCCTGGCGTCTTCGTTCAGCGCATCGTTCACGTTCCGAACGCGCTGAAGCGTATCGAGCAGCGCACCACCCGCAAGCGCGACGCGGCCTGAATTCCCTGGAGGCAAGCCCAATGGGTTGGACCCGCGATCAGATGGCGGCCCGCGCCGCCAAGGAGCTCAAGGACGGCTTCTACGTCAATCTCGGCATCGGCATTCCGACGCTGGTGTCGAACTTCATCCCTCAGGGCATGAGCGTGCAGCTGCAGAGCGAGAACGGCATGCTGGGCATGGGGCCGTTCCCTTACGAGGGCGAAGAGGACCCGGACCTCATCAACGCCGGCAAGCAGACCGTCACCCAACTGCCGACGACCAGCTTTTTCTCGAGCGCCGATTCGTTCGCTATGATCCGCGGCGGCCACATAGACCTTGCGATCCTCGGCGCGATGCAGGTCTCCGAGCACGGCGATCTGGCCAACTGGATGATTCCCGGCAAGATGGTTAAGGGGATGGGCGGCGCGATGGACCTTGTCGCCGGCGTCAAGCGAATCGTGGTCGTGATGGAGCATGCGGCCAAGGACGGGCCGAAGCTCCTGCATCATTGCAGCCTGCCGCTGACCGGCGTCAAAGTCGTCGACCTCGTGATCACCGACCTCGGGGTGTTCGCCATCGATAAGCATGGGTTCCGCGGCATGGCGCTGATCGAGCTTGCGCCCGGCGTGACCGTAGATGAAATCGCGGCGAAGACGGAAGCGACCTACCAGGTGGCGATCAACTGACCTGCCTCGCGGCAAGCACTTCGGTCTCTCTCGGACGACGAGCCTCTTCGCGGGCGCCAAACCAACGCCGTCGGGGAAAATGGCCTCGGCGAACGTCTACGGCCAGACCCCGAACCGGTCCGTCAACACGCCCCCGAAGACGCAGCGCAGCTCGGCGGAAGGGCGCGGCCCCAAGTAAAGGCGTTCGGCGACCTACTTATTGACCAGCGGGCAGGTTGAGTCCGCGAGCTTGCCGAACGCCTCTTCGCCCTTCATCGTCTTGAGGATCTTGTAGAAGTCCCAGTCGCCCTTCGATTCGGCGGGCGTCTTCACCTGAACGATGTACATGTCGTGCTCGAGCAGACCGTCGGGACGGACCACGCCGTCAGTGACGAACATGTCGTTGATTTTCGTCTTACGGATCTGTTCAATCACCTTGTCGGGATCGGTCGATCCAACCGCCTTGACCGCGTTGAGATAGGTGAGCGTCGCGGAATAGAAGGCGGCCTGTGGGAAGGTCGGCATCCTCTTGGTCTTTTCGAAGAAGCGGTTGGCGAAGGCCCGCGTCGCGTCGCTCGCGTTCCAATACCAGGCTGTCGTCAGTATCAATCCCTGCGCGGTCTCAAGGCCCATGGCGTGAACGTCGCTCAGAAACACGAGCAAGGCGGCGGGCTTCATGGTCTTGGTGAGGCCGAACTCAGCCGCCGCCTTGAGCGAATTCGACGTGTCCGCGCCGGCGTTGGCGAGGGCGAGCACCTGTGCGCCTGAGCCCTGCGCTTGGAGCAGATAGGAGGAGAAGTCCGACGTGCCGAGCGGAACGCGAACGTCGCCGACCACGCTTCCCCCGCCTTTCTTGACGACCTCGGTCGCCCCGGCTTCCAATTGCTTTCCGAAGGCGTAATCCGCCGTCAGGAAGAACCAGCTCTTGCCGCCCTGCTCGAGGATGGTCCTGGCGGTGCCGTTGGCGAGCGCGGTTGTGTCGTAGCCGTAATGGATCGTATAGGGCGTACAGTCCTTGCCGGTCAGCGACGCGCCCGCCGCGCCGATGGCGAAGAACGGAATCTTCTTCTCCTTCGCGGCGGCTGACATGGCGAGGCTGACGCCGGTGTTCGAGCCGCCGAGCAGCATCGTCATCCCGTCCGTGTCGGCCCATTCACGGAGTTTCTGCGCCCCGAGATCGGGCTTGTTTTGATGATCGAAGGTCAGGATCGTGATTGGCTGGCCGAGGACCGTTCCGCCAAAATCGGCGATCGCCATCTTGATCAATTCGATGCCGGGGACGCCGATGATGTCTGCATAAGGTCCGGACATGTCGTCGATGTCGCCGATGACCACCTTGTCGGCCGCGGCCCAAGCCGCCCCAGCGGCAAGCGACGCTGACAGCGCCCCGGCCAGCATCAACATTCGCTTGAACGAGCTCATCTCGGTTCCTCCCGGTTTCCCGTTTCGTTCGGCGGCGCGCCGCCAAATGCCCTTGCCCATAAAGGGCATCATGCTTGGCGCCAAGGGGCATGGCAAGACGCGTTTGGCGCGACGGCCGCTCAATGCCTATAAAGCGCGCATGGCGCGAAAAGAGTCCCGGCAGGCGAGGGCGGCGAGGGCCGAGGCGATCTTTGAGCGGTTGGCCGCCGCCAATCCGGCGCCGAAGGGCGAACTCGAATACGTCAATCCGTTCACGCTCCTTGTCGCTGTGGTGCTGTCGGCGCAAACGACCGACGCCGGCGTCAACAAGGTCACTCCGGGGTTGTTCGCCGTAGCCGACACGCCGCAGAAAATGGCGGCGCTCGGCGAGGCGAGGCTGACCGAGCGGATCAAAACCATCGGGCTCTATCGGACCAAGGCCAGGAACGTGATCGCGCTATCGCGGACGATCGTCGAGCGGCACGGCGGCCAGACACCACATGACCGCGAGGCGCTGGAGGCCTTGCCCGGCGTCGGGCGCAAGACCGCCAACGTGGTGCTCAACACCGCTTTCGGCGAGGCGACGCTCGCGGTCGACACCCATGTGTTTCGTCTCGCCAACCGGCTCGCCATTGCCCCGGGCAAAACGCCGCGCGTGGTCGAAGACGAACTCATGCGCGTGATCCCGAAGCGGTTTCTGCCGCACGCGCATCATTGGCTCATCCTGCACGGGCGATACGTCTGCAAGGCGCGCCAGCCGCTCTGCGGCGTCTGCGCGCTCGTCGACCTCTGCCCGCACGAACCGAAAAACCTGCCGAAGACCGACGCCATTTGACGCCGCGCGGGCACTGGCCGGCGCGCGACATCTCTCGCCTTGGGTCGCCAAGAGCTTTGCGGTTACCGCGCCGAGAACGCACGAGCCACGACCACGAGCGCCAGGGGCTGGCGAAGCGGATCTGATCGGTCTCGGTGAAGGTTCGGATCGCGAGCGGCTTATGCGGCATCGCCGCAACCTTCTTGAAACGGACGCGAGACGGTTCGGCCCTTAGCGCGGCCCGCCGCCGGCTGCGTCGCCGCGATCGAAACGATTGATGTCATTGATTTTGATGGTACCGCCACCCCGGCTCGAACGGGGGACCTCTAGATCCACAATCTAGCGCTCTAACCATCTGAGCTATGGCGGCCCCGCGCGGGTCGGCCGGAAACTAGTGTCAAAGCGGGGGGCGCGCAAGGCCCGCATTCGAGCGCCCGCCATTCGCTCTCGGCGATAAAAGGACGCCGCCCGCAACTGCGGACGGCGTCCATTGACGGCGCGAGGGAGGAGCGCGCCGCCAAAGTCGCAAGATCCCGTTCAGACGGCGATCTTGAAGGACTTCGCCACTCGTTCCTTGATCGGCTCGACCGCGTCCGCCATCGCTTTTTGCGTCAGCGCGCCGATGTCCTTGGTCTGGCTGGTCATCGTTTCGACCTGCTTGCGGGCGAACTCGGTCTGGAGCGCGATGACATCGGACAGCGACTTGACCGCGAACACCGATTTCAAGAAATCGAAATTCGCATCGGCGTTGGCGCGCAGCGCTTCGAGCGCCTTGGCGTTGATCGCGAGCGCTCCGTCCTTGGCGGCGGCGAAGCTGACCTCGAACGCGCTCGCAGTTTCATCGGCCTGCGTCTTAACCTTGGCGAAGACCGCGCGCGATTCGACGACGCTCTTCTCCAGGGCGCTGCGGAAGCTCTGTTGGATCTCCTCAACCGGCGGCGCGACTTGCGGCGCGGTCGGCGGGACGCCGTTGATCGCCGCGGCGGCAGCCTCCACGGGAGCCGCAGCGGAAACCGCTTGGGCGGCAGTGCTTTTCTTCGGTGCTGTAGCCATGACGAAAACCTCGACTTATGTGTTTACGGCAAATAGGTGTGTTGACGATCTGACTAAGGTGGAACTGCGCCGCCAGTCAGAGGGATCCGGGCGTTACACTCTTCTGAATGATGGTGCTGAGCTCCCTGGCTTGGCTTTGCAACACGGCGAGCTGGGCCTTCATGTATTCGCTCTGCAGCGCCAGGGCCTCCTGCGGATCCTTCGCCTTGACCAGCTTGTGAGCCAAGTCGAACGCGGCGTTCACATTTTGCTCGGTATAGGCCAACACATGCGCGCTGACCGATTTTGCGCCACTCTGCGACGTATTGCTCGCATCTCCCGCGGCGCCCGACGCGCGCTGGGCGACCGTGAGGAAGCCCTCGAACGCCTTACGCGCCTGCTCTACGCTGCGCTCGGCGAAGTCGCGCAACTCATTCGGAATCTCAAACGGCGAATTGGACATATTCTTCCCTTTCAGCCCCGATCGCGAATCGGCGCCTGCTGTTTGAGCACCGTATAGCGGGCTTCTTGTTGCAGTGCAACATAATTTGCGTCGCACCCAAAAAATTTAACCTTGCCCGAAATCAGCGGCGCCGGCGCCGTGGTGAAATCCAGGCAACGGCGTTAAGCTTTCGCTAACGCTAAAGCCCGAGTCGTCGGCCCGGTCGGGCCGCCGCTCGCGCGACCCGTCGTCATCTCAGAGCACCGACTTTGACCGATTCGCCGCCATCGACCCCTGCCGAACTTGCGGCTCAGCCGCCTGAACGACCCGCCGTGGCGTTCGACCCGCAGCTCAGACGAGCTGACTGGCTCCGCGACCATGCGCGGCTGGCGATCGAAGGCTCGCCGGCGCGCATCGTCGACGCAAGCCCGGCAATCCTCGCTTTGTTTGGCGTCGACGACTTCGAGGCGCTCGAAGCTCGGCTCCTGCGAGGCGAGGGGCCGAGCGCGCGGCGCCTCCGCCATATTGCCGCGACGCTGCCGATCGGCGATCTGCCGAGACTCGAATGCATGCGCTTGGTCATCGACCGGCGGCCGATGAGCGTCAATTTGCGCTGCGTCCGGATCGTCGCGCCAGGAGGCGCGACGTGGCTCCTGGCCTCGATTCCGGCCTTGGGCGCCGCGAGCGCCGAACCGCCTCCACCCGCCGACGACAGCGACGCAATGTCGCCGGGCGAGCCGGCGGCGCCGGATTTGTCGGGCCGAACGCCGCCGCCGAATTCGCGCTTCCTGTGGGTCCTCGACCAGGAGGGCCATTTTGGCCCTCCGCATCCCTTGCTCGCCGCCGCGGTCGGAGCCAACGCCCCGCACCGCGGCGAAACCGTCGAGGCCCTGCTCGGCCGCGCCGAACTCGACGGCGGCGGCGAACTCGTCCGCGTCCTCGCCGAGCGGCGGACGTTCTCCGGGGTTTCAGTCGGCTGGCCGGTCTCGGGGTCCGACCGGCGCCGGATGGTTGCGCTGTCGGCCGCGCCGTTGTTCGGCCGCCAGCGCGAATTCTCGGGCTATCGCGGCTTCGGCCTCTTGGGCGAGGAGATAGAGGCCGCCCGTTCGAACCAGCCGAACACGGCGCCGGCGGCAGACGCTCAATCCGCCGAGGCGACGACCTTCGACCTCGGCGGCGCGCCGGCCGCCGCCGAGCCTCAGGCCGAGGCTGGGGCGCCCGACGGCGCAGTAGACTCGTTAAAAATTGATCCCGCGCCTTCGCCGACGGACGCCCCCGACGACGCGTCCCCGCCCGAGGCTGACCTTTCTGAGCCTGCCCCCTCCGAACGCGAGTCGGCGCGCGAAGCTCAGCCTACACAGGCTGAGCGAACCGCAGAGATTTACGTCCTCCGTCAGGCGGCGCTTCCCCCGGCGTCTAACATCGTTCCGATTCGGCCCGGCGCGCTCGACGCTGCGAGCCCCCGCGAGTCGCAGGGCTCGCCAGCCGAGAGTGTCGAGCTCAGCCGCACCGAGCGCGACGCTTTCCGCGAGATTGCACGCGCTCTGGTCGGCAGGACTCCGATTTCGCGCGACGAGAACCTGAACGAAGGGCCGGAGTTGGAGATCGTCGTGCCTGCCGAGTCGCCGGCAGGGCAGGTGGGCCAGTTTTCCGCGACCGGCGGCGCCGATGAGGAGGAGGTCCGGCGCAACGCCGGCGCCTTGCTCGACCGATTGCCGATCGGCGTCCTCATCGCCCGCGACGCTCGCCCGCTCTACGCGAACCGCACCCTGCTCGATCTTATTGGCTATCGCGATTTCGCGGAATTCGAGGTGGCGAACGGGTTCGCAGCGATGTTTGGCGACCGTGATTCGGAACGGATGGCGGTCGAGGACTCGGGGTCGGTCGCGATGGTCAGGGCGGACGGACAAATCTTGTCCGTCGACGGGCGCGCTCAGGCGATCGGCTGGGACGGAGCGCCGGCGACCCTGATTGCGCTGCGCCGCTCGCCGGAAGCGGAACTGCAAGCCAAGTTGCGCGCGGCCGAGCGCGAAGCGCCGATGCGCAACGGCGCCGCGAGCGATCTTCAGGCGATGCTCGACCGGGCGACCGATGGCGCCGTCACGCTCGACGCGGCGGGCCGCATCCTGTCCCTGAACGAGCCGGCCGAGCGACTGTTCGGCTATCACCAGAACGAGATCGCCGGCGAGAGCGTCCTGATGCTGCTCGCCCCGCAGAGCCATCCCGAGACAACCGCGAGGCTCGAAGCCCTAAGCCGCGCCAGTGAGGCCGAGGCCGCCTTTCGCCCGCTGCAAGCAGTCGGGCGCGACCGTGGCGGTGGACCGATTCCGCTGGCGCTGACCCTGGCGCGCATCGGTCCAAGCGAGGCCCCGCACTTTTGCGCGCTGATGCGCGACTTGAGCCGCGAGCGCGAGGCCGAGCGGCGCCTGATCGCCGCGCGCGACGCCGCCGAGGCCGCGAGCGCCGCCAAGACTGACTTTCTCGCCAAGGTCAGCCATGAAATCCGCACGCCCTTGCACGCCATCCTCGGATTCGCCGAAGTGATGATCGAGGAGCGTTTCGGCCCGGTCGGCAACGAGCGCTACAGGGACTATCTCAAGGACATCCACGCCTCCGGCGCCCACGTGACGAGTCTCGCCGACGACCTGCTCGATTTGAGCAAGATCGAAGCGGGCAAGCTCGAGCTGGAGTTCGCGGCGGTCGACGCCAACAGCGTCATCCGCGAGTGCGTGTCGCTGATGCAGCCGCAGGCCGCGCGCGAGCGCGTCATCATGCGCGTGTCGCTCCTCGACCGCCTGCCGCGGGTGATGGTCGACGAGCGCTCGCTCAAGCAGATCATGCTGAATCTGATGTCGAACGCGGTGAAGTTCAACGAGCCGGGCGGGCAGGTGATCGTCTCGACCGCGCTCGACGCCGCCGGACAGGCGGTGATCCGGGTGCGCGACACCGGCGTCGGCATGAGTGAGAACGAAGTGGGCCTCGCGCTCGCGCCGTTCGGCCAGGTCGGCAAGGCTATCGCCAAGGGCGGGGCCGGCCTCGGCCTGCCGCTGACCAAGGCGCTCGTCGAGGCCAACAAGGCCGAGTTCTCGATTAAGAGCCGCCGCGAGCAGGGCACGCTGATCGAGATCGCGTTCCCCAACGTCCAGGCGGCCGAATAGGAACCGCGCCGCCTCCGCTCGATCCGTTTGGGTTTTCTTGGATTGTCTTGGAGTTCCTTGGATTCTCTCGTCCGAATCGAGACTTTTGAATGGGTTGCGCAAGGTTTGAAGGTTTGGGCGGTTTGCGCTTGCCCGTCCAAGTGAGAGGCGTTGGAGCGTGGCCCGGCGCCTCGGCCATAAGGAAAGGCGGAAATGTTCATTCGGACAGTTTAACCTAGATTCTGATTTTCTGCAAGATATTGTCGGAGGTCCGACTTGATTTCGGCTCCTCGATAGCTCAAAAGTTCTGCTCGCGCGGATTCAGGCCGAAAATGGAGAGTTTTCAGAGGCCGCGACCGGCAATCAGAACCTTGCATCCCGGCGGATAGAGTTGCCGCCGTCCCGTGGGATGGTTCCTGCGTGATCCCAGGCAGCGAAGGGAGCCTGCTTGATCGCTTGACAAGGCTTGCCGTCAGTCTGAATGGCGTAGTCATTCCCGGCGGCTCGATCGAAAGCGTGCTCGCGCGGCACGCGCTCACCTTCGTCATCAATAACGAGGGTGATGAAACGTTCAAAGTCTCCCCGCCGGGCTTTGCAATGGCCAGCTGCTGCCGCGATCGTGACCTCATGCTTATTACGCCAGCCGCGCTCGCAATCGGGGCGCGGCGAAGTCCAACAGCAGCCGCGTCCTCAGCGGCGTCAATTCCTGACCAGAGCGAATGAGGCTGACGGGGGCCGGCTCGGGCTCGTGCTCGGCGAGCACGATCTCAATTCTACCGTCCGAGACCGCCTGCGCGACCTGATACGATAAGACGCGGGTTACCCCGACTCCTGCGGCCGCTGCGTCGATAGCCGCCTCGGCGGTGTTGACCGAAAGGCGCGCGCGCACGGGCACCCTGATCTCGCGCTTCGATTTCCGGCTCCGGAAAATCCAATCCTCGGGCGGGGATAGCGAGTTCGAACGTCACAGCGGGCCATGCGGACAGGTCTTCCGGCCGTTTCGGCGTCCCGTGCACCGCGAAATACGCAGGACTTCCGCAGACGACGCGACGCACCGAGCCGACTTTTGTCGCCGCAAGCGTGCTCTCCGCCAACGCGCCGATCCGCACCGCCAGGTCGATTTGGTCATCAATCAGGTGAAGATTGCGGTCGGCCAAGACCAATCGGACGTTGATCTCCGGCCATCGGACGAGAAAGTCTGCAATGATAGGCAGGACATGCAGCCGGCCGAACACGACCGGCGCGGTGACGACGAGGTCGCCCTTGGGCGCGGCATGGGCGCCTGACGCTGCGCCCTCAGCTTCGCTTACGTCTTCGAGGATGCGCTTGCTGGCGGCGACATAGGCCGCGCCGGCGTCGGTGAGAACGAGCCTGCGTGTCGAGCGGATCAGGAGCTGCGCCTTGAGGTGGGCTTCGAGTTCCGAGATCTTGCGGCTGACTGTCGGAAGCGGCATGCCGAGTTTCCGGCCGGCAGCGGACAGAGTGCCGGACTCGACGACGCTAACCAGCAGGGACATCGCTTCGAGACGATCCACGATCCTTCCATATTCTGAAATGATCTATTCAAGACATACCATATTATTGAATTCTGCGGAATGACCTATGTGCCGCGAAACCAAGCATGGAGAAACAGCGTGGGCTACGGCTTTCTCGACATTGCGGCGACCCCTGGAGTTCGCGCCGCCCAAGAGGCGAACGGCGCCGCGGAATACTGGGCGAATTTCAAAGGTGATCGCGCCTTTGACCGCTTCACCGAAGCCGAAAAAGCGTTCATCGTCGAGCGCGATAGCTTCTATATGGCGACCGTCTCCGAGAGCGGCTGGCCCTACGTCCAGCACCGCGGCGGCCCGACGGGCTTTGTCCGGATCCTCGACGATCGGACGCTGGCTATCGCAGATTTTCGCGGCAACCGTCAGTATATCAGCACTGGCAACCTCGGTTCGGACGATCGCGCCGCGCTGATCCTGATGGATTATCCCAACCGGCGCCGCCTCAAGATCTACGCCCACGTCGAGGCGAAGGATCTGGCCGCCGACCCGGAGTTTGCGGCGCGATTGACGACGCCGGGTTACAGGGCAAAAGTCGAGCGGGCATTGGTGGTGCATCTGGCCGCATTCGACTGGAACTGCCCGCAACACATCACCCCGCGATTCACCGAGGCGGAACTCGCCGAGGCCCTCGCGCCGGTGCGCTCCCGCCTTGAGGCGCTCGAGTCCGAAAACAGGGCTTTGCGCGCGCGATTGGCCGCGAAAGGAGATTGACAGTGGAAACGACCGACCGTCCGCCGCTGCCGCCTTTCACGCCGGAAACGGCCGTTCAAAAGGTGCGCCTTGCCGAGGATGCCTGGAACACCCGCGATCCGGCGCGCGTATCGCTGGCCTATACGGTGGACAGCAAATGGCGCAATCGGGTCGAGTTCATCGACGGCCGGGAGGCCATCCTCGCGTTCCTCGCCCGCAAATGGAGCAAGGAGCTGGACTACCGGCTCATCAAGGAGCTGTGGGGGTTTCGCGAGAACCGCATGGCCGTGCGCTTCGCCTATGAATGGCGCGACGACAGCGGACAATGGTTCCGCTCTTACGGCAATGAACTCTGGGAGTTCGATGGGCACGGCCTGATGCGGAAGCGCTTCGCCAGCATCAACGATTTGCCGATCGCCGAGGCCGGCCGAAAATATTTCTGGCCTGCCGGCCGGCGTCCCGACGAGCATCCGGGACTGAGCGAGTTGGGGCTTTAATCCCGCCCCCCTAGTACGTCGCGATCTCCGTCCCGACCGCGCCGTTCAAGAGCCGCTTGAGATGATACTGCGCCAGCGGGTCGGTCGGGCTCAGGCCGACCAGCGCGGCGAAGGCGGCGACCGCGGTGGGGTCGCTGGTTTCGAGCTTGGCGAAAGCGTCCGCATACGCCTTCGCCGCCGGATTTGCCGCTTCTTCCGCCGCCAGCGGCTCGTAAGCGCGCAAGGGCTCGCTTCGGCCGCGCAGCTTCAGATCGCCGACCGGGCGGCCGATGAACCCTGGAACTCGTCCGGCGGCGGCGGCGCTGACGCAAATGCGGGTGCCGAGCTGCTTGTTGACCGCTTCCAGCCGCGCCGCGGCATTGATCGTGTCGCCGTAGGCCGTGTAGTCGAACAGCCGCCCGCCGCCGAAATTGCCGACGATCGCCGATCCCGCATGTACCCCGATGCGGGTCGCTCCGAGCGGCATGCCGCGCGCCTTCCATTCGCGCCGGTATTCCTCTGCGCACCGGTCGAGTGCGAGCGCGCAGGCGATCGCCCTTTTGGCCGCGTCGGGCTGCTCGGCGGGCGCGCCGAACAGAACATGGATCGCGTCGCCGATGATCTTCGCGACCGTCCCCTCGTGGGCGAACACGATTTCGGTCATGCCTTCAAGATAGCCGCTGAGCAGGCTCGCGAGCTCTCTGGGATCGAGCGATTCCACCAGCGGCGTGAAGCCGGCAATGTCGGTGAAGAGCGTGGCGATCTCGCGCCTTTCGCCGCCGGGCGCGAGCGCGTTTGCGTCGGCGGCAAGGCTACGCGCGAGATTGGGCGAGAAATAACGCGACAGCGACGCATGCGCGCGCTCCGCCGCCGCCTGGCGCGCCCGCGTGTCCTTGAGGTCGGCGACATGCGCGATCGTTCTGCGAATGGTGGTCTCGAAGTCGGCGAAGTCGATCGGCTTGGTGAGGAAGTCGAAGGCGCCGCGGTTCATCGCGGTGCGGATGTTGGGCATGTCGCCGTAGGCCGAGACAATTACGGTCGAGAACCTCGTCGCTTCGTCCCGCAGCTTGGCGAGCAGGGTAAGCCCGTCCATGCGCGGCATGTTGATGTCGGACACGACCATGTCGAAGTCGCCGTTGTCGGCGAGGAAGGCGAGCGCCTCGACGCCGTCGCGCGCGAAGCCGAACGCAATCGACCCATCCTTGATTTGGCGGCGAAACTTCTGCCGGATCAGATCTTCGAGATCGGGCTCGTCGTCGACGACGAGGACTTTCGCCGTCATGGAGGACCTGTCGCGGCGTCTAGCCGCCGCCCAATCTCGCCCCGCAGTTCGGGGTAGTCGATCGGCTTGGTGAACAGACCCGCCGCGCCGGCTTCGATCGCCTTCCGGCGCGTTTCCGAATCGCCATAGTCAGTGATCATGATCACCGGAACCCCCGGCCGCGCCTGCCGAGCGTGGGGCAAGAGTTCGATCCCGCTCATGCCGGGCATGTTGACGTCCGAGAGAATCAGAATGAGCTTCGCCGCTTCCGCGGCGCCGACCCGCTGCAAAGCTTCCGGCGCGCTCTGCGCGAACTCCATGACGAAGCGGGACGCGCGCAAGTCCTTGCGGAATTGCTGGCGGAAAAGTTCCGCGACGTCCGGCTCATCATCGACTACCAAGATCAGCGCGCTCATGCCTTCGCTCCAGCGCGCGGCAGCACGATCGTGAATTGCGTGTACGTGCCCGGTTCCGTCGAAACCTCGATTGCCCCGCCATGCTGCTTGACGACAATATCGTGGCTGAGCGACAAGCCGAGCCCGGTGCCTTCGCCGGCTGGCTTGGTGGTGAAGAACGGATTGAACATCTTCGCCTTCACCTCATCGGGGATCCCCGTTCCGTTGTCGCGAACGGCGATTTCGACGCTCGCCCCCAGATCGCGGGTCGAGGCGGTCAGCGTCGGCCCGTAGTCTCCGTTCGGGTCGCCCTGTTTTCTCTTCGACGGTCGCGTAGAAGGCGTTGGAGATCAAGTTCAAGAGCACTCGCGTGATCTCCTGCGGGTAGAGATCGGCCGCGCCGGCGTTCGGATCGAGCGACTTGGCGATCGTGACGTTGAAGCCGGGCTTTTCTGCCCGCGCGCCGTGATAGGCGAGATTGAGCGCCTCTTCCAACATCGCATTGACGTTCGTCATCGAGCGCTCGCCCGAACCCTCGCGCGAGTGCAGGAGCATGTTCTTCACGATCGAATCGGCACGCCTGCCGTGCTGCACAACCTTGTCGAGATTGCCGCCGATGGTTCCGATCAGCTCCTCCGCCTCCTTGCGTCGGGCGTCGTCGAGCGGCGCGGCCTTGATCGTGTCGGCCAACTCTCCGACCAGCTCGCGTGACAGTGCCGAGAAATTGTTGATGAAATTGAGCGGATTCTTGATCTCGTGCGCGATGCCGGCGGTGAGCTGGCCGAGCGAGGCGAGCTTTTCCGACTGGATCAGGCGGTCTTGCGCCTTGCGCAAGTCGTCGAGCGAGGCGGCGAGTTCCTTGGTGCGGGCCTCGACCTCGTCGAACAGACGGGCGTTCTCGATGGCGATCACCGCCTGGTCGGCAAAAGTCCGCAGGATCTCGATCTGGCGGGCGGTGTAAGGGCCAGGTTCCGCCCGCGTCAGGACGAACGCGCCCTCGACCCTGGACTTACCGAGCAAGGGAACCGCGAGCACCGCGCGGGCCGGGTTGCCGTGGGCGGCGAGCGGCACGGCATAGCTCGAATTAAGCAGAATGTCGGGAATCTGCGCAATCTGCCTCGACAGAATTGCGCGTCCTGCCGCGGTCTCCGGACCCGGCGACCGTAAGGGATGATCTTCCAGATACTTCTGCAACTCAGGGCTCGATTCGCGGCCCGCCTGTCCGCGATACCGGAAGACTTCGCCATCCCGGACGCACAGCGTGCCTGAGGATGCGTTGCAGAGATCGGCCGCGGTCGTTGCCAAGGTTTGGAAAATCGCGTCGAGATCGAACGCCGAGCGGCTGATGACTTTTAGCACCTCCGCGGTCGCGGTTTGTTGCTGCAGCGCTTCGCCGAGGTCGTCGGTCCTGGCCTTCACCTCATTGAACAGCCGCGCGTTCTCGATCGCGATCGCCGCCTGATCGGCGAATGTCTGGACGAGTTTGATCTGGCTCGGGGTAAAAGGTTCGGGCTCGGGACGGCCGAGGCTGAAGATTCCCACCAGCTCGTCGTCGCGCATCAAGGGAATTACCACGATTGCGCGGTAGCCTCCCAATTTGGCTGTCGTCTTGTAGAGGTAGTCGGGATCGTTCCAGGCGTCGGGGAAATGCGCGACTACGCCCGCGCGCGCGGGCCGGCGCGAGTGCAAGGGGTAACGAACCGGTATTGGGTCCTCGCGAGCCTGGCGCTCGAACGCCTCCGGCAGGCCGAACTGCGTAGCGAGGCGGCAAACCTCACCATCCCGAAGGTGAAGCGTCGCGAGAGGCGCGCGGCAGAGTCTGGCCGCTGCTTCCAGAATCGTCGATGTAGCGAGGTTCAGATCGAACGCCGACCTGCTGATGACTTTCAGCACCTCTGCCGTGGCCGTCTGCTGCTCCAGCGCCTGAGAAAGGTCGCGAGTTCGCGCCTGCACCTCGTCGAACAGGCGCACGTTCTCGATCGCGATCACCGCCTGGTCGGCGAAGGTTTGCAGCAGCGTCTGCTCCCGCTCGGAAAACGGCCGTGGCGGCGAGCGAGCGACGAGGATCGAGCCCAGGCCACGATCTTCCCACAGCATCGGCGCATAGAGGAGCGTCGCGCTTCCCAGCCGTTCGACGCGCTGGCGGACTGCCAAAGAGAGATTGGGCTCGGCTCGCAAATCAGGGATGTGGTGAATCCGGCGTTCGCGGATGATCCGGCCGGTCACGCTTTCGGCAACGGGGGTGACATCGCGCCGGACTTCCTCGGCTCGCGGGCCCAGCCACGCCGCAACCCGCACCATTTCGTCGTCGCCGATCGTATAGACGCCGATCTCGTCCGACCCGAACAGCCGCCGGCACGCCTCGAGTATGGCTTCGAATACCGGCGCGGCGTTGGTCTTCGAGCGACTGACGACTCGCAATATTTCCGCGGTAGCCGCCTGCTCACGGCGCGCTTCCGCCAGCTCCGCCTCGCACTCCGCCAACGTCGCGGCCAAGTCCTGGCGCGGCGGCTTAGGTCGCCTTTTCCCTACGGTCGACGCTTTGCGCGTCAGAGACATTGCCCTCGCCTCAGGGACCCATCTGGTCGGGGCGGAGGCTATTCGACTTGCCGGCAAAGGGAAAGGTTCCGGCTTCAACGCCAATTCGGCGCTCTCAGCCGCTTTGCAGGCCCGGAATGTCGAGGCCAAAGGTCTGCAGGAGGAGGATCGTGTTCAAGGCCAGAATGAGTAGGGCGCCGACGATAGCGGCGACATTCGTCAGGAGGCTGTTGGCGAACGGGCCCATGATGTCCTTGCGGCGGGTGAAGATGAGAAGCGCGATGACCGGCGCGGGCAGGGCGATGCTGAGCACGACCTGACTCATGACGAGGGCGTTGGTCGAATTGACGCCGAGCCAGACGACGACGAACGCCGGGATCATCGTCACCAGACGGCGAACGATGATCGGAATGCGGAAGCCGACGAAACCCTGCATGATCATCTGCCCCGCCATCGTACCGATCGCCGAGCTCGAGAGGCCGGAGGCCAGGAGCGCAGCCAGAAACGCGCCCGCGGCGCCCGCGCCCAGGAGCGGCGTCAGCGTCGAATAGGCAGTCTCGATTTCCGCGACGTCGCTGTGGCCCTCGTGGAAGGCGCTCGCCGCCATGATCACCATCGCCATGTTGACGAGGCCGGCGACCGTGAGCGCGACGAGAACCTCGACGTTCGAGAACCGCAGCAACTGGCGGCGCTCGTCGTCGTTACGGGCCGGCGCTCGGTTCTGGGTGAGCCCGGAATGCAGGAAGATCGCGTGCGGCATGATTGTCGCGCCGACGATGCCGACCGCGATCGTCAGAGCGCCGGCGTCGGGAAACCGCGGAACAACGCTCCCCACCCCCGTCGCGACCCAATCGATCGGCGCGATGAACATTTCGACAAGGTAGCAAAGGGCGATTGCCGCGACGAGCGCGCCGATGATGAGCTCGATCGGCCGGAACCCGCGTCCCTCGAACATGAGAATGCCGTAGGTGAGCACCGCCGTGACGCCCATGCCGGCGATCAGCGGGATATGCAAGATGAGCGAGAGGCCGATCGCGCCGCCGACGAATTCGGCCAGGTCGGTCGCCATCGCCGCCACTTCGCTGACAATCCACAAAGACCACACCACCGGCTTCGGGAAATGGTCGCGGCACATCTCGGCAAGGTTGCGCCCGGTGACGATGCCGAGCTTGGCCGAGAGCGCCTGATAGAGCATGGCGGTGACATTGGCGACGAGCACCACCCACAGCAGCGCATAGCCGTATTTCGCCCCCGCCTGGATGTTGGTGGCGAAATTGCCGGGGTCCATATAGGCGATCGAGGCGATCACCGCCGGGCCCGCGAACAGCAACGGACTGTGCCAGCGCACCTTGCCGGCCAGAACCTCGCGGATGCCCTCGACGGTCCGATCCGTAAGGCCCACCCGCGCCGTCGCGTCGCTCATTCCCTCGTCTCCGGTCTATCTCACCTGATTTGAACAATGTACCTATAGCTACGTCATAGTCAATAGGCTGCAAATAAGCGCATAGGCTGGATGCGTTGCCGCTGAGCACAAACCGGGTTGCATCGTGCAGCCAAGGCTTTATGTTGAAGACGGCGGCGATAGTGGCGATCTTGGCTTTCGGCGGGCGAGCGAGGGCGTTTTGACGACCAGGCAGCGCGGCAGCCAGCCGCCGTCCGGAACCGCGCCGCTTGCGGCCGAGCCCGCGCAGGCTGATCGCTTCAGCAAAGCGCGCTCAGCCCGGTCAGCCTCGATGCTGGAGGACTATACCGAATTGATCGCTGACCTGATCGCCGCCAATGGCGAAGCGCGCACGACGGATATCGCGCGCCGGCTCGGCGTGGCCCACCCGACCGCGAGCAAGACCATCGCCCGACTGAAGCGCGAGGGGCTGGCGCGGGCGCAGCCCTATCGCGGCATATTTCTGACCGACGCGGGCGCCGCGATGGCGAAGAGCGCGCGCCAGCGCCACCGGCTGGTGGTCGATCTTCTCATCGCCGTCGGCGCGCCTCGCGAGGCGGCGGAGGCCGACGCCGAGGGGATCGAGCATTACGTCTCGACAGCGACCCTGCGCGCCTTCGAAGCGTTCCTGCGCAGGCGCGGCGATCGTTAGGAAGGACGCCTGTCCCTCGATGGGCCGTCCAACGCGGTCACGGATTCGCGCCTTTCCGCCTCATTGAACGGGTCGACCGCCACTGCCCTCAGCGGCTGCCGCCGACCGCGCCCTGGCCTAGGCTCATTTGCGCCAGCACTTGTTGCAAGGGCGCGGGCGAAGCGCGAAACAGCCCGGAATATGGCGAACTCAGATCAAGGATGAGATAGATGGCGCTGGCCACCGCAAGGGCGCCGAAGGCGAGCGCTACGACGCTCATCGCATTGCCTTTCGACATCAGGCCGAAGCCGCAAAAGAGCGCCACCGCCCATCCGACCACGGTAAAGACGAGCGGGTACGAAACGGCGCCGTAAAGCGCGAACGACATCTGCAGTCGGGACTGGCCGATCGAATCGACCGTCTGCCTCGCTGCCGCGAGCGCGCGCGTTTGTTCGTCTGTGGAGGGGTTCCAGGATTTGAGAAACTCCTCCCGATGGCGCAAGTTCTCGATCGCGGCGGCGAAATTGTGCGCGGCGAACTCGCCGTCGTTGAGATCGGCGTTCCAGATGGCCTCAACGGTTTTGGCGAGGTCCTGCCTCAGATACGCGCGGCCCGCCGTCGCCTCGGGCCCATAATCGGCGAGCGCCAGATCGAGTTGCAGAAATTTGGCCGCCAGGGTCTGGACCGCGAGATTTTGCCCCGAATAGACGCCGAAGGCCGTCCAGATCAAGAGGCCGAGGACCAGGGCGGAAAGGAGAGTCAGAAGCCCGACCACAGCGCCGACCATGTCGCGCGGGGGCCCGGTGGTCAACTCATCCGGCAGGAGGCGCTCCAGGATGAGGCCAACCGCGCCGCCCGCGAACACCGCGAGCGCGACCGCGCACGCAAACTCCTCCGCCGCCCCCATTCCCTTTTCCCTTGCCCCTTGAAGGGGGGTCTCCGTCATCGGCGGAGGCTTGTCAACGCCGGGGAGGTCGGGGCTCTCGCGGTCATCCCTCCTGGGAGTAGTCGCTCGTTGGCGATCCCGGCTAGCTCGCCGCCGCGCGGCGCGGCGGGCCCGTGGGCGGAATGGTGCTTGTGAAGCTTGGCCGCGCCGCGTGCCGGTCGTAATAGGCGGCAAGGTTGGTCGCGTGGTTCAGCGCCTCCGCGCCTTCGGGAACCAGGCGGATGTAATAGAGGATCGGCATCAGGTTGATGTCGGCGAAAGTGAAGTCATCGCCAGCCAGATTTCCGGTCCTGGCGACGGCTTTGTCGAGAACGGCGATCTGTTCGCGCAACGCGGGGGTCACAGCTTCGATCGCCTGCCGGTCCGGCTTGCCGTCGTCGGTCTTGGGCGTGGCATAGGCGAGCAGATAGGTTCGGATGAGGGTGCGATCCAACAGCGTATTGACGACCGAGACCCATTGCTCCGTGAGCGCGGCCGCGAGGGGCTCGGACGGAAACAGGGACGGACCGGGAAAGCGGCGATCGAGATAGGTGGCGATGGCCTTCAATTCGAACAGCTCGACGTCGCCGTGTCGCATGACCGGCATCTTGCCGAACGGGTGAATGGCGAGGATTTCCGGGGCGCCGAGCAGCACCTCGGTCAGCGAGTGGTCGATCCCTTTCTCCTCGCAAACCATCCGCACGACCCGCGTGTAGGTCGAACGCGTTGACCCGATGATCTCCGGTTTCGGCATCGCTTCCCTCCCAATCGGCCGCCTTCACCTCGCTCGGGTCCAGCCGAAGGACTTGCAGATGAGTCCGCCGAGCACGCAGCCGGCGGTGGTGAGATGGTCGCCGGAGAGCGCCAACTTGCCGCTGTAGCGCTTGCCGTCCTCGGGATTGAACGCGGCTCCGGACCAGGCGTCGGGGCCGTTCGGCTTCATGTCGAAGAACACCTCCTCGCCGATCTTGGCCGGGCCATTCGGGTCTTTCTTCCAGGCGATGAAGCCGCACACCGCCCCGCCCCCGCAAGTCGAGAAGCGCACTTTGGCCGCGCCGTCGTCGCGCGTCCATTCGCCGGTCACATCGCCAGCCAGCGCCGCCGACGTCGTCAGAACCGCCAGTCCGGCAAGCAAGGCGCGCCTCATCCGCTTCTCCATCTTAACCATCAGGGCGGGCGCATGTGCCCCATGCGCGGATGTCCGTCAAGCGGTGGGCGGCCGCGCCCTTCAAGCGGGGCGGGCGGCGACGGTCGGAGCCCACGGGCCTCGGGCGGCCAGGGCCTCATCCATCCCGGGCCAGGGGGGCATGGTGATCGCCACGAAGGCAAGCGGCGCGCCGGGTTCCGCGCGGAACTGAAACGCCGTTCCGAGCGGAATGGTGAGCGCGGCGCCGGGGCTCAGCGCCTCGACCCGCTCGATGCCGTCCTGGCGGCGCCAGATGCTGCCCCGCCCGCTCACGATAAACCAGATTTCCTCGACGGATCGATGGGTCACCGCGTGCGAAACGGCGCCGGCGGGCAATTCGAAATGGGCCATGCTTCCGCCCTGAAGGCTCAACAGCAGGCGGACGGCGGTTCCGTCCGGCGCCGTCGCGTCGGGCGCGGCGCTCAAGGCTTTCGTTTCGAAGGGTCTGGCTGCGGTTGGCGGCATCGGTTCGGCGCCTCGCGGATCGGAGCCCAAGCCGCGCTGTCTTGGCGCGGCGATCGGCCGCCTGCTAAGAGGGGGCATGACGAGCCCGACCCTAACCGCAGATGAGGCGCTTGACGAGTTTCGCGCCGCGGGCGCGCTGCTCACCGGCCATTTCATCCTGTCGTCCGGGCTGCACTCGCCGGTCTTTCTGCAGAAGATGTTCGTGTTCCAGGATCCGGCCCGCACCGAGCGCCTTTGCCGCGCCCTCGCCGCGAAGGCGCGCGAAGCGTTCGGACCGATCGACGTGGTCGCCTCGCCGGCGCTCGGGGGCATCGTTCCAGGCTACGAGACGGCGCGCTGGCTCGGGGCCAAGGCGATTTTCGTCGAGCGCGAGGGCGCCGCCTTCAGGCTGCGTCGCGGGTTCTCGATTTCGCCCGGCGCGCGGGTGCTGATGGTCGAAGACGTCATCACCACCGGCCTTTCCTCGCGCGAGGCCTTGGAGGCGCTGGCCGCGCACCCGGGAACGATCGTCGGCGCGGCCTGTCTGATCGACCGGTCCGGCGGCAAGGCGGACATCGGAGTTCCGCGCGTGGCGCTGGCGACGCTCGACATTCCGGCCTATGCGCCAGACGCGGTGCCGCCCGAGCTTGCGGCGCTTCCGCCTGTCAAGCCGGGAAGCCGCTCGATCGCCGGCGCGGCCTGATCGCCCGCGGATCCTGATGGAAGGGAGATCGACCCGATGACAGCGCTGCGACTGGGCGTCAACGTCGACCATGTCGCGACCGTGCGCAACGCGCGCGGCGGCGCCGTCCCCGACCCTGTCCGCGCGGCGCTGCTCGCGATCGAAGCCGGCGCCGACGGCATAACCGCGCATCTGCGCGAGGACCGCCGCCACATCCATGATGACGACATGCGGCGGCTGAAGGGCGTCGATCGAAAAGCCGCTCAATTTCGAAATGGCGGCAACCGAGGCGATGCTCGACGTCGCGTTGCGCATCCGTCCCCACGCCTGTTGTCTCGTGCCGGAGAAACGGACCGAGCGCACGACGGAGGGCGGCCTCGACGTCGTCGGCCAGCACAATTCGCTCAAGCCGTTCGTGTCGGAACTGAAGCGCGCCGGCATTCGAGTCTCCATGTTCATCGAGCCTTCCAGCGAGGCGCTCAACGTGAGCGCTCATTTGGGCGCGCCGGTCGTCGAGCTGCATACCGGCGCGTGGTGCGACGCGCGGGCGCGGGGCGAAGCGGACAAAGCCGACTACGAGTTCGGCCGCCTCCGGGTCGCCGCCGCCGAGACCGCGGGGCTCGGGCTCGAATGCCATGCCGGACACGGCCTCGACTACGAGACCGCGCGCCTCATCGCCGTCCTGCCGCAGGTCGTCGAACTCAACATCGGCCACTTCCTGATCGGCGAAGCGATCTTTATCGGGCTCGCCGAAGCGGTGAAGGCGATGCGCATGGCGATGACCGAGGGACGGGCGGCGGCGGAGCGCCGGCGGTGATCGTCGGCGTCGGCGCGGACCTTTGCGACATCGAGCGCGTCGAGAGGACGCTCGCGCGGTTCGGCGAGCGCTTCATCGCCCGCTGCTTCACCCCAACCGAGCAGCGCCGCTCGGAGCGGCGGGCCGCGCGGGCCGCCTCGTACGCCAAGCGGTTCGCGGCCAAGGAGGCCTGCGCCAAAGCGCTCGGCACCGGCCTCAGGCGCGGAGTGTTCTGGCGCGACATGGGCGTGGTCAATCTCCCCTCCGGGCAACCGACGATGCGGTTGACCGGCGGCGCGGCCGAGCGGCTGAAAGCGATCTTGCCGCCGAACGCCGAGCCGTTCATCCACCTGACCATCACCGACGAGAAGGGCTTCGCCCAGGCGTTCGTGGTCATCGAGGCCCGCCCCGCTCGCCGGGAGGGCAAGGCCGGGTAGGGTCCCCGCCCAGGCCCCTTAGGCCGCCCATTATTTATCGGCAGTATAGTGTAATACCTACGCTTTCCAAACCGGCCCCAAAATCTCCAAAGCCCAGCCAAGCCCGGCCAAGACGGGCCAAAGGAAATCAAAGAAAAAGGCTTGGATTGCCTTGGATTCCCTTGTCCGAATCGAGCCTTTTCAAGGGGCTGCGCAGACCCCCGGGGGCGAAAAATCTTCTGGTTCCTTTTTTTCCCGCCGTTGGCCGTCGTGCCCCCCGCGCGCTTCGTTTGACGGTCCCAAACAATAGCGCGATTTCTGATTTTAGTAAAGGAAAATCGCTAATGCGGATACCGAATCGGTTTTTCATGATTTGAGCCCCGCCGCGCGGCGGCCCCGGGGCCTTCGCGTCATGACGGCGCGGCGCCAGCCGCCGGCAATAGCGCCCTCAGCTCGCCGAGCCACGGCTCATAGCGGCGCCAGCGCTCGACGGACGTTTTGTAGACGGGCTGGCGCGCCTGCCACATGCTCCATGTTTTCACCACCCGTTGGTTCCGATCGGGCGCCAGGCAAGCGTCGTCCCAATCCAATCCGCAGAAGGCGATGAGCCGGCGCGTCTCGGCTTCCGGGTTTGCGATCAGGGTCTCGTACTCCACCTCAGTCAAACGATTCGAGGGCAGCGCGCGGCGCCAATGGTCCATCAGACGCTCGTACTGACGGTAGAAAAAAACCAGGTCGCCGCGGTTCCAGGCCCATTCGCGGCGCTCCAAGAAGTTCGTGAAATAGATCGACAGACACGTGTCGATCGGGCGGCGTCGGCAATGGATGATGCGCGCGTTCGGGAAGGCAAGCGCGATGACCCCGAGCAACTCGACATTCGCGGGCGCCTTGTCGGTCACCCGCAGCGCCTCGGGCCCGATCCTGCGCAAGAGGTCGCGGTAGTCTCCGGCGGCCTTGGCCAGCATGCTCGCCTCGCGAGCGCCGAGTGTCGAGATTCGCCAGCCGCTGACGACGTCGTGCCAGAAACTCAGCTCGCCGCCAGCGGCGACGGCCGGATGCGAGGACAGGATTTGCTCGATGAGCGTCGTGCCGGAGCGGACCATGCCGGCGACGAATACCGGCATGTCGTCTCCCGGGCGCTGCGGCCTGGGGAACGATTGCGCCGCGCGCTCAAGCGCTTCGGCGGAAAAGAGCGCGATCGTGCTGTCGATCTGAGCGACGAGTCCGGCGCGATCAAGCCGCTCCGACATCGCCCTCAGCTGGTTCCCCGCATCGTAATGCCCCATCGCCTCGGCGTATTCGCCAAGATCGTCGAAAGCCTTGCCCAGGCCGAAACGAATGGCGATGCGCGAGGCCGCATCAAGGCCAGGCCGCTCGGCAAGGCCGCGCATGCGATCGAGCAATGGGCGATCGTCCTCCGACATGCGCTTCACCACGGTCAATTGCTGGAAGGCGCTAGGGAACGCGTCGATCGCCTGGGCCAGGTGGCCGGCGGCGTCTTCGAACTTCCCGGAGTTCGACAAGAGCTGCCCGAGGAGAAGGCGCGAACTCGGCGCGCTTGGGCGCCAGGACGAGCAGACGGAGAAGCTCCTCTTCCGCATCATTCTGCTTGCCTTCAATCGCCAGAGCCCTGGCGGAATAGTGCTTGCGTTCGAGCGGGTCATCGGCCGTTCGGCCTAACCTGCGGCAGGCGGGCAGCGCTTCGGAGTCGCGCCCCTGCAGCACCAGCGCTTCGACGAGAGCCCGGAGCCCCGCGTCGAAACCGGGCCCCAGCTCCACCGCCCGCTGCAGGCTTGCCGACGCTTCGGGCAACCGACCAGAGCGCAAACAAGCGACGCCGAGATCGTAGTGCGCCTCCGGACGCGTCGGGTCGAGCCGGACAATTTCGCCAAACAGCGGAATGGCCTCAGCCCACCTGCCGCCGCCGGAGCAATTCCTGGCCGCGAGGAGCAACGCCTGCAGCCTCTGCCTGACGGCGAGCGAGGGTGGGTATCCGGGTTCCGCCGCGGCGGAACCCGCGGCTCGCGCGTCCTTGTCCTGGCAGCAATGCTTGAATTTCTTGCCGCTGCCGCATGGGCACGGGTCGTTGCGGCCGACCTTTTTCGTCGCGCTGGCTGTCGCGCCGGCTCCGCTCATTCCGCCTGCTCTCCGTCTGATCGGCGGCGACTATAATGCATCGCCGGACGACGCGACATCGCCCCGGCGAGATCGATGTCAGGGGGTGTTTGGAGCCTCCCGCCCTGGCCGTCGCCTCGACCCGTCCAAACCACGAGGCGAATCAGGCTTGAACGGGATTGGTAAACCGGCGACGCGGCCGCCGCTGCTGGTGCGCTTGTGACTGGGCGTTCCAGGCGTGGACGCGCTTGGGGCTGTCCAATTGGGCGTTCCGACCGTCTGTTTTCTCGGCTAACAGATTGATGCGCCTCAAAGAATGTGATTGCGGCGCGTTTGGGGCGAAATCGAGTGACAATTATGCAACATGGTCCCGGAAACGGCGTCCGAGCTCCAATTTGCGAAGAAAATTTATTGTGTCGAAATTTAGAGAAGAGCTATGGTGGCTCAGGTGAGCGGGAGATTCCCGGTCGCGGACGATCGCAGGCATTTGCAGGGGCAAAGGGCCACGATCGAGAGGTCAAACGGGAAGAGGGGGCTGATCGCCTTCGGTAGCATCCGGTCCGCGGGCGGGCCGGGAAGTCGAAGGCGAGAAGAAAACCAACGCCCACCACGTCTAACTGGAGGTCACAAATGACGCTCATCAAGAGCCTTCTGCTCGGTTCGGCGGCCGGCATCGTCGCTGTCGCCAGCGCGCAGGCGGCCGATCTTCCGACCAAGAAGGCGGCGCCGGTCGAATACGTCAAGGTTTGCAACGTCGGCGGCATCACCGGCTGGACCCTGCCGGGCTCCGACACCTGCGTGAAGTTCTCAGGCTATATCACCGCGCAGTTCACGGGCGGCAACCTCAACACCCAGTACAATTGGGGCTCGCTCGGCAACGCGGCTACTGCCGCCGCGAATCCTTTGGTCCCCCAGAGCGCTGCCGTCGCGGCTGCTTTGACGACCCTGTCTGCTCTGGACTCGCGCAATACTCAGCGGGTCCTCCTTCAGGCCAGCGGCGCTCAACTGAACACGACTTTCTATCGGCCTGAGACCGGCTGGACAGCCCGCTCCAACTTCGGCTTCAGCATGGCCTCGAACACCGCCTACGGACCGTTGATCGGGCATTTCGACGTCAATGTCGACCTCGGCAACGGCTTCGACTCGCTCACCCCGTCCGGCGCAGACGCCAATATCGCTTATCTCAACACGGGCTATCTGACCTGGGCCGGCCTCACCGCCGGTAAGGCGGCGTCGTTCTATTCGTTCACCGGCGGCGGCGACAACTGGGCGAACTTCGCCTCGCCTGACCAGAAGGGCTTCAACGAGCCGATGCTCTTGGCCTACACCGCCTCGTTCGGCGGCGGCTTCACGGCGACGATCGCGGCGCAAAGCCCGGGCACCGAACGGCGAATCCGGCGGCGGCACCGACATGACCGAGGGCCTCCTGAAGTACGGCGGCCAGAAATGGCCTGACATCGTCGGCGCCTTGCATGTCAAGCAGGGCTGGGGCGAGGCTCAGGTCTCGGGCGTTGTCCACAACGTCAACGTGGTCGACACTGCCTACAACCTCGCTCCGTATAACCTTGTCACCGGGGCTGCGGGCTGCGGACTTACTGGCGTGCCTTGCGAAGCTTCACATGAGCAGGTCGGCTGGGGCGTCGACGCCGGCGTGAAGATCAACCTGCCGTCGTTCGGCGCGGGCGACGACTTCCTCGTCACCGGCTCCTACACCCAGAGCGCGGTCTGGTACTCGGGTCTCCCCGACATGATGTGGGGCGAGAACGGCCAGGTGAACGGCAACGGCCAGTCAATGTACATGTCGGACGCCTTCTTCAACCCGGTAACCAACGCGTGGTCAAAGCCGACCGCATGGTCGGTGTCGGCGCTGATCGAGCATCACTTCACCCCGCAGTTCTATCTCGATCTCGAAGGCTCGGTCGGTCAGTTGAAGTGGAGCAATACGGGCGGCGGGTGCAACTTCTTAGCTGTCGGTTGCGCCCTCGCTTCGGCCGGCGAAGGCGCGCTTTCGCCAAGCGCAACGACCTGGCTGGTCGGCGCCGACCTCGGCTGGAACCCGGTCAACAACCTGAACTTCGACCTCGAGTTGATGTATCAGAGCACGAACCAGTCGACGCCGAACGGCTTTGCTGGGACCATCTACAACTGGGGCCAATCGAACGAGTTCTTCGTTCCGGGCGATTGGCACGGCGTCAGCGATGGCTTCGCCGGCCGGTTCCGCATCACCCGTTACTTCTGATCGCGACCCGATCAGTTGAATCAAACAGCCCCGGAGCGAAAGCTCCGGGGTTTTTTGTTGGCGACGGAATAGCGCCTGCCGTTGCGGGCGATGAGCCGCTCCGCGACGCGGGTTTTTGGACGCCCTCGGCTCTGCGCCGTGACGGTTCGCCGTTTGCGTCAACATTAGCGCTTGCGTGAGCGCCCTCGGCGGCCGATGATAGGCTTGGCCCGCACTAGACGCGCGAGGGCGGGAGTCGGCTGGCGCAAGCCGGACGCCGACGCTTAGGCTCCTTCGCTTCATGCCGTTCCGTCCTGGTTGAACCGCATCGGCGCCGCCACGACGTTTTCGGCGGCGCTGGGCGGATTGGTCGGCCACAGGCGATGATGCGGCAATACGAGCTGGTGGAGCGGGTCCGCCGCTACAATCCTCGCGCCAACGAGGATCTGCTCAACCGCGCCTATGTGTTCGCGATGAAGGCGCACGGCAGCCAGAAGCGCGCCTCCGGCGATCCTTATTTCTCGCACCCGCTCGAAGTCGCGGCGATCCTGACCGAGCTCAAGGTGGACGACGCCACCATCGCGGCGGCGATGCTGCACGACACGATCGAGGACACGACGGTCACCCGCGAGGAAATCGACAAGTCCTTCGGCGACGAGATCGGCGGACTGGTCGATGGCCTGACCAAGCTCGGCAAGCTCGACTTCGTCACCAGGCACGCCCAGCAGGCCGAGAATTTCCGCAAGCTTCTGCTCGCCATCGCCGATGACGCCCGGGTGCTCCTGGTCAAGCTCGCCGACCGCTTGCACAACATGCGCACGCTCCAGTTCATGCCGGAGGCCAAACGCGCCCGAATCGCCGAGGACACGCTCGACATTTATGCCCCGCTCGCCGGGCGAATGGGCATGCAGAGCATGCGCAACGAGCTCGAGGACCTCGCCTTCCGCTCGCTGATGCCCGACGCCTATGAGCTGATCGTCGCGCGTCTCGAGGGCATGAAGGCCAAGAACGGGGCGATCATCGCCCGGATCGCGGCTGAGCTCACCGACCAGTTCGCCCGCCGCGGCATCAGGGTCGAGGTCAGGGGCCGCCAGAAGCAGCCCTATTCGATCTGGCGAAAAATGGAGCGCCACTCGATCGCGTTCGAGCAATTGTCCGACATCTACGGCTTTCGCATTCTCGTCGACAGCGTCGCCGACTGCTATGCCGCGGTCGGCGTGGCGCACACGACCTGGCCGAGCGTGCCGGGGCGGTTCAAGGACTATATCTCGACGCCGAAGCAGAACGACTATCGCTCGATTCACACCACCGTCATCGGGCCGGGCAGCCAGCGGGTCGAGCTGCAGATCCGCACCCACGAGATGCACGAGGTGGCGGAATACGGGGTCGCCGCCCACGCCGTCTATAAGGACGCCGGCACGAGCGCCGACGCGCCGGCGGTCAGCGAAAGCCGGGCCTTTCGCGGCTTGCGGCAGACGATCGAGGCGCTGGCGGGCGACGATTTGGAGAAGTTCCTCGAGCACACCAAGCTCGAGCTGTTTCACGACCAGGTGTTCTGCTTCACCCCCAAGGGGCGGCTCATTGCGCTGCCGCGCGGCGCAACCGCGATCGACTTCGCCTACGCGGTCCATACCGACGTCGGCAATTCGGCGGTCGGCGCAAAGATCAACGGCCGCATTGCGCCCTTGATCTCGGAACTGCATAACGGCGACGAGGTGCTGATCTCGCGCGCCGAGGGCGGTTCGCCGCCGGCGGCCTGGGACAGCGTCGTGGTGACCGGGCGGGCGCGCGCCGCCATCCGCCGGGCGACGCGCGAGGCGGCAAAGGCCCAGTTCGGCGGGCTTGGGCGCCAGATCGTCGAGCGCGCGTTCGAGCGGGCGGGCAAGAAATTCGCCGAGGCGAAACTGAAGGCGGCGCTGCCGCGCCTGGCGCGCGCCTCGATCGACGATGTGTTCATCGGCGTCGGGCGCGGCGAGATTTTCTCCACCGACGTGGTGCGCGCCGTGTTTCCGAACTTCAAGGAGGAGCGCAAGGCCGGTCCGGCCGTGCCTTTGAACGAGAGCGGCTGGTTCGGCTTGCCGAAGGCCGCTGACCTCGTGTTCCGGGTGCCGGGCGAGTCGGACGCCGCCGAGGCGTTGCCGCTGCGGGGCATCGATCTCGATACGCCGGTTAGGTTCGCGCCCAAGGGCGGAGCGGTGCCGGGCGAGCGCATCGTCGGCATCCGCGCGCCCGAAGGCATCGTCATCTATCCGATCCATTCGCCGGCGCTCGTCGATTACAACGATCGCCCGGAACTGTGGCTGGATGTCCGCTGGGACATCGAGGACGCGCCGAATGTGCTCTATTCGACCCAGATCGTGCTCACGCTCTTAAACGAGCCCGGCGCGCTCGGCGTCATTGCCACGACCATCGGCGAATACGGCGCGAATATCGACGCCATCTCGTCGTCGGCCAGCGGGGCCGACTTCCGGCGCTTCGTCATCGACGTCCAGGTGCGCGACATTCAGCACCTCAACGCCATCCTGTCGCAGCTGCGCGGCAAGAGCGTGGTTCACAAGGTCGAGCGGGTGAGCGGATAGGGCCGATGCCGCTGTGCTTTTCCTATGGCGCGAACATGGATGCCGACGCCATGGCGCGCCGCTGCCCGCGCTCGAAGGCGCTCGGGCCGGCGCGGCTCGAGCGTCACCGGCTTGCGGCGATGCGCGAGGGTTGGCTGACCGTTACGCGCGAACCGCGCTCCGCCGTGTATGGGGTGCTATGGGATGTGGCGCTCGCCGATGTCGCGGCGCTCGACCGCTACGAGGGCGTGGCCAGCGGCCTCTACGCCAAGCTGACCCAGCCGGTCGTGACGAAACAAGGGCCAAGGCGGGCGATCGTCTATGTCGGCGCCAACTCCGGGCCGGGAGGCGTGCGCGCCGATTACATCGCCGGCGTCATCGCCGCGGCGCGCTCATGGCCGTTGCCGGCGGAGGCGATCGAGGCTTTGGAGAGGATTGCCGCGCTCGGCGTTGGGCAGACCGGCAACAGAGCGTAGGCGCGCCGGCGGGCTCGAGGCTCTTGGCGACCAGCGGCCGCCATTTCTTGCAGATTCTCAGTTCGACGAGGCGGCGACAGGCTCGGCGCCGGTCGCGCCGCCGAGGCTGAGCCACAGGTTCGGATCGTCCTGGGCCTGGCGCTTGAAGAACTGGTAGCCGGTGGCGCTCCACGGGCGGATGTCGTCCGAAAGGTTGTCGAGCACGAAGTCGCCGCGGTCGGTCTTGACGGTGAGCACCGCATGGCCTTCGCCGCTGAGGTCGCGGACGATCGTCATCAACAGCGCCTGCCGCGGAAAGCCGTGCTCGATCAAAAGTTTGCGCTTGAAGAGAGCGTAGATCTTGCAGTCGCCCTTGCCGTCCACCGGATAGTCCCAATGGTCGAGCGTCGTTCCCCAATGGTCGAGGTTGCTGATCGGTTCGATCGCGCCGTTGACCTCGTCGTTGATGTCGTTGAGGGTCTTCCACGTCTGCCGGGTCAGGCGCGCGTCCGTCGGCTTGAGCTTGCCGAGGGTGCATTCTTCGCTGTGGCGATTGCAGAAGTCGACCCAGCCGTAGGGAATCGAGGCTTCGCCGCCGACAGGCTCCCGAGTGGCCCGGGGAAGGCCCTGCTCGGACGCTTCGCCGAAGGTGTTCCAGGCGAGGCCGAAGATCGCCGCCGCGGTGATGAAGCCTAAAAGCCGAGAGAGCATGGGTTGTCCGCCAATATCGATGGGGACACTGTCGCCGCCGCGGCTTGGCGGCCGCGAAACAAATTCCGTCGAATTTTATCCATTCGCGCGCGCCAGCGGGACGAATTTCGTTAACGTTGACAGTCGGCGCCGCTGGGCGGCTTGGCGGGCTCGGCCGGCGTCAACAATCTGTGTCGCCCGGCCTTTATCGATGAGCGCGGGCGTCCCGGCGGGCGGCGGCCGAACGACGAGTGAGGGAGAGCGAGATGTCGATTGAAACAAGCGGCGCCGGGCCGCAGCCGGACCAGCGCTTGGGGCTCGCGAGTTCTGGCGGCGCTCGGCGTGGTGTTCGGCGACATCGGCACGAGCCCGCTCTACACGCTCAAGACCGTGCTCGATTACACCGGGCCCCATCCCGATCAGGCGGCGACGCTCGGCGCCCTGTCGCTGGTCTTGTGGACGCTGCTCCTCATCACCACCGTCAAATACGTCAATATCGCCATGCGCATCGACAACGATGGCGAGGGTGGAATCATTGCGCTCATGACCCTGCTCGGGGTCAAGAAGCGCCAGCGGCCGCTGATCGTCGCGGTCGCCCTGTTCGGCGCGGCGCTCATCTACGGCGATGGCGCGATCACGCCGGCGATCTCGGTGCTCTCGGCGCTCGAAGGCGTCGAGCAGATCGCGCCGAGCCTGCAAGCCTACGTCTTGCCCGCGGCGACCGCCATCCTGCTCGCGCTGTTTGCCGCGCAGCCGTTCGGTACGGCGGCGATCGGCCGCGCGTTCGGCCCGATCATGCTCCTCTGGTTCGCGGCGATCGCGGCGCTCGGCGCCTATGGGGTCCTGCAGCACCCGTCGGTCTTCGCCGCGCTCAATCCGGTCTATGGCCTCGAGTATCTTTCAGGCGGCGGATTGCAGGGGTTTCTGGTGCTCGGCGGCGTCTTCCTTTGCGTCACCGGGGCCGAGGCGCTGTACGCCGACATGGGTCAATTCGGGCCGGCGCCGATCCGTCTGTCGTGGAGCTTCGTCGTCTTTCCCGCGCTTATCCTCAACTATGCCGGACAAGCGGCGATCGTGCTCGCCGGCGCGCCGACCGAAGGCAACATCTTCTACCGGCTGTGCCCGGCGCCGCTCTTGACGCCGATGATCGCGCTCGCAACCATCGCCACGGTGATCGCCAGCCAGTCGATCATCACCGGCGCCTATTCGATGACCCGCCAGGCGATCCAGCTCGGCTGGCTGCCGCGCGTGGCGATCACCCAGACCTCGGCTGAGGGTTACGGGCAGATTTATGTCGGCGCGGTCAACTGGCTCCTGATGATCGTGACGCTCGGCCTCACCATCGGCTTCGGCAAGTCCGACAATCTCGCGGCCGCCTACGGCATCGCGGTCTCGGCCACGATGTTGATGACGAGCGTGCTCCTGTTCATCGCCATGCGCGAGGTGTGGGGCTGGCCGATCGCCGCCGCCGGCGCGGTCGCGGGGCTGTTTCTCCTCGTCGACGGCGCCTTTCTCGCCGCCAACCTCGCCAAGGTGCTGCAGGGCGGCTGGGTCCCGCTGCTGCTTGCTTCGATCGTGTACGCAGTGATGTGGATCTGGCATCGCGGCGCGACCGCGGTGCGCGAAAGCGTGATCGCCGAGCAGACGCCGCTCTCGGCGATGATCGCGGAACTGCACTCGGGCAAGATCGCGCGCGTCCCCGGATCGGCGGTGTTCCTCACTCGCGCCGTGAATGAGACGCCGCCGGTCATGGCCTGGCACGTGCGCAAGAACCGCGCGCTGCACGAGTCGGTGCTGGCGCTGACGCTGACCGTTCTCTCGATCCCGCGGACCGACCCCGACGAGCGCCTGACGGTGCAGCACGTCGACGACAAGTTCTGGCGGGCCGAGGCGCGGCGCGGCTTCATGGAGCATCCCGACATCCCCGAGATCCTCGATCAATGCAAGGCGACAGGGGTCAATATCGATCTCGACGACGTGACCTTCTATGTCGGCAGCGAAACCATCGTGCCGCGCGAGGACGGGAAGGGCATCCCGCGGTGGCAAGAGGCGCTGTTCGCGGCGCTCGGCCGCAACGCCGAACGGATCAGCGACTATCTCCAATTGCCCTGCGATCAGGTGGTCGAGATCGGACGCGAGATCGAGATTTGAGCCTTGCCCCGACCGGGCGGGGCTTGCACCCGCTGGAAAAGAGCCGCCTTGTCACGGGACACGTCAGGCGGACATTTGCGGATCAGCTGTTCGGCGGCGCAGTGGATATTCACTTGACAGCCGTCGGCTAACAGTGTCAACCACGGTTCTACGAATGACTGAAGGGCGAACGCCCTGGCATAAATTGCAATGAAGAAAACGTTGGCGCTGCGCCCGGCGACTTGACGGGTCGAACGACGGGCGTCGGGGGGAAAGATACTCACGCTTAAAACAGCAACTCTACGTGATCCTCCCGATTGTTTTGCGGGAAGGGGTGGCTGAGTTCGCGCGTAGCGACGTCACTGTCTTGCAGCGAAGTTTGGGGCGGCAAGCTGACCTGCGACGGAAACAGCGGTCAGGGCGGCTTCAGCCGCCCCAATTTACGTCGGTACAATGCTATAAATAGTTAAGCTGTTCTTGAAGCTTTTGGGAGGATGTGATGAGCGACGTTTCAATTTTGAGAGCTGCCGGAGCGCCGGGTGTCAACGGCGCCAACGGCCAAACGCCGGGCGCATCGGGAGGGAACGGCGGAGCCGGCACGGCCGGCCAAAGCGCGGCAGCCAAGAACTCAGGTTCATCCGATCTGAACAATAGCGCGGAAGCTCGGGGCGGAGACGGTGGGGCCGGCGGCGATGGAGGCTCCGGCTATTTGGCGGCGATATACAATGGAGCCGGAGGCAACGGGGGAGCAGGGGCCGCGGGCGGCGGCGCCAGCGCGACAAGTTCGACGACTGCCAAAAGCGCGTCGGCGACTTCGGCAGTGTCGCAAGCCACAGGCGGCGCCGGCGGCTCGACGGGCGGCGCCGGTCCTGGCGCCCCTTACGGCGACGGCAATAGTGGCGGCGCGGGAGGAACCGCGACGGCCACGGCCACGGACACAAATGCCGGGGGAGAGGCTGATGCAACCGCCGTCGCGACCGGCGGGGACGGCGGCGTCGCCCTCGGCTCCGGGCACACGGCCGGGAAGGCTGGTACGGTGACCGGCACGACAGCCTCAGCCAAGGGACTCACCAAAGCGGTCGCCTCGGCGACGCAGACCGGCGGCTCCGGCGGGTCGGGCTACATCGCCGATGGCTTCGGCGGGGCGAACGGCACGAGCGGCGCAAGGAGTTCGATGACCAACGCCGTGACGGGCAGGACGCACGGCGGCTCGCTTTACCTGGAGCAAGCGGCGGTCGGCGGCTCGGGCGGCGACAGCTATGGCGGGGTCGTCGGCTTGGCGGGATCGGCGACATCGAACCTGTCGTTCAACGACCAGGCCGTGAACAAAACGATACTAAGCGCCTATGTCGAGGGCGACAGTTCAGCCACGGGCGGGAACGGCGGCGTATGGCTTTGGCGGTTCGAACGGCGCCGCCGGCGGCGCGGCGACCGCCACTTCGACCATCACCGGAACAGCAGCGGTCAGCGCGACGGCCAACGCAGGGGGCGGCATCGGGGGACAGGGCGGCCAGGATGGCGCTGTTACCTCCTTGGGCGGGGATGGCGCGGCGGGCGGTTTCTCGACAGCGACAGCGATCGCGATGGAGACCGGTTCGAGCGACGTTTCCGTTTCGGCGTCGAGCACGGCGGGCGGCGGCGGTCCACTCCCCGACGCGGCCGGGGTCGGCGGAGCCGGCTACGGCATCGGGTTCAGGGGCGGCAACGGTGGGGGCGCGACGGCGACCGCCGAGGGAACCAGCGCCGGGCGCGTCGACTGTCTCCGTGTCGGCCACTCAAAACGGCGGGTCCGGCGGGTCCGGCTATGCCGGCGCGACTGGCGGGGCCGGCTTAAAGAGCGTTATGACCAACGCCGTGACGGGCTTTACCGACAGCGGCTCGCTTTCCCTGACGCAATCGGCGACCGGGGGCTACGGCGGCAACAGCAATAGCGAAGGCACCGGCACCAGCGGCATCGCCGGCGCGGCGGGATTGGCGACTTCGAACCTGACGTTCGACGACAACACATTGAACTTGACGCAAAGCGTGGATGTGTCCGGCTCCAGCTCGGCGTCGGGTGGAAACGGCGGCTCCTCCGACACTACGGCCGGGGTCGCCGGCGCCGTGGCGACGGCCATGTCGACGATCACCGGAACAGACGAAGTCAACGCGACGGCCGACGCGACGGGCGGCTCTGGCGGCTCCGGCGGATCGGCGGGCTTTGGCGCTGTCGGCGGCGTGGGCGCGAAGGCGACGGCGACGGCGGGCGCGACGGAGACCGGTTCGAGCGGCGCCGCCGTTACCGTGTCGAGCACGGCGACCGGCGGGAACGGCGGAGGCGGCGACGGCGTCGGGTCCGACGGCGCGAACGGAGGGGTCGCGACGGCGACCGCGAATGGAACCAGCCTCGGGGCGTCAACTGTCTCCGTCTCGGGCTATCAAACGGGCGGCTCCGGCGGGGCGGGGAATTACGGGGCGAATGGCGGCAGCGGCGCGTCGAGCGTGATGACCAGCGCGCCGGGTGGGACGACCAACGCGGTGAGTGGCTCTACGGTTGGCGGCTCGCTGACCCTGTTGCAGTCGGCGACAGGCGGCTCGGGCGGCGCCAGCTACGGCGGCGTCGCCGGCGCGGCGGGATTGGCGACATCGAACCTGACGTTGAACGACACATCAAGCGTGGATGTGTCGGCCTCCAGTTTTGCCGCCGGCGGGAACGGCGGCTCCGGCTTTAGCGGTTCGAGCGGCGCCACCGGCGGCGCGGCGACCGCCACTTCGACCATCACCGGAACAGCGGCGGTCAACTCGACAGCGAACGCGACCGGCGGCAATGGCGGATCGGGCGGCCTGGACGGCACGACCGGCGGGGGCGGGAACGGCGGCATGGCGACGGCCACCTCGACCGGAACGGGCGCCGGCCCGATTACGTCCAACGACACCGCGACCGGCGGTTTGGGCGGCTCCGGCGGATCGGGGATATCGAGCGGCAGCGGCGGCGCGGGCGGTTCCGCGACGGCGAAGGGGACGGGAATAGAGAACGGTTCGAGCGGCGATTCCGTGACGGTGACCAGCTCGGCGGCTGGCGGGACGGGCGGAAACGCCGACGGCGCCGGGTCCCAGGGCGGGATGGGAGGGAACGCCACGGCGAGCGCGAACGGAACCAGCCGGGGGGCATCGACTGTCACGGTGTCCGCCTATCAAATGGGCGGCTCAGGCGGCGGCGGGGCTGACGGGGCCAGCGGCGGCGTCGGCGCAACGAGCACGATGATACCCAATGCGGTGACAGGCTCTACGCTCGGCGGCATGCTGATCCTGACGCAACAGGCGACGGGGGGCTCAGGCGGCGCCAGCTATGGCGGCGTGGCCGGCGCAGCGGGCGCGGCGACATCGAACCTGACATTCGACGACAAGGCAGTGAACGTGACGCTGCTAAGCGCGAGTGTGTCGGGCTCCAGCATGGCTTACGGCGGGATCGGCGGCGCCGGCTATAGCGGTTCGGGCGGTGGCGCGGGCGCGAAGGCGACGGCTACGTCGACGATCACCGGAACGGACGCGGTAAATTCGACGGCTGCCGCGACCGGCGGAAACGGCGGGTCTGGCGGCCTGGACGGCTCGACCGGCGCGGGCGGGAACGGCGGCGGCGCGACAGCCACATCGACGGCGACGGGCGCAGGGGATGTTACGTCCAACGCCAATGCGACCGGCGGCTCCGGCGGGTTAGCGTATTTCGTCGGCAGCGACGGCGCGGGCGGAGCCGCCACGGCGACCGCAACCGCGACCGGTTTGGCCGTAACCTCGACCGCAACGGCGGTCGGCGGCGCCGGCGACGGCCTCGCCAATAAGGCGACAGCAAGCGACGTCGGCACGGGCGTTTCGGGGACCATCGCAGCCTCCGCCGCGAGCGATCCGGGCGCCAACGCGGTGGCGTCGGCTTTTTCCGCGACGGCGAACGGCGTCGTCGACGGAACGGGCGCCCTCGCCAGCTCCGGCGAGGCCTACACAGGCGCATCCGTCGGCCAGGCTGACCCCGCGCTGACCGAGGAACAATCGGTTGCGCTGATTGACGGTCTTCCTTCGAGGTCGGCCGTCAACGCGGTTCTTGGCGCCGAGCCAAAACTGAAATCGGCTTTCAGTGTCGCGCCGTCCTATTTCGCCATCGGAGAATTGGGCGGCGAACACGACACCAACGGCGCTGGGGCCGAAACGGAAGTCAGCACGATCAGCATGACGATCAATCCGTCGCTGCTCGCCAGTCCGCAGGGTCTGGTAGTCGGTCTGTACGATCCCGAGACGCTCGTGGGAGGCTTCCCCACCAGCGTGTCCCTCGACGTCAACGTCAATGGGACAGATATGGTCGACCAGACCTTTCGTTCGGCGAGCGCGGCCACGCACTATTTTAACGATCATGCGCTGCTTTTGGGACCGATCGTGAGCCTCGAATCATCCGGCCTCGTCAATCTGAAGGTCTCCCTGTCCGAGACGACGAGTTCGGCGGGCTCCGGCTTCTTCGCCGACCTCTTGATCGGCGATCCTCCGACCTCGTCCGGGGCGACGCCCGCCCTGGCTCCTTTCGTCTACCAGGCCCATTCCGGCATGGACACGATCGACGACTTCATCCCGAGCGGCGCCAACCACAGCGTCCTGAACGTGCCTTCGTCGGAATTTGGCTCGCTGGCCGATCTTCTTCAGCAAACCTCCGCTTTTGGGAGCGATGTTGTGATTCACGGGCAGGGCGCCGACGCGATCACGTTAAAAAACACGACCGTGTTGGCTCTCACGGCCAACCCCGGCGATTTCAGTTTTCACGCCTGATTTGCCGTGCTGGGGGTCAGCGGGACCCATCCAAAGGCCAGTTCGGTCTTGGCGATCTCGATGCGCGTGATGCATGCCCGGACGACTGGGCCAATCACCTTCTCCCAGTCAGGCCGGAACACCAGCCCCTCCTCAAAGATCGCCGCGCCCTGTCCGGGCCCATCAAACAGAAGCGCATTGTAGCCGCGCTCGAGCGCAGCCGCGCCGCTGAACAGGAACGCCTCTTCGGCCGTGCTGTCATAGCCGACGTTGACGATCAGGGTCTTACGCGGGGCCCCATCGGCGGCCGCCTTGAAGAGCGGGCCAACTACCTCGAAGCCGCCATCGTCATCGACGGCGCTCGAAGCCCGATCGCCAGCAGGCGCTTTGACGAAGCCGTCGCCGAGATCGGCATCGTCATCGAGCCGGTGACCCGCGAGCAGGCCGAGATCGCCCGCGCCGCCTATCGCGATTTCGGCAAGGGGAGCGGTCATCCGGCGGGGCTCAACTTCGGCGATTGCTTCGTCTACGCGCTCGCCCGCGCGCGCCGCGAGCCGCTCTTGTTCAAGGGCGACGACTTCTCGCAGACCGACGTCGCGATCGCCACTCACCCCTCTACTTAGTCGCTTCCGCCGCGAGCGTCGCGTAGTGGTCCGGCACGTACATGTCGTGGGGGACCGGGTTGCGGTGGTATTCGGGGTTGTGCACCCGCTTGGGCAGGACCGGCTTTAGGTATGCCACTTCTTCGTAGGGGATGCGGGTCAGGAGATGGGCGATGCAGTTGAGGCGGGCGCGTTTCTTGTCGACCGCTTCGACCACCCACCACGGCGCCTCGGGGATATGCGTGCGCTCGAGCATCGTCTCCTTGGCCTTGGTGTAGAGCTCCCAGCGGCGGCGCGACTCGAGGTCCATCGGCGAGAGCTTCCACTGCTTGAGCGGATCGTTGATGCGCATGAGGAAGCGCGAGTGCTGCTCGTCATCGGTGATCGAGAACCAGTATTTGACCAAGACGATGCCTGAGCGCACGAGCAGGCGCTCGAACTCCGGAGTCGACTGGAAGAAGTCCTCGTATTCCGCGTCGGTGCAGAAGCCCATGACGCGTTCGACGCCGGCGCGGTTGTACCAGCTGCGGTCCAACAGCACGATCTCGCCGCCGGCCGGAAGGTGCGGGACGTAGCGCTGGAAGTACCACTGGGTGCGCTCGCGCTCGGTCGGCGCGGGCAGCGCCACGGCGCGGCAGACGCGGGGGTTGAGACGCTGGGTGACGCGTTTGATCGCTCCGCCCTTGCCCGCCGAGTCCCGCCCTTCGAAGATGACGACCAGCTTGAGTTTCTTGGCGACCACCCAGTCCTGGAGCTTGATGAGCTCGCGCTGCAGGCGCAGAAGCTCCTTGAAATAAACCTGCCGCGGCAGCGAATCGTGCAGCTGAAGATGCTCGCTTTCAGACAGCAGGTCCTCGAGCGGGTCGTCCTCGAGCTCAAGCTCGATGTCCTCGTCGAGGTTGTCCTGGATCTCGGCGTCGACCCGCTTCTGGAACGCGCTGACGGGACTTGCCTTTTTCGCACTCATTGAGCTTGCTTCCCCTGGTTCGCGCCCGCGCCGCGACGAGACGCCGACGCGGGGGAAATGTTCGACCACGCGTGCGACAGTTTTGCGACGGGACGGAGGGTCACGGAGCGAGCGCCTCCCGGCGCCGGGCGAGGATCAGCGCGATGGCGCACGAGCCGAGCCGGGCGATGGTGTTGTCGGCGCGGCTCGTGAGCATGATCGGCACGCGCGCCCCGAGGACGATGCCGGCCATCTCGGCTTCGGCGAAATAGACGAGCTGTTTCGCCAGCATGTTGCCGGCCTCGAGGTCGGGGACAACCAGAATGTCGGCCTGGCCGGCGACCGGCGAAACGATCCCCTTGGACCGGGCCGCCTCGAGCGACACCGCATTGTCGAAGGCGAGCGGCCCATCGAGGATGCCGCCGACGATCTGGCCGCGATCGGCCATCTTGCACAGCGCCGCAGCATCGACCGTCGAGCGGATGTCGGGCGAGACCGTTTCGACCGCTGAAAGGATGGCGACCCGCGGCGGGGAGACGCCGAGCGCCTCTGCAAGCTCGATCGCGTTCTGCACGATGTCGCGCTTGTCGAGGAGCGTCGGATAGATGTTCACCGCCGCATCGGTGATGAAGAGCGCGCGCGGATAGGCTGGAGCGTCGATGGCGAACACGTGGCTGACGCGCCGCGCGGTGCGCAAGCCGGTATCGGCGGCGACGATGGCGCGCATCAATTCGTCGGTGTGCAGCGCGCCCTTCATCAATCCTTCGACCTCGCCCGCCCGCGCCATCGCCACCGCCTTGTCGGCGGCCGCGTGGCTATGCTCGGTCGAAACGATCGGATAGCCGGCGAGGTCAATTCCGGCCGCCTCGGCGGCTCGACGGATCTTCGCCTCCGGGCCGACAAGCACGGGCTCCATCAGACCCTCGCGCGCGGCTTCGATCGCGCCCGTGAGCGAGGCTGCGTCGACCGGGTGCACGACCGCCGTCTTGAGCGGCTTGAGGTCGCGCGTGCGCTCGACAAGGATCTTGTAGCGGCGTCCCTTCTCGCGAATAGCTCGAAATATTCGTTCGGCGGTTCGGCGGCGATCGTCTTCTTCGGCGCGACGATCTCGGCCGTACCGGCCATCGCCAGCTCGCCACGCTGATTGGTCGCCCGTGCTTCGATCGTCACCCGCCCATTGGCCGATTTCGCCATCACCCTGGCGACGACCGTCATGATGTCGCCTGGCGCGGCGGCGGCTGAGGTTTCGATGCTTTGCCGGACCAACTTGGAGCCGGCGCCAGGAAGACGCCCGGCGATCAGGGCGCTCATCAGCGCGCTCCCCCAGCCGCTCTGCGCCGAATCGGCGCGGAAGGCCGGGCTCGCCGCGACCGCCGGGTCGACGACGCCGGCGGCGAACGCCGCCGCCTGGGCCGCAAGCAGCGAGAAGTCCTCCTTTGTCAGCACATGGACGAGGCGCTCTTCCTCGCCCACCTGCAGCGAATCGAACGGACGGTTCTCGGCTGAGGGCATGTCGAGCCTCCGCGACGGCTGGTCGGGTCTAGCCGGAAAGGCCGAAATTGTCTCTGGTCATCTTGAGATAGTCTTCATCGCTCATCAAGTCGCGCTTTTTCCTCAGCGCGATCGCGTCCCCGCCCGCGAGATAAACAATGCGCGGCGATTTGTCGGTCGCCGCCTCGAAGATCGTCTCCGCGATCGACTCGGGCTTCGAATAGCCGCCGGAGGCTCGCTTGCGAAAAGCGGTCATGACCTTGGCGATCGTGTCGGCGTACGGTCCGCCGTCGCCCGTGAAGGTGAGGGCGAGCGAGCGGGTGGCGAAATCGGTCTCGACGCCGCCGGGCGCCACCACTTTGGCCCGGATCCCGAACGGCTCGAGTTCGTAGGCGAGCCCCTCGGTGAAGCCGACGACGGCGTATTTCGTCGCGTGGTAGATCGCATTGAGCGGCAGCGTCGTCAGGCCGCCGATCGAGGAAACGTTGACGATGACGCCCGACCCTTGCGCCCGCATGGCGGGGAGCGCCGCGCGCGTAACGTTGAACACGCCGACGAGATTCGTGCCGATCTGACGCTCGATCAGCGACTGCGGCGCGCTCTCGAACGGACCGAAGGCGCCGAAGCCGGCGTTGTTGACGACGACATCAAGCCGTCCGAAGGCGTCGAGCGTCCGCGCGACAGCGCGCTCGACCGAGCCGCCGTCGGCGACATCCAATTCGTCGACCCGCACGTCTCCCGCCTGAGCGAGATCGCCCGCCTCTTCCGGCTGGCGCATGGTGGCGGCGACGCGCCAGCCGCGGGCGGCGAACGCTTTGGCCGCGGCGCGGCCGATGCCGGTCGAGCAGCCGGTGATCAAGACAGCATTGTTCATCGGAGAATGCCCTCCCGCCGCGCCGGCGTGAGCCTCGCGACCGCAAGGGGTGACTGAAAGCACAGTTCGCGCAGGCCGCCAAACCGGGCGAGGGCGCTTGACACTGGCCGTCGCGAGTCTCCCAGTCCCGAGGGACGGCGCGCGGACGCGCCTTCGGCCGAGAGGACGCGCATTGCCGGCGAACGACTCATGAGCTCTCGCCCGTCCGACAATCCCGCCGCATCGCAGGAGGCGGTGTTCCGCTTTCTTTCCGACCCCCGCACGCACGGGCTGAGCGAGCCGGTCCGACGGGTCGATACGGCGGGCGCCGTCGTGTTCCTGGCCGGTCCCGACGCTTACAAGGTCAAGCGGGCGGTCACCTTTCCGTTCATGGATCTCGCGACGCTGGAGAAGCGCCGGAGCGCCTGCGAGGCGGAGATCGCGGTCAATCGCGCCTCAGCGCCGGAGGTCTACCTGGCGGCGCTGCCGATCACGCGATCGGGCGAGCGGCTTGCGATCGGCGGCGAGGGGGAAATCGTCGAATGGGTCACCCATATGCGGCGGTTCGACGAGAAAGCGACGCTCGACCACATCGCGGCGCGCGACGGCCTGTCGAACGAGACGATCGACAAGCTGACGCTCGCCATCCGCCGCTCCCACGCGCGAGCGCCGCTGCAGGGATGCGGCGCGCTCGGCCCATTCGCTCGAGACCTATATCGACCAGAACGACGCCGCATTCGCCGAGCGCCCCGATCTTTTCGACCCGGCGAAAGCCCGGCGCCTGACCATCGATTCGCGACTCGCTTTCGCGGTGGCGCGGCCGATCCTCTTGAGACGCGGGGAAAGCGGTTTCACCCGCCGCTGTCACGGCGATCTGCACCTGGGCAACATTGTCATGCTCAACGGCGAACCGACTTTGTTTGACGCCCTGGAGTTTTCCGACGAGATCGCGAGCGGGGACGTGCTCTATGATCTTGCTTTCCTGTTGATGGATCTGGAGGAGCTTGGCCTGCGCCCAGCCGCCAACCGGTTGTTCAACCGCTATCTCGCGCCCGAGCCGCCGGAAGCAATGGCGGGGCTAGCGGCGCTTCCCCTGTTCTTGAGTTTGCGCGCGGCGATCCGGGCGAAGGTCAAGGCCGCGGGCGCCGATCGGCTGGAGGGCGCGGAGCGCGACGAGGCCCGCACGCTGGCGCGCGGTTATTTCGATTGCGCGGTTGAGTTTTTGCGCCATGTCCCGCCCCGCCTCGTCGCTGTCGGCGGGCTCTCCGGCGCCGGCAAGAGCGCGCTCGCCGGCGCGCTTGCGCCGCGGCTCGGCCGGGCGCCCGGCGCGCTCTGGCTGCGCAGCGACCTCGAGCGGAAGGCGATGTTCGCGGTCGAGGAGACCGTCGGTCTGCCGGCCTCGGCCTACGCGCGCAGGCGTCACCAGCGACGTCTATCGGCGGCTCATCGACAAAGCCCGGGTTGCGCTTCGCGCAGGGCAGGCGGTGGTGCTCGACGCCACCTTTGCGACCGGTTCGGAGCGGCAAGCGGCGGCCGGCGCGGCGGCCGAGGTCGGCGTCGCCTTCGCCGGCCTTTTTCTCGACGCTCCGCTCGGGGCGCGGCTCGAACGCATCGCCTCGCGACGAGCCGATGCTTCAGACGCCGACGCCGGCGTCGCAAGCCGGCAGACAGCAGAGCCGCTCGGCGAGCGAGGATGGGCGGCGCTCAACGCTTCAGGAAGTCTGGGCGAAACGACGCGACTCGCTCTGGCGCGGCTCTCGACTGGTTGAGGACGGCGAATGGCGCCCTGACCGGCGGGCCCGGACCGTAATCATGATATGTTCATGTCGGGTTCAGTGGGATAGCGTCATGAGGAGGGCTGGGCTCGGACTCTTGTCGGCCTGGGAGGGAGCCGGCTAAAGGACAGACGCGCCCAAATTGGAGGGATAAGCAATGATCGCAACGTCATTCAGGGTCGCGCTTTCGGCCCTTTTGTTCGCCGGCGCCCTGGGTCTGGCCTCGACCGGCGCGGCCCGGGCGGAAAGCGTCATGAAGGAGTGCGGCGACGATTGGAAGGCGGCCAAGGCCAACAACACGACCAACGGCATGACGTGGCAGGAGTTCCTGAAACAGTGCCGCACCCAGAAGGAAGCGACCGCCGCTCCGGCCGCGGCGCCTGCCCCGGCCCCCGTCGCGGCGCCTGCGCCCGCTCCCGCTCCCGCGCCAACTTACCAGCCGAAGCCCGTCCCCGCGCAAACGATGGCTCGCCCGACCGGCGCCGGCCAGTTCAGTTCGGAAGCGGAAGCCAAGGCGCGCTGCCCCGCCGACACCGTGGTTTGGGTCAACACCAAGTCGCACATTTATCACTACGCCGGCACCCGGAGCTACGGCACGACCAAGCAGGGCGCCTATATGTGCGAAGCCGACGCCAACGCCGCGGGCGACCGCGCCTCCAAGAGCCGAGTTGGCCAGCCGAAGCAGCAGCCGTAAGTCGGCGGCTCCCGGAACGCTCGGCTCGCCGCGCGCGCCCGGAAGGCGCGCCGCGCCCGGCCGGGCCTGGCGTCAAACTTGCGCCCCACTTGTGAGCGGGCCAGTGTCGAAACGGCGGGGCCGAGCGAGGGCTCGTAGGCGTTCCGAGAAAGAGGCGGCGCCTTGGCGGCGCGATTTGCCTGCAGGCGAAAGAAACGGGCGTCCTGGGGGAGCCCCGCCGGCCCATCCGGAGACGGGCGTGTGCGCGGATTCCGAACGGCGGCGACGGCCGGCCGGCTGGCCCTGGCCAAGACTTGCGGCTAAAGAGAGCCTGCCGCACAATTGATTCGCATCTTAGGGGCGCCGACCCGTGAGGACGAAGTGCAGAATGGGCCCCCCAGCTCCTCGGACCCGGGGGCGAGCGCGTGTTTTGGCCCACCTCGGCTTTGATGGGTCGCGCCTCGGCGGCTCCGTTAATATCCGGCTGGTAAAGCCGACCCGCGCCGGCTCGTTCAGGTCTGGCTTGGTTTGCGGGCATGGATGGATGACTGACGCTCGCCGGCGGCGGCGGCTAGTCGCGATGACGGCAATCGCGTTTCTCGCGTTCGCCGCGGCGCCCCGCGCTCGCGCCGGTTGCACCTCGAACGCCACGCCAGATCACATATTCGCCCTTGCTGGAGACTCTTGCCCGTTTGCTTCCGGCGCATACGCCCCGACCACACCGATTCCGGGCGCTCCTCCTCAGCCTATCGTCGGCCTATTCGCCGAGGGCGGCGGCTCCATAGTCGACAGCCCGACCGCAACCTTTGTCACCGTCAACGCCAACCCCGCCAGCGGCAGCTATGCGGTCTGGAGCGACGGCGTGACGGGCTCCGCTCCGTTTGCCCCGTCGAATATCGATTTGGCCGTTCCGGTCACAATTTCGACGTCGGGAAGCAATTCTTACGCGTTCTACGCCACCGCCGGCGGGGCGATCACGGCGTCGGACGTCAAGACGGTCACGACGAGCGGCGACAACTCGATTGCGGTCTTCGCCTCTGGCGCGGCCTCGGGCGCAGCGTCGACAATCGCCCTCACGGGAGCTGCGATCCTCACCACCGGACTGAGCGCGCCCGGCGTTCTCAGCGCTTCAGGCGCGAGCGTCGTCCTCACCGGCGGCAGCGTGACGACGACAAATGACGGCTCCGTTGGAGTGGCCTCTTTTTTCGGCTCATCGCTTTCGGCGACTGGAACGTCAATAACGACAACTGGAAGCGTCGATGTGTCCGGCGCCTCGGCGACGGCCGTCTGGATCGCAGGCACGGGAGCAAGCGGCGCGCCCGCGACTGGCATATTGACCAATGACGCCATCATGACGTCGGGCGTCCAGAGCGACGGCGTTCTGGCGACGGCGGGGGGCCAAGCCACGATCTCGGGCGGATCGATAACGATCAAGTCTTCCGCGACCGACGCGGACGGCGTGCTGGCGTTTGGTCCGGGCTCGGTGATTTCGACGATGAGCGGGACGACGATCACCGATAACGCGACGCCCTTGAACTTCGTCATCGCCGGGGCCCAAGTCAACGAACTCGGCGACCCTGAATCTGGCCGACACGACCGTGATCACGTCGGGCTCGGGAACGTTGGGGATCGACGCGCAAGGCGGCGGGACCGCGAACCTGCTGGACGTCGCCGTTTCGACGACAGGGAGCGACGCGTCCGCATTGGTCGCGGAGGGTTCCGGCTCGATGGCCTCGCTGACCGGGGCGAATGGTTTCACCACCGCCGGCGACGGGTCGATCGGGCTTTTCGCCGCGGGGGGCGGGATCATCAACGTCACGGGGCCGACCGCGATCACGACCGGCTCGACCTCGGCCATGACCGGCCTTGGCGCGTACGGTGTCAACGCCGACGGCGCGGGGTCGCAGGTCAATCTCAACGCCGCGGCGACGGTGACGACCAACTGGACCAACGCCTATGGCCTTTACGCCACCAACGGGGGCGCGATCGACGCGCCGGACGGGCCGATCGTCATAACGTCCGGAACGGGCGCGATCGGTGTTTATGCGTCGGGCGCGGCCCCGTCGCCGGGCGCGCCGTCGACCATCACCATCGGCAGCGCCTCGAGCGGCGGTTCCGTGACGACGCTCGGCGACGGCGCGATCGGCCTTTACGCGACGGGCGGCGGGATCATCAACGACAATGGGCCGACCGCGATCACGACCGGCTCGACCTCGGCCATGACCGGCCTTGGCGCGTACGGCGTCAACGCCGACGGAGCGGGGTCGCAGGTCAATCTCAATGCCGCTACGACGGTGACCACGAACTGGACCAACGCCTATGGCCTTTACGCCACCAACGGGGGCGCGGTCGACGCGCCGGACGGGCCGATCGTCGTAACGCGCGGGACCGGGGCGATTGGTGTCTATGCCTCGGGCGCGGCGTCGACCATCTTCACGAGCGGCGCATCGATCACGACGAACGGCGGCTCCGCCACCGGCGTTCAGGCGGACGGCGGCGGCGCCGCGACGATCAACGGCGGTTCGGTGACGACGAATGGCGCGGGCTCGTCCGGTGTGGTCGCGAGCGGCGGCGGCTCGACGGCTAAGCTGGGCGGTGCGAGCGTCATCGACATCACCACCGCCGGCGATGGCGCGATCGGGCTTCACGCTGCGGGCGGCGGCGTGATCGACTCGACGGCGCCGACCGCGATCACGACCGGCTCGACCTCGGCCATGACCGGCCTTGGCGCGTACGGCGTCAACGCCGACGGCGCGGGGTCGCAGGTCAATCTCAACGCGGCGGCGACGGTGACCACCAACTGGACCAACGCCTATGGCCTTTACGCCAGCAATGGCGGCGCGATCGACGCGCCGGACGGGCCGAGGGTGATGACGTCCGGAGCCAGCGTGATCGGCGTCTATGCCTCGGGCCCGGCGTCGACGATCTCTGTCGGGAGCGCATCGATCACGACGAACGGCGGCTCCGCCACCGCCGTTCAAGCGGACGGCGGCGGCGCCGTCACGATGAATGGCGGATCGGTGGCGACGAATGGCGCCGACGCGCCGGCCGTGGTTGCGAGCGGCGGCGGCTCGAAGGTCACAGTGACCGGCGCGAGCATGGTCAGCACCATCGGAATCGGGTCGATCGGGCTGTACGCGCTGGGCGGCGGCGTCATCGACGCCCTGGGCCAAACCACCATCGTGACCTCGGGAACGGCTTCAACTTCGACCGGTCCCGGCGCCTACGGCGTCAACGCCGACGGCGCGGGGTCGCAAGTCAATCTCGCCGCGGCGACGATCACAACAGGCGGTCAGGGCGCGGCCGGACTTTACGCCAGCGACGTCACGGGGACGGGTCACGGCGGCGCGATCACCGTCTCAGGGCCGCTCGGCGTCACGACCGGGACAGCTTCCGCCGCGTATGGCGCATGGGCGCAGAGCGCGGGCTCCACGATCGCTCTCAATGGGCCAAGCACGTTCACTATCAACGGCGGCGCTTTCGCGCTCTACGCCGCTCAGGGCGGCGCTATCTCGACCGGGAGCACGCTTGGCGTCACCGTCAATGGCGGCGCCTCGGCGGGCGGGGTCGAGGCGAACGGCTCGGGAAGCTCGGCGACGCTGAAAGGGGCGACGACCATTGCCCTCAACGGCAATCAGAATGCTGGCCTGTTGGCGGCGGCAGGCGGCGCGATATCGGTTCAAGATCCCGCCTCCATCGCTGTTTCCGGCGCCCAGTCCGTCGGCGTGCAAGCGACGTCAGGCAAGGTGACAGCTTCGGCCGCCCTCAATGTGACGACTTCGCAGGCGACTTCGGCCGCGTTTGCATTGAGCGGAGCTTCGCCGTCGATCGTCGCCACCGGTGGAGGAACCGTGTCCGCCGCGGGTAATGCGATCAATTTCATCAACACGGCCAATGCTGTCGCGACCTTCGACAATTTCAACATCGCAAGCGCAACGGGCGATTTGATTTTTGCCGAACCGTCGGTGGCGACCGTCAATTTCACCAACACCACCGCCAACGCCTCGGGCGGCAATCTCCTCAACGCCACGCTCGGCAGCGCCGTCGCGCTCAACGCCAACGCGTCGACGCTGACCGGCGCCATTCAGACCGACGCGACCTCGACGACCAACGTTTCCCTAACGAACGGCACGACCTGGACGATGACCGGCACGTCGGCGATGACGGGCCTCAACGTTTTCAATAGCGCGGTCGTCTTCTCCTCATCCGGCGGATTCAAGACCCTGACCGTAGGCTCGCTCGTCGGCGGGACGGGTGCTAACGTCACGTTGAACACAGCGTTGGGCGCGGCGACTCCGGCAACCGACCAGATCATCATCAACGGAGGCTCGGCGACCGGCCTGACATCGCTGACAATCAAGAACGCGAGCGGCAATGCGGGCGCGCCGACGACCGGCGCCGGCATTCCGGTGGTCGTCGTGACCAATGGCGGGACGACGTCGGCGTCCGCCTTTCAACTCGCCAGCAATACGCCGGTCATCGCGGGAGGATATGAATACACCCTCGGCCGAGGCGGCAATGAGGACTGGTATCTGACCTCCAGCCCCAGCGCGTCGGTCAACCAAATCCGCAGCTCGGTCACCTCGCTCGCGCAGTCGCAACTGAACAACCTGGTCACCGGCCGGCTGCTCGGCTCGCTGCTTCTCGGCGCCAATGAGCAGATCAACAGCTGCAGCTGCGGCGGAGGCTTCGCGTCGATCGGCTCCTTTGCGCTCGGCTCGCATGGGCGGTGGGCCCTCAACGATAATGTGACCCTGCTCGCCGGCGCGTCTTTCGACCAATATTATCAGGATGGGACCAACGTCAGAGCGGCCCCGATCGTCGCCGCCTCGCTTCGCTACGATCCCGCAACCTGGGGCGAGAGCCGTCCGTTCTTCGAACTCGGCTCCTCCCTTTCACCCTATATCGCAGCTACCTATACCCGTTACTACGACAATGGGTTCACTCCGGCGACGGGCGTGGGGTCGGCGGTCGATCGGGCGATCTCCGTGTTCGGACGGGTCGGTTGGGTTGCCCGTTTCACGCCAATCGACGAGGGGGCGGTGTTCGCCGATCTGGTCCGCAGCTGGGTGCAATCCGGCGGCTATACCGAAGGCGCGAGCTCCATCAATCCCTTCCCCGCCACCGTGTCCAATGGAGTCAGCAGGGAAGACGTGGTGCGGGTCGGCGCGCAATACACCCATCTCCTGTTCGGCAATCTCGAGGCGAACATCAACGGCGCTATTGCTTATGGCTTTGACAACAAGTTCGGGTCGCAAGTCTCGGTCGTCGATTTCGGCTCGATCGCCCCCTATCCGCTCCTCAATTCCGCCTGGACCGAGTTCGGCGGCCGGCTGGCCTATCGCTTATCGCGCAATCTGGTGGCGGATGCATTCGTGATCGGCACGCTCGGCGGCGAAGTCGGCGCAACGCTCCATTTGGGCCTCGGCGTGCGCTACGCGTTCTAAGCTCCGTCGCTATTTTTCGTCGAGGGCGATCAGCGGACGCCAATCCGGATCCTGCGCGGTCTCGGCCAATTGGCTGAAGCGGCGCAGATTGTACGAATAAAGGCCGCGAACGGCGGCGGGCGCGCGCAGCGCCGCCTCCTTCGCCATGGCGACCGCGCCGGCGAAGTCGCGGTTCCGGTAGGCGGCGAGCATCGCCGAATGCAGGCGGCTCAGTTCCGCAAATTCGTCGCTTGCCGCGAGGGCGGCGTCTCCGGCCAGAGCAAAGAGGCCGACCGGACGGGTCTTGTTCTTGAGCAACACCGAATCGATTTCGAGCCAGGCGAATTCGGGCGCGTCGGCGCGCGTCGTCTCGCTGCCGATGACGTCGACCTCAAATATTTTGCAGGCGCCTTCGAGTCGGGACGCCACGTTGACCTCGTCGCCGATCGCCGAATAGTCGAACCGGCGCAGCGAGCCCAGATTGCCGACACAGCATTCGCCGGTATTGAGCCCGATGCCAAAACGCACCGGCTTGAACGCCCGTCCGCCGGCATCGGCGCGCTTGCGCCAGCCGTCGTTCAGCGTGACCAGGGTTTCGCGCATCGCCAGCGCCGATTCGACCGCGTGCGTTGCGTGATCGTGGTCGTCGAGCGGCGCGTTCCAGAACGCGACGATCGCGTCGCCCATATATTTATCGACCGTGCCAAGCCGATCGAGAATCGCGTCGGTCATCGGCGTCAGATATTCATTAAGGAAATGGGTCAGCTGCGAGGCGTTGAACCCTTCGGAGATCGTCGTGAACGACCGGATGTCGCAGAACAGCAAAGTCAGTTCCCGCTGCAGGCCGCCGAGCTCGAGGGCCCCCGGCATTTCCGCCAGGCGCGCGACAACGGCAGGCGAGACGAATCGGCCAAAGGCGGATCGAATCTCGCGCTCCTGATGGCGCTTGACGGCGTAGAGAGTCGAAACCCCGCTAAAATAGACCAAGGCGGCGGAAAACGCCGGGTAGGTCGGCTCGAGGAGCACTCCGGCGCGCGAAAACCCGAACCAGCTTGCGGCTACGATCGCACCAACCGCGGCTAGGAAGACCAGCGCCGCGAACTGCGGCGCGAGGACCCAGGTCGTCGCCACCAGCACGGCGCAGATCACGGCGGTCGCCATCCATTCCGCGGCCGGGCCCCAGTCGGGCCGCCTCAGGGTCTGACGGCTGAGGATCTGCTCGATGATCTGCGCATGGGCTTCGACGCCCGGCATGACGGGCGAGAGCGGGGTGGCGACAATGTCCGAGAGCGTTGCGGCGCTCGCGCCCACGAACACGATCATCCCCTTGAGATCGCTGAGGTCGGCGCCCGGGGCGAGCGCCTTCCACGCCGGAATCGAGCGGCGCGGGTCAGGGCTGGCGAAATAGACCCTGATCTCGCCGGCGGCGTCGGTGTCGATCGTCAGGTCGCCGTTGCGCACCTGCAGCACGCCATAGACTTCCCCGAACGCCGTCTCGCCGCTCGCATTCGAAGACTTGACGATATAGGTCGAGGCGCCCTGCGCGACCCGTAACGCTTCCATGGCGAGGCTTGGATGAAGGGCCCCATCCACGTTGAGGATGAGCGGCACCCGGCGCACGACCCGGTCGGAGTCCGCCCGCCAATTCATGAAGCCGACGCCCGCTGCGTGTTGCGCCAGCTCGGACAGCGGGGCCAGAGCCCCTGGCGAGGGGGTCAGGAACTTGGTTGCGTCGTCGCCCGCGGTGACGAAATCCCGCCTTAGCGGAGCCGCCGGCCCCATTGGGAGCGTCGGAGATGAAGTTGCCCAGGATCACCGGCGCGCCCTCGATCGCGCGCGCAAACTGGTCGTCAGGAGTTTCCCCGGCCGGGGCGGCGGCGTCGGCGCGGTCCTTTTCCGCGAACAAGAAATCGAACGCGATCGCGGCGGCGCCCGCGTTCTTTAGCGTCTCCACCAGTGTCGCGAGGCGTTCGCGCGACCACGGCCATTGTCCCAGACGCTTGAGCGATTCGTCATCAACCGTAATGACACGCACGGGCTGGTCGAACGCGTAGGGGCGCGGCTTCCAGCGCTGATACTGGTCGAAAACCAAGTCTTGCATTACGGCGCGCGCCGGCGCGCCAAAGACGCCGGCCGCGAGCGCGAGCAGGCAGGCGGCGGTGGTCGCTGCCGCGTAAAGTCTGGCTTCGCTCGCCTTCCGCATGCTTTGTCCTTGCCGTTCCCCGAACCGTCAGAAAAGAAAAATAGCCAATCTTGTCAAGCCGATGAGACATTCTCTCGGTGTCAGGGCGCGGGTTCGGCCGAAACTGCTCGCCCAGCAATGCGCCGATTGTTCGTCGCGGCCTGGGCTTTTATCCGGCTGGCGGATGAGCCCGGCGCGCCGGATGATGGGCGAAGCGGCGGAAGTCAGGCGACTGGCGGCGCCGCAAACGAATGATCGGCGCGCCGCGCGCGGCGACAGACGGGACCCGTTTCACCGGGCGAGAGCGGCCGGAGAAAGCGATCGACGCCGAAGTCGAACGCGATCCGGTTGGCTTCGTGTCCGGTTTCGATTCCGTAGCTGCGCAGATAGAGGTAGAGCGTGCCGCCCTTGGTGTCGACCGGCCGCGCATGCCGGACGGCGACCGAGCCGATGACGCCGACGCGCTCGGGTCCGAAGGCGGCGCGAACCACCGGGCCGAGCAGAAGGTCGCCGCCCCAGCCGCTGGCGGACTCGGCGAACACCCACCTGGCCGCCTCAAGCGCGCGGCGGGTCATCAACGGCGCCATGATCTCGATCGACGAAGCTCGTATGATTCCCTTGCCCGCGCCGGGCTGCAGGAGAAACGGCCACGCCGTTTGCGAAATCCGGAGTGAGCGACGGGCCGGCGAGATCGAGCCCTTCCTTCTCCGCGACGGCAAAAAGGCGGTCGATGTCGGCGGCCCCGAGTTCCAGATCGTCATCGAGGAAAAGCACTTTCTCATAGCCAAGCAGCAGTTCCGGCCTCAGTTCGAGCAGTCGGCGGATGGCCGTGTTCTTGCAGCCGCGCTGATAGACAACCGTTTCCGCGTGCGGATTTGGAGGGGATTGGTCGTAATAGTTCAGGAGCACGTCGTAGGCGCGCGGCTCGGAGAGCAAGGCCTGGTCGAGCCGCTTGCCGGACTGGATATAGACGAGCCGGCGCCTCCCGGTCGGCTTCAACTCGCGTTCGATCCTGAGCTCCCCGGCGGCGAAGAAACGATCCTGCCGCGCCCGCAATTCCTGGCGGTTGAGCGGCGGCGCCATGTCCGCGTCGCGGGGCAGGGGGTCGAAGACGCGAAAAGCCGCCTCCTCGAGCGAACGGCCCTTGCCGCGGATGACGTCGCGCAGGAATTCGACGTCGATGTCCGGCCGCGGACGCCGTCCCGCCGGCATTCCGCGTTCGAGAAAGTGCAGGAACGGATGCGCGTGGGTCCGGCTCCAATCCGGATTCTGCGACAAATACCAGGCCTGGTCGAACTCGGCCGACGGCGAGGGCGCATTCGGCCCTCCCCCGGCAAGGTAGTGCTCGAGCAAGCTGCGACTCGGGCTTCGGGCGCCGTTCGCTTGCTTGCGGAAATAGTACGGGTCGAAGAAGCCGTTCGGCCGATAGCCAAGCCGCTCCCCGATCAGCGCGTAATGCGCCGCGGCGAACGGCGCCGCGCGTTCGCTGAGGAGTCGCCGGCGTGCGTAATGAGGCGCCCAGAACGCGCGCCGGCTCGCGTCCGGGAGCCCGATGCGAAGATCCATGTCATGCCTATAGTTTCGGCTGACCCGGCGGGCAACCCGGGCGCCGCCCCGCCGCCGGACTACGGAATTGGCTGGAAAGTCCGGCCGGCGCGCGGGCTCATCGCTGCGCGCTCGGCAACGGATCGGCGGTCGGGCCGAACGCGATCTCGAACGCCGCGCGCAGCGCCGCGTCAGTTTGCGCCATCGTCGCCGCACGGCCGAGGTCGGCGAGGCTGGTGACGCCGTAATGCGACTCCCGAATCCCACAAGGCGCGATGCCGGAAAAATGCGCAAGATCGGGATTGACGTTGAGGGCCACCCCGTGAAGCGTCGCCCAGCGACGGACACGCACGCCGATCGCGGCGATTTTGTCCTCGGCAATTTCGCCCAAGGCCGAACGCGGTTTGTCGGGACGCGCCACCCAGACGCCGACCCGGTTCTCGCGCGTCTCGCCGACGACGTCGAACGCCTTTAGCGTCTCGATCAGCCAGCTTTCGAGGGTCGCCACATAGGCCCGCACGTCGGGCCGGCGGCGCTTGAGGTCGAGCATGACATAGGCGACCCGCTGCCCAGGTCCGTGATAGGTGAACTGGCCGCCGCGGCCGGCGCGATGAACAGGAAAGCGGGCGTCGAGGAGGTCGCTGTCCTTGGCGCTCGTGCCGGCGGTGTAAAGCGGGGGATGCTCTATGAGCCAAACACGCTCCGGCGCCTCTCCGCGCGCGATCGCCTCAGCGCGCGCCTCCATTGCCGCCAGCGCTTCGGCGTATTGCGTCAGTCCCGGCGTGGCGATCCATTCGACCGGCGGCGCGGCGCCAGCCGCAAATAGGGGCGCGCGCGGCGCAAGGCGCGAGTTGAACACGGCGCTCGTTGTACCAGATGGCGCGGCGGGCCGCGAGCGGGCCAACCTCCGGCCGCTTCCTCTGGACCGGCTCACTGGACCAGCGCCTGACCGAGCGCGCGGATTTCTGGACGCTACGCGCGTTCGATCGTAGCGACAGGGCTTCCGCGGACGCCTAACCGGGGCAGATTTCCGGGGGGCGATTTCAGATGGGATCGGGAGCGATGAGGCTAGCGAGGGACTGGAATTGCGGCGCGGAGATGCCGAGGCGGGCTCCGAGGGAGTCGAAGAACGGGATTTTGAGTTTCTTGCAGGTTTTGGCGAGGCCGAGCATGACGTCTCGGGCTTGGCGTCCTTTTTCGCTGACGGTTCCGCCGGAGATTTTGCGTTTGATGACGAAGGCGCGGATGTCGTTTTCGGAGGCGTTGGTGTTGAGAGGGATGTTGGGCCGGTCGAGGACGCGCAAGAGTTCGTCCTTGCGCCCGAGCAGGCGTCTCAACAGACGGTCGAGCGTGGCGTAACCGGTCCGGCGCTTGAAGATGCGGTCGAAGCGGGCGCTCAGTTCGGCGGCCTGCCTCGGGTCGGGCCTGCGCTTGAAGTCTTTGAGCTGTCGGTAGAGCCACCAGACCATCCGCCTGGCGACCTCGACGGCGTTGCGTTGCTTGTCGTTGGCGGGGAGGAGCTTGTGAATGAGCCGCTCGGCGTGAACCCAGCACAGCGCATGCTCGCCAATGCGGAACTGGCCGGCGTCGTCGGAGACGACGACCGCGCCGCCGAGCAGGCCTGCGTCTTCGATCGCCCCCCACAGCGCGGCTTCGCTGGCGACCCGCACCGGATCGGGCGTGACCCTGAAATCCGTCAGGCCGAGGGCGCGCAAGTGGCTCATCCATTGCTCGTGGGTGGGAAAATCCCGCGAGGCATGGCCGGCCAGCCGGTTGATGACGTCACGCGGCAGGTTGCCGTCGCGCATATAGGCGATCGCCGCGGCGTTGATCACATAGCGCGCCGCCCCGCCGAGCAGACGGCCGAGAAAAGCCAGGCGCGATTTGCTCGGCCCGGTGCGGAAGGCCGCGAACCGGTCGGAGCCGATGTGGGTGGTAAAGCAGCCCTTGCCGGCGTGGCGCGCCCCGGTGTCGTCGACGGTGACGAACGGCGCGCCGGCGAGCCCCGCCCGCAACACCGCCTCGTCCTCCTCTCTGAACCGCGCCAGCTTCGCGCTCAGGAGCCGAACCACCTGCCGCTTGGAGATCGCAAGGCCAATCCCCGCCAGGAGCGCCACGATCCGTTCGCAGGTCATCTGGCCCTCAAAATAGAGCATCAGCACGAGCCGATGCAGATGCGGGCCGCAGCCGCCGATGATCCCCGCATCAAGCGGCGCGATCAGCCGCTCTCCCGCCGGGGTCTCCCAGCGCTCACGCCGATAGAGCGTCGTCTCGGCCCTCAGCATCAGATCCTGAACGATGATCTCCTCGTATCCCTTGCGCTGCGACCCCGCCGGGGCCTCGACCGTCAGCGTCACCGTCCGATCAATCGAAAGCCTGGAGACGCCCGGACCCCGCCGCCGCTTCGACCCCTCGCCCTTCTCCCCCTCGGTCCGATCCGTCGCCTTCTCCATCCCCGAAGGCTGGTGGGGCGGACGCGGCGGCAAATGCTTCAGCCGCGCGACCTCGTCTTTCAACCCCTGGTTCTCAACCCGCAGCGCCGAAACCGTTTGGCTCAGCTTCTCGTTCTCCGAACGCAGACGTCCCACCTCCCCTATCAAATCCCGAACCACGCCGATCAACTCGGCCGCGCTCATCCGTTCAAGCAAATCAGCCGGGAAAGACGACATTCCCCGCTTGAATTACCCTTCCGTTAACGCTTCCTTTCCGCCCGGGAATCTGCCCCAGTTACGTTCTCGGCGAAAGGGCCTGATGGCGCTTTATGCGAATTCACCAATGATAGCAATGATCCGAGCGCCATCCGCACTGCACTGCGGCAAGAAAGGGCCGGAAAGAGGAGGGGTTCGTCCCGGCAGCGAACACCGGTGAAAGTCCTGGCGAAAGCCGGCGGCCTATGATAGGTTACATGTAACTATATTGGAGACTTGTCATGGCCTCGGCATCAAGCGCCAAGCCCTCGCGCATCAAGGTGCGGGAACATCGCGAGCGCCTGCGCGAGCAGGGCCTGCGCCCGATCCAGATTTGGGTGCCGGACGTGCGCTCTCCCGCCTTCCGTTCCGAAGCACATCGTCAGTCAGCCGCCGTTGCCGCCAGTGCTCATGCTGCGGATGATCAAGCGTTCATCGACGCGATATCGGATTGGGGCGATGAATGAGGCGAGGCGACATTTGGACCGTCGCCGGCGGCAAGGACTACGCAGGCAAGCCGCGCCCCGTTGTCATCGTTCAGGACGATAGCTTCGACGCGACCGACTCGATCACCATCTGCGCCTTCACCACGGACGAGACCGACGCACCGTTGTTCCGTCTTCCGGTGGTGCCGAACGAGCGCAACGGCCTGCGCGCGGCGTGCCGGTTGATGGTGGACAAGATTACCACTGTCCCAAAGACCAAAGTCGGCGCGCGCGTCGGCAGGTTGGACGACGAGGATATTCTGCGGCTCAACCAGGCCGTTCTCGTGTTCCTCGGTCTGGCCGTCTCGCCAAGGACCAAGCAGGAGGCGTGACGAGCAATGGCCCAAAGCGTAGCCACGGCTAGGATTGGGTCGTTCCGCTTTTTCTCTGCTCGCGCGATCCTGGCGCGATGTCTCGGCACCGCTCATCCCTGCGCGACCGCGCCGCAGTCGGCGAATTGCCGCCCGACTTATATGTCGTGCCCGGTCCCTGGCCGCGCCTTGGCCGTCCCGTCAAACATGATGTCGCGACGTGGCGTGTCATCGACGACTGGCCCGCAAACGTGCCGGTCATGGACGACGAAATCGACGTATTCGAAGCATGGTTCGGCGACCTTTTCGACGAACTGTTCGGGCCGTCTCGATGACGTAAGGAGTTTGCCCACATGACCGTGCCACTGCGGGCCGCCCTCTATCTGCGCGTCTCGACGGCGCGGCAAGCCGAGCATGATGTCTCGATCCCGGATCAGAAGCGGCAAGGCGAGGCGTACTGCCAGTCGCGCGGTTACCAGCTCGCCGAGACCTACGTCGAACCCGGTGCATCAGCCACCAACGACCGCCGCCCCGAATTCCAACGCATGATCGAGGCGGGGACCTCGAAGCCCGCGGCGTTCGATGTGGTGATCGTCCATTCTTTCAGCCGATTCTTCCGCGACCATTTCGAGCTCGAATTCTACGTCCGCAAGCTGGCGAAGAACGGCGTCAAGCTGGTCTCGATCACCCAGGAAATGGGCGACGATCCCATGCACGTCATGATGCGGCAGATCATGGCGCTGTTCGACGAATACCTGTCGAAGGAAAACGCCAAGCACGTGCTGCGCGCCTTGAAGGAGAATGCGCGCCAAGGCTTCTGGAATGGCTCCCTGCCGCCCATCGGCTACAGGAGCGGACCGAGCGTCGCCGCGAGCACATCGCCGAGCTGACCAAACGCGCCGCCGAGACGGACCTACGGCTCAAGCGGCTCTATGACGCCATCGAAAACGGTGTCGCAATGGAGGGCCACCTACTCGACACCTACATGGCTCGCTCTCCAGGCAAGCTCTGATGACCAGACGGAAAAATCGTGAGGCCGGCGTCGCCGATCTCGAGACCCGGCGCTGAGCAGCGCGTCGCAAGCCTTGGCCCGGTCGACGCAAGCCGCGGCGCGTGCTAGCCGCATGTACTGCAAAAGGGCATCAGCGGCCAACGGCGTATTCGGACGCCTTGGCTCAGGCCCGGCGCTTATACGGTATGTTGCTGATAACTCTCGTTGAAGATGCGGACAGCGAAAAGTTGAAGGCGATACGAGCAGGAATTCTCTTCGAAGATATTATGACTGGCAAAGCTAATAACCCAAAAGAGTTAGGAGACTTCGACGATAAGAAATACTGTGACGACGATGACAAATAACGCGAATGTTAGAAATGACATCTCGCCAGCTGTCATAGGAAATCTAATTGATAAAAACCCAACAGGCTGGAACTATGCAGGGCGTTCTCAAATAGGGGGCTGCGATGGCGTGGCTTAAAAATATACTCGGCGGTTTCAAACAGATTGCAGCTGATGATGAACACGGTATACGAAATTTGCTTGTCGCCTGTCTCATAGATGAAGATACGCGCGCTAATTATCGCAATTGGTTACTTGCCCAAATTAATCATAATAAATTGCTTCCCTCACCTGAGGTAGAGCTAGGTGTGTTTTCCGATTTGATGACGCAAATCAGTCAGAAAGAACGCCAAGGAATTGGAATAGATATAGACCAAGTGCTTTGGAAAATTCGCACCGAAGGTCTGTCGTGAAGCTATGGCCGACCACGGTCGGAGATTCACAGCGTCGCATCACGTTGATTTCAACAAGTCAGCGCACGAGTGCTGGATGAGGTGCACGCCGAAAAATGCCGAGTTATCGTGGGAGATGACCACATTATAATGGTCAGACGAAGCGTCTGAGACATTATCAGAAGGAGAAAAATCAATATTACCATCATATATCCCTTCTCCAAGAATATCTCCGGCATTGTTGATGGAAGTGGCTTCAGTTTCAGTCCATCCTGACCCTAGGATATTGGCAAGATTCGTTACCTTTCCCTTCGGCCCCCACAGCACCGCGTCCTGAGCACCGCTCGCAGTGTTGGAGTTTCCGACACTTTGTCCAAAATCGTTGATGGCTAAGGCTATGCCGCTATCACCGCCAAGACTTTGGAATACGGCGTCGCCTATCCGGTCGCGACCACAGCTCCGTTCGCGGTCGCCAAGGGCGTCGAGGTATCGGAATATCCAACACTCTGCTCGGAGTTGTTGATGCGCGTAGGCGTAACTGCTGCCCTGTCCGCCCACATCCTGAAGCACGGTCGCCTTTCCCTTTTTCGGTCCCCACAACACCGCGTCCTCACCAGCTCGCGGTAATGGAATATCCGACGCTATAGCCGGAATCGTTGATAGAGTTGGGGGCACGCTATCGCCATGTCCGCCAACATCTTGGAGTTTCGTCGCTTTCCCCGATGGCGACCATAGAACCGCGTCTATAAATCCTTGGTCATCAACACTTCCAGTTGAACATCCAATGCTCTGTCCGACATCGTTGATGGCGGTTGCGTAGCTGGCATATGTTCCGCGCACTTTCTGAAGCACAGTCGCATTACCTGATGAATTCCATAGAACCGCTTCTAAGTCCTGGCTCGCGTCAACAGAACTTCCGACGATCTGTCCGGCGTCATTGATGGCGACGGCGCGGCTGCTGCCCTGTCCCCCGACATCCTGAAGCACTGTTGCCGCCCCTGATGGAGACCACAATACTGCGTCCGAGCCGGGCTCGTCGTAGACCCCGCCGGGCGGAGTACGGGAAGACCCAGCACTTTCCCCAAGGTCATTGATACCATAAGCACCGCTCGACCCTTGGCCGCCCACATCCTGGAGAATCGTTACGTTGCCCGATACGCTCCACAACTCCGCTTCAGCTAAATTAGTGTATAAGGCAGCTCCAATGCTCTGTCCTGAGGCATTGAGGGCCTCGGCAGGGCCTGAGCTATCGTAGAACTCATCGCCATTCAGTACAACTACATTATATGGCATTTTGCAGTTTTCCTTTTAGTCGTTGCCCGGGCACGTTGGTTTGGGCGCGGCGCAAAAAGTAATCTGCTTCAAGCTTCGTTAGATGGTCGCGAACACTCGCGCAGATGAAAGCGCAAATACTCAGTCATGTCGGCTGACGCTCGCTTGTCCGCGAAACCTAGTGCCTGTTCTGCCAGGCCAAAATTCTGGTCGGCAAAGCGGAGCATGCTTCCAAAAGTCTTCACGCTGGAACCGTCTCCGGCTCACCAATCTCGTGATCAGATCGTATAACGTGAGGGGTTTGTCAACTTGTTCGCATCCGTCGGCCGACGCGGGGATGGAAAGCTCTGGCGGCGCACGCCCGTGTCGAATGTGGACCAGTCTGTGGACTGCGCCAGAACACTCTGTCTAACTAATTGAAATATAACAGATAAGTAGATTGGGTGGCGGAGGGGGCGGGATTCGAACCCGCGATACGGTTTCCCGTATACACACTTTCCAGGCGTGCGCCTTCGACCGCTCGGCCACCCCTCCCGCTCGCGCCCCCTAGAGGAGGGCGAAGGCGACGCGCATAGCACTCGGCGCAGCGCAGGCGCAAGCGGCGGCCGCGCGGCTGCTCCGCCTTCCCCACATGGGGAAAAGGGATCCGCCTGAGGTATGGGATTTTCTCAATGGCGATGAGTTGCGGAAGGAGACCCAATGCTTTCCGAGCAACCGGACGATCTTTCGCGGGCGCGGCGCTGGTTCGCCGAGGAGTTGCGGCACACCGCCCATGTACGGTCGCTGGCGGTGGTCGAGGCTTTCGCGACTGTCCCGCGCGAGCTGTTCGCCGGACCGGGGCCGTGGCGGGTGTTGAGCCCGATGCGCGGTCCTGACTACTGGGCCACCGACGACGCCGATCCGCGGCGCCTCTGCCACGACATCCTGGTCGCGATCTACGAGGGGCGGCGGGCGAGGGTTGGTGGTTGTCGACCGCGGAGGCGGAGAATAGGGCGGCGCGGAACGATCGCGGATAACGAGCGCGGCAAGCAGACAATCGTCTCGAAGGCTGGCGGAAAGACCGGCGCGACTGCGGCGGCTCCGCGGCTGTCCCTGCCCGCTCCGCCATTTCGAGCCTGGGGCGAGCTCGCGCGGCTATCGAATTTGCGCCTCGACGTCCTTGAAGGAGACCAGGCGCTGCCTCGCTTCGTCCCAAAGCGCCAGACGCGGGCAGCCGAGGCTTTGCACGAGATTGATGCGATTGAGCCCCTGAAGCGAGGGATAGTCCCTCAGCACCTCGGGCAGGCGATAATACGGAATGCGGCTCGAGAGATGGTGCACGTGATGAACGCCGATATTCGCCGTGAGCCAGCTCAAGGGAGCGGGCAGAGCGTAGTATGAGCTGCCAAGCGCGGCTTCCGCGGCGTTCCAACGCTCGTCGCGGACCCAATGCGCCGGGTCGAACTGGTGCTGAACGAAAAACAGCCAGACGCCCGCCGCGGCCGCAATAAACGCCGTCGCAACGTAGGTCATAAGCAATACTTGCAGGCCGAAAGCCCAAATCGTCAGACCGGCGAGCGCCGCGATGCCGAGGTTGGTCGACGTCGTGCTGACCCAAGGCGTCCATCCCTTGCGCATCGAGCCGAACGGGAGCCGATTCTCCAGAAAGAAAACATATGCCGGTCCAAGCCCGAACATCACGACGGGATGGCGATAAAGCCGATAAATCAGCCGCCCCCAACCCGACCGGGCGCGGTACTCGCCGGACGTCAAGGTGTCTATGTCTCCGGTGCCGCGCCGATCGAGATTGCCTGAGGTTGCGTGATGAATGGCGTGACTTCGCCGCCAGTGATCGTAGGGGGTGAGCGTCAGCACTCCGACCGCGCGCCCGACCCAATGGTTGGCCGCCGCGTTGCCGAAGAAGGCGCCGTGGCCGCAATCGTGCTGGATCATGAACAGGCGAACGAGAAATCCGGCCGCAGGAACGAGAAAGAGCCCGTAGAGCCAGTACATATGAAACTGCAGCGCGATCAGCATCATCGCCCAAGCAAGTCCGAGCGGCAGAACGGTGACGGCGAGCTCAAACAGGCTCCTCCATTCACTCGGTCGCTGATAGAGGCTCAGCCTGCGCCGCCAGCCCTCCGCATCGGACATCGAGAGTTCGCTAATGGCGTTTTCAGTCAAGGGTTGAGCCTTTGTCGAAGGGAGAAGCGCAGGTCTTTAACCGGGGCGGCGCGGGCGCGCCAGTCCCTGGGGCGCCTCAGGAAATATCCAGCTCGATCATAGCGGTTCTTCGAGCCCGCGAGCCGGGCGGCTATCCAACCGCGACGATTTCGTATTCGTTGACGTTGCGCTCGAAGGGTTCGGCTTGGCTCTTGATGCGATAGACGCGCGGCTTCATCTCGTCGTCGGCCGGCAGCACGCGAAGCACTTGGTACGGTCCTTTGGTTCTCGGGGTCGGCTCGATCCTGGTGTCGAAGTCGACAAGTTGTCCGATGGTGAACTTCTGCGGCGGCATGGTTTCGAACCCGCTGGTTGGACAGAAAAAAGGGCCAGGAAATATCCTGACCCTTCCACCGTCCGCCGAAAAATCAGGACCTCTCCGGCCCGCCGCCGATACATCCGCGGTCGGCGGCCGTCGCGGGCCGCATTTTTGCTCAGACGGCCTGGAGCTTGTCGGCGGACATTTTCCCCGAGCGCTTGTCGGTGACCAGCTCAAAGCTGATCTTCTGACCTTCGCGCAAATCGTTCATCCCCGCGCGCTCGACAGCGCTGATGTGAACGAAGGCGTCCTTGCCGCCGTCGTCCGGTTGGATGAAGCCGAAGCCTTTTTGCGGATTAAACCACTTCACTGTGCCAATTGGCATGACGATCCCTTTCGGATGCGAGCATTTAGACGCGCCACCGCCCATCGGCGACGCGATCTTTTTTCGACTTTTCGAGGGAGTTCGTCAGAACAAGCGAACATTTTCGCTCGTAACAAGAGTCGTCCGGCCGAATTTCGATCGTTATCCTTAAGCCGGCCGGCGGACATTGTCAATAGCTTTGCGCCGATACGGGCCGATACGGCACGGATGCGGCACGGATGCGACGCGTGTTCGCTTTCGGCTACTGGCCGCCCTGCTGCACCTTCTTCACAAAGGCGTCGACGGCATCCACGACCTTCTTGTCCGGATTGGCCTTACAATAAACGATCACTTCATGGATGCCTTGCTTGGCGCGGCTGGGGTTGATTGAGTGCAGCTTCAGGTGGCCGTTCCACCAGCCGCTGTACCAGGCGCCCAGGAAATCGGCGTCTTCCTGGTAGGTGTTGGCGAGCTGCGCGCAGGTCAACGCGCGCACATTGAGATAGCCTTTTGCGTCGGTATAGGTCGTCAGATCGACCTGCGCGTGAGAGGCCGAGGCTGATGCGAGCAGCGTCGCACCCGCGACCGCGGCGTGCCGCAAATCGATCCGAGCGAACGAGGCAAAGAGCTTGCCGGGGGTTCCTGTATTTCGGGTGATCATTGGTTTCCGTTCTTTCTGAAACAAACTATTCCGGTTCGAGAGACGCGGATCGCACCCACTGGACCGCGGCGCGAAACCTCGCCCCGCGGCTCCAATTCGGCGCGAGCGAGAAGCCGTTATTTCTCGTCGCCGACCTTGATGCCGAGCTCCTTGCGCATCTGCTTGATATTGATGTCCATTGCGGTGATGACCTTCTTGTCAGGATTCGCTTTGCAATAGACGATGACGCGATGCTCGAGCTCCTTGGCGCGATCGACCTTCAGCTTGCTATAGCCCGCAAGGCCGTTGTACCAGCCGCTGTACCAGACGGTCATGAAATCAGCGTCCTCCTGGAAGGTGTTCGCCAATTGCGCGCAGGTTAGCGCCTGAACGTCGAGATTGCCCTTGGCGTCGGCGTAGGTACTGAGATCGACCTGGGCTTGCGCCACGCCGGCGGTCAGCATCGTCGCCGCGCAAAACGGCACTATGAACTTCATCTTTAAAACTCCTGGCCTTGGGCGGGACTGCCTCAAGGCCGTCCCAAACGCAGCTCCAACGATCTGCCCCCGGATCGTCGAATCGCATAGGTTCATGCATCGCCGGCTCGCCCAAGGAAACCCTCGTCAAACAGATTCCGCGGTTCTCCCCCAATATTTCACGCTGACCCCCTCCGCGAGCAACCGCCGGCGCGCCTCAGCCCATCAGGACGACGCCTGAAGGAGACGGCGCAGGGAAGCCGGAATTCGCGCCGGACGGCCGTCGCGAATCGCGGCGACCAGCACCTTGGCGGTGACCAGTTCCTTGTCGCCGCGCAGGATCCGCTGCCGAAACTCGATCGACGCGCCGCGCGCGGCCGCGACGCTGGTCTCGATGCGGAGCAGGTCGTCCATCAGCGCGGGCGCCTGATACTCGATTTGCAGCGAGCGCACAGCAAAGGCGATGCCCGAGTTCTCCCCCAGCTCCCGATGCGAAAATCCGCCCCGGCGCAGCCACTCCGTGCGCCCGCGCTCCAGAAATCGCAAATAGGAGGCGTGATAGACCCGGCCAGAAAAGTCGGTGTCTTCGTAATAGACGCGAACAAGCAACGCGTCCGCCGGCGAGTGCGACAAGGCCTTGACTCCTATGACAGGGACGACGAAGGGCGTTCCCGCGCCTTCCCGTCAACCGGCGTTCCAACGACGGCCCGAGCGCGCGCCGAACCAAACTAACGTCAGCGACGGACGAAAACGATGCCCACGAGTCTGCTCGACGATCTGCCTGCCGCTCTTGCCGCCGCGAGGACAAGGCCGCTTTTCGTCATGCGCCTGAGCTCTCACATGCAGGTCATCGGCCCGACGCCTGGACACGTTCGCCGGGTCGGCGCCGTCTCCGGCGGCGTTTTCGAGGGAGAGCGGCTCTCGGGGGAAGTGCTAGACGCCGGCAATGACTGGCAGATCGTCCGCGGCGACGGCGCTGTCACCCTGGACGTCCGCGTGGTCCTCAAGACCCATGACGAAGCGATGATCGGCATGACCTACCGGGGAATCCGGCACGGGACGCCGGAGGTCCTGGCGCGGATCGACCGCGGCGAAGCGGTCGATCCGGCGACCTACTATTTTCGCATTGCGGCCTTGTTCGAGACCGCGGCTCCAAAATACGACTGGCTCAATCGCCTGCTCGCGGTCGGCGTCGGTCATCGCACCGCCGATGGACCGATTTACAGCCTGTTCGAACTCCTTTGATCGATGCGGCGCGCCGTCTTGCCTCGGCGGAGATTTGATCGCCCTTCGTTGCGACGCTAAGACGGGCAAGGGCCGGGGAAGCCTGGGAGGACATATGGCTGATCAAGCTGACATCGGCGTCTTCGGATTGGCCGTCATGGGCGCGAACCTGGCGCGAAACGCGGTCCGGCGCGGGTTCAGCGCCGCGCTCTTCAACCGCAATCATGAACGGACGGACGAGCTCATGGCCGCGCATGGCCGCGAAGGGCGCTTCTTCGCCAGCCATACGCTCCCCGATTTTGTCGCGAGCATCAAGAAACCGCGCCCGATCCTCGTGATGGTCAAGGCCGGCCCGCCGGTGGACGAGGTGATCGACGAGCTCATGCCCCATCTCGATGCGGGCGACATCATCGTCGACGGCGGCAATTCGCTGTTCACCGACACCGCCCGCCGTTATCAGACCTGCGAAGCGAAGAAGATCCGCTTCGTCGGCATGGGCGTTTCCGGCGGCGAGGAGGGCGCGCTTGAAGGGCCGAGCATGATGCCCGGCGGGGACCGCGAAGCGTGGGACCGCATCGCCCCGATGCTGACGAGGATGGCGGCCCAGGTCGATGGCGTTCCCTGCTGCGCCTACATTGGGCCGCAAGGCGCCGGGCACTACGTCAAGATGGTGCATAACGGCATCGAGTATGCCGACATGCAGCTCATCGCCGAAGCCTACGACTTGATGAAAAGCGTCTATGGCCTTGACGCGCCGGCGATGGCGGAGATCTTCCAGACTTGGAAGCAGGGGGACCTCGACAGTTATCTGATCGAGATCACGGCCGCCGTTCTGCGCAAGACCGACAGCACGGGCAAGCCGCTGGTCGACGCCATCCTCGACGAGGCGGAGCAGAAGGGGACAGGTCGCTGGACCGCGCAGAACGCGCTCGAACTCGGCGTGCCGCTGACCGCGATCACCGAAGCGGTCTTCGCCCGCGTCATTTCCGCCCACCGCGCGATGCGCATGACATTGGAGAAGGAAACCCCGCATCAAGCGCCGGCGAGGCGCAAGCCCGAGAAGGCGGAGATCGACGCGATCCGCGACGCCCTCTACGCCTCCAAGATCATCGCCTACGCCCAGGGCTTCGAGCAGATGTCGGTCGCCTCGGCGCAGTTCGATTGGGGTCTCAGGCTCGGCGACATGGCGACAATCTGGCGCGGCGGGTGCATCATCCGGGCCCGTTTCCTCGATCGCATCAAGGAAGCCTATGAGCGGGACGCGAAGCTCGCCAACCTCCTGCTCGACGACTATTTCCTGCGGGCGGTGTTGAAAGCGGAGGGCGCGTGGCGGCAGGTGATCGCGCTCGCGGTCACGAACGGCGTGCCGACGCCGGCCTTCTCCTCGTCGCTCGCCTATTACGACGGGCTCAGACGCGCCCGCGGCCCGGCGAACCTGCTGCAGGGCCTGCGCGACTATTTCGGCGCGCACACCTACCGTCGCCTCGACAAAGAGGGCAGCTTCCACACCCGCTGGAGCCAGGACGGCAGCGAAGCGAAGGCGTGAGACGGACCATGTCGCTCCGCTCCACGCGGATGCACGCGATGATCCCCGGATCAAGTCCGGGGACCGGTATGGCGAGTTGAGGTGCGCGATGCTCTACGCCGTGTCCGCCAAGCTCATCGCCGATCGCGCGCCGGAGTTTCACGCCCGCCTTGTCGATGGCAGCATCGCCGCACAGCGCCCAGACGGCGGCGAGATCGTCTCCGCCATGCAGCGGGCGCGCGTCGCGCCGGATGGCGCGGTGCGCTGGACCGAGACTTGCTATTGCCCAACCCCGCTCAAGCATGAACGCGCTACCGTGCTTGACCGCTATTTCACCGGGATTGAGACCAAGGTCATCGACAAGCCGGCGATCTTCGACGGTGCGCCGCTGATGGACCGGCTCGCCGCGCATGCATTGGGTTCTGCATGACGGCAAGCTGGCTGATTTTGGAGCGACTGGTCCGTGCTCGATCACCGGCGGTGTCACATTGGCTGGAGCAGGCAGCGTATTCAAGAACCACAACCGGATTTGCGGCGACGTCACGGTCGGCGGATCGGAAACGCTGACCAACACCGGGATCATTCATGGCGACGTCACACTCGGGGCATCGGACACGATCAACGACAGCCGCGGCGAGATCACCGACGCGATCACGGCTTCGAGCAACGACACATTCGTCGACAATGGCCTGTTCGGCACGGAGACGATCGACGATTTTGTCGCCGGGCGCGCTTCGACGCACGACACAATTCAGTTTGCGGCCAATGATTTCGGCGCCTTCGCCGCGGTCCAGGGCGCGATACTGCAAGTCGGCGCCGACACTTTGATCCGGCTCGACGCAAGTGAATTCGATCACCCTCGTCGGCGTCACAATGTCGAGGCTTGTGGCGCCGGATTTCAAGTTCGTTTGAGACGGGCGAGGCGGCGCAAGGGGGGCAGCGCTTGCGCCCGGACACTGGCGGGGCCAGATAGGGCGCAGGGCAGAGGCGGAGCGCCATGAGCGAAGCGGAGATACTCACTATCGACGTCGTCAGCGACGTCGTGTGTCCCTGGTGCTATCTCGGCGAGAAGCGGCTTGAAGCAGCCCTTGCCGAGGCGCCGCAACCGGTCGTCTTGCGCTGGAGGCCGTATCAGCTCGACCCGACGATCCCGGACGGCGGCCTGGACCGCGCCGAATATATGGCCAAGAAATTCGGCAAGGGCGGCCGGCTCCAGACGGTCCACGACAATCTGGTGCGCCTCGGAGCGGAACTGGGCCTTCCGTTCGCCTTCGACAAGATCAAGCGCGCCCCCAATACGCTCGACGCCCACCGTCTGATCCGCTGGGCCAACTCGGCGGGCTTGCAAGGAAAAGTCGTCGATCGTCTGTTCAAAGCTTACTTCGTCGAGGGACGCGACATCGGCGACCGCGGAGTCTTGATGGACATCGCCGGCGAATGCGGCCTCGACCCCAGGCTGGTCGAGACGCTGCTGGCGGAAGGCGCGGACGTCGACCAGGTGCGCGAGGAGATCGCGCAGGCCCAGGCGATCGGGGTCAGCGGCGTGCCCTTCTTCATTTTCGCCGGCCGCCTTGGCGTTCCCGGCGCGCAGGACCCTGCGGTGCTGGCGCGGGCGATGGCGCAAGCGCGGCAGGCGATGAAGGAGCCTGTCAGCGCACCGCCGATCGGGTAACGCGAACTCTCGCATCGCCCGGGTTCATGCCGCGTCGTCGAGCGCGGCGATCAGCGCGAGCGGCAATTCAACGGGCGGCGCGGCATCGCCGCTCAGATCTTCGAGCGCAAGGTTGAGTTCGAGTTCAATCTGCTGGGAAAGACGCCGGTCGGCGTCCACGGTCGACATCGGCTCAAGGCGCGCGTCGTCGTTGGCAGGAGAAAAGTCGAGGCTGAGCGGCAGCTGCCTGGGGGAAGCCGACGCGATCGCCTCGCGGGCAAAGCCGGCGGCTTCGACCCTCGCCGCCTCGGCGGCGAAGCGCCACAGGAGCGCCAGAACGTTGTCCAGCGCCGGATCGTCGCGCCGCTGGCAGGCGTCGATGACCTCTTGCACCATCGGCAACTTGAGCCCCTCGCCGTCCGCGGCGGCGTTCGTCTTGATCGCGCCAAGGGCGGCGACGAAAGCCGGCAGCATGTGGGTTCTCAGGCCAGCTTTGTGAGCAAGGGCCGCGAAGCCTTCCCCGCGGGGGGCGAGAGCAAAGGCCGCGACGCGCGACAGGGGCAGGCCGGACAATTCCGCCAGCGCCGCATCGAACAGCTCCCGCTCCCCGCCGAGCAGCGAGCGCAGCAGCAGCGCCGGCGTCAGCGCTCCGCAGGCGCGCAGCGCGCTCACGAGCTCCGTCCGCTCGTCTCCTTTGCAGGACGAAGCGATCGATGAGATCGCCTGATCGCGCGCCTCGCGGGCGACGCGCTCGGCGCGCTCGAGCGGCATCCATTGCCACGCCGCGACGCCCAAGTCTCTCGCCGTCGCCACCGCGATCCGCGCTCTCAAGCTCGGCGGCAGCGAGGGGCGCTCGAGCAGCGCCTCGCGCACCTCGGCGTCGTCGCCGAAACGCGCCAGAACGCGCTCAAGCGCGCGTGACGCGAGCGCGACCTCGCGATTGCCGATGAGCGTCAGAACCGCATCGCGTTGGCCGACCTCGGCCAGCGCCGCGATCGCGCCCGGCAAGAGATTGGGTCTTCGCGCGATCGCGGATTGGGCGACGACGTCTCCGATCGCCGCGCAGTCGACGAGATCGGCGTCGGTCAGCACAGGCGAGCGCTGAAGCACAGCGGCGGCCACGTCCGACTGGTCCGCCGCCAGGGCCAGGATCAAGGGACGCGGCGCTTCCCTCGCGCCGCCCACGGCTTCGGCAAGCGCCCGGCGGACCATAGGCGAGGGGTCGTCGAGCAGCGCCGTCATCGCCAGCGCGGCCTCGGCGCGCACGGCGGTCGCCGCGAGATCGGAGTGGAGATAGGCGCGCGCCAGCGCGCTTGCCGCTTCCGCGCGCTGTTCCTCGCCGGCGCATTGCGCGAAAGCGAGAAATCGGCGCACTATGTCGGGCTTGGCGAAAGAGGGCGCCGGCAGAAGAAGGGCCGTCGGTCGGTTGGCGTGCATGTCGCCCTCCCTCGCCCGTCATGGCGATGGACATTGATCGCTTAGATTGCACGATCGTGGTTAACGACAACTTAAAGTTGCAAGCAAGGCGGCGACCATGGAGACTGGAACTCTTCGCCATCCGCGCGGCGGGCTCTATTTCGAGGATTTCGCGGTCGGCCAGCTCTTCCGCCACCGGCTGACCCGCACCGTGACGCAAATGGACAACATGCTGTTCTCGAACATGACGCTAAATCCGCAACCGCTGCATATCGACGCGCACTTCTGCGCCACCGAGACCGAATGGGGCCGGCCGCTGATGAACTCGCTGTTCACGCTCGGGTTGATGATCGGCATTTCCGTCAACGACACCACGGTCGGCACGACGATCGCCAATCTCGGCATGACCGACGTCGCGTTTCCGGCCCCGTTGTTCGAGGGCGACACCGTTCGCGCGGAAACGGAGGTGATCGGCGTGCGCGCCTCGAAGTCGCGGCCCGACGCCGGACTCGTCGAATTCCGGCACCGCGCGTACAAGCAGGACGGAACGCTGGTCGCCGAGTGCCGCCGCACCGCGTTCATGCGCCGCCGCGAACCTGAGATGCTGACCGCCTGAGTTGGCCCAATGCGCTCGCTCATCGTCGCTCCGGCGGACGAGAAACGGCTCGCCGAGGCGCTGGCGAGCGGCGCCGACGCGATCATCGTCGATCTCGCTCGATCCGCGCCCGGCGAAAAGGCGGCGGCGCGGGCCGCGACGGCCCGCTTTCTAGAGGATGCCCGCGGCGTGGGCCCGGCGCTCGTCGTCGAGGTCAGCGCGCTCGATTCGGGCGAAACCGACGCCGACCTCGACGCGGTCATGGGTTACGCGCCTGACGCCATCCTTCTGCCCGGCAGCCTCGGAGCGGCGAGCGTCCAGCAGCTTTCCGCCAAGCTCGCGGTGCGCGAGGCGGATTTCGACCTTGCCGACGGCGCGACCCGAATCATCGCCGTCGCCGACACGGCGCGGGCTCTCTTGAACATGGCGAGCTATCGCGGCTCGAGCGCCCGGCTCGCCGGTCTTGCCTGGAGCGCCGCGTCCTTACGCAACGACATCGGCGCCGAAACCGATCGCGATCCGTCCGGGGCCTATGCGGGCGCCTTTCGCCTGGGGCGAGAAATGACGCTTCTGGCCGCGGCGGCCGCGCGGGTGGCGGCGATTGACGCGGCGTTTGCAGATATCGCCGATCTGGAAGGCTTGCGCGCCGAGGCGATTGTTTCGCGACGCGACGGCTTTTTTGCCAAGCTGGCGATCAGCCCAGAGCAAGCGCGCGTCGTCAGCGAGGTCTTCCGGTCGCGTCCAATCCCGCTCGCGGAACGAAGCAGGTCCTCAGACGATCGTTGGCGGAAGGACTAACGATCTGCCGATGTCAATTCGGCTGACCGCAGCGCGGCCTTGCGCGCCTCGACTTCGGCCGTCCATTCGTCCGCATTCTTGGACCGCGTGCAGACCACCTTGATGTACTCGGTCCCGTCTGCCCGAACGAGATCAGTCCTGGCGATCATCGCCTGCGCGTTGAATCCGCACATCATTGGATTTTCGACCCCCGGTCCACGCACCACGTCTGTCGCGGTCTTCGGCTGACAGTCCGAGTGCGAGAGCGCGCTGGAGCAGATGAGGATCACGAGAGAATAGCCGGACATGCTGGCCCCTCCATTTTTGCCGCTTGACCTGCGGGCGTTGCGCGAGCCTCCCGAGCGATTTCCCCACCTTTCTCAGAGCCCTTAACCCAACATTCTTGCGCGAAGATTGCTCAAAAGCCACTGACGCGCCGTGATCTGGATCACATTTTGCTCCGACGCGGCGAGCCGCTGGACGCGACGTGCGGCGATCGAAAGCATCAATCGTTAAGCGTCGAGCCTTAGCGTATTCGCCAACGGTTGGGCGCCGCGCCAGCCGAATCCGAAGGCCAGAAGACATCGCGCCGATGACCGTCGTCGAAACCCTCGTCTCCCCGCTGCGGCCGGCGGCCGCGACGCTCCTTCAGCCCGCATCGATCTCGTCGGTCTATTCGCTCGGCGCGGCGATTGTGATCGCCTTCGCCTGGCTCGCCTGGCGGCGCAGACGGCGTGGCCGGCGGGTGGTCCTCAAGGCGCTGGCGCGCGCCGTTTTCTCGCGCCGGGTGCTCTTCCACCGCTCAACCTTCGCCGACCTCGCCTATTGCGTGATCGGCCTTGCGACGCTCGGCGCGATCATCGGCTGGGCGGTCGTCTCGACCTCATGGATCAGCGACGGTGTCGCCGCCTTCCTCGCGCGCTCGCTCGGCCCCGGCCCTGAGCCGCAAGCGCCCGATGCCGTGCTCAACGCCCTGCGCACGCTCGCGCTCTTTCTCGCTTACGATCTCGGCTTCTTCGTCGATCATTCGCTCAAGCATCGCATCCCGGCGCTGTGGGAGCTGCACAAGGCGCACCATTCGGCCGAGGTGCTGACGCCCTTGGTCAACTTCCGCGTCCACCCGCTCGATTCGCTGATCCTCGCCAACAACCTCGCGCTCGTCATCGGCGCGATCGGCGGCGCGGCGCAATACGCGCTCGGGCGACAGGCGGTGTCGTTCACGCTGTTCGACCAGAACGTGCTGATGCTCGCCTACATCTATCTGACCGCCCAGCTCCAGCACAGCGAGATCTGGATTCCGTTCACCGGCGTCTGGGGCCGGGTGTTCATGAGCCCGGCGCACCATCAGCTTCACCATTCCGCCGATCCGGCGCATTTCAACTGCAACCTCGGCGCAAGCCTGGCGATCTGGGACTGGCTTATGGGCAGCTTGCGCATGCCCCCGGTCGAGCCGCCCCGCCTCGCCTTCGGGGTCTCGGGACACACGCACGATCCGCACGGCGTCATGGGCCTCGTCGTCGACCCGGCGGTCAACGCGCTGAGGGCGCTACTCGCCTCATTGTCATTCCCGGCGGACCGCAGGTCTGATCGGGAAGCGATGGCGACTCGGCCGGGCGCCGTCCCTAAGGATTCGCGACCGGCCGTCTAGACCTCGGGGTTACTTGCAAACGGTACCCCAATGGTCAGTATAAATGTCTGCACTTGTGAGCGATCCTCCCGACCTGCCGAAAAAACGGTGGGTCTGGAAGCGGCCATCGGGCAAGACGAACATTGGAGCATAGTGGAGGCGGAATTTGACCAGGCCTGGCTCGGGGACTGACCATATCGTATGGCCCCCGCGATTGTTTGATTGCCGTCCGTCGGCGTAATACGTGGTCACGAGGCCGCCCTCCCAACAAACTGTCTTGCCGGACAGATCCGCCGCCGTCACGGGCCGGCCCTCATCGGCGGCCGCGAGCAATGGCCACATCACTGCAAACGCGGCACCCCGGAGGACACGGGTCTTTGCAATCAACTCTCGCCCCCTCTGAGGCAATTTGGACCGAGTTTCGCCGGATGACGGCCTAATAGCCAGCGAGACTGTGCCTATGGCGCGACTTTCACAAGATCGAAATGTCGCAAATACCCGGCGTCGGCTTGCGCCAATCGGCCCGCGCCGATCCGGACTACTTGCATGGATTGACCCAGCGGAGCCCAGGAAACCTGGCGAAATCGGAATCGGTCGAATAGAGGACATATCCGCGCTCCATTGCGAGGACGGCGAGATGGGCGTCCGTCGTGAGGTTGCCCGCTGTCCCGAGACGCTCGAGCTGGGCGCGAAGCCGCGTAAAGTGGGACTCCGAAGGCACTGCAATGTGAACGTGCGGCAGCGCTAGCCAGCTTTGAAGGCGCCCCATCACCACGTGAATGGGAATCGGGCGCGCAACCACTCTGCGATTCGTCGTAATCCGCACGAATCCGAGCATCGTGACCCACGCGAGCCCAACGCCTTCGACGCCCGAGAGACACCCGTCCCACCATTGCCGGGCCGACGCGTGAACCCGGGAATCGGAGTTATGGGCGTGAACGAGAACGTTTACGTCGGGCAGAATCATTCGCCTTGTCCGCGTAGGCCTCGGCCTCCAATTCGTCTGCGAGCTGCCCGAGCTTGTCGAGATCGACGCCCGGCCTGAACCCGAAGGAGTGCGCAATGACCTTCGGCGAGGAGTGGGGTCGAGCCTGCGCCGCATCGCCCAAGCCGGTGCGGATCGCGCGATTGACGGCTTCCTTGAATGGAACGCCAAGCTCCCGGGCGCGCTGTTTGAGGAGACCCGCCAGGTCATCGTCGAGCGTGAGAGTGGTCCGCATTCTTGACATCATCGACGGGCAGCGCTTTGATGTCAAGACATCACAATATGAGACATCATTTGCCGCTGTTGATCGGTCAGATTATGGTCGATCCGCGCCTTCCACTGAAGGAGGCGAAGGATCTCACAGCGGAAATCCGGACCACGGCCGGCTTTCGCGGGGGCATCAAGCGGTCCCTCCTTTACGCCCCGCCGCGGGGGTTCGTGGTGAAGCGCCCTTAGTCCAGCCTACTCCGCCGCGATCGACACGTCCGGAGCAGGACGCTGCCTGATCGCGGGCGCAGGCCCGGCATGCGCGTGCGGTTCGTCCTGCTCGCCGACGAAGCGGCTGAAGAGGCGCCAGGCGAGCCGGCCGATGTCGTCCATCACCGTGAACACCGCCGGCACGAACACCAGCGACAGCATCGTCGACATGATGAGGCCGCCGATCACCGCGATCGCCATCGGCGAGCGGAAGCCGCCGCCGTCGCCCAAGCCCAGCGCCGAGGGGAACATGCCCGCCGCCATCGCGATCGTCGTCATCACGATCGGCCGCGCGCGCTTGCGGCCGGCCTCGACCAGCGCCTCGAGGCGCGGCGAGCCGCGGCCGATCTCCTCGACCGCGAAATCGACCAGCATGATCGCATTCTTGGTGACGATGCCCATCAGCATCAGAATGCCGATGACCACCGGCATCGACATCGCCTTGTGAGTGATCAGGAGGGCGATGATCGCGCCCCCGATCGAGAGCGGCAGCGAGATAAGGATGGTGATCGGCTGCAGGAAACTGCCGAACAGAAGCACCAGCAGCCCATAGACCATCATCAGGCCCGCCCCCATCGCCGCGGCGAACGAAGCGAACACCTCGCTCATGATCTCGACGTCGCCTGTCTCGCGAATCTCGACCCCCGGCGGCAGGCTCCTCGCGGTCGGCAGCGCGTGAATCGCCGCAACCGCGGCGCCGAGCGCCGAATCGCCGCGCAGATCGCCCTCGATCGTCACCCGCCGCGTGCGGTCGTAGCGGTTGATCGCGGTTGGTCCGTGGCTGACCGTGAAATCCGCGACCACGGACAGCGGCGTCGTCGCGCCGCCGCTCGTCGCCACCCGCAGATCCTCCAGAAGCCCGACCCGCGCCCGCGCCGCCTCGTCGAGTTCGACCCGGATCGGGATCAGCCGGTCGCCGGCGTTGAACTTGGCCAGATTGGCGTCGATGTCGCCGAGCGTGGCGACGCGGATGGTGTCGGACAGCGCTTCGGTCGAGACCCCGAGGTCGGCGGCGACCTGCGGCTTCGGCGTGATGCGCAATTCGGGCCGGTCGAGCTCCGCCGTCGAGATCGGGTTCTCGATCGTGGGGATCGACCGCATCTCGCTCGCGATCTGGTTGGCGGTCGTGTTGATGACCTCGATGTCGGGGCCGGCGATGATCAGCTGCAGGTCGCGCTGGCCATTGTCCTTGAGGAACCAGTACCGGATGTCCGGCTGATCGGCGAGGAGGTCGCCGATCCTCAGCTGCAGGTCCTTCTGCGTCGCCTGGCGCTTTGATTTGTGGACGAAGTTGATGACCAGCGTCGCCTTGCGCGGCTCGTCGTCGGCGCCGCCGAGCACTTTGCCGCCGAAAATCAACGCCGAGCGCACCTCGGGCATCGCGCGCAATTTGTCCGAGATCGCACGGGTGGCGCGATCGGTGTCTTCGAGGCGCGAGCCCGGCGGCAGCTCGATCGCCAGGAGAGCGCGGCCGTAATCGTCCGCGGGAATGAACCCGGACGGCAGGAGCTGCGTCGACCACAGGGACGCGGCGAAGATCAAAGCGCCCGCGAACAGGGTCAGCCAACGGCGCCTGAGCGAGGCGCGCACGAGCCGGGTATAGAAGCGCATGACCGCGCCGTCGCGGTGGGCGCGGTCATGCGGCGCGCGCAGGAAATAGGCGGCGATCACCGGAGTGACGAAGCGCGCGACCATGAGCGAGAACATCACCGCGATCGCGACCGTCAGTCCGAACTGGCGGAAATATTGGCCGGCGATGCCGCCCATGAAGCTGACCGGGGAGAAGATCGCCGCGATCGACAGCGAGATGGCGATCACCGCGAGCCCGATCTCGTCGGCCGCCTCGAGCGAGGCGCGATAGGCCGACTTGCCCATGCGCATGTGGCGCACGATGTTCTCGATCTCGACGATCGCGTCGTCGACCAGGATGCCGGTCACCAGCGTGATCGCGAGCAGGCTCACGAGGTTGAGCGAGAAGCCGATCGCATCCATCGCCCAGAAGGTCGGGATGACCGAGAGGGGCAGCGCGACCGCGGTGACCAAAGTGGCGCGCAAGTCGCGCAGGAAGATGAACACGACGACGACGGCGAGAGCCGCGCCCTCGATCAGCGTCTCCATCGTCGAATGATAATTGCCGAGCTCGCTGTCGACCTGGGTGTCGACCTTGGTGAATTTCACCTCGGGATGGGCGGCCTGGATGGCCTCGAGCCGCTTGGCGATCAGTTGATCGACGGTCACGTCGCTCGCGCCCTTGGCGCGGGTGACGCCGAAGGCGACGATCGGCTCGTCGAACAGCCGGGTGAAGGTGCGCGGCTCGGCCGCGGCGTCGGTGACCGTCCCGAGCTCGTCGAGCCTGACCTTGCGCCCGCCCGGAAGCGCGATCGGCAGCGCCGCGAGGTCTTCCAGCTTTCGCGCTCCCGCGAGCGTGCGGATCGCCTGCTCCTGGCCGGCGACCTCGCCGCGCCCGCCGCCGAGATCGACGTTGTCGGCGCGCACCTGCTCGTTCACTGTCGCGGCGGTGACGCCGAGCGCCAGCAGCTTCTCGGGATCGAGGGCGACCCGGATCTCGCGATCGACGCCGCCGAACCGCTTGACCTCGCCGACGCCGCGGATGCTTTGCAGATCGCGCGCGACCGAATCGTCGATGAACCAGGACAATTGCTCGATCGAAAGCCCGGGCGCCGAAGCGGCGTAAGTAACGATCGGCAAGCCCTCGATGTCGATGCGGCTGATGATCGGCTCGTCGATGGTTCGCGGCAGGTCGGTGCGGATCTTGGCGATCTGGTCCTTGACGTCGTTGAGCGCCCGATCGATGTCGACCGAGCCGACATTGAATTGCACGATGGTCGAGGACGAGCCGTCGGTGACGGTCGAGATGATGTGCCAGACGCCGTTGATGCTGGAGATGGCGTCCTCGACCTTTTTCGTCACCTGCGATTCGAGTTCCGACGGCGCGGCCCCCGATTGGGTGACGAGCACCTGAACGATCGGAATGTCGATGTTGGGAAAGCGGGTGACCGACATCGTCCGGAAACTGACGAGGCCGAGAATCACCAGGACCGCGAACGCCACCGCCGCCGGTATGGGCCGGCGGATCGACCAGGCCGAGACGTTGAGCCGCATGGGGAAAGGCCTCCTAGCCGCCCGCCGACGCGGCGGCTTCGGGCATCGGCCGCACGCGGTCGCCTGGGCGGAGGAAGGCGGCGGCGCGCGCGACCACGCTCTCGCCCGCGGCGACGCCGCTTTCGATCTCGACCGAATCGCCGTCGACGATGCCGGGCTTCACTTCCCGTTGTTCGATCTTGCCGTCGCGCACGACATAGAGGCGCGCCGAATCGCCCTCGCGTTCGAAGGCGGTCGCCGGCGCGCCGACGCCGTCGCGGCGGACGAGCTCGACCTGGCCCGACGCGAAGGCGCCGATATGGGCGTGCGACACGTCCTCGAGCGCGATCCTGACCTTGCCGGTGCGGCTTGCCTTGTCGACCTCCTGGTTGACGAGGCGCACCCGGCCGGCGACCGCGCCCTCGACCCCCGGCAGCTTCAGTTCCGCCGGCATGCCGGCCGCGAGCCGGGCGAGCGACTGCTCGGGCACGTCGGCCTCGAGGTCGACCGCCCCGTCCTCGATGATGCGGAACAGCGGCTCGCCGGTGCTCGAGGCGTCGGCGCCGAGTTTGGCCGACCGCCGGCTGACGATCCCGGCGACAGGCGCCTTGACCTCCGTCCGGTCGATCCGCACCAGGAGCTCCTGCCGCTCCGCGTCGCGGCTCTTGCGATCGGCCTCGGCGACGCTCAGCGCGTTCTGGGCGGCGGCGAGCTGAGCCTGCGCCGTCTTCATCGCCGTCTCGCGCTGCTCGATGGTCGAGACCGCCATCACCCCGCCGGCGAGTTTGCGCGCCCGGTCGAAGTCGTCGCTGGCGAATTGCAGCTGCGCCTGCGACTGGACGATCAGGCTGCGCGCCTGGTCGATCGCCGCGTCGGCTCGCTTGGTCGCCGCGTCGTTCTCGCTGATGAGCGCGTCGAGCTGGGTGCGATCGAGCCGGGCCAGCACCTGCCCTTGCCGGACGAGATCGCCGTCCTCGGCGTCGACCTCGACGATCGTCAGCCCGTCGACCCGCGCCGCGACCTGCGCTTCCTCGCGCGCGACCAATGTTCCCGAGACGAACAGCCGATCGACGAATTCGCGCTTTGTCGCGGGCACGACGGTGACCGCCGGCGGTTCGATCGCGCGGGGCTGATCGACCGCGGCCGCGGCCGGCGCCGGGCAGGACGCGGCCTTGCCCGGCGCGATCTTCGCCATGAGCGCGGGCGGGAGCGCGCAGGGCGCAAAGGCGCCGGTCGCAAAGACGCCGCCGGTCGCGGCGATCGCGACGACTGCGGCGATGATCAAGGCCCGGCGCATCGTCAGGCCTCCTCGCCGGGCGTCGCCGGGTCTGGCGAAAGCTTGCCGGCGAACAGCGCCCTGAGGACGCCGATCGCCACCGGCGCTTCCGCCTCCTGATCGAAATCGGCCTCGACCGCGATCCGCTTGAAGAGACCGGCGACGAAGGTGAAGAAGAACCGCGCGCCAAAACGCGAATCGAGCCGCGGCGAGGCCACGCCCGCCGCCTTCGCCGCGTCCATGAGTTTCTCAACCCCCGCGAGCACGTCGGCGTCGATCTGACGGGAGAGCGCGCCCACCCTAGGGTTGCGGCCGGCCTCGGCCCAGATCTCGACGATCAGGCGAGCCTTCTCCGGCGGCTTGTCGAGGCAGTGGCGGCGCAGCGCGGCGCACATCGCCTCCATGATATCGCCCTTGCCGGCCATAAGCTCAGCGAACGCCTGAGCGCGGCTCGCCTGGTCGACCGCGCACAGGCCCTCGACGATCGCCTCTTTCGACGGAAAGTATCGGTAGAGATTGCCGGCGCTCATGCCGAGCTCGTCGGCGACATGTTGCATCGTCGCGGCGTGAAAGCCGTGGCGGACAAAGGCGCGCTCGGCGCCCTCGAGGATGCGTTCGCGCCGGTCGGCGTCCGCCTGCCGCCGCCCAGCCGAAATCGAAGTGACCGACATGCCGAACCACGTGAGAATGAATGTTCATTCTCACATGAGGCCGCGATTGTGGCGGTAGAGTGGCTGGGAGACCGACAAGACGACGCTGCAATGAAAATATGAAGCCGGTTCGACGGCAAGGATGTCTCCGCTGGCGAATGGCGCCCAGAACTGCTTTCATGTCTCAGTTTATTGCGGGGCGCGACCAATATGAGCCGAATCCTTGAGACAGCCCGCGCCCGGGCGCCGGAGTCGACGAATTCCGATCGGGTGGAGGCTGCGCCGCTTGGGCTCGATATCGCGTCCCGCATGGCGGAGATCGATGAGCCTCGCATGCGCAGGGAGCGGCTCGCGAGACTGCGGCATGAATTGGCCAAACGCGACTATGCCGGCGCTCTCCTGTCCGACCCGATAAACATTCGCTACGCGACCGGGTCGCGCAACATGGCCGTCTGGACCATGCATTCGCCCGGCCGCTACGCGTTCGTTCCGACCGACGGACCCGTCGTTCTCTTCGAATTCGGCAGCTCAACCCATCTGAACAAGGACCTGGAGAGCGTCGGCGAGCAGCGAGAGAGCGTCTCCTGGTTCTACTTCCTCGCCGGGCCGCGCGTTGCGGAAAAGGCCTGCCGCTGGGCCTCCGATGTGATTGGCCTCATGGAGGAATATGGACGGAGCAACAAGCGCCTGGCGGTCGACCGGTGCGAGCCCTGGGGCGCGCAGCTTCTGATCGACGGGGGCCTGCGTCTATTCGACGCGCAAGAGCCGATCGAACAGGCTCGGATCATCAAGACGCAGGATGAGATCAAATGCATGCGCCTGTCGATGGACGTATGCGACGTCGCCGTCGAGCGGATGCGGCGAGCCTTGCGTCCCGGAATTACCGAAAACCAGCTCTGGAGCATCCTGCACGAAACCAACATCGCCCACGATGGGGAGTGGATCGAGTGCCGATTGCTGGCTTCCGGCGAACGCACCAATCCGTGGTTCCAGGAGTGCGGCAACCGGGTGATTGGGCCGGGCGACCTGGTCGGGTTTGACACCGATATGGTGGGGCCGTTCGGCTACCTCGCCGATATTTCTCGAACCCTTGTTTGTCCCGGAAAGCGGCCAACGCCGGAGCAGCGGAAGCTCTATGCGGTGGCGCAGGAGCAAGTCCTGACGAATATCGGGTTGATCAAGCCGGGCCTGTCATTCCGGGAATTCGCCGAGCGATGCTGGCCGGTTCCGGAGGCCTATGTGCCGAACCGCTATATGATGATGGTCCACGGCGCCGGCATGGTCGACGAATATCCCAGCGTCGCTTATGTGGCGGACTGGGAGTCCTGGGGATACGACGGCATGTTCGAGGAGAACATGGTCGTCAGCGTCGAGAGCTTCATCGGCGAAGTCGGCGGGAGCGAGGGCGTCAAGCTTGAACAACAGGCGCTGATTGCCGAAAGCGGCGCCCGGCCGATGTCGAACGCTCCGTTTGTCGACGCGCTTGAGGCGTGAGACTCTCCTCAGCGCACGCTTCAGCACGCTCCAGCGCGAAGGAGCGAAGCGCTAGGCGCCCTTAGTCGCCGCGACCGCCTTGCCGGGGTCGGTCGGCAGGAAGCCGCCGAGGAGGCCGACTGCGGGCAAGAAGGCGCAGACCTGATAGACGAAGTTGAGGCTCGTCATGTCGGCCAGCATGCCGAGCAACGCCGCGCCAACGCCGCCGAGGCCAAAGCTGAGGCCAAAGAACAGTCCCGCCACCGCCCCGACATTGCCCGGCGTCAGCTCCTGCGCGTAGACGATCATCGCCGAGAAGGCCGACGAAATGATGAGCCCGATTGCGATCGAATTGATCACTGTCCCGGTAAGCCCGAGATGCGGCAGGAGTAGCGTGAACGGCAGGACGCCGAGGATCGACCCCCAGATCACGAACTTCGCGCCAAAGCGATCGACCAGCGGGCCGCCGAGGAACGTGCCCGCGGCGACCGAGGCCAGGAACACGAACAACAGCACCTGCGAGCTCTGAATCGACACGCCGAAGGTCTGGATCAGGTAGAAGGTGTAATAGCTGTTGAGACTCGAGAGGTAGAGCACCTTCGAGAACAGCATCACCACCAGCACGAAGAGCGTGCGGACCACGACCTTGCGCGGGTGTGCGGGCGCCGCCGCCGTCGTCGCCTTGCGCGGCCGGGCCCGAACCGCCGCGTACCAGCGGCTCACACCCGTCAGAATGATCACCGCCGCCAGCGCGAGCAGCGTGAAGGCCGCGACCGAGTGCTGCCCGAAGGGCACGACGATGAAAGCCGCGAGCAGCGGCCCGAGCGACTGGCCGAAATTGCCGCCGACCTGGAACAGGCTCTGGGCGAAGCCGTGCCGCCCGCCCGAAGCCGCTCGGGCGACGCGCGAGGCTTCCGGGTGGAACACCGCGCTGCCGATTCCGACCACCGCCACCGCAAGAAGGATCAGAACGTAGGAACTGGCGAAAGCCAGCAGCACCAACCCAATGAGAGTGAAGGACATGCCAAGCGGCAGGATCCAGGTCAGCGGCCGCTTGTCGAGTCTCAGCCCAATCAGCGGCTGAAGGAAAGAGGCGGTAAGCTGGAAGACGAAGGTGATGAGGCCGATCTGGAAGAAACTCAGCGCGAACTCTTGCCGGAAGACCGGATAAAGCGCGGGCGCGAGCGACTGCATCACGTCGTTGAGCATGTGCGAGGCGCTGAGCGCGATCAAAACGCCGAGCGTCGCGGTCTTGGCGCCGCGCCGCCTTTCGGCGACGCCATCGGCATAGGTCGGCGCTGTCGTCATGTCCCCCGGCCCTCCGCGGCCGTTGCAAAAAAACAGTCCCTCGGGCAGAGGGACTGACATGTCAGTACAGCAACCGTCGCGCCGGCGCCATCTTCCGCGCCCGCCGCGACTTCAACTCCACGTGACTCCTGTGGGGCGCGGTCGCCGGCCGCGCCAAATCAGGCTCAACGCCCCCGCCCTACAAGGCCTACCTCGGCGCCAGCACCATGGTCATCTGGCGGCCTTCCATCAACGGTTCGGCCTCGACCTTGGCGATCGGCGCGGTCTCGGTCCTCACCCGTTGGAGAAGCTTGAAGCCGATGTCCTGGTGAGCCATCTCGCGGCCGCGAAAGCGCAGCGTCACCTTGACCTTGTCGCCTTCGTCGAAGAACCGTTTCACCGAGCGCATCTTCACTTCGTAGTCGTGGTCGTCGATGCCCGGCCTCAGCTTGATTTCCTTGACCTCGACCACCTTCTGACGCTTGCGCGCCTCGGCGGATTTCTTCTGCTCGAGAAAGCGGTATTTGCCGAAGTCGAGGATCTTGCAGACCGGCGGGGTCGCGTTCGGAACGATCTCGACCAGGTCGAGGGCGGCGTCGTCGGCGAGCTGCTGGGCGTCCGAGAGATTGATGACGCCGCGATTGTGCCCGTCGGCGTCAATAAGCTGAACCTGGATGGCGCGAATGTCTCGATTGGTGCGCGGCCCTTCCTTTTCCGGCTGCGCGGTTGCTTTCATAGGTCGACGAATGGCCACTCTCCTGTTGTTGGCGTTCGAATCCGCGCCGCCGCATAAGCACGCGCGCAAACCCCCCGTTCAAAGCCTGCGCTCTGCGGACCCTTAGAGATGGGTCAGAAACGGCATGAAGTCAATTGCCGGCCGACGCAATGCGTTCCAATCCGAGCCGAGATTTGCTAGTTTCTTAGCGCGCCCCTTCCCAGGCCATCGACCTATTCCAGGAGGCTCTCCCATGCTGTCCCGCCGAGCCGTCATCGCGGGCGGCGCCGCGGCCGTGGCGGCGTCTCCGATCGCCGGCCGGGCGCAGGCAACGCCGCCCCAGACCATCCTCAGATTGCAGCGGCGCTCGATCGAGGTGAACGGCAAGACGGCGTCGGTCTACGGCATTCGCCAGCCGGACGGGACGTTCGGCCTCACCACCGAGGTCGGCAAGCCGTTTCGGGTGCGGGTCGAGAACGGCATCGACAAGCCAAGCCTGATCCATTGGCACGGGCTCACGCCGCCCTGGCGGCAGGACGGCGTGCCGGGAATTTCGGGCCCGCCGATTCCCGCCGGCGGCAGCGCAGATTACGACTTCCCGCTCAACTTCGGCGGCACGTTCTGGATGCACTCGCACGAGGGCCTGCAGGAGCAGCTCCTGATGACCGCGCCGCTCATCATCCACGATCAGCGCGACCTCGCGGACGAGCAGGAGGTCGTGGTGATGCTGGCCGATTTCAGCTTCACCCCGCCCGAAGAGATATTACGCCGGCCTCGGAAGCCGGGCTCGATGGCCGGCATGGGCGAAGGGCGCGGCGGCCGGTCGCGCGAAGGCTGGATGACGATGTGCGGGCATGAGATGTCGAAGGCGAGAGGCCGCCGCGCGCCCGACCTCAACGACGTCAAATACGACGCCTTCCTCGCCAATTTCCGCACCCTCGCCGATCCCGAAATCGTCAGGGTCGAGCCGGGCGGGCGCGTGCTCCTGCGCATCATCAACAGCTCGGCGATGAGCAACTTCCACATCGATCTCGGCCAGCTCGACGGCGAATTGATCGCGGTCGACGGCTTCGAGGTCGCGCCGATCCGCGGCCGACGCTTCCCGATCGCGGTCGCCCAGCGGCTGGACATCCGCGTCGCCCTGCCGTCTGGCCCGGCCGCCTATCCGGTGCTGGCCCTGGTGGAAGGCGAGCGCAACCGGACCGGAATGGTGCTCGTCGCCGGCAACGCGCCGGTCGCCCGCTTGCCTGTCCAGGCGGAGACGGCCTCGCCGGCGCTGACCCTCGATCTCGAGCGGACGCCTGCGCGCGGCGAAGCCCCTCGCCCCGCGCAAGGCGGACCGCGTCCACACGCTTAATCTGACCGGCGAGATGGCCGGCTACGTCTGGTCGATCAACAACGTCGTGTGGAACCCGGACGTCCCGCCGCTTCCGGTCGCCGAGGGCGAGCGGGTCGAGCTCGCCTTCGTCAACCAGACGCCGATGCCCCATCCGATGCATCTGCACGGGCATGAGTTTCAGGTGGTCGAGATCGACGGCGAGCGCTTCGCCGGCGCGGTGCGCGACACGGTCCTGGTCCCGCCCGGCGGCGCGTGACCGTCGCCTTCGACGCCTTAAATCCGGGCTGGTGGGCGCTGCACTGCCACCTGCTCTATCACCTCGACGCGGGCATGTTCACGACCATCCGGTACGTCTGAGCCAGGGCCGCCGGTCGTCTGGCGCACGGCGTGGCTTTGTGCAATTCTCCGCCGCAAGGAATGCCGGGAGGAACAGCATGCCGAACGTCTATATCGAAGCCGCGCCCCAAGGGGCGCAAGGAGGGCGAGCCGATCGAGGATTACGTGATCGAGGATCACAAGGATCACGTTCTCAAGACCTTCAAGACCCAGAAGGAAGCCATCGACTGGGCGAAAAAGGAGGGCCACCATCCCCTCGTCGCCCGCGTCCGGCACGAGAACAACAAGACGAAAGCTGGATCACTGGCGGCGGCGGGCTGAGACGCCGGGCGCCTGTAGGGCGGGGTCGTTGACCCCGCCGAATGACGGGCGCCTGACGAACGGCCTATCCACACCGCCCGGCCGGGTCAGCGACCCGGCCCTACAGCGAGCCGCAGGCGACGGCGAATGAACAGGATGCGCGCCCGAAAACATCTCAGGCGTCTCGATGCGATATCAATCGAATCGCCAATCGACTTCATCACCATTTGCGTCGCGAAGCGCAGGCCTCTCCTGAACAACGATGCTGCATTCGCTGTCTTGCGCTCCGAGTGGGAGGGCGCGCCCTCGCGATACGGCTGGAGCGTCGGCCGCTTCGTCGTCATGCCGGACCACGTTCATTTCTTCTGCGTCTGCGACGAAACGCAGCGCGGGAAATCGACTTCGTCGGCGGCTTCAAGCAATGGACAGCAAAGGCGATCCTCCGGAATTCGGGCCTGCCTGCCCCGCTTTGGCAGAGCGAGTTCTTCGATCATCTTCTGCGTTCTGACGAGAGCTACGGCTCGAAATGGACGTACGTGCGCGAGAACCCGGTCCGCGCCGGGCTACGCGCAGTCACCCGAGGACTGGCCCTACGCAGGCGAGATTGCGCCCTTCATGCGATGAATGCCGCTCTGAGGAGGGATTGATGATCCGCCCCTTTGTAGGGCCGGGTCGCCGACCCGGCCGCGGCGCGGTCAGCGACCGCGCCCCACAATCCGGCGCCGCCGCTCGATCACCTTCGCGACCGCGTCGAGCAAAAAAAGACCGCCCGAAGGCGGCCTTGAAGGATGCGCGCGATGGGAGACGGCCGGCTCTACGCCGCCGTGGTTCACCCGCCCCTTCCCTCGCCCTCAAGAGCGACGACAGTCCAAGCCCGCCGAAACCGACGAGCATCAGCGCCCAGGTGGAGGGTTCGGGACGACCGTTGTTAAAGAGACAAGATATGAAATTACCGTCCACGCCGCCAAATAGAACTGACGGAAAGTTCTCGCTAACGCCAGGACTATTTGGATATCGCTAATGCGCCATTTAACGTAGTAGTCGACGGTGTGAGATGTAGGGCTCGTAAACCACTTTGACGTGGCATAATCAGTACCTAAGCCTGCAATCGTGTAGCGGCGAGGAGCTATCGTCAGACAGTACCTGATTGCCCGCACCATCAGCCGAAAGATCAATATCGTATCGCTGACTCGCCGACCAGGACGTCGGCATATATACCAAAACCAAATCCCGTTCCGGTCGACAAATTCTGGATTGTTGCTGTCAACGTCCATTCTTCGGACGAGAGCGCCGCCGATTGAGCCGGAGAGAGCAAATATTCATTGTATGTGCGACAGTAAGATCCCGCTCACGTTCCATGCGTTTGTGACCGCAGTGCCGTATACGGGTAGGTCGCCACCATTGTTGACGAAACCTTCCGTGCCTGGATCGGTGCTTCCGGAATGTTGGACGATCACAGCGCCGTAGGCCGTGCTCGCAAAAACAAGAAATATAGCGGCCGAAAGAGCTAGTTTCATTTTCATAGCAATGCGCTCCCCCACTCTCACCTGAATCAAATGAGGTTTGCGTCGACACGCACATTCCCCAAATGAGTGACGCCCAGCTTACGTCAGCTCATCAACTTCGGCGTCATCTCCAGAGATGACAAAAGTCAAATTTTTCCGCCGCCCCCGCCGGAGTCACATCGAACCCGTGTCACGCGAGCAACGCCATCGGCTCGCCCGGTTGCCCTAATTAGACGCGGCTCAGGTGCGTGTGCAGGGTCGCCTCGGTGACGCCGAGCCCCGCCAGCTCGGGGGTGGAGCGGACGGGGCTCGGGCGGAAAGACCGTCTTGCCGCGGTCTCTCCGAGGTCGAAATCGCGGCCGACATTCATTCAGGCCGCCGCCAGTGTCGCGCGACGCTTCTTCGTCCTGCGATACCCAGCGAAGCCTAGCCCCACAAATCCAGCCAGCATCATCGCCCAGGTCGAGGGCTCGGGGACGTCAAAGCCTCTCCGGAGAGATCAAAAGTGCCGCCATTCGCGCTCAACTGTTCCGGAAATAAATTAGGCGAGAAAGACCGACCAGGCGCTAGTGGGGGGCCTAAAGTGCTGAAGCTTATGTTTACGCCGCCTGTGACCGAAGTGGTCGACGCAGCGATCGCCGACGCGGGTACGACAGAAGCTAGGAGGAGAAAGCGTCACGGCTCCTAACCAATTCGGTTCAGGATATTGTTGCGTCCCCGACAAAAATATGGTAGCCCGTCCATGAGAAGCTTGAAGTGTTGGTAACAGTAAGTACAAGACGAACGCCATTAGGCTGGAAATCAAAATTTGTATCGTACGTCACAGTGGAAGAAAAATTCGGACCGGAATTAATCGCTACTATTACACCGGGATAGTCCCCAGACCACCGGGATCGGAAAAGAAGATGCTCTCGTCAGACGAGAGATACGTGCTCCCGGTGATTGACGTAATTCCAGCCTGCGCTTCCTCGCCGCCAAAGGCCGCCATCCCGATTGCGCTCAAACACGTCGCGGCCGTAAGGGTCGTTATGACTTCATAACTGCCCCCTGTTCCGGATCCCCCGAGACACGTTCCCCGATAGAACCCAGCGATCCTACCTCAGCCCGCCAGCCCGCGCGTCATCTCCGGAGATGACAAAAGTCAAATTTTTTCGCCGCCCTCGCCCGGCGATCACGTCGAAGCCGTGGCGGGCGAGCAGCGCAATGAGCTCGGCCCGGTTGTGAACGCCGAGGCGGCCGTAGACGCGGCTCAGATGCGTGTGCAGGGTCGCCTTAGCTGACGTGAAGCCCGGCGGAGGCGCTTTCCTCCGAGCCGCCTTTCACCAGCGCGGCGACGGCCTCAGCCTGACGGGCGGTCAGGCCCAGGCGCCGGCCCAGTTTTACCGGGTCGAGGGGCTGTCCGCGCCGGTCGGGGTCGATGACGCGAACGACGATGAGGTCGCCACCGAGCGGGCCAAACCGTCGCGCGCTCGAGACGGAGCTGAATGACCCACGACCCGCGACCGGCTTCGGCACGCCGAATCTCGCCACGCGACGCGGGAGCAGGCGATCAGCCGGTCGGCGGGTTCGGGGGTGAATTTCGAGGCGGCCCTGATGCGAGCGCACCGGCGTCCCCGCGTCAAGCATTCACCGGCCGGCCGCGTTGGCGTGCCGGACCAGCCCCGCCAGGCTCACGAGGAAAATCGCGTCCGGCAGCTCGTCGAGGATGAAATTGACCGCCGCAAGCTCGGCCGCCGTCCGCTCCTGGGCGAACCGAAATCGAAGCGCGGCCCCGAAATGGCCGGCGAAACGCTTGGCCCGCTCCAGATCGGCAGCTTCAAAGTCGCCGCGCGATTTGTCGCCGAACGCCACAATGACCGCCGAGGCGTCGACCTCGAACAAGGCCGGGGCCGCCATCACGCTGTGAAAGCGCTGCGGCGCGAACCAGTCGGATAAAGCTCGGTTCGCCGAATTCGGATTTGCGAACCACCATCTGGTCGGTCAGCGCCTGCTTCCGCGCGGCGATCTCCTGCCAAATCCGGTTGCCGGGCGCGAGACGCCGGTAGGTCGGATTCAGGCTCCCATCGATCCCGAAATAGCCGAGGCTGCGGAACTCATGGGTCTTCATGTCCTGGATGCCGAGCCCGACGCCCGCGGCGCGCACGAGTTCGGCGAATTTCGCCAGAGCGTCGTTCCAGGCGGCGGCGTCTCCGACGCCGTCATAGATCAGCTTGATGAGTTGCTCCGCGTCGACCATCGCAACACCCCCTTCGGGTCTTGCTCGATTCAACGATGTTCAGCAGCACTCACGCGTTAGATTGGATTATGCGCGCCAGCCATTTGGCGGCGCGAATTTGACGATTGACCGACCCCGAAAACCAGCCCGCTTCCGGCGGAAACGGCGCGCTGTTTGCTGTCAATAACGTCGCGCGACCGAAGCAGTAGGTAGTTCTACCTAATGACTGTGCCGCCAATGTTAACGGCCTGTCAACTTTCCGAAGGGCTCGCCCTGTAGGGCCGGGTCGCCGACCCGGCCAGGCGCGGTCAGCGACCGCGCCCCACAAGTTCCCGCCGGCCTTGTAGGGCCGGGTCGCCGACCCGGCCCGGCGCGGTCAGCGACGGCGCCCCACAACCCGGCGCCCTCAGGCCCGTTCGATCGCCTTCGCCGCCGCGTCGAGCGCGTCGACGATCGCCTGGAGCTGCTGCTCCGTGGCGGGGCGGCCACGCAGGCGCTGGCGAAGCGCGGCGCGCAGGTTGAGCGTCGCCCGCTTGACCGAGACGAAGCCCGCGAACCGGCCCTCGTCGCTATCGCCGAACCGAGCGAAGATGGCGTCGATCTGCGCCTTGTTGTCGGCGAGAAGTTTCCCGCCCTCTTCCGTCAGCGTATAGAGCTTGCGCCCCTGCGGATCCTGGCTCGCGCTGGCGTAGCCTGTCTCCTCGAGCATGGTCAGCGTCGGATAAACGACGCCGGGGCTTGGCGAATATTCGCCCCCGACCCGCTCGCCGAGCTCCTTGATGATCTCGTAGCCGTAGCGGGGCTTCTCGGCCACCAGCGCCAGGATCACGAGCCTCAATTCGCCGCCGTCGAACATCCGGCCCTCGCGGCCGCCCACTCCCGGCCCACGCGAGCGCCAGCGATCGAACGGCCCGCGCCCGAAGCCTCCATGGCGGTGGTGGCGAACATGATCGTCAAAATGACGATGGAACATTGTGTTACTCCTTTCGTTCCTAAGACATATCACGATATGTCGTACGCTAAGATATATCTTATCGTGACGGGCGCAAGTGGCGTGGTGAAAATTTCCGCCGGCTCCGCGTTGGTTGTTGATGGTCAATTCACCGATTGTGCCTCGAACCAATGCGTCATGGCCGGGCTTGTCCAGGTCAAGGCCGGCCATGATTCCTTGCGACCCTCAGCGGAGCAACAGCCAAAAGCCAAAAAACCCGGCAAACCTCTTTCTGTAAATCACAAACTCTGCTATGATCGCTCCCGCCATGGATTTCGCGATCGACACCCCATCCCTAAGCGCGCGCGGGACGTCGCGGGTTGGGCGCCGGCCAGCAAACCACAGGATGATATCGATTTTGCTGCTGAGCGGGAGCAAAGAAGAATTTTTTGCCCTGGGGGGTCGGCGCAACCCGTTGAAAAATCCTGATTCGGCGAAGCCAATCCAAGGAAATCCAGGCCTTTTTCTTGGATTTTCTTGGCTCGGCCTTTGCCTGGCTTTGCTCGGTTTGGCTAAATTTGGCTTCGGTCTTGGCGGCCGGCCGAAGCCGCGCCCAAGCCCCTCACGCCCGCACCTGCCCGTCGCCGCGCACCCGGTACTTGAAGCTGCAGAGCTGCTCGACGCCGACCGGCCCGCGCGCGTGCAGGCGCCCGGTCGCGATGCCGATTTCGGCCCCGAAGCCGAACTCGCCCCCGTCCGCGAACTGGGTCGAGACGTTGTGCATGACGATCGCCGAGTCGACCTCCTTCAAGAAGCGCTCGGCGGCGGCCTTGTCCTCGGTGACGATGCAGTCGGTGTGGTGCGAGCCGTAGGTCTCGATATGGTCGATCGCGGCCTCGAGGCTGTCGACGACGCGCACGGCGATGATCGCGTCGAGATACTCGGTCCGCCAGTCCTCCTCGCTCGCCGGCGTCACGCGCGGATCGGCCTTAAGCGCCGCCGCATCGCCGCGCACGGCGCAGCCGGCCTCGATCAGCGCCGCGATCAGCGGTCTGAGCAGGCGCGGGGCGACGGCGCGGTGCACCAGGAGCGTCTCGGCCGCGCCGCAAATTCCGGTGCGCCGCATCTTGGCGTTGACGACGAGCTTCAACGCCTTGTCGGCGTCCGCCGCCCGGTCGACATAGACATGCACGACGCCTTCGAGGTGGGCGAACACCGGCACGCGCGCCTCGCGCTGGACCCGGTCGACCAGGCTCTTTCCGCCCCGCGGCACGATGACGTCGAGCGCGCCGTCGAGGCCCTTGAGCATCTCGCCGACCGCCTCGCGCGAAGCGAAGGGCGCGCGCGCAATCGCCGCCTCGGGCAGCCCCGCTTCCTTCAGGCCATCGACCAGGCAAGCATGGATGGCGGCGGACGAATGAATGCTGTCCGATCCGCCGCGCAACACCACGGCGTTGCCGCTCTTGAGGCAGAGCGCGCCGGCGTCGGCGGTGACGTTTGGCCGGCTCTCGTAAATGACGCCGACGACGCCGAGCGGCGTCGCCACCCGTTCGATGACGAGGCCGTTCGGCCGGGTGAAGGTCGCCAGCACCCGCCCGACAGGATCGGGCAGGTCCGCGACCTCCTCGAGGCCGCGCGCGATCGCCTCGATGCGGACGTGATCGAGCGCCAGCCGGTCGATCAAGGCCGGGCTCAGGCCCTTGGCGCGAGCCTCGGAGAGATCGAGGGCGTTGGCGTCCAGTATCTCGGCCGCGCGTTGGCGCAAGGCGCGCGCCGCGGCATGAAGCGCGCGGTTCTTCGTCTCCGGCGGCGCGTTGGCGAGCCCGCGGGCGGCGGCGCGCGCCCGGCGTCCGAGTTCGCGCATCGCCGCGCGCACGTCGGCTTCGGGTTCCTTGATCTCAACGGCGATGGACATGCCGGCGGCGCTGACCTTTCCAGGCTCTTTTTACCTGACGAAGACCGAAATCCGCCACGACTTTCGCTCAGGCCTTCGGACGGAACGCCCGGCAGAATTGCGGGTTCGTCTCCAGCCGAGGCCCACCGATGAGGTCGATGCAATAGGGGACCGCGGCGAACACCGCGTCGAGGCAGGTGCGGATCGCCGCCGGCTTGCCCGGCAGATTGATGATGAGGCTCGAGCCGCGGGCGCCCGCGAGCTGGCGCGACAGAATGGCGGTCGGCACTTCGGCAAGGCTCGTCGCGCGCATCAATTCGCCGAAGCCGGGCAGCACCCGGTCGCAGACGGCCTCGGTCGCTTCCGGCGTCACGTCGCGCGGCGCCGGCCCGGTGCCGCCCGTCGTCAGGATCAGCGGGCAGCGGGCGCGGTCGGCGAGCGCGATCAGAGCCGACTCGATCGCCGGCCGCTCGTCGGGGACGAGCCTCCGCTCCGGCCGCCACGGAGTCAGGAGAAGCTCGGCGAGCGCGGCCTCGACGCCGGGCCCCCCCTTGTCCTCGTAGACGCCTTGCGAGGCGCGGTCGGATATGGTGACGACGCCGATGGAAATGTCCGCCAATGAATGTCCTTCAGGAGAAAGAGACTGCGCCCCCGGCTGGTCGGCGCTCGAGGCGCCCGCCAGGCGGCGGCCGAGACAGCATAGCGCCGTTTGATCGGCGGCAAAACGCAGCTGCGTCCGCGGCGGCTATCCATTCGGACGCATGAACGGAAAAGCCCATGTTTGCCCGCAGACTTGCCTTGGCGATCGCCGTGCTCGCCGAACTCATCGGCTCGCAAGGGCCGGAATTCGCGCAGCAATACCTCCAGCGCATGGGGGGCGCGCTCGAGGAGCTCAACCGGATCATCGCCCAGTTTGACGCCGAGGCTCGCCGCCAGAACCTGACGCCGGCCGAGGGCTTGAGGCGGCTCGCGGAAAACGACGATCCGCTGGCCCGAGAGCGCGGCAAGGATATGGCCGAGGCGATCGACCGCGCCAACCGGCTCACCAAGCAGCTTGCGGCGATCACCTCCGGCGGTCCGCTGACCCGCCTGACCGTTGTGGCCAAGGACTTCGATCCCGAAATCGCGCGCGGCACGCTCGACAATTACGAACCCGCCGCTCCGCTCACACTCGGCGCGCTCGCCGCCGCGGGCCTGGCCGCGTTCTGGGGCTGGGCGGCGACGCACCTGATCGCGTGGCCGTTCCGCCGCCGCTCCCGCCTGCGGGCGATACGGACGCCGTCGGGGGCGGCGAATCCCGGCTGAGCCAGGCCCCTTCGGCCGCTCAGGCGAAATTGATCGCGGTCGGGTTGGCGGCGATCGTCGCGGCAGCGAGGCCCGCGAGCGTGAGGCTGTCGCCATGAGAATCGGCGATCGTCAGGCCGGACGAGCCGCCGCTGGCCTTGGCGAGAACCGCCGCCAGATCCTGTGCCTGGGTCATGCCGGCGGTGAGATAGGAGAACGACGACGTCGCCAGCTGGATCGTGTCCGGCGCCGTTCCCGACGCGGCAAATCCCTGGATCGTTTCATTGCCGAAGTTGGTCCCGAAGACGAAGGTTTCGGCGCCGCTGGTGGCCGCGTCGATCGTCTCGACGGGATGGTAGCTGAACGGATCCGCGCCCTTCCCCGCCTGAACGGTTTCGACGCCCCCGCCCCTGGCGACGGTGATGCCCGGATCGTAAAGGCGCAGTTCGTCGCTGGTGGAACTGAAGTTCAGGACTTGGGCGGCGACGCCGACGAAGCCGTTGAGTGCGCCGTCGAAGGATTCGTAGGAAGAATAGTTCTGGCCCTTGACGTTCGTGTAGGCGTATTCCGTCGGCCCTCCGGCCGGCGTTTGAACCTTGGCGTCGGTCAGCGCGGCTCCATTTGCGCTGTCGGCGGCAGATTGAGCCGCCGTGAGCGCGAAGTTGGAGGCGGTGAGCGGCACGAGCCCCATGAGGACGATTTCGAAATCGGTCGTGGAATCGCTGGCCAGGTCGGCCTCGACATAGGTGATGTCCCGCGCCGGATCGAGCTGATAGCGCACCTGGGCGCCGCCCGCTGAACGGAGCGGAGCCGATGAAGGTGAAATGCTGAAGGCCCGGAGTCGTGATGTTGGCGTCGATCCGGCTGAGGTCGATGACGTCCTTGGCGGAATCAAAGCCGTAGATCGTGTCGGTGCTGCCGGGGGTCGAATCCGAGATGGCGAGGTAGGTGAAGATGTTCGCTCCCGACCCCGCTGCCAAGTGATGTCCGCCGTATCCGCTGACGAAATTGGTTTCGTTGGTCGATCCGACAAAGGTCGTCGCCAGATCATTGCCGAGCAGCGTGGTCGGGGCGGATGAGACGCTCGTGAGGGTTTGGCCGGCGAGGGTCGCGGCGGTCACATCCGTCGCCGAGACGAGACCGCTCTTATACGCCGCGAGGGCCTGGGCTGAGGAGGTCGAGCTCGAATAGCTGACGATCGGGTTCCCAGTCACGGTTATATTTGTTGCCGAAGGGATCGTAGAATTGCCGTTCCAATATGCGCCGTACCAGGAAAAGCCGGTGTAATTGTTCCTGACTGATATGTTGCTGAACGCGTAGGTAAGGTTGGCTCCGTTGCCGGTTTCGACTGCATATCCGCCGCCAAGAAGCCAATTGCCCGACACTGTCACATTGCTGAGATTGCCCTCTTCGGTCGTTAGGCGAATGTCGCTATTCGCGTTGGCGGCGGCGCTGGCGGTGTATGTCCCATCGATGAAATTGTCGGTGATGGTTGTCGGCCCCGTGGAATCCGTCACCCAAATCGCATCGGAATGCGCCCCCGCGGCGAATCCCGCGCCGCTAAAGTAATTCCCGGTGACGACGCCCTGACGGATATCGATCGCGTCGGTCGGCAAATCGAGAAACGAGTTATCTTTGATCGTTATGCTTTGCGTGGCGGCGATCCAGTCATTTATTTCAGTCGGCAACTCGGAACCCTGGAACGTGCAGTTTTCAACGGTCGTGTTGCTGGCGGTCGCCGCTTGGGTGATCGCCCAATAGCTCGTCGTCCCGGTGAATGTGCAGTCTTCAATGGTTACATTGTTGGCGTCGATCCCCACGGTCGCCGAGCCGAAGTTGATTCCGCTCAGAACAGCGCCGTTCTGAGTGACCAGGACCATGTTTTTGGCGGGCTCGTAAACGTACGGAGCCCCCTGGGGATTTTGCGTGATCTCGGTGTAATCCGTGAGGGACGCCGTCGGATCGGGATTGCCGGTCGGCGTATCGATCCCCGGCAGGACGGCGCCGGGGTCGGCGTCGCGGATCAATTAAATCTGAGCGCTGCTGATCATGCCGCTGTTCCTCGGTCCGGGCCTGGTTAGCCCGCCAAACCATCAATAGTCGCCCTCTGTTGTCAGCGGTTGAATTCGATAGTTAAACTTGAAGTCGCCGCGTTTGTTTTGCTGGCGGCCGCGCCGGCCTGTCGCACGGCACGCCATCACGATCCCGACGGGGGCGAGTCGATCGAGGAATGGGTGCGGTAAACGCCGGACGTCTTCCCAAAGCGCCGCTGCGATCAGTCTATCGTCCCGGTCGCGGCGCGATCGCCGCAACTCGCGAGCTTGGCCGCGGGAGGGGCATAGAGCCGGTCAATGTCTGACGGTGATATATATGTAGCCGACGCCGGCGAGGATAAGGATTACGGCTAGGAGGTTCATCGCCACATCGCTTCCGGCGTGGTTGCCGACCTGATTGGCGATCGCGAACGCCGCCGCCGCGAGCATGAAATGGGCCAAGACCTTCGTGCCGCCTTGGGTGAACATGAAATATGTGAGAACCATACAAAGGAAACAGACGACCGTTACAAAATCGTACACAGTATGCATTTTGACGGTCCAACCCTATCGGCTTAGAGCAGTCGTCACCTGAGCCGCGCCCCACATTCGATTGTAAACCGAAAATCCTAAGCAAGGCGTCACCAGCGCGATCGAACGTCAAAAAACCCGGCGACGGGCCGAGTTCACCGCGCGCCCAATGTCCAAAAAGATCAGCGCCTCCAAGACGATTGGCCTCGCGTGCGGAACGCTCTCGCGCGCATTGTGCAGCGCCGGGCGCCTTCAGGCGGTTCGGCGGCGCGCACCGGCCCAGCGGCCGAACGCGCTTTGAATCAAGAGGCCAGCACCCATGAGGACGCTATCGAGCAGGAAGAACAGCAGCAACGCGAATACGAACAGCGCGATCCCGGTGAGGTCATGGAACATCCCCTCGATCGAATCGATGCCGAGATAGTATGCTCCCAGAACAAGCGCGAGCACTCGGAAGAAATTCGCCAGGATCGTGATCGGAACAATCGACGCGATCAGGATAAGCTTGCGAATGGGGCTCTTGCGCACGAATTCATAGACGTAGAAAACACCGATGGCGGACAGCGCGAAGATTGAATTCATGCCCGAGCAGGCGTCCTTGACCATGAGCTCGTAGGATCCGATCATGATCATGACCCCATTCTGCGCCACTGGGTAGCCGAGATCGTACAGAAAATTCGAAACAATGTCGGAAATCCACGCCTTGAGCGGGACCGTGAACGCGTCAAGCAGCCAGCCGGGCGGGGGAATGGAAAACACAAGGAAAGCGAGAGGAAAGGCGAATATCCGCGCCATCGACCAACCGCCGATGAGCAAGACACAGCCCAGAAGGACCGGGATTTGGCTCGCGAACTCGACCATCAGCAAGTCTTGCGACCGGGTGATCGCCATCAGAAAAAGGGAAACGAGCAGAATGACCCAGCCGGCGATGGGCGCCGGCCGCAAATCGATGGAACGGAGTTTGTCGCGCTGCTGCCAGGCGAGCCAAGCGGCCGCCAGCATTATCAGTGGGCCGTGTCCTTCCTGCTCGGTACGCCAGGCCCCCCCGGCGAGCTTCAGATAGGTCGGCAAGTAGGCGACGAAAAACGACGCAGCGAGGGCTGCGACGAACGCCGCATTGATGCCGCGGCTCTCGGCGGCCGCCGACAGTGCGGGATGTTGAACGGGCTCAGTCTTTAGCGACTCGATCGACACGTCAGTCCCTTGCTTTCCCCCGCCGTGACATCCAATCGTCGCCCGAATGCGCCCTTGAGCGGTCTCACCGCGCCAGCATTGTCAGTGAGCGTCCCTTCCTGAGAAGACGACAAAAACGGTTCTTATCATGATGGAGAAGTCGAGCCAAATACTCCAGTTGTTGATGTACCAAAGATCGAGCTCGACCCGCCGCCGCATCTTGTCAAGGGTGTCTGTCTCGCCGCGAGCGCCGCAAACCTGCGCCCAACCCGTTATGCCGGACTTAACATGATGACGAAAAGCATATTTCTCGATCGCGGAAGTGAAATAGCGGTCATGCGCAGAGGCGTGCGGGCGCGGGCCAACCATCGACATGTCGCCGATGAACACATTGACCAACTGCGGAAGCTCGTCGATGCTGTATCGACGCAGCCAACGGCCGACCCGCGTCACCCGCTTATCGCTCTTTTGCGCCTGCGGAACGACGTCGCCGTTCTCCATGACGGTCATGGTCCGAAACTTGTAGATCCTGAATGGCCGCCCATTGAAACCGTGCCGGGTCTGTCGGAACAACGCCGGCCCAGGCAAGTCCAGCCGGATCGCAATCGCGGCGGCTAGCAAGAACGGCGACAAGCCGATAAGGCCGAAGAGCGAGAAAACAACGTCGACCGCGCGCTTGACCCCCTGCTCCGTCGGCGACAGCGCCGCGCGCTGAAGCTCGATCGCCACGGTGTCGCCGATGTCCGCGCGCGAGCGCTGAAACAGTTGGGCGAGGGTTCCGAATGGAACCAGCGTGACCGGCAATGGAAGGACCCGAAGTCGCCGCGCCACCCACCGGACGTTCGACATGCGCTCAGGATCGACGAACAGCATGATCTCTTCGATGTCCGAGCTGCGGCAAAGCGAAATTACATTGTCGATCACCTCGTCAGCCGACGATTCGCCGGGAGGCACCTGGAAGTGAGCCACGGCGTGATAGCCGTGGCGTGTTAAATTGTCGGTGAACTGGGCCGGCACTGAGTCTTCGCATGTCAGGCTCACGATAGTGCGGCCCCGCAATGTTCCGCTTTCCAGCGCCCGCGGCAACGCAATCCTCCACGCCGCCCGGTGTCCGAGCAGGGCCACGACCCCAATCGCCCAGAACAGGATTATGTCGCCTCGCGAGAGATCGCGGCTCACTCCCCAACTGAAAACGCCCGAAGCCAGGATCAGGAAGGCCCCGCACCAGGCGCCCAATACGCTGCGCGCCTGATCGTCCCAAACCATAAGCCGATTCGGACTGTAGAGCTTTTGCACCCGCATCGAGGCCACGAAGAGAATCGCGACGAAAATCGCCGCCGCGATCGTGTGGGAATATTCGCCCGCCAGTTCGTCAGGGATCCGATGATAGACCGCTTCCGCGCAGGTGGCGCTCGCGAGGATGAGCGCGAGGTCAAAGCCAAGCGCCGTCGACGCGATCGCCCGGTAGGCGATCGGCAGGCGCCAGCGGCTTCCGCGGGCAAGGAGCGTTCGGCCGCCGCGACCCGAGAGCCTTGCCGCCGAATTCAGGCGCGATTTGAGTCTCGGTCGTCATTCGCGGCGCTCACAAATCATCGGGGATCGACGCCCCAATGTCGCGTCAGTCTTCGCACGTCCCAGGCCCTCAATCGGTAAATTCGGCAACGACAGTAAATCGCGCGTCAGCCTCCGCTCATGGTCCCGGACCAAGCGCAACCGCCGCAGGCCGCGCCGGGCCTTCGGCCCCGCGGCAATTGACGCGCCGCACTGTAAGCGAATCTCGATCGAAGACAAGTCGTCCCCTGATTGATCGCCACGGCGCTTGCGCCGCCGGGAGCACTTAAATGAAATTGAACGCCGCCTCCGTGGCCTGCGACCGTCGTGGGAGGACCTCAACTCGAGGAGGCGGCGGCAGACAAGGGAAACGACCCGGAGCACCTTCGTTGTTGGGGCCACGGCATCTGGACAATCAAATCTTGCCGGGCTATACCGATGTTCAATGCATCCGGCAGAATGTTCAAAAACAATATCAACACAGACAGGGCCCTCATGATTGGCGCGCTGGTGTTCCTCTTCCGGATTGTTGTCGGGCTTGTTATCCTGGTTGGAACGTGGTTCGTGTTCGACACCATAAATGACCGAAACACTGAAATAATAATGGCTACCATCGGCCTTCTTTATTCATTCATATTCATAATATCTCGACGATTACAGTATTTTGGACTGACGATATTCTCGGTCTTTGGTAGAACATCATCCTATGTTCAAAAAATACCCTACGAACACGTCATGCGCGATGAAGTCGGTCTGCAGACGTCCGGAGGATATACATTCCTTAACGTTCTTTTTGCGGCGTTGCTCGAGCTTCTCTGTCTGTTTCGCCTCTTTTCCTCGCTTCTCGGCCGCGGCTGGGACACCCTGTCCGAACCGATCCGCGCGCTCCTCCGTTTCGCCCATTTCTGAGCGCCAGCTTGAGGGTCGGCATTGAGCCTTCTTCTTTGTTTTGTCTCGTCCCGGTAGATGTGGGCCAGGGGAAGCGATGGCTGTCGCGGCAATAGTCTTGAGTCTTGTTTGCGCGGCGCTAGCGACTGCGTTCGCGCCGAGCGAAGCGCAGGCGCAGTCCGGTGATGCGGACCTCAAGCCCTTCGCCGTCCACATCAACCGCACGCCCCAGCAACCCTGGCCAGGGTACGGTATTTATCTCGGAAACGGGATCGTCCTCACCGCCGCGCATGTGCCCGGGAACTTCGCCACATCGATGCCCCATGTCGTCATCGCCGGGCAGGATCTGCAGGCGGCGCTCGTCAAACAAGGCGATCTGGACAGCGTGGATCTCACGCTGCTGTCGATCGACGCGACGAAGCTCCCGGTCCGTCTTCGGATGCGCCGCATGCCTCTCTGCGCGCGCGCGCCCTACGCTGGCGAGGCGGTCGTCGTCGCCACTCCGGAAGGAACGGCCCGCTCCAGGGTCTTGCCGCTGCAGGCTATTCCGGCTGATCTGCGCGGGCGGTTCGGCACTGACATCGCCGACGTCGCGACCACTGGCAATTCCGGTTCCGGGGTGTTTGACGCCACTGATCTGTGCCTGCTCGGAATCATCAGCCGCAAGATTTCCGTCGCTCAACGTGGATTGAGATTTGGCGCGTCGCTCGCGGCGACGAGAGATATCGCCAAGTACTTCGTCCCCGCGCCCGTAATTAGGGCCTTCATCCCGCCCGGCGTCTCGTTTTAGCCCGTCTTTCCCAATGCTTTTTGCCTTGGATTGCGTCGCGCCGGCGCCGGCGCGACGCGGGTGGCTGGGCCGGCCGACGGTCAAATTTGGTTGATGTCGTCCCACGCGCCCAAGAATGGTGATATTGGCAAAACGTTCCTCGTGAGAACCGGCGCCGGAAGACGCCTGCCTGCTCGGCTTCCGCGCATGCCGCGCCGCTGCGCCCGGCACGCGCGCGCGTTCCGGGTAAGGCGCTCCTGAAGAGGTTGAAGAAGGGGTTTTAGATCATGGGGTTCGGCCGGTTCGCGTGGATGACCGTACTGGCGTGCGGCGTGGCCGCCGCCTATGGGATCTATGCCCCCGAGGCGACGGACCGCTGGGTTCCCTCCGCCGGCGCGCTCGCCCATCGGCTGCACGACAGGATTTCGGCGCCGCCAAGCCAGAACGCCGCGGCGCCGGCGCAGGGAGAAGGACAAACCGCCGGCCCCGCGCCGATTGTCGTCACCGCGACGCCTGTCAAACGCGCGGATTTTCCGGTTGTTCTCGAGAGCATCGGCCAGGTCCAGGCCTACAACACCGTTCTGGTCCGGGCCCGTGTCGACGGCCAGATCATGAAAATCGCATTTAACGAGGGCCAGATGGTCAAAAAGGGCGACCTCTTGGCCCAGATCGACCCTAGACCGTTTCAGGCCGCGCTCGACCAAGCCGCAGCCAAGAAGGCGCAGGACGAGGCCAATATCGCCAATGCGAAGCTCGATCTTGCTCGCTACTCCACGCTCGCCAAACAGGACTTCGCCACCAAGCAGCAGCTCGATACGCAGAACGCCCTGGTGCTGCAGCTCATCGCTTCAATCGCGGCCGACGCCGGAGCGATCGATGCTGCGAAGACCCAGCTGGACTATACCACCATCCGCGCGCCGATCTCCGGCCGCGCCGGGTTCCGCCTGATCGACGAGGGCAATCTCGTCAACGCCGGACAACAGACCGGCATCGTCTCGATCGCGCAATTGCAGCCGATCTCGGTCATCTTCGCCGAACCGCAGGAATATGTGAACCGCATCAACGAGGAGCTCTCCTCCGGTTCGCCCGAAGTCACGGTCATGGACGCGGAGGGCCGCAAGCTCGCCGTCGGGCGCCTGTCGATCAGCGACAACCAGGTCGAACTCGCCACCGGAACAATCCGGCTCAAGGCTGAGTTCGACAACAAGGACAACGCGCTCTGGCCAGGCCTGGCGGTGACGACGGGCTTGCAACTCGGCGTGGAGAAGGACGTCTTGATTGTCCCCACCGAAGTGGTGCAACATGGCCAGAACGGGCTCTACGTATTCATCGTCGACGATCAGAACCGAGCGCAGGTGCGTCAGGTGAAGATCGCGCACCAGGACACAACGACGGCGGTCATATCGGAGGGCCTGAAGGAGGGCGACCGCGTGGTGACGTCTGGGCAGTTTTTGCTTCAGCCGGGATCGATCGTTTCGATCGACACGGGAAGCCGAAGCTAGCCGATGTATAAAGGCATCTCCGCCCCATTCATTCACCGTCCGATCGCGACCACGCTGCTCATGGTCGCGGTGCTTCTGGTCGGCTTGGTCGCATTCCCGTCGCTGCCCGTCGCGCCGCTGCCGCAAGTCGACTTCCCGACCATCGCCGTCTCCGCGTCGTTGCCGGGCGCTTCGCCCGACACCATGGCGACCTCGGTCGCCCAGCCGCTCGAACGGCAGATCGCCCAGATACCCGGCGTCTCGCAGATGACGTCGACGAGCGCGCTCGGCGCGACCGCGATCACCGTCCAGTTCGATCTCAACCGCAACATCGACGCCGCCGCCAACGACATCCAGGCTGCGATCAACGCCGCCGCCGGGCAACTTCCGAAGGATTTGCCGAGTCCGCCGACCTATCGCAAGGTCAACCCCTCGGACACGCCGATCCTCATCCTGTCCGTTCAGTCGGACGTCGCGCCCATCATCGACGTCGACGACGCAGCCGAGAACGTCCTGGCGCAGCACCTCAGCCAGATCTCGGGCGTCTCCCTCGTGCGGGTCGGCGGCCAGCAGACGCCCGCGATACGGATCCAGGTCGATCCGGCGAAGCTCGTCGAGAAAGGCATGCAGCTCGAGGACGTGCGGGCCCAGATCGGCATAGCGACCGAGGACAGCCCGAAAGGCGCGCTCATCGGTCCGAAGCAAACCTTCACCATCCAGGACAACGACCAGCTCGTCGACCCCAAGGCCTGGAACGACGTCATCGTCGCCTATCGCAACGGGGCGCCGGTGCGCGTGCGCGACATCGGGCAGGCGATCGCGGGACCGCAGGACACGACCCAGGCCGCCTGGAGCAACGGCAAGCGCAGCGTCTTTCTCGTGGTGTTCAAGATCCCCGGCGCGAACGTGATCACGACTGTGGAAGCAATCAAGAGCACGCTCGCGACCCTGCAGGCTTCCATCCCGCCGACAATTCACATCAGCATTCTCTCCGACCGGACCACCACCATCCGCGCCTCGGTTCGCGACGTCGAGTTCACGCTCGCGCTCACCGTCGCCCTCGTGGTGATGGTGATTTTCATATTCCTACGCAACGTTTGGGCCACCATCATTCCGAGCGTGACCGTACCGCTCGCGCTGCTCGGCGCCTGCGGGCTCATGTGGGCGGCCGGCTACAGTCTCGACAATCTTTCGCTGATGGCCTTCACCATATCGGTCGGCTTCGTCGTCGACGACGCGATCGTGATGCTCGAGAACATCACCCGGCATATCGAGGAGGGTGAAAAGCCGTTCCAGGCGGCGCTCAAGGGCTCAGCCGAGATTGGCTTCACCATCATCTCGATTTCCGTGTCGCTGGTCGCGGTGCTCATCCCGCTCCTGATGATGAGCGGCATCATCGGCCGGCTGTTCCGCGAATTCGCGGTCACGATCGCGATGACGATCTTCGTCTCGGCCGTCGTTTCGCTGACGCTGACCCCGATGATGGCCTCGCGTTTTCTCAAGAGCCACGACGAGGAGCGTCACGGGCGACTCTATAATCTCAGCGAGAGAGGGTTTGCCGCCCTTGCCAACGGTTATCAGCGCGGGATCGATTTCGTGCTCCGCCACCGCTTCCCGACGCTCATGACCTTCATCGCGACGGTGATCGCCACCGGCTATCTCTTCGTCATTATTCCCAAAGGGTTCTTTCCGCAGCAGGACACCGGCATTCTTTTCGGAACGACCGAGGCCGGACAGGACGTTTCGTTCCACGATATGTATCGCCTGCAGCAGGAGGTCGGGAAGATCGTCATGGCCGATCCCGCCGTCGCCACGATGGCGATGGGCCTGGGCGTGGGCGTCGGTAATGCGGCGCAAAACAACGGCCGCATGTTCATCACGCTTACGCCGCGCGAGGATCGCAATGTCAATGCGTTTGACGTGATCAGACGACTGCGGCCGCAACTTGCCAAGGTGCCTGGGATGCGCGTCTACCTGCAGGCGGCCCAGGACGTGACGGTCGGCGCCCGCGCCGCAAAGACTCAATTCCAGTACACCCTGCAGGACGCCAATTTCGACGAGCTCAACGCCTGGTCGGTCAAGGTCCTCGAGAAGCTTCAATCCCTGCCAGAATTGCGCGACGTCGCCACCGATCAGCAGAATTCCGGCGCCACGCTGACGCTTAAGATCGACCGCGACATGGCTTCGCGCTACGAAATCCAGCCGCAGCTCATCGACGATACGCTCTATGACGCATTCGGCCAGCGTCAGGTCACCCAGTACTTCACCCAGGTGAATACCTATTACGTGATCGAGGAGGTGCTGCCCTCGCTTCTCGGCGATCCCGCGACGCTGGACAAGATCTACGTCCGTTCGCCCACCACCAATCAGATGGTGCCGGTCAGCGCCTTCGCGAAATGGACAACCGCTCCCGTCGCGCCGCTTTCAATCAGCCACCAGGGACAATTCCCTGCGATCACCATCAGCTTCAACCTCGCGCAGGGCGTTGCGCTCGGCGCCGCGACGGAATCGATCCAGCGCGCGATGCAGAAGCTACAATTGCCGACAGGTCTGACGACCACCTTCCAGGGCAACGCGCAGGCGTTCCAGGATTCGCTGACCAGCGTGCCGCTCCTGATTCTCGCTGCGCTCGTCTGCGTCTATCTGATCCTCGGCGTGCTCTATGAGAGTTTCATTCACCCGCTCACGATCCTGTCGACGCTTCCGTCCGCGGGCTTGGGAGCGCTGGCGACACTCATGCTGTTTGGCTACGAATTCAGTCTCGTCGCCCTTATCGGCACCATCCTCCTGATCGGCATCGTCAAGAAGAACGGCATCATGATGGTCGACTTCGCCATCTCGGCCGAGCGCGACCAGGGCCTCACGCCCACCGAGGCGATCCGCCAGGCGGCGCTCCTCAGGTTCCGACCGATCATGATGACGACGATGGCGGCGCTGCTCGGCGGCGTACCCTTGATGCTGAGCCACGGCACCGGGTCGGAACTGCGCCAGCCGCTCGGCTATACGATGGTCGGCGGCCTGATCGTCAGCCAGGCGCTGACCTTGTTCACGACGCCGGTGATCTATCTCTATCTCGATCGGCTGTCCCGCTGGCTGAACGGCGGCGAGGCGAAAGTTGCGCCGGCCACGCGCGAGGCGGAGCCCGAGCCCGCCTGGGTTCCGGAAAAGGCGCGAGCGGCGGAATGAAGACGCGCCGCCGCGCGACGACCTTGGCTTCGTGATCTTCGAGAAACTTCTGGCGAGATTGGGGGCGCGGAAAGAGGCTTGAAATGATCCCGCCCGACGATCCGAACCGTCAGCTCACGGTCGCCGATCCCGACGCCGCCGGGTTGCGGCACGTCTCCGTCGCCGGCGGCACGTATACGATCCTCGTTTCCGGCGTGGAGACGGCCGGGCGCTATTGCCTGATCGATATGCTGGTCCCCGACGGGGGCGGCCCGCCCGCCCATCGCCACGACTTCGAGGAGATGTTCACCCTCCTCGAAGGCGAGCTCGAATTCGCCTTTCGCGGCAGGACGCAAACCGTTCGCGCTGGCTCGACCGTCAATATTCCGGCCAACGCCCCACACGGCTTCAAGAACAAGTCCGGAAAGCTCGCGCGGATGCTATGCCTGTGCGCGCCGGCGGGACAGGACGAGTTTTTCCTCGCCGTCGGCTTCCCGGTGGCCGGCCGCACGTCCCCGACGCCCAAGACCAGCGACCCGGAGATGGCCGATAAGCGCAGGCTCATGGCCGAACTGCTGCCGAAATACCGGATCGAAATGGTCGCGCCGTAACTGCGCAGTCAGTCGGCCAGGATCTCCGCATCGCCCGTCTTGACGAATGGACGCCGCGGGGAGGCGTCAGCCTCCGAGGTCCCTGGCGATCCAGAAGGCCAACGCTTGCGCGAGCGCCGACACGCGATCATGATTGGACTGTTCGATCATCGTCTGATCGATCGGCGAGGCCAAATAGCTTGTCGTCGCCCGCACCGGCCATTGCACGTTGCCGATCGTCGCCACGCCGGTGATGTTATCGGGCGACGAGCCGCCGTGGACGGTTGCCCCGGTGTTCGGCCCAAGCGTCAGGTAGTCGATTCTAACCGTCAGAGTACCGCCTTTCGGCGTCAGGCGGCCGGCCAGGGCTTGCGCGAGCCGGCGCGGAAGCTCCTGCTCGACCCAGGTCGCGGTCGGGTCGCCGGCGTTGGCGCGCAAGGGCCCGACATCGACCCGGATATTGCGCACCGCCTGGCCCGACTGCGCGAGCGCCGTCTGACCTGCAACCGCGGCGGCGAGCGCCAACGCGGCGAAGGTCGCAATCACGGCGCGACGGGAATATTCCGGGCTGGACATCGGGCGGTCTCCAACTCGGCGCGACCCCGCGCGACGCGCGGGGCCCAGCTTTCAGCATACGTCGCGGCCCTGTCATGGTTTCAAGGGGCCGGCTGCTGAAGAGGAACCCCCGGCTTCGAGGGCTCCTTTCCTCTTGCTTAGCCGACCGCCGGCGACAAGCGCCGCCGCCGCGCGGCCAAAAACCCAAGGCCGCCAAAGCCAAGCAGCAGCATGGCCCAGGTCGAAGGCTCGGGGACCGTCAACGCGCCAAACAGTCCGTCCTTCTCGCCGTTGAGGCCGTCGGTGAAAAAGAGGGTGTTCGGGTTTCCATCATTGCCGCCGCCGCCGAACGCCAGCGACCAAAGGCCACCTGGCGGTTGGCCGCCGCTATCGATCGATATCGAGCCCTCAAAAGCCCAGTTGGCGGGGTTGAACGCATTGATGACGCTTTGGCCGTAGGCGAAATTGCCGACCAGAAGGTCGCCGCCAAACGCACCAAAGCCTTTCGGGGCGAGAGCGATGCCCCACGGCGAAGCGAGTTTGCTGTCGGCGCTGGGCGTCGACATGCCCTCGAAGGTCCCGTTTTCGCTGAATTCCGCCACGGCGCCATGACCCGGCGTGGCGAGCGTCTGCGGGACGTGGCCGGACAGCGCGTAGGTTACGAACACGTTGCCGCCAATATCCTTGACGTCGAATGGGACCAGTCCCGCGTTGGCGATCGCGGTCGGGGTTGCGAATGGGTTCAAGGCGAGGCCGGTGGCTGGACCGAACGAACTGTTGAACACAACGATGCTGCCGCTTCCGGCGTCGTTCGCGGCGTAGAGCATCGTGTCGCCCTGGTTGATGGCGAGCCCGGTATACGACGCGTTCGGGGTGGACACTTGGGCGAATGCCTGGGTGAGCGGGGAGCCATTCCAAGCGGAGATCGAGCCGTTCAGGTTGGCAAAGATGAACAGACCGGGTTGGCCATTCCCCCCATTTCCGACGTTGAAGCCCGACATCGATGGGTTGGCGACCTGCCCGGTCGGACCCGGGCCTCCCGTTGGCGGGATGTTGACGGTAAACGGACTCGCGGAGACGCCCGTGCTTCCCATCACCGGATAAAGGGTGACCGTATTCGTGCCCTGGTTGGAAACCCAAATGGGGCTGCCGGGCAAAAACGACAGGCCCCAGGGATTCTTGAGGTTCGAATCCATAATGCCGAGCCCGGAGATGTCGGAAACCAGGTCGGTTTGCTTATAGCCGGCTGCCCCGGCGAACCCGGCGCCGGCGCACAGTGCGCCGAGGGCGGCCGCGCCGGTCATGACCGCTTTGATTGGCGATAATCTCGTCATCAGGAGTAACTCCTCTGGATTTTTGCGCAAGGCCGCCCGGGCGTTCGGCCCTTTACAGACCAACCCCTGTTCAATGCTGAGAATGCGATTGCAGGCCGCCCTGCTTCGACTGGAAGTGAACACCGGCCGGGCGGATTTATTCGCGGGCGCGCGCGAATCCCGGCGCCGAACGGTAACGATCTCGTGATCGTCCCTGCCATCGAATGCATGCGCCTTAAATCATCCGACGACGGCTTCTGCTGGCGGGGTTTCTCGGCTCGCCGGCAGCCGGCAAGCCTTGAGCGCCGAGCGGAATCATCGAGGCGGACGAGACCTTCGTCGCTAACCCGGGCGGCGCCGAAATGCGGTTCGCGCCGCGCGAGCCAAGGCCCCTCCAACTTAGCAGCGAGAAAGAGACCGCTTGTAAAGTTCTCCGCATTCCGCTTGACTGCGGCGCGGATTTCTTGCCGCCAGTGTTCATTCGACCGGACGGACGCCGTCAACAGAAACGATGGGGTCCATCCATGAGTCCCGGTCACTGCGCGCCAAGGACGCGAGAAATGGAAATTGGGAGGGATCGCTATGTTGAAAAGCGGAATCTGCGCCGCAGCGCTGAGCAGCGTATTGCTGAGCAGCGCGGCGTTGGCGCAGGACAAGATCAAGGTCGGCGTCACCGCGACGCTTGAGGGCACCTACACCATACTCGGCGTCGACGGCATCGCCGGATTCAATGCCGCGGTGAAGAAATACGGCAGCAAAGCAGGCGGCAAGGAGCTTGAGTTTGTGATCGCCTCCACCGACGCGACGCCTGACTCCGCCATACGCGCGGTCAAGAAACTCATCGAGCAGGACCACGTCCAAGTTCTTCTCTCACCGCTCTCGGGCGATGAAGGCATCGCGGTCAAGAATTTCTCCAAGACGCATCCGGAGCTTACGTTCATCAACGCCGCTTCCGGCGCGCAGGAGACGACCTTCCCCGATCCATCGCCCAATTTCTTCCGTTGGAACATGGACGGCGCTCAATGGTCCGCGGGCCTCGGCGACTATGCCTACAATACCAAAGGGTACAAGAAGATCGCGACGGTCGGCGAAGACTATTCCTTCGTCTACACCCAAGTCTTCGGTCTCGTTCTTGAATATTGCGCGCTCGGCGGGCAGGTGACGAGCCGCCAGTGGGTGCCCCTCGGCACGAAGGACTTCGCCTCCACGATTGCAGCGCTGCCCGACGACGTCGACGCCATCTACCTCGGTCTTGGCGGCGCCGACGCGGTCAATTTCCTCAACCAGTACAGCCAGGCCGGCGGCAAAGCCCATCTCATGGGCGGATCGATCATGGTCGACCAGACCGTGCTCTCGGCCAAGGGCGACGCGAAGAAGGCGATGATCGGCACGCTCGCCTCGAGCGGTATGGCCGAACTCGGATCAGGATCCGGCCTGGCTGGCGTTCGTCAAGCTCTATCAGGAGACGACGCCGGCCGATAAGCGCTTGCCCAGCCCGGGCCTCCTCGCGACGAACTACTACGGCTCGACGATGGCGCTCTTCGAAGCGCTCAACAAGGTCAACGGCGACCTGAGCAACAACCAGTCGAAGTTAAAGGACGCGCTGGCGCACCTCACCATCGACGCGCCCAACGGCAAGATCAGCCTCGACGAGAACCGTCAGGCGATCGGCCAGAATTTCGTCACCGAGGTGGTCGAGGACGCGAACGGAAATCTGATCAGCAAGGTGGTGAAGACCGTGCCCGGCGTGCACCAGACGCTCGGCTATCCGCGCGACGTCTTCGCCAAGATCGGACCACCCGGGCGCACCAATCCGGAATGCAAGAAGTACTGATCAAACGGACTTCGGCCGGGCGTTCATCGCGCCCGGCCCTGTCGCGCGAAGGCTGCAGACGGACCATCGAACAAACGGCGCAAATGCGTATCGTCTTCTCTGTTTCGACCCGTCGCCAGCGGGCGCGGATTGAGCCTGTCCGGGGGCGCATCGAGAGCGACGGCGGATGAACCGCTTCATCGAGCGACGCCCCGTGTCGTCCCTCATTATCCTGGTCGTGGCGGTCGCCTTGATCTGGCTCGTCTTCGCGCCATGGCCACCGGGCTTCGAGGCGGTGTTCGGCAGGAAGAAGCTTTTCCTTAACGCGAGCCTCAACGGGATCACGCTCGGAGGGCTTTATTTCCTGGTCGCGAGCGGGTTTACGCTGATCTTCGGACTTATGCGCAACGTCAATCTCGCGCATGGCTCGATCTACCTTCTCGGCGGCTATTTCGGTTACCTGGCCGTCGACGCAACGGGGTCGTGGCTCTTCGGCTTCGTCGTCGCCTTCGTCGTTGCGGCCCTCCTTGGCGTCATCCTTCAAGTCGTCGTATTCCGACGGATGGAGGGGCAGGACCTACGCCAGACGCTCGTCACCATTGGCATTTCGATCGTTCTCGCCGACCTGATGCTGTGGGGCTTCGGCGGCAATTCCTACCAGATTCAGACCCCGACATGGCTCCGCGGACCGGTCGATCTTCCGCTCGTCACCGCGGTCAAATCGTCGGGGGAGGCGGTCTACCTGTCCTATCCGATCGTTCGCCTGGTCATCTTCGCCGCCTCGGTCGTGATCGGTCTCGCCATGTGGCTCGCGCTCAACCGCACGCGGATCGGCATGATCGTGCGCGCCGGCGTCGACGACCGCGAGATGCTATCGGCTATGGGCGTGCCTATTCAGCTGGTCTTCGTCGTCGTTTTCGCCTTCGGCGCCGGGCTTGCCGGAATGGCCGGCGTCGTCGGCGGGACATTCCAATCCATCTCGCCGGGAGAGGATACGCGCTTTCTGCTGGCCTCGTTGATCGTGGTCATCGTCGGCGGCATGGGCTCGATTCCGGGCGCGGCGCTCGGCGCGATCATTATCGGGCTCGCCGAGCAAATCGGGCTGGCCTATTTCCCGACCTATGCGATCGTCCTCACCTTTTTGATCATGGTGCTCGTGCTGGCCGTGCGGCCACAGGGCCTGCTGGCGGGGCGTTAAGTCATGGCGCTCGCCGAGGGACGCGCGAGAGGCGCGCCGAGCGCCGCCTCCCGGCCCGCCTGGCCGCGGAACCTCAATCCGGCCGCGACCCTCGTCGCCCTCGTCGTCCTCGTCATGCCGGCGATCGCCAGCAGTTTCGTGCTCACGCAAATCTTCGGCTGGTCGTTCATGCTCGGCACGATAGCGCTGAGCCTGATGTTCCTCGCCGGCTACGGCGGGATGGTGAGCCTGGCGCAGATGACGGTCGCCGGTTTTGCCGGCTACATCGTCGCCATCCTCGGCGTCAACGCTGTGCCTGGCGGCCTCGGCTGGCCCTGGTGGCTCGCGGTTCCGACATCCTTGGTCCTGTCGATGATCTTCGGCGCCGTCATCGGCGCGCTCGCCGTGCGGACCGAGGGAATCTACACGATCATGATCACGCTCGCGATCGCCGCGGCCTTCTTCTATTTCACCAATGAGAACTACGCGATCTTCAACGGCCACACCGGGATCGACGGCATTCCGACGCCTGTGTTTCTGGGCGTCGACTGGCATGCCCCGATCCCCTTCTACTACCTGACCCTCGCCGTCGCGGCCCTCTGCTGGCTGGCGGTCGCCTACGTCGCGCGGGCGCCGATCGGGCTCGCTCTGCAAGGAATCCGCGATAACCCTCGACGAATGGCCGCGCTCGGCTTCAACGTCAATGCACATCGCGTCGCGGCTTACGTGTTCGCGGCGCTCCTCGCCGCATTGGGCGGCATTCTCCTGGTGTGGAGCTACGGGGAGATCGCGCCCGGCACCGTCAGCGTATCGGCGGCGATCGACATCCTCGTCATCGCCGTCGTCGGCGGCATCGGCAATCCGATCGGCCCCTTTATCGGCGCCCTGATCTATGCGGTCCTGAAGACCTTCGCCCTCGACGTTCTCATCGCGTTCGGCCTTGACGGCAATCGGTTTCGGCTGCTGATCGGCCTTGGCTTCCTGGCCATCGTTTTTTTCTCGCCCGACGGCGTGATCGGCCTGTGGGCCCGCTGGCGCAATCGCCTGCATGCGACGTCGGTGCGAAAACCGGGCGAAGATCATGGATAGCGTCGCTCGGCGGCTGTCCGCGGTCGGCTCCGCCAATGCGCTCGAACTGCGCGGCGTAACGCGCTTTTTCGGCGCGCTCGCCGCCCTGATCGACGTGTCCCTGACGGTCAGGCCGGGCGAACGCCGCGGGGTTCTTGGCTCGAACGGCGCCGGCAAGACGACGCTCTTCAACTGCATCAGCGGCGACTTCCCGCCGACCTCGGGAACGATTCGCTTTTTCGGCGAGGATGTGACCGGCTTCCCGCCGTACGAGCGGATCCGCCGCGGATTGCGGCGGACTTATCAGATCTCGGCGCTTTTTTCGGGCCTGTCCGTGCTCGACAACGTCTACCTTGCCTGCCGCGGCGTCTCGCGCGGTCGATTCTCGTTTCTTCGGTCGTCCCAGAACGACGCGCTCGTCCACGCGGCCGAAAACTTGATCCAGGCGGTCCATCTGACGCCGGTCAAGTCGCGTCGAGTGGCGGAACTGGCTTATGGCCAGCAGCGTCAGCTCGAGATCGCCCTGGCTCTGGCGGGCGCGCCGCGTTTCATTCTCTTTGACGAGCCAGCGGCTGGGCTCTCGCCAACCGAAAGGTCGGAGCTGGTCGACATCCTCTCCTCCCTCCCCTCGCACATCGGCTTCATCATCATCGAACACGACATGGACGTCGCGCTGCGGGTCGTCGAGAGCGTGACGATGATGCACAACGGCCGGATCTTCAAAGAGGGCGCGCCGCAGGAGATCGAGGCCGATCCGGAGGTTCAGGAACTCTATCTTGGAGGCGGCCATGGCTGAGCCGCGCCGCGCCGAGGCGGGCGTCCTGCTTCAGGTCAAGGGCCTCAACGTCTACTACGGACGTTCGCACGCCTTGCAGGGCGTTGATTTGACTCTCGAAAAGGGGGTGCTGTCGGTCGTCGGCCGCAACGGCATGGGCAAAACGACCCTCTGCAAGACGATCATGGGGCTCGTTCGCGCCGCCAGCGGCTCGATCCGCATGCGCGGCGAGGAGCTCTTGAGCCTTCCGCCGGCGCAAGTCGCGCGGCGCGGCGTCGGCTACGTGCCGCAGGGCCGGCGGCTGTGGCGCTCGCTGACGGTCGACGAGCACCTGCGCATGACCGCCGCGCTGAACCGCGGCGCCTGGACGGTCGAGCGCGTCTACGACGCCTTCCCGCGCCTTGCGGAGCGGCGGGCCAACAGCGGCGCGCAGCTTTCCGGCGGCGAGCAGCAGATGCTGGCGATTTCGCGCGCGCTGGTGACCAATCCGCGCCTGCTCATCATGGATGAGCCGACCGAGGGACTCGCCCCCGTCATTGTCGAGCAGGTCGAGGAGATGCTGGTCCGGCTCGGCGAAGAAAGCGACATGGCGATTCTCGTCATCGAGCAGAATATCGGCGTCGCGACGACCATTGCGGAAAACGTCGCCATCATGGTCAATGGGCGCATCAATCGCATCATCGATTCGCCCCGGCTTGCCGGCGACCGTGATTTGCAACAGCGGCTCCTAGGCGTCGGCCGCCATTCGCACGATGAGCCCGATCGCGCCATCGAGCTTGCGCGCGAGCGAGCGCCGGTTCCCGTGGCCGCGGCGCGGCCGATCGCGGCGCCGGCCAGGATTTATGTCTCGAACCCGACGCCGCCGACGCGATGGTCTCAGCCGGTTGCGAACGCGCGCATCGAATCGGGCGCGCGCATCGCTTCCGCCCGCCCGACCAGGGTCGAAGCGGCTCCGGCGCCGCGCCTGGCCGGGCGGCCATCCGGCCCGCCTGTGGTCATCGTCGCCGGAACGCTCGACACCAAGGGACCGGAGCTGCGTTTCATCCGCGACCTCGTGGTCGCGAGCGGTTTACGCACGCGCCTTGTCGACGTCTCGACGAGCGGCAAGCTCGCGACCTGCGACGTGACGGCGCAGGAAATCGCGCTCAACCATGGCCGCGGCGGCTCGGCGGTGTTCGGCCGGGAGCGCGGCGCCTCGGTCTTTGCCATGGCGGAAGCGTTCGAGGCTTGGATCAAGCGGCAGGACGACATCGCCGGCATCGTCAGCGCTGGCGGTTCGGGCGGCGCCTCGATCGTCGCGCCGGCCATGCGCGCTTTGCCGATCGGCGTCCCCAAGGTGCTGGTATCCTCGATCGCCTCAGGCGACGTCGGCCGCTATGTCGGCCCGGCCGACATCGCGATGATGTATTCGGTCACCGACGTCCAGGGCCTCAACGCCATCTCTCGCCAGGTGCTCGCGAACGGCGCCCAGGCGCTGATTGGAATGGTGAAAGCGCGCGTCGAGGCGAGAGAAGAAGCCGGCGCGGCGAGATCGCGCCGCGCCGCTTTGCCATCGGTCGGGCTTACCATGTTCGGCGTCACCACTCCCTGCGTGCAACAAATCGCAGCGGCGCTGGCGACCGACTGGGAATGCCTGGTGTTCCACGCCACCGGCGTCGGCGGCCGCTCGATGGAGAAGCTCATCGATTCCGGCCTCATCACCGCCGTCATCGACGTCACCACGACCGAGGTCGCCGACATGCTGATGGGTGGCGTCCTGCCGGCGGACGAGGACCGGCTCGGCGCCATCGTCCGCACCGGGACGCCCTATGTCGGCTCGGTCGGCGCGCTCGACATGGTCAATTTCGGTCCGCCCGACACCGTCCCCGCCGCCTACAAGGGACGGCTCCTGCACGCCCACAATCCGCAGGTGACCCTGATGCGGACGACTGCCGCCGAGAACGAGAGGATCGGTCGCTGGATCGGCGAGCGGCTCAATCAAATGGACGGGCCGGTGCGCTTCCTTCTGCCGGAACTCGGAGTCTCCGCGCTCGATGCGCCAGGCCAGGCGTTCCACGACCCGCAAGCCGACGCCGCCCTGTTCGGCGCTCTGGAACAAACGGTGCGCCGGACCGCGAGCCGGCGCCTGATCCGGGTCAAGCGTCACATCAACGATCCCGAATTCTCCGCCGCCGCGGTCGTCGCTTTCCGCGAGCTGCATGGCCAGACGGGCGCGCGCCGGCGCGCGGCGAAGCAGCAATGACCGCCTTCGACCGATCGGCGCTGATCGAGAAGTTCCGGGCGATGGCGAAGCGAGGCGAGCCGATCGTCGGCGGCGGCGCGGGCGTCGGCCTCTCCGCCAAATGCGAGGAAGCAGGCGGCATCGACCTGATCGTCATCTACAATTCCGGTCGCTACCGCATGGCGGGACGCGGCTCGCTCGCCGGCCTCCTGGCTTATGGCGACGCGAATGCGATCGTGGTCGAGATGGCGCGCGAAGTGCTCCCGGTCGTCAAACACACGCCGGTGCTCGCCGGCGTCAACGGCACCGATCCGTTTCGCCGCATGGACGCATTTCTCGATGAGATCAAGGCGCTCGGCTTCGCCGGCGTGCAGAACTTCCCGACCGTCGGCCTTATCGACGGAATCCTGCGCTTGAACCTCGAGGAGACGGGCATGTCCTACGGCCTCGAAGTCGACATGATCGCGGCGGCGCACAAGAAGGACATGTTGACAACGCCCTACGTCTTCAACGAAGCCGAGGCGGAGGCGATGGCGAAGGCGGGCGCGGATATCATTGTCTGCCATCTCGGACTGACCGCAGGCGGCGCGATCGGCGCGCAGACGGCCCCCAAGCTTCACGACTGCCCCGCTTTGATCGACGCCTGGGCGAGCGCGGCGATGAAAGTTCGGCCCGACATCCTGGTGCTGGCGCACGGGGGCCCGATCGCCGAACCCGCCGACGCCGACTACATCATGAAGTCCGCCAGCATATGCCACGGCTTCTACGGCGCTTCGTCGATGGAGCGCCTGCCGGTCGAGACCGCGCTTACCGAACAAGTCCGGCGGTTCAAGGCGATCGGCCGGCGCTGAGACGATAATCCGGTCCGCGTTTGAGTGCGGCCCGCAAAGGAGGAATGGGAAATGTCGGGGCTCTTGATCGGGACTTCTGATCCTCTGGCTCATCATCGCGATCATCGTCGTGGTGGTCGTCGTCTACGTCGTCAACTGGCTCTATCATCGCTCCTCGAAAGAGGTGTCGTTCGTGCGAACCGGCTTCCTCGGCGAGCGCGTGGTTATCAACGGCGGCGCCTTCGTCCTGCCGTTCATCCACGACTTCACGCCCGTCAATATGAACGTGCTGCCGATGCAGATCGTGCGCGAGAAGGGCGACGCGGTCATCACCCGCGACCGCATGCGCATTGATATCGAGGCCGACTTCTACGTTCGCGTACAGGCGGCGCGCGAGGCGGTGTCGATCGCCGCCTCGACGCTTGGCCGGCGTACGCTTGAGCCCGAGCGGTTGCACGCGCTCTTGTCCGGCAAGTTTGTGTCGGCGCTGCGCTCCGTCGCCTCCGAAATGACCATGGAGCAGATGCACGAGCAGCGCGGCGAATACGTCGCCCGGGTGAAGGCTGCCGCCCAGGAGGCGCTGGCCCAAAACGGCCTCGAGCTCGAGTTCGGTCGCGATCACCGACCTCGACCAGACCGATCTCGAATTCTTCAATCCCTCGAACCGGTTCGACGCCGAGGGCCTGACCCGCCTGATGGAGGACATCGAGGACCGCCGCAAGCTGCGCAACGACATCGAGCAGGATTCGATGATCAAGATCCGCACCCGCAATCTCGAGGCCGAGCGTCAGGCGCTCGACATCGAGCGCGACAGCGAAGCGGCCCGCCTCGCCCAGCAGCGCGACATCGAAGTCCAGCGCGCCGTGCAGCGCGCCGAGGTCGCCCGCGAGCGCGCATTGCGCGAGACCGAAGCCGAGCAGGCCCAGATTTCCGCCCGCGAGACGATCGAAAAGGCGCGCATCGCCAATGAGCAGGCGATCAGCGAAGCGCGCATCGCCTCCGAGCGCGAGGTGCGGCAAAAGGAGATCGAACGCACGCGCGCGGTCGAAGAAGTCGAGATTTCGGCGCGCGAGGGAATCGAGAAGGCCCGCATCGCCAACCAGCGTTCGGTCGACACCGCCCGCATCGCCTCCGAGCGCGAAGTCCGCCAGACCGAAATCGAGCGCGCTCGCGCGGTCGAGGAGGCGGAGATCGAGGCGCGCGAAGTCGTCGAGAAGGCCCGCATATTGCAGCAGCGCGCGGTGACCGAATCGCGCATCGTCAACGAGGAGGAGACGCGCCGCCGCGAGATCGAACGCACCCGCGCCGTCGAGGAAGCCGAAATCGCCGCCCGCGAGGCGACCGAGAAACTGCGGATCGCCCAGATGACGACGATCAACGCCGAGCGGATCGCGTCCGACGAGCGCACGCGGGGGCTCGAGATCGCGCGCGCGCGATCGATCGAGGAAGCCGAGATCGCCGCCCAGCAGGCGATCGAGGCCGCGAAAATCGCGCGCGAGCAAACGCTCGCCGCCGACCGCATTACCGCGGATCAGGCGACCCGCTCGCTCGAAATCTCGCGCAACCAAACGGTCGAGCAGGCTGGGATCGCCGCGCGCGAAGCGACCGAAGCCACGCGCATCGCCCAGGAGGAGCGCGTTCGCGCGCTCGAGATCGCCCGCAACCGCGCGCTCGAAGAGGCCGACATCGCCGCCCGCGAGGCGATCGAAGCGGCCCGGATCGCCCAGGAAAAGAACATTGCGCTGACCCGGATCGACAGCCAGCAGGAAACCCAGGGCCAGGAGATCGCCCGCCGGCGCACGATCGAAGAGGCCGAAATCGCGGCGCTGCAGACCACACGGGCGGCCCGTATCGCCCAGGAGAAAGCGACCGCCGCTGAAACGATTTCGGCCGATCGCGACACGCGCCGGCTCGAGATCGCCCGCAACGAAGCGCTCGAGAGAGCGGAGATCGCGGCCCGCGAGCTGGTCGAATCGGCCCGCATCGGTCAGGACCGCAAAATCCAGGCCGAGCGCATCGCCAAGGACGAAGAAATCCGGGCGCGCGAGATCGCCCGCACTCAGGCGCTCGAAGAGGCCGAAATCAAGGCGCGCGAAGCCGTCGAGGCGGCCCGCATCGCGCAAGAGAAGGCGGTCGCGGCCGAGCGCATCCAGGCCGAGCAGGAGACGCGAGGCCTCGAAATCGCCAGGACCGAGGCGATCGAGGCGGCGGAACTGAGACGCCGCGACGCGGTCGAGCGCCAGCGCATCGGCGTGGAGCTCGCGCTCGAGACCGATCGCATCGCCTCCCAGAAGACGCGCGAAGTGCTCAATATCGACCAGAAAAAGGCGGTCGAGATCGCCGACGAGGACCGTACGATTGCGCTGTCCTCGAAGAAATCCGAGCGTATCGGCGCCGATCGCATGGTTCGGCAGGCCGAGATCGCCGCGAGCCAGCAGATCGAGAAAAGCGACGTCGAGCGCGAGCAGGTGCTGGATGCGGCGCGGCTCGAGCGGCGGCGGTCGATCGAGCAACTGGAGATTGCGCGCGTGCAGGCGTTGCAGGAGGCAGAGATCGCTTCCCGCGAGGACATCGAGCGCGCCCGCATCGCCTCCGATCGCGGCATCGACGAGGCCCGCGTCACCCGGGAACGCGACTTGCGCAAGCTCGAGGTCGAGCGCGAAAAGGTGGTCGAGACGGCGCTGATGGACAAGGCGATCGCCCTCTATGAAAAGTCGCTTGAACAATCGGCCGCCCAGGCGGAGTCCGAGAACGCCAAGGCGCGCGCCGCCGAGGCGCAGGAGCGCGTCGTCACGGTGCGCGACACCGAGGTCGCGCGCCGGCGCCGGTCGGTCGAAGTGCTGCTCGCCGAGAAGGCGGCCGAGGAGACGCGCATAGCGGCCGAGGCGGAGCGGGTCCGCGCGGCGGTCGAAGCGGAGGGGCAGCAACTCCTCAACGAGGCGGAGAACGTGCTGAGCGAGCCTGCGCGCTATTCGCTTTTCCGGCGGAAGCTGCTCGATCGAATCGAGGGGATCGTGCGCGAGAGCGTGAAGCCGATGGAGAAGATCGAGGGCATCCGCATCCTCCAGGTCGACGGCCTCAATGGCGGTCATGCCGGCGGCAATGGCGGGCGCAGCGCCACCGACGAAGTCATCAATTCGGCGCTTCGCTATCGCGTCCAGGCCCCGCTCATCAATTCGATCCTGGCCGACATCGGCGTCGAGGGCGGCAGTCTGGCGAAAATGCCGGGGCTGATCCGCGAGGCGCGCGACATGCAGGGCATTCGCAAGGATACCGCGCCAAGGAGGGAGACGGACGCGGCGCCGCCCCGGAGCGGCGGCGGGTCGCCGCGCAAGAAAAGCTAAGGGCGACCCATGACGCGCATCTTCATCTCCAGCGTCATCAACGGCCGAAGCGACCGGGTGTGGGGCCGCGTGCGCGACTTCAACGGCCTGCCGAACTGGCATCCGGCGATCGCCGAGAGCCGCATCGAGGGCGGGGAGCCCGCCGACAAGGTCGGCTGCGTGCGCGATTTCCGCTTGCGCAACGGCGACCGGATCCGGGAAAAGCTCCTCGGCCTCTCCGACTACGACATGTTCTGCACCTATTCCATTCTCGAATCCCCTATGGGGGTCGAGAACTACGTCGCGACCTTGCGGCTGACGCCGGTGACCGACGGCGAGCGGACCTTCGCCGAGTGGACGGCCGAGTTCGACTGCGCGCCCGAGCGCGAGGCCGACCTCATCGCCAGCATTGGCGGGGGCGTGTTCCAGGGCGGGTTCGACGCGCTCAAACGGGCGTTCGGCGGCTAGCGATGCCTCACGTGGTCAAGAGCACGATCATCGACGCCCCGACGGACCGGGTTTGGGCGGTGTTGCGCGATTTCAACGGCCACGACCGCTGGCACCCCGAGGTCGCAACCAGCGCGATCGAGCGCAGCCAGAGTTCAGACCGCATCGGCTGCGTCCGCCGGTTCAAGCTTGCCGACGGTTCGGAGCTGCGCGAGCAACTGCTCGCGTTGTCCGATCTCGAGCAGAGTTTCAGCTATTGCCTGCTCGACACCCCGGTCCCCCTTTTCAATTATGTCGCGCACGTGCAACTCTTGCCGGTGACCGACGGCGACCGCACGTTCTGGCATTGGGAATCGCGCTTCACCACCCGGGCGGGCGACGAGAAGCGCCTGACCGAAATGGTCGGCGAGCAGATCTATCAGGCGGGGTTCGAGGCCATCCGCAAGCATTTGCGCGAGGCTCAATGACGAGGGACGGTCCAGCATGCCAGTCACCGTGAGGACCTTTGCGACGCCGACGGAGGCGGCCGCGGCGCTGGCGTCCGACCGTTCCGCGCGCTTCATCGCCGGCGGAACGCTGGTCATGCGCGCGCTCAACGAGGGCGACATATCGATTGGCACGATCGTGCGCCTCGAGGATCGGGCGATGAGCCAGATCAGGACCAGCGGGTCGCGCGTCACGATCGGCGCGGGGGTCACGCTGGCGCAGATCCTGCGCGAGCGCGATCTCGCATTCCTGCACGCGCCGGCGCGCTCGATCGGAGGTCCGGCGGTGCGCACGACGGCGACGGTCGGCGGCAATCTGTTCGCTCCCGCGCCGTACGGCGATATGGCTGTCGCGCTGCTCGCGCTCGACGCGACGGTTTCCGTCATGAGCGGATACGGCGCGCGCGACATCGGGCTCGAGGAGTTTCTGGCGGGCCGCGAGCGCGCGTCGGGCGCGATCGTCTTGAGTGTCGCCTGCGACCGCCCGGTCAATCCCGAGGCGTTTCGCTTCCGCAAGGTGGCGCGGGTCAGGCCGAAGGGGGTCTCCGTCCTCTCGATCGCCGCAACCATCCCGGCCGTCGGTGGGCGCGTCTCTGGCGCGCGCGTCGCCTACGGCGCCATGGCGGCGACCGCGATCCGGGCCAAGGCCGCCGAACGCGCGCTGGAAGGCCGGACGCTCGACAAGTCGGGCGTCGCCGCCGCGGTCGCCGCCGCCGCCGAGGGAACCTCGCCCGCGACCGACGCCATCGCCAGCGCCTGGTATCGGCGTGAAGTCGTCGGCGTCCATCTGCGTCGTCTTTTGCTTGGCCGCGACGCCTGAGGGAAGAATCAACTCATGCCGAAAACCGCCCTGCATTTTCGACTGAACGGCCGCGAGGTGGCGATATTCGTCGACGGCGGCATGAGCCTGCTTGCGGCGCTGCGCGACGAGGTCGGGGACCACTCGCCCAAGTTCGGCTGCGGCCAGGGCGGCTGCGGCGCCTGCACCGTGCTGGTCGACGGCGAGCCGGTCATGAGCTGCATCACGCTCGCCGAGAGCGCGGCCGGAAAATCGATCGAGACCGCCGACGGCCTGAAAACCGGTCCCGAGCTTCATCCGCTCCAGACGGCGTTCATGGACAATTTCGCGGCGCAATGCGGCTATTGCACGCCAGGCATGCTGATGGCCGCCAAGGCGCTCATCGACCGCAACCCTGCGCCGGGCCGAGTCGAAGTCGTCGAGGCGATCTCCGGCAACATCTGCCGCTGCACCGGCTATGAGCCGATCATCAACGCCATTCTCGCCGCCGCCGCGCGCGGGACCGAACGCCGCGCCTGAGAGGACGAAGCATGCTTGAGCTGCGCAAGGATATTTTCGCCGACGAACGCGACGACAATCTCAAGGAGGTCGGCAAGCCGACGCAGCGCCAGGACATGCTGGGCCACGTCACCGCGACCTCGACCTTCTTCAACGATCACAAGCTGCAGGGCATGCTTCACCTCAAGGTTCTGCGCAGCCCGCATTCTCACGCGCGCATTCGCCGCATCAACTCGAGCGAGGCCGAGCGCCACCCGGGCGTGCGCCGGATCATCCGCGGCGCCGACGTCCCGCGCAACCTCAACACTCTCCTGAGCCTGATCAACTTCGGCAAGGACGACGAGCCCTCGCTCGCGGTCGACAAGGTGCGCTACAAGGGCGAGCCGATTGTCGCCGTCGTCGCCGACAGCCATCGCGAGGCGTTCGAGGCCTTGGCCAAGATCCGCGTCGACTACGAGCCGCTGCCGACCGTGTTCGACGTCGAGGAGGCGATGAAGCCCGGCGCGCCGGTGGTTAACGAGACCTATCCCAAGAACACGTTCGCCTACCACGACGTCTACGACCACCAGAAGCTTCGCTTCGGCGATGTCGAGCGCGGCTTCGCCGCCGCCGACCATATTCTCGAGCAGCGCTACCAGATGTCGCCGATCGAGCACGCGTCGACCGAAACCAACGGCTCGATCGCCGCGCCGGACACCAATGGCCGCTATGTCGTCTACACCTCGACCCAGGCGCTGTTCTTCTCGCTCGACACCTGCGCCAAGATTCTCGATGTGCCGTCGAACAAGCTGCATTTCATCGGCGGCACGGTCGGCGGCGGGTTCGGCGGCAAGGTCGACACCGTGACCGAGCCGCTCGCCATACTCGGCGCGATGCTGACCGGGCGGCCGGTGCGCTACATGATCGGTCGCGAGGAGGAGATGATCTATTGCGCGCCGCGCGGCGCCGAACGCATCTTCATCAAGGACGGGGTTTCGCGCGACGGGCGCATTCTCGCCCGCAAGTTCCGCTGCCTGTTCGACAGCGGCGCCTATACGCGCCTGTCGAGCTACGCCGTCGTCAAATGCGCCGCCCATCTGCCCGGGCCGTACACGATCCCCAACGTCTACGCCGATGTCTATTGCGTGTTCACCAACCGCGTCCCCGCCACCGCCATGCGCGGCTTCGGCGTGACGGCCGTGGACTTCGCCATCGAATGCCAGATGGACAAACTCGCCCATCTCGTCGGCATGGACCCGATGGAGTTCCGCCTCCTCAACGCCTATCGCGACGGCGACATGAAGGCCCACCGTCGCGAGGCCAAGGGCACAGCGCTCATCGAATGCGTGCAGGTCGCGGCCGAAAAAGCGAAGTGGCGCATCCGCGACGAATTCAAGCGCATGTCGTCCCTCAAGGACGGCGGCGGAGCGCGAGCCGCCGTGCCGGCGACGCCCGGCGAGCCCGTCCTTGCCGGGCGCCCGGGAGCGGCGCAGCAGCGCACCGTTTACGACCGCCCGGCTTCGTCGCCGCCCGAGCCGATCCGACCCCCGCCTCCGCCTCCTCCGGCGGCGGCGCCGGCGCATGGCGCGACCCGGTTTTCGTCGGTCTTCGGCTCCAGGAGGCGATGAGATGGCCAAGCTTCGCGGACGCGGCATGGCGTCGATCAACTATCCGATCGGCATGAATCTGGGCGGCGATCCGAGCCAGGCCCTGGTCCACTCCAATCCGAGCGGCAAGTTCACGGTCTCGCTGTCGTCAATCGACCTCGGCCAGGGTATGAAGTCGGTGACGCGGCAGATTTGCGCCGAAACGCTGGGCGTTCCGGTCGAGGACGTCTATGTCGACACCGCCGATTCCGACACCGGCCCCCATTGCATGGGGAGCTTCGCCTCGCGCGGCACCCATCGCGTCGGCAACGCGGTCATGGCGGCGGCGCGCGAGGCCCGCGGGGTGATGATGGAGGCGGCGGCCGAGGAGCTCGAGGTCAACGTCGCCGACCTCGAAACCGACGGACGCGGCAACATACACATCAAAGGCGCGCCGCACCGCTCGATCTCGACCAGGGACGTCGCCATCGCCGCGCAATTCAAGCAGGGCAAGACGATCTCGGGCCGCGGCATCTTCCTCGTACCCTTGTCGGCGGTCGATCCGGAGACCGGCGAGATGTCGCCTGCGACCTGCTACGCCCACGCCTGCCTGGTCGCGGAAGTCGAAGTCGACGACGAGACCGGCGAAGTGGCGATGGTCAGAATGGACAGCGCCTACGAGCTCGGCCGCGCGATCAATCCGCGACTGGTCGAGCAGCAGCTCGTCGGCGGCGCCTGGATGGGCGTGAGCCACGCGCTCTACGAGACGCCGGAGCCCTATTACCCCGATCCGAGCCACGGGCCGCGCGATTTCGTCGAGTATCTGATGCCGGGACCGGGCGATATCTGCCCCCACGACATCGCCGTCCTCGAGCGGCCGGCGGGGGATGGGCCGTTCGGCGCGAAGGGGCCGGGCGAGATGTGCGCCAATCCAGTGCTCCCAGCGGTCGCCAACGCGATCTTCAACGCGGTCGGCGTCAGGATCGACGAATTGCCGATCACCCCGGAAAAGGTGCTGCGCGCCATTAAAGCGCAAGGCGGCGCGCGCCCGCAGGCGCGGCGCTAAGACCGAACGATGGCGGTCAGGGGCAATATCGTCGGCATCGACAGCCCGGAAGCGCTCGAGCGGGCCCTGCGCTCCGCTTATTATCTCGCCGACGAGGGCCTAGCGACGGCGACCTACCTCGCGCTCGCGCTCGGCAAGCCGCTCTTGCTCGAGGGCTCGCCCGGCGTCGGCAAGACGGAAGCGGCGAAGGCGGTCGCGGCGGTGCTGGCGCGACGGCTCATCCGCTTGCAGTGCTATGAAGGCATCGACGCTTCAGCCGCCCTCTATGAATGGAACTATCCCCGCCAAATGCTGGCGATCCGACAGGCGGGCGAAGAGACCATCGACATCTACGGCGAGCCGTTCCTGATCGAGCGGCCGATGCTGGCCGCTTTGCGCTCGCCGGATTCGACAGTGCTGCTGATCGACGAGATCGACCGCTCCGATCAGGAATTCGAGGCCTTCCTGCTCGAATTCCTGTCCGATTTCCAGATCTCGATTCCGGAGCGCGGCACGCTCCGCGCCGCCGAGCATCCGGTCGTCATCCTCACCTCGAACCGCACCCGCGACCTGCACGAGGCGCTGCGCCGACGCTGCGTCTATCATTGGATCGACTATCCCAGCGCCGAGCGGGAGGCGCGCATCGTGATGCTGCGCGCTTCCAGCGTGGCGGAGGCGACGGCGCGCGCCGTGGTCGCCGCGGTCGGCATGCTCAGGCGCGAGCCGTTGAGCAAGGCGCCCGGCATCTCCGAGGCGGTCGACTGGGCCGAGGCGGCGACGCTGCTCAACCGCGGCGGCGCGCGCTGGCCGGAGGCGTTCAAGCGCTCGATCGGCGTCGCGCTCAAGGACGAGGAGGATTTGGCCTACGTTTCCGGCCGCCTCGATGCGATGATCGCCGAGTCGGTCGCATGACCGATATCGATCCGCCGCCTCGAGCCGTTCGGCCGTTCATCGCTTTCGTCGCCCTCATGCGCGCCAACGGCTTTGTCGTCGCGCCGGAGCAGACGACGTCGTTCCTGTCGGCGATCGTCCTCCTGGGGCCGCGCGGTCCCGAGGACATCCGCCGCGCCGGGCTCGCCACCCTCGCCCCGCCGCCCGAACGCCACGCCGCTTACCACGCGCTGTTTGACATGCATTTTCTCGGCGCGGACGGGCCGGACTTCGGCGAGGGCGAGGACGACGACGCGGTTCGGCTCCAGGAGGAGCGGCCGGGCGCGGGGGAGCCGGTCGAGGGCGACGAATCGAACGAATCCGGCGAGGCCGCGACTTCGCGCCGAGGCGCTGGTCGAGCGCCGTTTTGGGCCAGCCGACGCGAGCGAAGCGCTACGGCGCCTCAGCCGCGAGGCCGGCCGGCGCCTGCCGCGGCGGCTGGGCTATCGCCGCCTTCGCGCGCGGCGGGGCGACGTGGTCGACCTGCGCCGCACCTTGCGCGACGCGACGCGCAATGATGGCGAAATCATCAAGCTCTCGCGACTGAAGCGCCGAAACCGTCCGCGCAAGATCCTGCTGCTCATCGACGTCTCGGGGTCGATGAAGGCCCGCACCGACGACAACCTGCGCCTCGCCCACGCGCTGACCCAGGCGACCGCGCGGGTCGAGGTGTTCACGTTCGGCACCCGGCTCACCCGGGTGACGCGCGCGATGCGGCTCAAGCGGCGCGAGCAGGCGCTCGCCGGCGCGGCTCAGATCGTCAGCGATTGGGACGGGGGCACCCGCATCGGCGACGCGCTCAGGGCGTTTCTCGCCGTGCCGCGCTTTGCTTCCTATGCCCGCGGCGCCGTCGCGCTGGTGGTCTCGGACGGGCTCGAGCGCGGCGATCCGGCGGCGCTGGCCGATGCGGTCGTGAGGCTTTCGCGCGGCGCCTGGCGGCTGAGCTGGCTTACCCCTCTCGCCGTCGGCCGCGACTTTCGCCCGCGCACCGAGGCGCTGGTCGCGATCTTCCCCCTGGTCGACGATATGGTCGACGGCGGATCCGTGCCCGCGATCGTCGATCATGTGCTGTCGCTCGGGCGCGGGAGAGCGGCGTGATTCCTGTGGTCGACGGCCATCATCATATCTGGCGGCAGGCCGACTTGCCCTGGCTCGCCGGGCCGATGCAGCCGCGCATTTTCGGTCCCTATGAGCCGATCCGGCGCGATTATCCGATCGAGGAATACCTCGCCGATATCGCCGGCTCCGGCATCGTCAAGTCGGTCTACGTGCAGACCAACTGGACGCCGGAGCGTTACGAGGATGAGGCCGCATGGGTTCAGCGGACGGCCGACGCGGCCGGCTGGCCGCATGCGATCGTCGCCTACGCCGACTTCAGCGCCGACGACGTGCGCCCGCAACTCGATCGGCTCTCGCGCTACCCCCTCGTGCGCGGCGTGCGCATGCAGTTGCATTGGCACGAAAACCCGCAATACCGCTTCGCCGCCCGGCGCGACCTGGCCGCCGATCCAAAAATCCGGCGCAACATCGGCCGGCTCGCCGGCTATGGCTTGAGCTTCGACTTGCAGGTGTTCGCGCCGCAAATGGCGGACGCGGCCGACCTCGCCGAATCCTGCCCGAAAGTCGTTTTCGTGCTTCAGCACGCCGGCATGCTCGAAGATCTGACGCCGGCCGGACGCTCCGAGTGGCGCGCCGGCATGGTGCGTCTCGCCGCCTGCGGCAACGTGGCGTCCAAGCTCTCGGGCCTCGGCACGTTTCTGCATCGCAACGATCCGGCGCATGTCGCCGGCGTCGTTCAGGAGACCGTCAGGATCTTCGGCGCCGGACGCTGCCTGTTCGGATCGAATTTTCCGATCGAGAAGCTGTGGACCTCGTACGCCGCGCTCGTCGAGACCTATCGCGACGCCGTGGGGCCGCTCACGCCCAAGGAACAGCGGGCAGTGATGCACGACACGGCGATGAGCGTCTACCGGATCGCGCCTTAGGCGCGCGCCAGGAACAGGGGAAAAAGGGAGGGCATCATGCCGCTGGAAATTAAGATCCTCGACTATGGCGACATCGAGCTCGAATCGAGCTTCCTCGTTCTCGGCCGCGATTGCGGCCGCACGCGTCGCGTGCCGACCCTCGGATTTCTCATCCTCGGCGGCGCCTACCCCATTCTCGTCGACACCGGCTATCGCTCCAATCAGATCATGGAGACGCTGGGCATGCGCGGCTTGCAATTTCACGAGAACATGATCGAGAACCAGCTCTCGAAGCATGGCGTGCGCATGGGCGACGTCCGGTTCGTGCTGCACACCCACCTGCACATCGATCACGCCGGGAAGGATGATCTCTTCCCGATGAATTCGACCGTGGTCGTCAATCGCCGGGAGCTCGAATATTCCGTGTCCGGCCTGATGCATCCGCAATATCCGGCGCCCGACATCAAGCACCTGATCGACCGCCTGCACGGCAAGGGCGCGCTGCGCTTCCTCGATCTCGAAATCAGCGGCCCCGTCGAACTGATGCCTGGCGTCTATTGCGAAGCCGCGGGCGCGCATACCGAAGGGTCGATGAACGTGCATGTCCACACCGCCGAAGGCGTCGCGACGATCTGCGGCGATGTCATCTACGACATCCACGACCAGATCATCGAGCCGTTCCACCAGAACAACGACGGCGAGCCGCAGACGACCGGCAACCACGGCACGACCAAGCGCGCCGAGAAAGCCGCAATCAAGAAGGTGCTGGCCAACGCCCGCTTCGTGCTCCCGGTGCACGATCGCCCGGCCAGGGTCGAAAGCGGCGTGGTTGTTGCGCGCCTGCAGGATTCCGTGCCCGGCCCGATCGTCCAGACGCTGCCCAAGCGCAATTGGTTCCCGGCTTAAAAGACAGCGAAGGGGAGCACGAGCGATGACGCACACGACGCTGCGGCCGGAATTTGAGGACCTGATCGATCCATACGCGCCGGTTGGCCAGGTTGGGACAGGATTCACCTTCACCGAGGGGCCGATCTGGCGCCCGATCGACAACTATCTCCTGTTTTCGGACATGCCCGCCGACGTGCGGCGCCGGTGGGACGCCGAGCGCGGCGTGGCCGAGGTCCGCCGCCCGTCCAACAAATGCAACGGCATGACCTATGACGCGGACCTCAACCTGATCGTGTGCGAGCATGCCACGTCCTCGCTCATCCGCGAGCGGCCGGATGGGCGGCGCGAGGTTCTCGCCTCGCATTTCGAGGGGCAGGAACTCAACAGCCCCAACGACGCCTGCGTCCGCTCCGACGGCTCAATCTATTTCTCCGATCCCTGGTATGGGCGGATGCCGGGCTTCGGGGTCGAACGGCCGCGCCAGCTCGGCTTTCAGGGCGTCTACCGCGTGCCGCCCGGCGGCGGCGCGCCGCAATTGCTGGTCGACCGGCGCCTGTTCGATCAGCCGAACGGCCTCTGCTTTTCGCCGGACGAAAAGCTCCTTTACGTCAACGACACGGTGCAGACGCTGATCCGCGCCTTCGACGTCGCCGCCGACGGCTCGCTATCGAATGCGCGCATCTTCGCCTCCGGGATCCGCTCGTCGCTCGAAGAGGGCGTGCCCGACGGCATGAAATGCGACCACCGCGGCAACGTGTGGGTGACTGGCCCCGGCGGCGTCTGGGTCTATGCGCCCTCCGGCGATCTCCTCGGCAAAGTCCGCGTGCCCGAGAAGACGGCCAATCTCGCCTGGGGCGGGCCCGATTTTCGCACCCTCTTCCTGACCGCGACCCATTCCGTCTATCGGGTTGCGACCAAGGTCGGGCCGCGGCGCGAGCCGTACATGAACGCCGGCGGCCCGAGCGCAGGGAACGCGCCGCCCGCCGCCGAAACCCGCTCGTCCGCTCCTTCTCCGGCGCTCGCCCAGAACCTGACCCTCGACCCGAGACGCTGCGCGCTCATCATTCAGGATATGCAGAACGACGTCATCAGCGAGGGCGGCGCTTTCGCCGCGTCGGGAGCGCCGGCGCACGCGCGAGCGCAAAACGTGGTCGAGAACGTGCGCCGCCTCGCCGCGGCGGCGCGCGCCCGCGGCGTCGCCGTCATCCATGTCTGGTTCATCGTCGAGCCCGGCGCGCCCGGACTGACGCTGAATGCGCCCCTGTTCGAGGGCGTCGCCGACAACAAGGCGATGGTGCGCGGCGGCTGGGGCGCGGCGCCGGTCAGCGGGCTCGAACCTCAGCCCGGCGACTTCGTGGTCGAGAAAATGCGCATGAGCGCGTGGGAGGGCTCTCGCCTCGAGACGATCCTCAGGGCGCAGGCGCGCGACATGATCATCAACACCGGCGCCTGGACCAATATGTCGGTCGAGCACACCGCCCGCACCGGCGCCGACAAGGGCTATTTCATGGTCGTGCCGGAGGATTGCTGCTCGACCATGAACCCCGAATGGCACTCGGCCTCGGTCAACTTCGCCATGCAGAACGTCGCCGTCGTCACCAACGCCGACGCGGTCATCAAGGCGCTCGGATGAACCGCGGACGCGAGACGTAGGTGCCGAAGCTTTTTCATCTGCGCTGCTCGCCGCGCCCTGGCTCGGCGTCCGCCGCCGGCGCTGAGGCGTTCCTGGCGAAATTCCGTCAAGCGCGGCCGTCCTGGGACGTCGACGTCCTGGACCTCTGGCGGGAGACCTTGCCCGAGTTCGACGGCGCGGCGCTCGACGCCAAATACGCGCGCCTCGGCGGCCGTCCGTTCAGCGACGGCGAACGCGACGCCTTTGCCGTCGTCGAGCGCATGGCCCTGCGCTTCTCGCTCGCCGACCGGGTGCTCATTTCCTCGCCGATGTGGAACTTCGGCCTGCCTTACAAGCTCAAGCACTGGTTCGACCTCATCGTGCAGCCGGGGCTGACTTTCGCCTTCAACCCGGCGCAAGGCTATCGCGGGCTCGTCAAGGACCGGCCGACCATCGTCGTTCTCGCCAGCGGCAGCGACTTCGTCACCGGAATGAACCGCGGCCGGGTCGACATGGCGACGCCCTATTTGCGCGACATCCTGCGCTTCATCGGCGTCCATAGCGTTCGCTTCGTCGCCATCGGACCGACCGCCGGCGCTGCAGATCAGGTGACGGCCGCGCGCGAACAGGCCCAACGGCGGCTGATCGAACTCGCTGCGACATTCTGAATCGCTTTCGCATGTCCTTTGAGCAGCGCGCCGGCGTTTCGCCTTCAGCCCGCGGGATGATCAGTCCTCGAGCGCCTCGCCAATAGCCTGCGCCGCAAGGCGCTCGCCGGTCGCGGCGGCGTTTTTTGGTCATCGCGTCGCGCCTGACGAGATCGTGAATGAAGCGCAGTTTATGGACCGCCGCGGGCGCAATCACGAACGGGTAGAGGTCGGGCCTGCCCATCGCCCGATTGACGCTGTTCATCGCGACCACCAAAGGCGACCAGGCGTCGATGATCTCATCGAGCGCGCCTCTGACCTAGGGGTCGAAATCGAGCTTGGCGGAGTGGGCGCCATCCTTGTCGATCGCCGGCTTGATCCTGAGCCCGAACGCGCTCGCCGTCTCGAGCGTGTCGACGATGTGCAAATAGTGGGCCCAGGTCTCGGCGAAATCCTCCCATGGATGGCGCGTCGCGTAGGCCGAGACGAAGCGCTGCCCCCAGTCCGCCGGCGCGCTCTGCGCATAGTGGCGCTCGAGAGCCGCCTCGCAGTCCTGCGAATCGTCGCCAAAGACGGCGCGACATTCGTCGAGCTTGCCGCCGTCGCGAACAAGAATATCCCAGCAGTGGTGGCCAACCTCGTGACGGAAATGGCCGAGCAGGGCTGCCGTACGGCTCGGCCAACTCCGTGCGGCGCTTTTCGATCTCCGCGCTGTCGGCTTCGGCGAGCGCGATCGTCATGACGCCATTGTCATGCCCGGTCATCACCCTGGGACCGGAGGGCTCTGGCTGATCGGCCAGGAATTCGAACGCCAAACCGTGGCTCGGGCCTTCGGCGCGTGTCTTTGGCGGCGCCTTCCAGCGAAGCAGACTATAAAAGAGGCGGTGCTTGGCGAGTTCAATGTCGCGCCAGGCAACGAGATGCGAAGGTTGCGAGATGTCGGGAATCGTGTCGTTGTGGCGGCAGGCGACGCATAGCCGATCGAGCCCCTCGACGGCCGTCAGCCAGTTGCAGACGTCGTAGTCCGCATTGGCGCAGAAACGCCTCGGGCTGCGGTCGCCCGCGGTTATGATCAAGCTTGGAGGGCGCGATTCAGCTGCGAAAGAGAGACCGTCTCATTAAGGCGCTGGCGCTATCGGAGTCGAGCAATGCGGGTAAAGCTTTTTTCTCAGGGCGTGACCACGCCGATCCAGTCTCTGGAAAACGACATCAACGAGTTCCTGGAATCGCAGCAGCCCCACGTCACTCACGTCAGCGTAACCTCGAGCGATGTCGAGAGGGTCGCTTCGGTCTGGTACGAACAGCCTCATCGTCGGACCGTCGAACAGACCATGGCGGAACTGGAGGAACTGGTCGAGGAGCCGGGAGCCGAGGGCGGCCTCGCGTAAAGGGCGGGAGGGATTCATCGCGGCGCCGCCCTCTTCACGATCGCCTTCGCGTTGACGCCGGTCAGCGCGCCATAGTTGTGCGCGCCCCGCGTTTCGAGCCGCGAGCGGCAGAAGGCTTCGGCGACTGGGGAGCCGGCGCGGATGAGCGCCGCGGCCTCGAAGCATAGCGCCAGGCGGTCGCAGAGGTCGCGGGCGCGGGCCTCGAAATCGGAAAGATCCGCCATGTCGTCCTTGAGCGCCGCCGACATGGCGGTCGAGCGCCGCGCTTTCGCCTTTCACTGCGGAGACCTCGGCGAACATAGGCCTCAAGCGTCTGCGGCGAACGCTGGATCGCCCGCGCGATGTCGAGGCACTGGACGTTGCCGCTCCCCTCCCAGATCGCGTTGACCGGCGCCTCGCGGTAGAGGCGCGGCATCGGGCTATCCTCCATCACCCCCGAACCACCCAGACATTCGAGCGCCTCGTAGGCGTGGCCCGGCGTCCGCTTGCAGATCCAGTATTTGCCGATCGCCGCGCCGATCCTGACCAGCGCGTCCTCATGGCCGTCGTCGCGATGATCGAGCGCGCGAGCGATGCGCATGGTCAGCGTCAGCGCCGCCTCGGCCTCGATCGCGAGGTCGGCGAGCACCGCGGTCATGATCGGCTGGTCGATCAGGAACGCGCCGAACGCCTTGCGCTGGCGGCAATGGTCGATCGCCTGCGCGACCGCCATCCGCATGCCGGCGGACGAGCCGATCATGCAGTCGAAGCGGGTCATCGCGACCATTTCGATGATGGTCGGGACCCCCCTGCCCTCCGGCCCCACCATCCAGCCGAGCGCGCCGCGCAGCTCCGTCTCGCTCGACGCGTTCGACACATTGCCCATCTTGCGCTTGAGGCGGACGATCTGCAGCGGGTTCTTGGTCCCGTCGGGCCGCCAACGCGGCACAAGAAAGCAGGAGAGGCCCCCCGGCGCCTGCGCCAGCGCCAGGAACGCGTCGCACATCGGCGCCGAAACGAAGAACTTGTGGCCGACCAGTTCGTAAGCCCGCCCCGGCCCCTCGACGCCGACGGGAATGGCGCGCGTCGTGTTGGCGCGCACGTCCGAGCCGCCCTGCTTCTCGGTCATCGCCATGCCGATCGTCAGGCCCCGCTTCTCGTCGGCCGGAACGTTGCGCGGGTCGTAGACGCGCGCCTGGACTTTCGGCAGCCATTGCCCGGCGAGACCGGGCTCAAGCTTGAGGCACGGCGTCGCCGCGAAGGTCATGGTGATCGGGCAGCCGTGGCCGGCCTCGACTTGCGTTTGCATGTAGGAGCGCGCGGCGCGCGCCACATGCGCGCCCTCGCCAGGATCGGTCCAGGGCGACGAATGAAGGCCGTCCTCGATCGAGGCCTTCATCAGCGCATGGTAGGACGGATGAAAGCGGACGAGATCGACCCGTCGTCCATAGCGGTCGTGGGTGTCGAGTTCGGGCGGGTTGCGGTTGGCGAGCGTCCCCAATTCCAAAAATTCGGCCGACCCGGCGCGCGCCCCGAACGCTTCGAGCCCGTCCCCCGCCCATCCCGCGCCCTCGCGCCTGACGGCCTCCTTCAGCGCCGCATCGGAAGCGTAAAGGTTGTAGCCGGCGAGTTCGACCGGTTGGTTGAACACCTCATGGGTCGCCGCGCCATAGGGATCGAGGAGGCCGTGGAAATTGTCGGTGCGATCGTGTAGAGCGCTCATGGCGTCCAATTCCCTTTTTTCGCTAAGCTACACCGGCCCAAGGGATGAGCCAAGAATCGCAGGCTCGCGGTCGCGGCGCGCCTGCCTGCGTGCTAACGGTTCGCGCCCGCAAGGCCGCGAACCGAATGCATCAACCTCGAGCTCATGCCCTCCGCCCCATTCGACCGTCGACTGACCCCTTCCCGCCCGGACCTCGCGGCGGCTCATCTCCGTGGTCTCGTCGAGGCGCCCCGGTATGCCGCCGGGCAGGCAAAGCGGGTGATCGCGGCCAGCGCCCCGCTGAGGCGCAACCCAGATCCGGACGCGCCGCTCGAGACCGAGGCGCTCCACGGCGAAAGCGTCACGGTCTACGACGAGGCCGAAGGCTGGGCCTGGGCGCAGCTCGATTCTGACAAATACGTCGGCTATCTGCCGCTTCGCTCGCTCGCGGCGCCGGCCGAACCGACGCATCGGGTCGCCGCGTTGCGCACCCACGCCTATCCCGGCCCCAGCATCAAGCTGCCGCCGCTCATGGCGCTGTCGCTCGGCGCGCGGCTCATGATCGTGGGCCACGAGGGCGATTTCGCGGTTGCCGAGGACGGACTCCATCTCTGGGCGCGCCATCTCGCCGACGTTGGCTCGCGCGAGCCGGACTATGTCGCGGTCGCCGAGCGCTTTCTCGAGACGCCCTATCTCTGGGGCGGACGGACGTCGGAGGGCATCGACTGCTCGGGGCTGGTCCAGACGGCGCTCGCCGCCGCCGGCCTGCCATCGCCGCGCGACAGCGACATGATCGAGGCCGCGTCAGGCGAACCCATCGCCGTCGACGATCCGGCGACGCCTCTTAAGCGCGGCGACCTTGTGTTCTGGAAGGGGCATGTCGGCATCATGCGCGATTCCGTCACGCTGCTGCACGCCAACGGCTGGCACATGAAGACGGTGAGCGAGCCGCTGAGCGAAGCGCGCGCCCGGATCGCCGCCGGCGGCGGGGATGTGACGTCGATAAGGAGGATTTAACGCGCCGCGCGACTATATGCTCAAAGACTTCGCGAGAACCTCAAGTTCGATCTTGGCCCAGATCTGAAGCGCCAGCAATTCCAGCGAGGGACGATCGAGCATGCTCTCGTCCCGCGGAGCTAAGAGTTCTCGAAGTTGAGCCGTTGAGAGACTGCCTATCATCCGCTTGCGTGCGTGCAGTGCATTGATCGCACAGTCGCGAACGCGTTCCACGATAATCCCAGAAGAATGCGGCTTACCCGGCCATCGATGGGCTTCAAGCGCCGAGAGATCGAGACGCCGAATCATGCCCATCACCTCGGCGAGCCCATTGCGATAGGCTGCATGGGTAGGGAAAGTGTCGAACTGCTTAGTGGGATCGGGGGGTAGGATGCCTCGCACGGCATCCTCGTACATCTTTCGCACACGCGCCGTCGGACGCGCGGAGAGGGGCTGCCTAGGTTTGAACTCCACTTTTGTCCTCTAACAAGCCGTAATTTCTAGAGGCTTTTGCGCTGTAAAATCCAAGCGCGGGGAATGCCACTCGAAACTATTTCTTGCCGCCGATGACTTATTTCTTGCCGCCGATGCCGATGCCGCCGAAGCGGGTGTTGAAGCGCGACAACCGCCCGCCGCGATCGACCAGCTGCTGCGAGCCGCCGGTCCAGGCCGGATGAGTGTTCGGGTCGATGTCCAAATGCAGCGTCGCCCCGTCCTCGCCATAGGTCGAGCGGGTCATGAATTCGGCGCCGTTGGTCATGACGACCTTGATTACGTGATAGTTGGGATGGATGTCGGGCTTCATCGTCCAGGTCTCGCGAAAAAAGCGTCTCGGGCAAAATAAGCAAAGAGCCGTCCGGAGGTCCGGCGGCTCTTTCGGTCGACGGTCGTATAGCGCGGCGCGAAGGCTCGCGCAAGCCGATCCGAAAGGATGAGGAGCGGTGCGTCCGCTTGCCTTGTGCGACCGCCTTGATTTCGGCGAAAATGGGGTCCGTAGAGCCGCGCGGATTGCTTCAGGAGCCGCTTAACCCAATGTCGTCCGCCACCGACGCCCGCTCGAGGACGTCCCGCGTTTCGCTCGGCGCCTTGAGGCCGCTCGCGCCCTACGCGTTCGCCCATCGGACCCGGATCGGCCTCGCGCTCGTCGCGCTCATCGTCGCTTCGGGCGCGACGCTGGTGGTGCCGATCGCGGTCCGGCGGATGATCGACTACGGATTTTCCGACGCCAACGCCGGCCTGATCCGCGCTTACTTTCTGGCGATGATCGGCGTCGTTGCGGTGCTCGCGCTCGCCTCCGGCGCCCGATACTACCTGGTGATGACGCTCGGCGAACGGGTGGTCGCCGACCTTCGCGCCGATCTCTTCACCCATCTGACCCGGCTCGACCCAAGCTTCTTCGACGCCGAGAAGACCGGCGAGATCGCCTCGCGCCTCTCCGCCGACACGACCCAGCTCAAGGCGACATTCGGCTCCTCGGCCTCGCTCGCCCTGCGCAATCTCTTCCTGTTCGTCGGCGCGATCGCGATGATGGTGGTCACCAGCCCCAAGCTTTCGGCCTTCGTGCTCGCGGCGATCCCGGTCATCGTGCTCCCGCTTTATGGGGCCGGGCGCTCGGTCAGGCAGCGCTCCCGCCTCGCGCAGGACAGGCTCGCCGAAGCCACCGCCTTCGCCACCGAGAGCCTCACGGCGGTGCGCGTCATGCAGTCGTTCGTCGCCAAATCGTTCGCCGCCGGCCGCTATCGCGAGGCCGCCTACGGCGCCTATGAGGCGGCTCGGACGATGATAAAGGCGCGCGCCTTCGTCACCGGCGCCGCGATCTTCCTCGCTTTCTCGAGCGTCGTCGTCGTGCTTTGGCTCGGCGCCCAGGACGTGATCGCCGGCCGGATGACCGGCGGCGCATTGTCGCAGTTCGTCCTGTTCGCGGTGTTCGGCGCGGGCGCCCTCGGCCAATTGTCGGAAGTTTGGAACGAAGTCTCGCAGGCGGCGGGATCGGCGGCGCGCATCGGCGAGATCATGGCGGTCGAGCCGCGCATCGCCGCGCCGGCTAACCCGGCCAAACTCGCCAGGCCCGTTCGCGGCGAACTCACGTTCAAAGACGTTTCGTTCGCGTATCCCGGCCGCGAGGACGATTCCGTGCTGCGCGACGTCAGCTTCCGCGTCGCGCCGGGCGAGGTCGTCGCCATCGTCGGCCCGTCGGGCGCGGGCAAGTCGACCTTGTTCCAGCTCGCTCTGAGGTTCTACGATCCGTCGAGCGGCGCGGTCGCGCTCGACGGCGTCGATGTTTCGACCCTCGATCCCGCCGATTTGCGCACCGAGATCGCGCTCGTGCCGCAGGACGCTTTCATCTTTGGCGCTTCCGTCGCCGACAACATCGCCTATGGCGCGCCCGGCGCGACGCGCGAGGCGGTCGTCGCGGCGGCGAGGCAGGCGGCGGCGCATGGTTTCATCGCCGCCTTGCCCCAGGGCTACGATACGCTCCTCGGCGAGCGCGGCGTCACCCTGTCGGGAGGCGAGCGCCAGCGCCTCGCCATCGCTCGCGCCATCCTCAAGGATGCGCCGGCGCTGCTCCTGGACGAGGCGACCTCGGCCCTCGACGCCGAGAGCGAAACCCTGGTCCAGGGCGCGCTTGAAACGCTGATGAAGGGCCGGACCACGCTCGTGATCGCCCACCGGCTGGCGACCATCGTCAGCGCCCACCGCATTCTCGTGATCGACGCCGGGCGGCTGGTCGAAGAGGGCACGCACGCTTCGCTCATGGCCGCGGGCGGCCTCTATTCCCGGCTCGCGCGGCTCCAATTCGAAACCGGCGCGGCCGCGCTGACCGCGGTGACGGAGGCGGCGCAATAGGGGCGCACTACGGGCTATCTTGCTCGTCAATTGCGAGCGACGCGACGAAGCATCTGGGGATATCGGGGAGATCGCGGGCGATATCGGATATCGGGATATCGGTGACACATGCACATTACGCCAAAAACTGGCGCGGCCGAATTTCTCGCTAAATACGCGTGTTTCACCACATTCCCCGGGCCGATGGCGACGCAATAGCCGTCATGGCTGCGCCTCCGGGCTTACCGCCTCGTCCACGTTCCCCGATTGATCCAAAAGCCAGCGCGTCAGCAACAATCCGCAGATCGCCCCTGCAAACTGCATTAGGATAAACGCCGGGGCGTCGACGGGCCGGATTCCGGAAAAAGTGTTGGTCAATGATCGGGCGATCACGACGGCCGGATTGGCAAACGACGTCGACGCCGTAAACCAATAGGCCGCCGTGATGTAGAGGCCGACAAGCCAGGGCACGGACAAGCGCGCGAACCGAAGGCCGGCGAGTATAGTGACGATAAGGCCGAACGTCGCCACCCATTCCGCGAACCATTGCGCGCCGCCCGTCCGCATTTTCATCGACGCTTCCAGCAACGGCAGCCCAAACATCAGATGCGCCGCAAAGGTCCCGACAATGCCGCCGACGATCTGAGCGGCCGCGTAGAGGCCCGCTTCCCGCGCTCGCAGATCGCCTCTGAGGGCGAAAACGAGCGAGACAGCCGGATTGAAATGCGCACCCGATATCGGCCCAAGGACGGTAATGAGAACGACGAGAATTGCGCCCGTCGGCAGCGTATTGCCCAGAAGCGCAAGCCCCATGTCCTTGGTCAGCGTCTCGGCCATGATGCCGGACCCGACCACCGTTGCGACCAGAAAGCCCGCGCCAAGCGCTTCGGCCGCGAGACGGCGGGCAAGCGTCGAACTCATACCGCCGCACGCCCCATCAAGCTGGCGTTCCGGCCCCTGTGCCGCTGGCCTCTCTCGAACCGCTGCATTCCAAGCTTGAGGCGCGAGATCGTCATTGCGAGCTGTCGGAGATGCCGAGAGCCTTGAGGCTCTTCGCCCTGATCACAGGAGGGATCGGATAGAATCCGCTCTTGATCGTCTCGTTCTGCCCATCCTTGGAAAGAACAAATTTGATAAATTCGAGCGTGGGCGGATCGAGCGGCTTGTCCGGCGCCTTGTTGAGATAGATGTTCAAATAGCGCGCGAGCGGATAGTGCCCGGAATAGGTCGACGCCGGCGAGGTGTCATAGCATGTGTCCCCGGACGCGATGGCGAGCGGCACTGCGCGAACTTGATCGGTCAAATATCCGATACTCGAATAGCCGATTGCATATTTGTCCGCTGCGACCGCGCTTACCACTTCAGCCGATCCCGGCTCCTCCGTGACATTGTCCTTGAAGTCACCATGCTGGAGCACCGAATCGAGAAATACGTCGTGCGTCCCGGAGGCGGCGTTCCGACCGAAAAGCGCGATCGGATGTGACGCCCATTCTCCCGTCAAACCGAGTTCGCCCCAGGTCAAGATGCTTCCGCCTATGCCGGGCAAGAAAGTCTTGGAAAAAATCCGATCTAACTGCGACAGCGTCAGGCACTCGATCGGGTTGTCCTTGTTGACATAGATCGCCAACGCGTCCACCGCCGCCGGGAACGATGCGGGGTGGTAGCCGTATTTCTTCTCGAACGGCTCATACTCCTCGCTCCGCATGGACCGGGACATCGCCCCAAGTTGGGCTGCTCCCTCGACCAGGGCGTTCGGAGCTGTTCCAGACCCCTTGCTTTCGATTTCAAATTTGACGTCGGGATACAGCTTGGAAAATGCGGCCGCCCAGTTTTTCGTCAGGTCGCCCATAGTGTCGGACCCGACGGACCTGATGACGGCCGCGCCGACCTGTGTCGGCGCGTAAGCCGGAATACGTGGGTCAACCTCCAATGCCTGGGCGCTGACAATCAAAGAGGCAGCCAAAAACAATCCGATACCTGTCTGCTTCATCGGACACCCGCTTCGCGAAAAAGATCCGGCGTTAGCCTGCCTTTGGTCTCGTCGAACTCGCGCCTTCGATCTGCCCAATCTCCCGAAGCTTCTCCCCGAGCAGCATCTTGTCGAGGCTCCGGATTGGCAGACTTATGAACACCGAAATGCGGTTCTTGAGATATCGGAAAGCCAGGTTGAACGCCCGCTCCTTCTCGACGTCGGTTCCCTCCACCGCTGCCGGGTCCTCAATGCCCCAGTGCGCGGTCGTCGGCTGGCCCGGCCAGATTGGGCAGACCTCGTTGGCGGCGTAGTCGCAAACCGTGAACACGAAATCCAATTCTGGCGCGCCGGGAACAGCGAATTCGTCCCAGCTCTTCGATCGGAGACCGTCAGTCGGGTAGCCGTAGGATTCAAGCACCCTGAAAGCAAAAGGACTGACCTTCCCCTTCGGATGGCTTCCGGCGGAGTATGCATTGAAGCGCCCGCCGCCGAGCTTGCGCAACAAAGCCTCAGCCATGATGGAGCGAGCGGAGTTGCCAGTACAGAGGAACAGGACGTTGTACGTCGAATCGGTCATGCGGTCGGCGCCTCATCGCCGGATAGCGACAAGATATCGTCCAGCAGCGGGCCGCAGAGCTCAGGCCGTCCCCCGCAGCAGTCCTTCGCCAGGAAGAGCATGACTTCGCGCAATCGTTCGAGATCGGCGCGGTAGACGATCGACCGGCTTCTGCGTTCGCTCTGGACCAATCCCGCGCGCAACAGCACCCCAAGGTGCGCCGACATGGTGTTTTGCGGAATCGCAAGCATGCGCGCGAGGTCGCCAGCGGGCACGCCATTCGGCTCCCGACCCACAAGCAACCGGAAGGCCGCGAGGCGCGTGTTCTGAGCGAGGGCCGCCAAGGCGCCGATAGCTACGGTTGAATCCATCGCATCCATATTGCCAGAATTATTGATCTATGCAACACTTCCAGAATAAAGGAAATGTGTGACTGCCGCACGACAGTCGGCAATTCATCAACAAGCGAAAGCGACAGGGAGGTCAAGGCCATGGAGGAAGGCGGCAACCGTTGTGACCATAAGGTCGCTTTGGGTCGTCGGCAGTTTCTGTCGGGGGCAGGACTCGGCGCAGCTCTGGCAGCCACGGCGACGGTCCTGCCGCACGACGCGAAGGCGAGCCCGCAGCTCGCGCGCGTGAGCTATCCATCGAACCGGCTGGCGAACGTCGCCGACCTCAAACCCAATCAGCCTTTGCAGGTCGCTTACCCGGACGCGAATGCGCCCGGCGTCCTCCTCAAGATCGGTGCGAAAGTACCCGGCGGTGTCGGGCCGGACGGAGATATCGTCGGCTTCACCACCATCTGCCCGCACAAAGGCTTTCCGCTCGCCTACAACACTTCAGACAGGACGCTCAATTGTCCCGGCCACTATTCGCGGTTCGACTGCGAAAACGGCGGCCAGCAGATTTGGGGACAGGCGACGGCGAACCTTCCCCAATACCAACTGCGGATCGACGCCAAAGGCGACATCTTCGCCGAGGGAATAGACGAACTTCTCTACGGCCGCCTCTCGAACGTGCTGGAGGGCTGAGCCATGACATTCAAACGCCATATCGGTCGGCTGCCAATCATTCCGGCCGACGCCAAGGAATACAATGTCACCTGCCAATTCTGCATCGTCGGCTGCGGCTACCATGCTTACACCTGGGACATAAACCAGCAGGGCGGTCCGTCCCCCTCGCAAAACAAATTCGGGGCCGATCTTTCAAAGCAGCAGGACGCGATGACCGCGAACTGGTACTCGCCTTCCATGTATAACATCGTCAAGCAGAACGGACGGGACGTAAACCTCGTTCTGAAGCCGGACCCGGCGTGCAGCGTAAATTCAGGCCTGGGTTCAATCCGCGGCGCCCGCATGGCCGAGATGTCCTTTTCCGAGGCTCGCTCAACTCAGCAACAGCGGCTCACCGAACCGATGGTCTGGCGCTACGGCCAAATGCAGCCGACAAGTTGGGACGACGCGCTCGACCTAGTTGCGCGTGTGACCGCGGCGGTCATTGCGGATCAAGGAGACGACGCACTGTTCGTGTCAGCCTTCGATCACGGCGGGGCCGGCGGTGGGTACGAAAACACTTGGGGCACCGGCAAGCTCTATTTCGGCGCGATGAAAATCAAGAACATCCGCATCCACAATCGGCCTGCCTATAACTCCGAAGTTCACGCCACGCGCGATATGGGCGTGGGCGAACTCAACAATTGCTACGAGGATGCCGAGCTTGCCGACACGATCGTTGCAGTGGGCACCAACGCGCTCGAAACGCAGACCAACTATTTTCTAAATCATTGGATTCCGAATCTGCGGGGCACGACGCTTGACAAGAAGAAGCAGCTTATGCCGGACGAGGCCCATGCCGCCGCACGCGTCATCGTCGTCGACCCGCGGCGAACCGTCACAGTGAACGCCTGCGAAGTCGAAGCCGGCAAGGAGAACGTGCTGCATCTGGCGATCAACCCCGGGACGGATCTCGCCCTATTCAACGGCCTCTTCACTTACATCGCCGACAAGGGGTGGACGGATAAGGGGTTCATCGAGAAGAGCACACTGCGCACTGCGCAGAACCGTCCGCCGGGTTATCCGGCCGGAGGAGATTCGCCCGCGATGCCCGGTCATTTGACCTCGTTCGAAGCCGCCGTCGAAGGATGCCGAACGTCGGTCGACGACGCTGCGAAGATCACCGGCCTTAACGCCGCCGACATCGTGAAGGCGGCCGAATGGATCGCAATGCCGAAAGAGGGCGGCAAGCGGCGCCGGACGATGTTCAGCTACGAAAAGGGTCTCATCTGGGGCAACGACAACTATCGCACCAATGGCGCCCTCGTGAACATTGCGCTGGCCACGGGCAATGTCGGTCAACTAGGCGGCGGCGTCGTTCGCATGGGCGGCCACCAGGAGGGCTATGTTCGCCCGGATTATCCGGGCCCGCGTCCAGCCCCCTACATCGACCAGCTCCTGATCAATGGCCAGGGAGCCGTGCACCACATCTGGGCTTGCGACCACTACAAGACCACTTTGAACGCCGACAAGTTCAAGCAGGCCTATAAGAAGCGCACCGACAAGGTGAAGGACGCCATGTCGTCCGTTTCCTATGGCGACCGAAAGGCGACGGTCGACACAATCCTCGCCGCCATCAAGGCGGGGGGACTGTTTTCCGTCAACGTCGAAATCGTCCCGAGCAAGATCGGCCAAGCATGCCACGTGTGGCTGCCGGCGGCGACAGCAGGCGAAATGAACTTGACTTCAATGAACGGCGAACGACGTCTGCGCCTGACCGAACGCTATATGGACCCACCCGGCCAGGCCATGCCGGACTGTCTGATTGCGGCGCGGCTCGCCAACAACCTCGAACGCGTGCTCCGCGAGATGGGCCACGCGGACATTGCGGACAAGTTCAAGGGCTTCGATTGGAAGACCGAGGAAGACGCCTTCATGGACGGCTATCACAACAACGCCAAAGGAGGCGAGTTTGTAACGTACGAGCGTCTTCGGGCGATGGGCAACAATGGCGTTCAGGAGCCGGCAACCGGATTTAACGACGGAAAGCTCATTGGGACGCAACGTCTATACGTCGATGGCGTTTTCTCCACCAAAGACGGAAAGGCGCGGTTCATGGATGCGCCATGGCGAGGGCTCGAGGCGCCGGGCAAAGAGGAGGAATCGAAGAGGTTCGCCTTCCTCATCAACAATGGCCGCGCCAACCGGGTCTGGCAGAGCGCCTATCTGGACCAGCAGGAAGAGCTCGTCATGAATCGGTGGCCCTACCCGTTCATCCAGATGAACCCGGACGACATGAACGACCTTCATTTGTCGGCCGGCGATCTGGTCGAGGTTTACAACGACAATGGCGCGACGCAGGCGATGGCATACCCAACGCCCACTGCGCGGCGCAAGCAGACCTTCATGCTGTTCGCCTTTCCGACCGGCGTACAAGGAAATGTCGTGTCGCCCGGCGTCAATGAACTCATTATTCCCAACTATAAACAGACCTGGGCTGATATCCGCAAACTGGCGGCGGCGCCGGGCGCGGCGCGCGAAACGAGCTTCAAGTCTTGGGAGTACAAGGTCTAGCCAATCTTCGTCGGTCCCAGAGCGATTCTGTTCGCTCTGGGACCTTTTTTGTATTGCTCCCGCGGCCTCTCAGTGAAGCTCGCCTCGCCGTCTTAGGGCCGCAAACTGATTTGGAGCCCTCGCCGCTAAAATCAGGCGCAGCAAACTCAGGCGATGGCTCTTGGCGACGCCCATGGCTTTCTTGCGCGTACGAACGCGCTCATGAATTTGCCCTCGACCTCATGGGCGATCGCATCGACATCGACGCCTTCTCCGTTCAAGAATGCGCGGGCGTCTTCGACGTCATAGATGCGTGTTGGTTCAATGCCGATCGCCTCGAAGCCGGCAGCTGCAAGCTTCGTCCGGTATTCGTTTTCGTCGAGCGCGCCGGCGATGCAGCCTGCCCAGAGCAGCATGTTCCGGCGGACAACCTCGGGTATCGCGCCGCGCGTCACAACATCGGAAACGGCGAAACGGCCGCCCGGCTTCAGCACGCGGAACGCCTCGCGCAGCACCTTGTCCTTGTCGCCCGAGAGATTGATCACGCAGTTGGAAATGATCACGTCGACCGAATTGTCGGGCAAAGGGATCGCCTCGATCTCGCCCTTGAGAAACTCAACATTCTCCGCGCCCGCCTTCTTCTGGTTCTCGCGGGCGAGCGCGAGCATGTCGTCGGTCATGTCGAGTCCATAGGCCTTGCCCGTAAGACCCACGCGACGCGCCGAGAGCAGAACGTCGATGCCGCCGCCGGAGCCGAGGTCGAGAACCGTCTCCCCTTCCTTCAGCTCGGCGAGAGCGGTTGGATTCCCGCAGCCAAGCGACGCCAGAACAGCGTCTTCCGGCAGCGATTGGGTTTCGCCGTCGCCATAGAGGTTGGCCGAGATGCCGCGCGATCCGACTTCCCCGTCGTAGCAGCACGAACCCGGCCCGCGAACGCTACGTGCGATTTCTGCATAGCGCTCGCGCACTGCTTCCCTGATCGCGGTTTCTGACATGGCCTCTCTCCTATGGGCACGCGCAGGTGATGGCTTCGGGGCGGATCGCCTGGTTGCGGGTGCAGCATTCGGCGAACAGAAATCCGATGATTTCCTGAAGTGCCGCGGTATTGGCTGTGTAGCGAAGAAACGTGCTTTCGCGACGCACGGTGACCAAGCTTTCGTTCTTCAGCTTGTCGAGATGGTGCGAGAGGGTTGAGGGCGGAATCCCCAACTCGGAGCCGATCTCGCCGGCGACGAGGCCTTCCGGGTGCGCCGCGAGAAGCAACCTGACGATGCGCAGCCGAGGCTCGGCCCCAAGGGCGGCGAGCATGTCGGCGTAGCGGGCGGTGTCTTCGGTCGGGATTTTATCCATGCGGCAACCATGATTCGATATTACGATATCTATCGAACTATCGAAAGTCAATGCGGGCCCGCCTTGCCTCGCCGGTAATGAGCGAATGCCGATGTTTCTGCCGCGTCTAGGGGGCGCGCTGCGAGAGTGAGAGCGACATGAACACGCTATTCCCGTTTTCCCGGTAGGCCTCGAACGGGCCGCAACGCTTAAAGCCAACGCTGCCATACAGCGTCTGGGCCGGCGCGAATGCAGGGTGGCGGCCGGTCTCAAGGTACAGGACCTGATAGCTGCGAGAACGAGCGACTTCGATGATGTGATTCAGAAGCGCTCGGCCCGCCCCGGTTCTGCGCCGCGCGCTCGGGGTGCGCATCGATTTGATCTCGCCCTGCGTCGACGAGAGCTCTCTGAGGGCAGCGCAGCCCAACAGCAATTCGCCGGTCCATGCCGTCCAGAAGGAAACGCCGGGCGCGTTGAGCTTGCTCGCATCGAAGGCGAAGACCTGATCGGGCGGCGACAGCTCGTACATGTTTCGCAAATGCTCCGCGAGAAGCGCGATAACGGACGGTCGGGAAAGATCATCGAGCTCAATGCGCAACATGGAGAGAGTCTATCAACGACGGCGTTGTTTTCATTGGGAGTTCGGCTCTTAGCCCTCTTTGCCAAGATTCGAAAAGTCGACATTTTCTTCCCTTTTTCCGAAACAAGCGCTATGCTCCGCCTTTTCGAATTCAGCGCTGCGGATCGGCGGCGGAAAGGGAAAAGCGGACATGGACAAGGAAACAGCTCCCCGGCCTGCGCGGGCCCGGCTCAACCCTTACACCAAGGCGCTCAGGCGCGAGCGCATCTTCTCCCGGCTGCAGCTCGGCGCATCGTCCGCGGACATCGCGCGCGAAGAGGGTTTGAGCGAGCAGCGGGTGCGCAAGATCGTCGCCGAGGCGCTCAAGCGGCAAGAGGTCGACGCCGCCCCGGATCACGCGCTCCTTCAGCTCGTCCGCCTCGAGGGCGCCCAGGCCCTCGCCGCCGAGACCATCGCCGCCGGCGACCTCAAGGCGATCGCGCCCTACCTCCAGGTTCTCGACCGCCTCGACCGCTACCGCCGGGCGGGAGCGAGGAAAGAGGCCTACGACGGCGACGCGCGCGAAAAACTGTTCGCCAAGATGCACCGCATTCTCACGCGGCTCGAGGCCGAAGCCGGCAAATCGGCGGGGAGAGCCGCCGCCGAACCTCGTCCGGAGGGGGATGGGGAGAAGCAGCCAGTTTCTGACGTAAGTCGTTGAAAAGCAGGAGATATCGAATTTTGATTTCGTTGCGCCGGATTTGGATTTCGCCCGCCCCGGGGCTGGTTTTCTTCGCCCGGGGTTTGCGAATCGTTGCGCCCGCCTTTGGCGATCGTTGGGTCGCGCCCGGCGCCGCCGGGAGGGGCGCCCTTAAGCGCCAGTCTTCCGTCTCAGGCGAAATCCAACCGAGTTCCTCCTGCTCCTCCCGCAGGGTTTGCGGGCAGCTCAGTCGGGTCGGCGCGGCGGCGCAAGATCCGCCCGATCCCATCGCCTTCGGCAGCCATCCTCGTCTCGCGCGCCGACTTGGGGCAATTCCCGGCGCGCGCTCCCGCACCGAATTGATCCCGGTCAAATCGGCAAACCGCAGCGCGAGGAAGTTTGAGCGTTCGTCATTTCAGCAGCACGTAGATGTTGACTTGCAGCGTCGGGTCGTCTGGATCCTTCACATCGTTCGCATATTCCTCGACGAAGGAATCCTGTGCATCGATGGCCTTCTCGTCCAGATAAGCCGTGATCGCGTCGTAGGTCGCGTCGATGTCGGAATATGCGCCCTGATGTTCGAAGCGCATCGCCTTGCCGCTGGGCGTCTGTCCGATCTTGACCGCGTCGGAGAGGCTCGTTTTTCCCTCGGGGACCGACGCGAGCGGGTATCCCGCGTGATACTTGAACCCCGTGTCGTCGGATTCCACGAACACCGCGAGCGGCAGGCCCGCCGGCGCAAGGCTCGCCTTCTCGATATCGCGCTTGACGAGGCCGAGCGAGCCTAGAATCGCGCTGTAGATTTCGTCCCGATCAGCCTTGCCCTCGATGTAGGCGAAAGGCCGCGCCGGCAGATCGACTGTCTCGCCGGTCGAAGCCTCGCCCGACGGCGCGGTCGCCTCGCCGGGCTTCGCGGCTTCAGGCGCCGCGGGAACGGGCGTCGTCGACGGGGGCGCTTCGGTCGGCTTGGCGGCTGGCGGGGCCGCGGGCGCGGTCGCGGGGTTCTCCTGGGCGAAGCCCCCGCAGGGGACGGCCGCGGCCGCGGCGGCGATAAAGCTCGCGACGGCGAAACGGATCAGACCGGATGGCATGGCGGCTTCAGTCCTCTTTCGCAAACGGCGCGGAATCGATCGCCGCCAGTTTAGAACCATATCGGGCCGGCACGGAAGAGCAGGCTGAGCGCGGGCCCTTCATTACGGCCGTGGCCTCGTCCAGCGAAGCACCGGCTGTCGCGCCGCGCGGGTCTCGTCGAGCCGCTGGCGCGGCGCATTGACCGGGGCTGAGGTGAACCGTTCGCGCTCGCCCGCGGCTGCGGCAATGGCGAGATCGCGCAACGTCATGATGAACAGGTCGAGGCTCGCCTTCGATTCGGACTCTGTCGGCTCGATCAGCATCGCCCCGTGCGCGACGAGCGGGAAATAGACGGTCATCGGGTGATAACCTTCGTCAATCATCGCCTTGGCGAAATCGAGCGTCGTCAACCCCGTATCCTTGAGCCAGCGGTCGTCGAACAGCGCCTCGTGCATGCAGGGCCGCGCGCCGAACGGCGCGCTCATCACATCGTTGAGCGAAGCGCGAATGTAATTGGCCGACAGCACCGCGTCTTCGGACGCCTGCCGCAAGCCATCGGCGCCGTGAGACAGAATGAACCCGAGGGCGCGAACGAACATGCCCATTTGCCCGTGGAACGCGCACATGCGTCCGAACGCCGCGCGCCCTTCGAGATGCTCGACGAGGCGAAGCGTCGCGCCTTCGCGCACCACGAACGGAACCGGCGCATAAGGCGCGAGCCGCGAGGACAGCGCCACCGGCCCAGCGCCGGGGCCGCCGCCGCCGTGCGGGGTCGAGAACGTCTTGTGCAGGTTTATATGCATGGCGTCGACGCCGAGATCGCCCGGACGGGTCTTCCCGACGACGGCGTTGAAGTTCGCTCCGTCACAATAGAAGTACGCCCCTGCCTGGTGTACCGCTTCGGCGATCCCGACTATCTGGCGTTCGAACAGTCCGCAGGTGTTCGGATTGGTCAGCATGATCGCCGCGACGTCGGGGGCGAGCGCCGCGAGCACCGCCTGGACGCTGACGTTTCCGTCCTCGGCCGCCGGGACGGAACGCACCGAATAACCGATCAGCGCCGCCGTGGCGGGATTCGTGCCGTGGGCGGAATCGGGGACAAGCACGATTCGCCGGGTCGATCCCTCCCCCCGCGCCTCGATCGCCGCCTTGATCGCCATCATGCCGCAAAGCTCGCCGTGGGCCCCGGCCTTCGGCGACATCGCGACGGCGTCCATGCCGGTCATCGTCAACAAAGCGTTTGCCAGCGCCTCGATGACCTCGAGCGCCCCTTGCGCCGTTGAAACCGGTTGCAGCGGATGGACGTCGGCGAACCCAGGCAAGCGCGCCATCTTTTCGTTGAGACGGGGATTGTGCTTCATCGTGCACGAGCCAAGCGGATAGATTCCGGCGTCGATTGAATAATTGTTGCGCGAGAGGCGGACGTAATGGCGGATCGCCTCCGGCTCGGCCAATCCGGGCAGTTCGATCGCGCCGCCTCGCGCGTGCGGGCCCAACCTTGACCGGAAGGGCTCGGGCTCGTCGATATCGACGCCGGTCGCATCCAAGCGCCCGGTCTCGAAGATCAGCGCCTCTTCCAGGTCCAAGCCCCGATTTCCGGTGAAGGTGCCGCGTGCCGGGACGGCGGCCGTTTCGGGGCGAGTCGGGCGGCCTTGGACGTTCATCGGGGACTCTTTCCTAACCCTTCACCGCAGGCAATCGGAGAGCGCCTGCGCATAAGCCGCGCGGTCGCTCTCGGTATTGGTCTCGGTGCTCGCGACGATGATGCAATCGTCGAGCCCAACCGCGGGCAAAAGCCGCGAAACCGGCAATCCGCCGATCACTCCGCGCCCCGCCAAAGCCTCGATCAGCTCGGCCCCTGGCCGGGGCGTGCGCAGCGTAAACTCATTGAAGAAGTGCGCGTTGACGATCTCGACCGCCGGAATCGCGCCGAGCCGCTCGGCGAGTTGCACCGCGTTGGCGTGGTTGACCTTCGCCAAGCGCGCGAGTCCCGCGGCCCCGAGCAGGGTCAGGTGGATCGAGAAGGCGAGCGCGCAAAGGCCGGAGTTGGTGCAAATGTTGCTCGTCGCTTTTTCGCGGCGGATGTGTTGTTCCCTGGTCGAAAGCGTGAGCACGAAGCTGCGCCGTCCCGCCGCGTCGACCGTCTCGCCCGCGAGTCGCCCCGGCATCTGGCGCACATTCTTGGCGCGCGTTGCGAACAGCCCGAGATAGGGGCCGCCGAAGCTGAGCGGATTGCCGAGCCCCTGTCCTTCTCCGACCGCGATGTCGGCGTCCATCTCGCCCGGCGAGCGCAGGGCGCCGAGCGCCACCGGGTCGGTGAAGACCGCGATCAAAAGAGCGCCGCGGGCGTGCGCGGCGGCGGCGATGGGCGTGAGGTCGCGCGGGTTGCCGAAAAAATCGGGCGCCTGGACGATGACGCAGCTCGTTTCGTCGTCGATCGCCGCCGCGACGTCCTCGCTGCCCTTCAGATCGGGCGACAGCCGTACGATCGTCTCGCCCGCCATGCGCGCCAAAGTCGCGCAGACGTCAGCGTATTGCGGATGGAGCCCGCCGGAGATCACCGCCCGATTGCGCCGCGTCAGCCGGTGGGCCATCAACATCGCTTCGCCGCACGCGGTCGAACCGTCGTACATCGAGGCGTTCGCGACCTCCATGCCGGTGAGGGCGGCGACCTGGGTCTGGAACTCGAACAAGACCTGAAGCGTCCCTTGGGCGATTTCCGGCTGGTAGGGAGTATAGCTGGTCAGGAATTCGGAACGTTGAATGAGATGATCGACCGTGGCGGGGATGTGGCGTCTGTAGGCGCCCGCGCCGAGAAAGAACGGAGCCGAGCCGGCGGCGAGGCTGCGATTGGCGATCGTCGTCATCGCCCGCTCGACCGCCATTTCGCTCTTCGCCAACGGCATGTCGAGAAGACCCTGGATCCGCTTGTCGGCGGGAATGTCCGCAAACAGCGCCTCGATGTCCGGGACGCCGATGCGCGCCAGCATCGTTTGGCGTTCGCTTGCGTCGAGCGGCAGATAGCGCATCGTTCAGCCCAAGGTCTTGAGAAAGGCCGCGTAGGCGGATTCATCCATCAATCCGCTGAGTTCGGCTGGGTCGGCGAGCTTGATGCGAAAGAGCCAGCCGCGCCCCAGCGCATCCTCGTTGATGAGGCCCGGAGTTCGACTCGACTTCCGCATTGACGGCGATGACCTCGCCTGAGGCCGGCGCGAACACGTCGCTCGCGGCCTTGACGCTCTCGACGACCGCGGCCGGGTCGCCCCGCTTCAGCGCCTTGCCGATCGGCGGCGTCTCGGCAAAGACGACGTCGCCGAGCTGCTGCTGCGCGTGCTCGCTGATGCCGACCACCCCCTCGCCACCCTCGATGCGGATGTATTCATGGTCCTTGGAATAGCGGATCTGCGCCATCGTGCTTTTCCTTGCTTAGCCGCGATAATAGGCGTGGGGATGAAAGGGCAGCGCGACGACGCGCGCGCTCAACGGCTTGCCGCGCACCACGAGACTGATCGGCGTTCCGGCTGTCCCGTATCCGCGGGCGATGTAACCCATTGCTATGGGCGCGCCGACGCTCGGGCCAAAGCCGCCGGACGTGACGACGCCAATCGCCGCGCCATCGGGCGCAACGATCTCCGCGCCCTCGCGCGCGGGCGCGCGCCCGTCCGGCCGAACGCCCACGCGCCGACGACTCGGCCCATCGGCCAGCGCCGCCTGAATCCGGCGAGCGCCGGGAAATCCGCCCTCGACGCGCCGGCGCTTCTGAATCGACCAGGCAAGATCAGCCTCGATCGGATCGACGGTCTCGTTGAGCTCGTGCCCGTAGAGGCAGAGGCCGGCCTCGAGTCTGAGCGAATCGCGGGCGCCCAGGCCGATTGGCGCCACATCGGGCTCGGCCAGAAGCATACGGGCGAAGGCTTCCGCCTGCGTCGACTGGAGCGAGACCTCATAGCCGTCCTCGCCCGTGTACCCAGAGCGCGAGACGAAGGTCTCAAACCCGACGAGCCGCGCCGCGCGAGCGGTCATGAAAGCCATGGTCTCGAGCCCCTCGCCCGGGGCAAGGCGCGCAAATGTCAAGGCCGCCAAAGGGCCCTGAAGGGCGATGAGCGCCGCGTCGTGGAGCGCCGTCAGGCGGATGCTCGACGGCAAACGCCGCCGGATGAGCGCGTAGTCGACGGCCTTTCGCGAGGCGTTGACGACAAGCCTCAGCGCGCCGTCCGAGTCGGGAGGGCGCGTGACCATGAGGTCGTCGACGATACCGCCGTCGTCGTTGAGCAATTGGGTATAGCGCTGGCGGCCAGGGACGAGATTGAGAAAGTCGGAGGGGCAGAGCTTTTCGAGAAAAGCTGCGACGGCCACATGGTCAGCGCCCTCGATGATCGCCTGGCCCATATGGGAGACGTCGAACAATCCAGCAAATTTCCGGGTGTGGAGGTGCTCGGCGAGGACCCCCGCGGGATAGTGGATCGGCATGTCGTAGCCAGCGAACGGCGCCATCCGCGCGCCGAGCTCGATGTGCAGCGCATGCAACGGCGTCTTCTGATTCGCGGCTTCGTTCATGGGCCCACCGGTCGCGAACAAGCGCCCGCCCCAACGCTAAAGCCGCCTGACCGGGCTTAAGCGCTCACGGACGCCCCCTCTGTCCCATGACCTGAGAGATTTCCCGCTTCCTGCGGTTACCCCCGTCGGTGGGCGAACGCCTTGGACGCGCGCCTCTTTCCAGAGTGTCATCACTTGCGCGGTCCCTAGGGCCTGAGCGTTTCCGGGGCGGTTGCGCCTTCGGCGCCGGCGAGCGAACGCCGGACTCTTCCGCGAAGCGTCTTCGACTGACCTTGCGAGCTAGCCTGACCGGCCGAGGGTTGTCAACGCAAGATGCAGCCGGCTCCAGCCCGTTCGCCTAGCCTGACGTCTTCTTCTTCTTCTTGTGGAGAGTCGGGGACGGGCCGCTAGTCCCGCCTTCGAAGCCGACGGTGATCGAATAGACGTCCGCCAGCTGGAGAGTCGTCATTGGCAGGGTTATCGGATCGGTCACGACGCGAAATGCGCCGGCAGTCACGCCGTCCGTCGCCGCCTCGACCCGATAGGTCTGCGAGAAGACGTCAGCCTTGTCGCTGTCGCGCGTCACCGTGATCTTCAGCGGCGCATTGAAGGTCCCGGGCGATCCCGCCGGCCCGATCACCACCTCTCCCTTGACGCCGACCTTTAGCGCGGCTTGCGAGGGCCCGGCGGGATCGCATTCGCGCGCCGTGTCGCTGATACTGAACTGATAGCGCACCGCGGCGTTGTCCGGGCCGCCGACGCGCAGCGCTGTCCCGTTGTCGGCGATCACCACCTCGGGGCAATTGATGTCCTGCGAGGCGACAGGAAGCAGTTTCGGCTTATCGCTCGGATTGGTTGCGGGCTGCCCGGCAACCTGCCTTGGGACAGCGCCAAAATTGAGAGCTTCGGCGTTAGGGTCCCGATGGGACAAGAAGCCGCCGACTGAGTCTCCAACTGATGCGACAGTGCTGCAGCCCGCGAGCACGCCAAGGACTGTCGAAAAAAACGCGATGCGGGCAAGCGTTCCGCGAACGATCATTGCGTCGGACTTCGCCAATTGAGCGGCTGGGATTCGTTTGAAGAGCACGGCGGTGCTTACCCCGCTCACGCCGTCAAGGCAATTGCTCGTAGGCTTCCTTGAAGCCGACCAGCGGCGCCTGCATGCCGACGCCCTGCTCGGGGGTCTGAAAGATGCCAAGCGTCGCGGTCTTTCCATTTTTCAGTTTGTCGACGAGGGCGTCGTCCATGGCGAGCTGAGCGACGCAGCCGTTCGGCAGGCACTGCAGAAAGCTCAAACGCCCGGCGTCCGCCTCGTCGATCCGCAAGCTTACGCCCGGAGGGAGCAGCACCCCGAGCGGCGCAATGACCCGCAACAGGCGCGCCTTGCGATCAGCAGTGTTGAGCACAATGATGACCAGGACCAGACTCGGCCGCTCCTGGTCAACCACGCTGAGCACGATCGCGCATTGTTCGTGGGCGGCGCCGGGCGGGGTCTCGCAGCGCGTCACCCAGTCGCCGTGCTTGTCCTTGACGGAGCCTTGCGCGTCCGCCGCGTTCGCCCGACACGTGGCGGCGAAGAGCGACAGGCCGATGATAAGGCAGAAGAGCGCCCGGCCGGCCTTCGATCGTTTCACGTCGGTGAACGCCGCCGTCCGCAATGACAATATCCAATCCCTCGATAGAGCGCAGCGATCGGGAGACGCGCCGTTTCGCGGCTGTGGCCGAAAACCGGCGCAAAAATGAGGCGGAGAAGAACGGGGGAGATGGTGGGCGCTGTAGGGATTGAACCTACGACCCCCTCGATGTCACCGAGGTGCTCTACCGCTGAGCTAAGCGCCCTCCCATGATCTTGAGCGGCGCGAGCCCGCTCAAGCGACGGCGGGGTATAGACGCTCGCGCCGCCGCGCGCAATGGTCAGGGCCACCCTCGAATCCTTCGATAAGGCGCCAAAACCTCATGAACCCCTACCGGCTTACGTTACGCCCAGCCGCGTTCGCCGACATCGGCGCCGTAATGGCGATCGAACGCTCTCCGGACTTCGAGTTCTACGTCGCCCGTTCGGAAGCGGCCGAGCACCGGGCGATGCTCAATTCGTCGTCCCACGCCTACCGGCTCGGGATCGAGGAGAGCGGCGCGATTCAGGCCTTCGCCATCCTGCGCGGCCTCGGCGACGCGCACGGCAATCTCTATCTCAAGCGGGTGGCGGTCGCCCGCCCCGGCCAAGGGCTGGGGACCGCGTTTCTCGGACTCGTCCTCGACGAAGCGTTCGCAAGCATGGGGGCTGAGCGCTTTTGTCTCGACTGTTTCGCCGACAACGCCCGCGCTCAACGGGCCTACTGCAAACTAGGCATGAGCCGCGAAGGCCTCCTGCGCAAGGCTTACCGCCTCGACGACGGGACGCGTAAGGATCTGGTGATGATGGCGATCCTCAGACACGAGTGGGAGGGGGCGCGGCAACGGCGCGCGATTGGCTCAGCAGCTCGGAGCGCTTAGGCCCGACGGGGCTTGTGTGATCTCTTATCTCATTGACAAGCCGCGCGCGCCATGATTTGCGAAACTCATCGGTTCCCGCTCGTTTGCGCCTGCCATGGATCGCGCTCGATGCCCTGCCGTCGCTTGAAAACGACGACCAAAACAGCCTTCGCGACGAAAGTCGGGGCGAAGGGCTGACCCGGGCTTGCCGCTGTCCTCCCCCGGCAGGGCGCCGGGTTCGCGAGGTCGGCGCTGGACGGCCTCGAGGGGGCAGGCTCAGAAGGAATTCTTCGTCATGTCAGGCTTCAAGGTCGCGGTCGCCGGCGCAACCGGCAATGTCGGCCGCGAGATGCTCGCTATCCTCGCCGAGCGCCGCTTCCCAGCTTCGGAAGTGGTCGCGCTCGCGTCCCCCGCCTCGATCGGCCGCGAGGTGTCGTTCGGCGACAGGACGCTGAAGTGCAAGGCGCTCGAGCATTATGACTTTTCCGACACCGACATCTGCCTCATGTCGGCCGGGGGCGCGGTGTCGAAGGAATATTCGCCCCGCATCGGCGCAAAGGGCTGCGTTGTCATCGACAATTCGTCGGCCTGGCGCATGGATCCGGACGTGCCGCTGATCGTGCCCGAGGTCAACGCGGCGGCGGCCAAGGGCTTCGGCAAGAAGAACATCATCGCCAACCCGAACTGCTCGACCGCGCAACTGGTCGTGGCGCTGAAGCCGCTGCACGACCGCGCGACCATCAGGCGGTTAGTGGTAGCGACCTATCAGTCGGTGTCAGGCGCGGGCAAGGAGGCGATGGACGAACTCTTCGCGCAGACGCGGGCGGTGTTCGTGTCCGATCCGGTCGAGCCGAAGAAGTTCCCCAAGCGCATCGCTTTCAATGTCATTCCTGAGATCGACGTGTTCATGGACGACGGCTCGACCAAGGAAGAGTGGAAGATGGTCGCCGAGACCAAGAAGATCCTCGACCCAAAGATCAAGCTGACCGCGACCTGCGTGAGAGTGCCGGTTTTCATCGGCCATTCGGAAGCGGTCAACGTCGAGTTCGTCGAGCCGATCAGCGCCGGCGAAGCGCGCGAGATCCTGCGCAAGGCGCCCGGATGCCTGGTTATCGACCGGCGCGAGCCCGGCGGGTACATCACTCCCCACGAGGCGGCGGGCGAGGACGCGACCTATATTTCCCGCATCCGCGAGGATCCGACGATCGACAACGGCCTCAATCTTTGGATCGTGTCCGACAATCTGCGCAAGGGCGCGGCGCTCAACGCGGTGCAAATCGCGGAAGTTTTGATCAACCGCGGCTGGCTGAAGCCGAAGTTGAACGCGGCGTGACATATCGCTCCGCATGCCGGACAACAAGGCGATCGAGACCCGTCTCTGTCGCCGCTTTCTCTGCTCATTTATTATGGTATTGACGCAAACGTCCGCGTTATTCTTTAAGGTTCGATTCGGCGATCCATGGCGCAAGATCCGGATATCCGCCTTCTCACCTCCCCGCGCATTTTCCTGGTCGGCATGGCGGCGTTCCTGGCGCTCGTCGGATTTGTCGTTCTCATCCTCTACCAGCAGATCGCGCTAGCGTTCAGCGCCAATCCGGGCTTGAACGGCCTCATCCTCGGCGTTCTCGCGATCGGCGCCCTGTTCACCTTCCGGCAGGTGATCCGGCTCTTCCGTGAGATTCGCTGGGTCAATTCGCTAACCGGCGCCCAGACCGGCGCCGCCCCCACCCCTGTGCTGCTCGCGCCGATGGCGGCGATGCTCAACGCCGGGGCGGGAGCGCGGGGCCTTTCGACCATCACCACCCGCGCCATCCTCGATTCCATCGCCACCCGGCTCGACGAGGGTCGCGAGCTCAGCCGCTATCTGGTTGGCCTTCTGGTGTTTCTCGGGCTGCTTGGCACCTTCTGGGGCCTGCTCGAGACTGTGCATTCGATCGCCGGCGTCATCGACAGCATGAAGACCGGGGTCGACACGGCGACCATGTTCGACGCCCTCAAAACCGGCCTCTCCGCGCCGATCGCCGGCATGAGCGTCTCGTTCACCTCGTCCCTGTTCGGCCTTGCGAGTTCGCTGGTCCTGGGCTTCCTCGACCTCCAGGCGGGGCAGGCGCAGAACCGATTCTATTCGGAGTTCGAAGAGTTTCTCGCCAGCCACGTGCAGCCGACGCCAATCGCCGACGCGATGCCGGAGGCGCCGATCATTCCGCAGGGCGGGCAACCGGCGATCGAGCATCAGCGCGACGCCAAGGCGATTGCGACGCTCGCGGAAGGCATTCAGGCCCTGGTGGGACACATGCGCACCGAGCAGCAGCAGATTCGCGACTGGGTCGACGCGCAGGCGGTGCAACAGGAGGACATCGGCAAGCTCCTGCGCCGCCTGCTGGACGAACTCGGGACGCGCTGAGGCGCGCCTCTGCAGGCGGCGGTCAGCGTCGCGGCCAGCGGGCGGCGAGGGCGGCGAAAAGGAGTTGAGGCATGGCGCTGTCGCGTGCACGACGCTACGAGGCGGTGAACTATTGGCCGGGCTTTGTCGACGCGCTGTCGACGATGCTCCTGGTGATCATTTTTCTCCTGTCGGTGTTCATGCTGGCGCAGTTCTTCCTGTCGCAGGAAGTCACGGGCAAGGACGAGGCGCTGACCCGGCTCAATCGGCAGATCGAGGAATTGACCAGCCTACTGGCGCTGGAGCGCACGCAGAAAGGCGTCGACCAGGCCAGGATTTCGACCCTGACCGCCACGCTCGACAGCGCCGAGCGCGAGCAGAAGCGACTCCAGGGCGCAGCCTCGCGGGGCGCGGTCGACGCCGACGCCGCCAGCGGCAAGGCCTCCGCGGCGGCGATGGCGCTCGATCAGCAGAAGCAGATCTCGGCTCAGGCGCTCGCCCAGGTCGACGTGCTCAACCAGCAGATCGCCGCGCTGCGCCGGCAGTTGGCGGCGATCGAGGATGCGCTCTCCGCTTCGGAGGCCGCCAATAAGGAATTGCAGTCGAAGATCGCCGACCTCGGCCAGCGGCTCAACGTCGCGCTGGCGCAAAAGGTCCAGGAGCTCAATCGCTACCGCTCGGACTTTTTCGGCCGGCTGCGGCAGATCCTCGGCTCGCGCCCAGACATTCGCGTCGTCGGCGACCGGTTCGTGTTCGAATCCTCAGTGCTGTTCGACGTCGGCAAGGCGGAGATCAGCCCTGCAGGACGCCAGTCGCTCGATACGCTTGCTTCCGCCGTTCTCGACCTCGAGCGCGAGATTCCACCCGACCTGCCCTGGATCCTCAGGGTCGACGGCCATACCGACAATCGCCCGATAACCGGCGCGGGCCAGTATAGGTCGAACTGGGAATTGTCGGCGGCGCGCGCCGTCTCAGTGGTGCAGTACCTGATCAGCAAGGGGGTCGAGCCCGACCGCCTGGCCGCGGCGGGATTCGGCGAGTTCCAGCCGATCGACCAGGGGACCGACGACGATGCGCTCGCCCGCAACCGGCGCATCGAGCTCAAGCTGACGGAGCGGTGAGCGACCGGGAGCGCGTCTTGCCCGACGAGCGCGAGGGATTCACGGTCGTCGGGCTTGGGGCGAGCCCGCACTCGGGGCCACCTACCCTCAAGTTGCGCTGGCGGGCGGTTGGGGAGGCAAGGTCGCCGAAGGTTTGAGCGGAATCCAGAGGCGCCGCCGCAAGCGCAAGGTCGCTCTCGATTCCCGATCTGTCGCTTCGCAACCGATCGGGAATGACATCCGTCCCGCGCGGCCGCGATCGATATCGCGACGACGAGAATATCGCTGACCCTTCGCCTCGTCGCGCGAAATCGCTTTCCCAGCGGCCCGTCGAGCTGACGCGAAAACGCGCGCGACGACGAGGAATTGCCGTGGATAAGCATGACGCCGGGCCACCCAATTCGCAGACCGCCATGGCGCCGTTCGGCGCATCGACCCTAAGCGCTATCAAGACCAGAGCCCTCCGAGCCCCGCACCCTAGCTCTTCGTGCGCGGAGGCAAATCCCGCCCTTCCCTTCCGCCCGGGATTCGTGTATTGCGCCGCACAATCGCATTGGGCGAGCGCGACGGTGAGCGCGAGTCGCGCGGTCGCGTCTCCTTCATCTTCGCGTCTAGAGGACTTGCGCGGCCCCGCCGGCGCCGGTCCATCAGCCGCCCGCCAAAAGCCGTCAAGTCCCATGAAGCTTCGCAACATCGCCATCATCGCCCATGTCGACCACGGCAAGACGACGCTCGTCGACCGGCTTTTGCAGCAGTCGGGCGCGTTCCGGGACAACCAGCGCGTGGCAGAACGGGTGATGGATTCAAACGACCTCGAGCGCGAGCGCGGCATCACCATCCTGGCCAAGGCGACCTCGGTGGTGTGGAAGGACGTGCGCGTCAACATCGTCGACACGCCCGGCCACGCCGATTTCGGCGGCGAGGTCGAGCGGATCCTGTCGATGGTCGACGGCGCGATCGTGCTCGTCGACGCCGCCGAGGGGCCGATGCCGCAAACCAAGTTCGTCGTCGGCAAGGCGCTCAAGATCGGCCTCAAACCGATCGTCTGCGTCAACAAGGTCGACAAGGGGGACGCGCGGCCGGGCGAGGTCGTCAACGAGATCTTCGATCTTTTCGCCGCCCTCGACGCCACCGACGAGCAGCTGGATTTTCCGATCCTCTACGGTTCGGCCAAGCAGGGCTGGATGGCGCTCTCGCCCAACGGCCCGAAAGAGAACATGGCGCCGCTGTTCGACCTGGTGCTGAGACACGTCGAGCCGCCGAAGGTCGGCGCCGGCGGCTTCCGCATGCTCGGCACGCTGCTCGAGGCCAATCCCTACCTCGGCCGGATCATCACCGGCCGGGTGTTCTCCGGTTCGATTCGGACCAACGCGGCGGCGAAGGTCATCGATCGCCAGGGCGACACGATCGAGCAGGGGCGGGTGTCGAGAATACTCGCCTTCCGCGGCATCGAACGCGCGCCGATCGACGAGGCGGTCGCAGGCGACATCGTCGCCGTCGCGGGGTTGGAGAAGTTCAACGTCGCCGACACTCTGTGCAGCCCGGAGGAGGTCGAGCCGCTGACAGCGCAGCCGATCGACCCGCCGACGCTGTCGATGACCTTCTCCGTCAACGACAGCCCGCTCGCGGGGACCGAAGGCGACAAAGTGACGAGCCGCGTCATTCGCGACCGGCTGATGAAGGAGGCTGAGGGCAATGTGGCGCTTAAGAGTCGAGCAGGCTCCCAATTCCGATGCCTACGTCGTCTCGGGGCGCGGCGAATTGCAGCTCGCGATCCTAATCGAAACCATGCGCCGCGAGGGCTTCGAGGTGAGCGTGTCGCGTCCGAAGGTGCTCTACCGCCGCAGCGACGAGCGCGAGATCCTGGAGCCGATCGAGGAAGTCGTCATCGATGTCGACGAGGAGCACGCCGGCGTCGTGGTGCAGAAAATGAGCGAGCGCAAGGGCGAGATGATCGAAATGCGCCCTTCGGGCGGCGGGCGCCTGCGCCTGGTCTTTCTCGCCCCGACCCGCGGCCTCATCGGCTACCTAGGCGAACTGATGACCGACACCCGCGGCAGTGCGGTGATGAATCGTCTCTTCCACAATTGGGGCCACTGGAAGGGGGAGATCGCCGGCCGGCGCAATGGCGTCTTGATCTCGAACGAAGCCGGCGAAGCGGTCGCCTATGCGATGTGGAACCTCGAGGACCGCGGCCCGATGATGATCGAGCCGGGCGCCAAGGTCTATCAGGGCATGATCGTCGGCCAGCACACGCGCGACAACGACCTCGAAGTCAACGTGCTCAAGGGCAAGAAGCTTACCAATATCCGCACCCACTCCAAGGACGAGGCGGTGCGCCTCACCCCGCCGATCCAGATGACGCTCGAGAAGGCGCTGGCCTATATCGAGGACGACGAGCTTGTGGAGGTGACGCCAAAATCGATCCGGTTGCGCAAGGCGCTGCTCGATCCCAACGACCGCAAACGCGCCGAGCGCGCCAAAGCGACGGAAAGCGCGATGTAGGACGGGGCGGCCCGGCGGGCGGAAAGACGATCGGGATTAGAGAGACGACCCTTTTTCGGGGAAGCCGATGCCGGCGACGAAAATCATGCTCATCCGCCACGCGGAGAAACCCAACGGCGACGTCGGAATCATGCCCGACGGCGCTCAGAATCCCGAGGCCTTGACCGCTCTCGGCTGGACGCGCGCCTACGCGCTCGTTGGCCTGTTTGCCCCCGGGAATGGAGCTGACCCGCGCCCGCCGCTCGCCAGGCCGATGAGCCTGTTCGCCTCGGGATCGCAAAGTCTGCGGCCGAAGCAGACCATTGCGCCGCTGGCCGCGGCGCTCAATCTCCCGATCACCACCTTTCTCAAGGGCGAGGAGGTTCGCCTCGTGACCGAAGTCATGGCCGCCCAGGGTCCGGCCCTCGTCTCCTGGCAGCACGAGGCCGTCCCTGAGATCGCGAGGCTGATCCGCGGCCGGCCGGACGGTGTCCCGCCGGTCTGGCCGGGCCATCGCTTCGATCTCGTCTGGGTGTTCGATCTCGAGGACGATGGGACGTGGAGCCTGGCGCAGGCGCCGCAACTCCTGCTGCCGGGCGACTCCTCGAAACCGATCGGATCGAGCGACTAGACTGCGGCTCGCTGTCGAGCGAACCGGCGCTGTCGCCCAGCGAAACGCTAGAACAACCGCGCTTGGCCCAGGTTCACATGTGCCGTGTATCCGTCACGCGAGGCTTGCGTTCGGAGCAATGCCACGGCAATTTTGGGCGTAAGCCTCGAGGGTCGCCATGGTCTTGCCCGCCTACCGCCCGCCGCTCGCCTATCGCGACGTCAGCAGCGGCGAGATGATCGCCGACGGCGCCGTGCACGCGACGGCGCTGGTGGCGGGCGTCATCGGTTTTTCGGTGCTGTTCCAGAAGGTGGCGCTGCGCGGCGCGCCCACCGACGGGGTAGCGATGGCGGTTTACGCCGCCGGCTTCTTTCTTCTGTTCGGCTTTTCCTGCGCCTACAACATGGCGCCGCCCTCGCCGGCGAAATGGCTGTTGCGGCGTTTCGACCATGCCTCGATCTTTCTCATGATCGGGGGCACCTATACGGCGCTTTTGTCGCAGGCCTCGATCGCGCTCTGGACGGTCGCGTTGACGGCGACGGTGTGGACGGGCGCGATCGCCGGCGCTTCCCTCAAACTGTTCATGCCCGGCCGCTTCGACCGGATCTCGATTGGCGCCTATCTCGCGCTGGGCTGGTCGGCGCTGATCGCGGTCAAGCCGCTCTTCTCCGCCTTGCCGCCGGAAACGCTGGCGTTGGTCGTCGCAGGCGGCGCGCTCTACTGCATCGGCGTCGCCTTTCATCTGTGGGAAAGTCTCAAATATCAGACCGCCATCTGGCACGCCTGCGTCGCCGCCGCCGCCGCCTGCCATTTCGCTGGCGTATTTCACGCAGTGGGGCGCTGAGCCGCGAGGCTGGCTCGTATCGAGGTCGCTGCGATACGCCGTTCCAGGTTTGCCGCTAACGCGGCTCTCACATAAGCTTGCAACCGGCCGGTTGCCATTCCGGCCTTTCTGCGCCGTCAGGCCCGAACGCGGCGAGAGCTGCGTCCATGACGGGGATACGGAGACCCCGATCTGGCCGTCGATCCATCATGGAAGGACGATGAGCTACGCTAATGAATCACCTATTCACTGTACAATCCGCTCCCTGCCGTAGGTGGACGCCGGCGCCCGCTTTGTGACAGGCTGAGACAATCCAGCCGGTCGGAGGATCGGACGCGTGCGAATTCGTCACCTCAACTGTGGGTCGTTATGTCCGCGCGGCGGGAGATTGCTAGGCGGCGCGGGCGGGCCGCTGTCGCCGGCGCCCATGTGCTGCCACTGCCTCCTGATCGAGGGCGATGACCGGCTGATCCTGGTCGACACCGGGCTCGGCGTCGAGGACGTCAACGAGCCTAAGCGGCTCGGATATCTGTTCAAAGCCACGATGCGGCCGCGACTTGAAGTCGCCGAGACAGCGCTGAGGCAGGTCGTCGACCTGGGCTACCGCCCAAGCGATGTGCGTCACATTGTGCCGACCCATCTCGATCTCGACCATGCGGGAGGCATCAGCGATTTCCCCGGCGCCGCGGTCCACGTTTTCGCCGCCGAGCTTCGCGCCGCCTCGAACCGGTCGAGCCTGCGCGAGCGCAGCCGCTATCGCGCTGTGCAGATGGCCGCGGTCAAGAAATGGGCGGTGGTCAAGGAAGAAGGCGACTCCTGGTTCGGCTTCGCGGCGGTGCGCGCGATCCCTGGAACAAAGGACGAGGTGCTCCTGGTCCCGCTGCCGGGCCATACACGCGGCCATTGCGGCGTTGCGGTGCGGAGGTCGGAAGATTGGCTGCTCCATTGCGGCGACGCTTATTTTCACCATTCCGAAGTCGAGCCGGGCGGGGGGGCGGCGCCTGCGGGTTTGCGCCTCTTCGAAGTCGCTCATCAGCGTCGACGGCGCGGCGCGACGCACGAATCTGGCCCGTCTTCGCGCGCTTGGGCGCCTGTCGATCGGCGACGTCAAGCTGTTCTGCTCGCACGACCCGGCCGAATTTGCGGCGTTGAAGGATGAGCAACCGCAAGCCGAGACCGTCTCGCGCCCGGTCAGCGCGCCGCGGCGGCCGCGGCACAAAGACCTCCGGGCGCCGGGTCGATAGCGCCTCCTCAGGCGGCCGCGCGCGCGGGTCGATTCGGCGCGCCTCGCTGAACTCCCCCGGCGGATCGCGCTGGGCCCCTTGGCACGACGGCGCGACGTTGAGGCGCGCTCAACTTTCCGTTACGCGCCGGCAAAAAAGGCGAATTGTCGAAGCGATTCCAATTTCTCCGATCCCCGAGTTGAAAGACGGACGCCTCCGATCGAGCAGTCAGGCTCTTCCCGCCGCTCGCCGCTGGCGCGCCTTGGCTGTCGTCGCGGCGCGCAGGGTCGTGGCGGCGTCGACCACCCTTGCGTATTCGCCGTCAAGATGCGCGAGCGACAGCGCGTGGACGTCGTCGGCCAGCCAGCGTTTGCCTCGAATGTCGGTCTTGTCGACCGCCCAGCACGCGTCGCCGACGACGAACACCTGATAGCCGAGATTGCCGGCGTGACGGGCGGTCGCCTCGAGCGAATTCGGCGTCAGCACCCCGCACATGACCAGCGTCGTCGCGCCGATGTCGTCGAGGAGGCCTTCGAGGCTTGTGGCGACGAAGGCGCTGTTCGCGTTCTTGCCGATCACCTTTTCGCCGTCGAGCGGCGCGGCGCAAGGCTTGAAGCGGTGGCCCGGCGCATGCGGCGCATATGGCGAATCGGGCTCGACCGAATCGTGGCGAATATGGACGAGCGGCAGTCTCTCCGCCCGCCAGACGGCGAGGAGCGCAGCGATATTCGCCTCGGCGTCGAGATTGTTGCGCGGCCCCCAGCGCGGGTCGTCGATCGCTTCCTGCATGTCGATGACGATGAGAACCGCGTCCGCCGGCAAACGCATGGCCGTCACGGCCGTCGCGGCGCAAGCGCCCAATAGTCGAGCTCAAGCACCACATGCGGCTCATAGCCCTCGCCCTCATGCCAGGGGAAGTCGACGCAGGGCCGGTTCTTGGTCGCGACGGTGCGCAGTCTGAGCGCCCCGACGTCGTCGCGGCCGGGCAGCGCGGCGGTCTCGACGACTTCGCTCCACGCGAATGCGGTGTCGCCGGCGAACAGCGGCGCGACATGGCGGCCGCCGTTGATCGCCGCAATATGGAAGGCGTTGGCGAGGCCGTTGAAACTCAACGCCCGGGCGAGCGAAATGACGTGACCGCCATAGACGAGTCGCCGCCGAAGCGCCCCGCCTCTCGCTGAACTGGTTGAAATGCACCTTGGCGGTGTTCTGATAGAGCCGGGTCGCCGTCTGGTGCTCGGCCTCCTCGACCGTAACGCCGTCAACATGGTCGATTTTTTCGCCGGCGGAATAGTCCTCGAACCGGTAGGGCGAACCGCTGAGCTCGATCGTCGAAAGCGGCGCGGTCGATTCGAGGACAGGCTGCGCCGAGCTCGGACGGCGTCGACCGCCTCTGGGAGCTTGGGGACATAAGCTTCAGGCGCGGCGGCGCCCGGATCGCGCTTTCGCACCATCACCCAGCGGACATATTCGATCACCGTCTCGCCGCGCTGATTGAAGCCTTTCGAGCGCACATAGACGACGCCGCTCTGCTTGTTCGAGTTCTCCTTGAGTCCGATCACCTCTGACAAGGCGGAGAGCGTGTCGCCCGAAAAGACCGGCCTCGAGAACCGGCAATCGGCGTAGCCGAGATTGGCGACCGCGTTGAGCGAGATGTCAGGCACCGTCTTGCCGAACACGACATGGAACGCGAGCAGATCGTCGATCGGGCTTGCGGAATAGCCGATCGCGCGAGCGAAAGTTTCGGCGCTTTGCGGCGCAAAGCGGGCGCCGTAGAGCGCCGAATAGAGCGAGGCGTCGCCGCTGGTCAGCGTGTGGGGCGTCGCGTGGCGGATCGTCTGGCCGAGGCGAAAGTCCTCGAAGAATCGTCCTGCGGCGGTCTTGGACGGCGGACGCGGCCATCTGGCGTCAAAACACGTACGGATAGAGATAGTAGATGATGATCCGCTCGACCAGCATCACCGCCAACAATAGGATGATCGGCGAAATGTCGATGCCGCCCGTGTTGGGCAGAAAATTACGGATCGGGCGCAAGAACGGCTCCGTCAATGCGAGGAACAGGTTCCAGACCGAACGCACAAAATCGTTGCGGATGTTGACGACGCCAAACGCGATCAGCCAGGAGAGCACCGCGCCGGCGACGATCACCAGCTTGTAGAGATCGAGGGCGTAGATCACGATGTCGAGGATCGCGCGCATGAATTCTCCTAAGTTTCGAGGCCCCCGCCGTTGCAGCGGAGCCGACTCGATCCTCCATGCCGACGCCGTTGACACGGCTTGGACGCGCACGTAAACACCCGCGCGACGGGGCTGTAGCTCAGATGGGAGAGCGCTGCAATCGCACTGCAGAGGTCAGGGGTTCGAATCCCCTCAGCTCCACCAGGTAGTCCGCGTAAAACGACGTGATTTCCGAGGGTCGGAAATAGCCCGACATTTCCGTGGCCTGTGCGCGGAGTGGCGGTCTCTGCGGTCCGTTTGGCGCGTATCGGCGACTGTTTCCGGTGCGGCGCGCCCAAAGTCTCTAGCCGCAAATTTCCGTTTCCAGAGTTGCTATGCGTGAGGAGTTGGCTGCGTGATCGCAAGTGGCCGGTATGTTGACGAATAGCAGGGTCGACGCCAGTCCAATGCATCTATCCTCATACGTGGACCGGCGGCTCGAGCTCGAGCGCCCGCCATTGGTCTGACCAAGCCCTCGGAAGGTCGACAAGACGCTTAAGACCGTAGCCGCGCGGCAGGCGTCCTTCGATTGCGGCCTTGACGATGTCGGGGGCGAGGAATGCGAGCGAGACGGTCATCCGGATTGAACGGTCCGTCCTACCCTCACGTCGCGCGAGCAATTCCAGAGACTTGCGCGGATCGGACAAAAGCTCGTCCAGCCAGCTATGGGCGTCGCGCAGAGCGTCGAGGAGGATCGCCCGCGCTTCGGCCCGCATCGGCCTGGCGCTCATCTGCCCATCGCCGGCTCCCTGAATGATCTCGCGCTTCCGATAAGGCGAGGGCGGCGTCCACGGAAGTGTCAGCGTTCTCGCGCCCGCTTCTGCTTCCGCAGCCTCCGATAGTTGGACCTGGATCGCCGCGCGGCCGATCATGACGCGAGCGATCAAGTCGCGAACATCGGCCTGCGACGCGGGGCGGTCCGAGGACACTTTGCCCACGGCCTCAGTAACGAGTGCTTCAATATTAGGGGCCGGAACGCGGATGATCGAACCGGTCTTGTTCACGTCGCCCTGCAGCGCCGCCTGCGAGACATAGTAGCGCCAGCGCTTGGTTCCCTTCTTTGCCCAGGATGGACTCATCCGATTGCCGCGATCGTCGAAGAGTTTTCCCGCGAGCAGCGCCTCAGACGCATGCCATGATCTACCCGCCCGCTCCGGTCCCAGATGATCGCGCAGGCGCTGCTGGACTTGGCCCCACAGGTCGGGCGGCACGATCGGGTTGTGCTGACCTTGGTGGACTTGGCCCTTGTGGGCGATCCGGCCAACATAGATTGGGTTGGACAGAATCTTATAGATGTGGCCGCGGCTCAGCGAACCGCCGCCGGTCGAGCGGCCCGCGCCATCGATGCGGACTGGAAGCCGAAAGCCCTCAGCGTCGAGTTGCCGTTTGAGCCGCACGACGCTTCCCGCCTCGAGATAAAGCCGGAAGAGCGAGCGCACGATCTCGGCGTGATCCTCAACGATGCGCAATGCCCTGTCCTCGACCCGATAGCCCAACGGGACCACGCCCCCCATCCACATCCCCTTCTTCTTTGACGCGGCGATCTTGTCCCGAATCCGCTCTCCTGTGACCTCCCGCTCGAACTGGGCGAAGGACAGGAGCACGTTGAGGGTCAGGCGTCCCATGCTGGTCGTGGTGTTGAACGACTGGGTCACCGAAACGAAGGAGACTTCGTGCTTGTCGAACATCTCCACCAGTTTGGCGAAGTCGGCGAGCGAGCGGGTCAGCCGGTCGACCTTATAGACGACGATCACATCGATCCGTCTGGCCTCAAGGTCGGCCAGAAGCTTCTGCAGGGCTGGCCGGTCCATCGACCCGCCGGAATAGCCGCCGTCGTCGTAGCGATCTCGGATCAGCCGCCAGCCCTCATGCGCCTGGCTCTTGATATAGGCCTCAGAAGCCTCCCGTTGAGCGTCGAGGGAATTGAAGTCCTGTTCGAGCCCCTGGTCGGTCGAGACCCGGGTATAGATCGCGCAGCGTTGATTGCGTTTGGCCGTTGGATCTTTCACGGCGCGGCCTCTCCGGGCGATCGGCCACGCAAAGTGGTTGCGGAGGTGGCAGCCCTGCCCGTTCGGCGCTTCGTTGCTTCCCCTGCCCCAACAGTTTTTCCCTGCCGAAGGCCGAAGAAGCGGTGGCCGTTCCAGTTCGTTCCGGTCATCGCCTTGGCGATCTGGGAGAGGCTGCCAAAAGTCTGGCCATTCCAGGCGAAGCCCTCCTCGAGGATCATGACCCTCTCGAGCTTGCCCTTCCGCTCCCGCATGAGCAGCGCGCCAGCCTTCAGGCCAACCCCGTCTCGGGTCTGAGGCGATCGCCGGTCGAAGGGAACGGCGGCGCCTCGCTCCTTGTTCGGGCGAAGCATCCGCTGGATCGACTTCTCGAGACCACCGAAGGCGTCGGCCTGCAGGCGATAGGCCAGCACCCTCATCAGCAACCAGCGCGGGAGATGGAGAGGAGGCTCGCCGCCCAAATGGGCGCGCCATTGGCCGCGCAACCCATTGAGATCGTGACCCTCGAACCCGGCCACGATCTCAAGCGCGGAAGCGTCGAGCGGCAGCGAAGCTTCCAGCGCGTTCCTTGCGGGCTGCTTCGCCGCTTGTGCGGAATTGGCCGACTTTCGGGCCATCCCGATCACGCCGCCTGGCTCGCCTTCGCCTTAGGCTGGGGGCCGCGATCCCGGGTCGCTTTGGTGTCAACGACCAGGCGTTCTCCGCCGCCGATGGTGGGGCCGGCGATCCGGTAGATCGCATCTCCCTTATCGATCCGTTCACGAGCAATGGCATATCCGCGTTTGCGCAGCCCAGTCAGCGCCGCCCGGGTCGTATGCGGTAGCCATCCGGTTGATTCGATCAGGCTCAGGATGGTCGCGCCTTCGGAACGCTGAAGCAGATCGATCACGCGCCCGAGCTTGCTGCCGGCACGCGACGTGAGCGTCTTGGCGCATTCGCCGACGATGTCTGGACCCGAGGCGCCGGTCGCGGCTGGTTTGGGTTGCTGTTCCGGCGCTTCCCTTCGCGCGATCGCCTCTTCCAATCCATCGTCGACGGCCATGGCTTTCAACCCGGCCGCCGTCAGTTTGACCGCATAGCTCCCGACGTCGTCTCGGCGCCAGATCGGCATCCGTGCCTTCGCTCGAACCTCACGGACCAAGCCGAGCTTCACAAGCTTTTCGCCGACCTTGGTGAGAATTGCGCCCTTGAACTTTTCGGGCGCAGTCAAGCAAAGATCCTCACGCTGAGTGGCGGCGCTCAGCATCACAAGTTGCGCATCGGTCAGTTTGACGGTCATGATCCAACCCTTCCTCTCATCCTAGAGGCCGAACGATCCGGGCCCCTCACCAGGACGAGCCCCGGATCGGCCATGAGCCGAAGGGGCGGTTGGGTCACGCGCTCAAAGCACGACGTCTGACAACGACACCAGTGCTTACTTTCAAGCGGAAAGCCAGTGGCTTCTGACAAGAGCGAGCCTTAAGTGGATGGCTGGCCCAACGTCGAACATAAGTGCGCAGCGCCTTCTATGGATTCGACTTCGTTTGGAATTAAAGCAGTTGAGGCGCCTCTGCTCTGCGTTGCGCAACGACAACTGGGCGAGCGGCTGGACCGGCGTGGAGGGGCCGCCGCCCGTCCTCTCTTAGGGCGAAGGAAGCGCGGCCTACCTGCAAGGATCGAGCCTCAAGAACTCCACGCCGCCGGCCGCCTCTCATTCCGAGCGATTCCGTCGCTGCCGGTCGGATAGACGCCGCGCAACACATCCTTGAAGTGGTCCCGTACCGCCGTGAACCAGGGCGAGGTCTGCACCTGCCCCAGCCGCGCCTTGGTGCAAGAGTTTATCTACGACAAGTTCATGGAACGCGCGGTCGCGCGAACCAAAAAGATCAAGCAGGGCCATCCGCTCGACCTGACCACCATGATCGGCGCGCAGGCCTCCAACGACCAACTCGAGAAGATCCTGTCCTATTTCGACATTGGCAAGCAGGAAGGCGCGAAGGTTCTGACCGGCGGCAAACGCGCCCATCTCGAAGGCGAGCTAGCCGGCGGCTATTACATCGAGCCGACGATCCTGGCCGGGCACAACAAGATGCGCGTGTTCCAGGAAGAAATCTTCGGGCCGGTCGTCTCGGTGACCAAGTTCAAGGATGAAGCCGACGCGATCGCCATCGCCAACGACACGCTCTACGGCCTGGGCGCGGGCGTGTGGACGCGCAATGGCAACACCGCCTACCGCATGGGCCGCGCCATCCAGGCGGGACGCGTGTGGACCAACTGCTACCATGCCTATCCGGCGCATGCAGCGTTCGGCGGTTACAAGGCTTCAGGCATCGGCCGCGAAAACCATAAGATGATGCTGGATCACTATCAGCAGACCAAGAACCTTCTGGTCAGCTACTCCACCAAGGCGCTCGGCTTCTTCTGAGCCCTTTATAGACGACGCGGGCGCGAACCAAGGTTCGCGCTCAACTTTCTGTTTGTGTGGCGGAAAGGATGAGTCCAGTGGTCCCGAGAGTTCTTCTCACGGAAAAGTCGGCCGAACTCATTGCGCGGCTCAAGGTCATGCATGGCGACTTGATGTTTCATCAATCCGGCGGCTGTTGCGATGGATCGACGCCGATGTGTTACCCGGCCGGCGAATTTCGCGTCGGCGCGCAGGACGTGGTGTTGGGCGAGATCGCCGGTTGCATGTTCTACATTGGCGCCGCCCAGTTCGAGTACTGGCAGCATACTCAGCTCGTCATCGATGTCGTGCCCGGACGCGGCGCCGGATTTACGCTCGAGGCGCCGGAGGGCGTTCGCTTCCTCACGCGCAGCCGCGTCTTCACCGATGCTGAAGTCGCTGAACTAGACGCCGCCGGACCGCCGCGGCGAGCGGCCTGATCGAGTCTGGAAGCTTTCCAGAGCGTCTTTCAGGCACTGTCACGTTGTCGTGCGAAGTGCACGCGCGGACTACGCCTTACGGATTTTTCAGGCCGCCGCGACGGCCTCGTGCCACGTGCTCATCGCCGCGGTGCGGAGGGCGCGGTGTGTTTGAGCTGACGTGAGATGGCGTTGGACGTTGAAAGTGTTGTAGGCGGCGGCGTGACGCTTGGCTCAAATATCTTATAGTGTCGATTTCCGCTGAGAACTGACCCGGGATTTCAATTTCTCGATGGGGAGGCGTTCGCGATTAGGGAACTCTCAGCCGACGCCCGAAGCGCTATTAACGCCCTCTTGCTTGTCGCCGATCTAGACTGGCCGCCTCGCGCCGTCACCATGCGCGTGCTCGATGCAGAGGGGCGCGAGGTTTACTCATAAATCCAGGGCGATCGCTTCAGGGGCAACGGGAATGGCCGCGCCGTTCGTGTTCGAATATCTTCGACGATGACGACGTCGTACTTGCCGCGCGGCGCGGGAACAAACTTGGCTTTGCGTTTGTGGGCCTTTGCCCGCCCGTCTTTCCGGTTGGCCCCAGCGCCTGCTTGGTCGCCAGCTTGAAATACGACCTGCCGCATATCATCTTAGTTGGGACTGGTCGGCGGCACCAAAATCAGGTCCGCCAGGAATCGAGCTTGAGGAGATCTCAATGAACTGGACCGCACCTGTCGTAACGGAAGTCTGTGCTGGCATGGAAGTGACGGCGTATCTGTCAGCCGAAATGTGAGCCCAAGCGGCACCATCTACTAGGGTTAAGGGCGGCCGAGCTGGCCGCCCTTTTTTGCGACCAGGGTGATAAAAAGCCCCGCGCCAAGGCGATCGGCGCGGGGCGAGGTTCGCGCGCTCGGGCTGGGGGGCAAAATCAAGCGCGCCAATCCGCCCTTGGCCGATCGAGAAGGTTGATCGCGACGTCCGGCCAAACCGCACTCCAACTCGCTCATCTCCGTCTCGATCGCGTCGACAACCTCGGCGAACCTTTCGACAATTTCGACCGGAAAAACCTGCGTCAGCCGGTCCTCGATCCAAGCAAGCGCCCGCTCGCCGAGATCGGCGCACAGCGCCCTGACATCGCGACCATCGCCTCAACGTCATCCACGCCGATCAGCCGTCCAAAAAGGCGGGCACTTTCGCCGGGAGGTGCGGGCGGCCATGCCCGGTCCCACCTGCACCGGCGCCTTGGCGGCCGGGACGCGCGGGTTTGGGACGTCCGAAAGCATCAGCGTCCACTCGCTGTTGTTGGGCACGGCGACGACGATCAGGCCGCCCCGGTAGGGCAGGTTCCCGTCGACCACGATGTTGGCGCCGGTCCCGACCCAGCTGAAAGCGTGGCCGCAGACGGCGGGCTGGACGCATATCAAATCGCGCAAATCGTGCTGGCCCCGAAGGACGAAATATCCGTGCTTCCAAACGCGACGCCCCTCGTCCCACTCGGGCGTCTCATAGGGTGGCGGGGTGGTCATCGCGAGCGCGGTGACATGCCCGTCCTCAGGCGTCAAAATCCTCGCATATGCACACGCCTTTTGGCGCCCGATCGCATCAGATAGGCTGGTCTCGGGCGCGCCGCCAAACGGTGGTGCCCCTCGCCGCATCAATCACCCGCGCCGGGATTTGGTGAGAAGAATTGGAATTTGTCCGGCTTCCCCTCCCAGTCCTTAGAGTCGGGCGGAGGCGTTTTTTTCATCGTAATGTTTGGCCAGAGTTTCGCGAATTCGGCATTCAGCCGCAACCATTTCTCTAGCCCCGGCTCGGTGTCCGGCTTGATCGCGTCAACTGGGCATTCCGGCACGCAGACCCCGCAATCGATGCACTCGTCAGGATGGATGACGAGCATGTTCTCGCCTTCATAGAAGCAGTCCACCGGACACACTTCGACACAATCCATAATCTTGCAACGAACGCAGTTCTCGTCGACGACATAGGTCAATTGGCGTCCCTTCTGCACATCGCTTTGTGTGGAATGCTTCAGCGAAGTCCCTCATGGTGAGGCCAGCGTCGCCCCGGTTACTTTGAAACGTAGCAGTCGATTGTGTTCAATTTAGCCGGGAGGTTGGCTGCATTGTCCGCCGCCCTGCGCAAACATGTGATTTGGCTTAAATCGCCGCCGCCTCAGACTTGCGAAGCAGTGGCAGCCGTGACGCGTCTCGGGCGGGTCCTTGAAGCGCGGTCTGACCCTCGGGCGGGACTTGCAACCAATTCGAATGTCACCGTCGTCCGATTTCGCGCCGACGCGTTAGCCGGTACTCCCTGGTCGCCGGACCGGAGCACTTCGTCGACGGCCTGCGCAAAGCCAGGGTCCCGGAGGAATGAGCGCGGCCCGCTCAGGCGAACGGCAAGAAATGGCCGGTCTCGGCCAGGCAAAGTAATGCCGAGAGGCGGTGGAACTTAGCGCGCAGCCCATCGTCTTTGTGATTGTGCAGGAAACGCGCGATCCGCGCTTTCAATAGGGCAGCATCATGTGATTTTCCCGACGCCGCATGCTCGAAGAGCCTTCGCTGAACGTCGGGGAGCAGATCATTCCATTCGCTGACTAGGGCGTCGCCGAGACATTCCAGGACACGACGCTCCGCGTCCAGCAAGTCGCCGGTTTCATATGGCAAGGGCCACGGTACGGCTGGCGCCCCGCCTTCCTCGGCCCAACGGTCGAGAGCGTTGGCCACGCCTTCTCCCGACGTCGGTGGAGTGGGTTCACCTTCGCTCGTTTCACCGTCGACGAGATCGCCGGACCGTTTGGGGTCTTCGTCATTAGTGGGGTTGCCAAATGGCCTTCAGATTTTCCACGAACCTTGTCTGCGTCAGCTTGGGCTTCCCGTTCGCGCGGCACGTTCCCGACGGCTTGTTATCGCGGTCTGCAGCATTTCGCGGTGGAGTTGTTTCCAAGCGAGGACCCCGCCGAAGAAAGAGTGCACGTCGTTGTTTGTTCGCAAGGAAGACCAACGCAGCGAAGACCGACTACTCGCAAACGCATGGTCCAACGATTATATCCGTCGAAGAGAGAGAAGGTAGCAAGCCGTATATTGGTCAGACGCGAGAGCGCTCACGACGCCAATAAAAAGGTTGCGAAAGCAAAATGGCCACAATCGGGAGCCCTACCAAACGACCCCCATCCAAAGGCGGGTTCTGCGGTAACCAGAAGGCTGCCCCACAACTCGTGACCGATCGGGAGTGTCGCAATAAATCGGGGCCGCTCGCCGCGTCGGTTCGGGTTAAATTTATGGAGCTTCGACCCAGCATGTGTCGCTGGCCGATGGGCGACCCGAAACATATCGAAACATTCCGGTTTTGCGGTTCCACGTGCTCGTCTCGGGCTATATATTGCAAATCGCACACCGCAAGAGCCCACGCTCCAAACCACCCAAGGACGCCACGTACGACTAATTTTCAGTTGCAACACCCAGTTAGAGTCGCGTGACAGCGTCGGTTCTGTCGCGCGCGCAATTCAGACCGCAGAGAAGCGAAGCTAGCCCACAACGGGGATCGCGCTAGAGGCTAGCCGTATGGACGTCGCTTATTCCGTAAGGGTCCGTAAGTTGCGCTTGGCGTCCTCACTCGCTGTAGTGCGTAGTAGGCGACCAAGCGGAGGTTCAAAAAAATGAACAACGCATCGCCCCGCTTTGCCGAGGGCCAAACGGGCGCAGCATCACTGTTATCGAGCGAAGAGGGCAACCTCCGCTTGGCCGAACTCGCGCGGCACGCGGTCGAGCTGAACGCATGGGTTACGGAGGAAGGGTTGCGAGGCGCGACGGCAGGCGAACTCTTCGATGGATACTGCCAACGATTGTCGGCGATGGACGTCGTCATCATGCGTGCATACGTGTCGACCCAGACTTTGCACCCCCAATGGACTGGCTACGGCTACACGTGGCGACGAGAATTTAGATCGGTGCGTGAGCAGCAGTTTGCCCGGGGTCCCATTTCGCAGGAGTGGTTGAGTAGCCCCTTCAATGCGCTTATCCAGCGATCACTCGCTGGCGAAAAAATCCTTGGATGCGGCGCCGGCTGGAACTCGGCCCAGAGCAACAAGACTTTCCCGCGCTCGCAGACTTCTATGCCGCCGGAGCGACAGACTATGTGTGTCTAGCCTTTCGGTTTGGAGAGGCGGGCGATCGGTCGCACGGGACCGGCGTCCTCTATTCTTTCACGACTGATCGCCCCGGGGGCTTCCAGGCGGCGGAAATTGATTTGTTGCGTTCTACGCTTCCGGGGTTGTCGCTCGCGATGAAGGCTCATACGGGGCACGATATCGCGTCAGGACTTCCTACGGACTTACCTTGGACGTGACGCGGGTTCTCGGGTGCACTCAGGCGCGGTCGAGCGTGGATCGGTCGAGGGCCTTCGCTCGGTGCTTTGGTACGCTGATTTGCGCGGTTTTACGCGGATCAGCGACGTGTCGTCCGGGGCGGCAATTGTTGAGATGCTGAACGATGCTTTTGAGACATTGACCGCGGCCTTGCGTCCGCGCGGAGGTCACGTGCTCAAATTTATTGGCGATGCGATGCTGGCGACGATCTCGTTCGATGAGCGGGACGAGAAGGCTGCTTGCCGCCGCGCCCTCGATGCTGCCGTTGAGGCGTCGGCCAACTTGAAAATTCGTAACTTGGAACGTGAAGCGGCAGACCTGCCGTTTGCCGATATAGATATCGCTCTGCACGTCGGCGAAGTGCTGTACGGCAACGTCGGCGCGGCGGACCGGCTTGACTTCACCGTGATCGGACCCGCGGTCAATGAGGTGGTTCGAATGGAAAAGCTCTGTGAACCCCTTGGCCAACAGATCCTGTTCTCATCTCGGTTTGCCGAGGCTGCAGGACGCTGCGACGGACGCCTAGAGTCGCTCGGACGATTTCAATTGCGCGGCGTCGATGAGGCCAAGGAGATTTTTGGGTTGCGGCTCTCCCAGACCGCCGGTTTGCAACGCGTAGAAGCCTGACGAGTTAATCGTCCGGGGGAGAGGGGCGGACAGGACTAGGAGCCTGTCTGAGTAGTCACTAGCCAAGTTACGACAAGTCTGATTCTTTGCGTGGCGATGAGCAAGCACTTTCGGCCCTGGAAGATCGACGAGACGCATCTGCTGCCGCCGAGCGTTGAGGATTACGTGGCTAAGGATCACCTGTCCCGGTTGATTGTTTGCCTCGTCAGAGAGAGCCTGGATCTGAGCGAGATCGCCGGCAGCTACACGAGCGGGCTCGGCCAGCCGCCGTTCGACCCGCGGATGATGACGGGGCTGCTTTTGCATTCTTACGCGAGCGGCCTCTATTCGTCGCGGCGGATCGCGAGGGCGACGGTGGAGCGGGCGGACTTGATGATGATCGTGGCGGGCGATCCGCCGGACTTCCGCACGATCTCGGACTTCCGCAAGCGGCATCTGAAGGCGCTGGCTGCTTTATTTGTGCAGGTATTGAAGCTTGCGGAAAGGGCGGGCCTGGTGAAGCTCGGGCACGTGGCGCTTGACGGCACAAAGATCAAAGCGAACGCCTCGAAACACAAGGCGATGAGCTATGATCGGATGAAGAAGCGGGAAGCGGAGCTTCAGGCCGAGGTCGACCGCTGGCTGGTCGCGGCCGAAGCCGCCGATGCGGGGGAGGACAAGCTCTACGGCCAGAAGCGCGGCGATGAGATGCCCGATTGGATGGCCGACAAGCAGAGGCGGCTTGAGAAGATACGCGAGGCCAAAGCCGAGCTGGAGGCGGAAGCCAGAGCCGCCGCCGCGGAGGAGACGCGGCGCCGGGAAGAGGCGGAAGAGACGCGCATCGCCGAGGGACGCAAGAAGAACGGCAAGACGCCCACGCCGCCCAAACAGGAGCCCGAGGGCAAGACGCAGCGAAACTTCACCGATCCCGAGAGCCGCGTGCTTTTGACCAAGGACGGCTACATCCAGGGCTACAACGCGCAGGCCGCCGTCGATGCAGAAGCCCAGATCATCGTGGCGCACGGCCTGACGCAGAGCATGAGCGATCAGGACCAGCTCGTTGCGCTCGTGGACGGGATCAACAAGAACCTCGGCCGGAAGCCCAAGGAAGCTTCCGCCGATGCCGGTTACTGCAGCGAAGGCAACCTCGGCGCCCTGGCCGATCGCGGGATCGGCGCTTACATCGCAACTGGTCGGGCCAAACACCCCGTCCAGGCCGAACACAAGCGCGGCGGCCCGCTCACCCAGGCCATGCGGGACAAGCTGAAACGCGCGGGGTGGCGAAGCCGCTACAGGCTCAGAAAGCAAGTGGTCGAGCCGGTGTTCGGACAGATCAAACAGGCAAGAGGGTTCAGACAGTTCCTTTTACGCGGCTTCTACAAAGTAAAGGCCGAATGGGCGCTGATCTGCACCGCACACAACCTCAGCAAGCTCGCCCGCGCCAACTGAGCGGGCTATCCTTCATTCCACCACTCACCCCTACAGCTATCTGGACAGGCTCCTAGTACCTCGGCACAGTGATTATGACTTTTTGGGTGTGACGGGATAGGCGCGGCCCATCTTGGCGCGGGCTTTTTCGGTTGTGAACATCCATTTGATGCGGGCGCCGGCGGCATTTCGTTGCTGCTCCCATGCGGCGATTTCGCTGATGAGGCGCTTGGGATCGTCAATTCTGCGGTCCAGACACTGGCCGCGGAGCACGCCAATCTCGATCTCGACCATGTTGAGCCAACTGGCATGCTTGGGGGTGTAATGGAACTCGAGGCGGCGCAGAATTCGCCGGGCTTCGGCGGGCGCGAATGCCTCGTAGAGGGCGCCGGGCGAGTGGGTCGACAGGTTGTCCTGCACGACCCGGATGCACACGGCATTGGGATAATGGACATCGACGAGTTCGCGCATGCATTGTGCGTAGTCTTCCGCCGCCCGCCGCTCGGTGAGCTTGACCTTCCGCCAGGGTCGATGCACGTCGATGCAGACGAAGAGATTGACGGTGCCGTTGCGGCGGTACTCGCAATCATAGCGTTCGAGCTGGCCCGGCTCGGGTGGGATCGGCTGGCGCGCCTCGCCGATCAGCTGGACCGGGCTCTCGTCGAAGCAGACCACCGGCCGGTCGGGGTCGGGCGCTTCGGCATAGAGATCGAGCACGTCCTCCATGCGGGCGACGTATTCGCCATCGACCTTTGGAATGCACCACATATCCTTGCGCCAGGGCTTGAGGCCGTTTTCGGCCAGCCGCCGGCGCACCGTCTCGCCCGACAGGCTCTCGTGGTCGGTAAGCTCGACCATCGCGTCGGCCAAAAGCTCCAGCGTCCAGCGGGCGCGACCCTCGGGAGGGTTTGCGCAAGCCGTTGCCACCAGCAGGGCTTCCTCCTTGTCGGAGAGCTTGCGCTGCGCCCCAGGACGCGGCTCCTCGCTCAGCGCCCGCTCCAGATTGCCTTCCACCAAGCGCCGCTTGGTCCGGTACACGGTGGAACCGCCCACCGCCACCGTGCGCGCAATCTCTTCATCGCTGCGGCCGGCATCGGCCGCCAGCAAGATCTGGGCGCGCTTGAGTTTGCGGGCGGCTCGTTTGCCTTTGCTCAACATCGCAGTGAGCTCATCGCGTTCGGCTTGGCTCAATTCGACCCGATAACGTACATTCATCTCGACCTCCTTGTTGGAGGACCGGACAAATCGACAAATGAATCGAAAATCAGGCGCTGCGCGCAGCCTCAGCGCTCACAGCTTCACAGAAAAACAAGGCCAGTACCTGGCCTTCATCTACACCTATTCGTACATGTTCCGACGCCCACCTGCCGAGACCGACATGCAGCGCCACTTTCAAGTCAGCCCGCCCTCGGTTCACCAGATGATCATGACGCTCGAACGAAACGGCCTCATTCGCCGTCAACTCCGCGTCCCCCGAAGCATCCAAATCCTGGTTGCTCCGGAAGGCTTGCCCATCCTGGATTGGCTCAAAATCAACCAGTCATAATCACTGTGCCGAGATACTAGCTGACCTCGTCCGTCCACACCTTGAAACTGACCAGCGTGTTGGGACCGAAGGTATGGGTAATGGGCACGTCGGCCGCGTCGCGCCCTTGCGCGATTAGCACGCGGCCTATTCGAGGCATGTTGTTGCGCGGGTCGAACGTGTACCACCGCCCGCCCAGATAGGCCTCAAACCAGCCGGCGAAATCCATCGGGCCATAGGGAGGCGGCACACCTATGTCTCCAAGATAGCCGGTGCAATATCGCGCTGGGATGTTCATGCAGCGGCAGAATGTGATGGCCAGATGCGTGTAGTCGCGGCACACCCCCTTGCCTTCATTGAACACGTCCCAAGAGGTCATCGTCGGGCGCGCATGTTCATAGCCGAACGTAACGTGCCTATGCACGAAATCGCAGATCGTCTGGACGCGCGTCCATCCGGGCGCCGATTTTTGAAAGAGGCTCCAGGCGGTCTCGGACAGACGGTCGGTCTCGCAGTACCGACTGCCCAGTAGGAAGACCAAAGTCTCTGACGGCAATTCCTCCACAGCGTGTTGGTGAGCCGAAGGGGCAACCGCGTCAGGCAGACCGCTATCGCGAACGACGCCGTTGGCCGACAAGCGCATTCGGCCGGCAGGAGCGACAATGCGGCTGCACCAATTGCCGAACACATCGCGATAGGGGGAGATCGGCACGGAAGGGCTGGTGGTCAAATAGTCGGGCGTGATGACGTCGGACGCCCGGGTGAAATGGGTTCCCAGGACCATGATCATTGGCGTGGGTTGTGGAAAATCGTAGATCAGCTCGTATCCGACACGTATCTTCATTCGACGTCCCCGAATGCATCGTCGCTGACGGCCTAAATTCCCAGCCGTCGTTCGAAGGAGTTCAGTGTTTGGACGTCAGCGCCACGGTAAGGGCGCCGCTTTTCAGACTGGCAGCACGCGACTGTGCGAAACTAGGAGCCTGTCCGGCATTGTCATGTCTGGACGACGCCCGCCGATCAAGGGCTATTTTCGGCGTTGCGCTGGTCGTGGGTGCGGTCATGTCTTCGGCCTTGTTTGCGGACAATAGAGTCCGCGGGCCCTGATGTTGTCCGCTGATCCGTTGCCCTGATCACGGCAGCGCGCTTGAGTGCGCAGACAATGCCACGGGCTTCAGGATCAATCCGCTTTCCTGCGCATCACCTCATGGTCACCCTCAATTCCTGTGCCGCCTTGGCTCTTTGGTGAGCCTCAGCCGCGAACCCAGCCGGCGCTCCTTACGCCGGAATTTCCCGATAGACTGTCTTGCCGCGCAGGATCGCGAAGGCGATGCGCGCCATCTTGTTGGCAAGCGCTACGGCGACAAGCTTGAAGGGTTTTTTCTCGATCAGCTTCTTTGCCCACATCCGCAGCGGGTCGGTATGTGGCTTGCGGTGAAACAGCACCGCATGCGCGCCCACGACCAGCAGTTTGCGCAAGTTCCGATTGCCCATCTTCGAGATCCGCCCGAGCTTCTGCTTGCCGCCCGAAGAGTTCTGCTTCGGCGTCAGCCCGAGGAAGGCGGCGAATTCGCGCGGACCGGCGAAACTGGACGTATCCTGAATGGTCGCCGCCATCGCCGAGGCGGTGATCGGGCCGAAGCCGGGAATGCTCATCAGTCGGCGCGCCGTTTCGTCCTTCTGCGCCAGCTTCGCGATGAAGCGGTCGAGCCGCGCGATCGCTTCGTCGAGGTTGCGCAATTGCACCGCCAGCGGCGCCAGCGCCTCGCACACTTCAAACGGGATTGTCTCGTCGCAGGCCTCGATCAGCCCGGCCAGTTCGCGGGCGCATCTCAGCCCTTGCGGAGCGATCACGCCGACCTCGGTTAAATGGCCGCGCAGCCCGTTGAGCAACTGCGTGCGCTGCGAGATCAACATCTCCCGCGTCTTATGTCGCATCAGCGCCGCTTGGTTTTCCAGAGAGCGCAAGCTTACAAACCGCATCGAAGGCCGCGTCACCGCCTCGCAGATCGCCGCCGCGTCCGACGCGTCGTTCTTCTGCCGGCGGACATACGGCTTCACATAAGCCGGAGGCATCATGCGCGCGTCATGGCCAAGCTTGACCAGCTCGCGCGCCCAGTGATGCGCCGACCCGCAGGCCTCGAGCCCCACCAGGCAACGTGGCAACGAAGCGAAAAACTCCAGCAGCTTGTTACGTCGGATCGCCTTGGCGACCACAACGCGCCCCGAAGCATCAACGCCGTGAACCTGAAAGACGTGCTTGGCCAGATCAAGCCCTACGGTCGTGACAGACGACAAATCGGTGATAGACTTTCCCATGGACGGCGCTCCTGCAAACGGTTGCTCTAACGACAACCATTTTGGCACGGCCCTTCATTGAGCCAGATGCCGCGCGGGCGTCGTCCACACCATCACATCTAGCAAGAAAAGGCTGTTTCGACGCCCCGGGCCGATTTGCTAATCGTTTGAATTTATTGAGTTCGGCTTCACCTCGGAGGCAAGTAGAGGGCAGTAAAAATGCTTGATGTGACAATGCCGTTTGAGCACGCGACTTCGGGCAATTTACGCGACGCCGCTCTATTGAAGACGCGGATCGCCCGTTTCCTGCACGACCGTAAGGACAATTCGGATTCCCGCTAGTTCCTATGCATCATCGACGCCCCGTGGAAAACGCGCGGTCTGTCAGAACGGCCATCGCTGAGGCCCTCCTGCGAGAATATCGGATAGGTCGCCATCAACAGCCCCACCAGCGTTTGTCTACGGGGCGGCTGGCACTATGTCCCTGAGCAAGCGGTAAAATCGCCGAGCACGGCTTGGCGCGCCCGGCAGTCTTGGGATTACGACGCGAAGCGAACGTTTGGCGAACCTACAACGCCGGCCTTCGTCATCGCAGCCTTCAGTTCGTCTCCGCCGAGCCAACTACGGGCTTTCGCGACGTCGGCGACATCCTGAAGGATTAAGACGTCATTGGGGTCTTCGGCGCTTCTGAACACTCTGCCGTTCGTGATGCCCGCCGCGTGGCGGGCCTTCTCGTGGTCATCGTAACCCTTACGCCACGCGGCGTAGTCCTTGACTTTGTGATGTATTGTCAAATTTTCGGTTTGATGTTGCACGTTCATTTGTCATATCTCCAAAAAGAAATAAAGTATAATCTCGAATGAGACCCTTTCGAAATACGTTTGGTACTTAGGGCTCATTTCTACGATTACAAGGCGGCCGTCTTAATTTATCTCGAATTATTCAGCCCGACGATCGAAAAAAGGCACGCCGTGGGCTCTCTTCCATTTCGACTGGGCGAAGCCCACTTTGGCTCGCTTGACGTCCAAGCTCAGCATCGCCACCAGCGAACGCGCTGACCGGGATTGCCGGGGCAAGGGGCACAACGCCGAATATCTCCTCATGCGTAGTTTCCGACCCTGTTTTCGCGGGATCAGTAGGTTTAAGCGCGATCGGGCTTGGTTGACTGCTCTCGCGCAGACCGTCGGCGAATGGGCATCCGCATCGTGACGCGGAGCCACGTGGAAAAGGTTCGACGATGTTGGTTCACCCGGATCACCCGGCCGCTCCTCAATACAGGCCGGGATTGAAGCCTGTCGCCAATGACAATCTGCAAACCCGGCCTCTGGCGGAGGTCGAAAAAGAGCTCGCGTCTTCGCCCGATGGCCTCAGCGAAGCCGAGGCGCAAAAGCGCCTGATCCAATATGGGCCGAACGAGATCGCGGAGAAGAAGACCAACGAGATCGTGAAGTTCCTCTCCTATTTCTGGGGTCCGATCCCCTGGATGATCGAAGCGGCGGTGATCCTGTCGGCGGCGGCGGGGCATTGGCCGGATTTTGGCATCATCCTCCTTTTACTTCTCGCGAACGGCGTGGTCGGCTTCTGGGAGGAGCATCAGGCCGGCAACGCCATCGCCGCCCTGAAGGCGACGCTTGCCATCAAGGCCAGGGTGAAACGCGACAGCAAGTGGGTCAATCCGGCGGCGCGTGAACTTGTGCCAGGCGACGCCATTCGCCTGCGTCTCGGCGACATCGTGCCGGCCGACGCGCGCCTGCTGGACGGCGACGAGATATCGTTGGACCAGTCGGCGCTGACCGGGGAATCCTTGCCCGCCACACGCAAATCGGGCGACGCCGTCTTCTCCGGGTCGATCGTTCGTCGCGGCGAAATCGACGCGCTGGTCTACGCGACGGGCGGCAAAACCTATTTCGGCAAGACGGCGGAACTGGTGGCGACGGCGGTCACCGTCAGCCATTTCCAGAAAGCCGTGCTGAAAATCGGCAACTACCTGATTATCCTCGCGCTGATCCTTGTGGCCGTGATCATCGGACTTGGAATCTACCGCGGCGAGCCGATCCTGACCCTGTTGCAGTTCGCGCTCGTGCTGACGGTGGCGGCCATTCCGGTGGCGATGCCGACGGTTCTGTCGGTGACGATGGCGGTCGGCGCGCGCCTGCTCGCCAGGAAACAGGCGATCGTGAGCAAACTGGTCGCGATCGAGGAACTTGCGGGCGTCGATGTGCTCTGCGCCGACAAGACCGGGACGCTCACTCAGAACAAGCTGACGCTCGGCGAACCGTTCTGCCTGGATGCAATCACCGCCGACGCCCTCATCCTCGCCGGCGCATTGGCGTCGCAGCCGGCGAACAACGACACGATCGATCTCGCGGTGATCGGCGGCCTGAAGGATCAGCAGGCGCTGAAGCCCTATCAGGTCACGCATTTCAGCCGTTTGATCCGGTGCACAAGCGGACCGAGGCCACGGTCAAGGGCGCGGACGGAAAGATCTTCAAGGTGACCAAGGGCGCGCCGCAGGTCATCCTGGCGCTGTCGGCGAACGCGGCGGCGGCGAAGTCCGCCGTCGACAAGGCGGTCGACGACTTCGCCGCACGCGGCTTTCGCGCGCTCGGGGTCGCGCGAGCCGACGGCGACGGCGAGTGGCGGCTTCTCGGCGTCCTGCCGCTGTTCGATCCGCCGCGCGAAGACGCCAAAGCCACCGTCGCGACGGCGGCTGAGATGGGCGTGAAGATCAAGATGGTGACCGGCGACGCTCTGGCGATCGCCCGCGAGATGGCCAAAACGCTCGGGATGGGTTCGAACATCCTCGATGCGAACACGCTCGGCGACGCCAAGACCGAGGAAACAGCGGCGGTGGCCAAGACCATCGAAGATGCGGACGGCTTCGCCCAGGTGTTCCCCGAACACAAGTTCCATATCGTCGACGTGCTGCAGAAACACGGCCATATCGTCGGCATGACCGGCGACGGCGTGAACGACGCCCCCGCGTTGAAGAAGGCCGACTGCGGGATCGCCGTATCTGGCGCGACCGATGCGGCGCGCGCGGCGGCGGCGATCGTGCTCCTCACGCCGGGTCTCTCGGTCATCATTGACGCAATCAAGGAAAGCCGGCGCATCTTCCAGCGGATGAACAGCTACGCCATCTATCGTATCGCCGAGACGCTGCGCGTTCTCCTGTTCATGACGCTGGCGATCGTCGTCTTCAATTTCTATCCATTGACAGCGATCATGATCGTCATGCTGGCGCTGCTCAACGACGGCGCGATCCTGTCGATCGCCTATGACAACGTCATCTATAGGAAGAAGCCCGAAGCGTGGGACATGCGCACGGTTCTCGGCGTATCCACCGTTCTCGGCGTCATCGGCGTCATTTCCGCATTTGGACTCTTCTATCTCGGTGAGCGCGTCTTCCATCTCGACCGCGCCCATATCCAAACGCTGATGTACCTCAAGCTGTCGGTGGCCGGTCATCTGACGATTTTCCTGACACGCACGCGCGGACCTTTCTGGTCTATCCGTCCCGCTCAGATATTGCTCCTCGCGGTGTTCGGCACGCAGGCGGTGGCGACGCTGATCGCGGTCTACGGCCTGTTCATGACGCCGCTCGGCTGGGGCTGGGCGTTGTTCGTCTGGGGCTACGCCGTGGCCTGGTTCCTCGTCAATGATCGCGTAAAGCTGCTTGCCTACCGCTTCTTCGATCCCCCGAAAGCCGCGGCCATGCCCAAGGATCGTCCCTTGCCGCAATCGGGAACCGCTGCGGGGCTCGCATAGAAGGCTCCAATCCATCTGCGATCTCAATGGCGCGCTTGCCAGAGCAGATCGCGATGCCGAGATGGGGACGCTTCCCGTCCAGTTGCATGAGATCGTCGACGTCGCGATCATTTGCGGCGACGCCGGGGGTAGTGCGAGCTAGAGGTGGTTGCACTCTCTATCTGTCTCCGCCGCCAAGTTTTCGGCTCCGAGCCAACCCCCGGAAAAGCCCGCGCGGCGAAGCCCAACGACAAGATAGGCGCATCGACGGCGGATGAGATTCCAAACGAGGCCGGTACGGTAGTTCTCGAGCATCAACAGCATCGGCCCCTGGTTAATCCCGAAGTGGAACGGCGATACCCATAGGCGCGAAGAACCGGACCTCTCCGCCATGGTGGCGTTGAATGTGGCTTTGAAGCCATAGCCGTTGTTCTCGCGCAGCTCCAACGTCTCGAAATGCGTCAGCGACGGCTGCACGATCTCGGGCGCGAAAGGGAGAGAGGCAGCGACCGCCCAGGGAGCAATGCTGCCATCGTCAGGGCCGTAAGGCGCGCCCCGAGCTTTATAGCCGAAGAAGCGCCTCTTTATTCCATTTATCATGTAAGTCGCCGGCCCGGGACCATCGCTCGCTGTAAATCCCCAAGAGTTTTCGTCGTAGGCGCTGAAGTCAGAGGGATTGTCCATCGCGTACCCCCGCTGGACGTGGGTCGCACGGCGGCTGTTCTCGAAATAATCCATGCCTTTGCCGCGCATAAAGTCGTCCTGAATTTCTCGGAAATCGATCCAAATATGTGAGAATTGGTGAATGAAGAGCGGGCCCGCGTAGAGAAGCTCGTAATCGTAGATGGTTCGCCAATCGTAAGTGGAGGTCCATCGCGGCCCAGCTTTCGCGAGGCAGCGGATGCGTCGGTGAGCCCAAACCGAGCAGATAGAGAATCATCGCCTCGCAATAACCCTGCCAGCGGTAGCGGAGAAAGCCACTCTCGGGCTTCCAGCCATGGGTCACCGTTAAGCCGCCATTTCGCGCCCAGTTCCAATCCGCGCGCAGGTAGAGTGCGTCGGCCAGAACGCGGATTTCGCATTCGTCTTCGCCATCGCCGCAGAAGTACGCAGCGACGGTCAACATGCCGGCAAGCAAGATGGCGCTGTCGATCGTCGACAACTCGCATTTCCAGACCCGCCTTCCGCTCACCATGTCTAGAAAGTGGTAGTAGAAGCCTTTGTATCCGGTTGCGTCGACGTCGGCGCTTTGATCGCTAGCGTGGAAAAAGCGCAAAGTCGTCAGAGTTCGCGTGATCGCGTCCGCGCGGGTGATGAATCCGCGCTCTACGCCGACGGGATAGGAGGAGAGAGCGAACCCGACAGCCGCGATGCTCGCTGGCGATCCGGGCTGGGTTTTATCTGCGATAAGCCCATTAAGCGGGTTCGCTTCATGAACGAAATAATCGAACGTCTCGCGTTGCAAACCGTCCAGGAAGTCGGAACTGAGCGCGTGATCATTCACGATTGAAGCTCCGCATAGGAAGTTTCCGAGGCTGCCATCGGCGGTCAATCTCGCGGTAATGTCAAGGAATACGAAAAATCCGTTTCAATGATCTATCGCAAGGATCAGTGCTGGGATGGCGCCCCTTTTCACGCCTGTGCTCATTCCTCCCAAAGCGCGATCATTTCATGAGTAAATCCGAGGCTGTCTCCGCGCCAAACGTTATGGCTAGCTCCGACCTCCGCGCAGAAACCCTGCGCCGCTTCGGATCGTGACGACGCCCAGCGCGATTGAGCCGGCCGGTCCGACGGTAGACCAATCAGAGGAAGGACCTTCGGTCATGTTTTCCATTGAAGCCTTTCTCGTCGTCTTCGTCCTTTTTGCCGTCGTCGTCTGCCTGATGGCCTCCGTGCGCATCCTGCGCGAATACGAGCGCGCCGTCGTCTTCACCTTGGGCCGCTTTGAGACGGGTCAAGGGCCCCGGCCTTGTTCTGTTGGTGCCCTTCATTCAGGAGATGGTGCGGGTAGACTTGCGCATTCAGGTCATTGAAATCCCCAGCCAGGACGTCATCTCCCACGACAATGTTTCGATGAAAGTCGACGCGGTGCTCTATTTCAACGTCGTCAATCCCGAACGCGCGATCATCAAGGTCCAGAACTATCTGCCGGCAACGAACATGCTGGCCCAAACGACCTTGCGCGCCGTGCTCGGCCAGCACGAACTCGACGAAATGCTCTCCGAGCGCAAGAAGCTCAGCGCCGACGTGCAGAGCATTCTGGACGCGCAAACGGAGACCTGGGGCATCAAAGTCAGCAATGTCGAGATCCGAACCGTCGAACTGACCGACAACATGGTGCGAGCGATCGCCAAGCAGGCCGAGGCCGAACGCGACCGGCGCGCCAAGGTGATCCACGCCGAGGCTGAGTTCCAAGCCTCGCAGACGCTGGTGAACGCCGCCAAGATCCTCGGCAGCATTCCCGCGGCCATGCAGCTCCGTTACCTCCAGACGTTGACCGAAATCGGCGCCGAGCAGAATTCGACGGTCGTCTTTCCCATGCCCATCGACATCATGAAGCCCTTCCTCGAGATCATCGAGAAAGCGGATCGTTCGATGCCGCGCCCCAACGGGTCGGACAAAGCGGCAGCCGCGTTGGAAAGTCCCTTGGAACATTGAACGCCATTTCCGTGGCGCAGCGAGAGGCATAACGACAATGAACGTTCCCGTTTTACCGCGAGACGTGCCCGTCCCCGAGGACTCCTCTGCAAAGGGGCAGGGGGCACTGGACGTACAGGAATGCCAGCAGCTCGACGCCTACTGGCGCGCCGCCAACTACCTCTCGGTTGGTCAGATTTACCTCTACGCAAATCCGATGCTGCGCGAGCCTCTGACGCTGGCGCATGTCAAGCCGCTCGTGGTCGGGCATTGGGGAACGACGCCGGGGCAGAATTTCATCTACGTCCATTTGAACCGGGCGATCCGCCTCAATGATCTCGACATGATCTACATCGCCGGTCCAGGCCATGGCGGGCCGGCTCTGGTCGCCAACACCTATCTCGAGGGCAGCTACAGCGAAATCTATCCCGACATCAGCCAGGACGAAGCCGGAATGAAGCGGCTGTTCAAACAGTTCTCGTTTCCTGGCGGGATTTCGAGCCATGTCGCGCCGACCACGCCCGGCTCCATTCACGAGGGCGGCGAACTCGGATATTCGCTGAGCCACGCCTTCGGCGCCGCGTTCGACAATCCGGGCCTCATCGTCGCGTGCATCGTCGGCGACGGCGAGGCCGAAACGGGCCCATTGGCGACCGCTTGGCAGTCCAACAAATTCCTGGATCCGATCACGGACGGCGCGGTTCTGCCGATCCTGCACCTCAACGGATTCAAGATCAGCAACCCGACGGTCCTCGCCCGCATCGAGCACGAGGAATTGGAACAGTTCTTCCTCGGCTGCGGGTGGACGCCGCTCTTCGTCGAGGGCGACGATCCTGAGACGATGCACCGGCTGATGGCGGCGACGGTCGAAAAAGCCATCGCCCAGATCCACGCAATCCAGAAGAGAGCGCGAGAGAACAAAGACCCCGCGCGGCCGCGCTGGCCGATGATCGTCCTGCGTTCGCCCAAGGGCTGGACCGGGCCGAAGATCGTCGACGGCTTGAAGATCGAGGGCACGTTTCGGGCGCATCAGGTTCCCCTGCTCGTCGACGCCGGGCATCCCGACCATGTCAAGCTCCTCGAAAGCTGGATGAAGAGCTACAAAGCGG
>CAVVNR010000002.1:0-302263 GCA_963749715.1 uncultured Alphaproteobacteria bacterium
GTCACGAACGGAATGGTGCCGAGCGTCCGCGCGCCCAGTTGAAAGCCATCGCCAGCACCGGAAAGCCGAGGTTGTTGAACGCCGGATTGGCGACGAACAGGCAGGCGACCAGGCCGAGACCCGTACCGACAATAAAAGGCGACATTCGCGCTTCCGCCTTCGGCATCGAAGGCGGCGATGAGCAGCGGGGCGGCGAGCGCCAGCAGCGCCCAGGCGAAGAGAACGTAGCCAATCGACAGGATAAACGAGTCGGTCAGCGCTCGCTGGACCCTCGCCATCAGTTTCGCGCCGTAGTTCTGGCCGATGATCGGCCCGATCGACCCGGTGAGGGCGAAGATGACCCGAACGCAACTGGGTGACCCGGTCGATGACGGCGGAGGCCGCGATCGCCGGCTCGCCGAAATCGGAGAACACTCGCAGCGTATAGCCGGAGCTGACCGGCGCCGCCATGTTGGCCATAATCGCCGGGAAACCGATCGCCATGATCGGACCAAAGTCACCACGGGCGGCCTTGAGTTTCGGCCGAGCGACCAGATTGTGCGCGCCGACCGCGCCATGCCAGCCGACCGCGAGCAGCACAACGCGCGAGATGACCGTCGCCCAGGCTGCGCCGTAGACCCCGAGCCCGAAACCGAAGATGAGCAGGGGATCGAGAAAGGCGGTGGCGATCCCCGCTGACAAGGTCACGTACATCGCGCGCCGGGCGTCGCCGACCGCCCGCAAAATGCCCGAAAACGCCATGCCCACCGCGAGCGGCACGTTCGCGGGGATGCTGATCGCTATGAACTTCGAGGCGACCTCCAGAGGCTCGCCTCGCGCGTGCAGCAGCGTCGCCAACGCCCAATCGCGAAAGACGAACATCGCCGCCGTCGTCGCGGCCGACAGAATTGCGGCGATCGTGAGCGCCGACGCCGCGAGCCGGCGGGCGCGGGGCCGGTCGCCCGCGCCCAGCGCGCGCGACACCGTGGCCGAGGCGGCGATGGTGAGCCCGATGTTGATCGACATGGCGAAGAATGTCGTCAGCCCAACGTAGCCGACCGCGGCCTTGAATGCTTGATCGCCGAGCTTCGAAACCCAGAAAAGCGACAGGAGATCGACCGCAAACACCGCCATCAGGCCGATGGCCCCAGTCGCAGTCATCACCGCAACATGGCGCATCAATGACCCGTGCGTGAACACGGGCCGCTTGTCGCGGGCGGCCTGCGGGGCGTTCAACGGGCTTGTCCTGATCGCAAGGGAGAGGCGGTCATAATGGTTCGGATCGTCGGACGCCAGGGGTGAAATCGGCGTCTCACGCAAACGTCCCGGGCTAAAGTCCGCGAAACCCGTCGACGCGGCGGGAACCGAAAGCTTCTTCAAGCTATCGTGGCTTGGGAACGAGCCGGATGAATGAAACCCGCAAACTCGCAGCGATTCTGGTCACGGACGTCGTCGGCTATAGCCGCCTCGCCGGCGCGGACGAGGACCGCACGCTTTCGCGCCTCCGGGGCTTGCGCAGCGATCCTATCGACCCCGCCATCGCCGCGCATCGGGGCCGCATCGTCAAGCGCACCGGAGACGGCGGCATCATCGAATTCCGCAGCGCCGTCGACGCGATGCGATGCGCGATCGAGGTGCAGTCCGGTCTCGTCGAGCGCAACGCAGGCGTGCCGCTGGAAAAACGCATCGAGTTTCGCGCCGGAATCCATGCTGGCGATGTCGTCGAGGAAGCGGACGGCGACCGCCGATGGCGTGCACGTCGCGGCCCAGCTCGAGGGCTTTTGCGAGCCGGGCGGAATAGCCCTTTCGGTGGACGCTTCGGCCAGGTCGATCACCCAATTCAGAAACCGCCGTGAGGATAGCCCCTTTTTGAATAAGATCTACGACCGCGTCCCCGAAGGATTGCCCAAGGCGGGGTTGCCGGAAGACTGATCCGTGGCCGGTCAGCCCCATCTTTTCGTTTGACGCTCGCCGCGAACAGGCCCTAACAGGTCGCCGCATCGAAATACGCCGGTCCGGCGGCAAAGGGAGGGAAAGATGCGGATCCATCATTTTGCAATCGCGGCGGCGATTTCGCTGGCAGCTCTGGTATTCGCAGGACCGAACGCGCTCGCCCAACAGGCCGAGGCGATGAAATATTGCAAGGCGGATGTCGCGCGGCTTTGCCCCGGCGTGCAGATGGGCGGCGGACGGATCATCGCCTGCCTCAAGGCGCACAAGATGGAAGTCAGCGTCGGCTGCGCCAAGGCGATCCAGAGCATGAAAGCCAAGATGGGACAGTGAGCCGTCGACAGGCGGATTGAGGCGCCCGGCGCAGACGCGCCGCACGGCGCCGCCAGCCTAGAGAAAGCGCTCGCCGACCATCTTCTCGCTCTTCGCCCATAGCGCCTTGGCTGTCTCAGGGTTGAGCGCGTAGGGCCTGACGCCGGCGCGCTTGGCAGGGCTGGGCTCGATCTCCGCGACGTGGCAGTCCTCGCAATAGCGGCCGCCGGCATCGTCGGCCGCTGCGACGACGCCCGCCCAGACCGTTGTCGCCGCACCCTGCGGGATCGTCTTGAACTTGAAGTCCGGCTCGCCCGCCGCACGCGTCGCCGCGTTGATGCGATCCATCAACGCCTGCGTCGCCTCGCGCGTCAGATGACGGCTGAGCTCGGTCTGGATGCCGCCGGGATGAACGGCCGCCGCGCGGACCCCGTTGCCGCTATGGCGGCGATCGAACTCGACTGCGAACAGGATGTTGGCGGTCTTCGACCGTCCGTAGGCTAACCATGGGTCATAAGGCGTCCGCTCGAAATTCGGATCTTCGAGGTCGACGTCGGAGTAGCGATGGCCGGCCGAGGACAAATTGACCAGCCGCGATCCCGGCTTCATCAGTGAAGCGATCCGGTTGACGAGCACGAAATGGCCGAGGTGATTGGTTCCGAACTGGGTTTCGAACCCGTCCGCGGTCTTGCCGAATGGGCAAGCCATGACCCCGGCATTGGCGATGACCAGGTCGAACCCCTCGCCATCGGCGATGAGCGCATTGGCGCAGGCGCGCACACTGCTCAGCGAAGCGAGATCGAGCTCGACCAGCTCGAGCCCGCCTCCCTTGGCCGCCTCCGCGCGCGCCTGCTCCGTCGCGACTTTCGCCTTGACGAGATCGCGCGCGGCGCCGACCACCAGAGCGCCGTGTGCGGCGAGCGCGCGGGCCGTCTCGACGCCGAGCCCGGCCGAAACGCCCGTCACCAGGACGCGCTTGCCGCCTAGGCTCACGCCCTCAAGCACGTCGTCGGTCGTCGATGTCGCCCCAAAACTTTTCGGCGCCATTGTCTCCCCTGTCGCGGACAAACTGGACGTCGCCTGCTCCGATTCGGCGCCGGCCGATTGCTGGCGGGAAGCGGGAGCTATAAACGGAGGTTCTCTCCGATTATATACGGAGGCTCCCTCCGTTTAGCAAGTGGGAATGGAAATGTGAGCGTCCGCGGCAAAGGGCGAGCTGGCGGCGCCGACCGCGGGCGGATTGAAGGAAAGCGGCGGGAGCGCGGGCGCAAGCCGCGCGCCGATGCGCTGCGCAATCGCGACCGGCTCGTCGAGGCGGCGAAAGCGTCGTTCGCCGCCTCTGGAGCCGACGTCAGCCTGGAAGAGATCGCGCTCCACGCCGGCGTCGGCATCGGCACCCTCTATCGGCACTTTCCAAGCCGCGATGCGATTGTCGAGGCTGTCTACCGCCGCGAGGTCGAGCACTTGGCGGATACGGCAAATCGTCTCACCGGCTTGTTGCCGCCGGGCGAGGCGCTGCACGCCTGGATGCGACTGTTCGTCGACTATATCGCGACCAAACGGGTCATCGCGCCGGCGCTCAAATCGACGGTCGGCGGCGCCTCGGAACTCCGTGCATCCTCGAGCGCGCGGATCACCGAGGCGATGGCCCGGATGGTGGAGCGGGCCAAAAGCGCAGGCGACATTCGCGCCGACGCCGATCCCGCCGACCTCTTGCGCGCCATCGCCGGCTTCACCCAATTCAGCGCCGGCGGCGACTGGGAAGCAAGCGCGCGGCGCCTGATCGACATCCTCGTGGACGGACTGCGCTCACCGCGCCAGAGTTGACTGGTCCAGCCGCTGTCGCGCCCGTCTCGCATCCGCGCGCTTGACTTGACGCGCTGACCCTCGCAAACACATGAGCGCCTCGGGTCCCGGAGCCCCGTGCAATGACCGCCGCGCCGACCAAGTCTCCCCTTCGCGTGGTCTTGTGCGCGCCGCGCGGATTTTGCGCCGGCGTGGTGCGGGCGATCGACGTCGTTGAGCGCGCGCTCGCAATCTACGGCGCTCCGGTCTACGTGCGCCACGAGATCGTGCACAACAAATACGTCGTGGACGCGCTCAGGGCCAAGGGCGCCATCTTCGTCGAGGAGCTCAGCGAAGCGCCCAGCGGCGCGCATCCGGTCATCTTCTCCGCCCATGGGGTCGCCAGGGCGGTGCCGGAGGAGGCGAGAACGCGCAGTCTCTTCACCATCGACGCCACCTGCCCGCTGGTGACCAAGGTGCATCGCGAGGCGCACGCGCATTTCAAGCGCGGGCGGCGCATCATCCTGGTCGGCTATGCCGGGCACCCCGAGGTTGTTGGCACGATGGGGCAATTGCCGGCCGGCGCGATTACGCTGGTGAGCACGATCGATGACGTCGAACGGCTCCCCCCGACCGAAGGCGAGATCGCCTACGTGACCCAGACGACGCTCTCGGTCGACGACACGCGCGAGATGGTCGCCGCGCTCGAGCGGCGCTTTCCGTCGATCCGCGCTCCGCCGGTCGGGGACATCTGCTACGCCACCACCAACCGCCAGGAGGCGGTGAAAGCGGCCGCGCGGGTGGTCGAGGCGGTGATCGTCGTCGGCGCCGCCAATTCCTCGAATTCGCTCCGTCTGCGGGAGGTCGCCGAGCGCGAGGGCTGCGCCGCCCAGCTCATCGCCGATGCCCGCGCGATCGACTGGCCGGCGCTCAATGGCGTGCGCTCGGTCGCCGTCACCGCCGGGGCTTCCGCCCCCGAGGCGCTGGTCGAGCGCATCGTCGAGGCGCTCGGAGAGCGCTTTGCCATCGCGATCGAGACGCTGCAGACGGCGAGCGAATCCGTGAACTTTCCGCTGCCGCGGGTGCTGCGCGAAGCGGTCTGACGGGAAGCCGCTCTTGCGAGTCGTTTCGATCTCTGATGATGGTGTCGCGCGCGCTGGGGGAAGCGCAATCCATTCGGATCGTTTGCGACAATGCGAATGGAGTCGGGCTTCTCAGTCCCTCAGCGAAAGGTTCACTGCGAACATGAATTCTGCCGGTGTGACCGAAGCGACGGCTCTCGCTGGCGCGAGTGCGGTCGACGGCTCTGCTGTCCCCGTTGCGCGCTTGGCGCTCGGCAAGCCGATCGGGCCTTCGAAAGCACGATGATGAGGCGTCTGGTTGTCGCCATCCTTGTCGCGGCCGGGCTGATTGCAGCGAGCGGGGCCGCGGCAGGGGCTCTGTACCACTACTTCCCGCAATTGCTGATCAGCTATGTCAGCGCTACACGCAATTACATTCGAACCTGGTTCGCCCCTCGGGGCGTGATCACCACCGAATTGAACCCGGCCTACCACGCCGCTGAGGCGCCGGTTCCAACGTCCGGGGCCTCGCCAGATTCCGCTGGCGACTGGCCAAGCTATAACAAGACGCTAACCTCCGAGAGATTCTCTGAACTCGACGCGATCAACGCGATCAACGTCGACAAGTTGAAGGTGTTATGCACTTACGACACCAAGCAATACACCAACTTCGAGTCCGGCCTGATCATGGTGAACGGCGCTCTGATCGGCACGACTGAGTTCGATATTTTCTCCATCGACGCGACGACTTGCGCCGAGAATTGGCGCACGCGAGAAGACGTTCACCCCAGCTACTATTCGACCAATAGAGGGGCGGCCTACCTGGATGGCGCGTTGTTTCGCGGCCTCCAAGACGGGCGAGTGATTGCCTACGATTTCAAGACCGGCAACCGACTTTGGCAAACGACGATCGCGGACCCAAAAAAAGGCGAAACGACGCCGACCGCCCCGATCGTCTGGGACGGACTGGTATTCATCGGCAACGCTGCGGACGACGCCAAAGAGGCGAAGGGGCGCGTCTACGCTCTCGACGCAAAGACCGGCAAGATCGTTTGGGAATTCTATCTGGTTCCCAAAACCGAGGGCGATCCGACGCGCGGACCGGAAGGCGCGTCGCCGCTTGACACCTCGACCTGGAACAACGCTCCCGGCATTCCGATCAGCGGCGGCGGATCATGGACGTCCCTCACCCTCGACCCGACGGCGGGAGAATTGTACGTCCCCGTCGGCAACCCGGCGCCGTCTTACGCCGTCGGCGTGCGCCAGGGCGAGAATCTGTTCACCGGCTCGATCCTCGTACTGGACGCCAAGACCGGAGCTTACCGGCGCCATTTCAAACTGTTGCGGACCGATTGGCACGATTGGGACGTCAACAACCCGCCCGTCTTGTTGCGGACCGCGGGCGGCAGGCGGCTCATGGCCGCCGCGCCCAAGGACGGTCATCTCTACGGCTTCGATCAAGCCGGCGGCGCCCCCCTTTATCGCGTGCCGGTTACTCGAATCGAGAATGCGGAGGAGCCCTTCGCGGTTGGCAAAGAGGTCCATTTCTGCCCCGGCGCGGGGGGCGGAGCGGAGTGGAACAGCCCAGCCTACGATCCGCCTACGAACCTCATCCTGACGGGCGAGAACGATTGGTGTACGACGGTCTCGCTGCAAACCGACCAGCAACTCCGCGACACGCCGACCGGCGGGCCCTGGTTCGGCATGGCGACGCGGAACCCGTTTCACTTCCTGGGCAGGCAAGACGAAGGAGCAGCAGCTTGGGCCGGGTGGGTGTACGCCTCGGACGCCGACACCGGGGTGTGGAAATGGCGGGTGAAGTCGAATTATCCGATCGAAGGCGGGATCGCGCCGACAGCGGGAGGCGTCGTGTTCTTCGGCGACCTGGGCGGCAACTTTTACGCGCTTGACGCCGCCAATGGCCGGAAGCTTTGGGGCAAAAAGATCGGCGGCGCGATCGCCGGCGGGGTTATCACTTATATGGCCGGGGGAGAGCAAAAAGTGGCGGTGGCGACCGGCCTTGCCAACGTCACTTTGCCAACCGAAGTCGCGACCGGCAAAGTCGTCGTGCTGGGCTTGGACGGCGAGCCCGCGAAGCCGTGAGGCGCCGCATCTAGAACTGCCAGTACAGGAACTCGCTCGGGCCGCCGACCGAGAAGATGGCGACCGCGGCGAGGAGCGATATCGCAGCCGCCCACGGCAGCGAGGGGCCCCACGCGGGAATTCGAAATCCTCCGAGCAGCGGCGCGGTCGAGGCCGGCTTCACTCCCAGCGCCGGCTCATAGGGCGCGAGGATCTGGAGGGTGTTCGGACAGACGAGCGCGATGAACAGGAGGATCGCGATCCACTTGGCGGCCTCCTTGAGGTCCGTCCCGTAAGCCGCGGCGGTCGCCGCCAGGCCGTGCGACGCGACGCCGTTTAGTCCAAAAAGACCTTTGGCCAGATCGACCGCCGAGGCCACCGTCAAAGCCCGGAAGAACAGCATGGCGGTGACGACCGCGATAAAGGTCAGAACGAAACCAACCGGCCCCATCCAGCGAGCGTAAGCCGCCTTGTCCCGCCAGCGGTGCGCGGCATAGACCCGCCAGCCGTGATTGATGGTCAGATAGACGCCGTGCAAGAGGCCGAAAATGATGAATCCATAGCCGGCCCCGTGCCAGAGCCCGGATATGAACATCGTCGTCATCAGCGGCGCCGCAAGCAGCGACAGAAACGCCCCCGCGGTCGGGTTGCGCCCGCCGAATCCGGGACGTCCATTCAGCGCCCGGCGCCTCGTCAGAGCTAAAACCAGAGGATTGTAGAGATACGCCGTCAGGAAGCGGGTCAGCGTCATGTGCCAGCGAAGCCAGTAGTCGATGATGCTCGACGCCTTGAGCGGCGAATTGAAGTTCGGCGGCAGCTTGATGCCGAAGAACCGGCCGAGACCGAGCGCCATGTCGGTATAGCCTGAGAAGTCAAAATAGACCTGCAGCGTGAAGCCGACGGCGGCCATCCACGCGAGCAGGAGCGGCGTGTGGCCGCCCGCGGCCGAGCGCTCATAAATCGGGGTGACGAGCGGCGCGATGTTGTCGGCGAGCACCGCCTTCTTGAATAGCCCGAAAAACAGCAGCGTCAGGCCAACCGCGAAGTTCTCTTTGTCGAACCGGCAGGTTGCGGCGGCAAACTGCGGCATCATTTCGCGATAATGGACGATCGGCCCAGCGATGAGTTGCGGGAAGAAGAGAACGAAGGTGCAATATTCGCGAAACGTGAAGGCCTTCACCCGTCCGGCCTGGACATCGATGAGAAACGCGATCTTCTGGAAGGTGATGAACGAGATGCCAAGCGGCAGAATGACATGGAGCAGGATGAGATTGGCCCCGAAGACGTCATTGATCGTCCCGGAAACAAAATCGGCATATTTGAAGAACCCAAGGAACGCGACATTGAACAAGACGCCGGCGAGCAGCACGATCCGCGACAGGCTAGGCTGGTCGCCCCGCTGGCTCAGCCGGAACAGGAACAATGCGAGGAGGTAATTGACGATGATCGACGGCCCGATGATGAGGATGTTGAGGGGCCGCCACCAGCCGTAGAACACGAGCGATGTGAGGATAAGCCAGAGGATCGCCGCTTGGCGGGTTAGTTTGCCGAGGAGATAGAACCCGAGCAGGGTCGCGGGCAGAAAAACAAACAGAAATTCATGCGAATTGAATAGCATTCGTCATCCCGCCGAAGCTGTCCGAAGTGGGCCGGTCGGCGCGCTGCCGGCTTCAGCCTTGCGCGGCCACGACTGCGTCTCCCGCACAAACGACAGCAGGCGACCGGCCGGGGAAGGCAGGCTCGCTCCAATAACCGACGCGGTTTGATCGCTACGCAGACGCGGCAGGCGATCGACGGTGACGTGAAGCGGCGGCCACGCCTGATTCATCTCGGCGCAGAGAGTTTCGCCCGCGGCTTTGGCCATGGCGTATTCGAGCATGCCTCGCGGCCGGTCGCTCACGGCTACGGACGATGGATAGAAGAGGGAAACGTCGGCGCGTCGCGCCTTCAGCGCCTCCGCCAGATTGAGAAATCCCTCAACGTAGAGGTTGAGAAACGCGTCGAGCCGGGCGCGCGCGAACAGCGTCGACTGGGCGCGGAAGATCTTCGGCGTGGCGAAGTAGTAGACGTGCGTGGGCGCGACTGCGAGCCCCGCCAGTTGCGGCTCGGCTGGAAGGCTCGCGTCAAAGGCGAGCGCCTCGCATGCCCCGCCGATGGAACGGATCTCCCGCGCCACCGCCTCGGCCTCGGCCGCGCCGACCCGATAGCTTATCGCCACCCTCGCGCCTCCCGCCGCGAGCAGTTTTGCGGTCACCTCGCCCAGGCCCCGCGAGCCGCCAATGATCAGAGCCACGGCCCCGCCGAACTCGCCGGGCTCGACCAGGTTGGCCAGATCCTGCAATGACGCCTGTTGCGTCGGCGGCAGCCGGGCGTAGCCCTGGACGGCGCCCGCGAAGCCTCCGCCCGTAGCGGTCATGCTCACCGACCGGACACGCGGATCTGTCGCCGTGACCCTGAAGCTGAGCCTGTCCTCCAGGACCGACTCGTCGCACGCCTCTAACGTCAACCCGGCATAGATGGAATGCAGCCCAGGACACACCATGCCAACCAGCAGGGTGGTGGCGGCGAGCGCGGCGACGCGACGCGGGCCCATCCAGGCCGAGGCCGCCGGAAACATCTCGGCGATCGCTTCCGGCGGGCTCGCAAAGGCGAGCCTTCCCGACATTCCCGCCATCGCCTCAAATGTGAGATCGCGCGCCTCGGCGGGAGCGGCGACAAGTTCGCCCGAAGGCGCTTCTGCCACGTGGACAGCCAAGCCGAAATCGACCACGAGTTGGGCGATCGTCATTCCGCCCGCGATGAAACGGAGGATGAAGCTCGCCTCGGTCCGTGTCGATGTCGCGGCGACCGCCTCATCGACCGCCGCGAAATGTTTGAATTGCACCCTCAGTCGACGGATCGGCGGCAGCGCCGGCTCGGAGCGGGCCAGCGCATCGAGCCCCCAAAGGACCATGTGGACGCCATGGACCACCGGCTGGCCGGCCTGCGTCCGACGGGCAAGGACGGCGTCGAGATGCACCGGATTGCGATCGCCTGAAACAGCGGCGAACCGCGCCTGATCGGCCTCGGTAAAGGTCCTCTCCGCCAGCATGCTGTGGGTCACGGATTGTTCGGTTGCGCGCGGAGCGCCCCAGGCTCAAGGGAATCGCTTGGTCGGCTCAAGCCAGGATCTTCTTCGTCTCTTCGACGATCGCGCCAACATTGGCGAACGATTCGATGTCGGCCACTTTGAACTTCACCCCGAATTCAAGCTCGACCGCAACGATGAAATTGACGTAGTTGAACGAATCCCACCCCGGGACGTCCTCACGCCGGGTTTCCATCGTCAACTCGATCGAGTTGTCGAGCAACAGGTCGCGCAGAATTTGCGCGAATTTCGCCAATAGCTCTTGATCGGTCATCCTGCTGCTCTTGCACAACGATGTGGGTCTTCCGGCCGACATAGCCGCGAAGGTCGAGGACCCAGCGTCTCGCCCCATTCGCGGGCGCCTGGGAACCGGCCTCGACAAAGCCGAGGCTCGGGTAGAGCTTGCTGATTACATCGTTCTTCGAGGTCGGGATATAGTCAGCGACGAGCGTCCTTGCGCCGCGCTCCTTCGCCGCCTCGACCGCAATGTTCATCGCCGCGAATTCGAGCTCCCGCCCGAACACCCGGCAGCTCATCACCCAATTCTCGATCTCGAGGACCTCGTCGTCTTCTTTCGCGGGGCGCAGGATCATCGTGCTGACGAGCCCGTTGTCGCCGACCCGGTCGAGAAGCCGGAACTGCAGGGTCACGGCGTCGGGCTCTCCCATGATCCGCGTGATCTCGTCGGCGGCGTAGCGGCGGGTCGTGGTGTTGAATTGATTGGTCTTGTTGATGAGCTGGACGACGCGGGCGTGATCGACGGCGGTGAATGGCCCGTAGACGGCGGTCATATCGAGCCCGCGGAGGAAGTCGTCCATGCTTTCCGCCGATCCGAGCATCGCCTCGCGTTCGGCGTTGGCGGCGTAGGCCTGGGCGCGGTCGCGGTCCTCGGCGGTGAAGCCGACAGCCTCGAAATAGCCCGCTTCCGCAAGGCAGCGGACGTAAAGCGCCGGGTCCTCGGGCATTTCGGGCACGGCAACCATCGGCAGGCTTTGGCGCACGCGCGCTCGCTCGATCGGATTGTCGTCGACGAACACCAGGCTGTCGACGCCGATGTTGAGCTTAGCCGCGATCGCTTTGAGGTTTTGCGCCTTATCGTCCCAGTTCGCCTCAAAGGCGGCGAAATCCGACCGGCGCAGCGCCATTTCCGGATGATCGCGAAACGCCGCCTCGGCGATCCCGACGTCGTTCTTCGAGCACACGGCCAGAATGACGCCGCGCTCCTTGAGCTGTTTGGCGTAATGCTGGAGGGCGAGATGGGCTTCGCCGGCGGCGCTTCCCTCGCCCAGCACGATCCCGTCCAGCCCGTCGTCGCCGATCACGCCGCCCCACAGCGTATTGTCGAGATCGAGCACCAGGCATTTCTTCGACAAGCCGCGCTCCGCCGCGAGAATCCGGGCGGCGAGATCGCCGTAGAGGGGCGCCGCCTGCGGCGCGATCTCCAGCTTGCCCTGCAGCCAGCGTCCGACGTCGAACCAGGCGTCGATCCCATCCCGCTGGCTCGCGCGGGCGGCGTCCAGAATGAGCGCGCCGTCGCGCGCCGCCGCCTCGCACATCTGGTCGTTGAGCCGGGCGACGATCGTCGCCGGCGCTCCGGGAACCATGCGGTCATAGCCGCCGAACAGCGAGTCGCTCACGTCGACGAACGTCTGCTGGATCACAGTCGCGCCGATCTCGCGCGCCTTGCGCCAGAGCGACCTGAGTTCGGTTACGAAGCGCCCGACTGCGCCGTCGACCTCGGCGCGGCTCGCGGTGAGCGCAACGCCGGCGATCGCTTCCCGCGCCGTGAGGGAGAATAGCGCCGCCTGGGGCTGATACCGATGCAAGGCCGAGGCTGGATCGAGCAAATCCTGCCGATATTGACCATAGGATCCGCTATGGGCGCCGATCAGCAATTTTCGCCTGAGGCCGGCGACCCGGATCGCGGGCGGCAGGTGATCGGCGGTCGAGGAGGCCAGGATGGCGAGCCGGACCGTCTGAAAGCCGGGGGCCTCCTTGACCCCGAGGCGCGCGAAGGCGCGATCGAGCTGGATGGTCTCAAGGAAAGAGAGCCGATGAGCGGCGAGCGCGGAGAGAGCCTCGAGACCGCCGGTCGGCTCGGGATGAGCCAGCGCGACGCGCAGATCCTCGCGAAAATTGCGCGCGACAGGCAGCCAGTTCATAGTCGGACCGCGCGGCCCAGCGTCTTGCATCGGAACCTCCGGATCAGGGAGCGAGGAATTCACGCGACGGCGCTGCTTAAGTGCGCCCCTCTCCCTGATGCTCCAGGCACGAACGAATTTCCGGTCCCGCCGCTTCGAAAAAAGCTTGCGACCAACGCTCTGAACTTGGGCCATCGAGGTGGTGGCCGTCCATCATCAGCAGCCCCTCGGGAACGTCCGGCGTAACCAGCTTCATCCCGAGCGCCGCCGCGATAGCGTTGGCGTCGCCGACCTTTGTTCCGTCGTGAGGAACCAAGGTCAGAATAACACATTTTCCCTGAGTAAAGCGTTTGAGAAAATCTATTGCCGTAGCCGTGTCACGGTCAACCACATCGCGGTTGACCGCACTGTCAAACGAAACGGGGACAATGATCCGAGGCGCTCCCTCCATGTCATACACCCCGGTTTCACGCGAGCGAAAAGTAACCCCCTTCGAACCGCAAAGCTTCGGAACCGTTTTGCAAACCCACTGCTGAACTCCCTGCCAGAATTGTTTCCCCTCATAGCGTGTGGGCGCCTTTGGATCATAAAGGACAGTCTGGGCCGGCGGCGTAAGGATCGGATCAAAAAAATCTTCGACGTCGATCACGTAGACCGAGGCTTGAGGGCGCATCTTGCCAAGGAGCGCCTCGGCAAAGGGGGCATGCTCGCCGTAGCTGAACCCCATCAGGTAGTACCGCGCTGAAGCCGCTGAAAACCAATCTGAGGTCGCAGAAGTGGAGAAGGCCTTTTCCATGCGGCTGGTGCCGAGGAACAACACGTCCGCCTTGCTGGCGAAATCGAGCGCATGCTCGAGGTTAAACCAGAAGGCTCCATGCTCGTAGTCGCCATAATTCGCTCCGGCGCAATAAGCGATGTACCGATCGGAGCTGTATCCGCTGGCCGAGCAGGAAAAGATGCTCCGCGTCCTCGCCCAGACCGCGTAGGAAGCGACCGCGGTGAAAAGTACAATGCAGATGTAAAACGTCAAATGACTGGCGAAAAGACGCTCCCGTGGCTTGGCCAATGCTTGCGGCGCCACCGGCATGTCCAATGCAGTCGTCTCCATATCTGATCTCACGGCAGCGGGTCGCGGCGGTTACTTCGACGGATGATTCCGGCCAGGCCCTGGCGCGGGCCGCGGTCCAAGAGCGTTGCAAAGACTGTACCGGCCGAAGATGACAGGCCGATCAAATCACGTATTGCCTACGTGTTTGAGGCACGAGCATACTTTCCGACGTTCGACGAGTTTACAGCCCAAACCGCGTCATGTTGACGCGGCCCTGAGCGCCCTGTCGGATTGCCGCCGGGGTCCGGCTGGGCTAGAAAAGAATACGAGCCAGAAGAATAAATGCGCGCCCATCGGTGTTTAGGCCAGAATTACTATTGAGGAGTGGATAATGAAACGCTTGACCACTGTGGTAATCGCCCTGGCATGCGGGGTCGGGGCGGTGTGGGCCGACACCGATCCCATCGCCGAGCGGCGTGCGCTGATGAAGAACGACGGCATGGCGGCGAAGAAGATGTTCGACATGTCGAAGGGGACCGCTCCGTTCGATCTGGCAACGGTGCAGGAACTCGTTGAAGACGCTGGCCATCGCCGCGGAGAAGGAGCCAACGCTGTTTCCCGACAACAGCAAGACCGGGGGCGGCACGGCGGCGCTGCCGGCGGTCTGGCAAAACAAGGCCGACTTCAACGCGCGCTTCATCAAATTCGCCAAGGATGTCGCCGCCGCCCAGGCGGGGATTGTCGATGAGGCGACCTTCAAGAAATTCGCGCCGGCGGTCTTCCAGAATTGCGGGGGCTGTCACGAGCTCTACAAAGCCAAGAGCGGCTGAGAGTTCAAGTTCGCGCGGGGATGAAGCGGGTCGCCCTCGTCCTCGTGCTGCTGGTCGTCGCCGGCGCCGCGCTGGCGTGGGTTCTCTCGGCGCCGAAGCCCCGCTATAGCGAGGCTGAATGGCAAGCGCTTGGCCTGGCCGGCGACGCGGCCGCCGGGCGGCTCGTGTTCTTCGCCGGCGGCTGCGAATCCTGCCACAAGTCGCCCGGCCAGGATGATCCCTTGCGGCTCGGCGGTGGGCTCGAACTCAAGACGCCGTTCGGATCCTTCTACCCGCCGAATATCTCAAGCGATCGGAATGACGGGATTGGCGGCTGGCGCCCGGTCGACATCGCCAACGCGCTCATGTCGGGCGTTTCCCGCGACGGTCAGAACCTGTACCCCTCGTTCCCCTATCCGTCCTATCAGCGGATGACGCCGAAGGACGTCACCGATCTCATCGCATTCTTGCGCACGTTGCCGGCGGTTGCGGGCCGGGCGCCGGCGAACGATCTCAGGTTTCCCTTCTCCGTTCGCCGCGCCGTGGGCTTATGGAAGCGGCTCTATTTCGAAAACGCCGGCCTTGGCGTCGATTCCGGCCGAAGCGAACCGTGGAGCCGCGGCCGTTACCTCGTCGAAGGCCCCGGCCATTGCGGCGAATGTCACACCCCGCGCGGACTCCTCGGCGAGATGGACGCGAGCCGAGCGCTCGCGGGCGCGCCTTTGCCGGATGGTCATGGCAAGGCGGCGAACCTGAGAGGCGGCGACTTCCTGAACTGGACCAACGCCGACATCGTCGAGGCCCTCACCAGCGGCTTCACGCCGGCGGGCGACGTCCTTGGCGGCGGCATGACGGCGGTGGTGCGCAATCTGGCCGAACTACCCGAATCCGACCGCCAGGCGATCGCCGTCTATCTCAAGAGCCTCCCCCCGCTCCCTGTCGGCGGATGATCGGGAGAAGCCGCAACGCCTCGACAGAACTAAGGCAAAAGCGAAAATAGCGACAATTGTTTGCAATAATCAGAATGGCGCGCTATCGTGCCTGTGGTCGCCCCGATCGCCGCGTCGCGCTCGCGCCGACCGCGGGGCGCTCGCGCCTGATGTTGTTTGACACCAACTCCTTGTTGAGCAGTCGAACGGGATTGGAGCGGACCGCCCGGGCCCTGGATTTGTGCCTTAAGCCGTTGAAAAGTCTCGATCGGCGGAAGAAATTCGGGATTTGGATTTTCTTCCGCCGGATTTGGATTTCCTTCCGTCCCGCCTTGGATTTCCTTCCGCAGGGATTTGGCTTTCCTTCCGCCGATTTGGCAATCCTTCCGCCGCGGCCGGGCGTCAGGGCATCCCGGACTTTGGCCGCCTCACCGGGCCGTCCAGACGAGGATCCCGGCCGCGGCGACGATCAGGGTCATGCCCAGTCCCTCGCGCAGGCTCGGCGGCTCGCGGAACATTTTGAGCGACACGACTTGGGCCATCGGCACCTCGATCAGCGCCAGCGTCCGCACCGGCGCCGCTTCGCTCAACGCGAAGGCGATGAACCAGAGTTGCGAGGCGAGCGCGCCCATGAAGCCCGCAAACAGCGACGAACGCCAGGCGTTGAGGATCGCCCGCGCCCCGGCCCGGTCGAACGCGGCGAGATAGAGCCCAAGCGCCGCCGACTGGATCGCCAGGCCGGCCACGAGAATGATTGAGGCGGACAGGACCTTCGACGGGCTCGCGACGCCGATCACCGCCAAGCGGAAGCCAATCGCGGCGAAGGCGAAAAAGGTAGCGGAGGCGAGCCCGAGCGCCGCCGCCCGCCAATCGGCCGCGAGCTCCTTGCGGTTTCTGACCGCCATCAGACCGACGCCGATCGTCGCCAGCGCGATCGCCGCGATCAGCGCGGCCGTGGGCGGATCGTTGAGCGCGACGAGGCCGAAGAGCGCGATCTGCGCCGCCTCGGTCTTGGTGTACGCGACCGCGACGACGAAACTGCTGGTGCGCATCGCCGCCAGCATCATCGCGGTCGCGATCACTTGCGAGAAAGCGCCGAACGCCGTCCAGCCGAGATTGAGTGCGGTGAGGTTCGGCGGCCCGAGGCCGGTCGCAGCCATGAGCCCCATCAGGAACATGACCGCAAACGGCAGGCCGAAAAGGAAACGCACCTGCGCCGCGCCGACCGCTCCGAGCGCGCCAATCAGGTCGCGCTGCATCGCGTTGCGCAGCGTCTGCGCGCTCGACGCCAGCAGCGTCACAGGTACCCAAGCCGCTCCAAACGCCACGAGCGCTCGTCTCCCCTGCTCCGGCGGCCGCGCTCAGCCCGCGCTCGGGCCGGCGGGCTTGACGGCGCCCGCCGACGGGGTCGCTAGCGCCCGTTCATAGGCATCGACATACTTCCGCGCTTCGTTCTCCCACACGAAAGTCTCCACCGAAAGCTTCGCCCCCGCTGCCGCCGCGCGCCGGCGCAGGTCCTCGTCCTGCATCAGGCTGAGACAGGCAGCGGCGAGCCCGGCCGGATCGAGCGTCGGCGCGTAAACTCCCGCTTCGCCCAGCAGCCGCCTAGTCTCCTGAAGCGGATAGCAGGCGGTCGGAATGCCCAAGGCGCAATATTCGAACACCTTGTTCATGCTCATCACGTCGTTGGCCTCATTGAAAGGATCGGGGATGACGCCGATGTCGAAGGCGCTGATATGCGCAAGCAGCCGTTCGCCGCTGAGATAGCCTGTGAACAGCATGAAGTCTTCGACGCCAAGTTCGCTCGCCAGCGCGCGCACCAATTCGAGCGCCGGCCCGGAGCCGACGACGACGGCGCGAAAATCGCGGAAACCCTTGGCCTTGACCAGGTCGGCGACCGCACGCACGAGATGATCGACGCCGTCCTGCTCGTTGATGATGCCGAGATAGCCAAGGACAAACTTGCGCCCGCCGCGCAATCCCGGCTCGGGCTCGACGCGATGGATGCGCTTGCGATCGGGCACCCCGTAGACGACTTCGACCAGCGAGGGGGCTTTGCCGCCGCGGCTGACGGCGAGGTCCTTGAACGTCGCGTTGGCGGTGATGACGAAATCCGCCATCGCATAACTCATGCGCTCGAAAACCATAAGCGCGCGATAAAGGAAGCCCTTGTGGCCGTATTTGACGACAAACAGTTCGGGCCCCACATCGTGCTGATCGAAGACGAACTTCTTGCCCATAAGCTTGAACGGCGCCGCGGCCAGAAAGATGAGATCCGGCGGATTGCAGGCCTGGATGATCGAAAATCCACGCTCCCGATGAACCCTGATCAATAAGCGGAACTCATGAAAGAGCGCTGCTGCGTATTCGCGGAAGTACGCCAGCGCCCCACGCCCCTCGGGCGGCAGCGCGTGCCGGTAGATCGCAATCTCCTCGATGACCTCGAATCGCTTCGGATAGGCCGCGCTGGCGGGGCAGATCACCGAGACCAGCCATCCGGCTCGACTGAGGGCCTGAGCCTCCTGCCAGACCCGCCGGTCGAACGGCGCCGGCAAATTCTCAACGACAATGACACAGGACCGGAATTGACGCGGCGGCGACATGAGCGACCTTCGATTGCGGGATTTGCGGGTTCGGTCAAGACCGCCGGCGGCTCGGCCCCATGCGTGCCGCGCGCGCCTCAGCCTTCGCCGCCGAACCCCCGGCCGACGCAAACGTAACGAAACCCGAGCGCCTTCATGGCCTTGATCGGATAGATATTGCGCAGGTCGACGATGATCGGCGCGGCCAGGCTGGCCTTGACGCGCGCGAGGTCGAGGGCGCGGAACTCGTCCCACTCGGTGACGACGACCGCCGCGTCCGCGCCCTTCAGGCAGGAGTAGGCGTTATCCGCAAACTCGATGCCGGGCAGCAGCGGCTTTGCCGTTCGAACCCCCTCCGGATCATAGGCGACGATCCGGGCGCCCGCCGCTTGCAGCTCAGGTACGATGACGAGGCTCGGAGCATCGCGCATGTCGTCGGTCTTGGGCTTGTAGGTGAGACCAAGCACGGCGATCCGTTTGCCCGCGACCGAGCCGCCGCACGCGGCGACTACCTTCGCGGCCATCGCCGTCTTGCGCTTGTCGTTGACGTCGACCAGCGTTTCGACAAGTCGGATTGGCGCTTTGGCGTCCGCGGCGAGCTTGGTCAACGCCAGCGTATCCTTAGGAAAGCAGGAACCGCCGAACCCTGGGCCGGGGTTGAGAAACCTACGGCCGATGCGGTCGTCAAGTCCAATGCCGTGCGAGACGTCGAGAACGTCGGCGCCAAGACGCTCGCAGAGATCGGCGATTTCGTTGATGAAGGTCACCTTCATCGCCAGAAACACATTGGCCGCATATTTGATCATCTCCGAGCTGCGGCGCGATGTGTAGACGATCGGTCCGCCGTTGCGTTCGATAGGTTGGTAGATCTCCCGCATGACGTCGCGCGCTCTCTCGTCCTCGACGCCGATGACGACCCGGTCCGGCCGCTTGAAATCCTCGATCGCCGCCCCCTCACGTAGGAATTCCGGATTTGAGACGACCGCGAACATTTCGGGGGGCGCGCGCTCGGCGATGATGCGCTCGACTTCGTCGCCCGCGCCGATCGGAACGGTCGATTTGACGACGACGACGGTGAAGTCCTCGATGACGGCGGCGATGTCGCGAGCCGCCTCGTGCACGAACCGCATGTCGGCCGAGCCGACCTCGGACAGCGAGGGCGTGCCGACGGCGATGAATATTGCCTGCGCGCCGCGCCCGGCCGTCTTCAGGTTGGTTGTGAACAAGAGCCGCCCGGCGGCCTGATTGGCCAGCACCAGTTCGCTCAAGCCCGGCTCATAGATCGGAACGCGCCCCTCACGCAAACTCGCCACTTTGCTCTCGTCGACCTCAACACAGACCACTTCATGGCCGAAATCGGCCAGACAAGCCCCTGATACGAGCCCGACATAGCCGGCGCCGATCATCACGATGCGCATCGAGCGGATCCCCATCCAATCGCGAACCGCGCAGCGCCGACAGGGCGCATGCGATGAAACAGTTTCCGAACCGATTTCCTCGGGACGCCGACATCGAGGACCGTTCCGACTGGCCGTCTAAGCTGTCGTGATCCTCCCGATTCGGGCTGAAAGCGCGGAATTCGCTCGCCCTTTCGCGCTCCCGAGGACGCGCGGCTGAGGACGATCCGCAGCGATTGACGCGCCTTATACACGTCGCTAAGCGGGTCCGCCATCGCTCTGCCTCGATGCGCCGGTTCAACGGACGGGACATGGCTGTTTATACCGAAGTCTCGGACGAAGCGCTGCGAGCCTTTCTGGCGCTTTACGAAATCGGCGAAGTGACCTCCTTCAAGGGGATCGCCGAAGGCGTCGAGAACTCCAACTTCCTGATGGGAACGGTTGGCGGTCAATACATTCTCACCCTTTACGAGAAACGGGTAAAAGCTGAGGATTTGCCCTTCTTCATCGGCCTAATGGAGCACTTGGCCGAGCGCGGCGTCACCTGTCCTCAGCCGGTTCGCAATCGCGCGGGTTCTGCGCTCGGCGAACTCGCAGGCCGGCCAGCAACGATCGTCACCTTCCTCGATGGCCTATGGATTCGCCGGCCCGGCGTTCGAAATTGCGGCGAGGTTGGGGAAGCGCTCGCGCGCATGCATCTGGCGGGCGCCGATTTCCCCCTCAAGCGCGCCAATGCGCTCTCGCTTGAAGGCTGGCGATCCCTGTTCCGCGCCGCGGAAACTCGCGCCGACGAGGTCGCTTTGCATTTGCGCGAGGAATGCACGGCGGAGCTGACCTTTCTTGAGGCTCACTGGCCGAAGGGCCTGCCGAGCGGCGTCATTCATGCCGATCTGTTCAACGACAACGTGTTCTTTCTCGGCGAGAAACTTTCCGGCCTCATCGATTTCTATTTCGCCTGCAATGACGCGCTCGCCTACGATCTGGCGATCTGCCTCAGCGCCTGGTGCTTCGAACCCGACAATGAGTTCAACGTCTCGAAGGGGCGGGCGATGATCGCCGGCTATCAGCGTTTGCGGCCGCTCGCCGAGTCGGAGGTCGCGGCCCTGCCGGTGCTGGCGCGCGGCGCGGCGCTTCGCTTCATGCTGACGCGCCTCGTCGACTGGCTGAACGTGCCGCCGGGGGCGAAGGTCGCGCCGAAGAACCCGTTAGAATATCGGGACAAGTTGCGCTTTCACCAGCGGGTGAGGTCGGCGGCCGACTATGGGCTCATGCGGTGAGCCGACGGGTGTCGATCTGGACCGATGGGGCGTGCTCCGGCAACCCAGGCCCTGGCGGCTGGGGCGCTGTCCTGCGCTACAGCGGTCATGAAAAGGAGCTCAAGGGGGGCGAGGCGTTCACCACCAACAATCGCATGGAACTCACCGCGGCGCTCGAAGCGCTCCAGTCGCTGAACCGGGCCTGCGAAGTCAGTCTGCATACGGATTCCCAATATTTGCGCGGCGGGGTGACAGGATGGATCGACGCCTGGAAGGCCAACGGCTGGCGGACGGCGTCCAGGAAGCCGGTCAAGAACGAGGACCTTTGGCGCCGTCTGGATGCGGCCGCCCGCCGGCACGAGATCCAGTGGCTCTGGGTCAAGGGGCACGCGGACGACGAGCTTAACACCCGTGCAGACAAGCTCGCTCGTGACGGCATGGCCCCCTATCTGAGCTAGCGATTAGAGAGGGCGCGCGCCGCCGGAGCACTGCGCCGACGCCCTGGCGGTTGAGCTGCTCCGCGCCTTGGGCGAGCAGGTGATTTAATAATGACATAATTGTGGAAGATTAATTTGCGGTGGGACGTGGCGTCTTCAATTAGCAAAAGTCGCCATATTAGACTGCGTTGGTTCGCAAGGATCACTGCCGAAACGGAAGAGGGCCCGCTTTTCATTATCTTGTCCGCGCCGCTCCTGACAAAGCCTTTACGATTTGCCGACAAATCATGATACTGCGTTGGACGGTTGGATTGGCGGGAGACGAGAGCCATGAGGACTGGTGGCTGAACTATGAATAAAGTTCTCGTTGGGGTTGTATCTGCGGCCGACTTCGAGCGCGCCCGGGGTTGCCTTTCCGGATTATCGAAATACCGCGGCTATGAAGATTGGTTGGATAGCCGCTACGGCCGCTTCATGGGACTATCGGCGGGCGGCGCAGATGCGAGTCTGGTGACAGTCGCTCTCGATGATTTCGTCACCTGGTGCGGCGATCGCAATCTTCGTCCAAGCGAGGCTGCCCTCGACGCCTTCGCGCTTTACTCGACGCTTCGCTCGCGCGAACCGCTTTCGGCGGCGTAATCGGCCGTCAGGCTAAACTCACCAGTTCAGCTGCCTGGTCTTTTGCCGGGTCGCGCGCGGCGCGGTTGGAGCGAGGGAGAGCGCCCGAAGCGCAGGGGCTCGGTCCGAACAGCGCCTCTCTTTCCTTGGGATCGGACTTGAAAAAGGGATAGCGCGCCTCGATGAATTGTCGCGCGAAACGGTAGTCGGCGCCCACGCATGCAATCTTGGCGGTAGATCCCGGATAATCGCGGGGCGGACGCCATATCGTCGCGCCAAACGCCCGCCGATAGAAGGCAATGTGCTCGGCGCGCGGAGTGCCAACGGCGCAATCGGCGTCAAAATGCTCCGCGGCCATGTAGGCTGGACGCATCACGATATACGCCAGCTCGGGATGGATGCTGGCCAATGACAGCCGAGCGGCGAGGCGGGTGAATTCGGCGATGGCCTGGCCGGCGGAAAGCTTGGGGGCCAGGACGTCGCCAAAAACCTGGAGACCCGGAAGGATCGCTTTTTCGTCGACGCCAATGTTGACCCTGACGGTGCCGGCGAGTTCGCCGTCGATGAACGTGGTCGTGATCCAGGCGTTAGGCGCGTCATCGTACCGCGGGTCGTAAAGCCGGTCGCCATCGCTCCGCTGCAAGAATGCAATCTTCTGGTAGGCGTCGTAGCGCAGCCGAAACGCCGCGTCGCGCTCGGGCGGCGCCGTCGCGATCCTATGCTCGACTCTCTCCATTAGTCGCGAAACGCGATCCGCAAATGATAACGGCGCGCCGACAAGTGACCCATCCATTGAACCCTCGCCCGCCTTAGCCCTTTCCGACAAAGTTAACAAACCATCAACAAGTGTAACCCGTTTCAAATCGAATTGCGAGCCTCCCGGTTTCCGCCGATTGGTGGAGAGGGCCCGGCCGCAATAGGGGCCCGAGCGGAGACGGGCGGCGAAGGCGCCAGCGCCGTTCGGGATCGAGAAAGAGCGCAGCCTTCCATTCGAGGATCCGTCGTTTCGAGACAGAAGCGCACGGCGACATGCAAAAGCCGGAACTTCGACCTTTTGGCTTCATTGTTTCGAAGCTTCGTTGTTACGTCCGCTTAAGGGACTTCTTAATTGTCGAAGCCGATAGTGGCGCTCGGTTTACCACAATTTGGCAAATTTTATGGCGGACGCCCGACGGAGCGACCCTTCCGCGCCAACCGACGAACTGCCGGACGAGATCTATATCGGCTTCGTCGACGACCTTCTCACCGACTTTCTCCCGGCTGTGATGCTGTCGGCGGTCGCCGTCACGTGCGGCGAGGTCGCCGCCGCCATCGCTGCCAGGAGCGTCATCCTGGCCTACGCTGCGGCTGCGCAACTCCTGATCGCCTTGGTAAGGCTGTATTTCGCGAAACAGCACGCAAAGAACGTCCCCAGCGCCACCGTCCAAGTCGCCCGTATGCGAGAGCGTATCTTCTCGGCCGGCGCCCTCGCCAGTCTCACAGCTTTGTCGACGTGGACCTTGCTCGCGTTTTACGTGACCGACGACAACTTTGCTCAATTCATCGGCGTGTCGATGACGACCGCCTACGCTTTCAGCCTAATGTCGCGCAGCTATGCAATCTACCGCGGCGTCAACCTGCAGCTTATGGGTGCGTTCTTTCCACTTGCAGCGGCGATGATCGTCGCAGGGGGCTGGTATCCGGTTGGAATCTTCGTCGGGATCGCGCCGCTCGTCCTCTATATGAAGGGCTATGCGAAGCGGCTCAGAGCCAATTTCATGGCCGTAATCGCGGCGCAACAGCGCGCGGCCACGCTTGCCGCGCGACTTGACATGGCCCTCAACAACATGTCGCACGGCTTGTGCATGCTCGACGCGCGGGGCCGCCTCGTCTTGACCAACGACCAAGCCCTCAAGATCTTCAAAGTTCGCCCCGATGAGGCGCCGGTCGGCGCGCACCTGAGCGCGGTCCTTGGAGGTCTCGTGCGCGGCGGCGTAATTGACGCGCCGCAACTCGCGCGTCTCACGCCCGTTCTGTCCGGCGACGGAGGGCATGGGGCCGACCTCGTGGTTCCGCTGGAAACGCGCGACAATCGAGCGTTCGAGATCACCATCAATCGCATGAAAGGCGAGGGTATGGTGCTGGTCATCCAGGACGTCACTGAGCGCCGCAATGCCCAGCTTGAGATCAACCGCATGGCGCGCTTCGACTCGGTCACCGAGTTGCCCAATCGCCGATGTTTCGAGGAGCAGCTCGCCTTGGCTCTTCATCCCGGTCAGGCCCTGACGGACGGCCTCACGGTGATGTTTCTCGACCTCGACGACTTCAAGCAGGTCAATGACAGTCTCGGCCACCGCACCGGCGACAAGCTCCTGGTCGAGATCGCGAGCCGGCTCAGCGCCATCATCGGGCCGAGCGATCTGGTGGCGCGCTGGGGCGGCGATGAATTTGTCATCCTTCATCATCACGCACCCGGCCAGTTGGACACGTCCGCTGTCGCCAAGCGCATCATCGATGAAATCAACCGCGCGGTGGTCATCGACGGCAGCGAGGTGATCGTCGGCGCAAGCATCGGCAGCGCCTCGGCGCCGGACGACGGGACCAGCCCCGACGCCTTGCTCTCGAAGGCGGATATCGCGCTCTATGCGGCGAAGGCGGACGGTCGGCGGGTGTGGAGAGCGTTCGAACCGGCGATGGACGCCAAGATCCAAATCCGCCGCTTGATCGAGCTCGAATTGCGCGCGGCCGTCGCGAGCGACGGCATCGACGTCCACTTCCAGCCGATCGTCTCGGTCGCGACGCGCAGGATCGTCGGCTTCGAGGCGCTCGCGCGCTGGCAGAGCGCTGTGCTCGGCAGCATATCTCCCAGCGAATTCATCCCGATCGTCGAAGAGATTGGGCTCATGGAGGAGATGGGCGCGGCCGTGCTGAGGCGGGCTTGTCGGGCATGCGCGGCGTGGCCGGACGGCGTCAGTGTATCGGTCAATCTGTCCTCGACCCAGTTCCGTAGCGGCCATCTCGAAAAGACGATCCTCGGCGCGCTTGCGGCCGCCAAGCTCGCGCCCGAGCGCCTCGATCTTGAAATCACGGAATCCACCTTGCTCGAGGATCGGGGCGACACCCGGCGCACGCTCCAGGCGTTGCGCGCCCACGGCTTACGCATTTCGCTCGACGACTTCGGCACCGGATATTCGAGCCTGAGCTATCTCCTGAGCTTCCCGCTCGACCGGATCAAGATCGATCGCACGTTCACCATGGGGCTTGGGGTTCAAGAACGCGCGTCGGTGCTGGTCGAAAGCGTCGCGGCGATGAGCCGCCGGCTCGGCATGTGCGTGCTGATTGAAGGCGTCGAAACGGCGAAGCAGCTCAGGATGATCGAGACGCTGGGCACGATCGCCGAGGCGCAGGGCTTTCTGTTCAGTCCGCCGGTTCCCGAATCGAGCGTCTGCACTCTCCTCCGGCGCGACTTTGGCAATCAGGCGGCATGAGCGTCCGTCGCCAAGAATCTGGCGGCGCGGCGCTTATTTTCTGGCCGGCTCTAGACGGGATGTTCAGGGTGTGATTCTTTTGCTCGATGAGATCGAGTCGAGGAAGATGATAGACGTTGCCGCCATCAGGATGCGGTATGAGGGAGTTTCTCTCCATCTAAACGAACGTTCTCGTCGCCTGTTCGCGGCGAACGAGGCTCAAACCGCAGGGCGTGGCGGCTTGGCTGCTGTCTACGAGGCCACCGGCATTGCGCGTAGCACGATCGGGCGCGGCCTATCGGATTTGCGGAACGCACATGGCCCGCTGATCGGCCGCATCCGTCGTCCGGGCGGCGGTCGCAAGCCAAAGATCGAGACAGAAGCTGGCCTCGTGGAGGCGCTTGGAGAACTTGTGCAATCGGCGATCCGTGGCGATCCCGAAGCGGCGCTGCTCTGGGTGAGCGAGAGTGAGCGCCACCTCGTCAGAGCGTTGGCTGATCGCGGCTATACGGCCAGTCAAAAATTGGTCGGCCGCTTGCTCCGGGACTTGGGGTTCAGCCTTCAGGCGAACAAGAAAACGCTTGAGGGGGCGAGGCATCCGGATCGCGACGCGCAATTCGAACACATCAACGAGAAGATCAAAGCGTTCCAAAGCACGAGCCAGCCAGCGATCTCAGTGGACACCAAGAAAAAAGAGCTGGTCGGGGACTTCAAGAATGGCGGACGCGAGCTGCGGCCGAAAGGAAGGCCGCAAGCGGTGCGGGTTCACGATTTCCAAATCCCTGAACTCGGTAAGGTTGCGCCCTATGGCGTTTACGATCTTGCGACGAATACGGGCTGGGTAAATCTCGGCATAGATCACGATACGGCTGCTTTTGCGGTGGAGAGCATCCGCCGCTGGTGGCGCGCACTGGGGCAGAAGCGTTATCTCGGTGCAACCAGTCTTTTGATCACTGCGGATTGCGGGGGTAGCAATGGGGCTCGTGTGCGACTATGGAAGCGTGAGCCTCAGGTCTTGGCTGACGAGACCGGCCTTGCCATCACTGTGCTCACCATCCGCCTGGGACCAGCAAGTGGAACCGTATCGAGCACAAGCTGTTCGCGTTCATTACTCAAAATTGGCGCGCCAAGCCGCTTATCAGTCATCAGGTCATCATCCAACTGATCGGCTCAACCAGGACTCGAACGGGCCTCAACGTCCACTGCTGCCTCGACGAAAACAAGTATCCTAAAGGCATAAAGGTCTCCGATAGGGAAATGGCCTCCATCAACCTTGATCATGACAGCTTCCACGGCGAGTGGAATTACACGATTTCCCCGATTTCCGCCAAACATAGTTCGATGCAACCGAGCCCGTCCCTCTCAAAATACTGACCTCGTCTAGCCAAGGACGATTGATGATCGACGATCTTGAGAAAACCAACTTCCTCTTGGAAAAACTGAAGACAGTCGTTCCAATCGAAGCGAGGCTCCCACAAAGCCTCATCCGATTGTTGGCGGAAAAGTCTCCGGAGATGACTATTCCGGAAAGGTGCAACGTAATCGACGTATTTTATACTGGAGACGAAGGAGGCATAATCTGCTGCCTCGATATCGGCGGCCCACAAACCCAGAACGCCAATCTAGTCTCAATAACCCACCTCGGATTTCATCGTAATACGCCGCTGTCCCGAGAGATCGACCTTTATCAACGCCATAGAATTAAGAAGCTCAAGCAACAGAACGCCCGCGGATACTAACTCTCTCCCAGACATGGGGTAGTTCGCGCCCGCAACCCCATGCCATTCAGTTCGCGCGAGCGCGGCATCGGCTAAAGCGGTTATTTCGCATCAGGCCCTAACCGCCCTTCAGCGTCCCGACCAACGCCTCCGCTTCAGCCGAGTCCCATTTGACGGCGCCCTCGACGGCCCCAATTTCGCAGCCGTCTTTGTCGACGATCAAAGTGACCGGCAATCCGAGCGCCTTGCCGTCCCTGCGCAGGGTTTCGAACGCGTCGCCGCTCGGATCGGCGTAGCGCGCGAGCGCCTTTACGCCGGCGCTGTCCAGAAAGGCCGCCCGGCGCTCGAGTTGCGCGGTGTCGACATTGACGGCGACCACCTCGAACGCTTGATCCCCCTTCGCCGCCTGAAGCCGGTCGAGCGCCGGCATCTCCGCGCGGCAGGGGACGCACCAGGTCGCCCAGAGGTTGAGCAGCACTGCGCGGCCGTGAAAGTCCGCGAGCGTCAGCTTGCCGCCGTCTACCCGCTCGAAGGCGAACTGTTCGGCTCGCCGCGGCTCGCTCGCGACCGAGAGCGCCGCCAGTTCGCCCTTCGCTAGCGGCGCGAGCCTGGCCGCGAGCCTCGCGGACTCAGCCGGGCAATCGGCCGCGGCCTTGCCGGCCGGCCGCGCTGTCTCGTATAGGACGGCCCCGGCGGCGATGGCCGCGAGCGCGCCGAAAACAGAAATAACAACAAACCGCCGGCCCGGCGGGCTATCGATCTTCGTCATGTCCAACCATCCGGGACGACACTCAATGAGCAACGCGATGTGGGGCGGCCGGTTCGTTGGACCCCCGGCCGAAGCGATGGAGGAGATCAACGCCTCGATCGAATTCGACCGCAAGCTTGGCCCCCAGGACATCGCCGGCTCCGAGGCTCATCTCGCCATGCTGGCCCACCAAGGCATCGTCGAAGCCGCCGACGCCGAGGCGATCTTGAAGGCTCTCGCCCAAGTCAAAGGCGAAATCGAGGCGGGGACGTTTTCGTTCAAGCGCGCGCTCGAGGACATCCACATGAACATCGAAAGCCGCTTAAGCGAAATCGTCGGCCCGGCGGCGGGGCGCCTGCACACCGCGCGCTCGCGCAACGATCAGGTCGCCGTCGACTTCCGCCTATGGGTGCGCGACGCGATCGACGCGATCCTCTTCCAGATCGCCCAATTGCAGCGGACGCTCGCCGCCCGCGCGCTCGAAAGCGCCGCCATCGTCATGCCGGGCTTCACCCATCTGCAGTCGGCGCAGCCGGTCACCTTCGGCCATCATCTCCTCGCCTATGTCGAAATGCTGGCGCGCGACGCGGGGCGCTTCAACGACGCGCGCAAGCGCCTCAACGAATGTCCGCTCGGCGCGGCCGCGCTCGCCGGCACGTCGTTCCCGATCGACCGCGAAATGACCGCCAAGGCGCTCGGCTTCGACCGGCCGACCGCCAATTCGCTCGACAGCGTCGCCGACCGCGACTTCGCCCTCGAGGCGCTCGCCGCCGCGGCGATCGCCGCGACGCATCTCTCGCGCTTCGCCGAGGAGATCGTGCTGTGGGCGACGCCGCAATTCGGCTTCGTCAGGCTCTCCGACGCCTTCACCACTGGCTCCTCGATCATGCCGCAGAAGCGCAATCCGGACGCGGCCGAACTCGTGCGCGGCAAGGCCGGCCGGATCGTCGGCGCGCTGGTTGGGCTCCTGACCGTGATGAAGGGCCTGCCGCTCGCCTATTCGAAGGACATGCAGGAGGACAAGGAAGGCGTCTTCGACGCGTTCCGAACGCTCGCGCTCGCGCTCGCCGCCATGACCGGCATGGTCGAGGATCTGACGCCTGACCCCAAGCGGATGAAGGCTGCGGCCGGCGCGGGCTACGCGACCGCGACCGACCTCGCCGACTGGCTCGTGCGCACGCTCAAGCTGCCGTTCCGCGAAGCTCACCACGTCACCGGGCGCATTGTCGCCATAGCCTCCGCGCGCGACGTCGCGCTGGAGAAGCTTACGCTCGACGAGATGCGGAGCGTCGAGCCGCGCATCACCGAAGAAGCGTTCAGCGTGCTTGGCGTCGAACGCTCGGTCCGGAGCCGGACGTCTTACGGCGGGACGGCGCCAGCCAACGTGCGCCGTCAGGCGCGCGCGTGGCTCCGGCGCCTCGGCCGTCCAAGCAAAGCCAAATAAATCCAAGCCAGACCGCCCGGATTTCCTTGGTTTTGTTCGTCCAAATCGCGACCTTTCAAGGGGTTGCCCTGAATCCAAGGAAGCGGCTCCGCCTTGTTTCTCAGGCTCTGCGCGCATTCGCTCCTTCCTCTTGCAGCTTGATCCCCCCGCCGAAGCGGGCGGGATTCGGCGAATGGGAAGGCTTATAGCACAACTTTCCGATTTTCGCAAGGAGCGCGCAACTGAAGGAGCGCGCAACTTTCGGGGACAGGGAGGGACATACCGCCAACTATGTCAGCAATGCGGCAAATCGCGCGGCGCGCGGGCGCGTGGGCGTTGCTTGAACTGTCCAGACATGTTGCTATTAATACTGCCGTGACAACATGCGCCAATCTACAGATGCCCGCAAACGTTGCTTGAAATACTGCAATTCCGCGCGTTCGCGCGGATAGTAATATACCGGCCCCCGATCGCTTGCGAAACATAACTCAGCCCTTTCGCATTCACACATTCAGGTTTTCTGAATATGTTCTGTGCGCGAAAGGCAAGGCTGTGTCGCGCCAAGGGCGACGATGTGCTTGTGCGACGCTCGATCCCGCGTCCGCGAGGGCAGGCGGTGGGCCGTGCGAAGGCTGTGGGCTGGCTTCTCGATTACGTGCGGCCCGACAATTTCGTCGAGGATCGAGGCCGCCAGCGGGCTTGTATGAAGACGACAAGTGGCGACGGCTCGACGCGGCTCGACGGCATGGGCGAGGCCCGGCGCTCGACGCGCGCAAGGCCCGACGCTCGACATGGGCGAGGCTCGACGGCTCGACAGCTCGACGGCCCAAAGGCCGATCGCCGGCATGGGCGAGGCCCGAACTGGCATGGGCGCGACGGCTCGACGGCGGGACGCTCGACACGCGCAAGACCTCGACGCGGACAAGCGCGTCGCTGGTGTCGAGGTCACCGAGCGCGCGGGTAGACGGTCGGCAACATTGGAAACGGTAATATCCGGGTTGGTGAGTAACGTCTTCGCATGGTCGAGATCGTCCTCGGTCACGCCCTTCCGCGCCTGTCTCTCTCAAAAACCTTCCTTTTTGAGAAAGTCTAAATTGCCGCGTCGTCTGCTTTCTGCGAAAGTGCGGACTGGGCGGACGAGGGGAGCTTTTCATCATGAAGGATGATCTAAAGGGCGATAGAATAATAGTTACGCTGAAACGCAAATTCGCTTTGCATACCGATTCTCAAGTTGCGCACGTTTTGGGGATTGCTCAGTCGAGTCTTGCGCAATGGCGAAAACCAAAATTCAGACTTACCCCGCTAAAATTTGCCAATGTGGTCGATAAAACCGCGCCGCTGCACGGAAGGACGCTCACCATAAATTGATTACACCAATAATAGAATTCTTTCCAATTGAATGTGTTCCTGTTAACGAAAGCTCGAGGACGTACCTCATCTTCGCCCCAAATACCCAAAACGTATATTCTGCGGGAATCAAGTTGGCTCTTGATAACTCGAAGGGTCTCTACGTGTTTTATGATGCACGCGGTAAAGCACTATATGCTGGGCAAACACACAATCAAAATTTGTGGTCAGAAATGAATTCTGCGTTTAATCGCACGCGTAGTGCGCAAAATATCATGCGTGTCAGTCACCCCACGAACAATGTTCAATTTCGGTCTGCTTCCGAGAAATCTCGCCAGCCGCATATTACCAATTTGAAGCTTTATGACCTGGCGGCCTATTTTAGCGCATATAGTGTCGCGGACGAAATGATACATGAATTGGAGGCTTTGCTCGTTCGTGCGTTCCCAAATGATTTGCTCAACAAGAGGATGGAAAAGCTCGGTAAAGCGAAGAAGAAAACGAAGATGCTTAGTCCCTAAAACCTTGCGCTTGCATCAATGTTTTGGGTCGGACTAACCCCATGTATGGAAACGCGGGGGGCGGCTTCTTGAAAGTCATCGCTTTGCGAGAAGCCCGCGAATTCGCCAAGTTTATGAACCGCCTCGTTTACAGCGCCGGACACGCGCGAGGCCCATTGCTCGACACGGGCGAGGCGCGCTTTTCGACAAGCTCAGAGCCACGAGGGCGTGGATGCTCGACCCCACGTGTGCGAGGGCAGGCAGCTCGACACGTGTAACGGCTCGACGCGGCTGCTGAGCTTGCCGAAGCCTCGACACGGGCGAGGCGCGCTCTTCGACAAGCTCAGAGCCTCGAGGGCGTGGATGCTCGACCCCCGCGTGTGCGAGGGCACGCGGCGGTAGTGCCTCAGTTTGAAATTTGCGGCTCTTGACGCCGTTCGGCCACGCCCCATGTCGCGTGCTATGCTTGGCGCAACGCATCGGGATTTGTGGACATGAACGAATTAGATATCCCTCACGCTATGATGGTCTCCTTCATCGAATGCAGAAGGCGCTCACAGGTACCGAGAGAAATACTGGTTATCGTGATAAAAAGGCTGCCGAAAAAAGGAATCGACGGCCGGGCTCTGAGGCTGCTGCCCGACAGGAATTTTGGAACGCCATTGCTGAAAAGAAAGGCCCGGTTTGGGCTACATGGCGAAGGATATCACATGGGGGGATGATGCCTCGCGGCCCTAAAGGCGAGAAGCGCCCCGCCGACGTGATCGGCAACGCCGTCAAAGTCATGCGCATCCTGACGGGCGAGGAAGTCGAAACGGTCGACGGCTCGGCGCTGGCAAGGCTCGGCGCTCGACGGCTCGAGAGGCTCGACGCGTTCGACCGACAGGCTTAATGCTCGACAGGCTTGATGCTCGACGGCTTCGACGCTCGACGGCGCGGCGCTCGGCGGCTCGACACCGCAACCGCGCTCGAAGGTCGATCGCTGGCAGTGACGCAGTTTGGTCAAGCCCCTTACCTCGGAGCCGTCACGAAGAACATTCCCGTGGCGGCCGCGTCGTATATTGTGAGATAGGCGTGCGGAAGGGGCCGGCGACAGATTTGCGTGCGCGACGATTTTTCTGCCAAAACCATACGCGTCCTCGCAGCTTGGGCGGGCTTCCACTGCTCGAACCCGGACTGCGTGAGCTTGACCTCGGGCCCCGCGCTCAACGAGGAAGGAACGATCAACATAGGGGTCGGCGCGCATATCGCCGCCGCTTCACATGGTGGGCCGCGCTACGACGCCAATATGAAAGGCGGCCGACAGAAGCAGCGGCGCAAACGGAATTTGGCTGTGCCAAAGCTGTTCGAAGCTCATCGATTTGCATGAAAATCGTTACACGTCGCGTTGCTGCATCGGTGGAAAAGCGATGCTGTTCAGCGTGCGCTTGACGCAACCGCCAGCGGACGCCCGCTCGGCGCTCTCAGAGCGTCCGCGAGCCCGACGACGCGGACGAGCAGTTCCTGCGCGGCCTCAGCCTTCCGAGCAGCGACGCGGTGGATGCAGTGGGTGCCCGCCGGCGCGCAGCGTCGGACACCGACATTGCCGCTTTTCGGGCTGCGAGAAGGCAGGCCCGCGCGCACGTAAGCGCTCACGCTTAGACTTCAGAGTAGCGCGGCTCCTGACGTGACACTCGATGGCCTTGCGCGCTGACGGCACTTGCAGAGCCGGTGTCCATCATAGCGCCCGGCGGCATGGGCAAGTCGACGACGGTTGTGGAGCTTGCGGAATGCATGCTCGAAGAGGACGGCCAAGTGCCCCTACTTGTGCCGTTGGGCGAGTGGTCGGACGGAGAGGATGATTTCTTTGACTTCATTCTGCGGCGCAACGCCTTCGGCGCCTTCCGATGATAACATTTGATGCAGCTTGCATATTACGGGCGACTTGTGCTGCTGCTAGACGGCTGAAATGAGATGACGCTCGAGGCGCGCTCCGCGCAACGCGCGACGTCAAGGTCATGCCCGATGGGCCGGGCCGCGCGCTCACATTCATTGAAACGGCGCTAGAGGCTCGATCCGCCGACACACTGCCCGACACCGGCCCGACGCTCATTCGCGCCCAATGCGCCGCCGATCCCGTTCAAGTCGCGCGAGAGATTGTGCGAGCCAAAATCGCGGCGGATGTGAGGGCGCGGATTGCGGTCATTTCCTGCGCGCACAGCAACGGCAAGCTTGCGCAAAGGCCGGTCATTCGCCGACGGCGTGTGGATTGGGTCAAATCGACTTAGGCGGGATGAGCTGACCCTGTTTGCTCCGCGTCTCAAGCGAAAATCTTGTGCACAGACCAGCTAGTGCTGACGACGCCCAGATCCTCGATGAGTGAAACCGCCCGAACCGTTGGGATTCCATAAGGAGGTGTCGCCATTGGTGTTGTGCCACAGAATACTGCATCGGCCGTCACCGCTGAAATCGCCGGTTCCGGCGATCTGCCAGCTGGTGTTGACGACGCCCAGATTTCTGATAGAGTGAAACCGCCCGAGCCATTGGGATTCCATAGGGCGGTGTCGCCATTGGCGTTGCGCCACAATATGCTGGATTCGCCCGTCACCGGTGAAATCGCCGGTTCCGGCAATCTGCGAGCTGGTGTTCGACGATGCCTAGATTCTTGGCTAGACGAAGCCGCCCGAGCCGTTGGGATTCCACAGCTCTGTGTCGCCGTTGGTGTTGCGCCATAAGATGCTGGCTTCGCCCAGTCCCGGTAAAATCGCCGGTCCCGGCGATTTGCCAGCTAGTATTGACGACGCCCAGATTCTCGTAGGTGAAGCCGCCCGAGCCTTTCGCATTCCATATCTCCGGTGGCGCCATTGGCGTTGCGCCATAGAATATGACTTCACCGGTCCCGTTGAAGTCGCCGGTCCCGTCGATTTGCCAACTGGTGTTGACGACGCCCAAGATCCTGATGGGTGAACCCGCCCGAACCATTGGGATTCCACAACTCCGTATCGCCGTTGGTATTGCGCCACAACATGCCGGCTTCCTTCGCCCCGTCGAAGGCGCCGGTCCCGGCGATCTCCGAGCTGGCGCCGACGATGCCCAAATCTTGCGGTAGTGAAACTCTCCGAGCCAGAATTTGGATTTCAGAGTTCGACATCGCCATTTGTGTTTTGCCAAAGGATGCCGGACAATCCGTCGCCGCTGGAGTTGTTTTCGGCTGGATCAGGCGTCCAAGTGGTAGAGACGCCGCTCGTCGTGAGGCGACCCTCGACGACCCCTGCATTGGAGAATCGATCGGTAAAGAACGATGAACCGGAGGCTATCCGCATGATCCCAGAGTCGAGGAACGGTACTGTCACCACGCTCGACCCCTCGGGGCCGTTTTGCAGGAGCGTCCCCTCGTTGACAAAAAACGCGTTTGAGGCCGCCGCGACGAGGGAGATGCCGCTTCTGGTATCGAGATCGATTAGACCTCCCGGGTCATTCGTTAGGGCTGCGAGGGAGGCGCCATTGCCGATATCGATATTGCCAATCGTGCTGTCGCCGGCCAGGTGAACATTGCCCGTAATATCGAGATTGAGGTAGCCGGTAAGATTTCCCGAAAAGTAGCCGCCGCTGATCGTCACGAGCGAGGTCGTGCTGCTCGTTAATGTGCCGCCCCCGGCTAGCGTGCGGAAAGATGACGGGACGCCTGTGAGGTGAAGGGTGCCCGCCGGCCTCGATATCGACCGAATTCCACGCCGACGACAAGGCGGTAAGGCCTTCGTCGAAATTCCCAAAAACGAAGCCTCCTGCATGGATGTCGAGAGACTCTGGCGAGACGCTCAAGAGTTGGAAATTGGTCGGCTCCCACAGGACTGTCCCGGCCTCCCCGGGCGCGCCGAAGGTTAACGTGGAGGCCCGAGCCCGATCAACTCCTCGCCACCCTTTAGAGACAATGTCTCGCCGGTGGCGGCGGCGATCGTCGGCGTTCCGTCGAAAGTAATGCTTGCGGTCAAGGCTTCGGTCGTCGTCCCGAGCAGCTCGCCTTCGTCGAAAAGAACGAGGCTATTGTCCAATGCGCCGCCATTGCCTACGGCAAGCAGACCGCCGGTCAGTTGGACCACCCCGATAGAATCGTCGCGTTGAGGGAAACGCGACGTGATAAAGCGACAAATCGCCCGAGAGAGTAAATGAACCGGCGCTGGAACTTGGCCAGCGTCGCCCCAGTCGCATTCATTGTGAGGTTAGAAGCGGAACGTCACTGCTGATTGTGACAGCATAGACTCGGGGAAAGCGATTTCCGTATTGTTGGTCGATGCAGGAACTGACCCCAGTTCCCAATCGTTCCGTCGACCAGTCGCCGCTTGCGCGCTTGCCAATCAATTGTGCTCATAGTTATTCGGGTTTGAGTTGGTCCGCATGCGGGACGTTCTGAGTGTCAGATAGCACAACTTCGCTTCGATTTTGCTGATCAAAGGAGCGATATGTCGCGAACCGAAGCCGCTATGTAAGCGCCGTCTTTAGCCTGACTTCGGCCAGGACCGCTAACCCGGATTTCTCACAGAAGAAGGCGCATCGGGGTTGCGAATCTGCGAAAGTTGTTTGCGATAACGACTTGAGCAGGATTGGAAGGTCTCCCCGATGCTGACAGCAGTGTAGCGCAGATTCGGTTCGAATTTGCATCGGTTGAAGAGCGGGAAGTGGTGGCGGGTTTCGATGGGTGAACGATGACGTCGAACGCGGGCGGTTTGCTGCTTGGGGCGACCGACATAGCGATCCGGCTTGTCGAACGCTTCGCCGCCTGCTTCCAGGATCGACGGCGCGACCGATCTGATCGAGCATAACTGTGGCGACGCTGGTCGGGCAACGGATATTCGGCCTGGCGTTGGGCTATGAGGATCTGAACGATCACGATGAGCTTGCGGCACGATCCTCTGATCGCCGTGCTGGCGAGCAAGTTGAAGGCGCGTCGGCAGCGACTGCGCGCCGGTCGCCGGCAAGTCGACGCTGAACCGTCTGGAGCTGATCGCGACAGAGTTGCGACGAGCTATCACAAGATCGGCCATGACGGCGGCGGCGATCGAGGCGCTGTTGGTCGATCTGTTCGTGGAGGCCTTCGCGCGCCGCCCGAGGAGATCATCCTCGACTCGACGCCACCGATGATCCTTTGCACGGCCACCAGGAGGGCCGGTTCTTCCACGGCTATTACGACAGCTATTGCGAACAGCCGCTCGATGTCTCTGCGGCCGATATCTGCTCGTCGCGGAGATGAAGCCGCGCCGACATCGACGACAGCGCGAGGGCGGTCGATGAGATCGAGCGCATGTCGCGGCGAATCCGGGCGCGTTGGCCTCGAGTGCGGATCTGCTGCGAGCGGATTATGGTTGAGCGCGCGAAGCTTTGATGACGTGGTGAGAGACGAACGGCGTGGACTATCTGTTCGGTCTGGTGCGCAAGAGCGGCTCGTCGAGGAGATTGATGTGGAGATGGTGCAGGACGAAGAAGAGCGCTGTGCGGACCGGCCGTCCGGCGCGCCGCTTCAAGGATTTCTGCTAGATGTGCCACGCTCGATACGTGGATCCGCGGCGGCGCAGGCGTCGATCGGCAAGGCCGAGTGGACGGACAGGTCGAAGGCCAATCCTCGCTTTGTCGTTACCACGCTGACCAAGGCGCAGGCCGGCGCACCGCGCGCCTCTACGAGAGACGTCTAATGCGCGCGTGGCGAGATGGAGAACCGTATCAAGGAATGTCAGGGCGACTCTTCGCCGATCGAACTTCGACCGCGACGATGCGCGCCAACAGCTGCGCCTGTGGTTCGCCTCGATAGCTTATGTGTTGATCTGCGCGTTGCGCCGTATGGGCCTGGCCCACACCGAGTTGGCCGAGGCGACCTGCGGCACGATACGACAAAAGCTCTTCAAGATCGACGGCTGGTCACGATCAGCGTCGCCGCGTGAAGATGCTATGGCTTCGGGTTGCCATGGACGCAGCAATGGCGGCTCGACGCAGCACGGCTGCATGGCGCCCGCGGCTCGCCCACTGAAAGCGTCGACGCCGCGCCAACAGAGGCGACCAAGCCATCGGCCCATCAGGAGCCCCCACAAATCCCACCAACGATTTCGACAAAGCGCTCAGCCAGCGCCACGACCGCGCTCGCCCGCAGCCCGCGCGACACCAATCGAACCCTAACAGATCAGCTACTGGTAAAGTTGAGGAAGGGTGCGGTTGCCGCGCCATATGGCGTCGCTCCGTTTCCCTTCCCCGCTCATCAAACCGGACGTGCGGATTTCCGGCATCCGGCTTTCCGACTGGTTTCATCGTAAGGCTCACGGCGGCGGCCCAATGTGCACGCGTCGAAGATGCAGCACGCCGAGTTCTCCGAAGACATCTTCCCGGGAGAAGCGTCGCGTGCCGCGTCCTTGCACCTTGTGCCGCCGGGCGAGGAAGTGTCGCACGCGGTCATAGACGTGATTGTCGACGGCCCGGTAGGCCGGCATACGCGTGCCATAGCTGAAGTAGGCCGACCAGCCGGGCAGAAGCCGGTTCAGTCGGTCGCGCACATCAGGCCATGCACCCTTGTTGCCGGGCACCAGAAGCTCGCCGATCTTCGTCTTGATCCGCTGCACACTCTTCTTGGATGGGCTTGCGCCCAGATACCAATGGCCATCCTTCCGATAGCGTATGCGGCCCGAACGTGTAGCCAAGGAAGTCGAAGCTTTCCGTCCGGGCATCCCTCACCGAGGTTTTCGCCTCGTTGAGCGTAAGCCCGAGCTTGGTCATCACCGCCTTCGTCCACGCCAGAGCCTCCGCCGCGTAACCGCGGCTGAGGATGACGAAGTCGTCGGCATACGCGACGACATGCGCACGGAAGGCTTCGCCGCGTCCGGTGAGCCGCCAATGCTTCAGGAACCGGTTCATGTAGAGGTTGGCGAGCAGCGGACTTGACGACCCCGCCTTGCGGCGTGCCGCGCTTGCTGCTCTTGCCACCGCTCATGCGCCGTTTTCCGTCGCCATCCCGCTCCTCGACCGGCGCTTTCAGCCACAGCTTGATCAGCCGCAGCACATGCCGGTCGACGATGCGTCGGGCCACCGATTTGCAGGAGGTCCGCATGCGGGATCGTGTCGAAATATTTCGACAGATCGGCGTCCACGACATCGGTATAGCCCCGGCAGATCAGCCGGTGCACTTCCTTGACCGCATCGACCGCGCTGCGCCGCGGACGATAGCCATAGGCATTGTCCTCGAAGTCCGCCTCGAAGATCGGCTCCAGCACGAGCTTGGCGGCGGTTTGAACCACCCGATCCCGGATCGTCGGGATGCCGAGCGGGCGTTCGCCGCCTCCCGGCTTCGGGATCATCACCCGCCGCACCGGCATGGGGCCGATACGTCTTCGCGACGAGGTCCTCGCGCAGGCCCGCCAGCCACGCCTCCACGCCCGACGCCTCGATCTGCTCGAAGGTCATCCCGTCCACACCCGGAGCACCCGCATTGGCGCGGGCCAGCGCATAGGCGTGATGCGAGGATGTCCTCGCGGCAGATCTTGTCGTAGAGCAGGTAGAAGCGGAAGGCAGGCTCCGCCTTCGCCTTACGATAGAGCTTCCTCTGAAGGGTCCGGATCTTATCAGGTGTTTGCGAGGCTCATCGCCAATCACCCTCGTCCTCGCCATCTTCGAAAGCACACCAGAAGTCAGGGTCCTTCCCTCCACCGGCATTACCCGGCCTCATCGGTCGTACGACCCTGTCCGACTCCCGCCCGGTCCGCCGCCCAATGCGACGTTGGAGGCCGCTACCTTCGACCGCGACGGGTCTCCCCCGATTACCCGCATCACCCTTCCAGCGTGCCGTGCCCATTACCCCGGCGGATCGAACGGGTGCATGTGTCGATTGCTTCCCCGTTCACGCGGCCTTCCCCGTTATTCAGGCGGGTCGGCATCCGCATCTTCACTTTCGAGGCCTGCTCGGGCTTCACTCGCGTTACGGCCCGCTGGATCGCTCAACCGCCCAAGGCGGCCTTTGTCACGAGGCTTCAACCCGGCCGGTTACCCAGCCAAGCCGCTCGTCAGCTACCAGACCAATCGACAACTCTCCGGGTGGAATCTTCCTCCACTGGTGATACGCGCCGTCGGGGCGCACTGAGAAATCCGGGTTAGCCTAGACTGCCAGCCCTAGCCCGGATTCGGAAGCGACGAAGGCCGCGCGCACCTAGTGGTCAAAATCTAACAGTTGGCACCCGGCCGGGGATGACAAAAAGGGCGGGAAGCGCGCCTACAGTTGTCGCCTCGGGAAGGACCGGAGTCCGCGGGAAAGGCTTCATTCCATAGCGAGCGCGAAATACCCTTCACCGCCCAAAGCGGAGGAATGTGCGGGGCATGGATATGCGCCGTGCTGTTTTCGTCTACACGATCTTTCCCGGGTTCATGACGCCATTCGGATCGAGCGCGTGCTTGATCACGCGCATGGCCTCGACTGCGGCGGCGCCGTGCTCGGATTCAAGGAAACGCTTTTTGCCCTGGCCTACACCGTGCTCTCCCGTGCACGTTCCTTCCAACGTCAGGGCTCGCTCCGTTAGCCGGTCGATGAAGGCTCTTGCCCGCGCAACCTCTTCGGCATCGTCCATCATCACCAGGACGCAGGCGTGGAAGTTCCCGTCACCGACGTGCCCTACAATCGGAGCGACCAGCCCGCTCCGCTCGATATCGCGCTTCGTTTCGATAACGCACTCAGCGAGCCGCGAGATCGGCACGCAAACATCGGTCACGACGATCTGCGAACCGACCCGGAACGACTTGTTTGCCCAGAACACATGGTGACGCGCCGCCCACAACCGGGATCTTTCCTCCGGCTTTGTCGCCCATTCGAAAGGCCCACCCAGGAATTCGCTTGCGATGTCACCGAAGCGTTGCGATTGCTCGGCAACACCAGCGTCCGTCCCGTGGAATTCGAGAAACAGCATAGGGGTTTCTGGGAGGCCCAGCTTCGCGTCAGCGTTGCACGCCCGAACCTGTATCTCGTCAAGCAGCTCAACACGCGCGAGCGGTATCCCCGCTTGAATGGCGCCGATGGCGGCGCCGCACGCAGCCTCAATTGACGGGAATGGGCAGACCCCCGATGCAATCGCCTCGGGAATACCGTGCAGCTTCAGCGTCAATTCTGTGATGACCCCAAGTGTCCCCTCGGCGCCGACGACGAGCCGGGTGAGGTCGTAACCCGCCGACGACTTGCGCGCCCGCCGCGCCGTGGACATGAACTCGCCATTGGGCAGCACGACCTTCAACGCGAGGACGTTATCTCTCATCGTGCCGTAGCGAACCGCAGTTGTCCCGGACGCCCGCGTCGACGCCATTCCTCCCAGCGACGCATCGGCGCCAGGATCAACGGGAAAGAAGAGCCCCAGATCCCGCAGTTGATCGTTAAGTTGCGTCCGCGTAATGCCGGGTTCGATGACGCAATCAAAATCTTCCGCGTGCACGGCGAGCACCCGGTTCATGTCCTTGAAATCGATTGAGACTCCGCCGAACGGGGCGTTGACGCTACCCTCGAACGAAGTCCCTGTGCCGAATGGAATGATTGGCATGTGGTGACGGATGCAGATGCGGACGACTTCCAGCACATCCTCAGTCGACTGCGGATAGAAAACCGCATCCGGCGGCTCGGACACGATCCAGGTGGTGGTGTTCCCATGCTGTTCACGGACGGCTTGGGAGGTCACAAGGCGGTTGCCAAACGTCGCCGCCAATTCCCTGACTGTTGCCTCCACGGCGGCGCTCTCTCGTGGTCCGCTTGGCATCTCATTCTTCGCCTGAGCTTCTGGAACAAACCGCAGCACGGGCACTCATCGGAGAACGGAACGTCCCAAATGTAAACTCACTAGCCGGTATACATTCACAAGCGATATCGTGGCTGATGCCCAGATCCGCGGAATCGACCCGGCGCCGCATCCTCGATGCCGCCTATGAGCTTTTTTATCGAAGGGGTTTCGGCCGAGTCAGCGTCGACGAAATCGCCGCGCTCGCGGGGGTCACCAAGCGCACCCTCTACTATCATTTCAAGAGCAAGGACGAACTTCTGGCGTCCGTGCTCGACATGCATCATGAACTGGCCATGGCGCGTATACGGAGATGGGAGGAACGCTACTCCGGCAACGCGTATGAAATCATCGAGGTTTTGTTCTCGGAGCTTGCCAAATGGTCAGCAAAGCCGGGGTGGACCGGGGCCGGATTTACCCGCCTCGTCATGGAATTGGCCGACCTTCCTGGGCATCCCGCGCGCGCCATCGCGCATCGCCATAAGGCCGCGGTCGAAGCTTGGTACACTGACCTGTTCGCCAAAGCAAAAGTCGCCTCGCCATCGGAAAGAGCGCGAGAAGTCGCGCTCTTGGTGGAAGGAGCAACGGCGCTGATCCTCATCCATGGTGATCGAAGCTACGCGGATGCCGCGGCGCGCGCGGCTAAACAACTCATTCGAAAACGGTGAGTGCGAGCCCGTCGGCAGATGCGTCAGCATGCAACTGGCGTCGAGATTCGGCCGTAATCGAATGTCGTCTTGTGGCGCAACCGACGCCTTCCGCCAAAGTCCGCTTTCGCCCGCTTGCCACCCGTTCACGGAGCCGATCTTGAAGGCCCGCTCAGGGTCGAGTCCGGTCCACCGATCCGGAGGGTGCCGGGTGTTGGCGTCGAACCCCTAGCTCGCGCAGTCCCGGCACAGGCCAACGAGCTCCACCATTTGCCGGTGGGGCGCGAAGCCGACGCGCTTGGCCGCCTCTCGCAACAGACGGTCGAGCCCCAAGTCCTCGATTTCGTCGCTCCGGCCGCACTTCTCGCACAAGAGCACCGCGCCATGATGGGCGTGACCAAGGTGCTCGCACGGCGCGTAAGCGTTGCGGCTCTCGATCTTGTAGATGAATCCATGGTCGAGCAGAAATTCGAGCGTGCGGTACACCGTCGGCGGGGCGATCGGTTTCTGCTCAAGTCTCGCGAGTTGGTCGATGATCGCATAGGCGCCTAGCGGACCTGAACTTTCGGCCAGGATGGTCAGAACGCGCTGGCGCAATGGGGTCAAATGCAGACCCTGCCGGGCGCAGGCGATCTCCACCTGCCCCTGCCAGCCGAGGTCGTTCGGGCCTGAGGCCAAGTTCCTTGTCGACTCTGTTTTTTTCTTCATCGCGCTTTCATTCATATCACGGTCAGCGCCCCGGAAGGCCATAAGACCGGACCCTTGGGCTTGCTTTTCGATAGGTTATAACATAACATGAGGGCCGTGGCGCTGAATCTGGCGCCTGCACCGAAAGCAGGTCCTCCCATGAACAGAAAGCTTCATATTCTCGCGGCGATCGTGGTTTGGGGGCTCGCCGCGCCCGCTTTCGCGGATCCGGTGAAAGTCGTCGCGGCGGAGAATTTTTACGGCGACCTCGCGTCTCAGATCGGCGGCGCGAACGTCGCCGTAACCAGCATTCTCTCGAACCCGGACGATGATCCTCACCTGTTCGAGGCTAGCCCGGAGACCGCCAAAGCGCTGAGCGACGCCAAGGTCGTCATCGTCAATGGCGTCGATTACGATCCATGGATGGAGAAACTGCTCGGCGCCCACAAGGCGCCCGGGCCGCAAGGAAATCATCGTCGGCGCGCTCGTCGGGCGCAAGCCCGGCGACAATCCGCATCTGTGGTACGATCCTGCTTATATGAAAGCGGCGGCGAAGGCGCTGGTCGCCGATCTCATCGCCATCGACCCGGCGCACAAGGCGGACTACGAGCGGAGCGAGGCCAAATTTCTCGATTCGCTGAAGCCCCTCGACGACAAGATCGCCGCGATGCGCAAGTCCTACGGCGGCCAGCCGGTCGCCGCCTCGGAGCCAGTGTTCGGCTATCAGGCGGGCCTCATCGGTCTCAATGTCCACAACGAGAAGTTCGCGCTCGCGATGATGAACAACGCCGAGCCGAGCGCCTCGGAAGTGGCGGCGCTTCGAGAACGACCTCAAGGGCAAGAAGGTGAAAGTCATGCTGTACAACGCGCAGGCGAGCGAGCCTGCGGTCGGCAACGTCTCGTCCAGATGGCCAAGGACAACGGGATTCCGGTCGTCGGCGTCTCCGAGACCGAGCCCGCGAACTCGACCTATCAGGATTGGATGCTTGGCCAGCTCCATGCGCTCGACAAGGCGCTCGCCGGCGGGGCGTAGGGCTGAGCGCTGCTAACCTTTGACAAGTGTGACGATGGCGCAGCACCTCGGCGGCCGGCGCCGACACCCTCTCTCCTCGGCGCGCCTCGGCGTCTCGGGACATGCGAGCAAATGGCGAATTCGTCGGCATGCTGGGCGCGAACGGCGCCGGCAAGACCACACTCATGCGCGCCGCGCTCGGCCTCGTTCCGATCGCCTCGGGCGCGATCGCCGTGCTCGACCGTGCTGCCACCCGCGGCAACCCCCTTATCGGCTTCATGCCGCAAAACCGCGGCGTGGTCGCAGGCTTGAGGCTCACCGGCTGGGACGTCGTCGCCTCCTCGGCGATCGGCGGCCGGTTCGGCTTCGTCACGCTCGACAAAGCGACCCGGCGCGAGATCGACTGGGCGCTCGACGAGGTCGGCGCCAGCGACCTTGCCCGCCGCTCGATCGGCGAATTGTCGGGCGGCGAGCGCCAGCGGGTTCTGTTGAGCCAGGCGCTCATCGGCAAGCCGCGCCTCCTGCTGCTCGACGAGCCGCTGATCTCGCTCGATCCGGCGCATCAGAAGAACGTGGTCGAAATCGCCAGGCGCATTTGCGACGACCTTAAGGTTGCGATCCTGTTCAGCGCCCACGAGCTCAATCCGCTGGTCAACGCGATCGACCGGGTGCTCTATCTCGGCGGCGGAGCGGCGGTGATCGGAGCGGTCGAGGAGGTTGTGACGGGGCCGGTCCTGTCGCGCCTCTATGGGGCGGATATCGAGGTCGTGCGCATCAAGGACCGCTATTTCGTGATGGCCGGAGACGTCGACGTCGAACGCGACGCGCACCGCCACGACGATCGCGGGCACGGGCCTTCGCACGATCACGACGACGCCCATGCTTGAGTACGATTTCATGCGCACCGCCTTTGTGGCGTCTGGCATGGCGGCGATCCTGGCCGGAACAGTCGGCTACTTTCTCGTGCTGCGCGGCCAAACATTCGCCGGTCATGCGCTGTCGCATGTCGGCTTCACCGGCGCGACGGGAGCGGTTCTGTTCGGCCTCTCGCCGCTCGCGGGCCTCGTCGGCTTCACCTTCATGAGCGGGATCGGCATGGGACTGTTCGGCGAGAAGCTCGCCGAGCGCGACGTCGCGATCGGCATGATGCTATCGTTGGCTCTGGGTCTGGGGCTGCTGTTTCTCCATTTCTACACCAGCGGGGCGACACAGGCGGCGGCGCTGCTGTTCGGCAACGTGCTCGGCGTCGACGAATCCGCCCTGGTGACGTTGGCCCTGCTGTCGATCGGCAGCCTCGTTGCTCTGACATGCATCGCCCGGCCGCTCATCTTCGCTTCGCTGCAAAGCGAACTCGCCGAAGCGCGCGGCGTGCCGGTTCGCTTCGTCTCCGTGACGTTTCTGGCGATCGTCGGGATCGCGGTCGCCGAATGCGCGCAGATCGTCGGCGTGCTGCTGGTGTTCACGCTGATGGTCGGCCCCGCGGCGGCGGCGCAGAATTTGTCCCGCCGGCTCGGGGGCGGCGTGTTGCTGGCGGCGACTCTCGCGCTCGCCGAGGCGTGGGGCGGCCTGACTTTGGCGTATTACACCGACTGGCCGACCAGCTTCTGGATCACCGCGCTCTCGGGCCTCGCCTATCTCGCGAGCCTCGTCGCGCGGGTGAGGGGCGCGGGGAGCTAGGGCGTGCGGCGGTTAGGTTGAGTCGGCGAGGCGCGGCGGCGCCTCCTCCCCCCACCCGGGCCGCGCTTGCGCGCGTCCGGGCGCAGGCTCTTGTGGGGGAGGATTGAGGAGGGGGGTTGCGCCGGCCTTGTTTGTAAGGGTTTCAACTCTGCATAAGCCAAGGCGGAAGGTCAGCGCGACCCCCCACCCCTGCCCGCCCCCACAAGAGGGGGCGGGTGCGCCAATCGCCTGCGGTTCAACTTAACGGCCGTACGCGCTAGGCGCGCCTGTAGACGCGGTCGCTGACCATGCCGTTCGCGCTTCATGGGCCTCCGAATGGACGCCCGTCCATCGACTGGCTACGGAGCGCGGCTACAATTCAGCGGGGCCTAATGAGACAGGAACTTGAACGGCTCGGCGGGGACGAATTTGTCCGACACCTCGCCCGAGAGAATGGGTCGGCTGTTCAGGTCGAGCTTGGCGGGCGCGGAGCCGGACGCAAGTTTTAGCTTCTTGAGGTCGACCCAGAAGATCGATGGGTTATACGAGGACTCGAAAAAGTAGCGCCCGGCGCCGGTATCGGACACCGTCCGCCAGATCGTCGCCGCGATGTTCGGCTTGTCCGGGTCGGCGAGGCCAAGAGGGACCGAGATCGAGCGGATCAGCGAAAAGGCGGTCGCGACCGCAAGGCGCGGGTCCTTCTCCTTCGGGGCCGCGCCGAGGCTCCAGCTCATGCGCACGAAGCGGTCGGCGGAGCCGATGGTCCCGGGTTGGAAGTTGAGGCCATTGACGCCTTTCCAATAGGTGTTGATCGCCAGTTGCTGGTCGAAGGCCGGCGAGTTGGTCATGACCGTGTATTTGCGGTCGTGGTGGATGACGAGCTTGCCGCCGATATATTCGAAGATCGCGCTGTCGCCCGAAGCGTCGGCGAGGGCGAGGTGGCCGCCCGCCTTCCTTCCGTTCGGAAGTTCGGGCGCGACGATGGCGAACGGCTCCTTGCCGAGAGCGTCAACCGCTTCCGCCACGGTGGCGTAGGTGTCGAGGGCGTACTGGGCCCAGGCGCCGATCGAGATCAGCGGCCTGCCCGAAGCCTTGGCGTCGCCGTAGTCGCTTTCAACGAGGTAGAGCGCGTTGGCCACGAGACCCGCATCGTTCATCCCGTCGACCGACCCGATGTTGTAGAACGAAGAGATGACGGAGCCGTATTTCGCCGTCCATTTGATCGAGCCGGGACCGGCGCCGCCGTCGCGCTCCAGACCTTTCGGGAATGACCAGAGGTCCGTGCCCGGATCTTCGGCCCAGTCCATCGAGCGGCCGACGATGAAGCTGTCGGTCCCCGTCTCATAGATGAACCGGGTGCAGGCCAGGGCATCGAAGCTCGGCAGTGCGATCGCGGCGAACGCGATGAGGGCGATCAAGCGCTTGTTTCTCAATATTCCGGCTCCCCAAGATGTGGTCAATCTGGCCGTTCTCCGCACCCGCTCGACCGGACGGATCGCCGCTTCGAACACCGTGCTCCAGACGCCGATCTCCCTAAGCTTGATCGGCTCGACTGCATAGGGGTCGTCATCGAGCGCGGCGAAATTGTCGATCTTTCCCGGTTCGACGCCAGGGACGACCTTACCGCCCAAGGGCCGTGCATCGATGGGGCGCGGATCGACGCCGAACTTGCCTCAAACAGCGGCGCCGTCATATCTCTCTTCCGAGCGCTCAAGGAGGCAGCGGCGCATGAGCCGAAATAGAGCGTCAAATTCGACGTTCTCGATCGATCGCCTGGCGAAACAGGTCGGGGCCGCGCCGCGCTCGGCCGCGGACGGAGTCGTGCTGTCCGTCGATGAGATCCTGGATGGGCTGGCGGAAGGATTTTTCGCCCTCGACTCGGATTGGCGCTTCATAGCCTTCAATCGCGCCGCGGAAGAGATATTCGAACTCCGCCGGGAGCAGGTGCTGGGTAAGCTGCTTTGGCAGGTTTCGCCTGCGATTCTCGGAACGGAATTCGACCGCCGCTATCGGCAGGTGATGTCGAAGCGCGAAAAACAGGTGTTCGAATGTTATTCGGTCAAGCGGCCGGATCGCTATCATGAAGTGCGAGCTTTCCCCTTGGGCGAAGGGATCGGCGTTGCTTTCAGGGACGCCACCGACCGCCAGAATACCCTGCAGAGTCTCCGTTCTCGCGAGCTCGAGCTGGCGCGCGTTCAGGAGATCGGCGGGATAGGCGGGATGAGGGTCGACCTCGGCGGCGGCGACTACGCCGCTCACCGCTCGCCTGAATATTTGCGCCTTCATGGCCTGTCGCCCGACTCGCGGGTTGAAACCCTCGACGATTGGGCGCAACGCATTCACCCGGACGACCGATCGCGGGCGGTTGAACACTTTATCGGCTTCGTCGCCAGCGGCGCGACCCAATACCGATCGGAATACCGCATCGTCCGGCCAAGCGACGGGGCGGTGCGCTGGATCCGGGCGGTCGGAGAGATCGAGCGCGATGAATCCGCCGCGCCAATCGCCCTGGTCGGCGCGCATATCGACATCACTGGCCGGAAACTTGCGGAAAAGGAAGCGCTGGAAAGCGAAGAGAAGCTGCGTGCGATCGCCGACGCTCTTCCGGTGCTCATCTCCTACGTCGACAAGGATCAGATCTTCCGCTTCGCCAACAAGGCGTACGAAACCTGGTTCGAACGCCCTTTGAGCCACATCCTCGGCCGGCGGGTGAACGACGTCATGAGCGCGAGGATGTACGAGGAGCGGCGGCCCTATCTGGAGCGCGCTCTGGCCGGCGAGAGCGTGTCGTACGAGGCCGATTTCTTCCGCTCGACCGGCGCGGCGTCGACGCAGGTCATTCATGTCCCGCACCGCGACGCCTCGGGCCGCATTCTGGGCGTCTATGTCGTGGTCAGCGACATTTCCGAGCGAAGGCATGCCGAGCGCAGGATCGCCGAAAGCGAGGCGAGGTTCCGTTCGATAGCCAACAGCGCGCCGGTGCTGATCTGGGTGACCGGGCCGGACGGCAAGAGGGAATTCGTCAATCAGGCCTATCTCGACTTTCTCGGCCTGACCTATGCGGAGGCGCTGGACTTCGACTGGCGTCGAGGCCTTCACCCCGATGATCTGCCGCGAATCCTGGCGGAAGAGCCCGTGATCGAGCCCGAAGTGCGGATTGTCACGGTCGAGGCTCGCTTCCGTCGCAGCGATGGGGAGTGGCGGTGGCTGCGATCGGAGTCCCAGCCCAGGCGCACGTCAGTCGGCGAACACGTCGGCTTCATCGGCGTGGCGCATGACGTCACCGAGGCGAAATGGGCTCAGCAAGAGCTGAAGGAAATCAACGAGACGCTCGAGAGGCGAGTCGAAGAGCGGACAGCGCAATTGGCGGCCAGCGAAGCGCTGGTCGGCTCGTTCTTCCAGCATTCGTCGGAGTGCCATGCGATCCTGATCGAGGACGATGACGGGTTCCGCTACCAGGAGGTGAATCCGGCGACGCTTCGCCTTTATGGAATGGCCAAGGACGAAGTCGTCGGGCGCAGAACTGTGGATGTGCTTGGACCCGAGATGGGCGCCGCGGTCAACAAGCATCTGGCGGAATGTCTGCGCGAGGGAGGCAGCAGCCGATACGAAAGGATGCACGGCGCAGGCGTGGTCGAGGCGGTCGCGACCGCCGTCCCGACGCGCGAGGGCGAAGCGCGGCGCGTGATCGTGAGCGCACGCGACGTCACCGAGCGACGACGTCTCGAGGAACACCTGCGTCAATCGCAAAAGATGGAGGCGCTCGGCCAGCTTACCGGCGGAGTGGCTCACGATTTCAACAATATGCTGACATTGGTGCTCGGGGGGCTCGACACCGTCGACCGCCAGCTTGGCGGTCTGCCCGAGTCCCCGGCGACCGCCCGAATCGGGCGCGCCAAGGACATGGCGCTCCAGGGCGCCCAGCGCGCGCAGGCGCTGACCGACCGGTTGCTCGCCTTTTCGCGCCAGCAGGCGCTCGCCCCGCGGGCCGTCAACGCCAACTCGCTGGTTGCCGGCATATGCGACTTGCTGCGACGAACCCTCGGCGAACAGATCGTGCTCGAGACGGTCCTCGCCGAGGCGCTTTGGAACGCCTTCGTCGATCCCAATCAGCTTGAGAACGCGCTCATCAATCTGGCGCTGAACGCGAGGGACGCCATGCCCCGCGGCGGCAAGCTCGTCATCGAAACGGCGAATCGCTTGCTCGACGCGGCCTTCATCGGCTCGCTACCCGAACGGATCGAGCCGGGCGAGTACGTCATGATCGCGGTCGCGGACACGGGCGCCGGCATGGATGAAGCCACGCTGAAGCGTGCGTTCGATCCGTTCTTTACGACCAAGGAGATCGGCAAAGGCACGGGCCTCGGCTTGAGCCAGGTTTACGGCTTCACCCGCCAGTCATCCGGACAGGCTCAGATCGAAAGCGAGCTGGAAAAAGGCACGGTCGTCAAGATCTATCTGCCGCGCCAATCCAGCGCGGCGGCGGACGCGAAGGCGGACGACCAAAAGTCGTTCGCGCGGGCCGTCGGGCGCGAAAGCGTTCTCGTCGTCGAGGACGACGACGCGGTTCGCGCCTACACGGCGGATATATTGCGCGAGCTTGGCTACAGCGTCGCCGAGGCCTCGAGCGCCAAGGCCGCTCTGGCGATTCTTGAAAACGCAGAGCAGCCCGATTTGCTGCTGACCGACGTCGTGATGCCCGGGGACATGAATGGACGCGAACTCGCTGATGAAGCGGTCAAGCTTCGCAACGGCCTCCGGGTCCTGTTCATGACCGGCTATAGCCGCGACGCGATCATTCGCCACGGGCGAGTTGACCCGGGAGTTCACATAATCGCCAAGCCTTTCTCGTTTCATGACCTCGCGGCGAAGATGCGCGAACGGCTGGACGCGAGAGAGTGACGCGCTTTCGCTCTCTCCCGCTTAGGTCGCCTCGATCAGCCGCCCGGCCCTGAGGTCCGCGAACGCCTCGAGTATTTCTTCGCGCGTATTCATGACGAACGGTCCGCCCATCGCGATCGGTTCGTCGATGATCGGGCTCGCGAAGATGACGAGCCGCGCAGCCGACGACGCCCGCGCGGTCAGCGCATCGAAGCCGGCGCCGCCGCGCGACGGAATGGCCCACGCGACGTCGCCGGCCCCGGCCTGAGTTTTGCCGGCGCCGAGCGTCGCTTCGCCTTCGAGCGTCAGGGCGAAAGCGCGCTCGCCGGCCGGAATCGGCGCTTCGAAAGCCGCTCCCGGTTCGAGCTTAAGGTCGATCAAGGTCATCGGCCAGGTCGAGGCGAATGGCGCCGCGAGATCGCCAAGCTTGCCGGCATAAAGGCGCGCTTCGACGCCTTCCTCCCGACGCGCGGGCGCGTTTGATTTGAGCGCGTTCTGATAGCGCGCCTTGACGCGCTTCAGCCGGGCGGGAAGGTTGAGCCACAATTGCAGCGTCTGCACGCCTCCGGGGCCGGGCATTTCGCTGTGCATGACGCCGCCGCCCGCGGTCATGAACTGGATGTCGCCGGCGCCGAGACGGCCCGTCCCGCCGGTGTGGTCGGCATGGATGAGTTCGCCGGCGAGGACGACGGTCACTGTCTCGATGCCGCGGTGCGGGTGGGTCGGGAATCCGGCGGGCGGCGCGAACCAGTCCTCGGCCATCAGCAGAAACGGGCTGTGCTCCGCGACATGCTCGGGCGGGATGACGAGGCGCGCCCGATGATTTGGCCCGCGCGCCTCCGGCGCCCCGGCTAACTCAATGGATCGAATCGAAAGCTGCATCGGTCATGCTCCCCTCTCCGCTCCGGGAGACGCCGGGCGCCCCACCATACAGCGCCGCCGGGGACGACGAAACGTTGGTGGGCGGCGCGATCCCGCGACTGCGCCCCGATATTCGTGCTAGTGCTTCCGCCGCTATGGCGCCGACGGAGCTGCAATGCCCAGCCTTCGCCAGATCAGGCTCGCGACCGGGCTCGTTCTTTACCTCTATGTGCTGCTGCATTTCGCCAATCACGCGCTCGGCAACATTTCGGTCGGCGCGATGGAAAGCGGCCTCACGCTCCAGAAGCTGATCTGGAGGTCGCCTCCGGGCACGGCGATCCTTTACCTCTCGCTCCTCACCCACATGGGCCTCGGTTTCTGGGCGCTCTATGCGAGGCGCCATTTCCGCTGGACGCGGCTCGAGGCGACCCAGCTGGTTCTCGGCCTTTCCATTCCGTTTCTCCTGGCCGATCACGTGATCGGCTCGCGCGTGTCGTTCAGCCAATTCGGCATCGATAAGGGCTACGCCGAGGAACTGCTCAAGTTCTGGGTCCGCTCGCCCGTGACCGGCGCGGTGCAAGCGGTCGCGCTGCTTATCGTCTGGATTCACGGCTGCATCGGCATCCACTTCTGGCTCAGGCTTAAGCCGTCCTATCCGCGCGTGAGGGACCTCCTGCTCTCGATCGCCGTGCTCCTGCCGACGCTCGCGCTGCTCGGCTTTTACCAGGGCGGCGAGCAGACGGTGAAGTCGGCGGGGGACCCGGCCTGGCGGGCGCAGCACACGACCCCGGATCGGCTCGGAACCGAGGCTCAGAACGCCGTCTTGCTCGACGATCGCACGCGCACGTATGTCGCGCTGGCGGCGGCGCTCGGGGCCGTCCTCCTGGCGAGGGGCGTGCGTCATTGGCGCGAGCGCCGCGCCGGCTCGATCAGACTGACCTATCCCGACCGCACCATTCGCGTCGCCCGCGGGTTCAGCGTGCTGGAGGCGAGCCTCATCAACAACATCCCGCACGCGCATGTGTGCGGCGGACGCGGCCGCTGCTCGACCTGCCGCATCCGCGTCTTGAGCGACATCGGCGCGCTGCCCGCTCCGGGCGCCGCTGAACATGCGGTGCTCGAACGGGTGCACGCGGCCCCCGGCGTCAGGCTCGCCTGCCAGCTTCGTCCAACCCAGGACATCGCATTCGTGCCGATGCTGTCGCCGCAGGCGACCACCCTCGACGCCTATCGAACCGGATCGGCCTATTCGGGGGTCGAGCGCTATGTGGTCATCATGTTCGTCGATATGCGCGGATCGAGCCGGCTCGCCGAAGGGCGGCTGCCGTTCGACACCGTGTTCGTCATCAACCAGTTCCTCAACGCCGTGAGCAGCGCGGTTCTTGGCGCCGGCGGCGAGCCGAACCAAATCCTGGGCGACGGGCTCCTGGCGTTGTTCGGCATGCGCGGCCGGCCGGAAGCCGCGTGCCGGCAGGCGATCGCGGCCTGCGCCGCGATCGCGAGCAGGGTCGAGAGGCTGAACGGCGCGCTCGCTCACGCGCTGCTCCAGCCGATCCGCTTCGGCATCGGCGTCCATGCCGGCATGACCATAGCCGGCAATATCGGCTACGAGCGCCACGCCCAGTTCACGGTGATCGGCGATGCGGTGAATGTCGCCGCCCGGCTCGAGGAGCTCACCAAGACGTTCGGCTGCGAAGTGATGATGTCGGAAGAGGTCTATGAGCGCGCCGGTTTCGGCCCAGCCGACCTGCCAGCGCATGACGTGGAGCCGCGCGGTCGCGAGGGGGGCATGAAAGCCCGAAGCGTGGCCCGCGCGGCCGATCTCGCCGCCATGCTCGAGGCGCAGCCGCAGGCGGCATCGTAAGCGGGGGCGGCGAGGAGGCCTATTCCACCGTCACGTGCGTCGTCACCGAATTGGCGATGAAGCAGATCTCGTGGGCTTCATGGTGCAGATGCTCGAGTTTCTCCTTGTCCGGAGCAGAACCCGTCCACTCGATTCGCGGGTGCAACACGACCTTTGTCACCGAAAGCCGCCCCGGGGCGATTTCCCCGGTCATCCCCTCCGCATGGTCGGCATAGGCGGCGACGGCAAAGCCGGCCAGCCGAGCGACATGCAGGAATGACAACATATGGCAGCTCGACAGAGCGGCGACCAGCATCTCTTCCGGATCGACCGCAGCCTCCACCGCCCATTTGCCGACAACATGCGGCGAAGCGGAGCCGGGCACAGTTATGCCGCCGTCGAAGCTCACCTCATGCCGGCGGCTGAAGCGGCCTTTCAGAACATCGTCGCCGTCCTTGAGCGTCCATCTTACATCTGCGGTATGGGTCGCCATCTGCTACTCCTCGCGATGAGGCATTCTGTCGCGCGGCGGGCTGCTTGGCCGCCCTGCCCGGGCCTTCCGGCTTGCCTCGGTCGGACCCTCAGGAAATGACTCGCAGAGACCGAAGGCGGGAGAAGTCACGGTCGTGCGTCACAAGGGCGGAAGCATCGATGGCGAGCGCGCTCGCCGCCTGAACCGCATCGGCGAGTTTCAGCTTGAGGGATGCCCGAAGCCGCGCGGCGCTTTCGGCGATGGCGCTGTCCAACGCGACGGGCCCCCAGGATTCGAGTATCGCGCGGTAGCGCCGCGCGAGCGCTTCGTCGCCGATCTTGAGCGGGCCTGTCAGCACTTCAGCGATCGTGAGCGTCGTCACCGCGAAGCGCAGCCGCCCTGCCGCATGGGCGTCGAAAACCGGCCTGAAGCGTTGCATGAAGTCGGGATGGCCCTCTAGCATGTATATGATTGGCGCCGAGTTCGACCAAAAGCAGCGCGTCTTCGGGCAGACTTTCGAGACTTAACGGCTCCATTCGTCACGCAGCTTGCGGAGCGTGCGAGCGCTGTCGGTTCCCCACAATCCGCGCCCGGATCCAACGACTGGGGTCAGCGCACGCTGGCGGACGGCCGCTCCATATGCCGCGATCGGCGCCAGAACCGCGACCGGGCGTCCTCGTTTGGTGATAATGGTCGCGCGGCCTTTCTCCGCCGCCTCGAGAAGTTCGGGTAGCCGATTGCGGGCTTCTTCTGCGCCTTTGCGCGCGATCATTGCGCTTCTCCGCCGTTGCGCGAACTGTACGGCGCTGTACGGAATACGTCAAGGGACGCGCTCCCCGTTCGCCGATGGGCAATCGCCATGAAGGCCGTCAGCCGCCTTCTCGCCCGCCAAGGACGATGTCTACGGCGGCTCGGTCGCCCCCGGTCCGAGCGAGCGCTGCATCATCACCGAATCCGTCCAGCGGCCAAATTTGTGGCCGACCGAGGGCAGATAGCCGACCTGGCGGAAGCCGAACCCCTCGTGCAGCTTGAGCGAGGCGACGTTGGCGGCGTCGATATAGCCGATCATCTGGCGAAGGCCGCTCGCCGCGCAGGCGTCGATGAGCGCGCCCATGAGCTGGCGCCCGATCCCCGCGTGCAGCCGGTCGCCGCGCACATAGATCGAATGCTTGACCGTGTAGCGATAGGCGGGCCGTTTGCGGAACGGCACGGCGTAAGCGTAGCCGACCACCGTTCCCCCCTCCTCCGCCACGAGATGGGGCATCCTGCGGCGGTTCATTGACTTGCGGCGGCGCTTGAGGTCGTCGGCGTCGGGCGTCTCGAAGTCGGCTTCGACTTCAACGCCCGGATCGAGGCCGCGGCGGATATGGTGCAGGTAGATGGCGAGCATCGCCGGCACGTCGGCGTCGCGCGAATTGCGGACGACGAGCGGTCTCACGGCCTCGCCTGCGATCGCGTTGGCGTCGTCCGATGAATTCAACTTGGCGTCCATCGTCGCTTGCTATCCCGTCATTCCCGGACCACGTAGGTATAGAATCAAATCGCTCCCGAAGCGTCCGTTTCGCGATAGAGCCCTTGAATTTCCGCTTCGAACCCGGGAAACACGTTGGCGCTTCGCTCGAACATCTTGAGATACTCGATCATCGGGCGTGCGCGTTCAGACAAACGCTCGCCGGGAACGATGGTTGCGATGCCCGGCGGATAGACGACGAAGAGGGTGGTCGCGACGCGGCCATCGAGCGCCTCGAGCGGCAGATAATCGACGTTGTTGCGCACCAAGTGGCGCGAGGCCTCGCGCGGCGTCATGACCATCTCCGGCAGATGCTTGGCGGCGAATTGCGCCCGCTGCAATTGGCTGACGCCGGCGTCGCGGAAGAACGCATGCATCTCGCCGCACAGGTCCCTGAGCCGGCGCCCACGATAGCGCGCCGGCCGCTTGGCGACGAACTCGGGCATGGCGTCCTCGAGCGCGACATTCTCGTCGTGTAAGCGCTTGAAGGCGACGAGGGCCGAGACGAGCGTGCCCGCCTTGCTCGACTCAACGCCCGGCGTCAGCAGAAAGAGGAGCGAGTTGAGGTCGTTCTTCTCCGCCACCACTCGGTTCTCGCGCAGATATTGCGCCACCACCGGCGCCGGCACGCCATGCGCCTCGTAAGCGCCGGTCGCCCGGTCGAAGCCAGGAGTGAGCAGCGTAAGCTTGGCCGGATCGGTGATGGCGAAGCCCGGTTCGAGCGAAGTGAAGCCGTGCCAGGCTTCGCCCGGGGCCAGCGCCCAATATCGCGGGTCGCGGGCGATGAGGTCGGTCGAAACGTGCTCCCACGGAACTTCATGAGTTCGCGCCCTCAAGCGCAGCGTCGCGGATCCGGACTCGCTCCGGCACGAAGGGATCGAAAAACCAGCGCCGCGCCGGGTCGCGTTCCTTCTCCTCGAATTCCCGCCTGACCGCCCGGAGCTTCTTGCGCAATTCGATTCCGAGGCGGATCGTGTCGTCCCATAGAACCTCGCCCGATCGGCCTTTCATCATCTGCGCGCCGACATCGAGCGAGGCAAACAGCGGATAGAACGGCGAGGTCGAAACGAACTGCATGAAGCCTTCGTTGAAGCGGCGATGCTCGACCCGGCGGCGCTGGCCCTTGATGTGCCGGTCGCGCACATGGATCTGCGAGGCCTGCGAGAAGCTCGCCAGCTGCTTGTGCGCCGACTGGGTGGCGACGATGCCGGGCGAGGCTTCGCCAAGGTTGCGCAGGCCCATGGCGAACCGGCGCTCATAGAGCGGGTGAAACTTCATGAAGCCCGCCCAGGCCTCGTCGAACATGATGTACTCGCAAAGCCCGCCGATCCGCTCGACGATCCGCTGAGCGTCGTAAATCGTGCCGTCATAGGTGCACTGCTCGATCACCGCGACCCTGAACGGCCGCTCGCGCTTCCAGGCGCCCGGATCCTTGACGAGCGGGCAGTCGCGGACGCGCTCGCGGATCGCCGTCTCGTCGAGCTCCTCAGGGCGAATCGGGCCGATGAGGCCGTAGGCGTTGCGGTCGGTCGAGAGATAGATCGGGATGCCGCCGCCCATCAGAAGCGCGCCCTGATGCGCGGCCTTGTGATTGTTGCGGTCGAACAGCACAAGGTCGTCTTCGGCGATCAGGTTGGTCAGCACGATCTTGTTCGAGGACGAGGTGCCGTTGAGAACGAAATAGGTCTTCTCCGCGCCGAAGATGGCGGCGGCCTCTTTCTGCGCCTGCAGCGCCGGTCCCTCGTGGGTGAGAAGATCGCCAAGCTCGAGGATCGAATTGTCGAGGTCGTCGCGAAAGATCGCTTCGCCCAGATGCTCAACGAAGATGCGGCCGATCGGGCTCCTGCTATAAAAGACGCCGCCGTTATGGCCGGGGCAAGTCCACAGCTGATTGCCTTCCTCCTGGTAGTCGACGAGCGCGCCGAAGAACGGGGTCTTCAGCGTCTCGGCATATTGCTTGAGGCGCGAGACGAGGTTTCGAGCGATGAATTCGGGCGTCTCCTCGGCCAGGAACACGTAACCGTCGATGAAGTCGAGCACCTCGACCGGGATGTCCTCGAAGCGCTTGCGCCGGACCAAGACGACAATCGGCATGTCGAGGCCGCGCTTGCGCATCAGGTTGATGAGCGAGGCCGCCTTGCCTTCGATCCCCTTTTTGCCCCAATCGACCACCATGCAGCCGATCGCGGCGTCGGTCTGCACGGCGATCTCGGCGTCCTCGACCCGGCGCGCCTTGATCACCTGAAAGCCCAGCCGCTCGATGGCGGCTATGATTTGACTGACCCTCAGGCCCTCGAGATCGTCGGCGTCGAACATCGGCGCCGAGAACAGAAAGGTCAAACGCTGGGAAAAGTTCATCGCCTTGATAACCCGTCGTCGGACAGGCGTCCTTCCTGACGGTCTGCGCTCCCGACAGCTCGGTCGCGGGCGGACGTCCCTCGGCCGGAGCTTAAGACAGCATACGGGCGACAGAATCAAGTCTGGCCTGCCGGTTCAAGATCGAGGGTCAGGGCGGGTCCGGGGTCGGCCGCGCGTCTCCGCCGCCCGCTGCGCTCACCCAACTGACCATGCGCCTCGCCCAATCGCGAAGCGCGGGCTATGATGCGATCAACGGACGGGGCCGCGCTGGCCGTCGCCGTCAAGGCGGGTCACGCGGCGAGGTGATGCATTTGGGCTCGGTGATCCTGACCCTGAACGCCGGCTCGTCGTCGCTGAAATTCGCGGCGTTCCAATATGCCGAGGACTCAGCCTTGAGCCTGGTCGCCTCTGGCCAAATCGAAGGGCTCGGCGGGACAGCCAAGGGACGGGTCGAGACAGCGGCGGGCGAAACAACGGACATCGGATTCGACCATTTCACGGGCCGCGCCGACCATCGGGCCGCGATGGACGCAATTTTCGGTTGGCTCAAGACATCCGGCCAGGACCGTTCGGTCGCCGCTGTCGGCCATCGGGTCGTGCACGGCGGGCCCGACCTGGCCCTGCCGGTGGTGATCGACGAATCCGTGATCGCGACGCTCAAGCGGCTCATTCCGCTCGCGCCGCTGCACCAGCCGCACAATCTCGCGGGGATCTCGGCGGCGAGGGAGGCCTTCCCGTCGACGCCGCAGGTCGCCTGCTTCGACACCGCTTTCCATCGCAGCCATCCGTTCGTCGACGACACGTTCGCCCTGCCGCGCTCCTATTACGACGAGGGTGTGCGCCGCTACGGTTTCCACGGACTCTCGTACGAGTACATCGCCCAAAAGCTGCGCCAGATAGCCCCGCAGATCGCCCGCGAGGACGTCATCATCGCCCACCTCGGCAACGGCGCCTCGATGTGCGCGGTCAGCGACGGGCGCGCGATCGCCTCGACCATGGGCTTCACCGCCCTCGACGGCCTGGCGATGGGCACGCGCTGCGGGCAACTCGATCCGGGCGTGGTGCTCTATCTCATGGCCGAGAAGAAAATGAGCGCGGAGGAGATATCCGACCTCCTGTGGAAAAACTCCGGCCTCAGGGGCATGTCCGGCCTATCGCAGGACATGCGCGAGCTCGAGGCGTCATCGAGCCTAGCCGCGCGCGACGCCATCGCCTATTTCGTCTCCCGCATCCGGCGCGAGCTCGCCGGACTTGCGGCGACCGTCGACGGCGTCGAGGCGATCGTGTTCACGGCCGGCATCGGCGAGCATTCGTGGCGGGTCCGCGAAGCCGTGCTGACCGGCATGGAGTGGATGGGCCTCCATCTCGACGCCGAAGCCAACCGCGCCGGGGCCCTCATCATCAGCGCCAAAGGCGCCGCGACCACCATCTTCGTCATTCCAACCGACGAAGAGCGGATGATCGCCGAGCACACGGTCCGGCTCGTGGGCGGCGCGACTTCAGGCGAGGACCGACGATGACTGGACACATGATCTATTGAAATGCACGCGCATTTTGTCTTGGCCCACCCCGAGCCGCGATCCTTCAACGCGCATCTTGTCCGTGTCGGTGTTGAGGCTCTAACAAATCGGGGGTGGACGACTTCGCTTTCCGATCTCTACGCAGCGGGATTTGACCCTTGCGAACGGCCCGAGCATTATGCCAGCCGTTCGGATGAGACGCGCTTCGATATTCAAGCCGAGCAGCGTCACGCTTCCGGTTCCAGCACCCTTCCGCGCGCGGTGATCGACGAACTCGCCTTGCTCGACCGGGCTGACGTTTTGGTTTTGCAATATCCAATGTGGTGGCATCTGCCCCCTGCCATATTGAAAGGCTGGTTTGATCGCGTGTTCGTCTATGGCGAAGGCTACACGAGCCGGAAGCGCTTCGAGGCCGGTCGCTTCGCCGGCAAGCGGGCAATGCTTTCCGTCACCGTTGGCACGAGCCCCGAAACCTACATGCACGATGGGCGGAGCGGCGACATCAATCTGATGCTATGGCCGGTGAATTTTACCCTGGCCTATGTCGGATATGAGGTGCTCGCGCCCTTCGTCGCCTACGGGGTCGAGGGAGGTCTGCGCTATTCGGATCGATCGGCTATCGACGCGAGGCTGAAACGGATCGCGGACGATTTACGCGATGAGCTTGGCGCGCTCGATGCACGGCCGGCGGTCCCATTCAACCGAATGGCGGAATGGGGCGCGGACGGCAGGATCAAGCCCGAGGCGCCGGTCTATTCGCCTTATATCCGACGCCGAAAAAATCTCGAATTCGAATAGAGCGCTGGAAGGTGATCCTCGCCCACGCAAAATCGAAGAATCGGCGCCCCGATTTGGGAGCATCGACCAAGGTTTGTGCAACGGCGGCCCGCGGCAAATATCAATCGGATTAAGCGCGCGAGAAACCGCGTGCATAAGTCAGTTGCCGGAAGCGGCGCTTTCTTCGGACATTGGCGCTCCGCGGTCGCCGACCGCCTCCAGCGCGTCCCAGCCCTTCATCGCCGCAGGCCCGTTTCGTCGCCGAGCGCGGCCCGCGCCGCCTTCCAGCGCGCCTGGAGCCCAGCGATGTCGGCGCCGTCAAGCGGCGCGATGCGCTCGAACACGACGGCGCTCACGTTATTCTCCAGGTGGAACACTTCGCCCGTGCGGTGGAATCTGGCCCCGATCCCCTGCCCCGCCAGCATCTCGCGCGACGGCACGACAACTGTCTGCTGATGGGCTGGATCGAGATGGGTCTGGACCGGATCGCCGACGATGATGAAAGCGCAGTCCTTAAGGCCCGCGGCGGGGGCCCCATCGACCTCGTCGACGTCGGGCATTTTGACGCTGGTCCTCGGCCTCGGCCAGATCTCGCGCTCCGGGCGGAGTTGCCACAAGTCCCCCATAAGCTCGCCGCTGAACGTATAGCTCGAGCCCAGCCCGCAGACTTTGGCGTCGGGCCGAGCGCGCCGATCGACCCAATCCTTGAGGCGGTAAAGTTCGTCGAGATCGGCGCGCGGCGCGCGCGGCAGCCCGGCGATCGGCGTCAGCCCAATGGGATTGAGCGCCGCGGCAAGAGGCGAGAGCGTAAGGGCCGCAAGTGCGGCGAGCCCTAAGAGCGCTGCGCGCGGCGCGCGCGCGAAGGCGAGCATCAGCGCCGCGGCGATCGGCGCAGCGATCGCAGGCGCGATCAGATCGAGATGATGGATGTAGGGCGTCTGGATGCGCAGGAAGAGCACGGCGGCGACGCCTGAGCTTCCGAGCGTCAGCCGCAACAGGCGCCGGTCACGGGAGCGCGTCCAAAGCCAAGCCGCGCCCATGAGCGCGGCAAGCGCGGGCAGGAGCCCGACCCAGTCGCCGAGCTGACGAACGAACGCGTCCGGCGGTTTGCGGTAGGCGGCGTAAACGTCGGCGTAGTCATGCGCGCCCAAGTTCGGCAGCCAGTCGACGATGACCGGACTCATGAGCGCGAGCAGCGTGAGAACGCCGACCGCGCTCGCCGCGACCGCGTCCTTCCAACGACAGCGGGCGGGCCTCGCGAGCGCGGCCGAGGCGACTTCGATCGCGAGCATGACCGCAATGCCCGCCGCGGCGAATGCGTACCAGCGGCGGAATGCGAACATCGCCGCCGTGGTCAGCGCCAGCGCCAGGGCGACGCGGCGCGTCATCGGCGGGACCTGCGCGTCATGGCCGTCGCGTAAGGTAAGGAGCCGGCCGAGGCGGTCGGCCAATCGAAGCGCAACGACCGTCAGCACGAGCCCGCCGACGTCAGGCATGCCGCGCGCGGCGACCGCCACCGCGGCCGGATAGGCGACGAACGCGGCGGCGGCGCCGAGCGCGAGGCCGCCCGCATCCGCGCTGAAGCGACGCAGGCCGGCGCGGCGAGCGAGGTCGCGGGCCAGGATCGCCAGCGCCAATATCGCCGGCGAGGCGTAGAGCGCGAGCAGCGTCAACGTATAGATCGCACGCGAGGTCGGCTCGGTCAGCGCGAGCGCGAGGCCGGGGACCAGCGCCGGCCCCCAGGCGTAGTCCTGCGCGATCGACTGGGCGGCCGCCGACGCCAGCAGCGGCCAGTTTCCCGAATCCGCCAATCTTGCGACCATGATCGCGATCCCGCGATAGGTCATGAAATCGGCGATCATCAGATCGCGCGACATCAGCACGATAAGGGCGGCGTAGGCGCAAAGAGCGGCGAGCGCGGCCGCGTACAGCGCCGCCAGACGCAACGAAACGCTTGGCCGCTTCCGCGCCGTTCGGGCGAGCCACAGGACGAGCGCCACGCCGGACGCAACGGAAGCGAAGCTGAACAGCCTGAGCCGCGCCTCAGGCTCGGCGAACGCGCCGAAGACGATGAGGCACACCGCCGCCAGGACGCCCAATATCAGTTTCGGCAGCGCCTCTTCAGTCAGCGTGAGCGCGAGGACGCCGGCCGAAAGTCCGGAGAGGCCGGCAGGGGCGATCTGGACGATCGACGGCGCGCCGGGCGCGACGCGACGCAGGAGAAACGCGATCGACGCGATGAGCGCGACAGCCGACAGGGCGGCGATCCGGCGCTTCGAGGCAAGGCTTTCTGGCGCTAGGGCGCGCCGCTCGACGACGGTCATCGGCGCGACCCATAGTCGAAGACGGTTAAGGTTTTGGCGGCGACGCGGCTACCGCCCCGCAAGCCGGTCGGCGAACAGAGCGACAGTCTTGGCGTAGATCTCGGCGGAGTTCCATTGGAGGATGGCCGCGAAGTTTGTCTCGCCTTCGTCCCAGCCTGCGCCCTGCTGCCAGCCATGCGCCTTGAGGAAATTCGCGGTCGAGGCGAGCGCGTCGGCGGAATTGTGAATGAGGTCCGGTGTCCCCGAGCCGTCCGGCGTGGTCGCGAACATGAGATAGGCCGAAGGCATGAGCTGCGTCTGGCCAATCTCGCCAGCCCAGGCGCCGCGCAGCTGATGCGGCTGAGCGACGATGCCGCGGTCAACGAGCATAAGCGCGTCGACCAGCTCGGCGCGGTATCGCTCCGCGCGACGGCAGTCCCAGGCAAGAGTGGCAAGGGCGCTGTACGTGGGAAACGTGCCGTTGTCGCCGCCGAAGCTTGTCTCCTGTCCCCAGATCGCCACCAGCACCGGTCCGGGCACGCCGAAGCGCTGCTCGATCGTGGCCAGCGGCCCGGCGTATCGCTTGAGCTCCGCCCTGCCCCGCGCGACCATTCCCGGGGTCACGTGGCTTGCGGCGAAGCCGGCGAAGCTGTGCCCGAACATCGCGACGCCGCCGTCGTGCCGCTTGACCTCGGGGTCATAGGACAAGCCGTCGAGAGCCGCGTTGGCGGCCGAAGCCGAGACGCCGTTTCCCTGCGCAACCTCCTTGAAGGAGTTGAGCCACTGGCTGAACCCCTCCGGACCATGGCCGCAGTTTTCGGCGCGCGCTCCTGCCGCAGCGAGAACAGTCATGGCCGCCACCGTCGTCAAGGCTCGCGAGACGCGGCCCAGAAAGGCGCGTTTGCATCGATCGGCGGCGCGCAATCTCACGCTCCCGGCGGCTCGGGCCATGGCCTCCCCTCCCCTGCCCGCATCGCCTCGAAGGCGCGGGCGACAGCGATGACGCCGACGTCGTCAAACCGGCGACCGACGATTTGCAGCCCGATCGGCAGACCCTCGTGGTCAAAGCCGCAGTTGACGGTCGCCGCCGGCTGCTCCGACATGTTGAAGGCGACGGTGAAGCCGATGTGCGGAAACGGATTGAGCGGATCGCGGCTGGGCGAAGCCCACTCCGCCGGAAAGGCCGTCATCGGCGCGGTCGGCGAGAGCACGAAATCGAACTCGGCGGTCTCCTCGACCGCTGCCTTCTGCATCGCCGGGATCTGGCTGAAGCCCCTGAACACCTGCTCGCCCGAAAAGCCGTCCGCGAACTCGGCCCAGTCGCGAATGAAGGGCAGCACGGCTGCGCGCTTGCCGGGAGACAGCGCATTGAGGTCGATCAGCGCCCGCATGCGCCAGAAGCGGTCAAGGCCGTCGAGCATGTCCTGGGTCAGGAAAGGCGCGAGCGGCTCCACATCCGCGCCCGCCGCCTCGAAATCCCGCGCCGCGCGCTGGACGGCGTCGCTCACTTCAGGCGTCGGCGGAGCGCCGCACCCGGCATCGAGCATCAAGCCGACGCGCAGGCCCCTGAGCGGCGCCGGCTCGATCTTCCAGTCGAGCGCCTCGTATTTGAGACTCGTAAAGTCGCGGATATCGGGGAGCGAGAGGGTCGCCATCATCAACGCGGCGTCGGCCGCATCGCGCGTCATCGGGCCGGCGGCGCGGCCGATGTACGGCGGATCAATCGGAATCCGTCCCGCGCTCGGCTTGAGGCCGAAGATTCCGCACCAGCCGGCGGGCAGGCGCACCGAGCCGCCGATATCGGTGCCGATATGCAACGGGCCATAGAGCGCCGCCGCCGCCGCGCCCGCGCCCGCCGACGAGCCGCCCGGATTGCGGTCGAGCTTCCACGGATTGCGCGCGAGCGCGTGATGGCTCGAGAGGCCCGACGAGAGCATGCCGTAATCGGGCATCGTCGTCTTGGTGAAGATGATCGCGCCCGCCTCGCGCAATCGCGCCGCGGGGGGCGCGTCGAGTTCGGCCGGCGTCATGTCGCTCGCCGCCGTGCCGAGCGGCGTCGGATCGCCGCGGGTCGCGATATTATCCTTGACCGTCGCCGGCACGCCGTCGAGCGGGCCGATCGGCTCACCCTTCGCCCAGCGCGCTTCGGAAGCGCGCGCTTCGTCGAGAGCGCGCTCCGGAGCATAAAGCCAGGTCGCATGAATATGCGGCTCGAACGCCTCAACCCGCCCGATTACCGAAGCCATCGCCTCGACCGGCGACAGAGTGCGCTTTCGATAGGCGCTGAGCAGCCCCAGCGCCGACATGCGGAACGGCTGCATGCTCAGTCCTTCGGCCACGCCCCGGCGCGCGGGCTCATTGCCAGGACAAGGCCGAGAGGTCGTTGACGAAGATCGGCGCGTTCTTCCACAGGCCCTTGAGCTTGGCGTCCGCGACCGTCACGTTCGGCAACTGGAACAGGAAGGCGTTCACGCTATCATCGGCAATCTTCTTCTGCGCTTCCCCGACAGCCGCCTTGTAGGTCTCGAGATCGGGCGCCGAAGTGACCTTGGCGTAGATGTCACGAAACGCCTGGCTGTCATACTGAAAGTAGTAGTTGGGGTTGGCATAGATACTGAGGTCGAGCGGCTCTGCATGGCTGATGATGCTCAGATCGTAGTTCTTGTCCTTGTATACGCCGCTGATCCACTGCGCCCATTCCACATTCTGGATATTCGCCTGAATGCCGACCTCGGCGAGCTGGGCAGCGATGATTTGGCCACCCTGCCGCGCGTAGTTTGGCACAGGCGGCAGCATAAGGCTAAGCTGCAGTGGCGTCGTCACGCCCGCCTCCTTCAGTAGGGCCTTCGCTTTTTCGGGGTCATGCGGATACATGGCCGGTCAGATCGACATAGCCGGGCTCTTAGGCGTGTAGATGGCTGCCGATCGGTGTCCCGAGGCCGTTCATCGCTCCATCGATGATCGCCTTGCGATCGATCGCATGGGCGATCGCTTGACGCACCCTGAGGTCGTCGAGCGGCTTGTTCTTATTGTTGATCCCGAGGATCGTCTTGCCCTCGGTGCCGCCGATCAGCACCTGGAAGCGCGGATCGCCCTGGAACTGGCCGAGCGCCTGCACGTTAGCGAAACGCGGGAAGGCGTCGACGTCGCCGGCCATCATCGCCGCGACCGCCGCTGAGGGATCGGAGATGAAGCGGAAGGTCGCGTGCGGGATCGCGATCTTGCGCCGGCGTCACGGTAGCCGTCCCACTTGTCGAGGGTGACCGACGCGCCCTTCGTCCACGAGCCGAACTTGTAGGGGCCGGTGCCGACTGGGTTTGTCGCCTCCGTCGCCGCGCTCTTCTCGTCGATGATGACAGCGGTGTCTAAGACCGAGATGAAACAAGCGCCCGAAGCTCGGGTCCTTGAACTTGAGCACGACCGTCATCGGATCGGGCGTCTCGATCGACTCGATCGAGGCGAAGAAGGCCTTGTCCTTGTTGGTCGAATCCTTCGCGCCGAAGCGCTCGAACGAGAACTTGACGTCCTTGGAGGAGAAGGGCTCGCCGTCCTGGAACTTGACGTTCGGCTTGAGCGTGAAGGTCAGCGTCTTGGGATCGGGCGAGAACTCCCATTTCTCGGCGAGCAGCGGCGTGATCGAGAAGTCCTCGTTGATCTTGGTCAGGCCCTCGAAGATGTTGTAATGCGTCACTTCGCCGATCGCCGCGGCGGCGCCGGCTGGTCGGATCGAGCCCCGGCGGCTCGAGCACCATGCCGATCGTGACGCTGTCCTTGGCGAGCGCGAGGCTGGTCGAGGCTAGGAAGGCCAGGCCGAGCGACAACAAAGGCGGATATGCGCGGCGCATGAGACGCTCCAAGGCTGGGGAGAAAGGGCCCAGGAGCATACCACCGCGAGACAAGCGATCGTCAAGCGCGCAAGGTCCCCCCGGTCCGGGGAAGAAGGGACCTTGAAGCGCAGCCTTAAGGAAGGGGGAGACGCTCAATGCGTTTCGGAACCGCCGCCGGCCGGACGGGCGCGGCGCTCGGCCATGAAGCGCTCGAACTCTTCGCGGTCCTTGGCGCGACGGATCGCGTCGACATATTCCGCGAACTCGCGTTGCGCGTCGTCAAGCTTGCGGCGCTCTTCGTCGAGCCGGGCGAGCTCCGCGGTGCGCCACTCGTCGAACGCGGCGTTGCCGGTCGTCGAGGCATAGTAGCGGTTTGCGCGCCTCATCGCGCCGCCGCAGCCCCAGGTCGAGGCGAAGGACGAATTTGAGCTCATCATGGTGCGCGCATCCTGCCACTTGTTGGTCGCCAGCGTCTGCAGATCGGGCCCGCCATGCCGGCCCTGCCAGAGCTTGTAGCCGAGAATCGCCAGACCGATCGGCCAGAACACGACGAAGCCGAGAATCATGGCGACGATCTCAAACGCGGTCCAGCGTGAGCCGGCGCGCCGCCATCGGGCGCCCGCCCATTCGTTCGGGCCGAATTCCCGCGCTCCGTACGAACCACCCATCGTATTATCAGCCGTGCCCATTACGAGCCTCCGTAATCATCATGCCGGCGACGCCTGCACCGGCGATCGCTCGCGCGCCTGTCAGATCGGGAGACGCCAAGCGGCGCGCAAGAGCCGTCGAATGTAAAAAAGCATTACATTAATGTCAATGTCGCTGACCTAACAACCAAGAGGATAGTGGCACGCGACCTCGCGACTTCCATCTCCCTTCGATTCAAGAATTGGCGCCTCGTCACGGCAGCGCGGACGGACGAACGCGCAGCGCCCGGCATACGGGCAGCCATCGGTCGCTTCCGTCCCGCCGTTCAGGGGCGCGAGCGGCGCAACGCGCGTCGACCGATCGAGGCGAGGCGTCGCATCGACGAGTTCGCGGGTATAGGGGTGCGCGGGTTCGGCGAACAGGTCTTCCGTCTTGCCGATTTCGACGATGCGCCCGCGATACATCACCGCGGTCGTCTCGCAAATGTGGGCGACGACGGCGAGGTCGTGGCTGATCAGGAGAAAGGTCACGCCCGCCTCGCGCTCGAGATCGCTCATCAGGTTGAGGGCCTGCGCCTGCACCGAGACGTCGAGCGCCGACACCGGCTCGTCGGCGATGACGAGTTTTGGCCGAGTGATGAGCGCTCGCGCGATGGCGATGCGCTGCCGCTGGCCGCCGGAAAACTCGTGCGGATGCTTCGCCGCGTCCGAAGCCTTGAGGCCGACCGCATCGAGCGAGGCCAGGACGCGCGCGCGGCGCTCGATCCTGCCCGCTCCGCCGAGCGCCGCCAGTGGCTCAGCCACGATTTTCTCGACCCGCTGCCTGGGGTCGAGCGAACCATAGGGGTCCTGGAAGACCATCTGCATATGCGCCCGCATCGCGCGCAGCTCGCGTCGCGGCAAATCGAAGAGCGAGCGTCCCTCGAGGCGCACCGTCCCCGAATCCGGCCGGTCGAGCGCGAGCGCGATGCGCGCCAGGGTCGATTTGCCGGAGCCCGATTCGCCGACGATCCCGAAGGAGCGCCCCTGCCGCACGGAGAAGCTCACGCCGGCCAGCGCCGGCCGCGAGGCCCTCCGCGAAAACGGGCCGGCGCCGGCGACGCGATAGCTCTTGACGATCGAAGAGACCTCGAGCAGCGGCGGATCTCTCATTTGGCAAGACCGACTTCGCCCGCGCGATGGCAGCGCGACACCTGGTTCGCGCCAAATGGAACCAAGGGCGGCGGCGTCGTTCGGCATCGTTCGACGGCGAGCTGACATCGGCCGGCGAAAGGGCAGCCGGCGCGATGATCGTGGGCGGGGGGCGGCGCGCCGGGAATGGTGGCGAGGCGCGCGCCGCGCGGCGCGCCCGGCCGCGGGCGAGCCTCGAGCAGCGCGAGCGTATACGGGTTTCTCGGCTCGCGCAGCACTGCCTCGACCGGCCCGGTCTCCATAATGACGCCGGCATACATCACCATCACGCGGTCGCAATGCCCGGCGATCACCGCGAGATCGTGGCTGACCAGGAGGATCGCCATTCCCAATTCGGCCCGCAGCCCGTCGATGAGGGCGAGAATGCGCGCCTGCACGGTGACGTCGAGGGCCGTCGTCGGCTCGTCGGCGATGACCAGGCGCGGCGTGCAGCCGATCGCCATGGCGATCATCGCCCGCTGGCGTTCGCCGCCCGAAAGCGCAAACGGATAGGAGCGAGCGGCGCGTTCAGGCTCGGCCAGGCGCACATGTTCGAGCAGCTCGACCGCCCGGCGGCGCGCGTCCCCTTTCGCCAGCCCGCGATGGAGCATCAGCGGCTCGGCGACTTGCGCCCCCACGCTGTGGAGCGGATTGAGCGCCGTCATCGGCTCCTGGAAGATCATGGCGATGCGATCGCCGCGCAATTGCCGCATCGCCTCTTCGGAGAGGCCGACGAGCTCCCGCCCCTCGAACCGGATCGAACCCGAGACGCGCGCGCCCTCGGGCGTCAGAGCCATCAGGGCGAGCGCGGTCATCGTCTTGCCGGAGCCCGATTCGCCCACAACCCCAAGGCTCTCGCCCTCCGCGAGCGAAAACGACGTTCGGTCGACGACGCGCTGCGCGCCCCCGGGCGCCGGCAGTTCGACGGCGAGCTCGGCGACTTCGAGCAGCATCTCAGACCCGCGCCTTCAGTTTCGGATCGAGCGCATCGCGCAGGCCATCGCCGAGAAGGTTGAGGCCGAGCACGCTGAGCGCGATCGCGAGGCCCGGGTAGAGCGCGAGCCTCGGCGCGTTGTAGAGAACGTTCTGGGCGTCGGCCAGCATCTTGCCCCACGACGTCTGCGGCGGCTGCGCGCCGAGGCCGAGATAGGACAGCGCCGCCTCGGCCAGGATGGCGATCGCGAATTGAATCGTCGCCTGGACAATCAGCGCCGGGGCGATGTTGGGCAGGACATGATCGAAAGCGATCGCGACCGGTCCGCGCCCGGCGGCCCGGGCGGCGAGCGCATATTCGCGCGAAAGCACGCCATTGGCGGTCGCGCGCGTGAGCTTGGCGATGACGGGCACGTTGAAGACGCCGATCGCGACGATGGCGTTGACCACGCCGGGGCCGAAGGTCGATGTCAGCATGATCGCCGTCAACAGCGCCGGAAAAGCGAAGACGAAGTCGCTGAGTTTCATGATCCCGTCCTCGACGAGGCCCTTGGCGAACGCCGCCAAGAGTCCGAGGACGACGCCGAAAGCAAGGCCGATGCCGACGGCGACCACGCCGACGACGATCGAGACCCGCGAGCCGGCCAGGATTTGCGAGGCGACGTCGCGGCCGAGATTGTCGGTGCCGAACCAGTGCGCCGCCGAAGGCGCCGCGAGCTTGTGCGGAATGTCGATCGCGGCCGGCGGATAGGGCGTCCACACCAGCGACAGAGCCGCGGCCGCGATCAGCGCGGCGACAAGCGTCGCGCCGAGCCACAAGCCCGCGCCGCCGCGCGGACGAATGGGGCGCTCGGAGCTCACGCCGCCGGGGCCCGGAGCCGCGGATCGATCGCCGCGCAGGCGATGTCGACGATGAAGTTCAGTCCGATCACGATCACCGCCAAGAGCATCACCCCATTCTCCACCACCAGCGTGTCGCGATTGGAAATCGATTGCAGCATCAACCTGCCGAGACCGGGCAGAACGAACACGTTCTCGACCACGATCGCCCCGGCGATCAGGCTGCCGAATTGCAGTCCCATGATGGTGAGGATCGGCGTCAACGCGTTGGGCAGCGCGTGGCGCCAGAGCGCGGCGCGGCGCGACACGCCCTTGGCGCGGGCGGTGCGCATGAAGTCCTCGTTCAGCGCCTCGATGAGCGCCGAGCGGGTCACCCGGGTCAGGATCGCCGCCTGCACCGCCCCGAGCGCGACCGCCGGCAGGATCAGCGCGCCAAACGCCCGCGCCGGCTCCCGCCAGCCCGGAAAGCCGCCCGCCGGAACGACCCTCAGCGTCACGGCGAAGAAGAGCACGAGCAGGATCGCCAGCCAGAAGTTCGGCGTGGCGATGCCGACCTGGCTTAAGCCCATCGCGATCGCATCGCCCGCGCGGCCGCGCCGACCGGCGGCGTAGACGCCGGCGGCAAGCCCGACCGAGGCGGCAAACGCCATCGCCATTAGCGCCAGAGGCGCGCTGACCGCGAGAACTCGAGGCGATCAGCGGAGCGATCGGCGAGCCGTAGGCATAGGAAAGGCCGAGATCGCCGCGCAGCGCCCCGCCAATCCAGTTGGCGTAACGAACGGGCGCCGGCTGATCGAGGCCGAGCTTGTGCGACAACGCGGCGACCGCCTCGGGCGTCGCGGTCGGCCCGAGCATGGTCTGCGCGGCGTCGCCGGGCAGAATGTTCATGACCGCGAACACCACCATCGAGGCGATGAGGAGCGTGGCCGCGAACAGGACGATCCGCTGAATGGCGTAAGCGAACATTCCCTTAAGCTAGCGCGCAAGCGCGAGGCCGCGACAGGGCCTCACGAGCTTTTTCCGGCCAGCCCCGAGGCGACGCGCAAGGAAATCTCGGCCGAAAGCGCGCGGGCGAGGCGGATCTCGGCGTCGCGGGCCGCGCGCAAATCGTTGTACCGCTCCTGGGAGCGGTCGTAGGCGGCGGCGGCGACGGCGTTGCCTTCCAGGACTTTCGCGCCGCCATCGACCTTGTTCAGCGTGAACTTGGCTTCTCCGGTCATGGTCGCCGAAGTGGCGACGTTGATTTCCGAATTGACCGTCGGCGTCGACGTGCCGGTCGATACCGTCACCGTCAGACGATATTTCGGCGGCGGCGTCTGGCCGGTGCCATTGAGGTCGGATGTAAGGTCGTTGCCGAGATAGTGGCCGATCCGGTCCTTGATCGGCACGACCTCGATCGCGCGAACGTCATCGGCGAGACCGGGGTGGGCGGCCTCGCTGTAGAGGGGCTGGAAGCAGCCCGCGAGGGCGCCGGCGAGCGTGAGCGCCGCAACGGCGCGTAGGCCTCTAGACCACGACATTGACGATCCTCAGCGGCACGATGATCACCTTGCGGGCGGGTTTACTATCCATCGCCCGAACGACCGCGTCGAGGCCGAGCGCCGCGCGCTCGATCCGGTTTGCATCGGCGTCCCGCTCGATCGAGAGCTCGCCCCGCTTCTTGCCGTTGACCTGAACGACATAGGTTACGCTGTTCGAAACGAGCAGGCGGCGGTCGGCGACCGGCCACGGGCTCTGGGCGACGAATCCCTTGTGGCCGAGCGCCTCCCAGCATTCCTCCGCCAGATGGGGCATCATCGGCGCGAAGCAATGGACGAGAAGGTCGCCCGCCTCGGCGAAGGCCGCGCGGAGATCGTCGGCGACCGGCGTCTCGCGGATCGCTCCCACCGCCGCCGCGAGCTCGTTGGCGAGCTCGTAGATCGCGGCGATGCAGACGTTGAACCTGAGGCGCTCGATCTCGTCCTCGATCTTGGCCACGGTCGCGTGGGCGATTCGGCGGATGCGCCGCGCTTCATCGCCGCAATCCGCCGGCGGCGCCGGACGCTCAGGGCCGACGACGCGTTCGATGTCGCAGATCAGCCGCCACAGGCGCTGCGTCTGCTTATACGCGCCCTGGACCCCCGCCTCCGTCCAGAAGACGTCGCGCTCGGGAGGCGAGTCCGACAGCATGAACCATCGCGCCGTATCGGCGCCGTAGCTGGCGATGATCTCGTCGGGATCGACCGTGTTGCGCTTCGACTTCGACATCTTCTCGATCGGGCCGATCTCGACCGGCTCGCCGCCGTCCAGGAGAACGGCGCGACGCGCGTCGCCCTCCGCCTCGACGCGAACCTCGGACGGCGCGAGCCACTGCCCGCGCGCGTCGCGATAGGTCTCGTGCACCACCATTCCCTGGGTGAAGAGACCGGCGAACGGCTCGTCGAGATCGAGATAGCCGCACTTGCGCATCGCGCGGGTGAAGAATCGCGAATAGAGGAGATGCAGGATCGCGTGCTCGATGCCGCCGATATATTGGTCGACCGAGAGCCAATGATCGGCCATCGCCGGATTGGTCGGGGCGGCCGTGTTGGCCGGGTCGGTGAAGCGCACGAAATACCAGGACAAATCGACGAACGTATCCATCGTGTCGGTCTCGCGCGTCGCCGCGCGACCGCATTGCGGACAGGCGACGTGCTTCCAGGTCGGATGACGGTCGAGCGGATTGCCCGGCTGATCGAAGGTCACGTCTTCGGGCAGCTTGACCGGCAAATCCTCGACCGGGACTGGCACGATCCCGCAAGCCTCGCAATGGATGATCGGGATCGGGCAACCCCAATAGCGCTGGCGCGAGACGCCCCAGTCCCTTAGCTTGTAGTTGATCTGCCGCTTGGCCTGCGGCCGATCGCCGAGGTTCAAGTCCTCCAGGCGGCGCGCGACTTCCTCTTTCGCCTCTTCGACCGTCAGCCCGTCGAGAAAGCGCGAATTGATCATCACGCCGTTGCCCTCATAGGCGGTCCGATCGATGGTGAAGTTGGCGGGATCGAGTTCGGCCGGGCAAACCACCGGGGTCACGCCGAGGCCATAGGCGCGGACAAAATCGAGATCGCGCTGGTCGTGCGCCGGGCAGCCGAAAATCGCGCCCGCGCCATATTCCATCAGGACAAAATTGGCGACATAGACCGGGAGGCGCCAGGCAGGGTCGAATGGGTGAACGACCTTGACGCCAGTGTCGTAGCCCCGTTTCTCCGCGGTCTCGATCGCAGCCACTGAGGTGCCGATCCTGCGGCATTCCTCGATGAACGCCTTGAGCGCCGGGTCGCGCTTCGCCGCCGCGGCGGCCAGCGGATGATCGGGCGCGATCGCCATGAATTTCGCGCCGAACAGCGTGTCCGGGCGGGTGGTGTAGATCTCAAGCTCGCTCGTCTCCGGTTCGCCCGCGAGCGCGCCGAGGGTCGCCTCATCGACGGCGAAACGAACGAGAAGGCCCTCCGAGCGCCCGATCCAGTTCTTCTGCATCAGGCGGACTTTTTCCGGCCACCGGTCGAGACGGTCGAGGCTCGCGAGCAGGTCGTCCGAATAGTCGGTGATCTTGAAGAACCACTGCGTCAGCTCGCGCTGCTCGACGATCGCCCCCGAACGCCAGCCGCGGCCGTCGATCACCTGTTCGTTGGCGAGCACCGTGTGATCGACCGGATCCCAATTGACCTTCGACTTCTTGCGCACGACGAGGCCCGCGTCGAGGAAGTCCAGGAACAGCTTCTGCTGATGCTTGTAGTAGCTCGGATCGCAGGTTGCGATCTCGCGCGACCAGTCGAGCGACAGGCCCATCGACTGCAACTGGGCCCGCATGGTCGCGATGTTTGCGTATGTCCATTCCGCCGGATGGGTGCTGTTCTGCATCGCGGCGTTTTCGGCCGCCAATCCGAAGGCGTCCCAGCCCATCGGATGAAGGACATTGAAGCCGCGCGCGCGCCGATAGCGCGCCACCACGTCGCCCATGGCGTAGTTGCGCACGTGGCCCATGTGTATGCGCCCCGACGGGTAAGGGAACATCTCGAGGACGTAATATTTCGGCCGAGGATCGTCGTTAGCCGTCTTGAAGATTTCCGCGTCCGCCCAGGCCTTTCGCCACTTGGTTTCGGATTCGCGCACGTTGTATCGTTCGGGCCGCATGGCCAAGCGTTCTCGCGGGACTGTCGGGATCATGGCGTGCGGCGCGACAAAACACGATTTGTCGAGAGGGTCAAATGGCGATCCGCAAGGGCTCCGCATGGGCCGGCGACGGCCAATTTTACACATTGCCGCAGCGAGTCCGTTGACCTCGCGCGACAGATGAGACAGTTTTGCGACAATCGCCCTTAATCGGGCCGACCCAGGGGGGATTTTATGCCTCTTAGTCCGCGCGACCCCTTTCTCGAGCCGACGCCGATCCTGAGCCTGCGTCCGACCCAGATGACGCTCGGCATGAACGAAGTTCACGTCAAGCGCGCCGCGTGGAAACAGAAGACCGCCGGCGACCTGACCAAATTTCTCGCCGCCCACATGGTTCCGGTGATCACCGGCCTCAAGGGCGAGCCCTATCTGATCGATCACCACCATCTGGCCCGCGCGCTCTACGAAGAAGGGCTGAGAAGCGTGTTCGTGACCGTGGTTGCGGACCTCAGCCGCCTGTCGAGGGAGCATTTCTGGAACATGATGGACTTCCACGGCTGGGCCCATCCGTTTGACGGCAAGGGCCGCCGTCGGCCGTTTTCCGAGCTGCCGAAGACGGTCAAGGGTATGGAGGATGATCCCTATCGGTCGCTCGCCGGCGAATTGCGCGCGCTCGGCGGCTTCGCCAAGGATACGACGCCGTTCTCGGAGTTCCTGTGGGCCGATTTCCTGCGCCCGCGCATCAAGCCCAAGGCGATCAAGGCCGATTTCGCCGCCGCCCTGACCAAGGCGCTGGCGTTGGCGAAGACCCCGGACGCCGACTATTTGCCCGGCTGGAGCGGCCCGCATACCTATATGCGGCGCGCGGCGGGCAAGGCTCAGGGTCAAAAGAGCAAAGCGAAAAAGGCCGGCGCCGCCCCGTCGTCCAAACCGGCTGACTGACCGGCCAACTCGACCCCGACCGATTTTCGCCTATCGGGCGAGCAAGAGGCGCCGCGCCTCCTCATAAACCGCCCGATCGCCGGCGGCGATGATGCGGCCGCCCTTGGCGGCGTCCTCGCCGTCCCAGGTCGAGACTATGCCGCCTGCCCCTTCGATGATCGGCATGAGCGGGACGACGTCGTGGGCTTTAAGATTGGTTTCGATGACAAGGTCGATGAAACCCGCAGCCAGCGCGCAATAGGCGTAGCAGTCGCCGCCGTACCGGACGAGGCGGACCTCGCTTTCGACCCGGGCGTAAGCCGCGCGGTCGGCCGCGTCGCGGATCAGGAGCGGGCTCGTCGTCATCAGCGTCGCCTCGCGCAAGGAAGCGCACGAGCGCGCGCGCAACGCCCGCGTCGCCCATTCCGCCGGCGGCGCTTCGCCGCGGGAGGACGCGAGCGTGCGCAGCTTCGCGCGTTTGCCGTCGCCATAGAACCGCTCGCGGGTGAACGGCTGCGCCATCATGCCGTAGACCGGCCGGCCGCGGTGCATGAGCCCGATCAGCGTTCCCCAGGTCGGCAGGCCGGAGATGAAGCTCTTGGTGCCGTCGATCGGATCGAGCACCCAGACATATTCCGCGTCGGGGCGATCGCGCCCGTATTCCTCGCCAATCACGCCGTGGTCGGGAAACGTCTGCCCGATCAGCCGCCTCATGGCCGCTTCGGCGCCGCGGTCGGCCTCGGTGACGGGATCGAAGACGCCGCCGCGCGACTTGTCCTCCGCCCCGATCGCGCTGCGAAAAAACGGGAGAATCACTTCGCCCGAAAGCTGCGCGAGTCGGTCGACGAAGGCGGCGAAGTCGACTGCGGTCATGCAAAATTCCCATGAGTGCGATAAAAGTCATGCCCGAGGCGCATATCTGCTATCCCGACATGTGATAGCTCGGTCGCCCTCGAGCCGATATATATCGTTATAGGCCATTGTTATAATAGATTTTATTGGCATTTTCGCCCCTCCGTCAAACAGGAACCGGATTGCAACAGTCCCCTGAATTCAGTGGGCGACTGCCCAACCGATGAAGAAAGGCCTTGCAACTGCCGCGGTCAGCGCCGATATTGTTGCGGTGCGGCATGACCTGCCGCATATGCCCTCCTTGGGCGTTTCCTCCCTAGACTTAGGGCCGCCATGGCGACATGGCGGCCTCCTTTTTTCTCCGGCGCCGCGAGTCGGGCGGTTGTGCGCTGCAATCGGCGCACGTTGCAGCGCGGCATGATCTGCTGTTCCGGCTTTCCCCCCAGGGTCGCCCGTGCTTCACTCGGCCGCGAGCCGGCCCGCTTCGGTTTCCCCCCCGAACTCCCGCGCCAGCGCCTTCGCCGCCATGAACAGATCTTCCCTCAAGGAATTCCACCGTTCGGTCCTGACGATCCGGCGCTCGTCCAGATAGAGCGCCCGGGCGATCTCGATCTGGACCGCGTGCGCGCCTTCGGCGGGCGCGCCGAAATGCTCGGTGATGAAGCCGCCCGCGAATGGCTTGTTGCGGCGGACCCGATAGCCCGCGCCCTTCAGGCTCGCCTCGAGCGCCTCGACGACGGCGGGCGCCGCGCTCGCGCCATAGCGATCGCCAAGCACGATGTCGAGCCCGCTGACGTCGGCGGCGTTGGAGGGCATCGAGTGGCAGTCGAGCAGCACCGCAACCCCGAACCAGGCGCGCGCGCGCTCCATCAGCGCTTTCAGTTGCGCGTGATACGGCCTGTATAGCGCGTCGATCCGGCCAAGACCGTCGGCGATCGAGAGCGGTTTCTTGTAGATCGGCTGCGCGTCGCCGACCACTCGCGGGATGGTGCCGAGCCCGACCGCCACGCGAAGCGAGCGGGTGTTGGCGAACTCGGGCAGGCGGCCGTCGAAAACCTGCGGATCGAGCTCGTAAGGCTCGCGGTTCACGTCGAGATAGGCGCGCGGAAAGAGCGCCCTGAGAAGCGGCGCGCCGAGCGCGACGCACGGCAGGAACAGTTCGTCGACGAAGGCGTCTTCCGAGCGGCGCAGCGTCAGCGGATCGAGCCGCGAGGCGGCGAGGAAGCGCGGCGGATAGGTCGAGCCGGAATGGGGCGAACTGAAGACGAGCGGCGACGCCAGCCGGACCGGCTCGATCGTCTCGATCGGACGATCGAAATCCTGGATTGCGATTCGCTCGACCTGTTCCATCGGCCCTCCCACAGGCGCTTGCTCGAAGCGCGCGGTTCGGCTTTATCATAGCGCCGAACGCCGGCGCGAGGCGAGCCTTGAGAGCCGGTTCAAGAAATCTTTACCGGGGCGCCGCAAAGTTGCAAGCCTCGCCAGGGGAGAGTGATGCAGACGCCGGTCGAGATTTCCGCCAAGATCTTGCTTGCGGAGGACGATAACGACATGCGGCGCTTCCTCGTCAAGGCGCTGCAGAACGCGGGCTACGCGGTCGCGTCTTTCGACAATGGGCTCTCAGCTTACAATCGGTTGCGCGAGGAGCCGTTCGAGCTGTTGTTGACCGATATCGTCATGCCGGAGATGGACGGCATCGAGCTCGCCCGCCGCGCGACCGAGCTCGACCCGGAGATCAAGGTCATGTTCATCACCGGCTTCGCCGCGGTCGCGCTGAACCCCGACAATTCCGCGCCGAAAGACGCGCGCATCCTTTCCAAGCCGTTCCATCTTCGCGACCTGGTGAATGAGGTGGAGCGGCTCCTGCGGGCGGCGTGAGGCGCGCCCCGCGCGGTCAAGGACGTAAACCCGTGCGCGCGCTCGCGCTTCTCGCCGCGGCGCTCTGGGCGGCGCTCGCCGCTCCCGCATTGGCCCAGGGGTCGCGTCTCGACGCCATCCTCGAGCGTCAAGTGCTTCGGGTCGGCACGACCGGCGACTATCGGCCGTTCACCGCCCTCGACAGGGACAGCGGCGAATATTCCGGCTTCGACATCGACATGGCCCGCGCGCTCGCCAAGGCGCTCGGGGTTCCGATCGCTTTCGCCCCCACGACCTGGAGCGCCGTGGCCAAGGGGCTCGCCGACGGCGACTTCGACATCGCCATGGGCGGGGTTTCGGTCACGCTCGAACGACAGAAGATTGGCTTCTTCTCCTCGCCCTACCTGCGCGACGGCAAGACGCCGATCGCCCGCTGTTCGGATCAGCAAAAGTTTCAAACCCTGGCCGAGATCGACCGCCCCGGCGTCAAGGTGATCGCCAACCCCGGCGGAACCAATGAGCGCTTCGACCGCGCCCGCCTGCACGCGGCCGACATCGTCCTCTATCCGGATAATCTCACGATTTTCGATCAATTGGCCGCGGGGCGCGCGGATCTGATGATCACCGACGCCTCAGAAACCCGCTTCCAGGCGAAGCTGCATCCGGGCGTCCTTTGCGCCATCCACCCGGACCAGCCGTTCGATTTCGCCGAGAAAGCGTACTGGATGGCCCCCGACCCGACGTTGAAGGCCTTCGTCGACCAGTGGCTGCATCTCATGAAGGAGGACGGCGAGTTCGACGCGCTGTTCGCGAAGTGGTTCGCTGACGTCGCCGGCGCGCCAACGACGCCGGGCGGCCCGATGGGCGGCCCGAAGCCGTAAGGTCGCGCCGGCGAACGTTCAGCCGCGCGCGGCAGCCGCCTCAGCGATACGGCCAGGAGACGGGGCACGAACCGTAGTTCGGGAAGCAATAGAACGGATAGGCGGCAAGCGAGCCCAGATCGGCGACGCCGTCGACCATCCCGGCGGCGGCAGTCGCCACGGGGTTGTTGTCGTCGTGGACGTAACGATGGCCGTTCCGCCAAGCATAGCGCCGCGTATAGCGGTGGGCATCGTGGCGCACGTAAGTATGCTCGCTAGCCGTCGCCCGGTTCTGTGGCCCTTCCGCCCAGCTTGGCGTCGGCGCCGGCTCGGCCAGCGAGGGCGCAGCCGCGCGGGGCGCCTGCGCAGCGGGCGCGGTCGGAGCAGTCGCGGGGGCGGGCGCCGCCTGGCTCGGAGAAGGCGCCGGCTCGGCGGACGAATCCGCGCGGGCGGCGGAGAGAGGAGATAGCGAAACAAAAGCAGCCGCGCCGAGCGCGATTGCCGATATTCGAAGAACGCTCTGGGTCATCGAGACCTCCCATGTGGTTAGCGGCGCGCCGCGCCGCGTTAAAGCCTCCACCGAGTGAACGCAGCCGCTGGCCCGAGGTTCCCGCCACTAGACCTGCCGGTCGCATCGATCGGCGCAGCCGAGCCTTCCTCGCCGACGGCATTTTCGCCGCACGGGCCAATCAACTGCGCCGAGCCTCTTGAGGGCGAACATGAGAGACGAGGAGGCTGAATCCGCCTCTGCGCGAACTGCGCTTGCGAAAACATTTTCGGGCGGCCACCGGAGCCGCCCGAAGTCGCAATATCATGCGGGCGCTTAATGGATATGCGCGCCGCCGCCGAAGCCGCCCATGTGGCCGCCGCCGAAGCCGCCCATATGGCCGCCGCCGAAGCCGCCGCCGCCGAAGTGGCCGCCGCCAAAGCCGCCCATGTGGCCGAAGTTGCCGCCCATGTGCCCGAAGTTGCCGCCCATGCGGCCGAAATTGCCGCCGGCGAATCGGCCCGCTCCGCCGTAGAAGCCGTGGCCAAACCGGCCATAGCTCCCATAACGGCCGTAGCCGCCATAGCCGCCGTAGTAGGGGCCATAGCCGTAGCCGTAATAGGGCGAGAAAGAGTCGCCCCAGCCGTAGCCGGGGCAGTAACCATCGCCATAGGCGTCGCAGCCATACGGATAGGCGCCGGCTACGCCCGCTCCGAGGATGCCCCCGATTACTCCTGCGGCGGCGGCTGCGCCTGGATTGTAGCCATAGCCATTGCCATAGGCGTAACGATGCACGCCGTGGGCGTAATGGTGGGCGTAATGGTGGACATAGTGATGAGCGTAGAGGCGCCCGTGAACGCCATGGGTCGTGTGATGCACAGCGGTTGCTGCGGTTGCAGCACTCGCCGCGGAAAGCGGAGACAGTGTTGCCATAGCGGCCATGCCGAGGGCGATGGCGGAAACTCGAAGAACGCCGTGTGTCATGGCGACCTCCCTTTCGTTCGTGCTATGCGGCGCGAGGCCGCGGGATCACTTTATCCCTCGACATAAGTCCGAGTTTCGACTTCGCAAGCTTCGGCGTCGAAAAACCGAGCAAACCCTGTCTTAAAATAAAGTTCACTCTCAGCCATTTCCGGTCCGAATAGCTGACGCGTCGCCCTGCGCTTGGCCTCAGGCCTTTCCGCTTTTGCGCGTTGCCGATCAATTCAGTCAGAACGTCCGCCGCTATGCTGACGCGCTACTGACTGAACAACGCACGAGGCCATCGACCGGTTCCATTTAATCGAGCCCTCTATTGAGCGCGGCCCGCAAAGCGGCCAATCCCCGTTTCGACCTGCCGATCGAAGCAATAATCCGGTCTTCGGTTCGATCCCTGCGGCTTGACGGCGGGCCCCGATGTCCCTATCTGAACGCCGCTAGCACTCTCTCTTAGCGAGTGCCAGCAGATTGTCCGCGCCCCTGAGCGGGCGAATTCGAAAGAGGAAACATTCATGAAATTCCGTCCCCTGCATGACCGCGTGGTCGTCCGTCGCCTCGAGGGCGAGGAAAAAACGAAAGGCGGCATCATCATCCCGGACACCGCCAAGGAGAAGCCGCAAGAGGGTCAGATCATCGCCGTAGGCCCCGGCGGTCGCGATGAAAGCGGCAAGCTCATTCCGGTCGACGTCAAGGTCGGCGACAAGGTGCTGTTCGGCAAGTGGAGCGGCACCGAGGTCAAGATCGACGGCGAGGAGCTCCTGATCATGAAGGAGTCCGACATCATGGGCGTGATTGAAGGCTCCGTCGCCTCCAAGAAAGCCGCCTGAAATCAAGCTCTTATCAACAAATCCTAAGGACTGAAAGCAAATGGCTGCCAAGGACGTACGTTTTTCCTCCGACGCCCGCGACAAGATGCTGCGCGGCGTCGACATTCTCGCCAACGCCGTCAAGGTGACGCTCGGGCCCAAGGGCCGCAACGTCATCCTCGACAAGTCGTTCGGCGCCCCTCGCATCACCAAGGACGGTGTGACCGTCGCCAAGGAGATCGAGCTCGAAGACAAGTTCGAGAATATGGGCGCGCAGATGGTGCGCGAAGTCGCCTCGAAGACCAATGACACCGCCGGCGACGGCACCACCACCGCCACCGTTCTGGCTCAGGCGATCGTCCGCGAGGGCGCGAAGCTGGTCGCCGCCGGGATGAACCCGATGGACTTGAAGCGCGGCGTCGATCACGCGGTTGCGGAAGCGGTCAAGGACATCGCCAAGCGGTCGAAGAAGATCAAGGAATCCTCGGAAGTCGCGCAGGTCGGCTCGATTGCCGCCAACGGCGACAAGTCGATCGGCAAGATGATCGCCGACGCGATGCAGAAGGTCGGCAACGAGGGCGTGATCACGGTCGAGGAGGCCAAGAGCCTGGAGACCGAGTTGGACGTGGTCGAGGGCATGCAGTTCGACCGCGGCTACCTCTCGCCCTATTTCATCACCAACGCCGAGAAGATGCTGGCCGAGCTTGAGGATCCCTATATCCTGATCCACGAGAAGAAGCTCTCCTCGCTGCAGCCGATGCTTCCGGTTTTGGAAGCGGTGGTGCAGACCGGCAAGCCGCTCCTCATCATCGCCGAGGACATCGAGGGCGAGGCGCTGGCGACGCTGGTCGTCAACAAGCTGCGCGGCGGCCTGAAGGTGGCGGCGGTCAAGGCGCCGGGCTTCGGCGATCGCCGCAAGGCGATGCTCGAGGACATCGCGATCCTGACCGGCGGCACGATGATCGCCGAGGACCTCGGCATCAAGCTCGAGAATGTGACCGTTCAGATGCTGGGCAAGGCGAAGCGGGTCCGGATCGAGAAGGAGAACACCACGATCATCAACGGCGCCGGCAAGAAGGCGGACATCGAGGGCCGGATCGGCCAGATCAAGGCGCAGATCGAGGAGACGACCTCCGATTACGACAAGGAGAAGCTGCAGGAGCGGCTGGCCAAGCTCGCCGGCGGCGTCGCGGTGATCCGGGTCGGCGGCGCGACCGAGGTCGAGGTCAAGGAGAAGAAGGACCGCGTCGACGACGCGCTCAACGCCACCCGCGCGGCGGTCGAGGAGGGCATTGTCGCCGGCGGCGGCGTCGCGCTTCTGCGCGCCAAGGCCGCGGTCGCCAAGCTCAAGAGCGAAAACTCGGATGAGCAGGCCGGCATCTCGATCGTGCTCAAGGCGCTCGAATCGCCGATCCGCCAGATCGCCGAGAACTCCGGGGCCGAGGGCTCGATCGTGGTCGGCAAGGTCAGCGAGCACAAGTCGCAGACCTGGGGCTTCAACGCCCAGACCGAGGAGTACGTCGACATGATCGAGGCCGGCATCGTCGATCCGGCCAAGGTCGTTCGCACGGCGCTGCAGGACGCAGCCTCGGTCGCTGGCCTCCTCATCACCACCGAAGCGATGGTCGCCGAAATGCCGAAGGAGAAGCCCGCGATGCCGATGGGGGCGGCGGCGGCGGCGGCGGCATGGGTGGCATGGACTTCTGAGGTCCGTTTTACTCGATGCGAGATACGGAAAGGGCGGCTCTCATGCCGCCCTTTTTGTTTGGCGCGTTCGGCTTAAGGGCGCCGCAATTCTATACAGTGGCGCCCAATATCGCGGCTGGCGCGTGGCTCGCGCAGCGCAGGAACCGGCGGGAATCGCTTTCCAAACAGACGTTTGAACCGCGTCTCCGGGTCGCGCGCCGCTGGCACGAGCGTTGCAAACCGATACCCTCGCGGACGGATGGTCAGCTTGTGAGGTGAGATTGGAGCCGGCGGACCTCGAACTTATTCATCTCACCAAACGCTATGGCGCGGCGACCGCGGTCAATTCGATCGATCTCAAGGTTCCTGCGGGCGCCTATTGCTGTCTGCTCGGGCCGTCGGGCTGCGGCAAGACGTCGACCTTGAGAATGATCGCCGGCCACGAGAGCGCGACCGAAGGCGACATCCTCATTGGCGCGACCAACGTCACCGTATTGCCGCCGGCCAAGCGCGGCACGGCGATGATGTTCCAGAGCTACGCGCTCTTTCCCCATCTCTCCTGCGTCGACAACGTCGCCTTCTCGCTCAAGATGAAGGGCGTGGATAAAGCCACGCGGCGCAGACAAGCGATGGAGTTCCTCGAGCTCGTCGCCATGACTCAATACGCCGAGCGCGTTCCGGCGCAATTGTCGGGCGGCCAGCAGCAGCGCATCGCGCTGGCCAGGGCGCTGGTCACCAATCCCCAGATCCTCCTCCTGGACGAGCCCTTGTCGGCGCTCGATCCCTTCCTGCGGGTCAGGATGCGCGCCGAGCTTCGCCGCTTCCAGAAGCAGCTCAACATCCCCTTCATCCATGTCACGCACGGCCAGGACGAGGCGCTCGCGCTCGCCGATCAAGTCGTGGTCATGAACAAGGGGCGCATCGAGCAGATCGCGACGCCGCGCGACCTGTTTGAAAAGCCGGCGACCGAGTTCATCGCCCGTTTTCTCGGCGGCCACAATGTGATCGCGACGCCGCTCGGCCCGGTCGCCGTGCGCGCCGACCGCATCACGCTCCGCCGCAACGTGAACGGCGCCGGCGCCAATGACGCGCGGCTCGTCGCGGCGGTGCGGGCAATCGAGTACCAGGGCGCCCAATATCAGGTCGCGCTCGATCACCCCGGAGATTCCGAGCTCACCGCCCTGGTGAGCGACGAAAGCTTCGCCGGCGAGCCGCTCAGCGTCGGCGACAATGTGTCGGTGCTCTGGGCCGACAAGGACGTGCACGCGCTCGCCCCGGCCCGGTGACGCTTTGGGAAACTAGGAGGAGAAAGCGATGTCGATGAAAGATGTGAAGACGGCGAAAGGCGTGAGCCGCCGCGCGCTCATCAAAGGAGCCGCGGGCCTCGCGGGCGCCGCGGCCGGTTCGGGAGCCATCACCGGCTTCCCCTACGTCTGGTCGCAGGAGGAGAAGGTGCTGCGCTATCTCGGCACCGCGGTCAACCAGTCGGACGACATCACCAAGAAGGTGAAGGAAGACACCGGCATCACCATCCAGAACATCGTCGCCACCACCGACGACGTGACCAAGCGGGTGATCACCCAGCCGAACTCGTTCGACGTTCTGGACACCGAGTATTTCAGCCTCAAGAAGCTGGTGCCGTCGGGCAACATCCTGCCGATGGACGCCAAGAAGATCAAGGAATTCGACAACATAACGCCGGTCTTCACCAAGGGCCAATTGCCCAACGGCAAAGTGATCGGCGACCAGGGCACCGCGCCCAAGAAGGTGATGTTCCTCGATGGCGAGCATTCGACCAAATTCTCGGCCACGCCGACCGAATGGGTGACGCTGATCCCAACCGTCTACAACGCCGACACGCTCGGCATCCGCCCCGACCTGATCAAGCGGCCGATCGAGAACTGGTCCGAACTGCTCAACCCCGAATTCAAGGGCAAGGCGGCGATCCTCAACATTCCCTCGATCGGCATCATGGACGCCGCGATGGTGGTGGAATCGACCGGCAAGTACAAATATCCCGACAAGGGCAACATGACGAAGCCCGAGATCGACATGACGATGGCGGTCCTCACCGACGCCAAGAAGGCCGGCCAGTTCCGCGCCTTCTGGAAGGACTTCAACGAAAGCGTCAACCTGATGGCCTCGGGCGAGACGGTGATCCAGTCGATGTGGTCGCCGGCGGTGACGGCGGTGCGGACCAAGGGCATTCCCTGCATCTTCCAGCCGCTCAAGGAGGGCTATCGCTCCTGGGCCTCCGGGTTCTGCATGTCCAAGGGCGTGACGGCGAAGCAAGCCGACATGGTCTACGAGTTCGTCAACTGGTACCTGTCGGGATGGGCGGGCGCCTACCTCAACCGGCAAGGCTATTACTCGGCCGTCCTGTCGACCGCCAAGGCCAATATGGAGCCCTACGAGTGGGCCTATTGGATGGAAGGCAAGCCGGCTGAAAAAGACATCCACGGACCCGACGGCTCGCTGCTCGAGAAGGCCGGCGCGACGCGCGACGGCGGCTCCTATGACGACCGCATGGGCAACGTCGCCTGCTGGAACGCGGTCATGGACGAGAACGACTACATGGTCCGCAAATGGAATGAGTTCATCGCGGCGTGATGTCCTTCGGGCTCTGTCGCGCCGCCTCTGTGAAGGCGAGCGACAGAGCCGTCGGTTCTCACTCTCCCACTTGAAGCTGAGGCGTCATTGCGAGCGATAGGGCGACGAAAGACGCCCGTCCTTCCGGACGGGTTATGGCGAAGCAATCCAGGGGAACGCACGGCGCCTCGCGGCCCCTGGATCGCTTCGCTAACGCTCGCGATGACGGCGTTTGTCCGATGACCGCGGCGGCCGAGACAGGAGCCGTCGCGGCGCCGAAGCTGGAATCGATGGACCGCGTCGCGATAGACCGGGTCGGAATCCCAGGCTGGCTTCAGGCCATGCCGTTCGGCTTGGTGTTCCTGTTCTTTTTCATCATCCCGCTCATCCTCGTCGTCATCGTCAGTTTCTGGGACTACAACGATTACGAGATGCTGCCGTCGTTCACGATGCGCAGCTACACCGAGAACTTCGAGGGGTGCCTCGCCAAGCTGCCGGATGTCTGCACGATCCTGCGGACCTACGCCTCGACCGCGAAATTCTGCTTCATCGTCTGGCTGTCGACGCTCCTCATCGGCTTCACCGTCGCCTATTTCCTCGCCTTTCACGTTCGCACCGTGACCATGCAGATGGTCCTGTTCCTCGTGTGCACGATTCCGTTCTGGACCTCGAACGTGATCCGCATGATCTCGTGGATTCCGCTGCTCGGCCGCAACGGCCTCGTGAACCTCGCGCTGACCCGCGCCCACATCGTCGACAAGCCGGTCGAGTGGCTGCTCTATTCGCCGTTCTCGGTCGGCCTCGCCTTCACCCACCTCTTCACCTTCTTCATGGTGGTGCCGATCTTCAACTCGATGATGCGCATCGACCGAAGGCTCGTCGAGGCGGCCTACAATTCCGGCGCCTCCGCGTGGCAAACCTTGTGGAATCTGATCGTTCCGCTGTCGAAGCCCGGCATCGTCATCGGCTCGATCTTCGTCGTCACCATCGTGATGGGCGACTTCATCACCTTCGACGTGATGGGCGGGGAACAGATCGCCTCGGCCGGCAAGGTCGTGGAGACGCGGCTGAACGCCCTGCAATTCCCGCCCGCGGCCGCCAACGCGGTGATTCTGCTGGCCGTGACGCTGCTCATCATCGTCGGCTTGAACCGCATCGTCGACGTGCGCAAGGAGCTCTAAAGATGGGCGAGGGCCGCTCTCCCGCGTTCTACTGGCTCGCGGCCTTTTTTGCGCTGTTCGTGCTCTTTCTCTACGGGCCGATGATCGTCATCTTCATCCTATCGTTCCAGGGTCCGACCGGCGGCCTGACCTTCCCCTTGAACGGCATCTCCACCCACTGGTTCGAGCGGCTGTGGCATGGCGGCGGCATCGTCGACATCAGCGGCGCCTTCGAGCGCTCGCTCAAGCTCGGCGTGGTGGTGATGGTCCTCACTGTCCTGCTTTCGCTCAGCGCCGGCCTCGCCTTCCGCAAGCGGTTCCAGGGCTCGGACCTCCTCTTCTTCGTCGCGGTCGCGAGCCTGATCGTGCCCTCGATCGTCACCTCGCTCGGCATTGCGCTCGAGTTTCGCCTGCTCGACGACTTTCTCAAAAACCACGGGCCCGCGTGGCTGGCCGGCGATTTGAAGACGACGATGGGGACTTTCACCTCGGGCCTTGGCGCGCATCTGACCTGGACGCTGCCGTTCGGCCTCCTCGTCATGTTCGCGATCTTCAATCGGTTCGACGCCCGCTACGAAGAGGCCGCGCGCGATCTCGGCGCGACGCCGTGGCAGACATTGCGCCACGTCATCCTGCCGATCATCCTGCCCTCGGTCATCGGCGTCGGGCTCTTTGGCTTCACCCTTTCGTGGGACGAGATCGCGCGCTCGAGCCAGGCGATGGGCGAGCACAATACGCTGCCAATGGAATTGCAGGCCTTGACGACCACCGTGACGACGCCCGAAATCTACGCCCTCGGCACCGCGACCACCGGCGTCTCGTTCGCGGTCATCGCGCTGGCGCTGCTCGCGATCACGCTGATCCGCGCCCGCCAGGCGCGCTACGGCTCCGACGCCGGCCAGGCGTGAGGCGCCTCACCCGCGCCGCGGCAGGCTGACGCCGATCATGGCGTCGCGCGACACCAACTCGGCAAGCTGATCCTCGCTCCACCCGTCCGTGCCCGCCGGGCGCTCAGGCAACACGAGATAGCGCATGTCGGCGGTCGAATCGTGCACCCGCACCGCGACCTCGTCGGGGATCTCGGTTCCGAACTCGCGAAGAACCGCGCGCGGCTCGCGCACCACCCGCGATCGGTAGGCGCGGCTCTTGTACCAGTCCGGAGGCAGCCCCAGGAGCCAGCGCGGATAGCAGGAGCAGAGCGTGCAGACGATCACGTTGTGCGTGTCGGGAGTGTTCTCGACCACCACCAGCTTGTAGGGTCCGCGGTCGAAGCCTGCCGCGACGCAGGCCTCGCCGCCGTCGCGAAGCAGCAGCTTTTTATAGTCGGGATCGGCCCACGCCTTGGCGACGACCCGCGCGCCTTGCGCCGGGCCGCGGTTGTCCATGTTTTCGACTTGCCTGCGCACGTCATCGGCGGTGAAGACGCCCTTTTCGATCAGGAGTTCGCGCAAGCCGATCTCCATCGCCCGGTAGTAGGTGAGCGTATCGTCGAGGTCGGGGCGAGGCGGATCGCGATGCGCCGCCGCATGATCGTGCGAACCGCCTTCGTCGTGATCATGGTCAGCAGTCATGGCGCCGGCTCCAGCCAATGCTGAAAGATTTCGATGTCGACCGTATCGGCGAGCCGCCCGCGATAGTCGGGCCAGACGTCGCCTTGCCGGAAGCGCACGCGATAGAGCGGCTGCCGCGGCAGGCCGGGCCGCGCGTAGGCGAGCTCCTCGGGGTTGCCGAAGACGCCGCACAAGCGTTCGACAACCCCGGCCTTGCCACGAATGTAATAGGGCGTCCGCACATGCCCCGGAGGATAGGCGGCGCGCACCGCGACACGATCGCCGGGCTGGAAACGAGGCGCCGCGGCTTCAGCGAGGGACATCGGCGCGCCCCTCGACCGCCGCGATCTTGCGGCCGAGCTCGTCGATGCTGACCACCCCGCGCTGAATCATCGTCTGCGCGACAGCGTGCATCCAGCGCTCGTAATAAGTCATCCGATCGTAGGCGTCCGGACCCAGGCTCTCGGTGTTTCGCCTGAGTTCGTCGACTGTCATCAGCCCCCTTGTCGACAGCAGGATCATCATCGCGTCGACCCGTTTTTCCCAGAGCGCGTAGTCGTGCTCGGCCGCCTCGACTGGCCCCGCGGGCAGCCCGCCCATATCGTGATGCGAGCGCCTCGGATCGATTGGCGCGGAGCGGTCGGTCATCGCTGGGCAGCCGCGTCGGATTCCAAGGGACACTCCATCCGGCGAATGCCGGCTTATTCGTTCTCCCTAATTATGATAGGGGGGCGGCACGGCGCAATATCTAGCCACGCCGTCGGACGAAATAGGATCGCCTATGCGGTCGCTGGATCAACTGCCGCGGATCGACCTGCTGCACGCACCGACGCCGCTCGAGCCGCTGCCGCGTCTCTCCGCGGCGCTCGGTGGGCCGCAGCTTTGGGCAAAACGTGACGACTGCACCGGGCTCGCGCTCGGCGGCAACAAGGTGCGCAAGCTTGAATACCTATTGGGCGAGGCGCTGGCGCAGGGCGCGGACACGGTGATCACCGCCGGCGGCTTCCAGTCCAATCATGCCCGCCAGACAGCGGCCGCTGCGGCTCGGCTCGGCCTGCGCTGCCTCCTGATGCTCACCGACATGGTGCCGGGACGCGCGCCAGCGTATCGGACGAACGGCAATCTGATCCTCGACGATCTGTTCGGCGCCCGGATCGAACTCCGGCCCGGCACTACGGACGTGGACGCGGAGATGGCCCGCGCGGCGGAACGATACGCAGTTGACGGGCACAAACCCTATATCATCCCGATCGGCGGCTCTAACGCGCTCGGACTGATCGGCTATGTGCGCGCCGCGCGGGAACTCTTGCAGCAGGCCCGAGCCCAGCGGGTCGAATTCACGCATGTCGTCCTGGCCAGCGCGAGTGGTGGAACCCAGGCCGGGCTGGCGCTCGGCCTTGCCCTTGAAGGCAGCAACGCGCCGGTGATTGGCTATTGCGTCGGCCGCGCTTCGACCGATCTACGGCCTCGAATTGCCGCTCTGGTGCGTCACGGCGCGGAATTGCTCGGCGTCAATTCCCCGTTGACGGCGGAGGATCTGATATTGGAGGACGGCGTGGTCGGCCAGGGGTACGGATTGCCGACGCCGGCGATGGCGGAGGCGGTGCGCCTTGCTGCCTCGCAGGAAGGCCTGGTCCTCGACCCAGTCTACACCGGGAAGGCCATGGCCGGGTTGATCGCCGGAATCCGCGCCGGGCGCTACCGGTCGGGCGACGTCGTCATTTTTCTGCACACCGGCGGAACTCCTGGCCTGTTTGCGTATCCCGACAGTTTTCCGGTTCGCTCGGGCGCATGATCAGGGATCATCCGGATTCCTGACGTTGACTCTCGCCGATCTCTATTGACGGAAATCCGGCTTTTGGGTTTCGCGTCTCGGCGCTTTTGTGCGCTCCTGGTGCGCCTCGTCCTCGCGCGGCGCCGGATCGATGCGGCTGACGCCGACCAAAGACGCCTATGGGCGCACTGCTTCCGCGGCGCCAAATTGACGGATCGGCCCGTTGTAGCTACATACCTTCATCTCCATCGGGGCGTTGCGATGAAAACGATGACCAGTCGGGAAGCCAATCAGGACTTCAGTCGCGCAAAGCGCGAAGCCAAGTCAGGGCCCGTCATCATCACCGAGCGCGGGAGACCCGCGAACGTTCTTCTTTCTTATGAAGAATACCGGCGGCTGATCGGTCCACGAACCAATATTGTCGACGCTCTACAGATGCCCGGGCAGGAGGAAATCGAATTCGAGCCCCCGCCGCGCCAAAAGGCGGCTCCCCGCAAGATCGACCTTTCGTGAGCTATCTTCTCGACACTGACGTCGTCTCCTCGATGCGGCGAAAGGATCGCCTTGCGCCGAGCGCTCTCAAGTGGCTGCAGGCGCAGATCGTGGATGAGCTCCATATCTCGGCGCTGACGATGATGGAGATCGAGGTCGGCATTCAAAGACTGGAACGCCACGACAAAAAGCAAGCTTCGATGTTGCGCGCATGGAAGGACGGGCTGCTGCGGCGCGAGTTTCGCGGTCGCATCCTCGATGTCGATCTCGCGGTCTGCGAGCGCTGCGCAGCGCTCCATGTCCCGGACCCGCGGCCAGAGATCGACGCCCTGATCGCGGCGACCGCGATCGTCAAACGGCTGACGCTGGTGACGCGCAACGAGCGCGATTTCGCGGGGATGCAGGTCGCTGTGATCAATCCCTGGTCGGCGCCGGACAAATCTGCCTGAAGCGGGAGCGCAAATGCCGCCGTCCAATTCGCCCAAGCCGATGATCTTCATCAGCTATGCGCGCAAGGACGAGCCTCGTCCATCCGATCCCGAAGCGCAGGGCGGCATCCGATGGCTCAGCTTCGTCATGGACTTTCTGCGCCCAGGCGTGAAGGGCCGCAGATACGAAGTCTGGATCGATGAACTCATGGCCGTCGGCGAGGTTTGGAAGCCGGAGATCGAAGCCCGCTTGCGCGCGTGCGACATCTTCATTCTTCTGGTCTCGACCCACTCGACCTCTTCGGACTTCATTGTCGACAAAGAGATCCCGATCATCCGCGAACGCCAGAAAAAGGGCGACGCCGTGAGTTTTTGCCCGCTGCTCATCGACTGGACGCCCCAGGACGGCCTCGATCTCGTCGATGACGAGAACATTCGCCCTCGCAACCGTGAGCCGTTCTCCAGTCTTAGCCCGAGCGAGCGCAGCCGGGCGATGACCGAGGTCGCCAACGAGATCGCGGGCTTCGCCATGGCGATCTCGGAACGGAAGCGGGCGGCCGCGCCCGAAACCCTCCTGCCGGAGCTGCTCATCCCCGAGATCGCAGGAATCGCAGGGGCGATCAAAGGCCGGCAGGGCGTCGTCGGGCCAGCGACCCTTGACGAATTGCGGCCGCGCGGGCCGGCCATTCTCGACATCGGCCGCCTGCCCGAGACCGGCTATGAGCGTCTGGTCGGACGCGACGCCGAGCTTCAGCGCCTCGACGGCGCGTGGAGCGACGACAAGACCAATATCCTCTCGCTCGTCGCCGAGGGCGGCGCGGGCAAGTCGGCGTTGGTCAATGAATGGCTCAAGCGCCTGCGGGCCAAGGGCTACCGCGGAGCGACCATCGTGCTCGGCTGGTCGTTCTTCAGCCAGGGCTCGAAAGAGCGCGCGACCTCGGCCGACGAATTCCTCAATTGGGCGCTGGCGAAGCTCGGCGCGACCGTCGCGACCACCAGCGCCTCGGCCAAGGGCGAAGCGATCGCCGAGGCGCTGACCAAGCGACGCGTATTGCTTCTGCTCGATGGCGTCGAGCCGTTGCAGCACGGACCTGGTCCGCAAAAAGGCCAACTCAAGGACCAGGGCTTGCGCGCGCTCCTGCGCCGCTTCGCCGCCGCGCCGCCGGCGGCGAACCACAGCCTGATCGTGCTGACCAGCCGGGTCGCGGTCGCCGACATTCGGCGCTTCAAGGACGACGCGGCCCCGGTCGTCGAGCGTCGACCGGCTGTCGGAGGAGGCGGGCGCACAGCTCTTGCGCGACAACGACGTCTGGGGGATCGACAAGGATCTCAAGGCGGCTTCGAATGACTTCGCCGGCCACCCGCTGGCGCTGACCCTGCTCGCAAGCTACCTCAGGGAAACGCAGAACGGCGACGTGCGCCGGCGCGATCATCTCCGCGGTCTCCATACCGACGCCGGCAATCCGCGCCACGATCAGGCGCGGCGCGTGATGGAATCCTATGAGAAGGAATGGCTCGCCGGTCAGCCGATCCTGCTCGCCATCCTCCATTGCATCGGCCTGTTCGACCGCCCCGCAAGCGGCGACTGCCTCAAGGCGCTCCGCGCCAAGCCTGCGATTCCGGGACTGACCGACGAGATCATGAAGCTCGACGACAGCGAGTGGCGGCGCGCGGTCGCGCGCTTGCGCGAGGTGCGGCTGCTGGCGCCGGCCGACCCCTTGGATCCAGAGGCGCTCGACGCCCATCCGCTGGTGCGCGAGTGGTTCGGCGACCGGCTGCGGCAGACGAACGACGCGGCGTGGAAAGAAGCGCACAGCCGCCTCTTCGACCATCTGCGGGACACGACGCACGAGGGCCAAACGCCGACGCTCGCCGATCTCGCGCCGCTCTATCACGCCATCGCCCATGGCTGCAGCGCCGGCCGATACGATGAGGCGCTAGAGAAAGTCTATGTCGACCGTATTTGCCGCCGGCTCCCGGACGGACAGCTAGAGTTCTACGCGGTCAACAAGTTGGGCGCGCATGCCGCGAACCTTGCGGCGATTGCTTTTTTCTTCGACGCGCCATTTCAGCAACCTGCCGCGAAAGTTTCGCCAAACCACAGAGCCTGGGTCCTCGGCGAGGCAAGCGAATATCTGCGAAGACTAGGCCGGGTTCTGGAGGCATTGCCCGCAACGCGTGCGACGCTGCGGATGAACGAAGATGCGAAGAATTGGCTGAACGCTGCTCGACTCGCGACAACGCTGAGCGAAACGGAGTTGCTTTTTGGCGAGGTCGCGGCCGCTGTGGCCGCGGCCGAAAAATCTGAAGTCTACGCGAGAACGACAGAGGCTACGCCCGAGATAGTCGTAGCCCACGCGATCCACGCGAGCGCGCTCCATGCCGCAGGTCAGAGCGAAAAAGTAAAGGGCCTGTTCGAAGCCGCGGAACTGGTACAGGGAAGCCGGCTGATTTCAGTGGCGGGCTATCGGTGCTGCGATCTCTTGCTCTCGACGGGTGACGCCGTCACGGCGCGCGAGCGCGCCGCGACGAACTTGCAACGGATGGGGCGGAATTATTTTCCCCTCGGCGTCGCTCTCGAAACGCTGACAATCGGGCTAGCGGAATTCCTTATCGCGCTGCGCAAAGCCGCCGGCCGAGAGGCCGCGAAGGCTGCCAGCGACGCCGCGCGCACAAAGCTCGGCGAGGCGGTCGAGGGCCTGCGCACCGCTGGCGAAATTGAGTTCATCGTTAGCGGCCTCATCGCCCGCGCCGCTTTCCGCCGCGCGGTCGGCGATTGGGAGGGCGCCCTGCGCGACCTCGACGAGGCGGCGGAGATCGCCGAGCCGGGGCCGATGCGGCTCCATCTCTGCGATTGCGCGCTCCAGCAGGCGCGCCTTGCGCTCGCGCGGCTCGAGGCCTTCGCGCCGCTCGCCGGCCTCGTCGAGCCGAGCCCGCCCCCGCCCGCGTTGCCCGACGCCGCCGCCGCGGCGCGGTTCAGCGAGAAGGCGCGCACTGAGCTCGACATCGCGCGCCAGCTCATCGCCGAATGCGGCTACCATCGCCGCGACGAGGAACTCGCCGAGCTCGAGGCCGTCATCGCCGGCCGCCGCCGCTTCGCCGATCTCCCGCCGCGCGTGTGAGCCGGGACGAGGGCTCTTTTCGCGTTAGCCGTCGGTCGGCGGATTTGCCGATTGCGCCTCGAACCCTTGCCGTCATCGCCGGGCTTGTCCCGGCCATCCGCGCCGCGCTGCCGCAAAGACGCGTCCCGCATCGGCGCAACCGATCGTAAAGGCAGACAGTTGCAAAGCTTTTCGCGCTTGGTGCTGGCTTGCGGACGTTCAATTCGCCGAGCCGCATGGATGGCCGGGACGACCCCGGCCAAGACGCCATGAGAGCCGTCCGCGAATTCCGCCATGCTCCGAATTCCTCACCGCCAATAGCTGACGCGATAAGAAGCCGGGACGGGATCATGAAAAACCGATCTCCCGTCGAGCGCAGACGATTTTCCCTTGCGAAAATCAGAATATGTGGTACATTGCCTCGGTCGCCGTCCGGAACGCGCCAAGGCCGACGAAAGCCGACGAAGGGGAAAGGAGCCGAGAAAGATTTTTGACCCGCAGGGGTCGCCGTAACCCGTTAAAGACGTTGAATTCGGCGAAGGGAATCCAAGGAAATCCAAGCCTTTCATCTTTGATTTTCTTTGATTTTCTTTGGCCAGGCTTGGCCGCATTTGGAAGAATTCGGGTTTGCCTTGGAGCCCGCCTCGGGGCGGCTTCCGCCCGATTGCGCCACGGCTCCGAGCGATTGTGCGGGCAAAGCGAGCGCACTGCCTGAATCTGGTCCAACGCGACCGGCGCGACTCCAACATTGCCGAGATTTCATCCCGCCCGCGCCCGACCGCCCTTCTATTGCCCCAGCCCGTCTGCTAGGGCGCTTTCTCGTTCTTGCCGCCCGCTCAAGGTCCCGCACCCATGCGCCTGTTAAGCCTCGCCATTTTCGCAGCCGTCGCTCTCGCAGTCGGGGCTTACAAAGAGGACGGGATGACGATCCTGATCGGCGTGGCGTCAGCGCTCGCCGCGTTCGCATCGTTGCCGCGGTTCAGGACCTCGATCTTCCTCTCGATCCTCTCCGACCTCTTCGCCGCCGAGACGATCCTCTTCGGCCTCGCCGACCTCGTTGTGCTCGCCGGTTATTGGCCGCACGGCTACGAGGACTACCAACTCCCCAGTTACCTGCCGCTCGCGACCGCCCTCTTCGGCGTCGTGATCTTCGCCATCTCGTACATTCCTTTCGTCCAGAGGATGTTGAGGATCACCGATCCTTTCTTCGCCGCGCGCACGCCGATCACCATCCATCCCTGGCCGTTGCCGCCGATGGCGCTCCGCCAAAGCCTCTACGCCCGTATCAACGTCTTCATCCTGATCTTCATCAATCAGTTCCAGGTCGCGATCGGAGTTCGAATCAACTTCTTCTACCGGGCGTTCGGCAATGCCATCCAGGTTCCCGACGCGGCGCACATGAACGACTTCTGGCATCAACTGCTCTGGGTCTTCGTCCCCATTGTCACGATCTCGATCCTCGCATTCCTGGTGGAGTTCTATGTTTCGTTGAACTTCGTCCTGCAATGGCGGCGCTGGATGACGGCGTCCTACACTTCCCGCTGGCTCCTGCACTCGATGCACTATCAGTTGGCGGTGAGAGGCGGCGAGACCGACAACCCGGACCAGCGCATCTCGGAGGACATTGGCGGCTTCATCAGCGGCGAAGGCGGGCGCGGAACCTACATGAACGTCGGCATCTACAATTACACAATTCAGGCGATGGCGACCGCGACCAACCTGGTGGCGTTCTCGATCATCCTGTGGGGGCTCTCCGGAGCCATGGACCCGACGATCTTCGGCGTTACGGTTCATGGCTTCTTGTTCTGGGTCGCCGTCCTCTACGCCTGCTTCGCCACCGGCATGATGCACCTCATCGGACGATCGCTGTCGCGGCTCATGTTCCGCCAACAGGCGGTCGAGGCCAATTTCCGCTTCGACCTCGCGCGCATTCGGGAGTTCAGCGAGCAGATCGCCCTGCTCAAGGGCGAGGACCGCGAGATCGACCGCGCGGGCCGGGTGTTCAACGACGTCTTCCACACCGTCCAGCGCATCATCCGAGTCCGCACCTTCCTGAACTCGTTCCTCCAGTTCTATACCCAGATCTCGTCGATCATTCCTTATGTCGTGGTCGCGCCCTTCTATTTCGTGGTGAAGAAGGTCGACTTCGGGACTTTCAACCAGGCGGCGGACGCCTTCTCGAACGTCAACTCATCGATGAATTTCTTCGTCAATCAATACACCGGCCTTGCCGCCTTCAGCGCCACCATCCAGCGTCTGAGCTCCTTCGAAGAGGCGTTCGCGCGGGTCCGCGCGGAGGAGGAAAAGAAGCCCCGGATCGAGATCGCCGCCGGCGGCGGTCCGCTCCTGTCGATCCCCGACCTCGATCTCAAGCTGCCCGACGGGCGCGCGCTCGCCCACATCGGCGATCTCGCGCTGATACCGCAGGAGCCCACGCTCTTCGTCGGCCCCACCGGGGTCGGCAAGTCGACGCTCTTTCGGGCGATCGCGGGCCTATGGTCGTTCGGTTCGGGCGTCATCGATCAGCCGGCCCACGCCAAGCTCATGTTGCTGCCGCAGCGGCCCTATATCCCGATCGGACCGTTGCGCGAGGCGCTCGCCTATCCGGCGGCAAGCACGAATTTCTCCGACCGGCAGCTGCGCGACGCCTTGATCAAGGTCGGCCTGCCTGCGCTCGCGGACCGTCTGGACGACACCGACAGCTGGCAGATGCGGCTATCGGGCGGCGAACAGCAACGGCTCGCGGTCGCGCGCGCGCTGCTCGCGGAGCCGGACTGGCTGTTCCTTGACGAATCGACCGCTTCCCTCGACGAGAAGAGCGAGGCCGATCTCTATCGCGCCATCGCCGCAACGCTGCCTCGCACGACGGTCGTGTCGATCGGCCATCGCTCGACGCTCGCCGCCTTCCACAAACGCCGGATCGCTTTCGAACCCCATGATGGCGCGCCCGCGACCCTCGCCGGGGCGCCGGCGCCGGCATCGTGATTCTCTCGGCCCTCAAAGCGAGCGGGCGAGCCGCATCGATCCGCGCGGTCCCTTGATCACCAGATCGCCGTTGACCAAGTCCCATTCCGGGCTGCCGAGAAGTCCTGTAAGGAAGCCCGCCTCGAGCGCCATGGCGTCCTTGTCGCATTGCTTCTTGGTCAGCGCATAGGGACCGACGGCGAGATGCTGGTCCTTGACCGGATACATCGTCGCCGACCACGAATTGCAGCCGGTATAGCCCGAGCCGCGCAGCGTGCCGTCGATCTTCAGGCTGGCGTCGACTCCGGCCGGCACCGGCTTGCCGTTGAGTTCGCGAAGCGACCAGGTCTGGTCGAGCGGAAAGTTCTTCTGGAGCGGCGGCAGGGGCTTCGGCGGAGCGTCTTTGTCTTCGGTCTGCGGACCCCCGCCGGCGTAAGCCGCTGCGGCGAAACACAGGGCTGCGGCGGCGGCAGCCACGGCCGAAACTGATTTCCTCATGTGCGTCAGACCTCGATATCCGGAGGCGTTGACCCCTTCCGGGGTCGCTCTTGCGGCTTGCCCATCATAGCCCAGCGAATCGTCAAGCCGCGTATTCGTGTGACCGCAGAGCTTGCATTTTTTGTGGCGAAGACGCCCGTTCGCCCTTGAATTTCAGCCCCCGGGGCCAAAAATTATGGCTGCGGGGTCGCAAAGATCCGCGACGTCGAGCGCCGCCAAGCAACGGGACGCTCGCCGTCATATCGCTCAACGAAGAGGATGTGATCATGCTGAACTATGATCTTTCGCCGTTTTATCGTTCCACCGTCGGCTTCGACCGTCTGCTCTCGATGCTCGACAAGGTTGCCGGCGGCGAGCAGGCCGCTCCAACCTATCCGCCTTACAACATCGAGCGGACCAGCGAAAACGCCTATCGCATCACGCTCGCGGTGGCCGGATTCGGCGAACGCGAGCTTACGGTCGAGACGCGCGACAACACGCTGACGGTGCGCGGGTCGAAGGAGACCGGCGAAAAGGACGACGGCAAGCACGAAGTTCTCTATCAGGGAATTGCCGCGCGCGCGTTCGAGCGCCGGTTCCAGCTCGCCGACCACGTCGTCGTGACCGGCGCGAGCAGCGAGAACGGTCTGCTCCACATCGATCTTGTGCGCGAGGTTCCTGAGGCTCAGAAGCCGCGCACCATCGCAATCAACCAGGGCGGCAGGACGATCGAAGCCGTCAAGGCGCCGACCGCGCAGGCCGCCTAAGCCCGCCGCGGATCGAACGCAAAACGAGGGCGCCCAACCGGGCGCCCTTTTCTCGTCTATTCGAAGAGCGCCGCTGGAACGACGCTGATTTTCGCCTTGTCGCTCGCCTCGACGGATGAAGAGGGCGCAGCGGCGGGCTCTTGCGCCGAATCAAGGGACTGGCTCGCCGCGGCCGGCGCTTGAGGTTGAGGCTCGACGTTGGCCGCCGCGGGAGTCGCGGGCGCGTTTGTCGTTGGAGTCGCGGGCGCGTTCGCTGTTGAAGCGTTCTGGCTGTCGCCTGGGGGCGAATCGCTCTTCGGCTCCGGCGTGGGCGCTGCCGGCGGCGCCGATTCGTCCGGCTTCACCGCCTCGCGCGGAGCCGGGGGCGGGAGAGGCGGCGCCGCCGTCGGCGCGATGGCCCCGGGCGCGGTCTTGTTCGGCGGCGTCTTTCGATCCGTCGCGGCCGACTTCGGCTTGGGCTTCGTCGGGGCGGCGCGAACTGCGAGCCGAATGGGCTGACAGCGCTAGGAATGCGAACATCCGGCGGTCCGCCTTCGGCGGATCTCATCGGCGGACCGCCATTCGGGGCGACGGAGAATCCGGGAGGCCCGAAGGCGCCTTGCGGCGGAAGCCCCCCGAACCCGTTGAAGCGAACGCCGTATTCCGTTCGCGGCGGAGCGATGAAGCGCTCGAGGATGTCCCCGCTCCTGGCGTCGATCACCAGCCGCTGATAGCCCGTGGGTCCGGCGCGCACATCGGCGAGATAGATCCCGGGCCGGCGACGGAGCGGCGCGACCAGCACATATCCTTGCGCCTCGAGCCGCTGTTCGATGTCGGCCGGCGGCGCGGCCCATCCCCAGGCCGGCGCCCATTGGGCCGTTGCGGCGGGAAGGGTTGCGAGCGCGACGAGCCCGGCAACCGCCGAACTTGCCAAGCGCCGGCGCAGCGCTCCAGATAACCTCATCGTCATCGTTTCTCGCTCCCTGGCTGCCCTGGGCCCGATCTGCGCCGACAAATGCGGCGCGGTTACGGCGGCGCGCCGGGCTGAGACAGGGAACTCGGCGCAAAGGCCGATGAGCCGATCGATTTCGTTTGACGCGGTCTCGAACGACGTCACCAGCCGCACCAGCGTTTCGCCCGCTCGCGGCGCGCGCTCCGGCGCGAGCGATCGCGTGCTCCATTCATGAAATCCGCGCGCCGGCGGCGCGCCATCGCCCGACCATCGCATCGGGCGCGACGACAAAGACCTCGTTTGCCTCGGTCGGCCACGCGAGCCGCACGCCCGGCGCCGCCGTAAGGCCGCGGGCGAGCCGGCTCGCGGAAGCGTTCGCGCGCTCGGCCAGCCTCAGCCAAAGGCCGTCGGCCAGATAGGCCTCCATCTGAGCGCCGAGGAACCGTCCCTTTGAGAGCGTCTGGCCGCCGCGCTTGCGCTGAAAAGCGAAATTCTCCGCGCGCGCGGGATCGAAAAAGACGACCGCCTCGCAGGCGAGCGCGCCATTCTTGCGTCGCGCCGAGAGTGAGGACGTCGACCCCGGCCCGCCACGTCATCTCGGCCGGCGTCGCCCTCGCCGAAACGAGCGCGTTGGCGAAGCGCGCGCCGTCCATGTGGGCGCCAATCCCGGCCCGGTGAGCGATGGAGCGAGTTCCGAGATCTCGCCGACGCTGTAGACCGTCCCGGCCTCGGTCGCCTGGGACAAGGACAGCGCGCCCGGTTGCGACGACTTCACCAGCCCGCGCGGAAAACGCTCCAGCGTCTCCTGCAGGCCGTGCGGGCGTAATCTTGCCGCCCTCCCCTTCGATCCCGACCAGCTTCGCGCCGCCGGTGAACAACTCCGGCGCGCCGCATTCGTCGTCGTGGATATGCGCCTCCTCGTGGCAGAACACGGCGTCCCACGGTTTTACCAGCGCCGACAGCGCGAGCGCATTGGCCGCCGTTCCAGTCGCCACCAGAAAGGCCGCGACCTTGGTCTCGAACACTTCGCTCAAGCGCGCTTGCGCCCGCGCAGTGTAGTCGTCCGCGCCATAGGCCGGCGCATTGACGCGCGAGGAGGCTGCGATCGCTTCAAGAATCTCCGGCGCAACGCCGGCGCCGTTGTCGCTCGCGAAATTCATGCTCGCTCCCTTCGGATCGAGTCGGCAATTTGCGCAGTCGCGCGCGCCCTGCAATTCGTCAGCCTGCGCTTGGTTCGGCGCGGCAAAAAAATTCGCGCCGCACCGCTTGTGTCGGCGCTCATTTCTGTCATGGTCGAAAAATAGGACAGTTGTGCTGACCATTTTTTGGGCGACGAGGCTAAAGCTTCGGCGCCAGCAGACGAGCGGGGCTTAGGCGTTGTCGCATCGGACGACAAAAACGGATCGAAAAAAATCCGACGCGTGAAGCCATTCGAGCTGCGCGCGACGCAGCGGCTTTGTCCACGATACGCCTAAAAATTTGGAATGACAGTCGCCCGAAGTCCGCGACTGCGCGGGGAGCGGAGAGATGAACGCCAGAACCCAACCGACGCTCAGCGAGACCACGCGAAGCGCGGGAGGCCCGTTTCGGGCGGATCCGCTGACGCCGCCCGCCCAAGGCCTCTACGATCCGGCCAAGGAGCATGATTCCTGCGGCGTCGGCTTTGTCGCCGACATGAAGAACCGCAAGTCGCACGACATTCTCGAAAAGGGTCTGCAGATCCTGGTCAATCTCGACCATCGCGGCGCGGTGGGCGCGGATCCCACGCTCGGCGACGGTTGCGGCGTCCTGACCCAGATTCCGCATGGGTTCTTCGCGCCCGAATGCGCCAAGCTCGGCTTCGAGCTCCCGAGCCAGGCCATTACGCGCATCGGCCAGTTCTTCATGCCGCGGCATCCAGAGGCGCGCAAGTCAGGTGCGCGACATCGTCGAGGAGGCGGTCGCGGCCGAGGGCCTGAGCGTGCTTGGCTGGCGCGACGTGCCCGTCGACAATTCAGGCCTCGGCGAACGCGTGAAGGCGGTCGAGCCGGTGATGCAGCAGATCTTCATCGGGCGCCCCGCCGACGTCGCCAGCTGAAGACGACTTCGAGCGTCGCCTGTTCGTCGTGCGCAAGGTGGTCTCGAACCGCGTCTACGACATCGGCAGCCGGGAGATCCCGGAATATTATCCGGTCTCAATGTCCGCGCGGACCATTGTCTACAAGGGCATGGTGCTGGTCCGGCAGCTCGCGCCTTACTACCGCGACCTTCTGGACCCGCGCTACGAGACGGCGCTGGCGCTGGTGCATCAACGGTTCGCGACCAACACGTTCCCATCGTGGCGCCTTGCGCACCCGTATCGGATGGTCGCCCACAACGGCGAAATCAACACGCTGCGCGGCAACGTCAACTGGATGGCGGCGCGTCAGGCGAGCGTCGATTCCGAATTGTTCGGCGCCGACATCTCGAAGCTGTGGCCGATCTCCTACGAGGGCCAGTCGGACACCGCCTGTTTCGACAATGCGCTCGAATTTCTCGTTCAGGGCGGCTACTCGCTCAGCCACGCGATGATGATGCTGATCCCGGAGGCCTGGGCCGGCAATCCGCTGATGGATGAGGAACGGCGCGCCTTCTACGAGTATCATGCCGCGTTGATGGAGCCGTGGGACGGCCCGGCGGCGGTCGCTTTCACTGACGGACGCCAGATCGGGGCGACGCTCGACCGCAACGGCCTCAGACCCGCCCGTTATTTCGTCACCGATGACGACCTCGTCGTGCTTGCCTCCGAAATGGGCGTTTTGCCCGTGCCGGAGGAGTCGATCATCGCCAAGTGGCGCCTGCAGCCGGGCAAGATGCTGCTGGTCGATCTCGAACAGCACCGCATCGTTTCGGACGCGGAGATCAAGCAGACCCTGTCGCGCGCCCGGCCCTATAGCAACTGGCTTCACGAAGGCCAGATCGTGCTCGAGGACCTCAACCCGGTCGAGCCGCGCGCTTCGCGCACCGACGTTTCGCTGCTCGATCGCCAGCAGGCCTTTGGCTACACGCAGGAAGATCTGGCGATACTGCTCGTCTCCGATGGCGACCACCGGCCAGGAAGCGGTCGGCTCGATGGGCACGGACACGCCTATTTCGGCGTTGTCGTCGAAGTCGAAGCTGCTTTACACCTACTTCAAGCAGAACTTCGCTCAGGTGACCAACCCGCCGATCGATCCGATCCGCGAAGAGCTGGTCATGAGCCTCGTCTCCTTCATCGGACCGCGGCCCAATCTGTTCGACCTCGACGGCGCAGCCCGGCGCAAGCGCCTCGAGGTTCGCCAGCCGATCCTGACGAACGAAGACCTCGAGAAGATTCGCAGTATCGGCCATTTCGAGGAATTCGTTCGACACGCGGACGCTCGACATCACATATCCGGTGAAGAAGGGCGCAGCCGGCATGAGCGAGGCGCTGCAGCGACTTTGCGAACGCGCGGAATCGGCGGTCCACGGCCGCTACAACATCATCGTCCTTTCCGATCGCATGGTCGGCGCGGACCGAATCCCGATTCCCGCCCTGCTGGCGACAGCGGCCGTCCACCATCATCTCATCCGCAAGGGGCTTCGCACCTCGGTCGGCCTCGTGGTCGAGACCGGCGAAGCACGCGAGATCCATCACTTCGCCTGTCTCGCCGGCTACGGCGCCGAAGCGATCAATCCGTATCTGGCGTTTGAGACGCTGACCGCGATGGCCAAGGACCTGCCGGAGTCGATCAGCGGCTATGAGGCGATCAAGCGCTTCATCAAGTCGGTCGACAAGGGCCTGCTCAAGGTCATGTCGAAGATGGGGATTTCGACCTATCAGTCCTATTGCGGCGCGCAGATATTCGATGCGATCGGCCTCTCGCGCGCGTTCATCGACGAATTCTTCTTCGGCACCGCGACCCAGATAGAGGGCGCGGGGCTGGCCGAGATCGCGTTGGAGACTCAGCGCCGGCACGCGGACGCGTTCGGCGATTCGCCGGTTTTGAGCGGTGCGCTCGAAGTCGGCGGCGAATATGCCTATCGCGTGCGGGGCGAAACGCACAACTGGACGCCGGAAACGGTGTCCCTGCTCCAGCATGCCGTTCGCGGCAACGCCCGCGAGCGCTACGACGCTTTCGCAAAGCTGCTCAACGAGCAGAGCGCACAGCTGTTGACGGTGCGTGGCCTCTTCCGCATCAAGACGGCGGAGGAGGATGGACGAGCGCCGGCGCCCCTCGACGAGGTCGAGCCCGCCGTTTCGATCGTCAAGCGCTTCTCGACGGGAGCGATGTCGTTCGGTTCGATCTCGCGCGAGGCCCACACCACGCTGGCGATTGCGATGAACCGGATCGGCGGCAAGTCCAATACCGGCGAGGGCGGCGAGGAGTCTGATCGCTACAAGCGTCTGCCCAACGGCAACTCGATGCGCAGCGCTATCAAGCAGGTCGCCTCCGGCCGCTTCGGGGTGACCGCGGAATATCTCGTCAACTCGGACATGATGCAGATCAAGATGGCGCAGGGCGCAAAGCCCGGCGAAGGTGGGCAATTGCCCGGCCACAAAGTCGACGCGGTGATCGCCAAGGTCCGCCACTCGACCCAGGGCGTGGGCCTCATCTCGCCGCCGCCGCATCACGACATCTATTCGATCGAAGACTTGAAGCAGCTCGTCTACGACCTGAAAAACGTCAATCCGCAGGCCCTGGTTTCGGTCAAGCTCGTCTCCGAGGTCGGCGTCGGCACGGTCGCGGCGGGAGTGGCGAAATGCAAGGCCGACCACGTCACGATCGCGGGCTTTGAGGGCGGCACCGGGGCTTCGCCGCTCACGTCGATCAAGCACGCCGGAAGCCCGTGGGAAATCGGTCTCGCTGAGACGCATCAGACGCTGGTCATGAACGGCCTCAGGTCCCGCATTGCCGTGCAGGTCGACGGCGGCGTCAGAACCGGCCGCGACGTGGTGATTGGCGCGCTTCTCGGCGCCGATGAATTCGGTTTCGCCACCGCCCCGCTGATCGCGGCAGGCTGCATCATGATGCGCAAGTGTCATTTGAACACCTGCCCAGTCGGCGTCGCGACCCAGGATCCGGTTCTGCGCAAGCGCTTCGCCGGCAAGCCGGAGCACGTGATCAATTACTTCTTTTTCGTCGCCGAAGAAGTGCGCGCGCTGATGGCGGGACTCGGCTATCGCACATTCGACGAGATGGTCGGCCAGCGTCAGATGCTGGACAGGGACAATCTCATCGAACACGCCAAGGCGCGAGGTCTCGACTTTTCCAAGCTGTTCTTCAGGCCGACGCCCTGGCCGGAGGATACGATCCATCACAGCGTCCCGCAGGACCACGGCCTCGAAAACGTGCTCGACCGCCGCCTGATCGCGGACTCCAAGGATGCGATCGAGCGCGGCAAGCACGTCCGCATCGACCTGTCGATCCGCAACTCGGATCGTTCCACTGGGGCGATGCTGTCGGGCGTCATCGCGACGCGCTACGGGCACGCCGGCCTGCGCGACGAGGCGATCCACATCAAGTTCAAAGGCACGGCGGGCCAGAGCTTCGGCGCCTTCCTCGCCAAGGGCGTGACCCTCGAGCTCGAAGGCGAGGCCAACGACTATGTCGGCAAGGGCCTGTCGGGCGGACGCATCGTCGTCTACCCGCCGCAAGAAGCCAGAAAGCTGACGCCGGAAACCTCGATCATCGTCGGCAATACCGTGCTCTACGGCGCGATCGCCGGGGAGTGCTACTTCCGCGGCGTGGCGGGTGAGCGTTTCGGCGTGCGCAATTCGGGCGCGATCGCCGTCGTCGAGGGGACGGGCGACCACGGCTGCGAATATATGACCGGGGGGATCATCGTCGTCATCGGCGAGACGGGTCGCAATTTCGCCGCCGGCATGTCGGGCGGCATCGCCTACGTTCTCGACGAGGCCGGAACGTTCGCTCAGCGCTGCAACCTGTCGATGGTCGAACTCGAGCCGGTGGCCGCTGAGGAAGAGGTGATGCTGCGCCATCTGCATTCGGGCGGCGATCTCGAGCATCACGGCCGGGTCGACGTGATGCGCGACATGAGCCGGTTCGACGCCGAGCGTCTGCATCAGCTGATCGCCAACCACGCGCGCTACACCGGCTCGACCCGGGCGCGGCGCATTCTGGAGGACTGGGACGCCTATCTGCCGAAATTCCGGAAGGTGATGCCGGTCGAATATCGGCGCGCGCTGGCGGAGTTGGCGGCGCAGAGCGGACCGCCGATGCTGGCCGCCGGAGAATAAGGAACGCCAAAGCCGGCCGGGTCGGAAACCGTTCGAACCGTGGATTATGTCGGCCGATCTGGCGCGCGGCAAAGTTCTTGCAAGATGAGGTCGGCGCCTTATTGAAGCGGATTGGGGTCCGTCCGCGCCGGAATCGCAGAGCGGCGGCGCGGCGCAAGGGTAGCAGCATGGGCAAGGTGACAGGGTTTCTCGAGATCGACCGCGCGGACCGTCGCTACGCGCCGGCCTCCGATCGAATCCGCCATTATCGCGAGTTCATGCTGCCTTTAAGCGAGGAAGCGACGCGCAATCAGGCGGCGCGCTGCATGAACTGCGGCATCCCGTATTGTCACATAGGCTGTCCGGTCAACAACCAGATCCCCGACTGGAACGACCTCGCCTATCGCGGCGATTGGCGCGAGGCGGCGCGCAATCTGCTCTCGACCAACAACTTCCCTGAATTCACCGGCCGCATTTGCCCCGCGCCGTGCGAAGCGTCCTGCACCCTCAACATCCAGGACGCCCCGGTGACGATCAAGACCATCGAATGCGCAATCATCGACCGGGCTTTCGCGGAGGGCTGGGTTTTGCCCGAGCCGCCTGAGCGCAAGACAGGCAAGAAAATCGCCGTCGTGGGGTCGGGCCCGGCGGGCCTCGCCTGCGCCCAACAGCTTGCGCGCGCCGGCCATGACGTCCACGTCTATGAGAAACAGGCCAAGGCAGGCGGCCTGTTGCGCTACGGCATTCCCGATTTCAAGCTCGAGAAGCGCCATATCGACCGCCGGATCGAGCAGATGGCGGCCGAAGGCGTCGTGTTCCACTATAATGCGAATGTCGGGGTCACGGTCAGCGCCCAAAGCCTCCTCGACACGCATGACGCGATCGCGCTCGCCGGCGGCGCCGAGGCTTCGCGCGACTTGCCCGTGTCCGGGCGCGAGCTTCAGGGCGTTCACTTTGCGATGGAGTTCCTGCCGCAGCAGAACCGGCGCGTATCGGGCGAGCCAGTCGGCTCCAACGAGCCGATCCTCGCCAGCGGCAAGCACGTCGTGGTGATCGGCGGCGGCGATACGGGATCGGACTGCATCGGCACTTCCATCCGGCAGGGCGCGCTCAAGGTCACTCAGCTCGAGATCATGCCGATGCCGCCAAAGGCCGAGGACAAGCTCCTCACCTGGCCGAACTGGCCGCTGAAGCTTCGCACCTCGTCAAGCCACGAGGAAGGCGCCGAACGCGATTTCGCGGTGACGACGACCGCCTTCGAGGGCGAGAACGGATGCGTCACCGGCCTCAGATGCGCTCGCCTCGACGAGAGGATGAAGCCGATCGAGGGATCGGAGTTCACGATCAAGGCCGACCTCGTGCTGCTGGCGATGGGCTTCGTCTCGCCGGTCAAGGAAGGCCTGCTCTCGGAACTCGCCGTCGCGCTGGACAAGCGCGGCAATGTCGCCGCCGACGTCGCCCGCTACGCCGCCTCGCGGCCCAAGGTCTACGCCTGCGGCGACATGCGGCGCGGGCAGTCGCTGGTCGTATGGGCCATCCGCGAGGGCCGCCAATGCGCCGCGGCCGTCGACGAGGCGCTCATGGGTTCGACGGTCCTACCGAGGTAAGGCGCTCGAGGTTACGTCGCCGAAACCGCAGTCCTCGAACGGCGGTAACGGACGAAGCCTAGGCCGACGAAGCCGAAGAACATCACTCCCCACGTGGACGTTTCGGGGACGGCGGAATTGACGGCCCGAGAGCCTGCGAAGTCTAATGCTACGGGCCGCCGCGCGCCCATGGGGACCGCGTTCTCGAAACGTGTAACGGCGAGCCGGCCGCGGGTCACCCTAGCTACGCGGGGAGGTTGCGGAGTTCAGATGACCCCGTGGAGCACGCCGAGCGCGACCGCCTCGACGCGCGACCTCACGCCGAGCCGCTTCTTGGCTTGCTCGATATGGAAATGTGCGGTCGCCGGCTTGACCCCGGGTATGTCGGCGATGTCCGCGTCCGACTTGCCGACCGCCGCCCAGAGCAAGCACTCGATCTCGCGGGGGCTGAATCGCATGCCATCCCCCGCGGCGACGCCGAAGGACGTCGAAGCGCGGCAGCGCCCCCAGACCGTCCGTCCCATGATTTCGAGGACAGCCCGGTCGCCGGCGGTGAAGACGAGTTCGTCGCGGGTCCCCATCGCAACGAGCCCTTGCAGGCTGCCTGGACCGTGGATTGGCACGGCGAAGACATCCTTCCAGCCATAGGCCCATCCGGCCTCGAACAATGCGCGTTGGCCAACTGTAAGTTTCTCGCGCGTGAGCTCGCTCCATAAATAGGGCGCGATGCGCCTGCGCGCTTCGAGCGCTATCCGATCATGCTCGAACCAGCCACCATTATTGTAGAAATCGAGCCAGTCCTGCGGCCAGTCGACAAAAAAGAAGCGATGGCGGCGGTTTTTACCGACGCCGACCCAGCCGCCACAGGCGCAGCTCGCGAAACCGATGCGTCTCAATGTCGCCAGAAAATCATGCGCGGCCGCGTCGGCGGTCCGCGTGGCGCTGCGCTCGATGAACGCCGATCCCTGTTCGGCCAGAGATTGCATTCCAAAGCCTCTGGGTTGCGACGTTCGAATGAAGGGTCCCCGAGTCAAAACGCCAATCGGCATGAATGATACTCGGCTCACGCCATAACCCGAAAATCCGTGGGATTGATGAGGCGGAAGTTGTCGGTTACCGAATCGCGGAAAAGGTGGTTCCAGCATCGCGGGACTTTGTCGCGTAGGAACCACAACACGGCCTCGGCGAAGGTGCGATAGTCGCGCCAGGATTTGTTGTGGGTGAGATGCTTGTGCATTTGTCCCCACAACCGTTCGATCGGGTTGAGATGGGGGCAATAGGAGGGGATGAAGCGCAGCCTGATCCGCCGGCCCGGCTTCGCCAGCCATTCCTGCACCAGAATGGCGTGGTGATATCGCGCATTGTCGAGGAAAACATGGATCCTCGCCAATGCCGGATACATCGCCTCGATCGCTTCAAGCAGCTTGACCGTCGAGGCCGCATCGACGCTTTCGACCTCGATCATCGCGGTCTTGCCGGTTTCCAGATCGAGCGCGCCGTGAATGTTGAGCCGCTCGCGCCCGGAGGTCTGCACAATCGCCGGGCTTTCCCCGCGCGGCGCCCAGCAGCCGACCGCCCGCGCCGCGTAGGTGGGATGCACGGCGTCCATGAACAGCGCCGCCTCGTCGGGCGAAAGCGAATTGAGCAGCTTCTCGTAAGCGTCGATGAACGCCTGCTGCTTGCCCGCATCGAGGCGCCGGCCAATCGTTCGGGGCGTTTTGTATTCAAGCCCAAGCCGATGCAGGAGCGCGATCAACCCGGAGCGGCTTTGATAGACGACGCCGAACACCTGCTCGATAAACACGCCCACGTCCCGCGTCGAACGCGGCAGGGCTTGCGAGACATAAACCACCAGTTCTTCTTCTTGAGCTTGCGAAAGATGGCTCACGCTGCCCCCGGCCTCGAAGCGCCGCAGGCCCTCAAGGCCACCTTCATCATAGGTCTTGCGCCAGCCCCTGACCGTGTCGTCGTCGAGATAAAGCGCCTTCGCCGCCCGCTCGCAACTCCAGCCGTCGTCGAGCAGCAGCATCGCATTGGCCCGTCGCGCCAGACGCTGCTCGCCATGCCCGTCCCGCAGCAGCCCGATCAACTCGGCCCGCTGCCGGGGCGAAAGAAAACCGCCGCAAATCATGCCTAAGCCGAATCCACAACAGCCCAAACCGCAAGCGCTTTTTCGCCGAACCAATAAGTCAGGGTAGATATGCAATTTCCGCGTTGCCGGAAGCCCAGATCGCATCCCGGGACCGTAAATTTTTTCGAGGGCCTACCGTCGTGGCCGACTTGCCGACCGGGGTCTCGGCAAACCGCGAAAGGCCGTCACCGCAGGCCGACCGCTGGCGGAGCGCAAGCAAAAATGAAAATCCCGCGCGGCGTGGCCAGCGGGATTTCCGTTCTCGGAGTTTTCCAGGCCAGCGCCTGGATCAGGCGGGGATGCGGTCGTCGCTCGGCGCGGGCTCACGCAGCACGTAGCCGCGGCCCCATACGGTCTCGATATAATTGCGGCCGCTCGACGCGGTCGCCAACTTCTTGCGCAATTTGCAGATGAAGACGTCGATGATCTTGAGCTCCGGCTCGTCCATGCCGCCGTAGAGATGATTGAGAAACATCTCCTTGGTGAGCGTCGTGCCTTTGCGCAGCGAGAGCAATTCCAGCATCTGATATTCCTTGCCGGTCAGATGCACGCGCGCCCCGTCGACTTCGACCGTCTTCTGATCGAGGTTGACCGTCAGGTCGCCGGTGATGATGACCGATTGTGCATGTCCCTTCGAGCGGCGGACGATGGCGTGTATCCGGGCGACCAGCTCGTCCTTGTGGAACGGCTTGGTGAGGTAATCGTCGGCGCCGTGACCGAGCCCTTTGACTTTGTCCTCGATGCCCGCCATTCCGGATAGGATCAGAATGGGGGTCTTGATCTTGGTCACCCGCAGCGAGCGCAACACCTCGTAGCCGGACATATCGGGCAGGTTCAGGTCAAGCAGGATGATGTCGTAATCGTAGAGCTTGCCGAGGTCGATGCCCTCCTCGCCGAGGTCGGTGACATAGATGTTGAAGTTCTCCGACTTCAACATCAATTCGATGCTTTGCGCGGTCGCCGTATCGTCTTCGATCAAAAGTACCCGCATGTTAGGCTCCCCGCCTCGCCCGTCGCCTCGTGACCGCGGTTATGTACATCGCTTCCATGCCCAACCCTCGCCGGCGCGCAGTTCGGAGCTCGCACTGATTCGAACGAAGACTGACCGCCATTGGTTAACAAACCATGATTCCTTAGCGCAAGTCCCCCGCCCGCATCGCTCCCAATAATAGTAACAATTTGATAATAAAGGGTATTTAGCCTTGAGCAAAATTAACGCATCACATTAAGACAGCTATCTAACGGATTCATCAAACTCACTGTTCCACGGCTGCTTGAAAGGCGACGTTGCGCTGTTGAATGTGCGAAAATATTTTTTCGCTCGTTTGTCTCGGATTGTTGGCGACCCGCGTAAATGAACCGCTAACGCCGCCGGGGCTTTTCGACATTCGCCGTAGGCCGCGAAAACGGCTTCCGCTTTCCACGTCGCGTTCACCGATCCTGATCTCCCCTGACGTAAGAAAAGAGAAACCTTCGTCATGCATCGTCTCGCCGTCTCGTGGTCGTGAGTCGAGGACGGCGAGGTCCTCTCGCGTTGAGGTTGTTAAGGAGTGCGCCGGAATGAAGTCGCGGGACACGCTTGTTCGCCTGAAGCGCTTTCAACTCGAGGAAAAGCGTCGCCGCGTTCGGCAGATCGAGATGATGCTAGCCGAGTTTACCCGCATGATCGGCGATCTTGATCGCGAGATCGTTAACGAGGAAAAGCGCGCCGGCATCGCCGACCCCGCCCATTTCGCCTATCCGACCTACGCCCGCGCGACCTCGGTCAGACGCGACAATCTGAAAAGCTCGATAGCCGAGCTTCTCGGCCAGATCGAGGAGGCGAAGGCGGCGCAGGAGGAGGCCGAGGGCGAACTTCTGAAGTTCGAGACGCTCGAAGTGCGCGACAAGTCGAGCGATCGCCTCGTGGAAGCGGCCGCGCGCGCCTGAGGCGGGCGCTCATTTGCGGGGGCGACACAGGAAGCGGTCGATGAAGGCCGTGTCGCAATATACAGTGATGCGAACCGCGTTCCCGTCCCGCATCTCGCAATAGCGGAAAGCGTGTTCGACAACCTCCTTCTCGGGCGCCACTCTTCTCCTGACGTTTAAGCGACCTGCGTTGCGGCGCGAGGGCCAATGCTCTAAGGCTGTCGCCTCGCGGAAGCGGCTCGCATTCGTTCGGAAAGCGGCTCACCGCAAGGCCGTTCGGACGTCAGACAAGCTTTAGCGCTCGCGGGGGAAGGTCTCATGCTGATCGGAGTTCCGGCCGAAACGGACCCGGCGGAAACGCGCGTCGCAGCCAGCCCGGAAACGGCAAAGAAATTCGCCGCGCTCGGGGCCGAGGTCGCCCTCGAGCATGGCGCAGGCGTCAAGGCCGGGTTCCCGGACGCCGACTATCAGTCGGCTGGCGCACGCCTTGTCTCGGCGGAAGAGGCTCTTGGCGCCGATGTGGTGCTGAAAGTTCGTCGGCCAAGCTCGCAGGAAATCGCGCGTCTCAAGCCAGGCGCGCTGGTACTCGCGATCATGAACCCTTACGGCCATCGCGACGCGATCGAGGCGACGGCGAAGGCTCAAGTCGCCGCCTTTGCGATGGAGCTCCTCCCACGAATAACGCGCGCCCAGGTGATGGATGTGTTGTCGAGCCAGGCGAATCTCGCCGGTTATCGCGCCGTGATCGACGCGGCGGCCGAATATGGCCGGGCGATGCCGATGATGATGACGCCGGCAGGCACGGTCACCGGCGCGAGGCTGTTCGTCATGGGGGTCGGCGTCGCCGGCCTCCAGGCGATCGCGACCGCCCGGCGCCTTGGCGCCGTCGTCACCGCGAACGACGTCCGTCCGGCGACCAAGGAGCAGGTCGAGTCGCTCGGCGCCAAGTTCGTCGCAGTCGAGGACGATGAATTCAAGCAGGCCGAAACCGCGGGCGGTTACGCCAAGGAAATGTCGGACGGCTACAAGGCCAAGCAGGCCGCGCTGATCGCCTCGCACATCGCCAAGCAAGACATCGTTGTCACCACCGCGCTGATTCCGGGTCGCCCGGCCCCGCGACTCATCAGCGCGGACATGGTCAAGTCGATGCGGGCCGGTTCGGTCATCGTCGATCTTGCCGTCGAGCGGGGCGGAAACTGCGAGCTGTCGAAGCCGGGCGAACTGGCGATCACCGACAACGGCGTCAAGATCGTCGGCTATTCCAACGTCACCCGCATCCCCGCTTCGGCGTCAGCCCTCTACGCCCGCAATCTTTACGCCTTCGCCGAGACCCTCATCGACAAGGCGGCGAAATCGCTCGCGGTAAACTGGGACGACGAGCTCGTCAAGGCGACGTGCCTCACCCGCGACGGTGCGATCGTTCATCCCGCCTTCATCGCCCAGTAGACTTTCACCCCCGCCCCGCGCCTGAGCCCCGGAGAGCCGCATGGACAACCTCGACGCCGCAATTGAAAAACTGAGAGCCGCCGCGGCCGCCGCGCGCGAGGCGGCGCAGGCGGCGCAAGCCTATAGCGACCAGCTCGCGGCCGCGGGCCAGGCCGCCTCGGGCGGCGCCATCGACCCGTTCGTCTTCAGGCTGGCGATCTTCGCTTTGGCCGTCTTCGTCGGCTATTACGTCGTCTGGTCGGTGACGCCGGCGCTGCATACGCCGCTGATGTCCGAGACCAACGCGATTTCCTCAGTCATCGTCGTCGGCGCGCTGCTGTCCGTCGGCGTCGCCGCGGTGGACAGTGGTTCGGTTTTCGCCCGCTTCGTCGGCTTCATCGCGCTCATCCTCGCCTCGGTCAACATATTCGGCGGCTTCCTCGTCACCGAGCGCATGCTGGCAATGTATAAAAAGAAGGGCTGACGCCGGTGAACGCCAATCTCGCCGCCCTGCTCTATCTCGTCTCCGGCATCCTTTTCATCCTGGCGCTGCGCGGGCTCTCCTCGCCAGCCACCTCCCGTCAGGGCAATCGCTTCGGCATGATCGGCATGGCGATCGCGGTTCTGACGACGCTGGCGCTTCGTCCGCCCTCCAGCGCGCTTTCCTGGCTGCTCATCATTCTCGGCTTCGCGATCGGCGGCGGCATCGGCGCTTGGCGCGCCCGGACCATTCAGATGACGGCTATGCCGCAACTCGTGGCGATGTTCCATTCGCTGGTCGGCCTGGCGGCGGTGCTCGTCGCCGCCGGCGCCTTTTACGCTCCCGAGGCCTTCGGTATCGAAGAGGGCGACATCATCCATCCCGCCAGCACGATCGAAATGTCGCTGGGTCTCGCGATCGGCGCGGTGACTTTCACCGGCTCGATCATCGCCTTCCTCAAGCTCGACGGTCGGATGTCGGGCGCGCCGATTCTCTTGCCCCAGCGCCATGTCGTCAACGGCGCGCTCGGCGTCGCGCTCGTGCTCATTATCGCATTGTTCTACGCGACCCAATCGCCGCTATTCTTCTGGCTCATCGCCCTCGAACTCGTTGGCGCTCGGTGTGCTGCTCATCATTCCGATCGGCGGGGCGGACATGCCGGTCGTCATTTCGATGCTCAATTCCTATTCCGGCTGGGCGGCGGCAGGCATCGGCTTCACCCTCGGCAATCTCGCGCTCATCATCACCGGCGCGCTGGTCGGCTCGTCGGGCGCGATCCTGTCATACATCATGTGCAAGGGCATGAACCGGTCGTTCGTTTCGGTCATCCTTGGCGGCTGGGGCGGCGAGGTCGCGGGCCCGGCTGGCGCCAAGGAGACGAGGCCTGTCAAGCAGGGGTCGGCCGAGGATGGCGCCTTCATGATGAAGAACGCGTCGAAGGTGATCATCGTGCCGGGCTACGGAATGGCTGTCGCGCAAGCGCAGCATTCCTTACGCGAAATGGCCGACCTGCTCAAGAAAAACGGCGTCGAGGTCAAATACGCGATCCATCCGGTCGCCGGCCGCATGCCGGGGCACATGAACGTGCTGCTCGCCGAAGCCAATGTCCCTTACGACGAAGTCTTCGAGCTCGAGGACATCAACTCCGAGTTCCCGCAAACCGATGTCGCTTATGTCATCGGCGCCAACGACGTAACCAATCCGGCCGCGAAGACCGACCCCAAGTCGCCGATCTACGGCATGCCGGTCCTCGATGTCGACAAGGCGAAGACCGTGCTGTTCGTCAAGCGCGGCATGGGCTCAGGCTACGCTGGCGTCGAGAATGAACTCTTCTTCCGCGACAACACGCTCATGCTGTTCGGTGACGCCAAGAAAATGACCGACACGATCGTGAAAGCACTCCAGCACTGAGCGCCGCGCCCACCATGGCCGGGCCCGGCACGCCGTGCTGATTGCGGTCGCGGCCTGCGCCGTGCTTTATGCCGCCGTGTTCGTCGGGCTCCTGGTCGGCCAGCGTAAGATTCTGTTTCGGTGCGACGCCGCCGAGGTCGCGCCGGCGACGCTCGGACTTCGGGCCGAGACGATTCGTCTCAAGACCGTGGACGGGGAGAGCCTGGTCGCGTGGAGCACCCCTTCCGCGCCGGAGCGGCCGCTGATCCTCTATTTTCACGGCAATGCAGGCGGACTGGACCTTCGCGTCGAGCGTTTTCGCGCCATGGAGAAAGCCGGCATGGGAATGCTGGCGATCGAATATCGTGGCTACGCCAGTTCGACCGGCTCGCCGAGCGAGCGCGGGCTCAAGCTCGACGGCGAAGCGGCTTATGCGGCGGCGATCGCGAGCGGCGTCAAGCCGGAGCGCATCGTCGCTTTTGGAGAATCGCTGGGTTCCGGCGTCGCGGTCGCGCTGGCCGCGCGCCACAAGGTTGGCGCGCTTGTTCTCGATTCACCCTATTCGTCGATCGCCGACGTCGCTGCGGCTGCCTATTGGTTCGTCCCAGTCCGGGCGTTGCTCCGCGATCCGTTCCGCAACGACTTGCTGATCGTCAACGTGAACGCGCCGACCCTCATGGTGCATGGGACGAAGGACCTGGTCGTGCCCATCCGCTTCGGCGAGAGGCTGTTCGCCCTTGCCAACCCGCCCAAGGCGTTCTGGCGCGTGGAGGGCGGGGAACATCTCGCATTGGGCGAGCGCCTGGCCGAGACCCTGGACTGGATCGCGCGAACGGTCGGATGAGATTCGGCGAGCGCCGGCCGTGTTTGCGCCCCCCGCGCCCTTCGGGTATTGACCCTGCCCCTCTTTTGAGGACCGGTCGATCATGCTCGCCGCGCGCCAACAGACGAGAGCCGTAGCCAGCGACGGCTGGCTCTGGCGCGAGCTAGGCGCGACCCTCGCGCTCGGCTGGCCGATCGTTCTCGCCAACGTTGCGATCTACGCGATGACCGCGACCGACTTCATCATGCTCGGCCACCTGTCATCGCACGCGCTTGCCGCTGGCGCGCTCGGCTTCAACCTCTATCAGCCGGCGATGGTGCTCGGCCTTGGCATAGTCGCGGCGCTGGCGCCGATCGCGGCCGCGAAAATTGGCGCGGGCGAGAGCGGCGAGGGGCTCAGGCGCGCGACGCATCAGTCGCTGCTGTCCGCGGTCGCCTTTTCCGTCGTCGCCTGGATCTATCTGTGGCAGACGGAGCGGATCTTGCTGACTATCGGGGAGCCGGCTGATCTTGCGCGCGACGCCGGAACCTACATGCGCGGCTACCAGTGGAGCCTGTTGCCGAACCTGCTGTTCTTCACCGCCCGCGCCATCTTTTCCGCTCATGAGCGCCCGCGTCCGACGCTGATCGCGGGCGTTGTCGCCGTAGCTTTCAACGCACTTGCCAACTACGCCCTGGTGTTCGGCGAGCTTGGGATGCCGCCGCTCGGCATCATCGGTTCCGGGGTTGCGACCACGCTGTCGCAAACTTTGATGTTCCTGATTCTGCTAGGCGCCTCGTTTCTTGAGCCGCGTCTCCGGCGGCTTCGCCCGTTCGTTCTGCCTTGGCGCCCCGCGCGGCGCGAGTTCGTCGCGCTGTGGAGGCTTGGCCTCCCGATGGGCGCGATGATTCTTGCCGAAGTCGGCGTCTTCTCCGCCGCAACGATGGCGACGGGCCTCATCGGGCCGGCTGCGCTTGAGGCTCACACGGCCGCCCTGCAGATCGCGTCGATCGCCTTCATGGTCCCCCTCGGCCTCAGTCAGGCAGCGACGGTTAGGGTCGGCCTCGCTTACGGAGCGCGCAAGGTTCCCGCGATCGCACGCGCCGGCTGGTGCGCCTTCGGCCTCACGCTCGCCTATGCCGTCTTGTCCGCGACCGCGATGATCGTTGCGCCGCGGCTCCTGATCGCGCCTTTCATTGACGTCGGCATACCCGAGAATGCGAGCGCCGTCGCGGTCGCGGTCGCGTTGCTCAAGGTCGCGGCAATCTTCCAGATTTTTGACGCGAGCCAGTGCGCCCTCGCCAATATGTTACGCGGGCTGCACGATTCCAAATGGCCGTTCGTCATCGCGCTCATCGGCTACTGGGCGATCGGCGCGCCGGTCGGCGTGGCCTTGGGATTTGCGACTCCGCTGGGCGCGGTCGGCGTGTGGATCGGGCTCGCGCTCGGCCTCGCGGTCGTCGCCATTCTCCTCATGTCGCGCTGGCTCAGCAAGGAGCGGCGCGGCTTTCCCGTTTGACCCCAGGTCGCGCGCCCGGCCACAATATCCCGCCGCATTGACAGCGATCAACGCGCGCTCATGAGATGGCTGGGAGATTGACGCCATGTCCGAGCATATTGAGCCCATGGTCATCGACGTCGATACTGGGATCGACGACGCGATGGCGCTGCTTTACGCCTGCGCTCATCAACGGGCGCATATCCTCGGCGTCTCCACGGTCGTGGGCAATGTGTCCCTCGCGGCGGCGACACGCAACACAAGGGCGGTTCTTGCCCTCGCCCAGCGCTCCGATATCCCGGTTTGGCCGGGCGCCCGACGGCGATCTCGATCGCGGTCAGAGATGCGAGCGAGGTCCACGGCAGGAGCGGCCTCGGGCACGCTGTCCTGCCGGAACCGGACGAACCGGGCCGCGTCCAGCATGCGGTCGAGGCCATTATTGCAGCGGCCCACGCACATGCCGGACGGCTCATTCTCGTGGCCACGGGGCCCTTGACCAATGTCGCGCTCGCGGTGATGCGCGAGCCCGAGCTGCCACGCCTCGTCAAGCGGTTCGTCGTCATGGGCGGCGCCTATCGCGAGCCGGGCAATGTGACGCCTTCGGCGGAGTTCAACATCTGGCACGATCCCGAGGCCGCGCGCATCGTCTTTCACGCCTTCGGCGGCGTCGGCGCGGCGCCGGTGATCGCAGTCGGCCTCGATGTCACCCGGAAGACGATCATCGATGAAACCGACGTCGCGGCCATGGCCTCGCGCTTCGCCAACAAGCCGCACGGACCCGCCCTGACGCGCTTCCTCGCGGATTCGTCGCGCGCCTATTTCGAGCGGATGGAAAAAATCTACGGCCAGCGCATTTTCACCATGCACGACCCGCTGGCGCTCGCCGCCGCCCTCGATCCGACGCTGGTTGAAACGCGCCGCGCCGCCGTTGACGTCGAGACCTCGGGTCGCCTCACAACCGGCGCCACGATCGTCGACTGGCGCGGCCAATGGGGCCGCCTCGCCAATGCCGAAATTGCCGTCGCCGTCGACGCAGAGCGCTTCCGCGGCAAGTTTTTCGACGCCATGGCCCGACTCGCCGACGGGGCGCGCGGGCGTAGCGATTCGCCGCCGATGCCTTGAGGGCTTGGATCCTCAAGGCGTCCGCCGTCGCATCAGCGACGCCCGTGGTCCCTAACTGTGACGTAGCGCGCCGGCGCGTCCTCGTCGATCAGACTTGGGGGGCCGAGCGCTGGAAGAAAGTAATTGTCGGCGTCGTCGTCGTTGGCAAGCGAGACTTCACCCGCAACCGCCGCGCCGCCTTCGGCCCAGAACGCGTGGGCGATAAAGGGCTCGAGCGTCAGGCTTTCGCCCGGCTCGAGCCGCACCTGGTCGCCGGGGCCTAGTTCGAGCACGCTCACGTCCTTGAGCGCGCGAAACCGGTCCTTGAGCGGCGCGCCGTGCGCATCGACCTTGAACAGCTCGACAACGAACCGCGCGCCGCCGCGGTTGATGATGTCCTCGGTTTTGACCACATGATAGTGATGAGGCGCGCGCTGGCCGTCTTCGGCGACGATCGCCTTCTCGGCGTAAAGCCTGCCCCCTCCGCCGCCAATCCCACGCCAGTCGCCCATGCGCAGCGTGAACAGGGTCAGGCCCTCGCGCGCGAAAAGGCCCCGCTTGAATTCGACGACGTTCCAGCCCATGCAGCGTACAGCGATCAGTCTCGCGGCGTCCGGGTTGGCGCGGAATTCGGTCGTGCCCCAGAGCGCGAAGGGCGGTAGCGCGACCCCGTGCCGGTCGCACATCTTGAGCATCCGGTCGATGCGGGCGTCGACGAACGAGCGCTTCACCCCCCGACGTCCTGCGCCCGATGGCTCGTCCGCACGTCGCACCCCTCCCTGCCACGAAACGCGCGAACCTGAAGCGCCCCAATCAGCTCCCGGCTTATCCGGCGGTCTTCGCCTTCTTCGCCCGCTCGATGCCCTCGAGCACGAGCCCGCGCGCCTCGTCGGCGTCGCCCCAGCGGACGATCTTCACCCACTTGTTGGGTTCGAGATCCTTATAGTGGGCGAAGAAATGCTCGATCTGCTGGAGCGTGATCGCCGGCAGATCGGCGTAATTTTTGACATGAGCATAGCGCTGGGTCAGCTTCGCCGAGGGCACGGCGAGCAGCTTCTCGTCGCCGCCGGCTTCATCCTCCATGATCAAAACGCCGACAACCCTGCAGCTCATCACGGCGCCGGGAACGATCGCGCGCGTGTTAGCGACGATCACGTCGCACGGATCGCCGTCGTCGGATAGCGTATGGGGAATGAAGCCGTAGTTTCCCGGGTAGCGCATCGAGGTGTAGAGAAAACGGTCGACCTGCAGCGCGCCGCTCTCCTTGTCCATCTCATACTTGATCGGCTCGCCGCCGATCGGCACCTCGATCACCACATTGACATCGTGGGGCGGGTTCTTGCCGATCGAGACAGCGTCCAAGTTCACGTCGACCCTCCCTCCGTCCGGCCGCGCCTTGGCGCTCTCGTCGGCGCATTCAGCCGGCTCGTCAACATGCCTTTATAGGAGGAACGGGTCAACCAAAGCCAAAAGCGATGCGCTCGCGCTGCTGGCCGCCGAAGGTCTCGCGCGCCCGGCGCAGGACGCGTCCGCCCAGCCGCCGATAGAAGGAGACTGCCCGTTCATTATCGGCCAGGGCCCAGACGACAAGGTTTGACAGCCCATGGCCGGCGAGATCCTTGCGCGCCGCCTCGAACATCCGACGCCCAAACCCGCAACCCTGGCACTCCGGCACGAGGTAGAGTTCGAAGATCTCGCCGCCGTAGCCCAACGCCGGCACGCGGTTGCGCCCGTAACTGACATAGCCGACAATCGAGTCGGCGAATTCGAGCACCAAGAGCGGCGTGCGTCGCGCGATCGCCAGACGCCACCAGGCCGGCCCGCGGCGCGCGATCATGCGTTCAAGCTCGCGGCCCGGAATAACGCCTCGATAGGCCTCGCGCCACGCCGCGTCATGCACGGAGGCGATTTCGCCCTCGTCGCCGAGCCGCGCTGCGCGGATGGAAATGACCGTCTCGACCATGGAGGGATGTTAAGTCGGCCTGTGGCCCTGCCGCAAGGTCTTGACAGCGGCGCTGGATGACTTTTTTGCTTTCCCAGGCTTGCCCTTGAGTTGGCGCATTGGCGCCGGGATTTTTGCGCAATCGGCCTTCACTGCGCTTTGTGCGCCGCATCAGGAGCTTCGAGACAATGCCGCCGCGGTCAGCATGGGCGGGCTTCGCGTTTGGCGCCGTCGGGATGGCGGCGGCGTTCGTCGGGGCGGCGGGAGCGCGCGCCGATGTGCTGCACGCGACCTATCGCGTGTCATTGATTGGACTGCCGATTGGCGCGGTCAATCTCGACGCTGACCTAACTCCGACCAGCTACTCGATCCAGGGCGATGCAAAATTGACCGGCCTCGCGCGGCTGTTCGGCAATGCCCGAGGCGCCTCGACCGGCAAGGGCGCGATCGTTGAGGGCCGTGTGTCGCCCGCGACTTTCGCCACCATCGCCGCGGACTCGCATACAACGCGCACCATTCGCATGGCGCTCGCCGGCAACGCGGTGACCGATGTCGATATCTCCCCGCCGTTCGACGAAAAGCCGGACCGGGTTCCGCTTGGGCCCGGCGACGAGAAGGGCGTCGTCGACCCGGTCGGCGCGGTGATCATTCCCGCGCCGCCCTCAGGACCGATTTTGTCGCCGGCCGCCTGTGATCGCAAGGTTCCGATCTTCGACGGCTATACGCGCTTCGACATCAACCTCACCTATGTCGGCGAACGCCGAGTGGCCACCAAAGGCTACGAGGGCCCGGTGGTGGTCTGCGCCGCACGTTACGTCCCCATATCCGGCCACCGGCGCGACCGCCCGGCGACCAAGTTCATGGCCGACAATAAGGACCTTGAGGTCTGGCTTGCTCCGGTCGAACATGACCACGTGCTGATTCCGTTCCGCGTCTCGGTGCGCACGATGATCGGCACGACGGTCGTCGAAGCGTCCGAATTTCGCATCGAGGAGAAGTAGACCGAATTGGCCCGTCCGCGCGAGCCTACCGCCGCGGACAAGGCTAATTAGTTCAGCTCGTCTTCCAGCATAGGCAGCGGGAACACGCCGACGCCATCCTCCACCAGCGACCGCGCCTCCTCGAGGCTCGCGCGGCCGCGAATCGCGCGGTCGGGCTCATCGCCGAGATGGATGGCTCGCGCGACTTGCGGAAACTTTGAGCCGACGTCGTCAGTGTTGGCCTCGATCTCCCTGCGCATGCGAAGCAGGAGTTCGCGAGCCTGCCGGCGCCGATCGGCGACGACGATCTCTGGACCGGATTCCCCAGCCGGACGCTCGCCCCCGACGACCGCCGGCGCCATGATCGCCTTGTCCACCTCAATCGAGCCACATTCCGGGCAAGCGATAAAGCCGCGCTTGCGTTGCTTTTCAAATGCGGAGCTGTCGGGAAACCAGCTTTCGAACGCATGCCCTTCGGCGCAGCTGAGCGCGTATTTGATCATCGTTCAGCCCGCCAATAGCCCGTCGAGTTCGCCTGCGGCGTCCAGCGCGTGCAGATCGTCACAGCCGCCGACATGCGTCTCGCCGATGAAAATCTGCGGCACCGTCCAGCGGCCATTCGCCTTCGCCGCCATCGCCGCCTGAGCCTCGCGGTCCCCGTCGACGCCGATTTCCTCGAACGGCGCCGCCTTGGTCGTGAGCAGCGCCTTGGCCGCATGACAAAAAGGGCAAGTCGACTTGGTGTAGATCACGATCGCCGGCACGCTCAGACAATCCATTGGCGCGTCGGAGTCGCGCGTTTGCCAGTATATGGGAACTTAAGCCCCGGTCACAACCCGGGCGAACACCAGCACGTCCACCCGGTTGGCGCCCGCCCTCAAAGAGCGCCCGCGAGGCCGCGTTGGCGGTCGCGCCGGAGGTCAAGACGTCGTCGATCAGCACGACGTTGAGCCCGCGCACCGACGCGCCGGCGGCGACGCGAAACGCGCCCTGGACGTTTTCCGCCCGTTGCGCCCGGGTGAGGCCGACCTGGCTGCGGGTCGCCTTGACGCGCAGAAGCGCGCCCATGTCACACGGCTTGCCGGTCTGGCGCGAAATCTCCGCCGCCAGCGCCGCCGCCTGGTTGAACCGCCGCCGCCATAGCCGCAGCGCATGCAGCGGGACGGGCGCCAGGAGATCGGCGTCGGCCAGCACATCGGCGCCCGCCCGCGCCATCCAACGGGCGATCGGCCGGGCGAGCTCGGCGCGGTCGGAATATTTGAGCCGATGGGCGAGCGTGCGCGCCGGCCCGTCCTCGAACCGCGCGACCGCCCTGGCGCGCGCAAACACGGGCGGATCAGCCATCGCCTGCGGGGAGATCAGGCCCTGCCCGAGGTCTTGCTCGAATGGCGTCCCCAGCCGCTCGCAAAAGGGCCGCTCGATGAATCGCATCGCGCCCCAGCAGCGAGGGCAGAGCGCTCCGTGCAAATCCGTCGCGGCGCGGCAGGCAAGGCAGGTCGGCGGATAGAGCGTGTCGAGCGCAGCTCGAACCAGGCGCGCGACCAACGGGCCGGCGAGGCGCAGCCAAGGCTGGCCGCGGGCTTGCTCTGCATCCAGCGCCGGAATAGCGTCCATTGACGCAGGTTAGCGCGAACCGGAGCTTTGCGCGAGAGGCGGTCTGGCGCATGTCGGTAGCAGATGATATGTCCGGTTTAGGTAGCGCCCGACCTGTCCGGTAATCCGAGGCCCTTTTGGAGGGTTTTGGATGCGCCGGAGGGAAGCGGAAGAGGCTGTGCGCATGGCGAGGTTTTTGAGCCTTCTGCACCGTTGGGAATCTGCGGAGCTCAATCAGGAAGAGGCGGCCGAGTTGCTGGGGGTGAGCGAGCGGACGTTCCGGCGCTGGACGCGGCGCTACGAGGAGGAGGGCGGAGCCGGGCTCTTGGACCGCAGGCTCGGCAAGGCGTCGGGCAAGCGGGTTCCGGTCGACCGGGCCGAGGAGGTGGAGCGGCTTTATCGCGAGCGCTACCAGGGCTTCACGGTGAAGCACTTTCACGAGCATCTGGTGAAGGATCACGGCTTCGGCTGGGGCTACACCTGGTTGAAGCTGCATCTGCAATGGAAGGGCGTCGTCGGAAAGGCGCCGCGCAAAGGCGCGCACCGGAGGAAGCGCGAGCGGCGTCCCCTGCCGGGCATGATGCTGCATCAGGACGGTTCGCGCCACGTCTGGCTTGCAGGCCAGCCTGCGCTCGACCTGATCGTGACGATGGACGATGCGACGGGGGCGATCTACTCGGCGGTCCTCACCGAGGAGGAAGGCACGGCCTCGACCTTCAGGACGCTGAAGGAGGTTTTCTCGCGAGCATGGCCTGCCGATGAGCCTCTACACCGACCGCGGGGCGCATTACTTTCACACGCCCAAAGCCGGCGGCGAAGTCGACCGCGGCCATCTGACCCAGGTCGGTCGGGCCCTCGAGCAGCTCGGCGATTGAGCACATTGGGGCCTATTCGCCGCAGGCGCGGGGCCGGTCGGAGCGCGCGTTCGCAACGCTTCAGGATCGTCTGGTCAACGAACTCGCCCTCGCCGGCTTAACCGATATCGAGGCGGCCAACGCCTTCATCCGCGAGGTTTACCTGCCCGCCCACAACGCCCGCTTCGCAATCCAGGCGGCCGGCGAAGGCTCGGCCTTCACGCCCATTCCCGGCGTCGACCTCGACGAGATCCTGTGCGTCGAGGAGGAGCGGCAGGTCGGCCACGACAATTGCGTGTCCTACCGGACGCTCAAACTGCAGATCCCGGAAAGTCCCATGCGGCCGCATTTCGTCAGGGCGCGGGTCAAGGTCCACGTCTACGCCGACGGCTCCCACGCCGTCTTCCACGGGCCGCGCTGCATCGGCCGCTACGACGAGAAGGGAACGATCAAAGATGCAAAAAGCGCCGCTTAAATCCGCTCAGCGGCGAAACGCTGTGGACGGCATGGACAAGCCTCCGGCTTGCCCACCCCGCCCACAGGAGAACAAAAGTAGAAGAAGCGGACATTTGATGCGCTACCAAAACCGGACAACTTAATTCGCTATCGACAGAGGCGGTCTGGCGCATAAGGAACGGCCCATGTCGCCTCCGACGCCGCCGCGGATTTTTGATCGCGCGCTCATCAAACGCCGCCTCGATCGCGCCTGGACCCGCCCGGGCGGCGCGCGGGCGGACTTCCTTCTCGCCCGGGCGGCTGAGGACCTTGGCGAACGGCTGTCGCTGGTCAAACGCCGCTTCGCCCTCGCGGCCGATTTCGGTTCTCCCGGCCCGCACGGCGCGCTTGTGCTCTCCGCCTGCGGACAGGTCGACTGCGTCGTCCGGATCGCCCCGACCGAAGCGAGCCTCGGGACCGGGGGGTTTCTGCCTGCCGCCGGCGACCTCGAACGGCTGCCGGCCGCGGACGGCCAACTCGACCTGGCCGTCTCGCTCCTGGCGCTGCAGACTGTCAACGACGTCCCAGGCGCGCTCGTTCAGATGCGGCGAGCGCTGAAGCCCGATGGCCTCTTGATCGCCGCGCTGATCGGGGGCGAGACACTGACGGAGTTGCGCCAAAGCCTGACGACGGCCGAGGCCGAGGTCCTCGGCGGCGCGTCGCCGCGCGTCGCGCCGTTCATCGACGTACGCGCGCTTGGTGGTCTTGCGCAACGCGCGGGGCTAGCGCTGCCGGTCGTCGACCTCGACCGCGCGATCGTTCGCTACCACGACATGTTCGCGCTTATCGCCGATCTGCGCGCGATGGGGGCCACGAACGCGCTGGACGCGCGCAGCCGCAGGCCCCTACGCCGCGAGGTCCTGACGCGCGCCGCGACCCTCTATGCGGAGCGCTTCGCGGATCCAGACGGGCGGATGCGCGCGACTTTCGACCTTGTCTGGCTCGCCGCCTGGGCGCCGCACGAAAGCCAGCCGAAGCCGCTTGAGCCCGGGTCGGCGACGATGCGTCTCGCCGACGCGCTGAAAGGCCGCCGTTGACGGCTCAATTCGCGCCGGCGCGAGTCGTCGCCAAGTGAGCCTGGGGCGTGTCCGCTGGCCGCAGCGATCGCCCACTGACGGCGACGCCACCGAGCACGAGCGCAAGTCCCGCCCAAGCGGACAGCGCAATCGGCTCGGCGAGCGCGACCGCCCCGCCAATGACCCCGATCAGCGGCAGGATGTAATTGTTTAGACTCGCGAAGGTCGGACCCTCGTCGTGGACGAGCCGAAAGTAGACATAACAGGCGAACGCCGTGTTGAAGATTCCGAGCGCCCCCATCGCGAGCATCGGCGGCGAGCGGCGCCTGAAGGAGCGTCGCGAGCTTCGGCGGCTTCCCGGACGCCACGCCGATCAGAGCCAGGATCAGCGTTGAGATCGTCATTGAGGCGGTGACCGCCCGTACGGCGCCAATCTCTCGCGTGGCGGCGCCGGAGATGACGGCCCCAGCGCCGTAGAAGACGCCAGCGGCGAGGGCGAGGGCTCGCCGCAGGGCGGAATGAGCGCCGCCTTGCGCTCCCGGCGACCAGAACGCGACGCCGACGCCGGCGAAGCCGAGCGCCAAGCCAGGCGCCGAGCCACGTCCAGCGGTCGCGTGATCCGAGAAAGCGGCCGAAGACGAAAACGAAGATGGGCCGGGCGCCCATCGTTAGCGCCATGTCGGCGCTTGTCGTCAGCGTCGCGGCCTCGCCGAGCAGGATGAAGGGAATAACCTGCCCGATCAGCGCGAGCGCAAGGAGTTTGGCCCACAATCCCGGGCGTGATCCGGGCCAGACCTTGCCCGAGAGAACGCTCGTAAGCAGCATCGCGGCCGCTGCGACCCCGACGCGTGCTAGCGCCAAGGCAAGCGGATCGAAGGCGCGTGAAGCGATCTTGATGAGAAGAAAGGACGAGCCCCAGAGGAACGACAGGAAGGCCAGCGCCGCATATCCGCCATGAAACTCTCATTTGAGAGGCACGAACTGACGGGCCGGCTCGCGGACGTCAACGAAATTCCGTACCGATTTGGCCTCTGAGGGCCCGTGCCCCGCGGACCGACTCCGCTGCAGCGAACGTGACGAGGATTGCGTCACGTCCGCGCCTCGTCGTCCTTGGGCCAAAGATACGACACTGGCCCGGCTGGGAAAATCATGTCCGCGCTGTGAGGCTCGCATAGATCGGGCCAATCGCAAGCGCGGCCCTGCCGCGCAGCCCAAGCGGAGATGAGCGCATCAAACTGATGCTCGTCTATTGTTTCACTGATCGTGGCAAATCATGCGTTTCGACGAACCAAAGCGCCGCTGACTTGACGTCCGCCGGCTTGTACCGGTCTCCACTGAGGGCATAGAACAATACCTTTGGGTGAGTTTCCATGAGAGCGATCCGCGGCCAACGGTCGCGCAGTCTGAGGCAAGGCCAACTCCACCCGCCGCCATTGCACCGTAGAGCGCATTTGGGGGCATGACACTGGCGCGCGCCTTTGGATAGGTTTTCCTTAGGAAACGATCAGCTCGTCTCCAACCCGCCGGGCCGTCGCTCCAGTGGAGAAGTGTATCAATCCCCGCCGAGGTCGGAATGTCATCGCCGCATTCAGCGATTGCCCAACGCATCGCCTCCTCAATCGAGCTCACGGTTAGAGTTTCAAACCAGTTCGCGCGAACCAGCAGCAGCCAAACCCCTTTTCGCCGCCGGGATCAAAGCCAACAACGGGGTCGAATTGTCATCATCCCGGTCCGCGCTCGACCAAAGGGTTCACAACCGCAAAACCAGAGAATCGATTGAAGTCCCGATCCGCCGACCACAGCTCGCGCACCCCATGCTGCTGGCACAGGGCGACGATACGCGCGTCGTGGACTTGGGTCCGGCGATTCGGCCGCTTGCGAGAAGGATCGCAACACCGGCCAATGATCCGCCGACTCGGCCAAGAGCACGAGGCTCGACGAACTCGAGCCAGGCGGCCACCTGATCGAGGGCGCGCGGTAGGGGCGTTGGTGGCGCGTAGATGCGCGGATGGGTGACGATGGCGAGAAACTCGTGAACGCATGGCCACGGAATTGCCCAGGTCGACGCTCCCTCCGCAAGTTCGGCCATTCGCTTCGAGGCGGGGTCGTGAAACGGCGAGTCCTCGCGGTGAGCATAGACCAGAATATTGGTGTCGACGGCGATCAACCCCCGCGACCCTCATAGGCCAAATCGCGCAGCCTGTCCCAGGATGCGCCGCGCGCGTCGGCTTGCAATCCCTTGCCCTTGAAGCTGGCGCGGCGCAGCTTGAACGGCGCGCCCGGCTTGGTCTCGATTACGACGCGCCGAAGCCCCCGCTCCACCAGCGCACGCAACGTGACCCCCTCGCGCTCGGCGAGCTTGCGAGCTTCGCGAAGAAGCGGATCCGAAATTTCTATGGTCGTCTTCATGACCCGTCTGTATGGCACGAGCAGTATGGATGCCCATATCATAGCGTTCTTGTGGTAGATCGGTCAACTCGCCGGGCGCCCGTCAACGGAAATTGCGCCCCGCGGGCATCGCCTGCGTCGCGTCGGCCGTTTCGAGCGGCAGGCTCGGCGGGGCGCGCGGGTCTTCGAACCTCGGGGGCTGGGCGAAGCGATTGCCCTGGCGCTTTTGCGCCATCGTCATTTGCGGCCGGCGGACCTCGTCGGCGCGCGCGAGAGCGCCGATCGTCGAGCCCGCCTCCGACAGAAGCCCAAGCATCGGCGTCAGATCGTTCATGCGCTCGGCGACGATATGAATGACGCCCGCTTCGCTCTGCAGCTTGCCGGTCACCGCGACGAAGCGGGCGCCGAGCACGATCGCGCGCAGGCGCTCGAACGCCTTCGGCCAGACGATGATATTGGCGATCCCGGTCTCGTCCTCGAGCGTCATGAAGATGACGCCCTTGGCGGTGCCCGGCCGCTGACGCACCAGCACGAAGCCCGCGACCGTGACGCGCTCGCCGTTCTTGACCGACCGCAGCGCATCGGAGCGCAGGATTCCGCGCGCCGAAAGGCGCGCGCGCATGAACGAGGTCGGATGCGCCTTCAGGGACAGCGACAGGCGCCGATAGTCCTCCACCACATGCGCGCCGAGCGGCATCGGCGGCAATTTCGCGTCCGGCTCGGTTTCGCGCGCCGGCCGGCTCGCGAACAGCGGCAGATCGTCCTGGTCGCCGACCCGATCGAGGCCGCGCACCGCCCACAAAGCCTGCCGCCGGTCGAGGCCGAGCGAGCGGAAGGCGTCGGCGTCGGCGAGCTTTTCCAGCGCCGCCGAGCTCAAGCCGCTGCGCAGCCATAAGTCGCGCACGGAATCATAAGCCTGCCCCCGCCGCTCCACGAGCCGGCGCATGTCCTCCTCCTTGACGCCGACGATCTGCCTAAGACCTAGGCGCACGGCATGGGTCGCGCGAATGTGCGGCGCCATCTCGGCGTGGCGGGGGTGGATCATTCCCTTCTCCCTTTGGGAGAAGGTGGCGCGAAGCGCCGGATGAGGGTGCGCACCCCCTCACCCCTGACCCCTCTCCCGATGGGAGAGGGGGGACAAGCTCCAGCGTGCAGTCCCAATCCGACAGGTTCACGTCGACCTCGCGCACTTCGACCCCATGCTCGCGCGCGTCGCGCACGAGCTGGGCGGGCGCATAGAAGCCGAGCGGCTGGGAGTTCAGCATCGCCGCGGCGAAAACGTCCGGATAGCGGCACTTCATCCAGCACGAGGCATAGACCAGAAGCGCAAAGCTCGCCGCGTGGCTCTCGGGAAAGCCATATTCGCCGAACCCCTCGATCTGGCGGAAGCAGCGCTCGGCGAAGTCGCGATCGTAGCCCTTGGCCGCCATGCCCTCGACCATCTTCTCCTGAAACGTCTGAATCGTTCCGACGCGGCGGAACGTCGCCATCGCGCGCCGCAATCGATCGGCTTCCGAGGGCGTGAACCCGGCCGCGACAATGGCGATCTTCATCGCCTGCTCCTGGAACAGCGGCACGCCGAGCGTCTTGCTCAACACCGCCTCCAGCTCCTTCGAGGGATAGGACACCTCCTCGAGGCCCTGCCGCCGGCGCAGAGTAGGGATGCACCATGTCGCCCTGGATCGGGCCGGGGCGCACGATCGCGACCTCGATCACGAGATCGTAGAACGATTCCGGCTTGAGGCGCGGCAGCATCGACATCTGCGCGCGGCTCTCGATCTGGAACACGCCGATCGTGTCGGCGCGCTGGATCATTGCATAGACCTGAGGCTCCTCGGGTGGAATGGTCGCCAGCGTCAGGCGCTGGCCGTAATGCTGATCCAGAAGCTCGAGGCTCTTGCTCAGCGCCGTCAGCATGCCGAGCGCGAGCACGTCGACCTTGAGGAGGCCGAGCGCATCGAGATCGTCCTTGTCCCATTCGACCGTCGTGCGCTCCTCCATCGCCGCGTTCATCACCGGCGCGACTTCGTCGAGCCGGTCGCGGGTGATGACGAAGCCGCCGCTGTGTTGGGTCAGATGGCGCGGAAAGCCGATGAGTTCCTCCGCCATCCGAAGCGCGAGCTTGAGTGTCGGCTCGGCGGGATCGAGCCCGATCCCGCGCACACGAACCCCGTCGATCGGCGTCGATTCCTGGCCCCAGGCGGTCCCGTTGAGAGCTGCGATGACATCGTCCGAGAGCCCGAAAACCTTGGCCGTCTCGCGGATCGCCGAACGCGTGCGATAGGTCGTCACCGCGGCGGCGAGACCGGCGCGCTCGCGTCCGTAGCGCCGGTAGATGTACTGGATCACCTCCTCGCGCCGCTCGTGCTCGAAGTCGACGTCGATGTCGGGAGGCTCGTTGCGCTCGGGCGAGACGAACCGCTCGAACAGAAGATCGAAGCGCGCCGGATCGACCTCGGTGATGCCGAGGCAGAAGCAGACGGCGGAATTGGCCGCCGAGCCGCGGCCCTGGCAGAGGATGCTGCGCGTGCGCGCGAAGCGCACGATGTCGTGCACGGTGAGAAAATAAGGCGCGTAGCCGAGCGCGGCGATCAGCTTAAGCTCGTGCGCGAGCGCTTCGCGCGTCCGCTCCGGTACGCCTCCGGGATAGCGCGCGCGAGCCCCCGCTTCGGCGAAGGCTTCGAGCGCGGCCTGGGGCGTCGCATAGCCTTCGCGTAGCTCTTCCGGATAGCAATGGCTGAGTTCGTCGAGGCTGAACCTAAGGCCGTCGAGGAAGCGGATTGTCTCCGCGACCGCCTGCGGCGCCTCGGCGAATAGCCGCGCCATTTCACTCGGGCCTTTGAGATGCCGCTCGGCGTTGGCCTGCGTCGAGGCGTCCCGCGGCCTCGAGCGTCGTCTTCTCGCGGATGCAGGCGAGGACGTCAGCGAGCGCACGCCGCTCGGGCGCATGCATCAGCGCGTCGTTGGTGGCGATCAGCGGCGCGCCGACCTGGCGCGCGAGCGCCGCGCGCCGCGCCAGCCCGCCGCGCATATGCCCGCCATAAGTCAAACTCGCGCCGATCCACAGGCGGTCGCCGAAGACCTCGCGCAGGCAGGACAAAGCCTTACCCTCGCCCCAACCCTCTCCCGCATAGGGCGTCGAAAGACGCCCGTCTCCCGACGAGCTATGCGGGAGAGGGGGCGAATCCCTTCTCCCGCTTGCGGGAGAAGGTGGCCCGAAGGGCCGGATGAGGGGCAGCGCCACAACCTGCAGCCCCTCGCTACGCTCCAGAAGGTCGTCCAGATTGAGCCAGCATTCGCCCTTGGGCGCGCGCAAGTTTCCCGCCGTCAGGATGCGGCAGAGCCGGCCGTAAGCCGCGCGATTCTTCGGATAGACGAGCGCGTCCGGCGCGCCGTCCATGAAGGCGAGCCGCGCGCCGGGAATGACCCGCATGACGCCCATCGCCGCTGCGTTCTCGCGCGCGAACGTATGCGCGCGCACGACGCCGGCGAGCGTGTTGCGGTCCGCTATCCCGATTCCCGCAAGCCCCAGCTCGGCTGCGCGGGCAACCATCTCCTCGGGATGCGAGGCCCCGCGCAGAAACGAAAAATTCGTCATCGCCGCCAATTCGGCGAACCGCGGCTCCATGCGGATCATTTTTCCCTTCTCCCCTTGCGGGAGAAGGTGTCGCCAAAGGCGACGGATGAGAGGTCGCGCGCCGCAAGGGGCGCTGTCGCGCCGAACCCCTCACCCCCAACCCCTCTCCCGCAAGGGGAGAGGGGAATAGGCGCGTCGCCGTTCACCATGGTAGGCCGCTCCGAGCGAGAATCGTATTCAGCACATTCTCTCGTTCACGCAGAATCTCGCGGTTCCAAAAACGAGCGATCGCGAAGCCCTGCGCCTTAAGCCAGCCGTCACGCAAAACGTCGCGATGGCTTTCGGCATGTTGAGAACCATCGCACTCGACGATGAGGCGATGTTCGAAGCAGACAAAGTCGGCGATGTAGGCCCCGATGGGGACCTGACGACGCCACTTCATCGATTGCAGCCGCCGATCCCGTAAGAGACGTCACAACGCCTTTTCAGCCTCCGTCTGCTGAACGCGCAGCGCGCGAGCGCGCGTTTTGGCGGCCGGAGAAATGGAACGATGATGAACCGTCATGATCTCCTCATGCTTTCACCGGCGCGAACCCCCTTCTCCCCTTTCGGGAGAAGGGGGACCGCGAAGCGTGGCCGGATGAGGGGTCTGCGCCGACCGCTCACCCCAACCCCTCTCCCCGCATAGAGCGTCGATAGACGCCCGTCCGCGACGGGCTTTGCGGGGCAAGGGTTTCGCGCCTTACCCGAACACCCCATGCACAAACCATTTCGCCTGCGCCGTCTCGCGGCCCCATAAGCCCTCCCGGTAGAGCCAGAAGCGGCGGCCTTGAGAATCCTCGGCATGGAAATAGTCGCGCGTCGGCGCTCCCGCCCGCCGCCACCAGGGCGCGGCGATGCGCTCCGGCCCCTCGATGGCGGCGACGTCGTGCAGGAAGCGCCGCCAGCGAAAGCGCAAAGGCGGCCCATTGGGCACTTCGGCCAGGGCCTCGATCGGCTCCGGGCGAACGAACAGGCGCAACGGCCGCGCCGGTGCGCCCGCTACCACCGTGTTGGGCTCTTCCCCACGCGCCCGCGCCTGCCCAAGCGTCGCCGGCGCGGCCCCCTCGGCCTGCTCGGGCAGATGCGCTTCGATGAGCTCGCGCCGCGTCACCGCGCGGGTCCCGAGTCGGGCGCTCAACCGATCGAGAAGCTCGGTGAGCGCGCGGGCGCGCTCGGCTTCGTGCGCGCGCTCAAGCTCGGCCTGCGAAGGCGCGAGCGGCTCGGCCGCAAGGCAAGCGAGGCGCATGAGGTCGACGCCGTAGCCGACGTCGATGGCCTCTTCGTCCCGGCTCGCCAGCCGTTCGGCGAAGAGTCGCACGAACGCGCGGGCTTCGTTGAGCGGCCGGGAAGCGCCGACGCGGATCCGGCGCACATCGCCGTCGACGCGATAAAGCTCAAGCTCGATCCGTCGCGCACCCTTGGCCTGGCGCTCAAGCAGCACCACGAGATCGTCGGCGAGCTTGCGCAACGTCGCCTCGATCGCCTGAAACGTCTGCACGGGCGAAGCGAACTGCCGCTCGGCGCAGAAATCCGGCGGCGCAAAGCGTGGCGTGATCGAGGAGCGCTCGAGGCCTTTGAGCGCGTCGAGTCGAGCCATGGGGACGGATCCGAACCGCGCCGCGATCGGCGCCCTGGGCCTGAGCGCGATGTCGCCGATGCGTCGCAAGCCCGCCCGCGCCAGGTCGGCGACGGTTTTCTCGTCGAGGCCGAGCGCGGCGAGCGGCAGGTCGTGGAAGAGCTTGGCGAACGCCTTATCGCTCAGGGGATCGGGGGCGATTTTCACCCGCGAAAACCGCGCCAGCGCTGAAGCCGCGCGCGGATTGCCGGCGATTCCGGCGGCGACGGTGAACCCTTGCGCGCCGAGGCGGGCGCGGCAGTCTTCGATCAGCGCCTCTTCGCCGGCGAACAGATGAGCGACGCCGGAAATGTCGAGCATCAGCCCGTCGGCGCAATCGAGCGCGGCGAGCGGGGTGAAGCGCGAGCACCAGTCGCAGAGGCGCTCAAGCAGCCGCGCCTCTTCCGCCGGCGCCGCCTCGACCGCAACGAGGTTCGGGTGACGCGCGCGCGCGTCGGCGAGCGGCAAGCCAATGGTCAGCCCGAGCCGCGCGGCCTCGGCGTCGACGCAAACCAGGCGCTCGGCGTTGTTGACCTTGGCCACGGCCGCGAGCGGCGCGCGCTTGTCAACGCCATTGAGACGCCGGGCGCGGTCCGTCGCCAGCCGCGGCAGCCACAGGGAGAGAAATCGTCGGATCGCCAAAAGCCAATTCCTCGAAAACCTTATCCTGGCTTCGCCATTGGAGATGGATGACGCGCTCCGCGTCGAAAGCCTGAAGAGGCCCCTCGGGCCCGGCGCGCGTGAGGCGCGCCTTGACGAGCCGCGCCCCGCAGGCGAACGGCCCAGGCAGATCCCGGCCAGCCGCCGCCTTAAGCTTGGCGCTTGGCGCGGCGGCGATCTCGAACCGCGTCTCGGCGGCGCTGGAGAGGCGCTCCGCCTGGCCATAGGCGCTGGCCAGGATGAGAAGCGCTGGCGTCCGCCCTTTTCGCGCGGCGAGCAAGAGGCGGCGCGAGGCGGCGAGGCTATAGCCCTTGAGGTTCCAGATCTCGCCCACGACCGCGGCCGGCGCGCCGCATTTGAGCGCCTCCTCCATCGCCCAGAAGGCCAAAGCCGCATCGGGGGCATTGACGAACACGAGGCGGCTTAAGGAGAGCCCATGGGCGGCGAGGCCCGGCCCATAGAGCGCGCCCGCCTCCTCAGCGGCGAAGCCCTCGCCGATCAGGAGCGCCGAGGTCGAGCCCCGGCTCAGAAATCGCGCGACGAGCGCGAGCGCAAAGCCCATCGCCGCAGCTCCGTCCGCCGGCTCGGCGGGCGCGATCTCATGCAGGCCGTCGTCCGCGAGCCCGCCGCCGAGGACGGAATCGAACGCGCGCCCAAGCGGCAGGCGCCGCCCGGCGCGCTCGCCAACCGGGCGAGCTCCGGCTGAGCCGGCTTCAGCCTCGATGCGGGCCACGGCGCGCCGCAAACGCACCACCCTTTCCGCTCTGTCGCCAGGCGACATTCGGTCAGCACCCTCTAGGTTCGCTATTTGTTCTTGTTCTGGACCGAAGGAGCGGGAGAGTCAAGGGTGGGCTTGGGCCGGTGGAGACACTGCCCCTGGCCCTAAGCGCGAGCGCTGGCGAGCCGATCTCTTCGGCGCTTCTCGCGTCCCAACCTGCCGCGGGCTCAGACCTCCGCCTGCTTAGCGGCGCCTCGCGCTGTCCCTTGCAGAAACTCTCGAAGTTGCGGCGCCCAAAACTTGGCGAAGCCGGTCGTGCCGTGTCCGCAGGTGTCGGTGCTGGCGGGGATCAAGTGGATGCGGCCGTTCTTCACCCGTTTCATCGCGCGCTCCAGCACGCCCAATTCCAGCGGATAGCGCTCATCGTCGGCCGAATTGATCGCCAGCACCGCGGCCTCGATCCGCTCGAGCCCGGGGCTCGGATCGTAGTCGGACGAAGCCTCCCACTGATAGATGAAATCGTTGGCGTCGGCGGGGGCAGGCGCCGCGAGCTGGTCCTCGACATACTTGTCGGCCAATTCCCTCGTTGGCGCGCGCGAGTGCAGCGCCGGCGTTCCGCCGCTCGTAGCCACGGCGAAGAGCACTTTCGCGATCCGAAGGGAGGGCGGCTGGCCCGCGTAGTCGCCGTTCTGATAGGCGGGATCGCTGCGGATCGTCTCGATCATCAGGCGGCGCAGCATCCAGTTGCGGCCGCACATCGGCGCGGGCAGCGCCGCCATGGGGACCAGCGCATCCATGAAACTCGGATAGGTCACGCCCCACACCCACGTTTCCATTCCGCCCATCGAGTTGCCGAGCGTGAGCCGCAACCGGCGCACGCCGAGGCCCTCGGTCAAAAGACGGTATTGGGCCAGGACCAGGTCGGCGCAATTGTAGCGAGGGAACCGCGTGCGCAGTCCATCCGACGGCTTGGCCGACTTCCCGTGCCCGATCGCATCCGGCAGGATGATGAAATGTCGGGCCGCGTCCAGCGCCTGCCCGGGTCCGAACAACTCACCCGCGAAGTCCGGGTCGAGCATCCCGGCGCCCGAGCCGCCCGTGCCGTGCAGGATCAGCACGGGATCGCCGCTCGGAGCGCCGATCGTCGTGTAATGCAGGCGGAGGTCGCGCAGGATCTCGCCGGAGTGGAACCTGAACTCGGAGGCGATCCAGTCGCCCTCCTCCGGCGCAGGATAGCCGCGCGAATTGGCGGCCGTGCTCCCGCCTGAGCTTGGACTCGACGCCATGCGCGCGACAAGATCCAGTGTCTCCATACCCGCCTTCCGCTTTCTTGCCTGCCGCGCCGGGCCGTCCCTAGGAGGCCCACTTACCCTGTGTCGAAATCGCCGGTTTGCGGCGGGGCCAGCGGCGTGAACAGGCACCGGTCCGGCTTGAGGTCGATGAGCGGCGTCCCGTCGAGGCAATCGAGACCCCTGACGTTGAGCGTTGCGCCCTCGCGCGCGACCAGGCTGACAAGCGCCGTCCCGATCGGGTTCGGCCTGACCGGCGAGCGCAGCGAAAACGTGCCGCGGGTCGAGCCGTCGTCGGCTGGGCTTTGGCGCACGAGATCGCGCCGCGACTCGTGCAACCAATAGAGGACCTCGATCCGCTCGAACGCATCGATCCCGTCGAGCGCCGCGACCCAAGGCTCATAAACCTCGATCCGGCAGATCGGCCCGTCGGGCCGCCCCTGACGGGGACAGTCAAGGCGCGACGTCCACGGCGTCCGGATGATTCCGATGAACGTGAGGCCGGCGTCGAAGGCGGCAGGCGCTTTCACCGCGACTTCGTTTCGCCGGACCCCGTTCAGCCGCACCATGACCCATCCCTTGTGGCCCCAATGATTTCGAACGGACGCTTGGCTGGCAAGCCGAATCCAACGTCCGCACTTCTCTCCCGCCCTACCCCGTCACCTCGAGCGCGAGCCGCCCGCTGAGCGCCTGGCCATATTCGCCGGCCGCCTCGACGACCACCCGATAGGTTCCGGGCGCAAGATCGGCTGGCAGGCGGGCGATCCAGATATGCGAGGAATTGTCGGCGCTCACCCAAGCTTTTTTGGTCGCTCCGTTGCGGGCGAAGACCTCTTCGACGAAAGGATCGGGCCGGGCGTGGCGTGTCATTTCAATCGGCGTCCGATCGCCGATGATCATCTTGACCCTGGTCTTCTCGCCGCCATCGAACACGTTGGCGATCAATGTCGATGCGCTCAAGGCGTCGCGCGGGACCGGCGAACCCAAAAGTTGCACCTGGCGGAAATCACGATCCGCATCCCTGCTGATCCCGTGGAAGCGGCTGTCGATCGAGAGCCGCATCTGCCGTCCGTTCGGCTCCTTGGCCGGAACGAATCGCGTCGTGTAGCCGACGCCGTCGACCGAGAGGATGTGGAAGCCGTTGGGCGTGCCGTCGCGACTGTCGGCCGATGCGACGCCGCGGTGATCGTAAGGCCCACTCCACCACGAGCCCGACAGCGCCGTCAGCACATGATGGTGGTGCGGCTCCGCCCCCTTCCAGCCGTCGGCGGCGCCGAAATAATGGTGTTCGGTCGTGTGGGTGTGGCCGGCGAAGCTGGCGGTGAAGCGACGCCCCTCAAAGAGATCAAAAAAGGCCTGCCGATCCTGCAGGTTCTGATAGGCGTCGTCGTCGAGAAAGGTGCGGATCGGGATGTGCATGACGATGACGATCAGCATGTCCTCCGGCGTGTGCGCGAGCACGTTGCGCACGAACTCGAGTTGCCCCTCATCGAGCCTGCCCTCGTACTTTCCCCCTCCCCCGGGCTTATGGGGATCGAAGCCGAGATAGTTCACGTCGTCGAGCATCAGAAAGAGGGTCTGAGCGTAGAGGAAGGCATAGTAGCTTGGCCCGAACACGCGCTTGAAGGTCTCGCGGCTGTACCGGCGGTCGGGCGCTTCGTAATTGAGATCGTGGTTGCCGCCGATATTCCACCACGGCAGCCCGATCGTGCCGATGATCGCGTTCGAGCGCGGATAGAGCGAAAGGTCGTCGAACATGATGTCGCCGGCGGTGAAGCCGAACCTGGCGTTGACCCCGGCCAGCGCCTGGAGCAGGTCTTCGCGAATGAAATCGACTTCGGCCCCCGTTTCGGGCTGCGGATCGGTCACCATCACGACATCGAACGCTTTCGGCTCATCCTGACGGCGAAGCGCGAAATCGACCGAGGCCGGCAAAGGCCCGGTCGGCGCGAGACCCTCGAAGGTCAGGTTGAGCTCGGGCGGCGAGCCGTTGGGTTGATGATGGCGGTAGAAGCGGGGCAGATTGGTCAAGGGTTCGAGCGGCGGCATGAAGCCCGCGGGCTTGACCACGAAGATCGTCGCTTCGTCCGGCAGCGGCAGGGTATAGCGGCCGTCCGCGTCGGTGACGGCGATATCGCGGCCGTTGGAGACGAGGACGCCCGCGAGCCCCGGGTTTGTGGCGCTTGCCACGCCCGAGCCGTCGCGGTCCTCGAAAACGAGGCCGGCGACTTGCCCTTGCGCCCCTTGGGCGATGACCCGCCGCGGCTCGACCGCCGCGAGCGCAAGCCCGCCCGCCGCGCCGATCAGCACATCGCGCCGCGTGACGCCGCTCTTTGCGTTTTCCGACATCGCCGAACCTCCAAACATTTCCCGCAATCAGACTACGCCACGGCGACAGCCGGATGAAACCGCGGGGCGCACAATCCGGTGAGGCGTTTGCCGCAATTGGCCTCGCGCTTGTATGACGGGCCGGGATCTTCGCGGGGGGGAGGGAGCGCGATGGGCATCAAATTCGCGGTGGCGGTTGTCGCTATGGCTTCGATCGTGGCGGCGAGCGGGGTCGTCGCTAATCCGCTCGGTGCGCCGCCCACGGCCAAGCCATTCGAGATGATCGAGGGCAAGCCGATCAGCATCGCGCTCGGGACGCCAACCGCGCATGGCTGGTACGTGCCGGTTTGGGGCAGCTACAAGGTGGGCGACAAGGAATTCCTGGCGAATGGCGCAGCCAAGGAAGGCGAGTTCGACGCCGGCTCAGGCTGCGTCTCCGTCGCCTGGCAGGGCGGCGGCCAATGCTTTTTCCCGTCCGAGAACCAGGGCAACAAGGCGCATGAGTTTCTCAAGTCGATCCACGGCGGCCCGCCAATCACCCTCGGCTTGATTCCGCCCGCGGGCGCGCAAGGCGAATTCTACTACCGGGTAGACAATGCGCCATGAGCGAGGATGCCCAGCGCTCGAAAGCGCAGCTTGACCTCGGCGACGCCTGGCGGGTGGGCCCCGCCTTCATTCGCGTTCGGTCTTGACCGCTACCCGCCGACCTGCCCCCGGTGCCGCAGGAGCGCGTCGGCCAGCACGCAGGCGACCATCGCTTCGCCGACCGGCACCGCGCGGATGCCGACGCACGGGTCGTGGCGGCCCTTGGTGACGATCTCCGTGTCCTCGATGCGCGCGGGTGACGGTGCGGCGCGGCGAGAGGATCGACGACGTCGGCTTGACGGCGAAGCGCGCGACGATCGGTTGTCCAGTCGAGATGCCGCCGAGAATGCCGCCCGCATGGTTGGAGAGAAAGCGCGGCTGGCCGTCATTGCCCCGGCGCATTTCATCGGCGTTTTCTTCGCCGGAAAGCTCGGCCGCGGCGAAGCCGTCGCCGATCTCGACGCCCTTGACCGCGTTGATCCCCATCAGCGCCGCGGCGAGCTCCGCATCGAGCTTGCCATAGATCGGCGCGCCCCAGCCGGCGGGGACGCCCTCGGCGACAACTTCGATCACCGCGCCGATCGAGGAGCCAGCCTTGCGAATGTCGTCGAGATAGTCCGCGAAACGCTCGGCGGCGGCGGCGTCGGGGCAGAAGAACGGGTTACGGCCGACCTCGTCCCAGTCCCAGCGCGACCGGTCGATCTTGAGCTTTCCCATTTGCACGAGCGCGCCGCGAACGCTGACGCCCGGCGATCACCTTGCGCGCGATCGCGCCGGCGGCGACCCGCGCCGCCGTCTCGCGCGCCGAGGAGCGGCCGCCGCCGCGATAGTCGCGAATCCCGTACTTCGCATCGTAAGCGTAGTCAGCGTGGCCGGGACGGTACTTGTCCTTGATCTCGGCATAGTCCTTGGAGCGCTGGTCGACGTTGTCGATGAAGATGCCGATCGGCGTTCCGGTCGTCACCTGACGGCCCGTCGCGTCATCGATCATCACGCCGGACAGGATGCGCGCCTCGTCCGGCTCGCGACGTTGGGTGGTGAAGCGCGAGCCGCCGGGGCGGCGCCGGTCAAGCTCGGCCTGGATGTCGGCCGCCTCCAGCGCGATCCTCGGCGGGCAGCCGTCGACGACGCATCCAATTCCTGCGCCATGGCTTTCGCCGAAGGTGGTGACGCGGAACAGGTGGCCGAAACTGTTGTGGGACATGGCGAACCTAAGGGTACATACGGGAGAGCCGTCGACCGCGTCAAACCACGCCCGCCCGACGCCGAACCGGCGCCCAATTCCCGCCATGGAGTATTCATTGCCAATTCATCTTGACGGGCGCATGCCCTCGCGCCGCGAAACCAGAGTCGAACGACTCGCATGGAGACTGTACAATGCTCAAGACAATCGCCGCGCTCGGGATCTCCGCCGCGATCGCTTTAGCGCCTCTCGCCGCCCTCGCTCAGACCGACGCGGACGGCCCCGCCGGCGCCGCGCCTGCGGCTTCCGACGCGACGCCGATGGCCAAGCCGGCGAAGAAGGCGAAGAAACACATGGCCAAGAAGGCAAAGAAGTCCACCGACGCGATGGCGCCGGCCGCTCCCGCCGCCGCGCCTGCAAATCCGCAGTAATTCGTCACACGACAATCTGCGTAGGCCAGCCGAGCCGCCCCATCCGCCCGGATGGGGCGGTTTCGTTTGGCCCGACGCCGTGGTTCTTTCGCCGTGCTCGGCGCCATGCCAAAATCGCCGTTGACCGACGGAGACTTCATGGCGAGCGCAGAGTTCTGGTATGAGTTCGCCAGCACCTATTCCTATCCGGCGGCGCTGCGGGTCGCCGCGCTCGCCGACGAGCGGGGCGTGAGCCTCGCTTGGCGGCCGTTCCTCCTCGGGCCGATCTTCGCCGCGCAGGGCTGGCGCAACTCGCCATTCAACATCTACCCCGCCAAGGGCCGCTACATGTGGCGCGACGTCGAGCGGACCTGCCGCGCCATGGGCGTCCCGTTGAAGCGGCCGGAGCCCTTTCCCCAACCGAGCCTGCTCGCCGCCCGGGTCGCATTGGCGCTTGAGGGCGAGGAGCGCGTCAGCTTTTCCCGCAGGTCTACATGGCTGAATTCGGCCGAGGCGAGCCGATCGCCGATCGCGCGTTGCTTGCCTCGCTCATCGCCGCCTGCGGCGTCGATCCCGCCGCGACGCTCGAGCGGGCCGAAAGCGACGCCAACAAGGCGCTGCTCAAGGCCGAGTGCGCGCGTGCGGCCGAGATCGGGATCATCGGCGCGCCATCTCTCGTCACCGGGGACGGCGAAGTCTTCTGGGGCAACGACCGGCTGGAACAGGCGCTCGACTGGGCGGCGAGCCGGCGTTAGAGGTCGCCGAAAGCGGCGATCGCGGCGAAATCGGGATACCATGCGCTTCTTGCATGGGGTTTGAAGCGCCCTGCGGCGCACAATTCCTGCGGGGGAACAGGGATGTTTTTGGACCGGAACAGGGAGAATAATTCCCGGAACAGGGAGTTTTCACAATCTTGCCCGGATCCGCGCCTCGGCCACGGCGCCTATGCTCGTGCCGCATGGCTCCGTTGCGCCTCCGCTCGCCCCGCGCGATTGCTTTGTGAGGCTATCTTCATTGCGGCGATGAGGGCTTGCCGCGCGATGTCGACCTTGCCGAGCCGGCGCGGCTTCCTTTCCCCGAGGTCTGCTTCTCAAGCAGCCGCGGTCGGATCACAGCTCAATTGCCGCCGCGGACGTACGCCTTGGGCGGATAGCTGAAACGGCCCCTAGCCCGCGACGTCTCCTGTCGACGACGTCAAGCGGACACAGCCAACCGCAGTCCGCCTGACCGCCGGTTGGGCTGGAAACTGTGGCTACAGCAGACAAACTACCGCAGGCGACCTACCGCCGCCTTATGGTCGAGGGCGGCGTCTCGCGCGGCGCAGGATGTATTGGGTCAACCGAGCCGCGTTATTATCCGGCCTCGATCGCCCGTGTCGGCCCGGAGCGGCAAAGCTCTTTTGGTCGCAGCGAGCAACCTCACCTTTCCAAATCGCGATAAGAATGAACGCGCAATTCGGAGGCGTATGATGTCAACTGTGCTCGGGGCAAATGAGGCGGCAGCCGATCTGCTGACCTACGCAAGAGGGCGCAAATACAAGACTGTTATGGCCGACCCGCCGTGGCGTTTCCAAAATTTCACGGGAAAAGTCGCGCCGGAACACAGGCGGCGTCGGTATGCCACCTTAGCGCTCAGTGACATTATGGCACTACCCGTTGCGAACCTGTGCGAAAACGCCGCCCACCCTTACCTTTGGGTACCGAACGCGGTTCTTCCGGAAGGATTGGCGGTTTTGAAGGCTTGGGGATGGTACAAGTCGAATATCGTTTGGCACAAAGTACGAAAGGATGGGGGATCGGACGGTCGGGGAGTCGGATTTTATTTCCGCAACGTCACTTCTTGTCCAGCAAGAAACTCCGCCAAGAACTGGTAGCGAGCGGCGCTCCCTAGATGACCAACAAACGCCTCAAAGTAAATCAAATCGTTTTCAGTTATTATCCTAACGTTCGCTGCGCCCGCCCTCTCTACATCTTCTTCGCTCCATATGATATTATTCGTCACATAGAACCATAATATCTTCAATTTTACACTATCACTAAAAGCGGTGCGAATAGAATTGGCGGGACTTCGCTGTAGGGCCTCAGTTTCATGGATGTCTTTCTGGAGAGAACGCCGGCCACGCTGTTCTCTAGACTTACATTCGACCACTAGACAAGTTTCATCATCCTTCGCCCTTGTGCGAGGTACTCAGCTTGGTCTGCGGGGTGTATCGTTAGGTTTACGTTGGAATCGCGTCTGATCTTAGCCTGCGCGGCTAAATCACTTCGCTCAACGATCAAAGGGCTAAGAGGCTGAGCGGGAAGTTCGCCTTTCGGGTTCTTGGGCACCTCTTCGCCTCCCGACTGGGCAATCGAGCGACGATCGTGATTCGCCGCTCCGGTTAAATCAGATTAGCGCATCCCTATCGGTTATGGACGGAAATCTCTCGTAATCGGGTTGGCGTTCCCGCGGAAAACACTAGCGACCTCAGCCTAAGCGCGTTTCAGAGAAGCCGTGCGAACGACCCCTATTTGCGCGAAGCGGACGACGGTGCCCCCACGGCCCGCGCTTCTAAGACGCCGCGCGCTTCTCCAGCGCCTGGGCGCGGATGGTCGAGAGCGTGGTCGCCGGGGTGATCGCCTCGGGATCGACCTTGACGTGCAGGATCGACGGCAGGCCGCAGGCCAGCGCCCGCTCGTAAGCGGGCAGGAACTGGGCCGTCTCCTCGACCGTTTCGCCGTGGCCGCCGAACGCGCGGGCGTAGGCCGCGAAATCGGGATTGCGCAGCGCGGTCCCGATGACGCGACCCGGATACATCCGCTCCTGATGCATGCGGATCGTGCCGTACATGCCGTTGTCGATCACCACAACGACGACTGGCAGGCCGTATTGAACCGCGGTCGCAAACTCCTGCCCGTTCATGAGAAAGTCGCCGTCGCCGGCGAAGCAGACGACCGTCCGCTTCGGGAACAGCCGTTGCGCCGCGATGGCGGCCGGCAGGCCAAACCCCATCGACCCCGAGGTCGGGCCCAATTGCTGCTCGACCCGGCGAAAGCGCAGGAACCGGCCGACCCAGATCGAGAAATTGCCGGCCCCGTTGGTGAAGATGCCGTCGGGCGAGCGCCGCCTGACCGCGAACATGATCTCGCTCACTTGAACCCGCCCCGGATTGGGCGGGGCCTCATCGCTCCACGCCAGATAGTCGGCCCTGGCGGCGCGGGTCTCGGCCGACCAGCGGATTGTCGCCGGCGGCTCGACGCCTTCGAGCGCGGCGCAGAATTCGGGCGAGGTTGCGACGATGCCGAGCGCGGGATGGTAGTTGCGCCCGATCTCGCCCGCGTCGGCGTGGACGTGGACGAGCCGCTGCCGGGGCGAAGGGATGCTGAAGAGCGTATAGCCCTGCGCCGCCGCTTCCGACATCCGGCTCCCGATCAGAAGCACGAGATCGGCCGCTTCGACGCGGCTTTTCAGCTTCGGATTGACGGAGAAGCCGATCTCGCCGGCGAAGTTGTCGTGCTCGCCATCGAACAGGCTCGAGCGGCGAAACGAGCCCACGACCGGCAGGTCGAAGCGTTCGGCGAACCGGGCGAAGGCGGCGCTCGCCCGCTTGGTCCATCCGCCGCCGCCGAGGATGGCGACCGGCCTCGCCGCCGCCCACAGCATCTTCTGCAATTCGGCCATTTGCGTAAGGCCCGGCCAGATCGGCGCCGGCTCGACGCGGAGCGCATCCGCAATGGCGGCCACTTCCGTCAGCATGTCCTCCGGCAGCGCGATCACCACCGGGCCGGGCCTGCCCTGCATCGCGATGTGGAAGGCGCGCTGGACGATCTCTGGGATTTGGGCCGCGGTCTCGATCTGCGTCGCCAGCTTGGCGGTCGAGGCGAACAGGGCGCGATAGTCCATCTCCTGAAACGCGCCCCGACCCATCATCGCGCGCTCGACCTGGCCGACAAACAGGATCATCGGCGCGGAATCGTGCTCGGCGATATGGACGCCATGCGCCGCGTTGGTCGCGCCCGGTCCGCGCGTGACGAAGCAGATTCCCGGCCGTCCGGTGAGGCGCCCATCGGCCAGCGCCATTATCGCCGCGCCCGCTTCTTGCCGGCAGACGGTCAGTTCGATCCGCGTGTCGTTCATGGCGTCGAGCGCGGCCAGGAAGGATTCGCCCGGAACGCAGTACGCGCGCTCGACCCCTTGGGCCACGAGCTGGTCGATGAGAATCCGTCCGCCAGTTCGCAAGACCTCGCCCAACCGCCGCTCCTCGCTCACCACCTCGTTTGTGGGCCATGTTTGGCAGGTCAGTCGCCGGTTTTCAATCGCGGGTCAATCGGCGGCAGGCGGCCGGCGTCGCCTTGCGCCTGAGGCGAGTTCCGGCCATTCTTGCGCCATGTCCGCCCCTGCCGAACGCCCCGCCGAGTCGAGCGCGCTGGCGACGCTCAACGCACGCGCACGCGAAATCTTCCGCAGCATCGTCGATTCCTATCTCTCGAACGGAGAGCCCGTAGGTTCGCGGCATTTGTCGCGCATGCTGCCGATTTCGCTCTCGCCCGCCTCGGTTCGCAATGTGATGCAGGACCTCGAGGAGCTTGGACTCATATACGCCCCGCACGCCAGCGCCGGGCGCCTGCCGACCCAGCAGGGTCTGCGGCTGTTCGTCGACGCGCTGCTCGAGTTCGGGGATCTCGGGCGCGAGGAGCGGGCGCGCATCGACAGCCAGGTGCGGGCGGCGGCGGAGGGGGGCGGGTTCGAAGGCGCGCTCGCCGAGACCACGAGCTTGCTCTCGGAATTGACCCGCGGCGCCGGAGTGGTGCTGACCAGCAAGGCCGACGCACCGCTGAAGCACGTCGAATTCGTGCGCCTCGAGTCCGGCCGCGCGCTAGCGATCCTGGTCGCCGAGGACGGCTCGATCGAGAACCGCGTGGTCGCGACGCCGCCGGGCATGCCGGCTTCGACCTTCGTCGAGGCCAGCAATTTTCTCAGCGCGCGCATCCGCGGCCGAACGCTTGCCGAGGTGACCGCGGAAATCGAGGCGGCGCGCCGCGACGCGCGCCGGGAGCTCGACGATATAGCCGCCCGCCTGGTCGAAGCCGGCCTCGTCTCCTGGTCCGGCGCCGGCGGATCGGGCGACCAGCTCATCGTTCGCGGACAGGCCAACCTGCTCGGCGATCTGCGCGCCTCGGAGGACCTCGAGCGCATCCGCACCCTGTTCGCCGACCTCGAGACCAAGACCGACGTGATCGAGCTTCTACATCGCGCCGAGACCGGCGAAGGGGTCAAGATTTTCATCGGCTCGGAGAATAAGCTGTTCTCCCTGTCAGGATCCTCGATGATCGCCGCGCCGCTCAGGGACAGCGACCATCGCATCGCCGGCGTGCTCGGCGTCATCGGGCCGACGCGGCTCAACTACGGCCGCATTGTGCCGATGGTCGAATACGCGGCGCAAGTGCTGGGCGAGCTCAAACGCCCGCGCTAGATGCGGCGCGCCCTATCTCGCTGCCGGGAGGAACGCAATGTCGAACGCATCGAACGTCGGGACCTCTCAGCATAGCCTCGGCGAAGCCATCGGGCGGTTGCGGGGCAAATGGGCGGCCATCACCGCCTTCGGCGTGCTGCTCGTGGTCCTCGGCATCGCGGCCCTAGTCTTCTCCCTCACCTTCACAATCGTGACGGTCGCGCTCAACGGCGTCTTGTTCCTTATCGCCGGCGGGGCCGAAATCGGCATCGGCATGCATTCGCGCGGCTGGGGCCGGTTCTTTCTCTGGGTCGTTGGCGGCCTTCTCTATATCGCCGCCGGGATCTTGTGCATCGTCAACCCAATTCTGGGTTCGGTGGCGCTGACGCTCCTGCTCGGCGCGGGCCTCATCGCCGCGGGCATGGTTCGCGCCTTCCTGGCGACGCAGCTTCCGGCCGACCAGCCGCGCGCCCTCGTTTTTCTCGCCGCGGGGGTCACAATCCTTCTGGGTTTGATCATTGTCACTCACTGGCCCCTCGACAGCGTTTATGTGTTGGGGACCCTGCTCGGCGTCGACCTCCTGTTCCACGGGGTCGGATGGGTGAGCTTCGGTATGGGGTTGCATTCGCGGGCCTGACGCGCTTGGGCTTCGCTCGGGTCTCGAGGAGCCAACAATGACGAAGTGGGTCTATTCCTTCAGCGCCGAGCGCGCCGAAGGCCGCGGCGAGATGAAGAACCTACTCGGCGGCAAGGGCGCGAACCTGCACGAGATGGCCTCGCTCGGCCTGCCCGTGCCGCCCGGCTTCACCATCACCACCGAGGTCTGCACCTTCTTCTACGCCAACGGAAAGACCTATCCGTCCGACCTCAAGGTCCAGGTCGACGCGGCGGTGGCGGAGGTCGGGCGTCAGACGGGACACGCCTTCGGCGACCCGGCCGATCCGCTCCTGCTTTCGGTGCGGTCGGGCGCGCGCGCCTCGATGCCTGGCATGATGGACACCGTTCTCAACCTCGGGCTTAACGACGACGCCGTAGAGACCCTGGCGACAACCTCGGGCGACGCCCGTTTCGCCTATGATTCATATCGCCGCTTCATCCAGATGTACTCAAACGTCGTGCTCGACGTCGACATCCACAATTTCGAGGACATCCTCGAGCAATACAAGGACGGCAAGGGCTATGCGCTCGACACCGATCTCAGCGCCGCGGACTGGCGCGCCGTCGTCGCCGACTACAAGGCCCGGATCGTCGAGGCCACCGGCAAGCCGTTCCCGCAAAATCCGGGTGACCAGCTCTGGGGCGCGATCGGCGCGGTGTTCTCCTCCTGGATGAACCAGCGCGCAATCACCTATCGCCGCCTCAACGCCATTCCCTCCGAATGGGGCACCGCGGTCAACGTGCAGGCGATGGTGTTCGGCAACATGGGCGAGACCTCGGCGACCGGCGTCGCCTTCACCCGCAACCCGTCGACAGGGGACAACGCGCTCTATGGCGAATTTCTCGTCAACGCCCAGGGCGAGGACGTGGTGGCCGGCATCCGCACCCCGCAGAACATCACCGAGGCGGCGCGCAAAGCGGCGGGCTCCGACAAGCCCTCGCTCGAGGCGCTGATGCCGGCCGTGTTCAAAGAGTTCGCCGACACGACCAAGCTCCTGGAAAAGCATTACAAGGACATGCAGGACCTCGAGTTCACGGTCGAGCGCGGCAAATTGTGGATGCTGCAGACCCGCAACGGCAAGCGCACTGCGAAGGCCGCGCTCAGGGTCGCGGTCGAGATGGCCAACGAGGGCCTGATCTCGCGCGAGGACGCGATCGCGCGGGTCGAGCCCGGCGCGCTCGATCAGCTTCTGCACCCAACTCTCGACCCCAAAAGCAAGCCCCCGCCGCTGGCGACCGGTCTGCCCGCCTCGCCCGGCGCGGCGAGCGGCGAGATCGTCTTTTCCGCCGACGAAGCGCAGGCTTTGCGTCAGGCGGGCCGCAAGTCGATCCTTGTCAGGGTCGAGACGAGCCCTGAGGACATTCACGGCATGCATGCCGCCGAGGGCATCGTGACAACGCGCGGCGGCATGACCTCGCATGCCGCGGTGGTCGCGCGCGGCATGGGCAAGCCCTGCGTTTCGGGCGTCGGCTCAATCCGCATCGACTACAACGGCCAGACGATGACCGCGAGCGGCGTGACGTTGAAAAAGGGCGACATCCTCACCATTGACGGCGGCTCGGGCGAGGTGATGCAGGGCGCCGCGGCGATGGTGAAGCCCGAGATGACCGGCGACTTCGCCACGATCATGAGCTGGGCGGACGGAGTTAGGCGGATGAAGGTGCGCGCCAACGCCGAGACCCCGGCCGACGCCCACGTCGCCCGCTCGTTCGGCGCCGAAGGCATCGGCCTCTGCCGCACCGAGCACATGTTCTTCGACGGGGAGCGGATCGTCGCGGTGCGCGAGATGATCCTCGCCGACGACCAGGAAGGACGGCGCGCTGCGCTGGCCAAGCTCCTGCCGATGCAGCGGCAGGACTTCGCGGAACTGTTCGAGATCATGACCGGGCTCCCGGTCACCATCCGCCTGCTCGATCCGCCGTTGCACGAATTCCTGCCCAAGACCGACGACGAGGTTGAGGAGGTCGCGAAAGCGATGAAGGTAAGCCCCGAGAAGCTGCGCGCCCGGGCGGCGGACCTGCACGAGTTCAACCCGATGCTCGGCTTCCGCGGCGTGCGGCTGGCGATCCGCTATCCCGAAATCGCCGAGATGCAGGCGCGCGCGATCTTCGAGGGCGCGGTCGAGGCCGGGCGAAAGACCGGCGCCCCGGTGACGGCGGAGATCATGGCGCCGCTCGTCATTGGGCGACCCGAGCTCGATGCGGTCAAGGCGATCATCGTCGCCATGAGCGAAACCGTCGCCAAGGAGACCGGCGTCAAGGTGCCCTATCATGTCGGCACAATGATCGAATTGCCGCGCGCAGCGCTGAGAGCCGGAGAAATCGCGGAAAGCGCCGAGTTCTTCTCGTTCGGCACCAACGACCTCACCCAGACCACGCTCGGCGTGTCGCGCGACGACGCAGCGTCTTTCCTCGGCACGTACGCTCTCAAGGGTCTGCTCAAGGCCGATCCTTTCGTGACTCTGGATACCGAAGGCGTCGGCGAACTGATCAAGATCGCCTGCGAGCGCGGAAGGGCGACCCGGCCCTCGATCAAGCTCGGCCTCTGCGGCGAGCACGGCGGCGACCCGGCCTCGATCGCCTTCTGCGAAGAGGCGAATCTCGACTACGTCTCCTGCTCCCCCTTCCGCATCCCGATCGCCCGCCTCGCCGCCGCGCAGGCGGCGCTGGGAAGGAAGGCGGCGAGCACCGCCTGAAACGTCGCAACTGCAGGCGGCTCTCGCAGCGCTAACGCCGTCGGCCGGAGACGCAATGCAACCCTCACCCGAATTTGAGGACCTGGGTGTTGGAGGCGCCGCCGACGACGAGGGAATCGACGCCGCTGCCGTCGACGTTGACGAGCGTGCGCACGGTGTTTGAGGCGCCCCAGCCTTCAGTGTAGCCGTGCTTATTAATGGTCGCGGTCGGGTCCATGGTGAAGATCAGCTGGTTGCTCGAATTGTAAGAGCCCAGCGCCATGAAGGTCGAGCTCGCGCCAAAGCCGACAATGTGGGGGGTGCCGTCGCCGTTCACGTCGCCGACGAGCCGCGGCGTCAGCGCGTCCGACCAGCCCTGATTCAAACCGAAGTTGTTGAGCGCGAGATACATCTGCCCGAAAGGCTGGCCATTGTGCGCCGAAGGGTCCTGGCCCATCGCCACATAGACGCCGGCCGCGCCGAAGGCGATGATGTCGTCAAAGCCCGTCGTCGTATCCTTCACGATGTCGGGGACCGTGTTCGAAGTCCGTCCAGCCCTGGGCGTCGCCGAGGTTCCCGTTCGTCCCGCTGATCTGAGCGAGCGTCAATGACCCAAGCGAGTAGTGGCCGCCGGTGTCCGAGCACAAGGCGAATTCGAGCCCCTGCGGCCCCCTGCCGACGAAGTCGGCCACCCCGTCGCGGGAATATCCGGACAGCGACAGCTACGCGACGCTTCAATTGCCAGGTGCGCTACACGTCAACAGCGCGCAAACCTATGAAGCCGCTGCCCTCGCCGGCCTTGGCCTGATTCAGGGCCACTCTTGGGGATTGGCCGATACTTCGAGAGTGGAAGGCTTGTGGAGATCATGTCCGATTTTCGCCGCCAGCCGCTCGGCGTGTCCCTCGTCGTAGCGCATCGGAGCAATCTGTCGCGCCTGGGACGATGGCTTGGCGCTCCCAAGGGGACTCGAACCCCTGTTTTCGCCGTGAGAGGGCGACGTCCTGGACCGCTAGACGATGGGAGCGACGCTGCCGCGGCGGGAAGGCGATTGTATATCGGCGCTTCGAGGGCTAGGCAAGCAGGCGGAAGCGTCACCGGCAAAACCAACGCGCGCCGCCCGCGGGCGCGCGGGTTCATCTTCGGTTGAGTTTGTGGCGCCGAACTTGCAATCCTCGGATTCGGCTGCGAATCGATCAAAGCGTCGAGCGGCGGTCGAGATGGAGTTCTGATCTGATGCCAATGGCGAGCCTCGCCCGGCGGCCGACCGTGCTGATCGTCTTGCACCAGGAGCATTCGACGCCCGGCCGCATCGGCGCGGCGCTCAGAGCCATGGACGTGAGGCTCGACATCCGCCGGCCGAGCCTCGGCGATCCGCTGCCGGAGACGCTCGCGGGTCACGACGGCGTCATCGTGTTCGGCGGCCCGATGGGCGCGAACGACACCCTCGACTGGGTCAGGCGCGAGATCGACTGGCTCGAAACGCCGCTCGCGCAAGCAAAGCCCACGCTCGGCGTCTGCCTTGGGGCGCAGATGCTGGCGCGCGCTCTCGGCGCGCGGGTGTTCAGTTACGACGACAAGCGCAGCGAGATCGGCTATTACCCGATCGAACCGACCCCGGCCGGCGAGCGGCTGTGCGGCGCCAAATTTCCGCGCACCGTCTATCAATGGCATTCCGACGGCTTCGATCTGCCCGAGGGGGCTGAGCTTCTCGCCGCCGGCGCGGCGCATTTCCCCAACCAGGCCTTTCGCCACGGCAGTCATGCGGTCGGGCTTCAGTTCCACCCGGAAGTCACCTATCACATGATGTGCCGCTGGACCCATCGCGGCGCCGAGCGCCTGACCCGCCCCGGCGCCCTCAGCCGTCCCGAGCATCTCGGCGGCTGGTTCCAGCACGACGGCAGGGTCGCCGCCTGGCTCGAGGCGTTCCTGCCCGCCTGGCTCGGAGGGCTGCTCCCCGAAGCCCAGCCGTCGGTGGGCGCGGAAAGCGCCAACTTCAACCGCGCGCCGAGCCGCGAAGCGCCCGCGGCCCGCTACGCCGGGGCTTGAGGGACCGGCGACCGCCAGGCTTCAACCCGCCGGGCGAATTCAACGAGCAAGTCAAGATAAATTCAAGCAAGACGGGTCGGACTTGCTTGGTTTTGTTCGTCCGAATCGGGGCCTTTCAATGCGTTCCGGGGAATCCACAGCATTAAAATTCCCCCCGCGCGCCGAGGCTGTGTGCGAAGCGTCTCAAGCGGATGTGTCCTCTCTTTCTCAGCTGCGGCGGGGCAGCCTAATGCGGTCTCAATTCCGCGATTGGGAATACGTATAGCCCAGAGTTCTGTTTTTTGCAACTCCCTGCGTGAAAAATTTGCCGACCGGATTTTCGCGCGAATCCCCTATTTGAGGGCGGGCCCTAGTTGGATCGCTTCCGCCGCACCCCCCCAAAAGTCCTGAAACACTGGCTCTGTCGCGAGCAGTTCCGAGTATCCGCCCCAATTCCGCAGGCGCCCTTGCGCCAGCATGTAGATGCAATCGCAGTCTCTCACGAACGCGGGCCGATGGCTGATGACGATTATCGTCTTCTCGCCTCTCAGTTTGCCGATCGCCTCAACGATCGCGGCTTCAGTCCCTGGATCCAAATTCGCCGTCGCTTCGTCGATCACGAGAACGTCTGGGTCGAGGTAAAGGGCCCGGGCGATTCCCAATCGCTGGCGTTCGCCGCCCGAGAGCCGATCTCCGCGTTCGCCGACAATCGCGTTCAATCCGCCTGGGAGGGAGAGTACGAAACGATCGATCTGCGCCGCGCGGAGCGCACGCCACACTCGCTCGTCATCAATCTCCTCCTCAGGCACGCCGAAGGCGATATTGCGCCGGACGCTGTCGTCGATGAAGAAGACGGTCTGCGGCACATATCCGATATTTCGCTGCCAGCCAGCAAGATTGTCATGCATATTGCTTCCGTCCACCAGGATCTTGCCCGCGCTTGGAACCAGCAGTCCGAGGATAAGGTCGACCAGAGTGGTCTTGCCGGCGCCGGTCGAGCCGATCAGGCCTATCCAATGCCCCTGCGGAATTTCGAGCGACACATCGTCGATCGCCGGCTTGCGCCCCCCGGAATACCAATAGGACACATGGTCGAGCACGAGCGCGCGCCGGAACGGGATTGGGGATGCCTGCATCTCGGCAGTGCCCGGCAGCGGCTCCGATGGACGATGCCGCAATGCGAGCAGTTCTCGATAAATCACCTCGGTCGAAGCGTAGCGATAGCGAACTTGTGCAAGCGAACCGCTCAGGCGACTGGTCGAGGGTATCAGCCGGATTGCGGCCAAAGCGAACATTCCCAGGATCGGCAGGATCGACTGCAGGTCTTCTCCGCTTCTCAACAGGATCGCCGCAATCGCCACCATCGCGGTAACGGCGAGAGTATCAATGACGAAGCGCGGAAGCGCGGAAAGAAAGCTCAACGATCGCAGGGAATCGGTAAATCGCTGGACATGGTGGGCGTGCTGCTCGATGAAGAACGAGCGTCGGCCGGTTATCATGGTCTCCTTGACGCCCCTGATCGCTTGCTCAGCCCATTGGATCATCGCAGCGAAGCTTTGTTCAGCCATGCGCCCCAACTCGGCCAAGCGACGCCGCGTCGCTTGGTAGACCACGGCGGTCGGAACGGCGAGGACGACCAAAGCGCCGAGCGTCGCCAGCGGCTCGACGATCATCAACAAGCCGGTCAGGGTCACGATGACCAAGAGCTCTCCCATTACCGTCAGGAGATTTACCATAAATCCGCTTGAGAATTCCTCGACCGAACGAACAGTCACTGTGACCAGATCAGCGCTATTCCTCTGGAGATGGAAGGTGTACGGTGCGTTCAGGTAGCCGGCCATCAAGTGACGTGAGAGATTGACTTCTTTCTTCATGGCATAGCGAAAGAGCCACCGGTTCGACTGTATGAGGTAGACAGTCTTAAAAACGAATAGGACGATCAGAGCCGGTCCGAAAAGGAAAAACAACTGCTGCGGCTCGCGGAGATTCAGTTTGGATAGGAGCGGCAGGGCGTGCTGCGCTTTGACGAGCAGCTCAGGTTCCTTCAGCACAGCGATAAAGGGGATAACCAGACCGATGCTGACCGCCTCGAAGAATGCGCCGAGAACCATGGCGCACAACAGAAAGGCGCCCTCGATCTTTTCCCGCGGGGTAAGAATGTACCAGAGTTGCGTTATCAGCTTCACTTATGATCTCATCCCAAAACAAACTGCCCGCAAAGAGTATCCGGTGACTGACGCCGGCGCCAGTCCGAGGACCGGCGCTGAGGAGTGACCAAGCCCGCCAGGCGGCGATCAGCTTTCAGACTTTATCCCGCGAAATCCGCCCTCGCGCGTGCGGGGGCGCCGGTTTCGTCTTCTGCGCGGTCGGCGCCGCGCCAGGTTCTCCGCGGTCTTCGCCGCCGTCGAGCTCCAAATTGACGAACCAACTTGCGATGGGTAGCCTGAAGGGCAACTCGCCCACGGCGGGAACGACCGCGTCCGGCTCGCTCGGGGCAAAGTTTCTTCACGTGATCCCGCGTCGCTGGTGAACGCCGAGACTTTGGAACGGGCCGAGAAGGCGCGCGCATCCGCGGCGCCGCGAACTGTCGACGACGGCCGCGGCGGCTTCGGAAGCGGGGTAAGCTCTCGATGATTCGCTTTGGCGTGCTGGGGACGGCCAGGGTCGTGCCGATCGGACTCTTGGCGCCGGCGAAGGAGACGTCGGGGGTCGAAGTAAGCGCGATTGCCTCTCGAACGCCACAGAAGGCCGAAGCGTTTGCTGCACGCCATGGAATTCAGCGCGCGTTTGGCTCCTATGAGGCGCTTTTGGAATCAAGAGATGTTGATGCAATATACATCGCGCTTCCGCCGGCGCTTCACTTTGACTGGGCGCGTCGCGCGATGGAAGCAGGCAAGCATGTGCTCTGTGAGAAGCCCCTTGCCGAGAATGCCCAATTAGCGCAAGAGCTTACGCTGTCCGCGAAGCGACAGGGCCGAGTCTTGGTTGAAGCCATGCACCTTCGCTACCTTGACATGCTGCGCCATCAACGCGAGCTGGCGGCTGGCGGCGAGTTTGGCCGGGTGCTTCGCATCGAAGCTTGCTTTCGCATGCCGTACGTGCCGATGGCCAAGGGGGATTTCCGTCTTCGCTTCGAACTTGGGGGGGGCGCGGCGCTCGATGCGGGTTGCTATGCGGTCAGCTGTTTGCGGTACATGGCAGGGGAGGAACCCGAGATCCTGTCGGTGCGTCACAAGTGCAGCAGTCCGCAGGTGGATCGTTGGATGCTCGCGAACTCTTCGATTCCCGTCCGGGGTCGAAGGCGTCGTCGAGTTCGGGTTCCGCGGCTTGTACACGCCCCGTGTTCTCATCCTTGTTACGTGTGAGAATGGTTGGATCAAATGGGACGGCAAGGGCCTCGTGCACGCTAAGAGGGACGGCGACGAAATTCACGAATCGTTGCCGACAAAGTCGACCTATCAACTCCAGCTTGAAGCCTTCGCGAAGCGCGTCAGGGGCGAGAAGTCGGATGCGCTTCCGCCTGAAGACGCGGTCCTAACAGCGCGCGTCCTGGACGCAATCTATGAAAAGGCGGGTCTTGCTTTGAGAGGAACGCCCCAGACGTCATGAAAGCCGTCCCCTGGCAAGCTTCTCCGCAGGATGCTGAAGGTCACTTGTGGGATGTCATCGTGATCGGTACTGGAGCGGGCGGCTCGACAGCCGGCTTCAACCTCGCGCGTTTGGGGCGGTCTGTGTTGTTTGTCGAGCGCGGCAAGCTTCTCGATCATGATTCCGCCGTGGTGAGAGGCGTGCCGTTGTCCTGGAGGGACAACCCCGAAAGATCGCTTAACCACGGCTGGTGGCCGCGGCCTCTCTATCGTCGGGAGGATGAGGGCGGCGCGCCGCTTCCTGAGCGGCCGCTCATCGGCTCCGGCACGGGCGGATCGACAGCGCAGTTCGGCGCGGTGATGGACCGGTTCCGGCCGCAGGACTTTACGCCGCGTCGTTTTTTCGCCAATGTTCCTGACGCATCATTGCCTGACGCCTGGCCGATCAGCTACGAGGAGATGACGCCGTTTTACGAGCGGGCGGAGAGCCTGTATCGAGTGCGCGGCACGCAAGACCCGCTCGCGCCGACGGGAAGCGGCCTGCTCGAGCCGTCGCGGGCATCGGATCGGGAGCTCGCCGTTTTTTCCGCCCTGCAGGGCGCGGGGCTCAACCCGTACCGCATTCATTCCGCATCAGAGCGCGTGCCCGGCTGCACTGGCTGCCCTGGAATGCTTTGCCCTCGGGCATGCCGCAACGACGCCGCCCGAATATGTCTCTATCCGGCGCTCGAGCGATTTGGCGCCAAGATGCTGCCAAACTGTCGCGCCGTCCGACTCGAAGAGGAAGGGCGGGCGGTTAAGCGGGTGATTTGCGAATCTAGCGGGCGGCGGATCGCGTTGCGGGCCCGAGTGTTCATTCTTGCGGCGAACGCGTTTCTCACGCCGGTTCTGCTTCAGCGCTCCGCCAATGCGCGATTTCCGAATGGTTTGGCCAACAGCTCGGGCTTGGTTGGCCGCAACCTGATGCTGCACGCGACCAACCATCTCTTCGCCCGACTGAAACGCAGCGCGCCGGCATTGGATTACGCCATCAATCATGGCCTGTCGCTCAATGACTTTTACGTCGATGGCGGCACGAAAATGGGGAATATTCACGCCCACCCGCGAGCGACGCGCGATGAGGTGTTGAGGTTCCTGGTCCAATACTACCTGCAATCGGGCGGCTCCGGCTCGCGCAAATGGGCCGCCTATCTGCCTGGATCGCTTCTCCGCATGATGGCGTCGGCGGGGACGTTCTTGACGCGTTCGTGGACCGTGTTTGCCGCCATCATCGAGGATCTCCCGTATCCAGGAAACCACGTCGCCGCGAAGGCGGGCTCAGAGGAGGACATCGTCTATACCTACCGCTATCCGGACGAGCTGCGTCGTCGCGCGCGCCTGATGTACGATCGGTTCAAAAGCGCGGTCGAGCCGTTCTTTGACGTGCGCCTCTTGCAAACGGGCGCCCTCAACGCCACGCATGTTTGCGGCACCTGCCGCTTTGGCGACGATCCAAGGACGAGCGTGCTCGACGGCGACAACCGCGCTCACGACCTGGACAATCTTTATGTTCTCGACGCATCCTTCTTTCCGTCGAGCGGCGGAATCAATCCGAGCCTGACAATTGTGGCCAATAGCTTACGAGCCACCGAGAAGATCGGTCAAAGGCTATAGAGGGAGCGCGCGGGCCTGACATGCCAGCCCGCCGGGGGCGACGTGGACGACGGCGTTTCGGCTGGAATATTCCGAGCGATAACAACGATCAACGCGACAAAAAGCCATAAGGTGCCGCTGACAGCGTGGCCCGCCAACGGTCCATCGGCGAGACTTTGAGTAGCCACCGCCGCTATGCCCGCAATCATCCCGACCAGCAGGGGTTTCACATCCGCCGTTGCACCCTTCACCGAGCGCAGCGCGATCATCACGATCTTCCCGAAGAAAACAAAGAACAAGATCGATCCTACGGGCCCAACCTCCATCAGGACGGCCAAATAGTAACTATCGGCAGGCTCCGCCGCCGGTAGCAGTATGCCCATGTCTTTCAATTCCTGTCTGCCCTCTTTCATCGCAGCTGTACTGTTGTTCAGACCGACTCCGAGGATGGGATGTTCCGAATAGCCTCGCATCGCAGCGTCAAACATGACGAAGCGCATGGTGAAGGCTCCCGGCCGCGCGTTCAAATAAACCATTAGCAACGGTATGCTCAGCGCCAAGGACAAAACCAAAACAACGGCGCCCAGTCTAATCACCCCTTTGGAAATCAACCCTGACCAGGCCGCGACGCCGAAGAAGACGACGGCGCCAACCATCAAACCAATCAGCCCGGCCCGCGAATAGGTCATCAGCAATGCGACAAAGCCCCAAGCGAACACCAGGAAAAGCATAAGCCTATCGTAATTGCTTCGCGCCGCCACCAGATATCCAAGGACGATGGGCAGAGTGAGACCGCACAATCCCGCCGGTATCGCCGGGTGGCGGAACATGCCCTGGCTGCGTTTGGCCTGCGATTGCTTTTCCCGGCCCATCGATCCAAGATTGCGACCACCCTCGGGGTCGACGGTAAGGTCTTGGGCGGACGAATCGTTTCTTGTTTTGTGTGCCTGGGTTGGCCCATTCGCCGCCGGTTCGTCGTGCAAACTGGCGAAAGCCACGGTTTCGGTTCCGATACCGCGTTCGAAAAATACGATCACTGTCCCGGCGCCGATGATCAACCCCAGGAACACCGCCCAGACAACGCTTCGAAACTGGAGGCGTGTTGACACGTTGTTGATCAGATAAACAAAAAATACGAAGTACAGAATCTCCCGGCAGAACTCAAACATCCACAGGTAGAACGAGGTTGCGTTGATCGCCGAGACCAGCAGGGCCCATGCAAGATAGAATATAAAAAGATAGCCGATTCTTGGGAAATACAGAGTTTCTCGCCTCAGGCATATGCGAGCGAGCCAGGGCAGCAACATCGCGACCAATACGACGTCAGTCATATAGATTTCAAGGCTGGTCGTCCCCGACATGGGATTGCCGTATTGATCGACGATGGCTTGAGTGACCTCCGGATCCGACAGCCATTTGGAAATGTCGAAGGGGATCGACAGCACCAACAGGAACAGCCAATACGCCTTCGGGTCTTCCATCACCAAAGTGGGAATCAGGAGCGCAAAGCCGCCAAGGACGAACGCGAGCTTCGCGGGTGAAAGCACGACCACCGCCATGTCGGTCGCCAGCGCCAGCAAGACCCCGATCCCGATGATGCCCAAACCGGGAAGCAACAACCTGGCCGACCTCACCATTTCACTCCTTCGACCGATCGTCCGCGACCAACGAGCCGGCGGCAGGCGGCGACTGCCGCGCAACTCGCGCGTGGGCGTGCTCAGCCTCGAGAGCCGCCCGCCATAGCCAAGGGGCCGGAACATCGATGCAATAATATCATGGATCTCGATTGGCGAAATCCGCGCCGGAGGCGGGGGTGCGTTCGCCTCAGGATGCGTTCGCCTTCCGCTGCGGCCTTAGATCCTCGCGGCCTGACAGGCATTGTCGAACGATGAACAGCGACACGCCGGACCGAGGCCTGGCCGGCGAGCATTGGGCCTCGGCGTCAGCCCGGTTCATCAAACCTGGCGCGCCAACGGCCTCCGATACGCGCAAAGGCTCTGGCCGATTTCAGCGGGATCGTCGACATACTCGATTGAGAGGTTCAATTCTTTCGCCCAGTTATCCAGAGTTTTCCTGCTCAGAAGCGTAGTAAGCGAGCCTCTTCCGATCATTCTCTTCGCGCGCTGGGTCCACCACCGGCGCTGCTTCCAAGACCTGCCGGCCTGCCGGGCGTGAGCTCCGACATCCGGATCCAAATACGTGACCAGAACTGTTCCATTTTCCGAAAGTACACGTTTGGCTTCCTGAAGATAACGATAGCACTCATTTTCAGTTAGATGGGTGAAGACCGAAAAAAAGACGACGAAGTCCGCAGCTCCGTCCGACTCAGGTATGTCGATCGTTTCCACCACCTCGAACTTCCAATCTTGCCGACCGCATTTTTTTCGAGCAAAATCCAGCAACTCCGGAACAACGTCGGTTCCCAAATACCTCAAATCCGGGAGATCCTTTAGAGCATTCGTCAACCGCCCGGAACCGGCGCCAATGTCGATCAGGTAGTGCTTGTCCTTAAGCCCCAACGATTCCAGAATATGGCGCGCCCGCTTGCCCACTTCATCATACGGGCCGCCGCCCACTGCGCGGGCCATTGCAACATCGTAGTTGGGTTCAATTTTGATCAAATGACGAACCATTCTGTTATAATCCCGAACGAAATGAGGTTTCATTTCTGGCTCCTTCGCATTGCAAAGAATTGAAGACGCATTTCCCTCCCTTGCGGCAGTTTAGGGCTGCCGCCCCAGGGCGATCAAGCCGCACCGGTGACCGGATAGCCGGTTTGCCGCCGGCCGCTGGATTCGCTCGCCTCCCGCCCCACTCTTATCCCGCGCGCTCGTTGGAACATTCTTCCGTCGCGCGCCCCGGATCCCCTGGATCCCAATCCCTGGCGCAAGCGGAGGAAAAAGTGTACCCGATCATGTCGAGACCCGCGGATCCGGTGCATAGTTCGGCCTAGGTTCGGGCGCGACTGAATTTACCGAACCGACCGCCGCATCCCGGAGCGCTTCGATGACGGACAATGGATTCCCTGTTCAGCAGGCCAGACCCACCTTGGTCAGGAAGTTAGCGCCCTGGCTGCTGGTAATTCCATCCGCCTTGATTGGAATTCTCCTGGTCGAATTGTTCTGCTGGCTGTTTGTTCCGTCGATCGGCTGGAACCTCCCAGGTCGGGATCGGCGTGTTGTCTTCTTCGACGGCGACGCCCCAATATTTGAAAATCACGAAGACACGTTTACCTACCTCCCGCACAATAATATCCGGAACGTTACTGCATTTTTCTCCAAGGATGACTTTGTCGTGGAGTACGACTATCGTTTCAGGACCAACAACTACGGCCTGGCGCAAGACGCAGACCTCGCGCCGGGGCGAAAATCCCTGCTGCTGCTTGGGGATTCGTTTACCGAAGGACAAGGCGCTGAGCCGTGGTTTCGCCTGGTAAGTCCGGCAATCGAGGAGCTGGGGTATCAACCGATAAACGGGGGCGTCCTTGGCACCGGTTTCCATCAGTGGCTTAACCTGGACCGGTATTTGGCGGCCAAGGATATCCAGGTCCGGAAGGTGCTCGTCCTGTTCATCTCCGACGACTACCATCGACCCGTCTGGCGTATTTCGCCCCCCATTTTCGAATGCCTATCGGATTCACCGTCGTGCCGCGCTGAAAACAGCTATTTTTATCATTTGCCGCCCCCTGAGGAGATGTCTTCGTGGATCGCCAATGTGAGAGCAGCTCGCGGACCGATGACGCCACGCCTGAAATTGAGCGCTTCAGCGCTGCTGCCGGCGACCTACTCCGTTTATAGGTATTACGCGGAACTCAATACGTTTGCAAAGGCACAGCAAGAATCAAGCGCAGCAATCTCGGAATTGGTTAGGCTGTATGGCCCAGAGAACATAGCATTCATTCACTTGCCGCAGAAGAACGAGGTTGGTCGCGGGCCTGACAGTCTTGGAATAAAAGCGCGGCGTGCGATAGAAGACGCCGGGGGGAGGTTGTACGACGGTTTCAAGCTGTGTCAATTGACGGAAGGCGACTATTACGCTTATGACGATCACCCAAATAAAAACGGCTATGCAAAGATTGCGGCTTGTGTCGGTGACGTCATAAAAGAATTAGCGCCCGACGGTCCTTGAGAGAACCAACTCCCGATCCGAGGCGCCTCCCGATAACAAGAGGCGTCAAGTCGCCTCTTGTTAGCGGGATGGGAATGACGTACGCATGATTGTTGTTGATCGTGTCCAATCGAGCGGGTTCGGGGTGATGAGTTGTGGGGTTGTCGCGATGGCGGTTAAGGCCATGCCGAACATCGTCGCCAATGTCTAGCAGAGGCGTCAGCCCAAGCGGGCGCCCGGACCTCGCGGCGCCCGGTGGGGCGCTGCATGAGAATCTGGTCCGCGGCGAAGAGATTGTCGGCCCATCGAACCGCCGCTTCGGTCTGACCATCGGCGCGGCCTCTGTCATCATCGGCTGCATTCGCGCGCTCTTTGGCCATAGGCATTCGGAATGGTGGCTCGGCGCCGGGCTTATTCTTAGCCTTTTCGCCATTTTTTGGCCGGCCGCGCTGGCCCCGTTCAATCGTCTTTGGCTCAAGCTCGGGCTGGTGTTGTACAGATTTGTCAACCCGGTCGTCATGACGGCGTTATTCGTTTCAACGATCGTGCCGGTCGGCGCCCTGTTGCGGCTGCGCGGCAAGGACCCGTTGCGCCTGAAGCGGAGGCCGGATAAGGCCAGCTACTGGATCGAACGCGAGCCGCCCGGGCCTGCGCCCGAGGCGATGAAGAATCAGTTTTGACGAGGCGCCCATGGCGTTTGTACTGGAGTTGTGGGCATTCCTGCGGACGCGCAAGAAGTTCTGGCTGATTCCGGTGATCGTGATGATGGCGATCTTCGGCGGCCTCGTCGTGCTTAGCAACGGGTCGGTGATCGCGCCGTTCATTTACACCCTGTTCTAGGCGCCACGTTGCACGTACTTGGCATTTCGGCCTTCTACCATGACAGCGCCGCAGCGCTCGTCGCCGATGGAGGGATCGTTGCGGCGGCGCAGGAGGAGCGCTTCACCCGCAAAAAGAACGACTCGGGGTTCCCGCGCCACGCCATCCAATATTGCCTGGACGAGGCCAAGATCGAGCTTGGCGCAGTCGACTACGTCGTTTTCTACGACAAGCCGTTCCTGAAATTCGAGCGCCTGCTCGAAACCTATCTCGCTTTCGCGCCACGGGGCCTGAGCTCGTTTCGCATCGCGTTGCCGATCTGGATCAAGGAGAAGTTGTTTCAGAAGCGGTTGCTGCGCAAAGAGCTCGAGCGCTTCGCGCCGGATTACAACTGCGACAAGCGGCTGCTATTCAGCGAGCATCACCAGAGCCACGCCGCCTCCGCGTTCTTCCCCTCGCCCTTCGAGGAGGCCGCGGTTCTGACGATGGACGGCGTCGGTGAATGGGCGACGACCTCGCTTGCGTTCGGGCGCGGCGCCTCGCTCAGAATGGTCAAGGAAATCCATTTCCCCCATTCGCTCGGCCTGCTCTATGCCGCCTTCACCGCCTATACGGGGTTCCGGGTGAACTCGGGCGAATACAAGATGATGGGACTCGCGCCCTACGGGGAGCCGCGTTATGCGCAGAGAATCCTCGACCACCTGATTGACGTCAAGCCGGACGGCAGCTTCCGGCTCGATCAGAGCTATTTCAATTATTGCACCGGGCTCAGTATGACGAGTCCTGCCTTTCACGCGCTGTTCGGCGGCGAGCCGCGCAATGAGAACGATCCGCTGACGCAACGCGATATGGATCTTGCCGCCTCGATTCAGGCCGTGACTGACGAAGTCGTGCTGCGTCTGACCCGTTCGATCGCCGCTGAGACCGGCGCCAAGGATTTGTGCCTGGCCGGCGGTGTTGCGCTCAACTGCGTCGCCAACGGAAAGATCGTCCGCGACGGCAAGTTCGAGCGGGTTTGGGTACAGCCCGCCGCAGGCGACGCCGGCGGCGCGCTCGGCGCGGCGCTCGCCGTCTATCACCTTTATCTCAACCAGCCGCGCCTGCCGCTGAATACGCTCGATGCGATGCGGGGCAGCTATCTCGGCCCCGATTTTTCGCAAACCGACATCGAGCGCCGGCTTACCGCATGCGGCGCGGTGTTCGACGTGATCGACGACGATAGGCTGATCGACGCGACCGTCGATGCGCTGATCGAGGAAAAGGCAGTCGGCTGGCACCAGGGACGAATGGAATTCGGCCCGCGCGCGCTCGGTAATCGCTCGATCCTTGGCGACCCGCGCAGTCGCACAATGCAGAAGACATTGAACCTGCGGGTGAAGTATCGAGAGAGCTTCCGGCCTTTTGCGCCCTCCGTGCTGCGCGAAGACGTCGCAGACTGGTTCGACCATGACGGCGACTGCCCTTACATGCTGGTTGTCGCCGACGTCGCGGAGAAGCGCCGGACGCCGCTGAGTGAAGAGGACGCGGCGCGGCTTGGAACCGACAAGGTCAACGCGGCGCGGTCGGAAATCCCGGCCGTCACCCACGTCGATTACTCCGCGCGGCTGCAGACCGTCCACCGGGAGACGAACCCTCGCTACCACGCGCTGATCTCGGCTTTCAAGGCCAAGACCGGCTGCCCCGTGCTGGTCAATACGAGTTTCAACGTGCGCGGCGAGCCGATCGCCTGCACCCCTGAGGACGCATTCCGCTGTCTGATGGGCACTGAGATCGAGCTGTTGGTCGTCGGCAATTGCTTGTTGCGAAAGGAGCGGCAGAACCCGGCGCTGAAGCTCGACTACCGCAACGTCTTTGATCCGGACTGACCCGAACGGGGAGGGATCCACCCTCGGCGGCCAGATACCTTTAACCCATGCGAGATGAGCTTGCGGGCGTTCGCCTGTCGATAGCGCGTAGAGGCGTTCGATCTTGGCGGCATGTGACGCCACGCGCTTTTTGCGCTCCGCGTTTCCGCACGCGCAATATTGCAGCGAACCCAATCCCCGCGAAGCCGAAGACCATGAGCGACCAAGTTGAAGCCTCAGGAACTTCGGCCGCACCGCCGATATCCCGTACGAAAGCGTACCACGCGGGCTTTGCTTGGTCGCCGTCGGTAAGAAGGCCGAGGTTATCGAAAAAAGCGCAAAAATCCGCGGTTGAGCCGAAGCCCTGTTGACTGGCGTAGGCCTGACAAGATCCGGGCGACGGATCAGCCAGACTGCTCCAGGAAATAAAATCAACCCGATTGCTGTATTGGTCAAGTGTATCGAAGACAGTGTTTACGAAGTCAGCCTGCTCGCTCAAAGACGAGCCTACGACTGGCGAGGAACTGTAACCGATCTCGGTAAAAGAGAAAGGTTTGTCGCCGGCGGAAACTGCCATGCGGTTGAGATCGGTCGAAACTTGCGACATCGGCTCCATCTGCGAGTTGCTGAAGGGATAGTAGGTATAGTCGACAAAGTCGCTGTATTGTTCAATCGTTTGAAAAAGCTGAGGATCATTCAATACGGTGGAAGTGACGATCGTGCCCACTTGAACACCGGGCATCTCTTGGTGTATCTGATTGATGCTCGCTTTCAGGAGAGCCGTGAAGCCAGAAAGTTGCGAGGGATGCGCCGACAAATACAGGTCAACCTCGTTTCCAAGAAGTATATATTTGATATGTTTTGAATTCGGATCCTGCGCAATCGCCTGAAGCATAGCCAGAAACCTCTGCAGCACGACTGGGTCATTCAACGAATCGTTTTGCAAATCCGCGGGCATTGTAAGGACGTTCGAGTCAACCATTTTGATGACCAACCCCACCCCGTTGAACTGATACGGGAGGACGAGCTGTGTTATCGGGTTATTGATTGTGTCTTGTAAGTCGTATTGACCGGGAGAGGTTTCGATTTGACTCCAGGTGTCGGCGGCGAGAAAGAAATTGGCGCCATTTTGGGTCATAAGATTTGCAAGCTGGGCGCTGTCGAATCCCTGCGGGCCTGGGCCATCGGCGGTTATCGAGATGCCGCCGGCGCAGGCCCGGCCAAGCGTGAAGATCAAAACAAACGCCAGCAACTTTGTGATAAATAAGGCGCAAGTTATGGCTTGGGACCGAACAGTGGATGAATAAATCTCCACTGTTCATGGTGTACCCGTTGCCTTATCTGAAGCTTGTGGCGGGGAGACTAGCTTCGCCCTGCCCCGACGTCACTACTTACTTAGACCAACTCATCGTGGAAGATCATGGCGAGGCCGTTCGTCGGCTGCTTCTTGTTCGCCGCGGCGCGCGGCCACGGCCACCTCTGCGCAGCCGCGTCGAAGCCCGCAAATCGCGTCAGCCGAACTGTTAGTTAGCCTTCGATCCATGCCTTGATTGAATGTCTTGATTGCCCGGCCCAAAAGGAAAACCTTGGAACGAAGGTCGCTCGACGCAAATTGGGCTTGTCAGTCGGGAATTGTTTGCCGGACGATCCGCCTCTACCAGACGAGGCGAGATCGCTACACTTGGCACGACAAGCGTGGGACAGCGCAGCGCGTCACAGTCTTGGGCCGGTTCCCGGCCCATGACGAAGAAAGCCCAGGTTTCGAAGAGACGCGCGCCGGCCGTCGCGGGGTTATAGAGCAGATCTACCCGTTCGGTTATTGCGAGAAGGTCGGGAAGCCCTATTTTTCATTTAACTCATCCCCTTTTAAGAACTTCTCGTACGCCGCCATGGCCTCGTCACCGAAGGCGCCTTTGCTGAGATGCGACGTGATCGATGGATCCGCCGCTCCGACGTTGATACCGACAAGCTTGGCCCCGTGATTATAGTGCCAAGCAAGATATTTCTCCCAACTTGGCGCGTTTGGATTCGCGAACGCCGCATTGTTCGCCTCGACGCCTCCCCAAGCCGGATTGCCGTGCTTAGCCAGCTCCTTATAGAGAGGCTGAAATCCATTTGCCAGCGTGCCTAGTGGATAAGTCGTCCATCCGGGTCGGGCGTAAGGATTGAAAACAATTCCTATCGGAGCGTTGTTGTCGGTATCCTGTGCCGAGGAGGTTGCGACATGCGTGTAAAGCTTGGAGCAAGGTATCCCGGCGTCAACGAATTGCTTGTCCCAAAACTCGATGAACTTCTGGTTCACCTCCGCGAGCGACCGATTGATATCCGCGGGTGGATCGGCCTTGCTGTAACCGGCGTTGGTCAGCGAACAATAGCCCAGTCTGCTATATGGCGCTTTATCTTCGTTCATTAACGCCGCCGCCTGCCTGATCATCCTGACTCCGTCCATTTGCACCGGATCGCCGTGGCTTGGGAGCTGTGGCAGCAGTTTAGAGACAATGGAATAATCATCGAAGCCAGCTTCGGCGCCGATAGTGATTCCAGCAAACAAATATTCCTGATTATTTTGCTTCAACGCGTCTATTTCTCTGGTGAGCGCCGGACCAACAATCTTGGAAACGACGCGGCTTATTTCGGTCAGAATCTTTGGGCTATTGTAGCACATATGCGGCGTCTGAGACGGCTTCCCTTCGGGTGTCAAGTATCTGCGCTTGTTGGGCGTCCCGTCCCAGTCATACCACTCCACGTTCATTTTATTGGCTGGGTTATATCCCGGTTTGCCGGGGTCGTACCAATTCCAAAGATCGGGCCGCTTGTCCCATCCAATATGGTCGTCGACGTTGAAATGAACGGCGACATTCGTTTGTCTTGCGATGTCGAAACGCAGTCTTATCTCGCGGACAATGCTTGCGTCGTCGACGAAGATTGGAATCGCCCCGCCAACGGCGAGCTGCCTGGTTTTGCCGTCCCCAGTTGTTCCGAGTCTCGCGGCAAGGTCTCTTATGCCAGAAGGGTCAGGGTTTCCTGCGGGCAGTGGCGGCCAAAAATTCAGATACTCAATGTCGTCGGCGTCATTCACGCCGCACATCGCGTCTCGCGGGACCGCATTTGAAGTGGGCGAGAGCTCAGCCGAAGGAGGCGTTGTGGGCGAAGGCTCGGCCGAAGCAGGGGTCGTGGGCGAAGGCCCGGTTGGCGCGGATGCTTGCTGAGGGATAAAACCAATGACTGCGAGCAGCATGGCGAGGGCGACAAAACCAAGGGTTGCAAGCAGGACGGCGGAAATTATTAGCCTTCCTCTTTTTTTCTGGGGCTGCGCGGTCATTTCGCCTTCCCTCAAAGAACTGGCCGCTCTGCAGCGAAACGCTGAGCACCCTCGCTCAAGAAGCTTTCACGCGGCCATGCTCAAGCCGTTTCGGAGGCCGCCCATGCGGGCCGTTCGGGCGGAGAGGTCAGTATCGGCGCCCCATTTGCGCGGTCAAACCGTCCCAAAGACCGCGCAGGGTGGCGATTAACTGCGGCCGGTGGCTGACCGGCCGCAGCGCGAATCCGATCGGAGATAACAAGGAAACAACGAGAGCCCGAAGAACCCCGCGTGGCTTGCGTGGCTGGCATTGATACAGCCAAAAATACAGATAATTACGAGTTGCGTAGTAAACGCGTATTGGCGCCGCCTCGCGGAACGCAACATTCCAGCGCCCTATACTCAAAGTCTTGCTTACAAGTATCCCGGGACTACGGCCGACATCCTGATGGGTTGTGGCGCCGTAAATCACGTAACTTGTTAGCCCGAGTTGCCGCGCCCTGTAGCCGTATTCAACCTCGGCCACGTCAAGGACGTAGTCCTCCGAGGGCAGGCCGATCCTCGCGACCGCCGGCATTCGGAAGAGCGATCCGGTCCAGGTAAAGTAGTCGCATTCGGTATGCTCTGCGTCAGGTTCGATCGGCGGGTGTCTGACGGAGGAGCCGGCGAACACCACCGGCGCGTGTCTGACCTCGCCCTCGGCATTCACGAGTCGGCACGCCAGAAAACAGACCCGCTCTTGTTCTGAAGGGGACAAGCGCTCGAAGAAGGCGAGCAAATTCTTGAGCGCGTCGGGCTCAGGAACACTGTCGGCGTCGAACACCCAGGTCCAATCGAACTTGTGCTGCAAGGCGTGGGCGAAACCGATTCGAATGGCCCCGCTCGTTCCCAGATTTTCCGAATTGCGAACGATCGTGACGCCATCCGGGAACGTTCTGTCAAATGTTCCGTCGGTCGAAGCGTTGTCAACAATCAGGATCGCGTCAGGCGGCCGGGTTTGGCCCAAAAGGCCAGCCATAGCCTGTTCAATCAACCCAGCGTCGTTCATCGTGTGGATATGGGCGAGAACGCGCATTGATTCTAATATCTCGCTGCCATATTGCCGGTCAATCCGTCCCAGAGGCCGCGCAAACAGGCGATCAGATGTCGGCGGTGGCTGACCGGCCGGAGGGCAAACGATCTCGGGTAGAAGATGGTATGGATGATGGTGCGGAAAACCATGCGCGGTTGGAGCGGCCGGAATTGATACAGCCAAAAGTAAATCGTATTGCGGACATAGTAATAGCATCGTATTGGTGACAGTTCGAGGAGTCTCAGCGAAAATGGTCCGAAGCGTAAGGTCCGGATGATGAATCCTGGAGGTCGACCCACGTCCTGACTGGTTACGCTATTCTGGACCATATAACCGGTGAAACCGAGCTGTCGCGAGCGGTAGCCGTATTCTAATTCTGCTACGTCTAGAACGTAGTCCTCCGACGGCAGGCCAATTTTCGCCACCGCCTTCGTCCGGAACAGCGAGCCGGTCCAGATGTAGCAGTCGCATGGGGCAGCGGCTGCGTCGTCGTCCAACGCCATGGAATTGATCGTTGAGTCGGAGAACGTCATCGGCAGGTGCCTCACCTCCCCCTCGGCATTGATGAGCCGGCAGGCCAGGAAACAAACACGTTCTTGCTCGGAGGACGGCAGATTCTCAAAAAAGGCGAGCAGGTTTTCGAGCGCGTCAGGCTCGGGAACGCTGTCGGCGTCGAACAACCAGGCCCAGTCGTACCCATGCTCTTGGGCATGGGCGAGGCCCACGACAATCGCCCCGCTCGTGCCGAGATTTCGGGAGTTGCGGACGACGGTGACATTCGCAGGGAAGGGCCTATCCAGGGTCCGATCCGTCGAACCGTTGTCGACGACGATGACGCCATCGGCTGGACGCGTTTGACGCCGAAGCCCCTCGAGCGCTTGCTCGATCACCGCCTCATCGTTGAGGGTGTGGACATGGGCCAGAACGCGCATCGGTCCCGACTAGTAGCGCGCGGCGATGTTACCGGCCAATCCGTCCCGGATGCCGCGGATGCAGGCAATAAGTTGTGGCCGATGACTTAAAGGTCGGAGGACAAGACCAAAAGTATAGATGAATACTTTCAGAAAGACCCGAAAGATCGGTTTTAGGTGGAGGGGCTTAGACTGATACAGCCAGAAATAGATCTGGTTGCGCACGGCATAATAGGAACGCCACGGAGAAGTCTCAACAAGCGTGAAGTTGATCGGACCGAGCCGGTAGCGTCGCGGTACGATCCCAGGGCCACGTCCCACGTCGTGGCGAACCACACTATTGTGAACGATGTAACTCGTGAAGCCGAGTTGCCGAGCGCGGTAGCCATACTCGATCTCGCCCATGTCGGCCACATAATCCGCTGTCGGCAGACCAATTCGCGCAACGGCCGCCATACGGAAGAGCGAGCCTGACCACAGCATGCAGTCGCATTGGGTGCAATCCTGACCGTTCGCCAGCGGTATATGCTTCAACTCGGCGCCCTCGATACTTATGGGTCGCTGTTTGATTCCGCCTGCTTCGTTCATGGGCCAACTGGCGAGAAAACAGAGTCCCTCCTGCTGCGTGGTCTTCAAATGATCGAAGAAGGCGAGCAGCCCTTCAAGCGCGTCGGGCTCGGGGACGCTGTCGGCATCAAGGACCCAGGTCCAGTCGAAGCCATTTTCGAAGGCGAAGGCAAAACCGATCCGAACCGCGCCGCTCGGACCCAAATTCTTTGAATTGCGAATGATTATAACAGTATTTGGGAAATCTTGGTGCAACGTCCCATCGGTCGAGGCGTTGTCGACAATGACGATCGCGTCGGACGGTCGGGTTTGGCGCCGTAGGCCCTCGAGCGCCTGTTGGATCACAGCAGCATCGTTAAAGGTAATAATGACTGTCAGAACGCGCATTGGGGGTCCTAATAACGCGCAGCAATGTTACCGGTCAATCCGTGCCAAACGCCACGCAGGCACGCACGAACCTGGGCTCCGTGGCCGAGGGGCCGCAGCGCAAAATTCAGTGTAAACAGAGCGGTTTGCCAAGCGATCCCGCTTGGCATGCTCCTTCCGCGTGCCGAAAGCACGCGAAACAACTCGCGGAACTTTGCGAGAGGTCCATCTTTCAGGTCGTATATCGTGAAATACAGCGTATTACGGCAAATATAGTAGCAGCGAAGCGGCGCGGCCTCGAAGAATTTCAGAGTGATTGGTCCACCCTGTACGCGCTTCGGGACCGGCTCTCCACGGATGTTTTGCCGAATGACGGCGTCCTGGTGGACGAAACCTTTGTAACCCGATTTCATCACGCGGTACCCATATTCGAGTTCGCCGCGATCCAAGAAGTAATCGGGGTTGGGCAGTCCGATCCGACTGATAGCCGCCAAGCGGTACAAGCATCCCGACCAGATCGAGACGTGGCACTGGTAGCAGTGTTGATCCGGCGCGGGAGCGACAACGACGCGTCCATCGGGCGTGAATAGGCGGCCGTGGCGCGGATAATTCTCCGGTTGGTCCAGCGGCAGACAGGCGAGAAAAGCCGTCTCCTCCTGTCGACTGCTTGGCCAACTGGCGTACTCATCGAGCAGCGTCGCCAGCGCCTCAGGGTCGGCGACAGCGTCGGCGTCCAAGATCCAGATCCAATCGAAACCATGTTCGAATGCGTAGGCAACGCCCTTTCCAATGGAGCCGCTGACGCCGACGTTCTTTGGATTGCGAATGACGGTAACCCACTGGGGAAACGCCCTGTCCAAGGTTCCATCAGTTGAACCGTTGTCCACGATGATAAGGGCGTCGGGCCGCCGGGTTTGCCGTTCAATCCCGGCGACGGCCCGCTCGATGACGGCCGCCTCGTTAAAAGTATGGATGTGAGCCAAAACGCGCATGGTCGCTGTCGTCGAATATCTGAAGCGCTCTTCGAAGATCATAACCGAGCAGCGTTTCGACGGCGTTCAGGAGCGCGAGCGGCGGTAATAGCCGCGATAAGGCTGGTTCGACTCGCCGTGGAGTTTCGGCTCGAAACGGTTGAGGACGACGCCTATGTTTGGCGTGCCGATCGCATCAAGCTGTTCCTTGGCCCGCCGCACCTGGTTGCGGTTGGCGCTCCCAGCCCCGACGACCAGAAGCACCGCATCCACGATGCTTGCGAACAGCAGCGCGTCATTGGCCGCCAAAACAGGGGGCGAGTCCAAGACGACGATGCCGAATTCCTGCGACATTGATCTGAATGTTGAGCGCGCCTTGCCCCAATCCACCGCCGCCAGGGATATCGAGGATTTCCGCCCACCGGCGATGAAGCTGACGACGCCGGGCGGTGGCGAGCCCGCCAAGGGTACGGGACGGATAACTTCCGCCGCGTCGGCTTTGCCGAGAAGGATTTCGACAAGCCCTACTGTGTCGGCGCTCCCGACGGCCGCACTCAAAGACAATCGTCGCAGATCGCCATCAATCAGGAGGGCCGTCTGACCCGCGAGCGCTGCCGTGATCGCCAGGCACGAAGATACAGTCGTCTTCCCTTCGCCAGGTTCCGCGCTCGTTACGAGTATCGAGTTGCCGGACGCGCGCGGGCGAGCGAGTCGCAAGGCGCCGAAGAGCGCGTCATACGCGTCCGCAAGCTCCGGGTTCTCCGACATGATTTTCGCGAGCCCATTCACCCACGTCGCGTTCGTCGGCTTACCGACCAACCCAATTGACACACGTTTTTCCTGCGTAGCCCGCGCGCAGTTATTGTCGCGCGACGCTTCAAAGTCCAGCTCAATCCGACGTCTGGGCAGTAGTATGTCGCCAGAGCGATAGTCGGCGCTGTCTCGGCGCCGCTGTCGCAGCCGACCGCGACGGCCGCATTTGGCCGTCCGTCTGGTGTCGCCTCATGTCCTCGCGGTCGGGATATTCGCGAGGCGAGGGATGGTCGCAACGACCTTTAGGCCCACAAAATCCTCGATATCGTCGATGCCGCGAACCGTTCGGTCAATGTACTTTAGGAAAAAGGCCAGAGCCACGCTGACCAGCAAACCTGAGAGAAGGGCCGCCCCCACGATTACGACGCGGCGCGGCTTGGTTGGCACCTCCGACACGAACGCCAGCGAGATTAGCCGTGCCTCCGGCTTCGGGTCGGACCTGATTTCCGCGTCCCTCAATTCCTTCGCAACGGTCGCATAAGCCGTGTTTGCCACATCGACATCGGACTGCCGGAGCTGAAGCTCGCGCTCAATCGTAGGCAGGGGAACCAGTTCTGCTCGCGCTTCATCAATGCTCTGGGCAAGGCGCGCGCGCCTCTTTGCGTAGGTGGCGTTTTCGAGCGTACCCGCCGCCATGTCCTCATCCAATTTCGCGAGTTCGACCGACAAATCCGAAATCACCTTGAGCTTCGCGTCATATTCGGACTGATACAGGAACACTTGGTGCGATACCTTGTAGTCTCGCAAACCTTCGCGGGCAGCCACCAGCCGTTGCCGACTCTCCTCCAGGTCCGACTTCAACTGATCCGCCGCGTCTTTCGCTTCAGCCGACCGCATTTGTTCCAAGAATTGGATAAACAGCTTTGCGGTGGTGTTCGCGACAGCGGCAGCCGTCTCGGGGCTATCGCCGCTATACTTGATCTCGAAAACATAGGTGTCCTCATATGACTTCAACGCAAGGCCTTTAGTGACGTCTTCGACCGCTTTTGTGAACGGGTCGTCCGCCACCACTCTACCGTACTTAAAAATCGAGATCGCGTCCCTGAGGTACGCTTGCACTTCGTCGAAATAAACTTTGGCGGAGGCAGAGATTCGCTCAAACGGAGTGTCGCGGGGCTCGATCTTCGTCACCTTCTGATCCAGCTTTAGTTCACGAACGACTTGGCTAACCAAGGCTGGACTCTGGATGATTTGGATATATGTCTTGGAGGCCGACTCAATAACCGGCGTTTGGGCGACAGGAAACCCCAAGATTTCCCTGTTCGGGATCTGCGTATCGATCCTGATCGGATCGTTGGGCCGCACCATTACGATAGCCGAGGCATCGTATTTTTCGGGTATCAGTTCGCTAACGAAGGAGATTCCATATCCGGCGAGCGCGGTTAATATCGTCAGCGCAAGAATCATGAAGACGCGGCGGCGCAACACGTCCAAGACGGCGATCGCTTCCATTTGCGTCTTAGACTTTCCCGTTACGGCGAGGTTCGGCCTCTAAATCGAATTAAATCTATCGTTGGCGTGGCAAAATGGCGATTCTGGGGCGTCTTCGCCGCGGAGATCGCGGTCCGCGCCTCGCCCGTTGTTACTCAAACCGCGTTACTCAGGCCGCTCTTCTCCATCGATTGGCGGTCGTGAGGGAAAAATCAACTCGCGCTGAACGCAAATCGCGCCAATTTCTCTTTCAAAACAAGAGCGAATGCTTCGCCAACGGGCTTTGCCCGTCAGAGAAGATTTGCACGAATATTTGCACTTGGAATTCGGCGGGTAATGCGGCCGCAGATCGTCGCCCAGATGCCCGCCGCGTTCGGCGTCACATCTGGGCGCCCGCATACCGCCCGCCCTTTGCCGAGGTGACGATGATCGGCCTACGACAGCTAACAGCCGCGTCTTTCGCCCAAATGAATTGCAGGTCGTCGGTCAGCGGGGTGTTGCCGGAAAGCTGCTTGTAGCGGGCGGTCTGATCGGACTCTAACTCTTGATCGAGGTTCTCGCCGGTAGCCTTGCCCTCGACATAGCCAAGGATCATGCCGGCCTTCATCGCCTTGAAGTCCGGGTGGCCCTCGCCGCGAAGCTTTTTCGCCTCGTATATCGCCTCGTCTGCGACGCCGGTCAGAACAGCGACCCCTGCCCCTCGCCTTTGTCCGGTTTCACCCGTTTGCGCGGCAAAAGTGGAGGCGGAGTCACCGGCGGGCCGACGCGCCCCCCGGCTATGGCGCCGATCTTGCCGTCGGCGAATTCGATCTCGAGGCGCTGGGTCTCCTGGACCTCCGTCGCGCGCCGGAGCGGTCGCTGCGTCTCATCCCGCACAAGCGCGAAGCCGCGCGACAGCACGCCGCGATAACTCATCGCGCCGAGCAATTGCCAAGCGGAGAAAAGCTGAGCGCGGCGATTCTGCAGGCGTTCGCCATATGCGCGAGCCATGCTGGCCTGAAGCCGCGCGACCGCTTGGGCGCGCTCGCCTCGGCGCCTCGCTTGCGCCGCCGCCTCGCGCGCGAACGCCCGTCCGGCGGCGTCCGCCGCCTGACCCGGCCGCTCGACGAGCTTGGGCCCAAGCCGGGCCAAGCGTCCGATGAGGCCGCGCACCCGCTCCCGCTGGCCAGCGAGATGGGCGCGCGGCGAATGGCGGGCGAGGCGCCGCTCGAGCGCCACCGCCCCCAGCGCCCGCTGGTCGACGCCTGCGCGCACCCGCGCGATCAGCGTCTCCGCGGCGCGGTCGAGGCGCTGGCGGGGCTCAGCGACGATTGCTTCGCCTCCGGGCAGCGCCCGCGACATCGCCCTGAGATCGGCGCGCAGCCGCCGGGCGAAGCGCAGGATCGCGCCGCGGCGGCGGGCATCGAGGTCCGCGGCGGCTGCGAGGAGTTCGGCGCGCACCGGCACGGCGAATTCGGCCGCCGCGGTCGGCGTCGGCGCGCGCAGGTCGGCCGCGTGATCGATCAGCGTCCAGTCGGTCTCGTGGCCGACGGCGGCGATCAGCGGGATTGAGCTGCGGGCGACGGCGCGCACCACCGCCTCGTCGTTGAAGCTCATGAGGTCCTCGAGCGAGCCGCCGCCGCGGGCGACGATCAGCACGTCAGGACGCGCCACGTCGCCGTCTAAGGGAAGCGCATTGAAACCGTCGATCGCCGCCGCGACCTCAGCCGCGGAAGTTTCTCCCTGCACCCTGACCGGCCAGACCAGGACTTCGAACCGGGAAACGATCGGCGAGCCGGTGCAGGATGTCGCGAATGACGGCGCCGGTCGGGGACGTCACTACGCCGACGACCTTCGGCGCGAACGGGATCTTGCGCTTGAGCGCCGCGTCGAACAGCCCTTCCTCGGCAAGTTTCTTGCGCCGCGCCTCGAGCAGCGCCATCAGCGCCCCGGCGCCGGCGAGCTCGAGCGCCTCGATCACGATCTGGTAGCTCGACTTGCCCGGGAAGGTGGTCAGCTTGCCGGTCGCGACGACTTCGAGCCCCTCCTCCGGCTTGAGCTTCAGCCGCTGGAAGGCGCTACGCCAAATGACGGCGTCGAGGCGAGCGCCCGTGTCCTTGAGGCTGAAATAGGCATGGCCCGACGAATGCGGCCCGCGATAGCCGGAGATCTCGCCACGCACGCGCACATAGCCGAACCGGTCTTCGATAGCGCGCCTGAGCGCGCTCGAGAGTTCGCTGACGGTGATCTCGGGCGCGTTTACTCCGCGCCCATCCGGCTCGGCCATCGCCTGACTATGCCCGACCCGGCCGGGCGAAGCCACAAGCGGCGGGTGGCCTGAGCTTTGTTTCTGGACTATGGCGCGCCACGCCGAAACGACGTATGAAGCGCCCCGGCGCGACTGAGCGCGCGCCTTGTTCGCGCCGCGATGTCGGTCTTTAACCGCGCCAAAGCCTGCGCGGGAATCGAGAGGACCGGAGCGGTTGACGAGATGAAGGCAGCGATGACCGGCGTGGGAAGCGCGTTCGGAAGCGGCAAATTTCTGGCGTCGGCGGGCGTATTCGCCGCGCTCATGGCTTCGATCGCCGCTTTCGGCGGCGACGCCCTGGCGCAGAACGCCGCCGAGTGCGCCCGCCTGCAGCAGGCCATCGCCTCGCGCCACAATTCGAGCGGAACGCAGGCGGCGGCCGAGCGTCAGCGCGCCGAGCTGGCGCGCGCGGAGGGCTCCGCTCGCTCGCTCGGATGCGGAAATCGCAAGATTCTGTTCTTCGGGTCGGATCCGCCGCCGCAATGTCGCGACCTCAATGGCCAGATCGCCCGAATGCAGTCGAACCTCGCGGATCTCGAGGCGCGCTCGGGCGGCGGCGGCGATCTTGTCGCCCGCTATAACGCCGAATGCATCAACGCGCCGCCAAGGCCGACCAACTTCCTCGAGGCGTTGTTCGGCGGGGTCGCGAGACTTGCGGCCCCCCCACCGCAGATGGACGCGAGATTCGAACCGCTCGATCACGGCGGGCCTGACCAAACCACTGAATCCGGGCAGCCCGTCGACAGGAGCGGCGTCGTGGCGCATGCCGGCTCCTATGCGGTTTGCGTGCGCACCTGTGACGGCAGCTTTTTCCCTGTGTCCTATTCAGGCGCCGGCAGCCGCGCCGACAGCCTGGAGGAGGTTTGCAGGGCCTTGTGTCCCAACGCCGACGTAGCGCTCTACTCGTTTCCATTCGGCGGAACGATCGATGAGGCGGAGTCCGCGTCCGGCGAGCCCTATGCGAATTTACCCAACGCCGGCAAATTTCAGCAAACCAACGACCCGACCTGCTCCTGCCGGCGCAAGGGAGAGAGCTGGGCGGAGGCGCTCGCCGACGCCGAGGCGAGGTACGGCCACGAGAAGCATGATATTATCGTGACGCCGGAGAAGTCAGCGGAGATGGCCCGCCCGATCATTGATCCCAAAGCCAAGGCGGCCGTGGACCCGAAAGTCAAACCAGCCGCGCCGCTAGTCGCCGGGCCTGCGGCGGCGCCTGGAGTTCAGCCCGGCGCAGCGCCCCCGGTCGACGCCGACAACGCGCCGGTCCTCGACATCAACGGCACGGACACCAAACTCAGCGCCGAGACGGCCACGGTCAGCCGGGAGGCGTCCGGCATCGCCGGTGACGACGTCCAGGGCGCAAAGAGTTTCAGTGTGAATCAGGGACGGACGGTGGAAGTGACCGGGCCCGACGGGGTCAAACGGTCGGTGCGGATAGTCGGACCAGCGCTCTAGCGCGGCCGATCAGGGGCAGGAGAGCGGCAAGCTCAGGGCCCGCGTCGCGGCCGGTGAGCGCGAGCCGCAAGGGATGAAACAGCGCCCGCCCCTTGCGGCCGGTAAGTTCCTTGAGCCGCGTCGTCCACGCACCCCAGGTCGACTGATCCCAGAGGCCCTCGGGGGCGCATGCGGCGGCGAGCTTGAGGAACTCGGGATCCTCGACGATCGGCGCGACCTCGCCGTCGACGACTTCCCGCCAGACCGCCACCTCGTCGAGGCGCCAAAGGTTGCCGCGAACGGCGAGCCACAGGTCTTGGGCGTTCGGGCCGGCGACGCCGACCGCAGCCAGCCGCTCAGCGACCGCCGAATAAGGCATGCGATGCAGCATACGCGCCGAAAGCGCTTCAAGCTCTGCTTCGTCGAAACGGGCCGCGCCGTGAGAGAGGTGCGAGAGATCGACCAAGCTCGCCAATTCGCCGAGCAATTCGACAGGGCGCACCGCCTTCGCCGAGCCGACCAGCACCGCCAGCGCGGCGATCGCCAGAGACTCGATTCCTTTTGCGCGCAGCGAGGCGATCGACAGCGCGCCTGCGCGCTTCGACAGCCCCCCGCCGCCCGCGTCGGTCAGCAGGTTGTGGTGGCCGAAGCGGGGCGCCGCGCCGGCGAGCGCCTCAAAAATCTGGATCTGCACCGCAGTGTTGGTGACGTGATCCTCGCCGCGGATGACATGCGTGACGCCGAAGTCGATGTCATCGACGACCGAGGGCAGCGTATAGAGGTAGGTCCCGTCCTCACGGCGCAGGACCGGATCGGACAGCGACGCGCAGTCGATATGGCTCTCGCCGCGCACCAGGTCGTCCCAGCGCACTGTGGTCGGCTCGATCCGGAAACGCCAATGCGGTTTGCGGCCTGACGCTTCAAGGGCGGCTCGGTCGGCCTCCGACAGGCGCAAGGCGGCGCGATCATAAATAGGCGGGCGGCCGAGCGCCTGCTGAAGCTTGCGGCGCCGGTCGAGCTCCTCCGCCGTCTCATAGGCGGCGTAGAGCCTACCCGTGGCCTTGAGCTTCGCGGCCGCCTCATCGTAGGCCGGCATCCGCTCTGATTGACGGCGAACCAAGTCCGGGGCGATTCCGAGCCAGGCAAGATCAGCCTCGATCGCGTCGGCGTATTCCGCTTTCGAACGCTCGAGATCCGTGTCGTCGAAGCGAAGGATGAATGTTCCGCCGCTGCGCTTGGCGAACAACCAGTTGAGCAGGGCCGTGCGGGCATTGCCGATGTGGATGCGGCCGGTCGGCGAGGGTGCGAACCGGACGACAGGGGGGAGGGCATTTCGCCTTCATAGAAGCGTCGCGCCGGCGCGGCAATATGGTGTGACAAGGCCCAGTGATTCGAGTAGTCTGCACCCATGACCATCGGCGCCCTGGCGGCGGGGATTTGCGCTACCAGCGCGGGGATTTACGGGCTGAGCGTCGCGCTTGCGACCCCCCGATGCCGGAAGCGACCGGGCCGGACGCCGGCGCCGGAGGACGCCCAAGGCGTCACGATCGTGCAGCCTTTGTGCGGGGTCGAGGCGTTTTCACGCGATACGCTGCGATCGATTTTCGCGCTTGACTATCCGACTTATGAGATCGTGTTCTGCCTCGCCAGCGCCGTCGATCCGATAGCGCCCCTGGTTCGCGGAGCGATCGACGCGAACCCGCATATTCCGGCCCGTCTGCTGATTGGCGACGACCGGGTCAGCGCTAACCCCAAGCTCAATAACGTCGTCAAGGGATGGAAGGCGGCGCGCCACGATTGGGTGATCATCGCCGATTCCAACGTCCTGATGCCGAGCGACTACATTCAGCGTCTGCTCGCACGCTGGCGCTTCGACTCGGGAATCGTCTGCGCCCCGCCGATCGGCACGCAGCCCGAGTCCTTCGCAGCCGAGATCGAGGGCGCATTTCTCAACACTTATGAGGCGCGTTGGCAGTATGCGGCAGAGGCCGCCGGGTATGGCTTCGCCCAGGGCAAGACGATGCTGTGGCGGCGCGAAATTATGGAAGCGGGCGGAGGAATTGAGGCTTTGGGGGTCGAGATTGCCGAAGACGCAGCGGCGACCAAGCTCATCAACGCGCAAGGACTGAACGCCCACCTCGTCGACCAGCCTTTCCAGCAGCCGCTTGGCCAGCGGCGGCTCAAGGATGTCTGGTCGCGGCAGGTCCGCTGGGCGCGACTGCGGCGCGCCACGTTTCCGCTGTTTTTCCTGCCCGAAATTTTCACCACGAGCTTGTTCACGCTTGCGGCGGCCGGGGTCGCCGCGCCGCAATTTGGCGTGAACATTGTTTTTGGCGTCGCGGCGATGGCAATCTTTTGGTACGGAGCCGAGGCGATCCTCGCGTTGGCCGCCGGCTGGCCGCTGTCATGGCGAACGCCGCTGGCGTGGCTCGCTCGCGACCTCATGCTCCCGCTCGTGTTCGCCAAGGCCTGGACCGGCCGCGCCATCGTCTGGCGCGGGAACGCGATGAGCGTCGAAGAAACAATGTTCAGCGAAGCCGAGTCCGAGCCCGCGACCACAGATTTGACTTAGCGCGGGCGCCGCTGGCGAACGTTCGCCTTCTGGCGTCGACTAACGCCCAAATTCCGCTCAACTGAGGCGCTATCGATTCGATCGGCGTCAAGGAGGAAGTTCGACTCGCATGTTAGCGAGATCTTCGACACTTGGCGCCTGAATCTGAAAACACACGCGGGGAGGAGGTAGACGATGCATACGCGGAGCGACGATGTGCGCGCGGGCGTGTTGAACGCGCTTTATTGGGACTTGCGGGTCCCACGGCACCAGTTGAGCGTCGATGTCGAGAACGGTTGGGTCACCGTTTCAGGGACGGTGGACCTTCCCTATCAACGGACTTGCGCCGAGTTTGACGCGCGCAGCGTTGCTGGAGTCGTGGGCGTCACCAACCTGGTCAGGCTGACGGGTGCGCAGCGCGCCGACCAGAGAGCGGGCGAGCCTGCCGAAAGCCGCCACTGAATTTCGCCATGAGCGAGTCGGTGCGCAGGAACGATGCGCTCAAACCGACTTCAACATGCCGCCATCGACGTAGTAGGTCGAACCGACCGAATAGCTCGCCCGCTCCGAGCACAGGAAGACGAAGAAGTTCGCCAGCTCCTGTGGCGTGGCGAAGCGCCTGATCGGCGCGAGTTCGCGCGCGACGCCGTCGAGATGGGCCTGCCAGTCGCCGCCTTTGTCGGCGGTCAGCTGCTTGGCCGTCTTGATCCAGTCCGGCGTCAGAACGAGACCGGGGTTGACGCAATCGACCCGGATATTGTCGCCGATGAGCTCGTTTGAGAGCGTCTTCGAGAACATCATCAGCGCCGCCTTGGTTACATTGTAGATCGGCTCGTACCACAACGGCTGGGCGGCGCAGATCGAGGCGTTGTGGAGGATGACGCCGCGGCCGCGCCTCTTCATCGCCGGCGCAAGGCCGCGCGCGAGCCTGACCGCCGCCATCACATGAAGGTCCCAATAGGCTTGCCATTTCTCGTCCGGCGCCTCCATCACCGTCTCGTTGCTGCCGGTGCCGGCGTTGTTGATCAGAATGTCGGCGCCGCCGAAAAGTCGCTGAACGTCGGCGATGAGATCCTCTGTTCCCTCGCGAGTCGCGACGTCGCAAGCGACACCTTCGGCACGGACGCCGAAGGCTTTGGCGATGCGGCCGGCCTCCTCGCGGACTCGCTTCACTCCGCGCGCCGCGATCACGACGTCAACGCCTTCGGCGGCCAGACCCTCGGCGATCGCGAGGCCTATGCCGACGCTGCCGCCGGTGACCACCGCGACTTTGCCCTTGAGCCCGAGATCCATGATCCGCCCCTCCCGATGGTCGACGCCACTGGCCTGTCACAAGCAGGTATAGCCGCCGTCGGCCAGCACGATCGACCCGGTCATCAGACTCGCGGCGTCGGAGGCGAGAAACATGACAACGGCGGCGATCTCGTCCGGTTCGCCCATCCGCGCCATCGGCGTACCATCGATCCATGCGTCGAACATCGGCTTGTTGGTCTTGGCGACGGCGGTGAGCGGCGAATTGATGTAGGTTGGCGCGACGGCGTTGACGCGCACGCCGCGCGCGCCCCATTCGGCGGCGAGCGACTTTGTCAGATGATGCACGGCGGCCTTGGACGCGTTGTAATGGGCCTGCGGCTGCGGCTTGTTGACGATGACGCCGGACATCGAGCCGATGTTGACGATCGAGCCGCGCCCGGCCGCCAACATGTGCCTGCCGAACGCCCGGCAACACCAGAAGAGGCCGTTGAGGTTGACGTCGATGACGTTGAGCCAGTGCTCGTCGGTCACGTCTTCCGCCGCGGTCTCCGACCGCGCGACGCCGGCGTTGCAGACCAGAATGTCGATGCGGCCTCTCTCGCTCATCACCCGAGCGGCGGCCGCATCGACTTGCTTCGAGTCGGTGACCTCCATTTCGATAACCCCGGCGGCGTAGCCCTTGACTTTCATCGCCGCCCGACCCTCCGCGGCCGCTTTGGGATTGCGGTCGGCGATGTAGACATGAGCGCCCGCCTCCGATAGCGCCTCAACACAGGCGAGGCCGATGCCCTGGCCGCCGCCAGTGACGACCGCGATGCGACCTTTCAGATTGAAGCGATCCAGGTACATGGGCGCGAAGCCTCCGCGGCGAATTCGTCAGCTCATCCAGTTGCCGCCATCGACGTTGAGCGTCTGTGAGGCAACGTAATCGCTGTCGGCGGAAGCGAGGAAGACCGCGGCGCCCGCGTGATCCTCCGGCAATCCCATCCGGCCGAATGGCACCGCCTCGCCGACCAGGCGCTTCTTCTCGCCTATCGGCCGATGCTCATATTTCGCGAACAGCGCGTCGACTTCATTCCACATCGGCGTGTCAACGACGCCGGGCGCAATGCCGTTGACATTGATGCGGTGTTTGATGAGGTCCAATCCGGCCGATTGCGTGAGGCTGATGACGGCCGCCTTCGAAGCGCAGTAGATCGACACCAGGGCTTCGCCGCGCCGGCCGGCCTGCGAGGCCATGTTGATGATCTTGCCGCCCTGGCCTCGCGCAATCATGCGCCTGGCGACTGCTTGCAGGGTGAAGAAGAGGCCCTTGACGTTGACGGCGAACACTCTCTCGTAGCTGGCTGCCGTCACTTCGACGATCGGCGCCATGTCGAAAATCGCCGCGTTGTTGACGAGAATGTCGACCCCGCCCCAGCGCTGAACGACGCTCTCGACCGCAGCCTCGATTGACGCCGTCCTGGTGACGTCGAGCGCGACGGCGAAGGCCTTGTCGCCGTGGCGGGCGGCGGTTTCCTCGGCTTGCTCGAACGAGATGTCGGCGACGGCCGTCCGCGCGCCCTCGGCGACGTAGCGATCGACGATCGCGGCTCCGATGCCGCGTGCGCCGCCGGTGACGATCGCGACCTTGCCGTTCAGCTTCATTCCCGCGTTCCCCGCGTTGTCATCCTTGCATCGCGGCCCCGGGAGCGGAGGACCGGTTCATTCGCGCTCACGGCTTGTCCGACAGATAGTCGGCCAGCGTCGACCGAACGCCGCGCGCCCATAGCGAAGAAAGAGCTTTGGAGAAAGCGCCGACGTAGGTTGGATTTTCGGCCAGGTCGCCAAAGATGTCGCGCAGCTCTAGGAAGGCGGCCGGATCGTCGCGCGCCGGCTTGGCCGCCTGCTGAAGGCGGTCCCAGCTCGGATCGTTGGGCGGTATCGCCTTGCCGCTCTCGGTTTCGCCGTAGCAATAGCGGCACCACAGCGCGGAACAGAGCGCGAGGCCGGCCGGGCTAGCGCCCGCCTTGAGCCTGTCGCGGGCGGTCGGCAGTATGAATTTCGGCTGCCGGTTCGAGCCGTCGAGGCAGAGCCGCGAGACGGTGTCGCCGATCTTAGGATTGACGAAACGTTCCGCAACCTTCTTGCGATAGGATTCAAGATTGACGTTTGGCGGCGGCGGGACGGTGGGAATGATCTCGCGCTTCGTCAGCGTTTCGACGAACTCGGCGATCTGCTTGTCCTCCATCGCCTCATGGACGAAATGAACGTCGAGCAGGCCGGCGGGATAGGCGATCGCCGCGTGTCCGCCGTTGAGAATCCTGATCTTCATGAATTCGTAGGGCGCGACGTCATTCGTGAAGGTGACTCCGACCTTGTCCAGCGCAGGGCGGCCGGAGGTGAACTTATCCTCCACCACCCATTGTTTGAACTCCTCGCAGAAGACCGGCCAGTCGTCCTCGACGCCCCATTGGTCCTTGAGGATCGCGCGCTCGCGGTCGGCGGTCGCCGGAGTGATGCGATCGACCATCCCGTTGGGGAACGCGACGTTGCCCCGGATCCATCTGGCAAGCTCAGGATCGGACATCTCGGCCAATCCGACGACGGCGTTTTCCGTGACATGGCCGTTGCCGGGGAGATTGTCGCACGACATGACCGTGTAAGGCGCGACCCTCGCGGCGCGGCGCTTTTTCAGCCCAGCGACGATGAGGCCGAAGGCCGTCTTGGGCGAATCGGGATTCCTGGCGTCAGCGACGATGTCGGGATGACCTGGATCGAAATGCTGAGTGGCGGGCGAAACATAGTAGCCGCCCTCGGTCACGGTGAGCGAGACGATGCGGATTTTGGGGTCCGTCAGCGCGGCGAGGTTTGCGGTGACATCGAAAGGCTTCACGAAGTCGATCATCGCCCCCGTCACATGAGCGGTGCTCGACCCGGCCTCCTGCTCGACCACAGTTGTGAACCAGTCCTGCGCTGCGAGCTTCTCTCGCATCGCGATATCCGGTTCACGAACGCCAGCGCCGACGATGGCCCAGTCGTGATCGGCGCCGGAGTTGAACAGGTCGTCGAGATAGACGGCCTGGTGGGCGCGATGAAAGTTGCCGACGCCGATGTGGAAGATGCCGGCCTGGAGGTCGGAACGTTTGTATTTCGGAACGCCGACCGTCTTCGGCAGGCTCGATAAGGTGGTGGAAGACAGTTTCACGCTCATCTTGTCACCCTCATCGCGACGGCCGCCTGCTATCAGCCCGGAATCCTTGGGCCGAGCGGCGCACTCAGGCCATGCGCCGCCCGTCCTTGTCGAAACGATGCAGGTGCGCTTCGCGCGGCGTGACGTAGATGCTCTGGCCTGGCGTCAGCGGCGCCTCGCCCTCCAGCCGCAAGGTGAGAGGTCCGATGCCCTCGGCCTCGGCATGGACGAAGGTGTCGGAGCCGAGGTGCTCTGCTAGACGCACTTTCGCCGGCCACTCCCCGGCGGTGGTCGATATGTCGGCATGCTCGGGACGGATTCCAATCGTCTCGGCGCTCCGCTTCGACGCCGGCGCTCCCTTGATCAGGTTCATGGTCGGCGAGCCGATGAAGCCAGCGACGAAGAGGCCGTTCGGCTTATTATAGAGCTCAAGCGGCGATCCGACCTGCGCGACCGAGCCGCGGTCGAGGACGACGATCTTGTCAGCCATGGTCATCGCCTCGACCTGGTCGTGAGTGACATAGATCATCGTGGTCTTGAGGGCCTCGTGAAGCTCGCCGATCTCAACCCGCATCTGCACCCTGAGCGCGGCGTCGAGATTGGAGAGCGGCTCGTCGAACAAGAACGCCTTGGGCTCGCGCACGATCGCGCGGCCGATTGCGACGCGCTGACGCTGGCCGCCGGAAAGCTGCCGCGGCTTCCGATCAAGGTAGTCGGTCAGGTTCAGGGTCGTCGCGGCCTTGCGCACCTTCTGCTCGATGACGTCGGCGCTCTGCCCGGCCATCTTGAGCGCGAAGGCGATGTTGCCGCGGACGCTCATATGCGGATAGAGCGCGTAGGACTGGAACACCATGGCGAGGCCGCGCTGCGCCGGACCGACACTGGTCATGTCTTTGGCGTCGATCAGCACCTGTCCCGAGGTGACGTCCTCGAGGCCGGCGATGAGCCGCAGAAGAGTCGACTTGCCGCAGCCGGAGGGGCCCACGAACACCGCGAACTCGCCATTCTCGATATTGAGATTTACGCCGTTGATGATGCTGACCGCGCCGAACGCTTTCCGCACGTCTTTCAGTTGAATGCTTCCCATGGGGGCAATTCCTTATTGCGGGATCATTTGACGGCGCCGAAGGTCAGGCCTCGGACCAGCTGCTTCTGCGAGAACCAGCCGAGAATGAGAATGGGCGCGATGGCGAGGGTGGAGGCGGCGGAGAGCTTGGCCCAGAAGAAGCCCTCCGGCGCGGAGTAGGAGGCGATGAAGGCCGGCAACGGAGCGGCGTTGGAGGTTGTGAGATTGAGCGTCCAGAACGCTTCATTCCACGACAGGATGACTGCGAGAAGCATCGTCGAGGCGATGCCTGGAACGGCCATCGGCGTCAGCACATAAACGATCTCGTTGAGGAGCGAGGCGCCGTCCATGCGCGCGGCTTCCAGGATATCAACCGGGATTTCCTTGAAATAGGTGTAGAGCATCCAGATCAGCAGCGGCAGATTGATCAGCAATAGCACGACGCCAACGCCGAGGAGGCTATCGAGCAGGTGCATATTGCGAAATATTAGATAGATCGGCACGAGAGCTCCAACCGCCGGCATCATCTTGGTCGACAGCATCCACATCAAGAGGTCCTTCGTGCGCTTTCCCGGCGCAAACGCCATCGACCAGGCTGCCGGAACAGCGATAGCTAGGCCTATGAGATTCGCGCCGATCGACAGCACGATCGAGTTGTAGGCAAATTTCAGATAGTTCGATCGCTCCTGAACCGCGAAATAATTTTCGAGGGTCCAGTTGAAGAAAAGGAACTTCGGCGGCATCGCGATCGCGTCGGTTTCGCTCTTAAAGCTCGTGATGAACGTCCAAAGAATTGGGAAGAAGATCAGGAAAGCGACGATCCAGGCGACGACGGTGACGCCGATTTGCTTGCCGGTTGATTGCTTCAACGCCATCGTTCAGCCCTCCAGATTTCTGCCGATGATGCGCACCAGGAAGAACGCAACGATGTTGGCGAGAATGACCGCGATGATGCCGCCGGCCGAGGCGCCGCCGATATCGAAATTGAGCAGCGCTTGCTTGTAGACGAGGAAGGGAATGTTTGTCGTCGCAACGCCGGGGCCGCCGGAGGTTGTGACATAAATTTCCGCGAACACGCTCAGAAGAAAAATTGTCTCGATCAGAATGACAACGGTGATCGCGCGCGCGATATGCGGCAGCACGATATAGCCGAAGTAGGAAATCGGACCTGCCCCGTCGAGCGAGGCCGCCTCTTTCTGTTCCTCATCGAGGGACTGCAGCGCGGTCAGCAAGATGAGGCTCGCGAACGGCAGCCACTCCCATGAGACGATGATGATCACCGACAGCATGGGCCAGTTGGTGAACCATACGATCGGATCGAATCCGAGCGACCGGGCGATCCAAGCGAACAGTCCGGAATCGGGGTTCATCAGGAGGTTCTTCCACACCAGCGCGCTCACCGTTGGTATGACGAAGAAGGGTGCGATCACCATGAGCCGCAACACGTTCTGGCCAAAGACCGGTTGATCCATCAGAAGGGCTACGAGAATGCCGCCGCATACGCTGATGACGAGCACGGAGGCGACAAGGACAAGTGTGTTGTAGAGCGCCGTCAGAAAATCCGGATCGGTGAGAAACGCAGTGTAGTTCTGCAGACCCACGAAAGCGGAGCTGTCAGGGTCAAGCAGGCTGTAGCGCAAGGTCGAGAAATAGAGCGTCATGACGAGCGGCACGATCATCCAGATGAAGAGCAGGATGACCGACGGCGCGACGAGAGCGCGACCCGCGGTAGTGGTTTGCTGCGTCGCCATCCTTGTCGCCCTCTCTACCCCGCTGCCCGCGCGTCGATTGCCCATGTAACCGGGGTCGACGCAGTCTTTCTCGGCAACTGGTCCCAGGGGGCTTTAGAAAGCCCGGGCGAGACCAATGCGCGTTCTTCGTTCGGTTCTTAGCCCCTCCGCCTATCCCCCTTCCCGCGAACGGAAAGGGGGCGGGACGGGGAGGAACGTCCCTAGGCCACCCTGCGCGAAACGCTCACAAGGCGAGGAGCGTCAGGTTTACTTGATGTAGCCGGCCTTCTTCATCGCCGCCTCGGTCGAGGCTTGGGCCTTCGCAAGAGCGGCGTCGACGGTCATGGTCCCGGCGAGCGCGGCGGAAAAGTCCTGCCCAACGTCCGTGCCGATGCCCTGGAACTCAGGGATCGCGACGAATTGCACTCCGGTATAGGGAACAGGCTTCACCGTCGGTTTCGTTGGATCGGCCGAGTTGATCGAGTCCAGCGTCATCTTCGCGAAGGGCGCAGCCTTAAGATAGTCCGCGTTCTTGTAGAGCGATGTGCGCGTACCCGGAGGGACGCTCGCCCAGCCCAACTTCGAAGCCACGAGTTCGTCGTAGTGCTTGCCGGTCGCCCACGAAATGAACTTCTCGGCGGCGTCGGCATTCTTCGTGCCGGCTGGCACCGCGAGCGACCACGCCCAGAGCCAGTTGCCGCGCTTGCCGAGCCCATTGTCCGGCGCGAGCGCGTAGCCGACCTTGCCCGCAACCTTCGAATCCTTGCCGCCCATAAGCCCGGCGGCGACGGTGGCGTCGATCCACATGCCGCACTTGCCGTCGTCAAAGAGGGCGAGATTCTCATTGAAGCCGTTCGACGAGGCGCCAGGCGGTCCGTCGGCCTTCATCAGCGGAACGTAGTAGTCGAGGGTCGCCTTCCATTCCGGTGAGTTGAATTGCGGCTGCCATTTCTCGTCGAACCAGCGCGCGCCGAACGAATTGGCGGTGGCGGTCAGGAACGCTATGTTCTCGCCCCAGCCCGGCTTGCCGCGCAGGCAGATGCCATACACGCCGGCCGCCTTGTCCGTCATCTTGTCGGCCGCCTGCTTGATGAACTCCCAGGTCGGCTTCTCGGGCATCGTTAGCCCGGCCTTCTCCATCAGGTCCTTTCGGTACATGATGAAGGAGCTCTCGCCGTAGAAGGGCGCGGCGTAGAGCTTGCCGTCGTAGGAGAGACCGGATCGAATCGGCGGTATCAGGTCGTCAACGTCGTAATCGGCGCCGAGTTTGTCGAGCGGCACCAGCCAACCTTTCTTGGCCCAGATCGGAACTTCGTAGGTGCCGATGGTTATCACGTCGAACTGGCCGCCCTTGGTCGCGATGTCAGTCGTCACCTTTTGGCGCAGCACGTTCTCCTCGAGCGTTACCCAATTTAGCTTGATGTCGGGATTGGCCTTGGTGAAATCGTCCGTCAGCTTTTGCATATCGATCATATTGCCGTTGTTCACGGTGGCGATCGTCAGCGTGGTGTCGGCATAGGCGGGCAGCGAGAAGCTTGCGAGCGCAACTGCGCCGAGCACGCCCTTCACGTGAACCTTCATAGCGTTTCCTCCGATGAGGCAATGCCGTAATGAGCATTTGCCAATTGAGCGGGCGAATATTCGCCACATCCCTTCGCCCGAGTCAATGCGAAATTCTTGCTGCGCCGCCAAAATGACCTTTGGGCACGCGTAAGAACTTGATTATAGGCAGTTTTTTTCGATTTCGTCAACGCTGCAGCAAATGCTCGGCGGTCGCCTCGTCGGTCACGAGGCCAGAAATTAGGCGCCCGGCGAGCGCTCCCCGTATCGGCGCGCGCCGCGATGGGCCCATCGCGACGCCAATCACCAGCCGATTGTCGGCTCGTCTCAACGGCGCTGAGGCGACCCGCTGGTTTGTCCCTTCGGCCAGCACTTTTCCCGCCGAATCGAACGCCCAGCCGGTGATTTCGCCGACCGCCCCAGCTTGGCGAAGCGCCTCGGCCTCCTGGCGGGTGATGATTCCGTCCTGGACCAAGGCCGCCGAGTTGCCGACCGCGCCGACGCCGACGAAACTCACATCGGTGCGCTCGACGAGGTCAAACAGGCTCCGGACCGATGCGAGGTTCGTCAACAGGTCCCGCTCCTCGACCGAGCGCGCGATCACTGGCACCGGCATCGGATAGTGGGGCGCGCGCACGCTGTCGGAGACGCGGATGATGACGTCGTAGAACGACGCCGAACCGTCCGTCTTGGTGGTGCCGACGAGCGCGACCAGCTTGTGCTGCGGGCATTCCATCGCCGGCAATTGGTCGGCGACTGCGCGCATCGTGCGTCCGGTGCCGATGCCGATGATGGCCGGTTCCGGCCGGCGGAGCCAACGCTCGAACTCGGCCGCCGCCACCTGCGCAATGCCGAGCGTTGACGACGTCGAGGCCGGGTCGGTCGGGGCGATTTCGCAGAAGCGCAGGTCGTAACGCAGTTTCAGCGCCGCGGCGAACTCCATGCAGCGCGCGATCGGATGATCGAGCCTGACCTTGATCAGACGCTCGCTGATCGCCAACGAGACGAGGCGTTGCGCCGCCTGGCGCGAAATGCCGAGCTTGCGGGCGATTTCGTCTTGCGTGTTGCCGGCGACGTAGTAGAGCCAACCCGCGCGCGCCGCCTCATCGAGCCTCAGACCGTCGTGATCCGACTTTCGCGCCATGGCGTCAATCCGTTTCCGCCACGCCCGCTGGCGCCGCCGACGCGGCTACGAGGTCGGGCAGCCGCGCCATGTCGTCGAAAATGAGTTCGGCGCCGGCCGCGGTCAGATCGGCCCCTTCGTCCAAGCGCGAGAAATGACTGGCGCCGACGAAGCCGAATACCCGCATTCCTGCGGCGCGCGCGGCGGCGACGCCCGCGACACTGTCCTCAATCACCAGGCAGTCCTTCGGCGCCGTGCCCATCGCGCGCGCTGCAAACAGGAAAAGATCGGGACTGGGCTTTCCCTGCGCGACTTCTGTTGCAGAGAAAATATTAGGCGCGAAAAGGGTCTCGTACCCTGTGACCCGAAGCGCGAAGCTGAGCCTTTCGGGCGCGCTCGAAGAGGCGACGCAAACGCGCGCCTGCAAGCCGCAGACGGCCTGCTGCACGCCCTCGACCCCCTTCAGCTCAGCCGCGAAGGCCCCGAGGATCTCGCGCGAGAGGTCGTCGGGAAACTCCTTGGGCAACGGCCCCCCGAGCTCAGTTTCGACCTTCTGCACGGCCAAATCGAGGCGCCGGCCGAGGAACCGCTCGCGCGTCTCCTCGTCGGTCAGGCGAAAGCCAGCCTCGCCGAGCCGGCGACGGGTGACGGCGAGCGCAATCACTTCACTGTCGACGAGAACCCCGTCGCAATCGAAAATGACGACCTCGGGCCAGCTGGGTTTCCGCGCAGCTCGGCGAATTTCCCGCTCGGCCTGGCGCAGCATCTCATGCGCCCGGCGCTTTCGCGCGTGGAACGCCGAAACCGCCCCGCCAGCGGGGGCCGCACGAAGCGCGATCGCCGACATCGACCCCATCGCCGAGACGAGGGTCTGCCTTCCCGCCGCGACAGCCCCGATCATCGCCGAACCGAGCAGCACCGGTTCCGGCGTGTCGGTCGCCTCGACCATCTTGCCGCATACATCAGCGATGATCTGGCGGACCAAGGGGCTCCGCGCCGCGCCGCCGCTGACGACAATCGCATCGAATTCGTAACCGGCCCGCTCGAGCTTGGCGACGATATCGGCCAAGCCATAGGCGAGACCGCAAAGCGAGGCGACGTGGAGCTCCTGCAAACTCCCGGCGTCTTCGCGCAGATCCATCCCAATGACGCCTCCGCGGGCGCCCGAATCGGCCAGTGGCGATCGGCTGCCGATGAAATCGGGCAGGACATGCAGGCCCGCGGCGATCAGCGCCGCAGGCGAGAGTCCGCCAGCGCGCGCGACGATGTCCTTCTCGAGCGCCGTCAGCGCGTGCGAGCCCGCGCGCGCCGCCAGCGCGCCATACGCCGGATGCAGTCGCAACAGATGATCGATCGCCGCGCCGAACGCCGACTGGCCGCCGTCGATCAGCCATTGATCGGGGGTCAGCGCCCCGAAATGCGGTCCCCAGACGCCGTCGATGAATCGGGGTCCGTCCGAGAGCGCCATGCAGCTCGACGACGTGCCGAGGATCAGCGCCAGACGCCGCCGCGGATCGGCCGGCGCCCCAGCCGCGCGCGCCCCAAGCGTGGCCGCGGCTCCGGCGTGCGCATCGACCAAGCCGGCGCCGACCGGCGTCCCGGGCCGCAACGCCATGGCCGCGGCGGCCTCCGCCGTCAGCCCTCGGCCGAGGGGCGTGCCCGGCTGCGCCGGATGAGCGCCAATAAGGGCGTAGTCGCCGTCTCTGAGAAAGCCGAGGCCGACGCTGTCGAAGAATTCGTCCGGCCAGCGCTTCTCGAACGCCGAATAGCCGAACTTGCAAGTCGCCGTGCACGCCGAGCGAGCAAGCGATCCGGTGGCGCGAAACGACAGGAAATCGGTGAGATCGAACAGATGCCCGGCGTTGGCGATCGTTTCGGGCTTGCGCCGCGCGAGCCACGCAAGCTTCGGAATATGCATCTCGGGGGAAATCTTGCCGCCAACGTAATGGAGCGCTTCGTGTCCGCCGGCGTTGATCCGGTCAGCGTCGTCGATGGCGCGATGGTCCATCCATGCGATCACATCCCGCTCATGCGCGCCGGTCGGGCTCACCGAGAGCGGACGCGCGTCGCGGTCCAGCGCGATCAGCGAGCACGTCGCGTCGAATCCCATGCCGGAGACCGCGCCGGGCGGCACGCCCGATGTCTCGACCGCTTTCCGCACCGCGGAGGTCGCGGCGCGCCAGATGTCATCGGACGATTGCTCTACGATCTCGCCGGGCTCGCGCCAGGTGGCGATGGGCCGCCGGGCGTTGGCGATGAGCCGCCCCGCGCGATCGAATACCCCCGCTCTGGCGCTGAGGGTGCCGACGTCCACGCCGATATAGACCTCGTCCATTTTTCCTCGGCCTCGCTCGTGCGGGAGATTCCCCCTTTTTGGGGGCCGCTGGCAAGCGAAAGCGCCGAGGCGCCCTAGCCGAACGGTCAGGCGGGCAAGGTCAGGAGGCCTGCCGCGCCGGTCTCCGCGCCGAACAACAGGCGTGCGCCGGCGGCGTCCCAGCCGAGCGCGCTCACCGAGCCGCCGCCCGGATCGCGCACCTCAATTTCGGCCGCGTCGGCCAGCCGGCACAACAGAACGGTCCCGTCCGCGTAGCCGATGGCGACGACTTGAGCTTTCGGATGAAAAGCGACCCTGGTCACCCGCGCTTGGCGCACGCCGCATTCACGTGGGGCCTTGCCCATCGGCCCGTCCTTATCCTTGAACGGCCAGACGACGGCGGCGTCAGCGCCCGAGGTTGCAAGCCACTGGCCGTCGTGCGACCACGACAGCGAGCGCGTTTTGCCCGGGTATCCGGTCATGCGCATATTGCGCAGATCGGCCACCCGCCAGCCGTGCAGCGCGTTCTCCTGCATCGAGGTGACGAGAAAACGCCCATCCGGAGAGAAGGTCGCGTCGAGATGTGCGCCCTTCCACTCCAGAGTTTGCGGGGCGCCTTCGACCTTTGGAAACCACAGCGTCGCGCCATTGTAGTGCGTCGCCGCAAGGCGGTACCCCTTGGGCTGGAAGGCAAGGCCCCGAGCCGTCGAGGGCGCGCTCCAGGTCTGGACGGCCCCTGTCTCGTCGCGCGCACGAACCTGCTTGCCAACGCTCCACGCGCAAGCCTTGCCGCGCAAAGCTAGCGCGTCGATCCACCTGCCCTTCTCGTCCGCGATCTCTCGCGGTCCGCCATCAGACCGCAACGCGACGACCCGCCCATCGTCGCCGCCAGTCAGTATCGTTTGGCCGTCGGTGATCGCCGTCAGGATCGCCCCGTCCGGGTGGGCGACGACGCGTTTCTGATCCTCCGGCTCGCCGATCAACACGGCCCCGTCAGCCAGCGCGAGCGTCGGCGCGCCGTCGACAAACGCCGCCGCCACGACATGAGCGCCTGTCTCGAACAGGCGGGCGTGCTGCGCGAGGGAAGCGGTCGCCGGCGGGTCGGTCATGAAAACGAAAGGGCGGTCAAGCCGCGCAGGCCAAGAATCCGTTGCGGATGTCATCCTCCGCGAGGTCGCGGCCGATGAACACGACCTTCGACTCCCGCTTCTCGTCCGGCTTCCATTCGCGCTGCGAATCGCCGTCGAGCATCATGTGGACGCCCTGAAACACGAAGCGCTTCGGGTCGCCTTTCATCGCCACGATGCCCTTGCAGCGCAGGATGTTGGGACCCTGCTCCTGGGTAACTTGGTTGATCCAGGGCATGAACTTCGCCGGGTCGACCTCGCCCTCGAGCCTCACAGCGACCGATTGCATGTCCTCGTCGTGATAGTGCTTGAGGCCGTGATGATGATGGCCGTCGTCACTGTCATGCTGATGGTCATGATCGCGGTCGTGGTCTTCGGCCACGAGGAAATCGGGCTCGATGTCGAGGATGCGGTCGAGATCGAAGGCGCGGCGCTCGAGCACATCGGCGATCGGAACGTCGCATTTTCTTGCCCGATGGAGCGAGGCGTAGGGGTTGATCGCGCGGATGCGCGCCTCGACCTCGCGCAGTTCCACGGCGCTCACGAGGTCGGTCTTGTTGATGATGATGACGTCGGCGAAGGCGATCTGGTTCTTGGCCTCGGGCGCGTCGCGCAGGCGCTGGGCGAGCCATTTTGCGTCGGCGACGGTCACCACCGCGTCGAGACGGGCAGCCTCGCGCACATCCTCGTCGACGAAAAAGGTCTGCGCTACCGGCGCAGGGTCGGCGAGGCCGGTCGTCTCGACGATGATCGCGTCAAACCGGCCCTTGCGTTTCATCAGGCCCTCAATGATGCGGATGAGATCGCCCCGCACCGTGCAGCAGATGCAACCATTGTTCATCTCGAACACTTCTTCGTCCGCGCCGACGATCAGCTCGTTGTCGATGCCGATCTCGCCGAATTCATTGACCACCACCGCATAGCGCTTGCCATGCGGCTCGCTCAGAATCCGGTTGAGCAGCGTCGTCTTGCCGGCCCCGAGGTAGCCCGTGAGGACAGTGACGGGAATTTTCTCCGGCTCGTGGCTCGTGGTCACGCGGTTGGTCTCCTCATCTCAAGGGGTCGCCCCGCCATATAGGGCTGGGCCGCGTCCATGGGTAGGGGCGGCGCCGGCCCACGACCAGTTCGGCGCTACCAGCCGCCCGAGCCGAATCCGAAGTTGGTCCCGACATAGGCCCCGGTCCATCGCCAAACGGGAGGCGTGGCCCAAGTCGGCTGCACATGAACGAACGGCGGCGGCATTTCGTCGCCGGGCAATGTCGCGGGCGGCAGGCCGAGAACCACCGCGTCGGCAGGAAGGTAGCCCGACAAATGCCGCCACGAGGCCATGCACCAGCCGCGGGGGCACCTCCGGTCCACCTCGATTTCCGCGCTCGCCGGAATCCGCTGCACCACCGCCGCCTTCGCCGACGGCGCGGCGCGCATCGTGACGGGAGCGCCGGTCATCGCGAGTTCGGCGAGCGAGGGACTGGCCAGCGCGACGGCGAGACAAACCCCGAAGACAACCCGCCCAATCATTCCGGCCAAGATTCCGTGTTTCTATGAACCGACGATAGTCGCCTTGCCGGCGCTGGTCGAGAGCCGTCCGGGCGGTCCGCAGCCGATCGCGGCCGGATCGGACGCGGTCGAGGCAAAAACTGGCGACAATCCGCGAAAATCGGCCAAAACGAAAGCGCTGCTTTTTCCTTTCTTTTGCTTTTTGGATTCCGGGCTTTTCAGAGGTTTACCGCCGATTCAAATAATTTTTTCCTCTCCTCCAATCCGCTCGTGGGGACAAATGCAACAAGCATCTCACCCACAACAAATCCTGGCGCGACTATCGCACCTTCGCCGAGGCCGAGTTGTGGTTCCTATGCGACAAAGTCCCGCGATGCTGGAACCACCTTTTCCGCAATTCGGTAACCGACAACTTCCGCCTCATCAATCCCACGGATTTTCGGGTTATCGCGTGAGCCGAGTATAACCCATAATTCTGATTTTCGCAAGTCCGAGCATGCTTTTTCCTTGCGCCGGGCGTCCCGATCGGGTCTCGCATCGAGGCTAAATCCTGATCGCCCGCCAGCTCGGACCCCTCGGGCCGAATACCGGCTCGATGCGGAAATTGTCTTGCGGGGTCATCTTGCCGAGCGGCACGTCCTCGTCAGGCATGACCAGGGTCGCCTGGTCGCCAACGAACATCAGGAGATGACGCCGCTGATCGAGGAGCGGCTTCGCCATCGCGTGCAGTCGCTGGTAATATGGCGCCTTGCGCCACGCGCCCGGCGAGCCCAGATCGACCTGGCCGTAGACGAAGCCGTTGGTCGGATAGACAGTGAGCACGAACCGCGCCCGGTCCGGCCGCCACTCGTCCGGCATGCTCCCGTCGGTCATCCAAAGGCAGAAGAAATCGCGGCACTGACCGGGCAGATTGTCGTGGATCGTGCAACCCTTGCCCGGCTTGCAGTACTTGCACCAGACGCCCGCCGGCTTGTCGATCTCCGGTAGGGCATAGACCTTGCAGCACATGGTGCAGCCGCCGCATTCGCGGCCGGGCGCCGACCCATAAGGGGTGAAAGACGTGGACATGAGGCGCGGAGCTATCCCGCTCCGACGGCGCTGGCAAGGGCGCCTGCGGCGCCGCGCGCCTCACCCCGCCGCACGCCTCATCCTGAGGAGCGCCGAAGGCGCGTCTCGAAGGATGGCCCCGAGCGCTCTTCGGCGCCTACTGGATCGTCCTTCAAGGCCCCTTCGGGGCGCCGCAGGACGAGGGAGGCTGGGATTCACGTCGCGCCCTCACCCGCCTCCGTCGCGCTGAACAGATATTCCACTCCGTCGAACGAATCGACCGGGAAAGCGTAGAAGAGGCGCAGGACCTCATTTCCCGTCTGGCGGATTCCATGCTCGGCCATGCGGGGAATGAACACAGCTGTCCCTGCCTTGACCTGAACCTCCTCGTCCTCGAGGCTCACGATTCCCGTGCCTGCGAACACGTAATAGACTTCCGCCGGCGCATGCCGGTGGAGCCCGAGCCAGTCGCCGGGGCCGAGCTCAGTCACGCCGCAGGTCATTCCGGCGGTCCGGGTCAATCCCTGCGAGAAGAGGGTGCGAAAGCGAAGCCGCCCGCGCACCGGGTCGTCCCACCCGGCCTGCGGGGCATGCGCTTCGTCGACCGCAAGCGGCTCAACTCTCTGCGAATATGATCTCATTCCCCGCCTCCCTTGCATCGCTCGCGACCGCCGAGAGCCGACCGATCGCTTGCGACCAGAGCCTCTACCGTCCAACGATGGCTTCCTTTCGCCAGCGAACGAAGTCAACCGGTCGCGCGGTTCAGATTTGCCCCGAACACCTGAAGCAAGTGTCGTCTCATCTCCGGAGTGGATTCTCGCGAACTTTGGTTAAAGTTCTGACCGTGCTCGGACATGAAATCGACGAGAAAAAGGGAGACATAGAGCCGGAATACCCGGTCATCCCTCAGCTTCGCGATCTTCATCCACGCATTCACGTAGTCCGGCCGTCCACCCGCCGCCAACAGCGAAGCGAGGGTGAGGGCGACAACGTATCGCGGATCGCCAAAGCACAAGTCATCCACATCGACGATGCCCGAGAATGCCCCCTCCGGCGTGATGATGACATTCTTGGTTGTCGTGTCGTGGAGGAAAGGAACTGACGGCTGCGAGTCGAGTTCGTCGCGCGCCTTCATGACCAATTCCAACACCGCATCGACAGGCCGCAGGTCGAAGAGCCCGGCGGCGACAATTCGCGTTCGCGATCTCGCAAGATTGGATTCCAGAACTTCCGACCACGTTTCGCAAGGCGCGTCGGTCGGCGCCACCCCATAACCGTAAAGCCCGGCAGACGCTGTGCCCGCCGTCAGCCGCTGTGCTTCTGCGACGGCCGCCGCAATGGCGACCAATCGCGAGGCTGGCAACGTTTTCACGACGTTTCCGAGATCAGCGCCCGGCAGCCGTTCCAGCACAAGATGCGGAAATGGCGGATTCAGCTCCGCGGCAATGATCTGCGGCAGCGGAACGCCAAGCGGGCGCAACAGGCCCGAGAGCTTGGCCGCGCCAATCATGGCGGCGCGACCATGCTCCGAGGCGATGCGCACGACGACCGGCGCTCGGCCGACGAAACGGGCCTCGAACACGTAATGCTGCAGGCCGGTATGGAAACGCTCGACCGCGATCGGTTGGCAACCTGTGGCCGCAGCCGCGAGAGCGGCCGCGAGCGCCCCGTCCGGCGCATTATCGACGCCCCCACCCACCTCTACTCCGCCTGCCGCGCCAGGCTCATGAGGTCCGGCGCGATGACACAGCCGCCGTCGGCGAAATCCATCGCGTCGATCCGCTCGGCGCGGCGCGCGACCCGCAGGCTCGCGCGGCTGACGCCGGCAAGATCCTCTTGCGCCTGACGGAAATGCGCCTCGAGCTTCGCCGTCCGCTCGACCACGAGGCGGACGTCGTTCAGAAGCTTGCCGACTTCGGCCTGGATTTCGTGAGCTTCGTCGCGCATGCGCGCGTCGCGCAGGATCGCTTGGGCGACGTTGATCGCCATCATCATCAGCGTCGGCGAGACGATGACCACCCTGGCGCGATGGGCCTTTTGCACCAGTTCGTCGAAATGCTCGACGAGATCGGAATAGATCGCCTCGGACGGCACGAACATTAAGGCCAAGTCCTGCGTCTCCCCGGGCAGGAGATAGCGCTCGGCGATGTCCTTGACGTGCTTGCCGACGTCGGCGCGCACGCGCGCTTGCGCGCTCTTGCGCGCCTCGTCGTCGCGGGCCGCGCGAAAGGCCGAGAACCCTTCAAGCGGGAACTTGGCGTCGACAGCGAGCAGCCGCGGGTCGCCCGGGAGGCGGATGACGCAGTCGGGACGCGCGCGGTTCGTGAGCGTGAACTGGAAGTCATAGGCGCCCGCCGGCAGACCGTCGCGCACGATCGCCTCCATCCGGCCCTGGCCGAAGGCGCCGCGCGTCTGCTTGTTGGCGAGAATGTCCTTGAGCGACACCACCTCGCGGGTCATTTCGGTCAGGCGCGATTGCGCCGCGTCGATCACCGCCAGACGCTCGTTGAGCCGGCCGAGCAATTCGCCGGTCGTCTGCGCCTGACTTTCGAGCCCGGCGCCGAGCCGCGCCCCGACCGAATCGAGCCGGTCGGAGACGACCCGGGCGAGGTCGGTCTGGCGCGACCCCAGCCATTCGGCCATCGCCCCGACCCGGCCATTGAGCTCGGCGCTCGATTGGGCGAGCGCGGCGAAGCGCTCCTCGATCGCCTGCTGTCGCTCTTCCGCCGCCTGGCGCTCGCGCCGCCGCGCTGCTCCTGCCCGCCAAAGCGCCACGAGCGCAAGGGCCGCCAGTAGGGCGAGGACGCCAGTGAGCGCCTGCGGCCCGAAGATCGGCATGCCGCCGATGACGGCGAGCGGGGAAACGAGAGTCATCAAAGACGGTAGCTCAAAGACAACCTACGGAACAAAATAAGAACATGTTTGACCGCGCCTGTCCAGGCGCTTATCAGTCGCGACGCTCCTTCCTCAAAAAGCCCGGCGCATGGCCCTTAGACCGATCATCACCCTGCCCGACCCCAAGCTGCGCCTCGTCAGCAAGAGGATCGAGCGGATCGACGATGATCTGCGCCGCTTGATCGACGAGATGATCGAGACGATGCACGAGGCGCCCGGAGTCGGTTTGGCGGCGATCCAGGTCGCCGAGCCGATCCGCCTGCTGGTCGTCGACGTGGCGAAAAAGGAGGAAGAGCCTGATGCGCAGGTGTTCATCAATCCCGAGATCGTATGGTCGTCCGATGAGCGCGCGACTTACGAAGAGGGCTGCCTCAGCATTCCGGAATATTACGCGGAGGTTGAGCGTCCCGCATCTGTCCGCGCGCGCGCGCTCGATCGCAACGGGGCCATGCGCGAAGTCCTGGCGGAGGGGTTGCTCGCGACCGTGTTGCAGCACGAGATCGACCACCTCGACGGCGTGCTCTTTATCGACCACATCTCCAAGCTCAAGCGCGACCGGGTGATCAAGAAATTCCTCAAGGCCGCCAAGCGCGCCGGGGACGGCCAGCACGTCCTCTGATCCGGGATAAATTCAAGTCTTAAGGGAGCTTGACCATGCAACGCGTCGCGCTACTCGGTCTTGGCACGATGGGGGTCGGCATGGCCGCCAATTGGCTGGCCAAGGGCTTTGCGCTCTCGGTCTGGAACCGCACGCCCGCCAATGCCCGGGCGCTCGCCGCCAAGGGGGCCAAGGCCGCGGCAACGCCGCGCGAAACCGCGGAGGGCGCCGACTTCGTCTTCGCCATGGTGGCGGACGATGCCGCCTCCCGCTCTGTCTGGCTCGGGGAGAACGGCGCGTTGGCAGGGGCGAAGACCGGCGCGATCGTCATCGAATCGAGCACGCTGACGCCCGACTGGGTGCGCGAGCTCGGCGGCCGAGCACGGGAGAAGGGATTAGGCTTCCTCGACGCGCCGGTCGGCGGCAGCCGTCAGGCGGCGGCGTCCGGGGAGCTCAGGTTCTTCGTCGGCGGCGAGCCCGCGACATTCGAGGCGGCGCGTCCGGCGCTTGCAGCCGTCGGCGGCCAGATGGATTTGTTGGGGCCGGTTGGCGCGGGGGCGACCTGGAAGCTCGTCAACAACCAGCTGATCGCCGCCCAGATCGCCGCGCTCGCCGAAGCGCTCGAATTGGCGCAGAAAGCGGGTTTCCGACCGGAACAGATCGCCGACCTCATCCTCGCCGGCGCCGCGGCGAGCCCGATCGTCAAGCTCAAGCTGCCGCGCATGCTGGCGCGCGATTTCGACCAGACGGACTTCGCGCTTCACCTGATGCTGAAGGACGCCCGCTACGCGACGGCGCTCGCGCAAACGCTGGGGGCGCCCGCCGACATGATCTCGGGCGCGGTCAAAGCCTTCGCGCGCGCCGACGCCAAGGGACTGGGCCCCAGGGACATCGCGGCAGTCGCCGGCTGAATCGGGCAAGTCGCTGGCCAGAGGCCGTCGCAGTTTGATGGAATCACTCTGCCTCCTCACGCCTCGAGGAGCGCCGAAGGCGCCTCTCGAAGAACGCTCCAGCAAGTGGCGCGGTTGGCGCGCGCCGGACCGCCCTTCGACACGCCGGCTGCGCCGCCGGCTCAGGACGAGGGCGAGGTGGAGCGTCGCCGGCCTGAGGAGCGTTACGAAACGTCGTCTCCCGCGTGGGCGGCGAATCTTCGATAGCGCCAGATGGGTGAACCGATGGTCGGCTTGAAAGCGGGTCGAGATCGCGCTCGATGTTTCGAGCCGGACGCCATAGCGGCTATTGCAAAAGCGTGGGCCCCGACGCCTTGGGCGTACCGGGGCCCTGTCTCGCTGCTCGCGAAACTTCTGGGATGTTGCAGATGATACCTCGGCGGAGCAAGCGCTTGGCCTTCGCGCTCGCCGCTGATGATGTTTGGTCAGCGATTTTTGAGAGCGCCCTTCCGCTCTAGCATTTCAAGCGGGTACGGCGCTTCGACCCTGGTCACGCCAGGGTCATTCCTTTTGGTCCGGCGGAGTCATGGCTACCCCGTCTTTCTGCCGCGCCTTGAGGTCGGCCGGCGTTGCGTCGCCTTCGCGTTGCCTGTTCGTGACGACGAGCTGAGATTGTCGCCCAAAAGCTGCGACTGTCAAATGAATTTTCGGCCGGTCGCGGATAGAAGGTTGCGGCAAAACGCGGCGCCTAACCGCTCGCGGCTTCGACGGCCGCGATCGCCGTCATGTTGACGATGCCGCGCGCGGTCACCGAGGGTGTGAGCACGTGCGCGGGCTTCGCCGGCCCAATAAGAATAGGCCCGACCGGCAGGGCATTCGCGATCACCCGCGTCAACTGGAGCGCCGTGCTTCCGGCGTCGAGATTGGGGAAGATCAGCACATTGGCCTCGCCCTGCAGGCGCGAGTCGGTGATCACGCGCTCTCGGGCTACCAGCGAGAGCGCGGTGTCGGCCTGCATCTCGCCGTCGACTTCGAGATCGGACGCGCGCTCCCGCAAAAGGCGCAGGGCCTCGCGCATCTTCAATGCCGAGGGCGTGTCGGCGGAGCCGAAGTCGGAATGCGAGATCAGCGCAATCTTCGGCTCGATGCCAAACCGGCGCACGTGATGGGCGCAGGCGATCGCGGTTTCGGCGATCTCTTCGGCGCTCGGATCGTAGCGCACATGGGTATCGGCGAGAAAATAGGCGCCGGCCGAGGCGATGACCAGCGAAAGCGCCGAGAAATCCTTGACCCCCGGCGCAAGGCCAACGATGTCGCGAATGTGATCGAGACGCGAGGTGAACCGACCGTCCAGGCCACAAAGCAGGGCGTCGGCGTCGCCGCGACGCAGCGCAAGTGCGCCAATGACGCTCGGCGATGAGCGAACGACGATGCGCGCCACGTCCGGCGTCACGCCCTTTCGCTCCGCCACCTTGAGGTAGGTCGCGACATAGTCGCGATAGCGCGGATCGTTGCTCGGGTCGATGACTTCGAAATCGGCGTCCGGATGGATCGTGAGCCCGAAGCGCTTGATGCGATCCCTGATCACCTCCGGGCGGCCGATCAGGACGGGCCTCGCGAGGCGCTCCTCCAGCACCACCTGGGTCGCCCTGAGGACGCGCTCATCCTCGCCCTCGGAATAGATCACCGTCTTCAGCGCCGCGCGCGCCTTGGCGAACAACGGTTTCATGATGAAGCCGGAGCGGAAGACGAAGCGGTTGAGCTGATCGGCATAGACGTCGAAATCGGCGATCGGCCGACGGGCGACGCCGCTCTCCATCGCCGCGCGCGCGACTGCCGGCGCGATGCGAAGCATGAGCCGCGGGTCGAAGGGGCTCGGAATGAGGGAGGTCCTGCCGAATAGCGTCGAACTCGCCGCCGTAGGCCCTGGCCGCCACCTCGGAGGGCGTCTCACGCGCCAGCGCCGCAATCGCCGCGACCGCCGCCTTCTTCATGGATTCGTTGATCTCGCTTGCGCCGACATCGAGGGCGCCGCGAAATATGTAGGGAAAGCATAGGACGTTGTTGACTTGATTGGGATAGTCGGAGCGGCCGGTGCAGATCATTGCGTCGGGCCGAGTCTCGAGCGCCAGTTCCGGCATGATCTCGGGGGTGGGATTGGCGAGCGCCATGACCAGCGGATCTTTCGCCATGAGTTCGAGCATCCCGGGCTTGAGAACGCCGCCGGCCGAGAGCCCAAGGAAAATGTCGGCGCTTGGAATGGCGTCCCCAAGCGTGCGCGCGCTCGTTTCGCGCGCATAGGCCGCCTTCCAGCGGTCCATCAGTTTCTCACGGCCTTTATAGACCACCCCCTCGATGTCGCAGACAATGATGTTTTCGCGCTTGGCGCCGAGCGAGACGAGGAGGTTGAGCGACGCGAGTGCCGCCGCTCCCGCCCCGGAGCAGACGATCTTGACTTGGCCGATCGACTTGCCGGCGAGCTCAAGCGCATTGACGATCGCGGCGGAAACAATGATCGCTGTGCCATGCTGATCGTCGTGGAACACGGGAATGCCCATCCGGGCCTTCGCCTTCTCTTCGACCTCGAAACACTCGGGGCCCTTGATGTCCTCAAGATTGATCCCGCCGAAAGTCGGCTCCAGAGCGACGATGATGTCGACGAGCTTGTCGACGTTCTTCTCCGCCACCTCGATGTCGAACACGTCTATTCCAGCGAACTTCTTGAACAGGACCGCCTTGCCCTCCATTACCGGCTTGCCGGCGAGGGGGCCGATATCGCCGAGACCGAGTACGGCCGTCCCGTTGCTGAGCACCGCGACAAGATTCTGCCGCGCGGTATAGATCGCTGCGGCGTGCGGGTCCGCGGCGATCGCCTCGCAGGGGAAAGCGACCCCGGGAGAATAGGCAAGCGCCAGATCCCGCTGATTGGCAAGCGGCTTGGTTGCGACGACCTCGAGCTTTCCCGGACGGGGTGCGCAGTGAAACTGGAGCGCATCCGCCTTGAGATCGGCCACGCCTTCCTTGGGCATTCGCGCCTCCCGACGATAACTGCGCGCAGACTGTTGCGCGATCCGCCCGGTCAGGACAAGTGCGTCCGAGCCTGATGCGGTTCCGCGCAGCGCGCCGCCGGGCTCCTACTGGTCGTCGGCCTGTTGCACGCCGGATTGCTGCTCGGCCGGTAGCGGCGGCGCGGGTTGCTGCTCGGCGGATTGCGCGGCGACAAAGTCCGCCGCCGGCGCCGGGACATCCGCGGCGGCGGGTTGCGTCGCCCCCGACCCTCTCGGATCGATTGTCCGCAAGCCCAATTCCTCATCGCGGAGGAACGCTTCCCACTGCTTCTGCGTGCCAAAAAAGGCGTCGCGATCGACATGGACCGGGATGCCCGCGACCGAACCGTCGGACTGATATTGCCAAAAATTCCAGGGCCGCGGCCCGTATTTGACGGTTGGATGGTACTTGGTCGAGCGGACCCAGATCGGATAGTCCATGAAGGCGCCGTCCGAAAGGATCGCCTGATAGAAGTCGACTGTGGTGTAGATGATAGGCCGCTTGCCATAGTGGCGCTCCATCTCCGCCAGCATCACCTTCATGTCGGCGATGGCGCCTTGCTGGGTGAGGTGCCGATGGCAGGTCCTCGACGTCGGCGTCCCCTCGACGTCGAGCACCGGGGGAAGCGCATCGTTCTCGACCGGGGCGTTCTGCTCGAACCAGCTCATTTCCTCGAGCGGCGGCCGGCACCAGTAGACGAAATGATAGGCGCCGCGCGGCACCCCCGCCGCTTTCGCGCCGGTCCAATTGGCCTGGAAGCGCTCGTCGGCGTGATCGCCGCCTTCGGTCGCCTTGATCCAGGCGAATTTGACGCCGCTGTTGGCGACCGCGCCCCAGTCGATCTCGCCCTGGAACTTGGAGACGTCGATGCCGTGGATCGGGTAGTCGGCCGGCCGCAAATCCGAGTCGAGCGCGTCCAGGGGGCCGGCGCCGCCGCCGCAGCCCGAGAGTCCGGCGGCTAGCGCGAGCGCAACGGCGGTCAGCACGGGGGAAACAAGAAAATCTTGGCGTCCGGCATCATCAGCCTGTCAAAATCGCTCCGCGAAGCCTGGTCTCGCCGGACGATCGAGTGTAGCGGTTGGCGGAAACCTAGAGCTATCCTCGTAACGCTTCGTTAACACGCACCGCGCGCGCCGTGACGGCCGGACGTACAACCCCCTGAAAGCCTCTATGTCTTGCGGACTGAGCCTGTCAATGCGGATTGCGGTCGCGCTCGCGGCGCTCCTCGCCGGCGCGAGGGTTACAGGGGCTGAGACTTGCGGGCCCGAGAAGCTTGGAACCTCGCGCGTCGTCGCGGTCGGCACAGAGGGCGGCCTGGAGGTTGGGCTGAAGACCTATCCGCGAACCATCCCCCTCGCCGACCATGAGGTGATCCTCACTTTCGACGACGGGCCCGCTGAGACGACGACGCCGCAAATCCTCAAGGCGCTCGCCGACGAGTGCGTACGCGCCACGTTCTTCGACATCGGGCGCAATGCCGAGGACCTGCCGCAGATCGCCCGCCGCGAAGTGATGGAGGGCCACACGGTCGCCCACCACACCTATTCCCATCCCCAGCCGACCCTGCGCTTCATGCCCGCCGCGGTCGCGCGAGCCGACTTGCTCAAGGGCATGATCGCGGTCGAGAAGGCGGCCTATGGGCAGGACTTCAAGGCCGGCGAACCCAAGGACCTCAAGGACCTCAGGCTGCACGCGCCCTTCTTTCGTTTTCCCGGTTTCGCGGAGACCGAGGATCTGCGCCATTGGCTCGCCGCCAACAATGTCGGCATTTTCGGGGTCGACCTCTGGGCGTCCGATTGGATCAGGATGACGCCGCAAGAGGAGCTGAAACTGGTGATGAGCCGGCTCGACCGCCTCGGCAAGGGGATGCTGCTCTTGCACGACAACCGTCAATGGACCGCCGACATGCTTCCGATGCTCCTGCGGGAACTGAAGGCGAAAGGCTACCGGATCGTCCATATGGCTCCAGGTCCCGGGAACGGCCCGACCGCTCCCGCTCCGCCGGGCTAGTCGTCGGAGACGGGGCGGGTCATCGGCGCCTTGAAGCCTCGCCTGGAGACATCCGCGGCCCGGGTCGGCGACGGGCCGTTTCCCGTGAAGCCGGCGCCGCAGGAGTAGCGGCGCGGCGATAGCGCGACGGACGCCCGAAGCCTGGGCGGCGGCTTGTTCGCGAACCGGGCCGAGGCGATCCGGTTTGCGATGCACGAATGCCAGGGGCGCCCTCAATCCGTCATTATGCTGCCCGATGGTCTCGAACTCGACGGGCCGCGTGACGACGACAATCCGAGCGACCCGGCTAAGGAGCGCGCGGCCTAGGCGGAAACCAAAGCGGCCGGGCGCGTGTTCGAGGGAACGTCCAAACCTAGCCGGCGCTGTGCCGCGCGGGCAGGAGGGATAGCGCGATGGCGTCTCTGCCGGCCGACGAGGACTATGCGCGCAGCGTGCTGGCGATCTTCGGCATATGGAACGTCAGGCCGCGAGAGAGCCTGGCGCTTGACGACCTGATGGGAGCCTTTCTCGTTCAGAACATGGGAACCCCGGCCGATTTCGAGGCCGCGCTGCAGCACGCGGCGGCCGAGGGCTGGCTGGCGCGGTCGCTCGGCAATATTCGCCTGACGTCGCTCGGCGCCGAAGAAATGCAGACGGTGTCGTGGCCCCTCAGAGGAGCCGATCCGCTCTCGCCGGGCCCGCGGACTTTGCGATATAGGGTCTAGCCCAGCGCAGTCGCGAACGATCTGCGCTCGAATGATAGTGGTGCGGTCAAGAGGACTCGAACCTCCACTCCGGTTAAAGAACTAGCACCTCAAGCTAGCGCGTCTACCAGTTCCGCCATGACCGCACTTTTTCGCTTCAACCCGGCGGGCGCGAAGCGAAGGCGGTCGTCTAACAAATCGCTCCCGCGAAGACAAGCATCAGCGCGCTTAATCACGGCCTCAGCCGCCCGCGCGGTCGTCGCGGGTCTCGCGCATGCTCAAGACCGCGAGCAAGCTGATCGCGGCGGCGGCGGCGATGTAATAGCCGACCCAGGCGATGCCGCCCTTGGCCTCGAGGACCTGGGCCAGCGACGGCGCAAGCGAGGCGCCGAGAATGCCGCCGAGATTGTAGGCGCTGGCCGCGCCGGTATAGCGCACCTCGGTCGGAAACAATTCCGGCAAGAGCGCCCCGAGCGGCGCGAAGGTCAGCCCCATCACGCCAAGCGCAAGCGAGAGGAAGACGAGCACGCCGCCCGGTCCTTGCGCCAGGAGCGACGGCATCATCAGCCCGACCGCAGCCGCCGCGACGGCCGAGACCATCAGCACCGGGCGCCGGCCGACGCGATCGGCGAGCGCCGCCGAGATCGGCGTCGCCACCGCCATGAAGACAATCGCCACGCACAGCATCTCGAGCAGGCTCACCCGCGACAAGCCGAGCGACCTCACGCCATAGCCCAGCATGTAGACGGTCGCGATGTAGAACAGCGCGTAGCAGACGACGATCGCGAGCGAGCCCTGGATCAGCGGCAAGAGATGATCGCGCAGCACCGCGCCAAGCGGGACCTCGATCCGCTTATCGAGCGCCATCGCCTGTCTGAACGCCGGCGTCTCCTCGAGCGAGACGCGGACATAGAGCCCGACCGCGACCAGGATCGCGCTCGCGAGGAAGGGGACCCGCCAGGCCCAATCGACGAAAGCCGCTTCGCCAAATCCGATCAGCAAGGCCAGGAAGAGGCCGGTCGCGATGAAGAAGCCGACCGGCGGTCCGAGCTGAGGGAACATGCCGAACCAGGCGCGCCGGCCATCCGGCGCGTTCTCGGTCGCGATCAGCGCCGCCCCGCCCCACTCGCCGCCAAGCCCGACGCCCTGCAGGACGCGCAGCGCGGCGAGGAGCCACGGCGCGAGAACGCCAGCGGTCGCATATCCCGGGAGCGCGCCGATCAGGGTCGTCGCCAGGCCCATCGTCAGCATGGTCGCGACCAGCGCCGACTTGCGCCCGATCCGATCGCCGAAATGCCCGAACAGGAACGACCCGACCGGCCGGGCGAGGAAGGCGATGCCGAAGGTGAGATAGGCGTTCAGCGCCTGGGTCTCGGGCGCCGACTTCGGGAAGAACATCGGCCCGAACACCAGCGCCGCCGCGGTGCCGAAAATGTAGAAGTCGTAGAATTCGATGGTCGTGCCGACGAGGCTCGCCAGCACGATCTTGCCAATGCCGGCGCGCTCCGCCTCCGCCCCCGCCGCTCCCTGGATCGCCGCCATTGCCGTTTCTCTCTATCCCCCGCGGTGCGGCGCCGGAGCCGCCCAGCCAAGCCAGGACCAAATCTGGCCAAATCCAGCAAAATCGAGCCAAGCCCGGGCCAAGAAAATCAAAGAAAAAGGGTTGGATTTCCTTGGATTCTCTTGGCGGGAATGACCCTTCTCATGGGCTTGCGCCGACCCCTGAGGCCATTTTTTCTTTTCGCTTTTTGGGTCGCGATGAGACCAACGCGACACAACTGTAGAACAGAGCCCTCCGGAGGACTCCACCGCTGTCCCTTCGCTTGTGCGCTCGATCGGATTGGTCATGGCGGAAAGGACTGTAGCACGGCTTCCGATTTTCAGGAAGCAATTGTTGTCAGAGGATGTTTGAGAGCGTTGGCGGGAATGGGGTTAAGCCCCTGTCGCCGCAATGCAATCGCTCCGCTCGTAGCAGACTGCTAGCGAAAGTCGCAGGCCGGAGGGCGAGCAGATCGCGAAATCCTGCCCGCTCGAGAGGCTTCCGAGCGATGGCGCCGTACGGCCTCGATCGGATTTCCCTAAAGACTGCCCCGCATTGCCGCGTAAAGAAGTGCGCGCGGGCCGGCTTGAGAGTGGGGGTGGCTCGCCTACACGAGCGCCGCCCTCAGACAGACCGAAAGGTGTTCAAGGAAGGCCTCGCTCAGTGGGGGAAGCGTTCGGCCGGTCCTCTTGATGATGGAGACCGGCCTCGTGAACGACGGGTCGTCGATCGGCTTCGACAGAAGCCCCGGCTCCGCCTTGATCTCCCGGGCGGAGCCGGGAAGTATCGTCAGCCCCAAGCCGGCGCGCACCATTCCGACCGCCGTCATCATGTAGATTGCCTCGCACGTCGCTTTCGGCATAAGGCCTGCCGAGTGAAATCCCGCGTCGACGATCGCGCGCACGCTCGTATCTCTCTGCATGAGGATCAACGGGAATTCGGCGAGCGCGACCGGGGTGACTGTCTTCATCCGCGCGATGGGGTGTCCCTTCGGATAGACGACGTGCAGGTGGTCCTGCGCCTCGAAGACTGTTGCGACGTCGGGAGCTTTGACCGTTCCTCCCATCACGCCAAAATCGACCTGTTCTGATTGAACGAGGTTCAGAACCTGGCCCGCGATGACATCCCTCAGATCGAAAATGACGTTCGGCCTCTTATCGCGAAAGCCCAGGATTGCGTCGGGCAGAACTCCTGCGGCGACCGACGGAAGCGCAGCCAGTCTGACGATCCCGCGCTTTTGGCTGGCAATGTCGCGCGCGCTGTCGATCGCCGCGTCGAAATCCTGAAGGGTCCGCTCGAACGCGGGAATGAGATCGCGCGCGACCCGGGTCAATTCAACTGAGCGCGTATCGCGGTCGAACAACGTGACGCCGAGCGCCTCCTCCAGTCGCTGGATCTGCATCGTGAGGGCGGGCTGGGTGACGTTCAGAAGCGACGCGGCGCGGGTAAAGCTTTTGACCTGAGCGACCGCAAGGAACGAACGAACCTGCCGCAGACTGACATGCATAAGGTGAAGCTATTGCTGATATCAAATAAATTCAATTGTCTTATCATGCCTTTCGCCGCATGGGTCCGACTAGCAGCCCGCAGAGATGGCGGGCTGAGCCGGGAAAGGGACGCTTGAATGCTGGCGGTTCTGGGCCTCGTCACCATCGCCCTTCTGCTAACCGTCATCATGACGAAATCGATGTCGCCGTTGATGGCGCTCATCCTCATTCCCATTGCCTCGGCGCTGATCGGCGGGTTCGGCTGGGACACGAGCAAGTTCATCGTGTCCGGCATCCAGAGCCTCGCGCCGGTTGTCGGCATGTTTGTTTTCGCGATCCTGTTCTTCGGCATCATGACCGACGCCGGCATGCTCGATCCGATCATCGACCGAATTCTGAAGACCGTGGGAACGAGGCCGACGCGCATCGTCATGGGCACGACGCTGCTCGCGCTGCTCGTCCATCTCGACGGATCGGGCGCGGTGACTTTCCTCGTCACCATTCCAGCAATGCTGCCGCTCTACGAACGGCTAGGCCTTGATAGGCGCATCCTCGCTTGCGCGGCTTCGATGGCGGCGGGCGTGAATTTCCTTCCGTGGACCGGCCCGATGATCCGCGCCTCGGCCTCGCTGAAGTTGCCGATCCCGGAGATTTTCAATCCCCTTGTGCCGATCCAGGCGGTCGGACTGATCTTCATCTTTACGGCCGCGTGGTGGCTGGGCAAGCGGGAGGAACGGCGGCTTGGGCTCCACAAGGACGCGGCGGCCGGCGTCGTCCCAACCCGCACCTTGACGGACGCCGAAAAGGTCCTGCGTCAACCTCAGAACTTTTGGATCAACATCGCGCTCACGCTTGTGGTGATGGGCACCATGGTTGCGCTTGGCGATAAGCTCGCACCGGCAATCGTCTTCATGGTCGGGACCTGCCTCGCGTTGCTCATCAATTATCGCGACGTCGACATGCAGCGTCAGCGGATTGACGCGCATGCGCGCGCGGCGCTGCTGATGGCTTCCATCCTGCTCGCCGCCGGCGTCTTCACCGGCATCATGCAAAACAGCGGTATGCTGAAGGCGATGGCGCAGACGGCGGTGGCGTTCGTTCCGGCCGCCATGGCGAAGTTCATGCCGATCGTCCTCGGCGTGCTCTCCATGCCGCTGAGTTTCCTCTTCGATCCCAACTCGTTCTACTTCGGCGTTCTGCCGGTCATCGCCGAGGTCGGCGGCCAACTCGGCGTGCCGAAGGTGCAGTTGGCCCAGGCCGCGCTGCTCGGCCAGATGACGACCGGCTTCCCGGTGAGCCCGCTGACGCCCGCGACCTTCCTGGTCGTCGGCCTCTGCGGCATAGAGCTCGCCGACCATCAGCGGTTCACGATTCCGTTCCTGTTCGGCGCCTCGATCGTCATGACGATCGCCTGCGTGGCGATCGGTTTGTTCCCACTGTGAGCGGAGCGAAGCGATGAAGATAATCAGGGTCGGTTCCGGCGCAGGCTATTCGGGTGACCGGATCGAGCCCGCCGTGGAGCTCGCCGAAAAGGGCGGTCTCGACTACCTCGTGTTCGAGTGCCTCGCCGAGCGGACCATCGCGCTCGCTCAGCAGGTCAAGATGAAGGACCCGGACGCCGGCTATGATCCGCTGCTCGTGGCGCGCATGCGGGCGGTCTTGGCCGTCTGCGCCAGGAACAAAGTGAAGATCGTCACCAACATGGGCGCGGCCAACCCCGCCACTGCGGCCGAGGCGACCCGCGAGATCGCCCGCAAGCTCGGGCTCAAGGGGCTCAAGGTCGCCGCCGTCACCGGCGACGACGTCTTCGCCTATCTTCGCGACCACAACGTGGCGCTCGACAACGGCAAGACGATCGCCGCGCTCGGCGACAGCGTCGTTTCCGCCAATGCCTATATCGGCGTCGCCCCGATCGTCGAGGCCCTGAAGGGCGGCGCCGACGTCGTGATCACCGGCCGGGCGGCGGACCCTGCGATTTTCATGGCGCCGCTGATCGTCGAATTCGGCTGGCCGTTGGACGATTGGACGATGCTCGGCCGCGGTGTCCTGGTCGGCCATCTGCTCGAATGCGCGGGCCAGGTCACCGGCGGCTATTTCGCTGATCCCGGAGTGAAGGACGTCCCCGACCTCGCCCGGCTCGGCTTCCCGATTGGAGAGGTTCGCGAAGACGGAGAGCTCGTCGTGACCAAGGTCGAGGGTTCTGGCGGCGCGGTGACGGCGCGAACCGTCAAGGAGCAGCTGCTCTACGAGATCCACGACCCGAAGGCCTATCTTCAGCCCGACGTGATCGCCGATTTCTCGGAAGTCCGGGTCGAGGAGATAGGGCCGGACCGCGTGCGCGTGACCGGCGGGAAGGGCGCGCCGAAGACCGGCCTGCTGAAAACGTCGGTCGGCTATGTCGACAGCTACGTCGGCGAAGGCCAAATCTCCTATGCCGGTCCGAACGCCGTCGCCCGCGCAAGACTCGCGCTCGACATCGTGCGCGAACGTCTGGCCTTGACCGGCGTGCGCACGACGGAGACGCGCTTCGACATGATCGGCATCAACTCGCTGCACGGCGAGGCGCGAACACGCGACGGCGATCCTTACGAAGTGCGGATTCGCGTCGTCGGCCGCACCCACAGCCTCACAGAGGCGCGGCGGATCGGCGAGGAAGTCGAGACGCTCTACACCAACGGGCCCGCCGCAGGCGGGGGCGCGTGGAAATCGGCGCGGCAGGTGGTCGCCGTGGCCTCCGCGCTCATTTCCGAAACGGCCGTCCGGACTGCCGTGACCATGGCGGAGGCCTGACGCCCATGAGACTGCGAGAGATTGCGCATTCGCGCACCGGCGACAAGGGCAACACCTCCAACATCTCGGTGATCGCCTTCGAGCCGAAAGACTATCCGCTCCTGATCGAGCGCGTGACCGCCGAGCGGATCGCGGCTCATTTCGCCGCGATCGCGACGGGACCGATCAGGCGCTATGAGCTGCCGAACCTCGGCGCGCTCAACTTCGTCATCGAGGGCGCGCTCGGCGGGGGAGTGACCCGCGCGCTGACGCTCGACGCCCACGGCAAGTCACTGAGCTCGCTGATGCTCGATCTGGAGATTTAATCACGCCTTGCTTCGGCCGGCCATGACGCCATGAGAGCCGTCCGCGAATTCCGCCATGCTCCAAATTCCTAACCGCCAACAGCTAACGCGATAAGAACCCAGTGTTTGGCGCCGGTCGCCGCCCACTCCGTCACCACTGGCGATAGGGCGGCGCGTAGTACGGGCCGGGATAGAAGCCGGGCGGGACCGGATAGGCGCTGGGCGGTCCCTCATAGGGTCCGGCGGGACCCGGTCCGTAAGGCCCCGATCCATAAGGCTCGTAATAGCCGCCCGTCTGCGCCCCGGCGTCGGCGCGGAGCTGCTCGCCTTCCTGCAGCACGACGACCGGCGAGCCGACCGGAACGCGGTTGTAAAGATCGATGATGTCGTGATTGAACAGGCGGATGCAGCCGCTCGACACCTTGGTGCCGATCGTCTCCGGTTCGATGGTTCCGTGCAGCCGGAAGTCGGTGTCCTGATTGCCGCGATAGAGATAGAGCGCGCGTGCGCCAAGCGGATTGTCGATGCCGCCCGGCAGCCCGCTCGCGTAATGCGCATAGATCGGCATTCGGCGAATCATGTCCGCGGTCGGCGTCCAGTGCGGCCATTCGGCCTTGCGGCCGATCACGGCCGAGCCGCGAAAATTGAGCGCTTCCTCGCGGCCGACGCCGACCGCGTAGCGCATCGCAACTCCGCCGGGCTGAACGAGATACAGCCGCCGCTCGCCGATGCTGACGACGATCGTGCCCGGGCGGTAGGGGCCGGCGAAAGCGACCTCTTGGCGAAGGAGGCTCGGATCGATCCGGGTGAGATCGAGGGGAGGAATTTCATGGCCCTGGTCGAAGATCGGGCCATAGGCGGCCGCATATTGGGAGTTCCCGAACGGAGAAAAGCCAACTCCGTACCGAACTGCGCCCGGGGCCGCGCAGCCCCCGAGCCCGAGCGCGATTGCCGCAAGGACGCCGCGGCGGTCGATAACCCCGGTCATTGTTCACACACCTCAGAGCGCTCCATCCAAGCCCCCCAAATCCATGGGTCCGGCCAACATTGCACGATGGCCCCGAAAACGGCCAGCCGGCCCCATGATCGCCAAACTCAGCGGAACTTGCAGCCCGGGCCTGAGCCAGAAGCGAAAAGACCCCAACCAACAGCCAACGCGATGAACCTGAAATGAATATGTGGCGAGTTGCGCCGTCGTGGAATCGTCATCGCGATAAGCGAAGCGACGCGGCGATCCAGGGGAAGGGTGTCCGACTTTTCCCGGATTGCTTCCCCCGGACTTGATCCCATGGGTCGCAATGACGGATCTGGCTCCAAGCTCTCCCCTGCCGGCGCGCGGCGCTTAGACTCAAGGCCCGGCCAGCGTGCAGCCGCCCGCGCCTGGGGGACGGAACGCGTCGGCGGCCGGAATCTTGGCGACGACGGTGAGGTAGTCCCAGGGGTATTTCGATTCCGCCGGCGTCTTCACCTTCATCAGGTAGCGGTCGTAGAGCACCCGACCATCGGCCCGGATCGTTCCATTGGCGGTGAAGATGTCGTGGATCGGCGCCTCGCGCATCGCTTTCATCACCGTTCCGGAATCGTCGGTTCCGGCCTTGGCGACCGCTTCGAGATAGTGGCGCACGGAGGAATAGAGCGCGACCTGGTTGTCGTTCGGCATTCGGCCGCGGCGGTCGAAGAAGCGCTTGGCGAAGGCGCGCGTCTGATCGTCGAGGTCCCAGTACCAGGATTGCATGAACGTGAGCCCATGCGCGACGTCGAGGCCGAGAGCGTTGACGTCGCTGAGATAGGTGATCGGCGTCGCGAGATATTGCGCCGGCGCGAGATTGAACTCGCCCGCCTGCTTCAGCGCATTGGAAAGATCGGCGCCGGTGATGGCGAACACGATCACCTTGGCCTTTGATCCCTGCGCGGCGATCAGGAAGGAGCTGAAATCGGCGGTGTTGAGCGGCGAGCGAACCGCGCCGGCCACCGTCCCGCCGGCCTTGGCGATGGCGTCGCGCGCGTCCGCCTCGAGCGAAGCGCCGAAGGCGTAGTCGGCGGTGATGAAGAAGAAGCTGTCGAGCTTCTGCCTGATCAAAAGCCGCATCAGCGCGACCCCGTTCGACCAATTGTCGGCGTTCCACTGAACGCCGTTCGGCGAGCACGCCTTGGCGGTGAGGTCGGACGACGAGGCCGAGGCGAAGATGACAATCCGGTCGCGCGCCTTGGCCAGGTCCTGGATCGCCAGCGCCACGCCCGAATTGGTGATGTCGAAAATCGCCCTGACCCCGCGCTCGTCATACCATTGCCGGGCGATGGCGAGGCCGACGTCGACCTTGTTCTGATGATCGGCGACCACAAGATCGATCGGCTTGCCGAGCACCGAGCCGCCGAAATCCTCGATCGCCATCCGCGCGATTTCGACCGAGCCCGGACCGGCCAGATCGGCGTAAGGACCGGACTGGTCGTTCATCACCCCGATGACGAAACTTTCGGCGCGCGCCGTCGGCCCAGCGCCGGCAAAGGCCAGAAGGAGGCAGAGGGCGAACATTCGCCGGATCATGGCGCGGCTCCCGGTGATGGCGGCTTACGAGAACCTTGCCGAACTTCGCGGCGAAGGCAATCCTCGCGCGATGCGCGCGTCGACTTGCCCGGCGCGAGGCGCTAGAATTGCCTATGCCCGCGAAGCCGTCACGCCGCGATCAGGATTTCTACGCCTGGAGCCTCGAACAGGCAGCGCTGTTGCGCGAAGGCAAAATCGCCGAAGCCGATCTCGACCTCATCGCCGAGGAAATCGAAAGCATGGGCAAGACCGAGAAGCGCGAACTGGTCAGCCAACTCACTGTCTTGCTCATTCACCTGCTGAAATGGCGCTTTCAGCCGAAGGGCCGCGGAAAATCCTGGCGCCTATCGATCGCCAACGCGCGTGACGAGATCGCCGACCTGATCGCCGACAATCCGAGCCTCAAGCCCATGCTCGACGACGTTACGGCGCAAGCTTACCGCTACGCGCGCCGCAAGGCGGCGATCGAGACCAGCCTCGACGAGGAGCGGTTCCCCGGCCAATGTCCTTGGTCGTTCGCCGAGACGATGGACGAGGCCTTCCTGCCGGAATAGCGGGGCTTGAGCCCTTTCGGCTCACATGGGCATGGCCATGGCGTCCTTCGTGCACTTCTTGACGAACGAGGTCATCGCCGCGCCGTGCAGGTTCTTGTCGTTGGCCTGGCCCTCGCACGACGTCCTTTCGCATTTGGTCATGAAGCTGGTCTTGGCGGCGCCGGCCAGCTTCTTGTCCATCGCCTGGGTCATGCAGGCGTCATCGGCGTAGGCGAGCGCCGGCGCGCCGGCGATGGCGAATGCGAGCGCAACGAGCGCGAATGTCTTGGTCATGACGTCATCTCCCAAATCAGGCCGCCCCTTTGCGGCCGCTTTCCGACAATAAGGGCCGAGGCGCGCGCTGGCGAGGGGCCTGGCGGCGCCGAGCCTCAAGCCGGCGCCGCTCGTTTCAATCTCTGGCGAAATGTTGCAAAAGGCCAAGCAGGATCCTGCCCGACACGAAGGCGAGCGATGAGGCGGTTCACCAACTGGCTGTTGTTTCTGCTCGCCGTGGCGATGCTCGCGCTCGCCGCGGCGGCGCAGCTTGCGCTCATCCGCGTTCCCTATCCTCCGCTCGCTTTCGCCGCCGCCGCCGCCGTTTTCGCGGCGCTCCTCGGCATCCGCTCGCTGCCGCTCGGGGCTCGCCGGCCGGTTGTATTCGTGGTCACGCTCGCGCTCCTCGCCGCGCTGACCGGCGGTCTCGCCTATTTCCAGTTCGTCATGAAGCCGGGGATCGTGAAGGGCTTCATCAGCGCCGCGTTCGCGCCAAAACCGACGGCGGTGACGGCCGAAGCCGCGAGGGTCGAGAAATGGCCGCCTGAACTGACAGCGATCGGAACCTTGCGCGCCTATCAGGGCGTCATCGTCGCGCCGCAGGCGGCGGGCGTGGTGACGGGCAAACATTTCGAGTCGGGCGACGACGTCCAGGACGGGGCGCTGCTCATCAATATCGACAATTCGGTTGAGCAGGCCGACCTCGCCAACGGGCTGGCGCAATTGAAGAACGCCGAGGCGACGCTCGCGCGGCAAAAGACGCTGGTCGTCCAGGGCAACACCCCCCAATCGACCGTCGATACGGCGCTCGCCACGCGCAATTCCGCCGCGGCGACCGTCGAGCGGACGCGCGCCATCATCGCCCAGAAGGCGATCAAGGCGCCGTTCGCCGGCAGGCTCGGCCTGCGCAACGTCGATCTCGGGCAATATGTCGCGGTCGGGGCAAGCCTGGTGACGCTCCAGCAGCTCGACCCGATCTACGCGGACTTTCCCGCGCCCGAGGAAGCGCTGAGCGCGCTCGCCGCCGGCCAGGTGGTGAGCATGACGGTCGACGCCATCCCCGGCCGGACCTTCGCCGGCAAGATCGAAGCGATCGACGCGCGCGTCAGCGCCGATTCGCGCAACGTCACCGCACGGGCGGTATTCGCCAATCCCGACCGGAAGCTCCTGCCCGGCATGTTCGCCAATCTCACCGTCACCACCGGCGAGCCGGCCAAGGTGCTGACGCTTCCGCGCACCGCGATCGTCTACAGTCTCTATGGCGACAATGTCTTTGTCGTCACCGCAGCGCCGCACGCGCGCGAGCAGGGCGGCGTGGACGACAAGGGCGGCGTGAGCGGCCTCATCGTCGAGCGGCGATTCGTGCGCCTCGGCCCGGCGAGGGGCGAGAGGGTCGCGATCCAGGAAGGGGTGAGAGAGGGCGAGCGCGTGGTGACCGCGGGACAGATCAAGCTCCAGGCCTATATGCCGGTCACGCTCGACGAAACCGCCGCGCTGCCGAGCCCGGCGGAAACCCCGCGGCCGTGATGAAGCGCCCATGAACGCCTTCACCGATCTCTTCATCCGCCGGCCGGTTCTGGCGAGCGTGGTCAGCCTGCTCATTCTCTTGATTGGCGGCATGGCCGGCCTGAGACTGCAAGTCCGGCAGTTCCCGGCGACCTCGAACACCACGATCACCATCACCACGACCTATCCGGGCGCCGCCGCCGACGTGATCAAGGGCTTCATCACCACGCCGATCGAGCAGGCGGTGGCCAGCTCCGAGGGCATCGACACCCTGGTCTCCGCCTCGCAGCAGAACGTCTCGACGATCACCCTCAATTTGCGGCTCGACGCCAACCCGGACCGGGCGATGGCCGACACGCTCTCCAAGGTCAATCAGGTGCGCGGCCTCCTGCCCCGCGACGCCAACGACCCGGTGGTGGTCAAGCAGACCGGCCAGGGCTTCGCGCTGATGTACCTGTCGTTCAACTCGGACGTGATGACCTCGTCCCAGATCACCGACTATCTGACCCGGGTCGTCCAGCCGCGCCTGCAGACCGTCGACGGCGTCGCCAACGCGCAGATCCTCGGCGGGCAGACCTTCGCCATGCGGATCTGGCTCGATCCGGTCCGCATGGCCTCGCTCGGCGTGACGGCGAACGACGTGCGCGCGGCGCTCAACGCCAACAACTTCACCACCGCGGCCGGCGAGGTCAAAAGCGATTATACCCAGATCAGCGTCAATGCGCTGACCTCGCTCGACAGCGCCAAGGCTTTCGGCCAGCTGGTGATTGCGGCCCGCGGCGATGCGCTGGTGCGCCTCGGCGACGTGTCCAAAATCGAGCTCGGGCCCCAGGGGGTCGACAGCTCGTCGGTGTTCGATGGCCTCAAGGCGGTGTTCGTCGGCATCTATGGGACGCCGGAAGCCAATCCGCTGACCGTGATCGACGGCGTGCGCGCGATCATGCCGAGCATCCAGACCCAGTTGCCCGCGGGCTTGAGGGGGACCATCGCCTTTGATTCGACCACTTTCATCCGCGCCTCGATCTACGAGGTCGCCAAGACGCTGATCGAGGCGGCGGCGATCGTCATCGTCGTGATTTTCCTGTTTCTGGGCAACCTGCGTTCGACCTTCATTCCGATCGTCACCATTCCGCTGTCGCTGATCGGCGTGATGATCGCGCTGATGGCGCTCGGCTATTCGATCAACCTGCTCACGCTCCTGGCGCTGGTCCTCGGCATCGGCCTGGTCGTCGACGACGCGATCGTCGTGGTCGAGAACATTCATCGCCACATCGAGGACGGCATGACCCCGTTCGACGCGGCGATCAGGGGCGCGCACGAGATCGCGCTGCCGATCGTCGCGATGACGATCACGCTCGCGGCCGTCTATGCGCCGATCGGCTTCGTCTCCGGCGTGACCGGCGTCCTCTTTCGCGAATTCGCCTTCACGCTGGCCGGCGCCGTCATCGTCTCCGGCTTCATCGCGCTCACGCTGTCGCCGATGATGTGCTCGAAGCTCTTGCGCCACGAAAAGAGCGAAAGCTGGTTCGCCCGCGCGCTCGACCGCTCATTCCTGGCGCTTCGCCGCGCCTACAAGCGCCGCCTGCACAGCACCCTCAACTTCCGCGCGCTGACCTTGCTCATTCTGGTTGGCGTGCTGGCGCTGACCGGCGTCATGTACGCCTCGACTCCGCGAGAGCTCGCGCCCGAGGAGGATCAGGGGATTCTGCTCTCGCTCATCAAGGCGCCGCAGGTCGGCAACCTCGATTACACCGAGCAGGCGACCGACCGCCTGTTCGCGGAAGTCAAGGCGACGCCTGAAATCTCGCATGTGTTCACCATCAACGGCTTCCCCAGCGTCCGCGGCGCCTTCGCCGGGTTTCTCCTTAAGCCGTGGGACGAGCGGACCAAGAACCAGAAGCAGGTGCTGGCCGAGCTCGGGCCGAAATTCCTCGCCGTGCCGCAGGCGCAGGTGCAGGCGTTTTCGCCCCCCGCCCTGCCCGGCTCGACCGGCGGCGCGCCGCTGCAATTCGTGATCAGGACGACCGGCGACTTCGCCACCCTCGCCGACGTCGCCATCAAGATGCAGCAGGCTGCGCGGGAGAGCGGCCTCTTCCTGTTCACCGACGTCGACCTCAAGTTCGACACGCCGCAGGTCGTGTTCAAGGTCGACGCCGACAAGGCCAACCGCATCGGCGTCAACATGTCCGACGTCGGCACCGCGCTCGCGACGATGCTCGGGGGCAACTACGTCAATCTGTTCAGCCTGTACGGCCGCAGCTATCAGGTCATTCCCCAGGCGCCGCGCGAGTTTCGCCTGACGCCGGACTGGCTGACGCGCTATCAATTGCGCACCAGCAACGGCGAGCTCGTGCCGCTGTCGGCGGTGGCGAGCGTCTCCGACCAGGTGCAGCCGAACGCGCTGACCAGCTTCCAGCAGCTCAATTCCGCCACCCTGTCGGGCGTGCCGTTCCCGGGCCGCACGCTCGGCGAGGCGCTCGACTATCTCAAGGCGAAATCGCAGGAGATCTTCCCCGAAGGCTATTCTTACGACTTTCAGGGCGATTCCCGCCAATACGAGCAGGAAGGCAACGCGCTCGTTTATGTGTTCGGTTTCGCGCTGATCGTGATCTACCTGGTGCTGGCGGCGCAGTACGAGAGCTTCCGCGATCCGCTGATCATTCTCATCGCCCTGCCGACGGCGCTGTTTGGCGCGCTCTTGCCGCTCAACATCGGCGGCTTCCTCGGCTTCGCCAGCATCAATATCTATTCGCAGATCGGTCTCGTCACGCTGATCGGCCTCATCTCCAAGCACGGCATCCTGATGGTCGATTTCGCCAACCGGCTGCAGGAGACGCGCGGCTTCTCGCGCCGCGGCGCGATCGAGGAGGCGGCGGCGGTGCGCCTGAGGCCCATTCTGATGACGACGGCGGCGATGGTGGTCGGCATGATCCCGCTCATCCTCGCCTCCGGCGCCGGCGCGCGTTCCCGCTTCGCGATCGGCGTCACCATCTTCGCCGGCATGTCGATCGGCACGCTCTTCACCCTCTTTGTCACGCCGGCCGTCTACACCTTCCTCGCCCGCGACCACGCGGGCCAGATGGCGAAGGAGAAGGCGCTCGGGCATGTGGCGAAGGAGGAGGATGACGCCGGAGACGAGAGGCAGGCGGAAGCCGCGCAGTAAAGCGCCGCGCCGCGGCCAAAACGACGCCTGCCGGCCGCGGCGGGCAGTCAGAGCAGAATGCATCCGGACGAACCGCGGCCGTCATTGCGACCCCCGGATCAAGTGCGGGGAAGCAATCCAGGGATCGTCGGGCGCCCCTCGTTCTCTGGATTGCTTCGTCGCTGCGCTGCTCCCAATGACGACCCTTTCGAACGCAACGTGCTCCAACCCGCGCGCCAAAGCTGTTCGCAATTACGAGCGGGCCGTCGCGGCGCGCCACGACGCCTCGATCTCTTCCAGCGAGCGGCCTCGCGTCTCAGGCACGCCGACAATGACCCAGACGAGCCCGATCGCGCAGAACGCGGCGAACATCCAGAAGGTGTAGGCTTGGCCGATCGCATTGACGACCGTGAGGAAGAATCCGCTGACCAGGAACGCTGCGCCCCAGTTGACCGCCGTCGCCACCGCCACAGCCCGGCCGCGCACTTCGCCGGGATAGATCTCGTTGATGACGGTCCAGGTCACCGGGCCAAGGGAAAATGCGAACGAAATGATGAAAACGACAAGCGCGACCAGCGTGACAACTCCCGTCGCCCCTCCGCCGCCCCGCACCCCGCCCGCTTGCTGAAACGCGAAGCCGACGGCGGCGAGGCTCAGTCCCATGCCGATAAGGCCGGCGATCAGGAGCGGGCGTCGGCCGACGCGATCGATGTAGGCGATCGCGATAAAGGTCGCGAGCACGTTGACGGCGCCAATGGCCCAGGTGGTGGCTGCTGTCTGGGCCGCGGGCGTCGTGAAGCCGGCGGCGGCGAAGATGCTGTCGGAATAGTAGATGATCGCGTTGATGCCGGTGATCTGTTGCAGTATCGCAAGCCCGAGGCCGATTTTGAGCGGCGTCCGCCAGCGCGGCGCGAATACGTCCGTCCACGACGTTGCTTCGTGCTCAAGGCGCAGCGACGCCTGAATCGCCGCGAGCCGCGCGTCGGCGTCGTGCTCGGCGCCGAGAGCGACAAGGTTGCCGCGAGCGTCATCGGGGCGGCCGATCTTCACCAGCCAGCGCGGCAACTCGAGAGCGGTCAGGACGGCGAGCGCGAGAAGAACGCCGGCGACCGCGGAGACGGCAAACATGGCGCGCCAGCCATCAGGGCCCGCCAGCGCCTGGTCGACGAAATAAGCGATAAAGATGCCGACCGTGATCGCGAGCTGATAGGCCGAGACAAATCGCCCCCGCTGCGCGGTCGGCGCGAGCTCCGCGGCATAGAGCGGGGCGGCGACCGCGGCGACGCCAACGCCGAACCCGGCCACGAGTCGGCCCAAGACGAGGACCGGAACGTTCGGCGCAACAGCTTCGATCGCCGCGCCGACGATGAACAGCCCCGCCGCCGCGAGGAGCGCGCGTTTGCGGCCGAAATGGTCGGCGACATAGCCGCCGGCGAGCGAACCGAACATCGCGCCAAGCGTGACCCAGCTGGTCACGATCTCGAGTGCGACCGCGCCGACTGCAAACGCCTTCTTGACGCCCAGAAGGGCGCCCGAAATGACGCCCTGGTCGTAGCCGAAAAGAGCGCCGGCGAGCACGACGACCGCTATGACGCTCGCGGCGCGGCCGAAGGGAAGTCGGTCGGGAACCGGATCGGGAAGATTCGCGCCCGGATCGCCTGCGGAGCCTCCTGATATTGCGCGCTGTGTCGCCACGATCTCTCCCCTCCGTTGCGCCTTCGGCCGAAGCCTCCGGTCCGCGAAGTCCTATAGCCGGTCGACAAAACCTACCAAAAAGCGATCGTCGTTCTTGCGCCCAGCGCGAAGGCGTTGCAATTCGTAGGCGTCGTATATCCGCCTGGGCAAATGACGTACTGGGCGTCGAGCTTCAAATTCAGCCACGGAGTCGTCTGCCATCCATACCAGGCTTCCGTTACGTACTCATTGCGCTGCACATAGCCGGGGCCGACGCCCAAGGCGTTTGCCTCAATCTGGGCATTGGCGACGTCCGAATTGACGTGCGTCGTGCCGACCGCAATCCCAAATCCATCCCTTGGCCGCCACGGCCCGAGGCCATATTGCACAACGCCGGCGAAGACCTGATAGTCCAGCATCGATGTGCGGCGGTCCGCGTAGCTGGCGAGAACAAAGGCGTTCAAGCCGTTCTTCGGGTCGGCGTTGGCGGGATCATGGGTCAGTTGCTGCTGCAACACCGTGGAGAATCCGTAGCGTCCGTGGCCGGGAAGCGCGGGGAGGCCTGAAACCAGTATCGGCTCTCCATCGATGCTGGTCGCGACGTTCGGCGCGGCGCTGTTGTTCCACCAACCGCCAAACTGGTAGCTCCCCTGGAGCGCGCCGAATTTCGGCGTCCAGGCGACCTCGGCGGGAACAATGACGCCCTGCGACTCGCCGGGGAAAGTTGGCCAAAGGGCGGGGTTGGGCGTCGTGTCGAGATAGGCCGGATTCGCGTCGAAAACGCCGGCCCTGAAATAGCCCTGGGACCCGAAATTCAGCTGCCCGACCGCGGCCCACTGGCTGACCGGCCAGTTGTAAATATAGTTCCCCACGATGTTGCCCGGCTGACCTGGGCAGAAGGTCAGATTGATGAAGTCGCAAGGGAAGCTGAAAAACTCATCGCCGAACGCGAGGCGGCCGACCGTGAACTCGATCCGGTCGTCGATGAGCTTTTGATCCCAGGCGAATTGCTCCAGCCTGACGATATTGCCGCGCCCATAGACTTCGTTGAGCAACTGAAGCGCCGGGATGCCGGCGTCCGTCGCGGCGTCCCTGCCCCAGCGACTGACCAGCGTCACGAGGACGCGGGCGCCGGTCAGGCCCAGACTCTTTTGCAAGTCGAACTGGGCCTGCAGGGCGACCTGTCCGGCCTCCTGGGCATTCTGGCGCAGGCCGCCGGACAGGTTCAACACCGCTTCGTCGACGCCGGTCAGCGAGACCTCTATGCCGAGATCGGCCAGCTTTGACCGGACAGACGGCCATTCGCCGAGCAGATAGGGCGTGGTGGCGAAATAGTCGCCCGGCAGCGCGGAGAGGACCGGAAGAGGCGCGGGGCCGCTCGCGGGAGCGCTTAAAGTCGACGCGACGGCTGTGGGAGCCTGGGTTGCGCCCTGCGTCGCCTGGGACGGCGTCGATGCGTCTCCGGGCGATGCGTCCGCGGCGAGCGCAGCAGAGCCGGCAAGGAGGATGATGATGGAACCGGCCACGCCGCGGACCAGCATTCCCTTCCACCCCTCCCCGACTCGGTAGCTGCGTGCCGAAGGCCGATCCTAGACGCCGAAAGGGGAACGTCTCAAGAGCGGCCGCCCCTTTCGGCGGGGAGGAGCCAACTCACTTTCTTGTGACATTGAGAGCCGATCCCGCGACATGACAAGGCGCCAATCAAGGGGCGTCCGCGATTGCCCCCGGATGATTCGTCGGGGGGCGGATAGACCCCGGGCCAGCAATGACGGCTGCGGCTCGGGTTGAAATGAACCGTCGCTAAAGCGGATCGGCTCCAATCGCCTTGAGCGCCGCCCGCGCGCATTCCATGTCTTGCGTATAGTGGCCGCCGCTGAGGCCGATCGCGCCGACCATCTCGCCTTTGAGCATGATGGGAAATCCGCCGCCGAACACCACCAGCCGCGGCGTATGGGTGATGCCGTACAGGAGCGGCGGATCGTTCTTGATGAAATCGAACCATGCGTGCGTCGGCATGCCGAATATGAGGCGGCGGTGTAGGCCTTGTTGGTCGCGATATCGATCGAGAGCTTCGGCGCGCCGTCCATGCGGGCAGAACGCCTTCAGATCGCCCGCTTCGTCGGTAACAGCGATGCACATCTTGAGCTTGAGCTCAGCGGCCTTTTTCGCCGCGGCGGCCACGGCCTTCTCCGGCTGTTTCAGCGTCGATGCTGTGCTTGACAATCGTCATGGCGTTCCGGTCCCTCGAAATCTTTGTTCGCCGGCGACTTGCGCGCCCGCGCTTCCCGGCGGAAACAAAATGCGCAACCGCCGGCGGGTCGTCAACTCGTCCGGCAAACGCGAACCCAGGTGAAAGCGCCATGCGCAAGCTTATCGACCTCCTCAACGCCCGCCCCAGGGACCGCGTGATCGCGGCGCCTGGGGTGTACGACATGGTGTCGCTCAGGATGGCGTCGGCGATGGGCTTCGACGCCCTGTACATGACCGGCTACGGGACGGTCGCCTCGCACCTCGGGCTGCCCGACGCGGGGCTCGCGAGCTATGCCGACATGGTCGGGCAAGTCGAAGCGATGGCCCGCATGGCCGAGGCGCCGCTCATCGCCGACGGCGATACCGGCTACGGCGGGCTCTTGAACGTGCGCCATGCCGTTCGCGGCTACGAGCGCGCCGGCGCAACGGCGATCCAGCTCGAGGACCAGGAGTTCCCGAAAAAATGCGGCCATACGCCCGGCCGGCGGGTCGTTCCGGCGGACGACATGGTCCGCAAGATCGCGGTCGCGGCCGAAGCGCGAACGAGCCCCGATTTTCTCATCATCGCCCGCACCGACGCGCGCGGCTCGCTCGGCCTCGCCGAAGCGATCCGCCGCGCCAGGGCTTACGCCAAGGCGGGGGCGGACATGCTGTTCGTCGAATCGCCGGAGAGCGAGGACGAGATGGTTGCGATCGGCCGCGAGCTTGGCGACATGCCGCTCGTCGCCAACATGGTCGAGGGCGGACGCACGCCGATCATGAGCAACGCGCGCCTCGCCGAGATCGGCTACGCGCTCGCCATCTATCCGGTCGCGGGCCTGCTCAGCGCCGCGGCGGCGCTGCGCACGGTCTACGCCCATATCCGCGACACCGGCTCCTCGCTCGGCTCGCCGGCGCCGCTCTATCCTTTCGCCGAGATGAACCGGCTGATGGGGTTCGAGGAGGTCTGGGCGTTCGATAGGGCGCACGCGGAGACTTGATGATGTGGATCGGCGCAACCGCGCGCGCGGAGGCGGCTCGCGATGCTGCTCCGGCCAAAACTCCACGTCCGCCGCCTGCTCCATCGACCAGGGGCGGGCTTCCGGCAAAGCGTCTTCCGCCAACCCAGTCTCTTTGCTTGCCGCGCCGACGGCGTCGAGCCACATCGCCCCCTGCCAGTCCCGATCGTCCATGACGGTCTTCAGGCTCGGCGTTTCCTTGATCGCAAGTGCGATCCGCTTTCGCTTATTGTTGATCTTCGCTCGCCAACTGCTGGTCCGGTTCTCCGGATGTCGCGCTGGCCTTGCTGTCGCACATGACGAAACCTCGTCTCCTTCGTCTACCATCGCCCAGTTGCCCCCGGCCGCCAAACCTGATAGCAGCGCGCCCTTCACATGTGGGAGAACGCCGGTCGCCAGCCGGGGCAAACGTTCGGACCACGAAACTGCAACCTGGCGCGAGCGTTCCGGGCCAACCCCTGAACGGCCGCGCCCGCGCATGGAGCAGCCTCATGGCGAAGAAGATTACCGGCTATATCAAACTGCAAGTGCCGGCGGGGGCGGCCAATCCGTCGCCGCCGATCGGTCCCGCGCTCGGCCAGCGCGGTTTGAACATCATGGAATTCTGCAAGGCCTTCAATGCGCGCACGGCGCAAATGGAGAAGGGCGCGCCGATTCCGGTGGTCATCACCGCCTATCAGGATCGCTCGTTCACTTTCGAGATGCGCCAGCCGCCGGTGACCTTCTGGCTCAAGAAGGCGGCCAACCTCAAGCTCGGCAAGAAGCCGGCTTCCGGCTCCAAGACGCCAGGCCGCGGCTCGGTCGGCACAGTGACAAGAGCGCAGGTGCGCGAGATCGCCGAGAAGAAGATCGTCGACCTCAACTGCGACACGATCGAAGCAGCGATGAAGATGATCGAAGGCTCGGCCCGCTCGATGGGCCTGCAGGTGGAGGGCTGAGCCATGGCGCATCACGGCAAGAGAGTTCTGAAGGCGCGCGAAAGCGTCGAGCGGACCAAGCTTTACAAGCTCGAAGAGGCGGTGAAGCTGGTCAAAGGCAACGCGAGCGCCAAGTTCGACGAGACGGTCGAGCTTTCGCTCAATCTCGGGGTCGATCCGAAGCACGCCGACCAGATGGTGCGCGGCGTCGTCAACCTGCCGAACGGCACCGGGCGGACGCTCCGGGTCGCGGTGTTCGCGCGCGGGGCCAAGGCTGACGAAGCGCGCGCGGCCGGCGCCGATATCGTCGGCGCCGAGGACCTCGTCGCCCAGGTCCAGGGCGGCGAGATCAACTTCGACCGCTGCGTCGCCACCCCCGACCTGATGCCGCTGGTCGGACGCCTCGGCAAGGTGCTCGGGCCGCGCGGCCTGATGCCGAACCCCAAGGTCGGCACGGTGACGATGGACGTCAAAGCAGCCGTCGCGGCGTCGAAGGGCGGCGCGGTCGAGTTCCGGGCCGAAAAGGCCGGCATCGTCCAGGGCTCGGTCGGCAAGGCCTCGTTCGGTGACGAGAAGCTGGCCGAGAACATCAAGGCCTTCGTCGATGCGGTGAACCGCGCCAAGCCCGCCGGCGCCAAGGGCCACTACCTCCTGCGCGCGGCCGTTTCCTCGACCATGGGCCCGGGCGTGAGGCTCGACCTCTCGACGCTGCAGACGGCGGCGCAGACCGGGGCGTGAGCCTGGGCGCAGTCGCTTCGCTTGCCCTCGCCGCAGCCCCTCTCCCGTAGACCGGAGAGGGGGTGAAGCCCTCCTCCCGCTTGCGGGAGAAGGTGGACGCGCCGAAGGGGCGGCCGGATGAGGGGCTGCTGCAAATGAGCGGTCTCCCGCCTCTCCCCATCGACGAGGCGCTGCCGGCGCTCTGCGCCGCGCTCGCAACGCGCACCAGCGCGGTTCTCGTTGCGCCGCCCGGCGCCGGCAAGACAACGCGGGCGCCGCTCGCTTTGCTCGACGAGCCGTGGGCGAGAAGGCAAACGGCTCATTCTGCTCGAGCCGCGGCGTCTTGCCGCCCGCGCCGCGGCTTCCCGGATGGCCGCGACGTTGGACGAGAAGGTCGGCGAAACGGTCGGCCTGCGCGTCCGGCTGCAAAGCCTGGTGTCGAAGCGGACTCGCATCGAGGTCGTCACCGAGGGCGTGTTCACCCGGCAGATCCTCGACGATCCTTCGCTCGAAGGCGTCGCCGCGGTTCTGTTCGACGAGTTCCACGAGCGCTCGCTCGACGCCGACCTTGGCCTCGCCTTCGCGCTCGACGCGCAAGAGGGCCTGCGCGAGGACCTGCGGCTTTTGGTCATGTCGGCGACGCTCGACGGCGCGCGGGTGCGCTCGCTTCTCGGCCAGTCCCCTGACGATTTGCCGCCGCTCATCGAGGCGCAAGGCCGCGCCTATCCGGTCGAAACGCGGTACGTCGGGCGCGATCCGCGGGCCCGCATCGAAGACGAGGTCGCGCGCGTGACGCTGGATGCGCTCGCGCGCGAAAGCGGTTCGATCCTGGTCTTCCTGCCGGGCATGGGCGAAATCCGCCGCGTCGCCCAGACCCTGGAGGCGCGGGTCGGGCGTCCCGACGTCGACATCGCCCCGCTCTACGGGGCGCTGGATTCACGCGCGCAGGACTTCGCCATCGCCCCCGCGGCGGCGGGGCGGCGCAAGATCGTGCTTGCGACCTCGATCGCCGAGACGTCGCTCACGATTCAAGGCGTGCGGGTGGTGGTCGACAGCGGCCTCATGCGGGTTCCGGTCTACGAGCCGGATGTCGGCCTGACGCGTCTCGAGACGGTGCGGGTCAGCAAGGCCAACGCCGATCAGCGGCGCGGACGCGCAGGACGCGTCGAGCCCGGCGTCTGCTGCCGCCTGTGGCAGGAGGCGGCGACCGGCGGGCTTCAGCCCTATGCCGCGCCGGAAATCCTCTCCGCCGATCTCTCGGGTCTCCTGCTCGACTGCGCGCTCTGGGGCGTCGCCGATCCGGCGACCCTTCGCTTCCTCGATTCGCCGCCGCGGGCCGCGCTCGCGGAAGCGCGCACGCTGCTGACGGCGATCGGCGCGCTCGACGGCGAGGGCCGCATCACCGACGAGGGACGGGCGATTTCTCGCCTCGCGCTGCCGCCACGCCTCGCGCGGATGGTCGTCGACGCCGCGCGCGAGGGCGGCGCGAAAAGGGCGAGCGAGGTCGCGCTCGTCTTGACCGAGCGCGGGCTCGGCGGCGATGCGGTCGATCTTACGAGCCGGCTCGAGGCTTTCGCCCATGACCGCTCGCCGCGGGCCGAGGACGCGAGGCGCCTCGCGAGGGGGCTGGCGCAGAGGGCGGAGACCCTCATCCGGCCCTTCGGGCCACCTTCTCCCGCAAGCGGGAGAAGGGTAGCGCCCCCTCTCCCGCTCGCGGGAGAGGGCTGGGGTGAGGGCAGCCTTCTCGCCTCCGCCTACCCCGACCGCATCGCGATGGCCCGCGGGCGGCGCGGCGAATTCCTGATGGCGAACGGGCGGGCTGCGGCGGTCGAGGCGCATGATGCGCTCGCAGACGAGCCGTTCCTCGCCATCGGCGAGATCGCCGGCCGCGCGGCTTCGGCGCGCATTCTCCTTGCCGCGCCGCTGTCGCTCGCCGACATCGAGGCGATCGCCGGCGCCTCGATCGAGACCGTCGATGAACTGACCTTCGACCGCGCTTCGGCGTCCTTGCGGGCGCGACGCCGCCGCCGGCTCGGGGCGCTCGTCATCGGCGAACAGACGCTTCCCGCCGCGGCGGACGAAGCCGCGGCGCTCGCCCTCGCGCGCGGCGTCCTTTTGCTCGGGGTCGCGCGCCTGCCGTGGACCCCCGCCAATAAGCAATGGCGCGACCGGGTGATGTTTCTGCGCCGGGCCGAAGGCGAGGCGTGGCCCGACCTCTCGGACGAGGCGCTCGCGGCCGATCCCGGCTGGCTCGCGCCGTTCGTCGCGGGCAAGACACGGCTCGACGAGATCTGCGCCGAGGATCTCGCCGGGGCGCTGACAGCAGCGCTTCCATGGGATCTGGCGCGCCGCCTCGACGAGGAGGCGCCGACCCGTTTCCGCGCGCCGACCGGGACTCAAGCGCCGATCGACTACGATGCTGAAGGCGGCCCGGCGATTGCGCTCAGGGTCCAGGAGCTGTTTGGGCTCAAGGAGCATCCCTCGCTCGCCGGCGGGCGCATTCCGCTCACGCTTAAGCTTCTTTCGCCAGCCCACCGGCCGATCCAGATCACCCGCGACCTGCCCGGGTTCTGGCGCGGCTCGTGGGCCGCCGTCCGTGCTGACCTCCGCGGCCGTTACCCCCGCCATTTCTGGCCCGAGGACCCGGCCCAAGCCGCGCCCACGGCGCGCGCGAAGCCCAGGGGGACGTGAGAAGATCGTTCAGGCCGTCCACGCGATCAAGCCGGATTTGCACCGAATGGGTTGAAAGGCTTGATCTTGCCAATCTCCCCCGCGGAGATGCGTTTGGCCTCGAGCATGTCAAAGGCATTTTGCAGCCGGAGAAAATAGCCCTCCGAAAGACCGAAGAATCGGCAAAGACGCAAATCGGTGTCGGCGGCCTGTGGCGTCCAGAAACTCGTGCTTGAGGATATCGCCCGGATGAGGGTTCTTCAGCGCGGCCATCTCTTCCTCTCAGTGACAATCGACGACCTCGACGTCGTGCGGCTCGCCGTCGGACCAACGAAAGCAGATGCGCCACTGATCATTGATCCGGATGCTCCACTGGCCTGCACGATCCCCCTTCAGAGACTCCAGATGGTTGCCGGGAGGATTGCGCAAGTCCTCCAAGGTGAGCGAAGCATCGAGCTGGCGCAATTTGCGCAATGCGCGATCCTGGATGTCGCCGGGAAACTTGCGGCTCTGCCGGCCTCGCCAAATTCGCGCGGTCTCCATGTCGCGAAACGAGCGTGACGCGAGGCATCACGCCGTCGCCCGTACCGGAAGCCGCGTCCAGCCGCGGAGCGTGTTGTTGAGAAGCGGCGTCGGCTCGCCGTCGGGCTCGATGCGCGTCATCGCGCGCGCCAACGCCGCGAGCAGAGCTTCGCCTTCGAGCCTCGCCAGCAACTGGCCGACGCACATATGGACCCCGCCGCCGAAGGCGACGTGGCCTGAGGTCGGGCGGTCGATGTCGTAGCGGTCCGGGTCGGGCCATTTGCGCGGATCGCGGTTCGCGGCGCTAAGCAGCATCAGCACCTTCTCGCCTTCAGGAATTGTCGCGCCGCCCAGTTCGACGTCGCGCGCGGTCGTGCGGAAGAAGGTCTGCACCGGCGTTTCAAGCCTGATCGCTTCCTCGAACGCGGCGCGCGCCTTGGACGGATCGGCGCGCAACGCCGCGAATTGATCGGGGTTCCCGGCCAGAGAGCGCATCGCCGCGCCGAGGCCATGCACGGTCGTATCGAAGCCGGCGCTGAGCAGCGACCGGACCAGGAGTTCCGCCTCCTGCCGCGTCACTTCGCCCGCGTCCGCCCCGGCATGGATCATCGCCCCGATGCCGCCGTCGGCAAGCGCCTCGCGCTTGCACTGCGCCGAAATCCACTCGACATGCGGCGCCATCTGCGCGACTGCCGCCCGGCGCAGCTCGTTGTCGGGGCCGAACATGTTGAACACGGTCGCCGCGTAGGGCAGCAGGTGCTCGCGGCCCTGCTCGGACAGTCCAACCGCGTCCGGCATGACCATCATCGGATAGACTTCGGCGCAGTCGGCGATCGCATCGAATCGGCCCATTCGCGCCAGCTTTTGCGCGAGCTCGTCCGCAGCCTGCGCGAAGCGCGCGCGCAACGATCGCATCACCGTCGCCGACAGCGCCCGATTGAGGACGGCCCGGGCGCGATCGTGCTCGGGCGGATCGCGCTCCAGAACCAGGCTCGGCGGCCGCCACGGCTTCTCGCGCTGAAAATCGCTCAGACCCACCCCTCGGCCGGAACAGAAAGTCGCCGGATCGTTGAGGATCTGCCGGACCTCCGCGTGCCGCGCCGCGGCGTAGACGCCGTACCTTTCGAGCCAGACGACCGGTCCGGCTTCCCGGAGGGCCTCGTGCGCGGGAAACGGATTGCGCAACACATCGAGCGAGAAGGGATCGATCGCGGAAGCCGGGATTCCGGCAGGCGGGCGGCGTGCGGCGACATCCTGCAACATGGCGCGTTTCCTCGGGAGAGTCCTGTTGCGACTGACAATATTATCTCGCGCGTGTCGCACGCAACCAGCGCGCCCGTCGCCTCAGGCCACGAGCCTCGCGAGCCGCTTCGGGGCGACGAGCCGATAGCTGCGGCGGACGAAGGCCTCGACTTCGCGCCAGTCGGCCGCCTCGTCCAGGCCGACCCCGATCCAGCCCTTGGCGCCGAAATAGGGAGGGACGAAAAATCGCGCCGGCTCGGCGTCGATGATGATTTCGCGCGCGCCTCGCGGAACCTTGCACCACAGCGCGACCCAGTCGCTCCACGGCCGCTCGAGGGCGAAGATCTTCTCCCCGACGCGATACGACGGACCGCGCCGCATCGGCTCCTCGCGCGCCTCGGGAAGGGCGAGGCAGATGGCGCGCAATCGCCCGTCGATAGCCAGAAGCGGCATCGGACGCTCCTATCTCCGCCCTTTCGAGCCTAACACGGCTCGGCCGGCCGCGCACGTTGACCCGCGGGTCCGCGCGCCGATAGCGTGGGCCTTCGATGTCCCTCGACCTCTCTCCGCTCGATCGCGAACTCTTGGGCGGCGCCCATGGCGGCGGCGCGGCGTTCGCCATGCGCCTCCTTGCTCGCGTCGCCCAGGCGGTTGGCGCGTCCCGGTTCATCGATATCGAGGCGGCGCATGTCGACGGCTGCCTCTATCTCGGGCGCGCGAGCCTCGATTTCGCGCTCAAGATGACCGAACTCGGCGGCAAGGTGCGCGTGCCCACGACCCTTAACGTCGGCTCGCTTGATTTGATCCATCCGGAACTCTTTCAAGGCGCAAAAAAGGACGCCGAGAACGGCGCAAGGCTCATGCGGGCGCATGTCGAGCTTGGCTGCGCGCCGACCTTCACCTGCGCCCCCTATCAGAGCGTCCACCGTCCGCGGTTCGGCGCGCAGATCGCCTGGGGCGAGTCGAACGCGATCGTGTTCGCCAATTCGGTGATCGGCGCCCGCACCAACCGTTACGGCGACTTTGTCGACCTCTGTTGCGCGATGGCCGGCCGCGCCCCGGAATTCGGCCTCCACCTCAAGGAGAACCGCGCCGCGCGGGCTTTGGTCGAGGTCGCTTCGGTTCCGGATGCCTGGGATTTGGAGCAGGTCGCGGTGGCGCTTGGCCATACGATCGGGCGCCGCTGCGGCGGCCTCATCCCGGCGATCGTCGGCCTGCCCGCCGGCGCAACCGAGGACGATCTGAAGGCTTTGGGCGCGGCCGCCGCCTCGTCCGGCGCGGTGGCGCTGTTTCATGTCGTCGGCGTTACGCCCGAAGCGCCGGACCTCGAGGCCGCGTGCGGCGGCCTTGCGCCGGAGCTTCATCTCAGGCTGACCGCCGACGACTTGCGCGACGCGGCGCGCTCGCTGTCGAGCGTCGCCGACGGAGCGCCGCTCGGGGCGGTCTCGCTCGGCACGCCGCATTTCTCGCTCGCTGAATTCGCCCGCCTGATGCCGCTCCTCGAGGGCCCGCGCCCGCTTGCCGACATCTGGATCAACTGCAGCCGAGCGACGCTCGGCGAAATCCGCGAGCGCGGCTGGGAAGAGCGGCTCCTTGCCGCCCGGGTCACGCTGGTTGCCGACACCTGCGTCTATATCGGCACGCTGATGCGGGTCGCCGCGGGGGCGGTCATGACCAATTCGGGCAAATGCGCCTATTACGCGCCGGCCAATCTCGGGGTCGAAGTGGCCTATGGATCGCTCGCCGAATGCGTCGCCTCGGCGCGCGCCGGCAAGGTGGTGCGGTTGTGAGCGCAAGCGGGTTCGCCGCCATGACGCTTGTTCCCGGCGCCGCGGCCGGCACGCCGCTATTGCTCGACGAGCCGCTGAGTTTCTGGGGCGGGCTCGATCCAGCGACAGGAGCGATCATCGACCGCCGCCACCCGCAGCTTGGCGCGAACATGAAGGACCGCATCCTGATGATGCCGGCCGGGCGCGGCTCGAGCGGGGGCAGCGCCATCCTTGCCGAGGCGCTCCGCCTCGGCAAGGGTCCAGCGGGCATCCTGATGCTGGAGCGCGACGCGATCGTGGTCGTCGGCGCGATGGTCGCCGCCGAACTCTATAACCTCGCCTGCCCGGTTGCGCTGGCGAGCGAGGGCGACTGGCAGGCGCTGGCCGCCGCCGCCCGCCTAGCGGTTCTGGCCAGCGCGGATGGCGCCGAGATCAGCGTCGAGCCTTGAGTTTACGCTCCTGGCGCGCGCCGGCCCACGCGAAAGCCGCGTTGACGATGGACCGGACGCGGCTTGCCTGCGGCCGCCGGGCCGCCCCGGTTGTCGCGATGGGGCGGATGGTGCGGGCGGTTTGGCGCCGGGGCGCGCGCGGCCGGGCTCGCCGCCCTGCGCAGCATGGGCGCAGGCTTCGGACCCGCGGCGCCGCGCCGGTCGGTCTTGGGCAGGTTGAGGCGCGTCAGCCGCTCGATGGCGCGCAGAAGGTCGCGCTCTTCGTGGTCGCAGAACGAGATCGCCCGGCCGCCGGCGCCCGCGCGCGCGGTGCGGCCGATGCGGTGGACATAGGCCTCGGCGACCTCGGGCAGTTCGAAATTGACGACATGGGTCACGCTGTCGATGTCGATGCCGCGCGCGGCGATGTCGGTCGCGACCAGAACGCGCGTCTTGCCGTCCTTGAAGGCGCCGAGCGCCCGCTCGCGCTGGCCCTGGCTCTTGTTGCCATGGATGGCGGCGGCGTCGACGCCTGCCTCGTCCAGCGTCTTGGCGACGCGGTCCGCGCCGCGCTTGGTGCGGGTGAAGACGAGAACGCGCGACATCGTCGCGTCGTCGAACAGCTCAACCAGCATGTCGCGCTTCTTCGCCGTGTCGACGAAGACGACGCTGTGCTCGACGCGGTCGGCGGTCTTGGCGGCCGGCGTCACCGACACCTCAACCGGATCGTTCAAAAGCTCGCCAGCGAGCGCCCGAATGTCGGTCGGCATGGTTGCCGAGAAGAACAGGTTCTGCCGTTTCCTCGGCAGTTCGCGCACAATGCGGCGGATCGGCTTGATGAAGCCAAGGTCGAGCATCTGGTCGACCTCGTCGAGCACCAGGAATTCAACCGCGCCTAGGTTGGCGACGCGCGCGTCGAGATGGTCGAGGAGTCGGCCGGGAGTGGCCACCAGTACGTCGAGGCCCGCCTGAAGCGCGCGGATTTGCGCGCCGTGCGGCACGCCGCCGAACACGACCGCGATTTTGAGCGAAAGCCCGTCGGAGAGGTCGCGGAAGCTCTGGGCGATCTGGCTCGCCAGTTCGCGCGTCGGGCTCAGCACCAACACACGCGCGCCGCCTCGCGGCGCCGGGCGCCGGTCGGTCGCCAGCCGGTGGAGGATCGGCAAGCGCGAAGGCCGCCGTCTTGCCGGTGCCGGTCTGGGCGATGCCGACGAGATCGCGGCCCTTCATCAGGGGCGGGATCGCCTGGGCCTGAATCGGGGTCGGTCGCGCGAAGCCTAGCTTGGCCAGCGCGGAAGCAAGGGGCGCGGCAAGGCCGAACCCGTGAAAATTATCCAATTTTGAAGTCTTTCAAGATGCCGCGGCCGCGCGGAATGCGCGTTCATGCGGCGTGGGGTTTAAGAGGAAGGGAACGCCCCGCGTGTCCGGGCGTCGATGCGAATTCATGAAGCGCCCGGCAGGTGGACTGGAAAGCCCTTCACGCGGCCGGCGCGCCAATAGCCGCACCAAGGCGGCTTGGCGTGCATGTGGACTTTGCGACCCGCAAAGTCAAGGGCGCGAAGCCTCGCCGAGCCACAAGATCGGCGCGGAGCGCCTCAGGCGCTCACTGCGAGATGGCCATGGAAGCGCTGGCGCAATTCCGTCTTCAGGAGCTTCCCGGTCGCGGTGTGCGGCAGGCGGTCGACGAAGACGACATCGTCCGGAACCTGCCACTTCGCCAATCTTTCCGACAGGAATTGGAGCAGAGCCGCCTTGGTTGGCTTTGTTCCTTCGCGGGGATGAACGATCAAGAGCGGGCGCTCTTGCCACTTCGGATGCTCGACGGCGATGACGGCGGCCTCGAAAACGTCGGGGTGCGACATGGCGAGGTTCTCGATCTCGATCGAGGAAATCCATTCGCCGCCGGACTTGATGACATCCTTCAGCCGGTCGGTCAGCTGCACAAAACCGTCGGCGTCGATCGTCCCGACGTCGCCGGTGCCGAGCCACCCGTCGCTGTCGACCACCTGCCCGCCCTCGCCCTTGAAATAGCCGGAGATCACCCAGTTTCCCCGCACCTTCAATTCCCCGACCGCAACCCCGTCGTGCGGCAGGTCGCTCCCGTCGCCGCCGACAAGCTTGAGGTCGATGCCGAAGATCTGCCGGCCCTGCCTGACCTGGACGTCGACGAGTTCGCCCGCGCTCAAGCCGTCATGTTTCGCGAGCGGCGCGCCGACGGTGGCGAGCGGACTCGTCTCCGTCATGCCCCATGCCTGCAACAGGAATACGCCGAACAGCTCGCGAAACTTCTCGATCATCACCCGCGGGGGCGCGGCGCCGCCCGACACAACCTGCTTGAGCTTCAGCTTCGAGAGGTCGAGCTTCGCCTTGTTCGCTTCCACCCAGGCGAGGAAACTGAGCCAGATCGTGGGAATGCCGAACGCTTGCGAGCACCCCTCGCGCTCGAGCAGCATGTAGAGGCTTTCCGGATCGAGCTTCGGGCCGGGCAGCACCAGCTTCGCGCCGGACATCGCGGCGGAGAACGGCAGGCTCCAGGCGTTGGCGTGAAAGAGCGGCACCACGACGAGAATCGAGTTGCGCGCCTTCAGAGCGAAGGCGTCGCCGGCGCAGGCGGCGAAGGCGTGCAGCAGCGTCGAGCGATGCGAGTACATCACGCCCTTCGGGTTGCCGGTCGTGCCCGAGGTGTAACAGAGCGTCGAGGCGGTGTTCTCGTCGAAGAGCGGCCATTCGTAGTCCGGCGAGGCGCTCACCAGCAGATCCTCGTAAGACAAAAGCCCGTCAAGCTTCGTCTTGGGCAGTCTCTCCCGCTCGCAAAGGGCGACCCAGCCGCGCACGAGCGGCAGGCGCGGCGCGAGCTCCTCGACGAGCGGCGCGAAAATCGGATCGAAGAAGACAAACGCGTCTTCCGCGTGGTGCATGATGTATTGGAGCTGGTCCGGAAAAAGCCGCGGATTGACGGTGTGGAGCACACGTCCCGAGCCGGTCACGCCATAGTAGATTTCGAGATGCCGATGACCGTTCCAGGCGAGGGTGGCGATCCGATCGCCCCGGGTTGCGCCGAGCGCATCGAGCGCGTTTGCGAGACGCTTGGCGCGCGCCACGACTTCGGCGTAAGTGGAGCGATGGACGGCGCCTTCCGCGTCCCGGGATACGATCTCCCGTTGTCCGTGCCAGGTCGAAGCGTAGTCGGCGAGCCCTGAAATCAGAAGCGGGCGGCTCTGCATCAGCCCGAGCATGTTTGCCTCCCTCATTTGTTTTTCCACCATGGCGCCGTCAGCCGCGAGCCGCCGAAACCCGTTCGCGACCCGCAGCGTCCGAAGCCCGCGCGAGCTTATCCAATCCCCGCCTGTTGGCAACGCGCCGGCGCCGTCCGGCGGTTTCTCGCGCGGTTGACCGCGCCTCCAGCCAATGCGAGGAACCGCCGCGAAAAATCCGAGAGGGGCGATGAGCGCGACGATTGAAGTTCTGGGGCTGGGCAATTCCTTGGTCGACATTCTCGCCTATGCCGATGACGATTATCTGAGCGCCCAAGAGATGCTGAAAGGCGCGATGAACCTGATTGACGAGGATCGCGCCGAGGCGCTCTACGCCGCCCGCATCGATCCGCGCGTCATCTCCGGCGGATCGGCCGCCAATACGATCGTCGGCGTTGGCTCGTTCGGCGTGCCCGCGGCCTATATCGGGAAGGTCAAGCGCGATCCGCTCGGCGCGGCGTTCGCCGACGACATCCGCTCGACCGGCGTCGCATTCTCGACCCCGCCCGCCGAGCATGGGCCCGCAACCGGACGCTGCTTCATCTATGTCACGCCCGACGGCGAGCGAACGATGAACACCTATCTCGGCGCGAGCTCCTATCTCGCGCCCGCCGATGTCGACGAGGCGTTGGTTAAGGCGGCCAAGGTCGTCTATCTCGAGGGCTATATGTGGGACCGCCCTGCGGCCAAGACGGCGTTCCAGAAGGCGGGCGAGATCGCCCGCGCCGCGGGGCGCCGGGTCGCGCTCACCCTGTCGGATTCGTTCTGCGTCGACAGGTTCCGCGGCGAATTTATCGATCTCATGCGGTCGAAGACGGTCGACACGATTTTTGCCAACACCGACGAGATCAAGTCGCTGTACGAGACGCCGCATTTCGACGAGGCGCTCGACGATCTGCGCGCCGAGGGCGTGCTCGGAATCGTCACCCGGTCGGAGAAAGGCTGCGTGATCGTCGAGGGCGATCAGACCTGGGAGGCGCCGGCCTTCCCGATCGCCAAGCTTGTCGACACCACAGGCGCCGGCGACATGTTCGCCGCCGGCTTCCTCGCCGGGCTTGCGCGCGGGCGCGACATGATCACGTGCGGGCGGCTCGGCGCGCTGGCGGCGGCGGAGATCATCCAGCACCTCGGCGCGCGGCCCAGTGTGTCGCTCGCCGAACTCGCGCGGCAGAACGGGTTGGCGATCTGACGGCTGAATGCGGGCGGCGGGTGGCGCGGATCGGCTTGACATATAATCGTATGGCTATAATATAGCTCAATGGTTATCAATGTGGACTGATCTATGCCAACGCGAATGAAGAATCCCGCGGTCGTCATCCCTGAAGCGATGAAGGCCATCCAGGCCTTGCACGCCGCAGCGTCGAAAGGCGGCGCGCCGGCGAGGACGCTCGAGCTCGCTCACTTGCGGGCAAGCCAGATCAATGGTTGCAGCGCTTGCGTCGACGCGGGCGCGCGTCACGCCAAAAGGTCGGGTGAGGCCGACGAACGGCTGTTCGCGGTGGCCGCCTGGCGCGAGACCCCTGACTTCACCGAGGCCGAGCGGGCGGCGCTGGCGCTGACCGAAGCGGCGACGCGGCTCAGCGACCGCGCCGACCCGGTTCCGGACGCGATCTGGGAGGACGCCGCGAAACCCTTCGACGAGCGCGCGCTTGCCGCGCTCATCCTGTCGATTGCGGCCACCAACGTGTTCAACCGCCTCAACGTCGGCACCAGGCAGCCGGCCGGCGCGTGGCGATAGGGCCGGCCGATGAACGCTTCGACCGAGGCCATCTTCAAGGCGCTTGCCGATCCGACGCGTCGCGCGCTGTTCGAGCGCCTCGCCCATGACGGCGAGATGACGGTCGGCGCGCTTACTCGCCACGCGGGCGTGTCGCAGCCCGCGGTTTCCAAACATCTCGGCCTCTTGAAGCGCGCCGGACTGGTCAGTCAGCGCCACCAGGGCCGCGAGACCCATTATAGCGCTCGACCCCGCGGGATCGCCCCGCTTATCGACTGGCTCGAGGTCTACGGCGTCTTCTGGCGCGAAAAGATCGATCGGCTCGAAGACCTGTTGAAGAGGATGGATCAATGATGGAGGCCGCAACGCGCTCGGTTTTGATCGAGCGGGAATTGCCGCATCCGCCCGAGAAAGTGTGGCGGGCTCTCACTCAGAGCGCCCTGATCGAGGAATGGCTGATGAAGAACGATTTCGAACCGGTCGTCGGCCGGAAATTCACGCTGAGGATGGCGCCCGCGCCGCGATGGAACGGGGTGACCGATTGCCAGGTGCTCGCCATCGAACAGAATCGAAAGCTCTCCTACAGCTGGAATTCCTCGGGCGAGGAAGCCGAAAACGGGTTGAAGACGGTCGTCACCTGGACGCTCGCGCCGACCGACCGCGGCGTTCTCCTACGGATGGAGCACTCGGGCTTCCGCGAGGATCAAACGGCGAACTATCAGGGCGCGAGCTATGGCTGGCGAAAATTTATCGACCAGCTTGAACAGGTCGCTGCGAGGCTTGCTGGGTGATGCGGCCCGCCGGCTTACGGTCGGTCCAAACCGCTATTCGGTCTCCGAGGCTGTCTTCGCCTTGGCCTCAGCAAGATGGCGCTTGAAATCGGTCATCGACGCGAACTTGAAGGTCCCTTCGCTGGTCTCGGCCTCGATCGAGCCGTCAGCGAAGATCTTGTAATTGGCCCCGGCCGAGGAATAGCTGCCGATGATGCTCGGCGGCGCCTCCGGCGTCTGCAAAACCGTCTCGATCGCATCGAGCGAAGGCAGATGGCCGGCGCGATTGATGTTGATCGGGCTCTCGTCATCCGCCGCAAGCGGTTGATCGAAGCTCTCCGACGCCTCAGCTTCGACCGCGACGGGCGCCAAGTGGATTTGGCCGGCCGGCGCCGGCTCGCTGAACGGCCCCATGTCCGGAATCGCCGCCGATTCCCGCACCAGCCTCGCCAGCGCGTCGATGCGCCGGATCGCGACCCCGATGGCGAGGGTCACAACCGCCGCCGCGACGCCGACCGCTCCGGCGAGCGCATAGAGAACCCCCATGCCGTCCGGCAACAGGTCGAGGCTCTGGTAGCCGCCCGCCACGCCCGCCACCAGCAAGATAAAGCTCAGGACGAAGATCAGTATCGCCATCAGGCCATCAATCCCGGCATTTTGTCGAATCCTCGACAGGTCTGGGTTATAGTTGGGGAATTCGCTACGCCTCTTTAGGGCGACGCTGCACCGCCGTCAGCCGCGCGAACCGAAGATCGCCGAGCCGATCCGCACATACGTCGCGCCGAGCTGCACCGCAAGCGCCCAGTCGGCGCTCATCCCCATCGACAGCTCATCGATCCCATTGCGTTTGGCGATGACGCCGAGCAGGGCGAAATGCGGCGAGGCCTGCTCGTCCGCCGGAGGAATCGCCATCAGGCCCTCGATCGTCAAGCGGTAAGTCTGGCGGCAGAGCGCGATGAAGGCGTCCGCGTCCTCGGGCGCGACACCCGCCTTCCGCGGCTCCCCGCCAGTGTTGACCTCGACGAACAGGCGAGGGCGTTTGCCGGTCCTCTCGATCTCGCGCGCCAGCGCCGCGGCGATCTTCTCCCGGTCGACGGTCTCGATGACGTCGAAGGTCTCGATCGCCTCCCGCGCCTTGTTGCTTTGCAGCGGTCCAATCAGGTGAAGCTCGACCGTCTTGCCGAGCCCGGCGGCGCGGGCGCGCAACTCCCGCCACTTGGGAATCGCCTCCTGCACCCGGTTCTCGCCGAACCGCGTCTGGCCGGCGACCGCGATGGTGGGCCAGACCTCGTCGGCGGAAAAGGTCTTGGAGACCGCGACCAGCTTGACCGAATCTGGCGCCCGGCCGCAATCGCGCGCGCGCCGAGCGATCGCCTCGCGCAAGGCGACGAGGCGGGCTACCGAGTCCTCGGCGTCGTGAGAATGAGCCGGACCGGCCGAGATCGCCTTCATCGAATGCCGCCTCCACGCGCCGCGAAGACCGCGGCCGCCGATCGATTGTGCCCGAAAAGGCAGCGCGGACTCAATGACCGCGCGACTGATCGTTTGGACTCGAAGCGCGGCCCCGGCGAGCCGCTTGCCTTTTACCCGAAGCCCCTGCATTAGGGCGCGACCTTCCCTCATCGACGACGGCTTCCATGGGCTTCAAATGCGGCATCGTCGGCCTGCCGAATGTCGGCAAGTCGACGCTTTTCAACGCGCTCACGCAGACTGCGGCCGCGCAGGCGGCCAACTATCCGTTCTGCACCATCGAGCCCAATGTCGGCGACGTCGCGGTGCCGGATTCGAGGCTCACGATCCTGGCCGAGATCGCCGGATCGAAGGCGATCATTCCGACCCGGCTCACGTTCGTCGACATCGCCGGGCTCGTCCGCGGCGCATCCAAGGGCGAAGGGCTCGGCAATCAGTTTCTCGCCAACATTCGCGAGTGCGACGCGATCGCCCACGTGGTGCGCTGCTTCGAGGACGGCGACGTGACCCATGTCGAGGGCCGCATCGACCCGCTGTCCGACATCGCCACCATCGAAACCGAGCTCATGCTCGCCGATCTCGAAAGCCTGGAGCGGCGCATCGCGCAAATCGAGAAGCGGGCCAAGGGCGGCGACAAGGAGGCCAAGGATCTCCTGGCGCTCGCCGAGCGGAGCCTCGCCGAGCTGAGAGACGGCCGCGCGGCGCGCGCGATCGACGCCGGGCGCGACGAGCGGCGCCTGTTCCAGTCGCTTGGCCTTCTATCGTCGAAGCCGGTCCTTTATGTCTGCAACGTCGACGAGGCTTCGGCGGACAAAGGCAACGCCTATTCCGACCAGGTCAAGCGCCAGGCGGCCGAGGAGGGCGCGGCGGCGGTGGTCGTGTCGGCGAAGATCGAGAGCGAGATCGCCATTTTGCCCCAGGCCGAGCAAAAGGCCTACCTCGAGGCGGTGGGCTTGAGCGAGCCGGGGCTCGACCGCGTGATCCGCGCCGGCTACAGCCTCTTGCATCTCCTCACCTTCTTCACCGCCGGACCGAAGGAGGCGCGCGCATGGACGGTCGAACAAGGGGCCAAGGCTCCGCAGGCGGCCGGCGTCATCCACACCGATTTTGAAAAAGGCTTCATCCGCGCCGAGACCATCGCCTACGCCGATTACGTCGCGGGCCGCGGCGAAGCGGGCGCGCGCGAAGCCGGCAAGTTCCGCCTCGAGGGCAAGGACTATGGGGTCGCCGACGGCGACGTCATGCACTTCCGCTTCGCCAATTGAGCCCTACGCCAGTAAACTCCTTCGCGAATGCGGGTAGGATTCCGCCTGGCGAAGGTCTAGCTTGACGCCGCCGCAGCTAATTTTCCGATGCGACGGGGCGCGCCAAGCGGGTGAAAGTCTGATAGAAAGCGCCGGTCGTTCCATGTTGGATCGAGGGGAGTTTCAATGGCAATCAATCTTGTCAGTCTCGTGCAACAGTTTCTTACGCCGCAAATGGTCAGCAGTTTGGCGCGAGCGGTCGGCGTCAACGAGGCGGTGGCGCAGAAGCTCGTCGCGGCAGCGCTCCCAGCGGTGCTCGCCGCGCTCGGAACGGCGGCGGCTGCGCCTGGAGGCGCTCAGAAGGTGTCCGACGCTATCTCCAATTCAGACCCGGATGTCCTCACCAAGGTCAGCCAAGCGGCGTCGAGCGGCAACGCCCGGTTCCTCAACGAAGGCAGCACTCTCCTGAGCGGCCTGCTTGGTGGCGGCGGTCTCTCGAGCCTGGCGGGCGCGCTGAGCCAATTTTCCGGCGCTCCACACCCCGCGACACAGACCCTGGTCGGCGCGATCACCCACGCGGCGGTCGGAACGATAGGCCAGCAGGACCCTTCGAACTGGTCGGACCCTTCGGCGATTCTTTCGCTGCTCAACAGCCAGAAGGGCGCGATCGCCGCCGCGCTGCCGCCTGAGGTATCGAAAATGCTAAGCGCCTCCGGACTGCTCGCCGGCCTCGGCGGCGCGGCCGCAGCCGCCACCCAGACGGCGACCTCGACCGTTTCGAGCGCGGCGAGCGCCGCGAGCTCGACCGCCAGCTCAGCCGCGAGGAGCGCGCAGGCGGCGTCGAGTTCAAGCGGCTTCCCGATGTGGGCGATCATCCTGATCGTCATTGTCGTGCTGGTGGCGATCTACTGGTTCATGACCCAGGGCCAGAAGCCGGCCGAGCCGGCGAAAACGGGCATGTTCGACGGGCCGGCGCCTGTTGAATACGCATTGCGGACGGCGCCTTCTCCTGCCGGTCTGATTCACGGCTGACGACAAAAGCGGCCGCGCAATGGGGCTGGGCGCGGGCGTGCGGCGTTGGCCGCGCAGCGGGCCGGGGCAATGACCGGTCGCCGGTCGCGGGCGGGCGTTCTTTGCGCCATCGGACTGGCGGCGCTCGCCGCCAGCTGTTCCAGTCGTCCTTATGGCACGCTCATCGTCGGGTCGACCGCCCCCGACGCCGGCCAGGTCGACCTTCTGGTGGCGACGACCCGCGCGCCTGTCGTCGAGCCGCCAGGCGTCATGTTCGGCGCCTCCCGAGGCAGAGGAACTCGACTTCGCCGATATCGTCGTGTCGATCCCGCCGGAAGGGGCGCGCCAACCAGGCGACGTCCAGCTCGCGTCCTCGCCTCCCGGCAATCCGGAACGCGATTTCGTCATCCTGCGCGCCGACCGCATGGACCTCGCCCAGGCGAAAGCGAACTTCGACGCACGCATCAAGCGCACCCCCGGGCGCAGGGTTCTCATCTTCGTCCACGGTTTCAACACCCGCTTCGAGGAAGCGGTCTATCGCTTCGCCCAGATCGTTCACGACGCGCGAGTGGATGTCGCGCCGGTGCTGTTCACCTGGCCTTCGGGCGGCAGCGTGACCGACTACGTCTATGATCGCGACAGCGCGATGTACTCGCGCGACGCGCTGGAGGCGGTGCTGCAGGCGCTGGTCAAAGACCCGTCGGTCGATTCGGTGTCGATCCTCGCCCATTCGATGGGCAACTACCTCGCTATCGAATCGCTGAGACAAATGTCGATCCGCGACCGCGGATTGTCGCCCAAGATCCGCGACGTGATGCTCGCTTCTCCGGACATCGACGTCGACGTTTTCCGCCGGCAGATCGCCGAGATCGACGCCGGGCCGCGGCCGGCCCAGTTCACTCTGTTCGTCTCGCGAGACGATCGCGCCCTAGGCCTGTCGAGCTTTCTGGCGCGCGATTCGACCCGGCTTGGCGCGCTCGATCCCAACAAGGAGCCGTACCGGTCGATCCTCGTACAAGGCAGAGTGAAAGTCGTCGACTTGACCAGTCTCGCTTCGAACGACATCACCAACCACGGCAAGTTCGCGAGCGGCGAAGTTGTCGGCGCGATCGGCGAGCGTCTGGCCGAGGGCCAGTCGCTCACCGACGCCAAAGCGGGGCTCGTCGAATCGCTCGGCACATTCACGAGCGGGGCGATCAACGTCGCCGCCGGAGTCGCGACCGGCGCTGTGGCCGCGCCGACAAGGATCGTTGATCCGACCACGCGAGAAAAATCCGTCGACACCTCTGCGGAAGCCACATCCTTGACCCAGTAAACGGTCGACGAGGTCAAGACACGCCAACACAGTTTGGCGTGTGGGCGGCTTCGTTCACGCCGTCTCGACCCGCAGTTTCAGGAATCCGCCGGGGGCAGCGCCGATCGAAGTCAGCACGATGCCCGGCGGCGTGACAAACGCCGCCGCCGCGGGCGAGGTCAGATAGGTTACGACCACGCTCGCCGGCCAAGGCGCGAGGCGCCAGTTGCCGTCCGCCGTCGGCGCGATTTCATCGACGCTTTCGATGTATTTGAGGATCACGTCGCGGTTGGCGTCGGGGGCCTCGATCGCCACGCTCGTTCCGTCGCAGCCCGGGAAGCCGCCGCCCCCGCTCGCGCGGTAGTTGTTGGTGACGACGAGAAACGCCTGTTTCGGATCGACCGGCGCGCCATTGAACGTGAGATCGCGGATGCGGCGCGCGCCCGGCGCGACGAGCGCGCCGGATTCGTCGTAGCGCGCGGGCCCGGTGACGTCGATGGCGTAGTTGACGCCGTCGATGACGTCGAAATTGTAGCTGGCGAAGGCGGGACCCAATAGCGGCTGCTCGTCGCGCGAGGCGGGATCGATACGGCGGAAAATGGACGCCGACCGTTCAAGCCATTCCCGGAGCGTCGCGCCGTCGACCCTCACCACCCTGGCGCTGTTCGGGTATGGATAGATGTCGGCCACGTCCTTGATCGCAATCTGGCCCTTGGCGATATCGGTATAGAAGTCCGGTCCCCCGCGCCCGCCGCATTTGAACGGCGCCGAGGCCGAAAGAATTGGTAGCGAGGCGAGATCGGCGCGCGCCGCCGCGAGCGGCGCTGCGTAGGCGCGCTGAGCAAGGTTGACCAGCTCGACCGTTGGACTGTCGGCGATCAGCGCTAGATAGGTGTGCAACGGCGTCGCGAGCCTTCCGACCGGTCTGCGCACATATTGAAGCGTGGCTTTGTGCGCGCTGCTCGCCGCATCGAGCACGGAAGCGTCGGATTCGACGAGCGCGATCGCGGCGCCATTGGCGTCACGGCTGGCGATCGGCCGAGCCTCAACGCGCGCTTCTTGTACCCGCCAGCGGCCTGCGTCCAACGCGAGGCTGAGATCGATGACGCCGAGATGGCTGCCCCAGAAACCAGCCATGACCGCGGGCTTGCCGCGGATCGTTCCGCGCTCGGCGTCGGCCCCGGCCACGTCTGCAAAGTCGCCGCCAGGAAAAAGCAGATGCTGATGGCCAAGGAACAGCGCGTCGACGCCCTCGAGCCCGGCAAGGTCCCGCCCAGCGTTTTCCTCTCCCGATGCGGAAGCGAACCGGGAAATGCCGGTGTGGCCGAGAACGACGACGAGATCGGCGCGACCAATGAGCTGGCCAATCTCGGCGCGCGCCGCTTCGACGATATCGACAATCGTCAAGCGTCCGCGGACATGAGCGTCGTCCCATTGTGCAATTTGCGGCGGCGCAACGCCGATCACGCCGAGCCTGAGCAGGCGCGTCGTTCCGGATTCGTCGACGATTGCGCGCTCGATGACGATCGAAGGTGGGAACCACCGGGAGCCGTCGCTCTTGAGGACATTGCAGCAGACAACGGGGAATCGCGCTTGCGCATAGGCGCGCTCGAGCGCCTCGAGGCCGTAATTGAACTCATGGTTTCCAAGAGTTGCAGCCGCATAGTCGAGCCTGTTCATGGCCGCGATCACCGGATGGGTCGCACTCGCGTCCCCGATGATCGCCTGAGCGGCGAAGTCGCCGAGCGGCGTGCCCTGAAGAATATCGCCGTTGTCGAACAGGAGGCAGTTTGGACATTCGCTCCGCGCCTGAGCGATGAGCGAAGCTGCGCGCGCCAGGCCGACTGAATTGTCCGGACGATCGCGATAATAGTCGTACGGATAGAGATTGGCGTGCAGATCGGTCAGGCCGATGAGGCGCAGGCGCAGCCGGGGCTTGGCGCCTGCGGACGGGGGTTCCATGTCGTCCTCGCGGCCGAACTCACGCGCCATGACGGGAATCGGGGGCGGCGGGAGATCGGGCGCCGCGCCCCGGGACGTTCCGGTCAGAGAGGCGTTTGCTGATGGGCGCCGCCGCCGGGCGGCGGGGATTGGCTCATGGGCGCGCTCGCGGGCGCCGCCCCCGGCTGCGCGTCCCATCCGCCCGGCGGGCTTGCGACCTCGTTTGCCGCCGGATCGGGCTTGAGGACCTTGAATTTCGCCAAAGATTCGGCCGCCTCGGCGAACGAGACTGGATCCATCTTGGCGGCGACCTCGTCGCGTTTCTTGGCGGCGTCCGCGTCGCCTTGCTGCGCCGCGAGCGCGAACCAGAGCCACGACTGGCGGAGGTCCTGCCCAACGCCCAAACCGCGCGCATAGAGGATTGCGAGGTTGAACTGGCTGTCGCGAACGCCGAATTCGCCTCCCTTGCGGAACCATTTGGCCGCTTCGACATAGTCCGGCTCGCCTCCAACCGGTTCGGCGTCCATCACCGCGAGGTTGTGCGCGGCCCGAGCGTTGCCGGCTTCCGCGGCCTTGAGGTACCAGCGCTTCGCAGCGGCGCGGTCGGTTGGAACGCCGCTGCCCTTCTCAAGCATCGATCCGAGCCGGTACTGCGCCGGGGCGAGACCGAGCGAGGCGGCGCGTTCGAACCACCGCGCTGCCGCCGCTTGATCCTTTGGCAGCCCGCGGCCTTCGAACAGCCGCAGCGCGAGCTCGTATTGGGCGGCGGGCGCGCCGGCGGCGACGGCGTCGCGCAGTGTCGGCGATATCCCGGGCGGGATGGTCGCCAAAAGCTCGCTCGGCCCAGGGGCGCTATCCTGCGGAAGACCGGGCGCGTCCGGTTTGGCGGGCGGCTGAGCGATCGAAGCGGTCGGCGTCGGGTCAATCGCCGGGCCGATCGGCTTGGCGGCGACGGCAGGCCCGGGCGGCTTCAGCGGCGGAGATTCGATCTTGGCGGTCTTGACCGCCTGTCCGTCCAATTCGGAGCGTTGCAGAAACGGCGCCCGAACGCCGACCGCGCGCACCGCGAGCGTCGCGGCGATCGCAAGCGCGACGCCGAGCAACACCGTCCGCTTGTGGTTGGCGTAGAACGCCCTAGCGTTCTGGACGCCGCGCGCCGCGAGCGGGGTTGGCCGCAGGGCGGCAACGCCCTTGGAAATGCCGCCGTTGGCCGGCGCGCCGGGGCTTTCCGCCAGCGCCGCCTGTGCGGCGCGGCGCGCCGCGGCGATATGGACGCTGACCGCGGGATTGGTTTTGGGCCCGATCATCTGCGCCAGCTCGCGCGCTTCCCGCGCGCGTTGCGGCGCGCCCGCGCCTGGTTCGATCAGGAAGTCCTCGCCGCCTAGCGCCTGAGGCGAAGGGTCGGCGGCAGCCCGGGCGGCGCTGGCTTGAGCCGCACGTTGCGGCGGGACATCGAGATCAAGCGCCTCGACGCCCGGCAACGCCGAGCCGATTGTTTGGGGGTTTGCCGCGCCCGCCGGCGGCCGCAGTTCCTCGTCGGCGTCGCCTGCGAGCTCGCCCTCGATGTTCGCCAGGCGCGCAACCAAGGTCTCCAAAACGGCCTGCAGTTCCGAGAGACGCGACTGGGTGCGCCGGTCCGCGCTCGCCTGTTCGGCCTTGAACTCAGAGAGATGGGCGCCAAGCGCGGCTTGGACCGCGGCCAATGACTCCGATGCGCGAGAATTCGGCGCCGCTTCAGCCTCGCTCAACCTCTTGAGCAGCTCCGCCACGACTGGCTCCGGATCGTCGACCCGAACGGCCTTCGCCGCCAGCGCGTCGATTCGGTCGTAGATACTGGCGATCTTGTCGGCAAGAGCCTCGGAGCTGTCGTCGCCGGCGTCGAGATCTTGAATACGACGGGCGACCTCGTCGGCGACGTACTCGGCGATCTCCCGATCCATCGGCGGAGGACGAATCGCCTCGAGTTTGGTCTCGAGCGCATGCAGCAAGTTCGCAATCGGATTGAGATCGACCGGAGAAGCGACCGCATCGAGCCTCGCGCCGAGGTCGCTGAGAACCGGCTCGAGCCAACGCGCGCCGATCTCGGAATTGGCGAGGCGGTCGAGCTTGCCGCCGAACTCGCTGAGGACCGGCTCGAGCCAGCGCACGCCGGCGTCGGAGTTGGCGAGGCGGTCGAGCTTGCCGCTGATCTCTTCGGCCATCGATCGGAGAGCGCGCTGGTCGGAGTCGGTCCCGCCGCCGGCTACGTCGAGTTTGGCGTCGAGATCGCGCAAGAGCTTTTCGATCGGGCCGGTGTCGACCGTCGCCGGCGCGCGCGCCTCGAGCGATTGGCGCATTTCGTCGATGCGCCGCGCCAGATCGTCGAACGGGCGTGGATCGATCGCGGCTGGAGCGCTGGGGCGAGCGATTTCCTGGTCGAGCCGCGAGGCGATCTCTTCCAGACGCCGCTCGATCGAGACCAGCGCCTCGGGTGGCGTGGAGCGTTCAATCTGCCGCCGCGCTTCGGCCAGAAAGGCGGCCATCTCGGCCGACTCGAAGCGAGGAAGAAGGCTCGCGCCGAGCCGCTCGACGCGGTCGGCGAGTTCGCCGATCTCTCGCTCCATCCGCTCGAACGGAGCGGTGCGCGAGGCGGCCGAGGCAAGGAGATTGCGCACCTCCTCCGTCTGCCGCCTGATGCGCTCGAACGTCTCGGGTTTGATTGCCAGCGCCGCGAGGCTGTCGACCTTGCCGCCGATGGCGCGGATCTCGCGTTCGAGCCCGGCGGCGACCGCCTGGGGGTCGTGCGTCTTAAGCGCCGCGCGCAATTGAGCGGCCATCGCCCCGAGCGGAGCAAGCAGCGCTTCGCTTTGGCCGCTTTGACGCACCATCTCGACTCGCTGCATGAGATCGGCGATCGCGCCCTCGAGCGCGACAACGGCGTTGCGCGGCGCAAGGTCGGCAAGGCTCTTGCTCATGGCCGCGATCTCGGCCTGCATGGCGGCGACATCGATGGCTGAGCCGCGGCGATCGGTTTCATCGCGCCGCATCTCGTCGAGCTTGAGGGCGAGAGCTCGAATGTCGTCGCGCAACGATTCCGGCGAGGCTGATGCAGAGAGGAATTCCGCAGCGGCGGGCGCCGCGTCAGTTTCGTCCGTGGCAGGCCGGTTCTGAGCGCGGGCGGACGTTTCCGGACCCGGCGCCGCGGCGTCGGACGTTTGCCGGTCCGACATCGTCGATTGGGGCGGGTCGCACGTTGCGCGGGAGTTGAGTTCCTCGCAGGCGATGGCGATCTGCGAGACCACCGGCTTACGATCGAGTCGCTGCTTCGGGGCCGTTGCATCCGGCCCCTGTGCAACTTCGCTCGCGCGCCGCGGAAGCGCATCTGTGCGTTCCTCGATACCGCGGTCGCCGTCTCCCCGTGCAGGGAGGCCGTCGCTGCGCGCCTCGCCGGCGTGAGTCGGGCCGCTCCAGTTCGCCTTGATCGCTTCGAGCCGGCGCACCGCCTCGATCAGCGCCTGCCGGTCCCCTTCCCGCGCCGCATTCGAGCGCTCCAGGATCTCGGCGACCGATTCAAAGGCGCACGCCGCGCGCGCCTCGGCGCGCGACAGCCTCGCCGCGAATCGCTCGATCGCTGATTTGAAAGAGTTTGGAATCCCTGACGCGCGGGGTTCGCACGGGCGGGCGTTTCGCCCCGCGATCCGCTCAAGGCGTTCCGCGGCGACGTCGAGCCGATCGTCTTCTGCGCCGATGCCCCCGGGCGGGGCCCGTTGCTCTAGGGCGGCTTGGTCGGCGATTGCCTCGTCGAGCCAATCGTCGACGCGCATGCCGGCGCGACGGGCGGCTTCCTCGGCGGCGTCCCGAGTTCGCCGCCCTACTCCCGCGATCGTCCACGGAATTGCTCTGTTCATGTCCTCGACCATCGCCGGCGGCCGCGAATCGTCGCACGCACCGAGGGCGGCGGCGCGCCGCAATTGTTTCGGCGGTCGTGGTGAAGAAATGGTTAAGGGCCCTTCAAATCGGCCGGCGCGCCGCGAGATCGCCTCTTGAGTTGTATGTGTTGGTTGTTGCAACTTTCGATTGCAATTCGAGAGCGCTCAGGCATAGATGGAGCGAATTGCGCAGGGGCGCGCGACTCACTAAGGCGCGAACCCAACGGCGCCGACGAAAGGAGAGGCTATGAGCCGGATATCTTCGCTAAATCACTCAAGCATGGGAACTTCGGTCTCGTTGTTAGGAGAAGAAGGCCGCCCTGCGCCCGATTCGGCGCAGTCGGAGATGACCATCAGCCAGATGTCGCGGGTGTTCGGCGTCAGCTTGCGGACGTTGCGGTTCTATGAGGATCGCGGCCTCATCAAGCCGCGCCGCGAGGGCAACGCTCGCTTCTATCGCGGCGCTGACCGGGTCCGGATGGAGATGATCCTGAAGGGCAAGAAACTCGGCTTCACCCTGACCGAAATCCAGGACCTGATTGGCGGCAAGGGGGCCACGGAGACGCCGGACCTCGAAGATCAGCTCAATGCGCAGCAGATCGTCACCCAGATCGGCCATCTCGAGCGCCAGCGCAGCGAAATCGACAGCGCCATCGAGCGGTTGCGCGCGACGCAAAGCCGACTTGCGCAAGGCGCCGCAGCCTGAGCGGCGGGCAGCGAGCAGAAAGAGCGGCGCCGCCGCGCGCGCGCCGCGCTACGCCCTGATTCTCGCCGCCTCCACGATGCGCAGCGCTCGCGCGAAGGCGGCGTCAATCCCGAGATGGGTCGTATCGAGTTGAACTGCGTCGTCGGCCGGACGCAACGGCGCGGCGGCCCGACTGGAATCGCGTTCGTCGCGGCGGATGATGTCGGCGAGAATCGCCGCGTAATCCGCCTTTTCGCCGCTCCGGATCAATTCGAGCGCCCGTCGCTGTGCCCGTATCGCGGCGGCGGCGGTGACGAAGATCTTGACCCCGGCGCCGGGACAGACGACCGTGCCGATGTCCCGCCCGTCGAGAACCGCGCCGCCCGGCCGCGCGGCAAACGTGCGTTGCGCCTCGATCAGCGCCGCGCGGACACCGGGCATGGCAGCGACCACCGACGCCGCCTCGCCCATTTGGCGCGTGCGCAACGCTGCATCGTCAAAATCGGTCAGGCCCAATCCCCGCGCTGCGGCGACCGCAGCGGCTTCATCGTAGAGATTGCGATCCTCGGCGATCAGCGCAGCGGCCGTCGCGCGGTAAAGCAGCCCGGTGTCGAGATGCGGCAACCCATAATGCGCCGCAATCCGGCGCGCGATGGTGCCTTTGCCCGAGGCCGCGGGGCCGTCGATGGCGATGATCATCCGCAAGCCGCGCGCTTCCCCAGGCTCCCCTGCCCTCGGCTGCGCTCTTAGAGCGGCGCGCGGCGCCTGTCGAGGCGGCAATGGGTTCGTCCAAATTCCGCCTTTTGGATTCGGTTTCGCCCGATAAGGGCCGCGATCAAGCGACTAAGCTTGACATTCCTTTCCTCACATGTCGCTGGGACGCAATTTAGGCCCCGCATTTGCCTGAACTCGGGTTGGAGATGGACATGCGCCCAGACACCCAAAAGATGCCCGCGTCAACGCCCGCACAGTCTTGGAAGAGCGTCGGCGCTGCAGCGCCGCATCAGCCTTTCGCGATTGGCGCGGCGGCTTCGCTGCAGGATCTGCGGCCGCTGATCTTGAAACACGGCGATACCTTCGCTGTATTCGATCGCAATGGCGATGTGTCCTCTGGGGCGGGAACCGCCCAGGGCCTCTACCATCGTGACACCCGTCATCTTTCCGGTTTCGGGTTGACTTTCGATGGCGCACAACCGCTTCTGCTCAGTTCGTCGTTGCGCGACGATAACGCCACCCTGACTTGCGATCTGACCAATCCGGACCTGTTCAACGCGGCGGGGCGCGTCCGGCTCGAACACGATCTTGTCCACCTCAGGCGGTCGCGATTTCTATGGAATGCCGGCTGCTTCGAAAGGCTGAACGCTCGCAATTTCGACGACAAGCCCCGTCGCCTGGAGTTGGGAATTACCTTCGCAGCCGACTTTGCCGACTTGTTCGAGGTGCGCGGAGCGCACAGAGCGCAACGCGGAGAGACACATCCGCCCAAGATCGGCGGACGCGAGGCGACGCTGAGCTATACCGGTCTCGACAATCGGCGCCGGTCGACGACGATTTGATTCGATCCGGCGCCGACGAAAATCTCGGCCGGGGGCGCAATCTTTGTCCTCGATCTCGCCCCGGGGGAAAGCAGCTTGATCTTCATCGAGATCGACTGCCGCAATGAGGCAAGAATCCGCGACCCGCGCCGCGCGTTTTTCGTCGCCCTCCGCGATGCGCGGCGCAAGCTGCGCGCGTCCGCCTCGCAGGCTGCGTCGATCGACACTTCCAATCAGATCTTTAATGAAGCTGCCCGCCGCAGCGTCGCCGATCTCTACATGTTGATGACCGATGAGCCCGAGGGGCCCTATCCTTACGCTGGGATTCCTTGGTTCAGCACGGTGTTCGGACGGGATGGCATCATCACCGCCCTGGAAACGCTGTGGCTCGATCCCTCCATCGCCCGCGGCGTGCTCGGACATCTCGCCGCCAACCAGGCGACCGCGCTGGACGCCGCCTCGGACGCGGAGCCAGGCAAAATCCTCCATGAAGCCCGGCACGGCGAGATGGCCAATCTCGGCGAGGTGCCTTTCCGCCGCTACTACGGCAGCGTGGACGCCACGCCGCTGTTCATCATGTTGGCGGGAGCCTATCTCGAACGCACCGGCGATCTCGACGCCATTCGCGGATTGTGGCCGCATATCCAGTCAGCCCTCGACTGGATCGATCGTTACGGCGACCGCGACGGCGATGGCTTCGTCGAATACGGGACCAGAACAAGTCAAGGCCTCGTCAACCAGGGCTGGAAGGATAGCCACGACGCCATTTTCCACGCTGACGGGCGATTGGCGCGAGGTCCGATCGCTCTGGCCGAGGTGCAGGCCTACGTCTACGCGGCGTGGCGAGCCGCCGAACAAATCAGCCGCCGGCTGGCCGATCTCGAGCGGGCGATAGGGTTCGAAAAGAAGGCGATTGAAATGCGACGCCGGTTCGACGAGCGCTTTTTCGACGAGTCTCTCGGCACCTATGTTCTGGCGCTCGACGGCAACAAGCAACCCTGCCGCGTCCGCGCATCCAATGCCGGTCATGCCCTGTTCGCCGGCGTGGCCTTCCCCGAGCGAGCGCCGGCGGTCGTGCGCACGCTGATGGCGAGTTCGTGCTTTTGCGGGTGGGGAGTGCGTACGATCGCCTCGACCGAGGCGCGCTACAATCCGATGAGCTACCACAATGGCTCCGTCTGGCCGCACGACAATGCGCTGATCGCCGCGGGATTCGCGCGATACGGCTTTCGGCGCGAGGCTGCGCGGATCTTTGAAAGCCTGTTTGACGTTTCTGCCTATGTCGACCTCAGACGTCTGCCGGAGCTCATCTGCGGCTTCCCACGACAGCAAACGCGCGGGCCGACATTCTATCCGGTCGCTTGCTCGCCGCAGGCCTGGGCGGCCGCCACGCCGCTCTATCTCATCCAGTCCTGCATCGGGCTGGGTTTCGACGCCCCCGCGGGCCGCATCACCATTCGCGAGCCTGTTCTTCCACGGTTTCTGGACGAAATCGTGCTGCGGGGCCTGACGGTTCAGGGCGGTTCGGCCGATGTGGCGCTGCGGCGCTCGAAGCATCATGTCGTCGTCGACGTTCTGGACAAGCGAGGATCTGTGAGCGTGCTCGCCGTCAACTGATCGCCCTCGAAGACTGTGCGCTCGGCCGTGCCCCGTTCGTCCGATTCGATCGAGACCTACGAACCGATAGGGCGCTCAGTCGCCGGGTCCAGACTTCGCCAGTTGCGGCCAGTCCAGGCCGGCGGCGACAGCGTTTCCTCGCCGGAAGTTGACCACAATCGGCTCTTCGGCCCGGTTTGCCGCCGCGGCCAGCCTCAACCCTAATATGTCAGTTCGTCGAGCGCGCGCGCGGTCGATCCGCAAGCCGGCAAGGTTGCGGTAGATCCGCAAATATTCGGATGCGACGCGTTCGATGCTGAAGCGCCGTTCGAAGACGGTGCGGATTAACGTACGATCAAGCGCGCCGATGCGGCCGGCCGCTGCGACCGCCTCGGAAATATTCCGAACGAGGAAACCTGTCAGGCCATCATCGATGACTTCCGCCGCCGAGCCGCGGCGGAAGGCGATCACCGGCGTGCCGCAGGCCATCGCCTCGATCATCACGAGGCCGAAGGGTTCGGGCCAGTCGATCGGAAACAGCAGCGCGGCCGCATTGCCAAGGAAATCCGCTTTCTCGCGCTCATTGATCTCGCCGACGAACTCCACGTTCGGCGCCGCCGCGATCATTGGCGCCACGACGTCATTCCAGTAGGCAACGTCCGCGCGGTCGATCTTCGCGGCGATCTTCAGCTTCGCTCCCGCGCGTTTGGCGATCTCAATGGCGCGGTCCGGCCGCTTCTCCGGCGAAATTCTCCCCAGAAACGCGAGATAACTTCCTTCCGGCCTTGGATTGAGCGGCAAGAGGTCGCGCGGAAGGCCGTGATGGACCGTTCCCGCCCAGTTCACCGGCGGCATCGGCTCGCGCTGATCGTTCGAGATCGAGACCAAAGGCGCGCTGGAGAAGGACGAGTAAAGCGGATGAAGCTCCTCAAGGTCGAGACGGCCATGCAGCGTCGTCACCGTTCGCTCGACGAAGTCGCGAATAAGCGGGTAGTGGAGGACGTCCACATGAAAGTGCAGAACGTCGAACTCGTTGGCCATCCTTCTGACTTTTTCGAGCATGACGATATGGCAGGGAATGGCGTCCTTAAGGTGCGGATCCAGTCGCAGGGCGAGGTCGCAGCCTGGCACCAAACGTGCGGATGTCCGCGAGTTTCCGCTTGCGAACAGGGTGACGTCGTGCCCCTGCCGCACCAATTCCTCAGTCAAATAGGAAACAACCCGTTCCGTCCCCCCGTACAACTTGGGTGGGCAGCGCTCGAATAGTGGTGAAATCTGGGCAATCTTCATCGACTGTACTCGACCTGCCTGTGTGGGACGCAGTGAAACGCTGCAGGCCCCTAACTGGTTCCCGGCAAAAGCCTGCCGCGACCGCCGGCGGGAGAACCCTCGATGAACGGAGCCGGGGCCGCGGATGTTCAGTTTCGTTGCGCCCTGCCTCAGCGTCGAAACCAGCCTTCTGCTTGTGCGGCCGTCAGGCCACGCGTAAGCATCGAATCGAGCAAATGACAAACGTGCGACGGCCCGAACGAGAGCCGGAGCCGAGGGAGGGCGACTATGAATTTTACCGGGGACCAGAAGAAGACGATCGCCGCCGCTTTTCTCGGCTGGATGCTCGACGCCTTCGATTTCTTCCTGCTGACATTCCTGCTCAAGGACATCGCCAAGGAGTTCGGGGTTGAGATCTCGTCGGTCGCCTACGCGCTGTTCCTGACGCTGGCGATGCGGTTCGTCGGCGCCTTCATCTTCGGCCGTCTCGGCGACCGGTGGGGACGCAAGCCGGCGCTGATGCTCGACATTCTCTGCTATTCGATCCTGGGCGCGCTCGCCGCTTTCTCGCCGAACCTCACGGTGTTCCTGATCTTGCGCGCCCTGTTCGGCATCGCCATGGGCGGGGAATGGGGCCTCGGCAGCTCGCTGGCGATGGAGTTGATTCCGCCGCAGGCGCGCGGGATGGTGTCCGGGATCCTGCAATGCGGCTATCCGACCGGCTTTCTGCTCGCCGCGGTCGCCAACGGGTTGCTGTTCGGCCGCACCTTCGGCGACTACACCATCGGCTGGCGGGCGATGTTCCTGCTCAGCGTCCTGCCCGCGTTCGTCGTGCTGTTCATCCGCAGCGGCGTGCCGGAATCGCCGGCGTTCGAGGCGTCAAAGGCGCATGAGAAGCCCGACCTGTGGACGACGATTGCGGATCATAAGGGTCTCGTCATCTATATGGTCGTGCTGATGATGTGCTTCAACCTGTTCAGCCACGGCACGCAGGACCTCTATCCGACCTTCCTGCAAAAGCAGCACAATTTCGACCCCAGCACGGTGAGCTGGATCGTCATCGTCGCCAATCTCGGGGCCATCGCCGGGGGCCTTACCTTCGGCCACGTGTCGGAGAAGATCGGCCGCGTGAACGCGATCACCGTGGCCTCTCTGATCGCGCTGCCGGCGCTGTACCTCTGGGCCTATGGGTCGACGCCGATCCTGCTCGCGCTCGGCGCCTTCGTCATGCAGGTCGCGGTGCAGGGCGCCTGGGGCGTGATCCCGGCCCATCTCAACGAGCTGTCCCCGGGCGCGGCGCGCGCCACGATTCCGGCCTTCGTCTATCAGGCCGGCAATTTCCTCGCCTCCTACAACGGCCCCTTCCAGGCTCAGATCGCCCAGGCGAACGGCGGCGATTACGCATTTGCGCTCGCGCTGGTGGCGGGCGTGGTCGCGGTCGCGATCGTAATCGTCATCCGCTTCAGCCCCGAGCGGCGCGGCGAGCTCTTGAAGGCGCATTGAAGGCCGGCCGGCAGCGCCGACATCTTGAACGGCCGCGGAACCTTTCAGCCCCCCGGCGGTTGATGAAGCTCAACCACGGCGGAACGCACCCGCATGTTCCGCCAAATCTGACGGAGGGTTTCATGTCTCGATGGATGCTTGGCGCCGCGGCCGCGACGCTGCTCTGCGCCGCCTCACCGGCGCTTGCCGATCCGAATGGCGCGGTGACTGGGGGGGTCGCCGGCGCGGTCGGCGGAGCGGTCGTGGGCGGTCCGGTCGGCGCGGTGGTGGGCGGCCTGGGCGGCGCGGCGATCGGAAACGCCGTCACCAATCACCACTACTACTACCATCACCGATACGCCTACTATCACCACCGCTACTACCACCCTTACTGATCGGCTGATGCGTCACGGCCGGGCTCGACCCGGCCGCGATCCGTGCGATCAGGGCGAATCCGATCAGCATCAGTCGCCTGTGAAGATCGCTGAGACGCCAGGATTTTAGAGCGTATGCGAGGAATTAGAAGTTTTCGATTTTGCCGGCTTGAGCAGTCGAGCGGGCGGGCATCTTGTAAATTGAGTTGGGGATTGCGGTGATGGGGGGGACGGCGCCCCGAACGGCATCAGCGCGCCAAGATGATTGTTATCGAAACCCCATCTGAAGGGAAGCAGTCCATCAGAACGTTTATCACGCATTGGTCTTCTGTCACGCGCGTTGGCCTCGATCTGGCGAAGAATGTGTTTCCGGTTCACGCTGCCGACGCCAAGGGCGAGACTTGCGATCGAGGCGTGCTCGTCGGCGCATCATTGGGCGCCACAGTTGATGGCGCTCGGATTCGAAGTGAAGCTCATCCCGCCGGCGCCCCTATGTGAGGCGCAACAAGAACGACGCGGTCGACGCGGCGGCGATCTGCGAGACGGCGGGGCGGCCGGGCCAGCGTTTCGTGCCGGTGCGCCGGCCGATCGCGGCGTGAAGGAAGAAGGCTATTCGAGGAGGAGTTTCCGCCGAGAAGCGATCAGCATCGAGGGCGACAACGAAGTGATGTGAACCAACGCACAGCCCCTTGGAATCCGCGTGCTTGCCGACGCCGAAATGACTGAGGATCTCCTGGCGCACTTCTGCTCGCCGACCCTAGGCTGTAGCCGTTAAGCCCTGCGCCAGAACGCTGGCGTTGTCGCGCCCGAAGGGGCACGAGGACCAGAATGCGCTTGTCTGCGAGGTTGATTGGGCTCGTTGCGCTCACTTTTTTGCTCACGTCTCTCAGGCTTTTTCACAAGGCAGTGGGCCTGCCTATCCGGGTAACCGCCTCATTTTCGCGCCCCGGAAGCGCGAGCCACGCAGCCGCGCCCAAAGGATGACTTCAGCCTGGTCGCTTGCTTTCAAGAGCCCGGGCGAGCGCGTGATCGCTCGTTCGCCAAACCTTAGTCCCTCGTGCCACTCTCGCAAGGGAGAGGGTTATCCCCGCCTCCGCCGCATCCCCCCGCCCTTCGGGCGCGCCTCGCCGCCGCCCCAGTTGTGCGGGCCCATGTCCTCGTCCGTCGGCTTGCGGGGGCGCGTCGCGGGCAGGTTTGCCGCTCGCCCGTACTTCCGCTCCCCGGCAAACGCCCCGGCCGTCGCCTCGATGTCCATCTGCCGCGCGAGCGGGTCGTCGCCGACGGCGAGCGCGACCGACTGCAGGCGCTTGATCTCGTCGCGCAGGCGCGCGGCCTCCTCGAATTCGAGGTTGCCGGCCGCTTCCTTCATCCGCTTCTCGAGTTCGGCGATCGTCGCTTGCAGATTGTGGCCGATGGCGGGGCCGTCGGCGAGACCGATATCGACGGTGACGTGGTCGGCCTCGTAGACCGAGCCGAGAATGTCCTGGATACCGCGTTTGATCGACGCCGGGGTGATGCCGTTGGCCTCGTTATAGGCGGTCTGCTTCTCCCGCCGCCGGCGCGTCTCCTCCATCGCCCGCGTGATCGAGCCGGTGACGACATCGGCGTAGAGCACCACCTTGCCGTCGACGTTGCGCGCGGCGCGGCCGATCGTCTGAACGAGCGAGGTTTCCGAGCGCAGAAACCCTTCCTTGTCGGCGTCGAGGATGGCGACGAACGCGCATTCGGGAATGTCGAGGCCCTCGCGCAGGAGGTTGATGCCGACCAGCGCGTCGAACGCGCCGAGACGCAGGTCGCGGATGATCTCGATCCGCTCGATGGTGTCGATGTCGGAATGCATGTAGCGCACGCGCACGCCGTTCTCGTGCAGATATTCGGTCAGGTCCTCGGCCATGCGCTTGGTCAGCGTCGTCACCAGCGTGCGATAGCCGCGCCGCGCCACCTCCTTGACCTCGCCGAGCAGGTCGTCGACCTGGCTGCGCGCCGGGCGGATTTCGACCGGCGGGTCGATGAGGCCGGTCGGGCGGATCACCTGCTCAACAAAGACGCCGCCGGTCTGCTCGATCTCCCAATGACCCGGCGTCGCCGAGACATGCACCGTCTGTGGCCGCATCGCCTCCCATTCCTCGAACCGCAGCGGACGATTGTCCATGCACGACGGCAGGCGGAAGCCGTATTCGGCCAGCGTCGCCTTGCGCCGATAGTCGCCGCGATACATGCCGCCGATCTGCGGAATGGTCACATGGCTCTCGTCGGTGAACACGATCGCGTTGTCGGGCAGATATTCGAACAGGGTCGGCGGCGGCTCACCGGGGCGGCGGCCGGTGAGATACCGCGAATAGTTCTCGATGCCGGCGCAGGAGCCGGTCGCCTCGAGCATTTCGAGATCGAACACCGTGCGCTGCTCGAGCCGCTGCGCTTCGAGCAGGCGCCCTTGCTTGTTGAGCTGGTCCAACCGCTGCTTGAGCTCGAGCTTCATCCCCTCGATCGATTGCAGCAGCGTCGGGCGCGGCGTCACATAGTGCGAGTTGGCGTAGATCTTGACGAATTCGAGGTCCTGCGTCTTGACGCCGGTCAGCGGGTCGAATTCGGCGATCGTTTCGATCTCGTCGCCGAAGAAGCCGACGCGCCAGGCGCGATCCTCGTAGTGGGCGGGGAAGATCTCGATCGTATCGCCGCGCACCCGGAACAGGCCGCGCGAGAAGTCGCCGGCCTGCGTGCGCTTGTACTGCAGCGCGACGAGGTCGTTGATGAGCTGCCGCTGATTGACCCTGTCGCCGAGCTTGAGCGAGAAGGTCATCGCGGTATAGGTTTCGACCGAGCCGATGCCGTAGATGCACGAGACCGAAGCGACGATGATGACGTCGTCGCGCTCGAGCACCGCGCGCGTCGCGGCGTGGCGCATGCGGTCGATCTGCTCGTTGATGTCGGATTCCTTCTCGATATAGGTGTCGGTGCGCGGGACGTAGGCCTCGGGTTGGTAATAATCGTAGTAGGAGACGAAATACTCGACCGCGTTGTCGGGGAAGAAGCTCCTGAACTCGCCGTAGAGCTGGGCGGCCAGCGTCTTGTTGGGCGCGAGGATCAGCGCCGGGCGCTGGGTCGCCTCGATAACCTTGGCCATGGTGAAGGTCTTGCCGGAGCCGGTGACCCCGAGCAGCACCTGGTCGCGCTCATTGGCGCGCACGCCCTTGACCAGTTCGTCGATCGCCTGCGGCTGGTCGCCCTCGGGCTCGAATTCGGACACCACGCGGAACCGCCGCCCGCCCTCGGACTTGTCCGGCCGCGGCGGCCGGTGCGGCGTCCACGGCGGGCGGTTGCGGATGTTCGGATCGCCGTCTTCGAGCAATTCCTTCAGCGATTCGGCGCTCGCGGGCGCGCCTGTGAGACCGCGCGGATGGCTCTCGGGCGCGGCGCTCTCGAACTTCGCTTGCGGCGCTTCGCCGAGCCCTTGCGGCTTTGGCTCGACCAGCGCGGGATTGAGCAGCTCGGCCAGATGCTCGCCGAGCGGATAGACTTCGGGCCGCGAGGCCTTGGACTTGAGCGCGCGGGCGGGCTTTTTGGGGGCTGGCATGGCGCGAATATGGGGTGAGTCGAGGGACGGGGGAAGGGCTTCCGGCGAAGCGCCGCCGCCGTTGCGAACACCGCGACTGAGCGGCTCGTTAGAGACTGCGGTCGCGCTGGTCGATATCATGCCGCCCCGACTCAGGCGGAGGCTCGAATGAACCATGGGGCGCTGGCTGGCGCGCTTTTTTTCGTTCTCTGCGGGGCCGCTGCGCTTGGCGCTTACGTCAAAGCAAAGCTCCCGGAAAGACACCGCTCAGCCGAAACCATGGGGCTCGTGCAAGTCACGATTTCGCTGCTCGTGACCTTCACGTCGATCGTGCTTGGGCTTCTCACGGGAGCCGTGGCTACCGAGTTTCAGCAAGCCTCCCGCAACGACGGAGTTTTCGCTGGGCAGCTTGTCCAGGTCGACCAATGCCTGCGGGATTACGGGCCGGAGACCGCGCACATGCGACAGCAGTTTCGCGGATATGTCGCGGCCGTGCTCTCGAGCACTTGGCCAAAGGAATCCCCGCCCAGGGACATTTCACATCCCGACATCTCGACAGACCCGATCCTGGGCGAAGGCGTGTCGCTGACGGCGCTTCTCAACGGCGTCAGGACGGAATTGCGCCAACTCTCCCCGAACAACCCGGTCCAGGAGCGTGTCCTGGCGGATTGCGCGGCCGAATTCTCATCCTTTCTCAAGAGCCGCTGGGACATCATTGAAGAATCCACCAACTCGATTTCTCCACCTTTCTACGGCGTGTTGTCGATCTGGCTGGTGATCCTCTTCGCAAGTTTTGGACTCATTGGACGACCCAATCCGGTGTCGGCGATTATCGTCGTCTTGAGCGCGCTTTCCATTGCGGTCGCAGTCGGAGTTGTCGCCGATCTGGATCAACCTTACGGCGGGCTCTTCAGTATCCCCAGTACGGCGACGCGTAATGCGCTCGCCGATATGGTCCGCGCTGGCGACTGACGGCGCTGATGCAGCCAAAGACCTGCCTCGCCTCCGAATCTGGGGATTCCAAGGGCCTGCGAGGTCGTTTGCGTGTCGCTCGCGGCTGGTCGGGACCGTCGGCTCTGCAAGCCACAATACATATGAATTATATTGTTGCCGCCGAAGAGAAAAGCTCCGACGATACTGAAGTGAGGCCCTATTGCCGCCTAAGGGCGGCGTTAAAGTCGCGCATCGACCGTCGCTGATGGAGGGAACCATGCGGCTGACGCAAAATTCTGGCGGTTTGTTTGCCTGCGCGACGCTCGGCGCCGCTGGATTGCTCCTCGCGCCATTGTTGGACCCGGCGATGGCCCTGGCCATTGTCAAGCCATTGTCGGTCAGCGTCGACGAGAGCATCACCTGGGCCTCGCCGTCGCCGTTTCCGGGGGCGACCCTGACCGCCACGTCGCTTTTTCAGAACGGAGTTTTCGGCCCCAACGGATTCCTGCCAAGCGGCTCGTTCGGATCGGAGAGCTACTCCATTCTCTACCCGCCGAGTTCGGCCTCGCCCAATCCCGTCAGCATCCTGTTGCCCGCGGTGCAGATCAACTGGGGCGATTCGATCGGATGGGAGCTGGCAGGGAATTTGCTCGCGGCCGTCGCCACCTTCCAGGCCTCGGCTTGCGGCGCCGGAATCGCCTTTCCGCCGAATCCGTGCAGCGAATTCCCGGTCGGGCTCAATCTTGTGGGCGGCTTCGCACCGATCGAGGTGTCCGGCGGAATCTTCGCTTTCGACTCGCCGGTTCAGCTGGGGACGTGGGACATCAAGATCACGCAAGTCCCGGAGCCAACCTCGTGGTTGCTGCTCAGCCTCGGTTTCGCATCGCTGGCGGCGTTCCGCCTCTGGCGCCCAGTGGTCGGCGCCTGAAGCGCCTCGCGACGGGGCCAAATCGGACAGGGGCAAATAGGTCGCAGGAATTGGGTTGAATTCGCGGCTCGACGGAGCAAGTTCCGGTCATGACCAAACCGGACGCAATGCAATGAGCCAAACCGCGCAACTCTATCACGTCTTCGAAACCGCAATGGGCTTCTGCGCGATCACTGGGAGCGAGGCGGGGATTATGCGCTTTCAATTGCCGACGAAGAGCGCCGAGGCCGCCGAACGCTTAATGCGCCGCCGCGTCCCCGGCGCGGAGCCGGGTGCGCCGCCGCAAGACATCGCGACGATCGTCGCGGCGGCGAAACGGTACTTTGCCGGCGAGGAGATCGACTTTGCGCATGTCCGGCTCGACCTTGCCGAAGAAGACGCGTTCTTCATCCGGATTTACGCCGCCCTGCGGAGGGTCGGCTGGGGCCGCACGACCACCTACGGCGCGCTGGCGAGGGAGGTCGGCGCTTCGCGCGAGGCGGCGCGCGACGTCGGAGAGGCGATGGCCAGGAATCCGGTTCCCCTGATCATTCCCTGCCATCGGGTGCTGGCGGCCGGCGGCAAGATCGGAGGTTTCTCCGCGCCCGGAGGCTCGATGACGAAGATGCGGATGCTCGAATTGGAGGGCGTTCGCGTCGGGCCGCCGGAGGCGGCGCAGCAGTCGTTCCATTTCTGAGCGGAGCAGGAGCCTTGAAGAGGTCCGGTTCGCGAACGCCGCCGACACCCCAACCCGAGAGCGGCCACGCAAAGTCGAATCCGGACCGCCTCGCGGACAGCAAGAGCCATCCCTCGGAGGGCGCCCTCTTTCCCGTTTTCGATCTGGCCCGCTTCGAGGCCGGCTCGCCGGACGAGAAGCGGGCGCTTGGGGCCGAGGTCGACGCGATCTGCCGCACGACCGGGTTTCTCGCCGTCGTCGGGCACGGCGTGCCCAACGCGACCGTCGAAGCGGCCTGGACGAAGGCGGAAGCCTTCTTCGCCCTGCCGCCCGAGCAGAAGCAGAGCGCGAAGGCGCCGTACCCCGGCTATCCTTACGGCTATCTCGGGCCGGAGACGGAATCGCTCGCGCGCTCGCGCGGGGTCGAGGCGCCGCCGGATATCAAGGAAAGTTTCAACGGCGGCCCGGCGCGGGCGCCTCAAGGCCTCGTCGATCCCGAGGCGCTCGCCTTCTGCTTCGCGCCGACCATCTGGCCGAACGCGCCGGATGGCTTCCGCGAAGCGTGGGGCGCGTATTACGCGGCGATGGAATATCTCGCGGCGCGCATCATGCGCGTTTTCGCGGTCGCGCTCGATCTGCCCGAGGACTTCTTCGCGCCGTTCCTTTCGGCGCCGGTGAGCGCGCTGAGGGCGCTGAACTATCCCGCGCTTTCGTCGCCGCCGAAGCCCGGCCAGATCCGCGCCGGCGCGCACACCGACTATGGAAGCCTGACCATCCTCCTGCCGCAGGCCGGCTCGCGCGGGCTTGAGATTCTCGGACCCGACGGAGGTTGGATCGAAGTCCTCCCGCATCCCGGCGCCTTCGTCGTCAACATCGGCGACCTGATGGCGCGCTGGACCAACGACCGCTGGACCTCGACTCTGCACCGGGTCGTGATCCCCGAGGGCGGCGGCGAGCGGCGCCAGTCTTTCGCCTTCTTTCACCAGCCGAACTGGGACGCGGAAATCGTGGCGCTCGACGCGTGCCTCGGGCCAAACGAGGCGCCGAAATACCCGCCGGTCCGGTCGGGCCCGTATCTCATGGGGAAATTCAAGTCGACGACGACGTAAGGGCCGGCGACGTCACAGCGCTCGGCCGACGAAGGCTCGGCTTAGGCGGCGCTGCACAAGCTCATCGATGCCGACCGGCCGCGTCAATGTCTTCAATTTCCTTGCAAAGCGGCCACGTCTTCGAGATTGACTCCGGGCATAAGCCCGCCACTCGCCGAGCCCACCGGCGGAAGAACACGCTCGCTTCGCGCGGACGGCCGGCGGTCCGCGATAGCCTTCGACTGGCGCGCCGGGAGATCGTCAGGCAGCCGGACTGTGGTTCTTTTCGCCATAGGTCATGACAGGTGGCGGAAACCGCGACGGTGTCAACGTATGACGCCTAATGAGCAGCGCTGCGCGCCATAGCGGGACCTTCCTGAAGGCAGACCTAATCCTGCGCCCCTAACGCCTGCTCCAAATCGCGAATCAGGTCGTCGGCCGTCTCAAGCCCGATCGAGAGCCGGATGACATCGTCCCCGGCGCCGGCGGCGGCGCGTTGTTCGTCGCTGAGCTGGCGGTGGGTGGTCGAGGCGGGATGCAGGATCAAGCTGCGCGTGTCGCCGATGTTGGCGAGATGGGAAAAGAGCCGCACGTTCTCGACCAGCTTGACGCCCGCCGCGTAGCCGCCCTTGACGCCGAAGGTGAAGACGGCGCCCGCGCCTTTCGGCAGATATTTTTGCCCGAGCTTGTAGTACGGGCTCTCCTTTAGGCCAGCATAGGAAACCCATGCGACCTCCGGCCGCCGACTCAAGAACTCGGCGACCTTCAGCGCGTTCTCGACATGCCGCTCCATGCGCAGGTGGAGGGTCTCGACGCCGGTGATCGTGAGGAACGCGTTCATCGGCGCGAGCGTCGGGCCGAAATCGCGCAACGCCACCGCCCGCGCCTTCATGGTGAAGGCGAAATCGCCGAAATTCTCGAAGAACTTGAGCCCGTGATAGGCGGGCTCCGGCGCGGTCAGCGAGGGGAACCTCGCGCCTTGCGACCAGTCGAACTTGCCCAATTCGACAACGACCCCGCCGAGCGCGTTTCCATGCCCCGACAGGAACTTGGTCGTCGAATGAACGACGATGTCGGCGCCGTGCTCGATCGGCCGGCAGAGATAAGGAGTGGCCAGCGTGTTGTCGACGATGAGAGGAATGCCCGCCGCATGGGCAATTGCTGCGACGCGTTCGATGTCGACGACAATTCCGCCGGGATTGGCAAGGTTCTCGATGAAGATCGCCTTGCACTTCGGCGTCAGGCTTTTGCGGAAGTTCTCCGGCTCGCTCGGATCGACGAAATGGCAAGTCCAGCCGAGTTTCTTGAATGAGAGACCGAATTGTGTGAGCGAGCCGCCATAGAGGTTGCGCGAAGCGACGAACTCGTCGCCGGGCTCCATCAAGGTGAAGAAGGTCAGGAATTGCGCTGCATGCCCCGACGCGGCGGCGACCGCGGCGCGGCCGCCCTCGAGCGCCGCGATCCGTTCTTCGAGCACGGAAACGGTCGGGTTGGTCAGCCGCGAATAGATGTAGCCGAAATCGTGCAGATTGAAGAGCGAGGCGGCGTGATCGACGTCGTCGAACACATAGGCCGTGGTCTGGTAGATCGGTGTCGAGCGCGCGCCGGTCGTAGGGTCGGGCGCGGCGCCGGCATGGATCGCCCGGGTCTCGAAGCCATAGTCGAGGTTCATCGGCAGCGCGAGGCGATGTTTCGCTCTGCGCGGCAACGGCGCCGCCGGGGCGCGATTGCGAATGATGCCGCTGTTGACCCCGCTCCACGACAGTTCGCCGCCGAGCCGCCCGAACTCGATCTTCGGGCAACGGTTCATGATCACTTCGATCCCCGCGGCCTCGGCAGTCTTGGCGGCCGCGTCATTGCGAACGCCGAGTTGCATCCATACGACCTTGGCGCCGATGGCGATCGCGTCGGCGACGATTTTGGGCGCTTCCTTCGACGTCCGGAACATGTCGACCATGTCGACCTTGTCGGGGATGTCGCTGAGCGAGGCGTAGACCGTCTCGCCGAGCAGGCTCTTGCCGGCGATCGCGGGATTGACCGGGATTACACGGTAGCCCTTGCCTTGCAAATACTTCATGACGAAGTAGCTGGGGCGATTCCAGTTCGCCGACGCGCCGACGAGCGCGATCGTCCTCACCCGCTCGAGGATCGAGCGGAGTTTTTCGTCCGGATAGGGAATGGGCTCGAGCTCAGCCATGACGCCCCCTCTGCCGGGAAAGCGCGCATCCTAGCGCAAAAGAAAGCTGAGTCTCATCCTCGCCGAACCCCTCAGGGTCGTGGTTCCGGGATGCGCCTCTCCAATGGCAGGCCGGCCGCGGCCCAACCGTCCGCGCCGTCCGGATACCAGGCGACATTCGCGTAGCCCAGCGCCAGTGCGCGCTTGGCTGCGTTCCACGACATCCAGCAATCCTTCAAGCAATAAAACACCAGTGGACGCGAGCCGCCGCCCAAAGCTTTATCCAGCCCGCGCCGAAAGTAGTCGAGCATGACCGGAGCGAGCTCGCCATAACCCGTATCGGGCAGCCATAGGCTCCCCGGTATGTCGAACCGGGGCTTGTCCCGCCAGACGACATCGGCGGGCATATCCTTGGGACGCGGCGGCTGCGCCAAGACATCGACGAACGCGGCTCCGCCGGCGCGCCACATCGCCGCCGCCTCCTCAGTCGTGAGCACGCGCGCGCCCTTGAGCGTGTCGGGAGTCGGCGCGCGATAGTCGCTCTGCCGATACGAATCCGGCTCCAGCGGCGCATCGCCGGCTCTCAGAGCAAACGGCCCAAGGAGAGTGAGGCCGAGGGCCGGAACCAGCGCCCATAGGAGGCGAAAACCTTTTGGTTTCACAACGACACTGTCCGGGCTCTGCTTGCGGCCATCTATAACATGATACGAGCCGGGAGGTGCGGCAACCGTCATCGCAAGCCATCGGGCGTCGAATGACGCCCGACCTTCGGGACGGGCATGGCGAAACGATCCAGAGACCAAGAGAGCTGGATCGGAGGTTCTGGATCGCCGCGTCGCTTCGCTCCTCGCGATGACGATTTCCGCCATTGCCGCCACGATGGAGGGCGTTACCCGGCGCCGGCCGAATGGTATGCTCGGCCGGAAATGTCAGTCAGGAACCTGCGTTGGTGGGCCGGCGTTCTCATCGCCGCCCTTGCCTTTTCCATGCAAAGCGCCTCCCGCGTCGAGGCTCTGTCGCCGCTGCCGGTCCAGGAAGTTGCGCCGGGCGTGTTCGTCCATGCGGGCGAGATCGCCCTGATGAGCGAGGAGAACCTCGGCGATATCGCCAACATCGGTTTCGTGATCGGCGGCAAGGGCGTGGCCGTCATCGACACCGGCGGCAGCGTGCCGATCGGCGAGCGGTTGCTTGCGGCAATTCGCTCCCGCACCGACAAGCCGATCCTCTACGTCATCAACACGCACGAGCATCCCGATCACGTCTTCGGCAACGCCGCCTTCGAGGGGCTCGGCGCGACGTATGTCGGCCACCGCAATCTGCCGCGAGCCTTGGCGATGCGGGGCGAATTCTATCTCAAGGCGTTCCGCCGGATCATTGGCGACAAGCTGGTCGATCAGGTGAAGATCATTCCCCCGACCTTGACCGTCGCCGATCGCATGACCCTCGATCTCGGCGGACGGACGCTCGAACTCGAGGCCTGGCCGCCTGCGCACACGGACTGCGACCTCACGGTCCTCGATCAGGCCACGCGGACGCTATTCGCGGGCGACCTCGTTTTCGTCGGCCATCTGCCGATCATCGACGGCTCGCTAAAGGGCTGGCTCGGCGATCTTGATCGGCTGGCGGGCGTCCCCGCCGAACGGGTTGTTCCCGGCCATGGCCCGGTCGGTCTCCGCTGGCCTCAGGCGCTCGACAGCGAGCGGGCTTACTTCTCGGGCCTCGCCAAAGACGTGAAGGCGTCGATCGTCCGAGGCGAACCGATCGAGGGAGCGGTCAAGTGGGCGGGACAATCTGAGCGAGATGACTGGCGTCTGTTCGACGACTATAATCCGCGCAACGTGACGGCGGCCTATTCGGAATTCGAATGGGATCCGTAGGAACCGAAGGCAGGGACGGAGGCTCTTCGATGGCGCGAACAATCACCAGGCGGCAGGCGCTAGCCGGGATCGCCTTTGCTTGCGTGACGAGCGGGCGCGCTTTCGCTCAAGACGCGGAGGACCCCGATCTTTGGCCTGAGCTCGCGCGCCTGTTCTTCAGCGGCGAGCCGATCGTGGAGGATCCGGGTCTCGTATCGTTCGAGGCGCCCGCGCGCGCCGAGGACGCGGCTTTGGTTCCGATGTCGTTTTCCGCGAAATTGCCGGCCGGAGACCCGCGCCACGTCGTCAAGCTAACGCTCGTGATCGACCAGAATCCAATTCCGCTCGCGGCCGCGTTCACCCTCGGCGAGACGGCGGGCGAAACGCACATCTCGACCCGAGTGCGGGTCAATTCCTACACCGACGTCCACGTCGTCGCCGAGCTTAGCGACGGCTCGCTCCACATGGCGACCCGCTACGTCAAGGCGGCGGGCGGCTGCTCGGCGCCCATGGTCAAGAGCATGGACGACGCCCTGGCGACTCTCGGCCAGATGAAGTTCCGCGTTCTCCCGCCGAGCCCCGGGACGCCGAACGAGGCGCTCATCATGATCCGCCACCCGAACAATTCCGGTCTCCAGATGGATCAGGTGACCCGGCTCTATACCCCGGCGCGCTACATCGACCGGCTGGCGGTCTACCAGGGGACCGATCTCATTTTCTCGATGACGGGCGGCATATCGATCTCGGAGGACCCGAACTTCCGGTTTACCTTCAGGCCAAATGGCGCCAAGGAATTTCGCGCCGAGGGGCGGGATACCGCCGGCAAGACGTTCTCGGGCGTCTGGTCGGCGACCCGCGACGGGGCGTGAGACGAGGGTCGGTTTTGGTCGAGCCGCGGATCTTTGTTTGAGGAACGCGCGGCGGGAAGACGGACCCGCCCTCAGCTCGTCGCCGCGTATTCGCGCAACCGGCTCACCATCTCGTCCGAATATTCCCGTCTCAGTTCCTCAGCCTCCATCGCGTCGCCGTTGACGCGGCGGGTGATCGCGTCAATGTCCCACCCATCGGCCAATGGCAGGCAGCCGTTGCTGGCCAGATACCAGCAGCCGGAGAAAGCGGCGCCTTCGGTCGTGCCGCAAAACTCCGCCGCCTGTTCGGGCGTCCTGCCGATCGCCTGGGCGAAGGCCGCGTATTCGTTCCGCCCGGTGAGTTGAATGAGGCCGCGTCCACGGAAACGGTAGCCGTCGCCGCTCGCCACGTCGCCGTTGCCGTTGACGTTGGCGTAGACGTAGTCCGCGAATCGGCGCTGATCGCCGCAATAGGGCTCAGCCGCCGCCGGCGTGGGAAACAGCGCCGGCCAGACCTGGCGCGCCCGGTCGGGGGTGTAGTCGAGGTCTTCGACGATTTGGCCGAGAGCCGGGCCGGCCTCCGCCAGAAACTGTCCCATCGCGGCGGCGCGGCGGCGGTTGTTCGAAAGGTTGAACTTTTCGAAGGCGGAGATGAGAGCCGGAGCCCACAAGGCCGCATTCGCCTCCGGACAGACGGCTCTCATCGCCCCCGTGAGGGCCGTTATGCCATTGTGCGCCCCGGAAGTCGGCGGAACGACCGCGGGGCGTCGCGGCGGGACGGGGGCAACGGGAGGCGGCTGGGCCCTTGCCGGGCCGGTCCTGGTCCCCGGAATGACAACCGACATCGTATTTTCTATAAAATCCGCGCCGATATAGCCGGATCCGGCGATCCCAAGGAGGAGCTTCCAGTTGCTCGGATCGACGGTGATGATGTTTTCCAGATTGAGCGCGATGCCGGCGAGGATTCCGGCGATGAAGCCGATCATCAGACTCAACGCGAGATAGGCGAGGCTGAACTCCGCCTGCTCGGTCGGCGTCGTCGAATTGAGCGATCCGGCGTTCTTGAGCCCGACGATCGCGCGGACGCCTTGGCCCAGGACCCCGAGAAGGCCGCAAAGCAGGAGCGCCAGGAGAATGCTCCCCACGGTCGGAACGCTGCCCTGCCCGGCCAACTGTCCACTCCTTACGCAACGTTGTTGTTGGCATGGGATGGTTGACAAAGGTCTAACGGATCGAGATGCCAACGCCCTATCGCGCCCGGCGGTCCGCTCGCATAGAGCGCGCCGGTTTTGGCGTTTTTTCCGACACCTTCCAAAAGTTCCCGGGTTGACTTCCAAAAATTCCCGCCTCTTCCTCCAATGAGAGCGCTCGACATAATGGGGGAAGGATGGAGGGGTCTCGCGGCCGAAATCTGCGTCGCGGGCTCGGCTGTATTGGCGTCGCGCTAGCGGTCGCTTGCGCCCCGTCATCGGCCGCTACGGATGACGACGAGTTACCCAAGGCGGGACAGCCGGGAAGTCCTTTCTACGCGCTCGACACCAAGAATTTGTTCGGTTTCCTTGAAGGCGCCGATGTCGGGGAAGCCGGCGACAAGTCGCTGGAGTTCGAGACCACCGGCGCCTTCGGCAAGGCCGAGGGCAGCTTTCAGTCTGTCGAGCAGGAGTTCGTCTTCGAGCCGACGCTGACCGATTCCCTTGGTCTCGAATTTGGCGCCCACGTTGTCGGCCAAGACGTGAAAGGCGTTTCGGTTCTGCCCAATTTTGCCGGGGTCGATTTCATGGGGCTTTCGGTCGAGGCGCGCTACGTCGTCAAGCATCGCAGCGAGGCGTCGCCGATCCAGGTGACCTTGACCGTCGAGCCCGAGTGGGACGCGATAGGCGACGCCGGGCAGCGCGTCGTCGATTTCAACGGCTCATTCCGGGCGATCACCGACTGGCAGAGCGCCGACCGGCGCGCCTACGGCGCCATCAATCTGGTTTACACTCCCGATGGGTCCCGTCCGCCCGGGCAGGTATGGGAGAAAACCTCCACTTTCGGCGCGTCCGCTGCTCTCTCATACCGGGTGACACCGCAGTTGATGTTCGGCGCCGAGGCTGATTACGACCGCGCATATGACGGGGTCGCGCCTCAGGGTTATCGCGGTGAGGCGCTCTATTTTGGCCCGACCTTCCACTATCAGATCAACGAGAAGGTCGATTTCTCAGCGGCGTTTATCGCCCAGGCGACGACCGGCCCACTCGATCTCGCCGACTTCCCGCGGCGGCTCGCGAGGCTCAGGCTCGAAGTCGAGTTTTGAACCTGAGCAAGCTGGCGGCAAGGACGGCGCAGCGGCGGCGAACCAGATTGGCCTAGCGACGCGCCCGGCCGGTCACTCCACCGCCTCCCCGACCATCTTGCCCCGCGCCGCGACGTAGAGCCCGCTGCCGATGATGATCGCGTTGCCGACGATGATGGGCAGCGTCGGCGCGTCGCGCCAGACGAGCCAGCCCATGATCGCCGCCCAGACGATCGCCGAATATTGCAGCGGCGCGAGCACCGCGGCGCGGGCGAGCGCCAAAGCCCGGACGATGAAAATGAAGCAGGTCATCGACACGACCCCGACCAGGAACATGAGGCCAACGTCGAACTCCGTCGGCCTGGTCCAGGCGAAAGGGACGGTCGCGGCGCCGATCAGTCCGCTGCCGACGAATTGCCAGAAGACAAGCGGCAGCCAATGGACGCCGCGCAGCTCGCGCGTGATCGTCTGGCTCAGGGCGAATGTGGTCGCGCCGAACAGGGCGAGCGGCGCCGCCCAGGAAAACATCTGCGGCGACGGCCGCAGCGCGATGAGCACGCCGACGAAGCCGATCAGCACGGCGATCCAGCGGAATCGCTCGACTTCCTCGCCAAGCAGCGGCGCCGAGAGGGCAGTGACGATCAGCGGCGTCGCCATATAGAAAGTCATCACGTCGGCGAGCGGCATGAACCGCGTCGCATAATAGAAGGCGAACGTGTCGACCGCCGCGCACAGGATGCGCAGGACCTGGAGCGGCGCCTGACGCCGATCGATGAGGTTGACGCGCAGCGACAGGATCATCGGCGCGAGCACCGCGCCGGCGCCGATCGAGCGCAGCATCATCAATTGGCCGACGCCGTAATCGGCGACCAGCCATTTGCCGAGCGCGTCATTGATCGAGAATAAAGCGACGCCTGAAAGATAGAGGACGACGCCGAGGCCCGCGGTTCCGGAGCGAGGCATGGGCATGTCTTCCCGGGGGTTCGCCGGTTCTGTCTTGTCGCCCCTGCGAACGCGGGGGCCCACCGCGGCGCCGCCGACTAGCGGCCTGGCGTTGGCGCGAAGCGGTGAATGCCCGCCTTCGCAGGCGTGACGCGGAAGCTCTGGGCTCCGCTCTCGCCGGCATGACCCGATCGTCAGCGCGAATAGAACTCGATGACGAGGTTCGGCTCCATGTGCGTCGGGTACGGCACTTCGGAGAGGCTCGGGATGCGGGTCATCTTGGCCGTGCCCTTGGCGTGATCGACTTCGATGTAGTCGGGTACGTCTCGCTCTGCGAGGGCGTTGGCTTCCATCACCAGCGGCAGCTGCCGCGAAGACTTTTTGATCTCGACGAGATCGCCGACCTTGACCTGATAGGAGGCGATGTTGACGCGGCGGCCGTTGACCTTGATATGACCGTGGTTGACGAACTGCCGCGCGGCGAACACGGTCGGCACGAATTTCGCCCGGTAGATCAGCGCGTCGAGCCGGCGCTCGAGCTGGCCGATCAGATGGGCGCTCGAGTCGCCCTTGAGGCGACGGGCTTCGACGTAATATTTGTGGAACTGCCGCTCGGATATGTTGCCGTAATAGCCCTTGACCTTCTGCTTGGCCTTGAGCTGGGTGCCGAAGTCGGTCGCCTTGCCCTTGCGCCGCTGGCCGTGCTGACCCGGCCCGTATTCCCGCTTGTTATAGGGGCTCTTAGGCCGGCCCCAGATGTTCTCGCCCATGCGGCGATCGATCTTGTATTTTGCTTCCGCGCGCTTCGTCATCGCGATTCCTCTCAATCGAGCGATCAAGGTACTACGAGGAACGCGCCCTCCTCCGCGCCAAAGCGCCGACAGGCCGTGAGCCGAGCAAGGCCTGAAGGCCGCGGGTGCGTCAAACGACAAACGCGCTCCCGTCTCGCCGGGAGCGCGCCTGAACCGAAGTCTGCTAGAGGAGCCGGACGAGACTGTCAAACCTTTTGCGCGCCGGCGCCGCGGCGGCGGGCCGGCGCGGATCGCTGATATGCGTAATTCGCATGTCTATGCCAATTTGAGCCACGAAAATGGTTAATTTTCCTGCACTTAATTGCTATGATACGGATTCGCCACGTCTCCGCCATTGTGTCGTCATGCGCATTTCACATGAATTATCGCGTCGCACCATTGACTTTTGCAGCGCAGCATTCTATCTCGGGGCGGTCTAGGAGAAGGAGCGACCAGTCGGCCTCGATCGCTTGAGGCTGAAATCGGGAGGGCGGTCAACCAAAGGAGACCGCCATGAAGATGTTCTCGCTTACGCGATTCCTGCGCGCCCGCCGCGTCTATTGGAGCGTGTTGCAGGAACTTACGGCCTATTCGGATCGCGAGTTGCACGATATCGGCATCGATCGCGCCGACATTCACGAAATCGCCCGCCTGGCTTCGCGGGAACAGGACTGACCTTAATGGCGGCGCCCTGCGCGGCGCCGCCATAATCTCATTTCCGGCTGTAATCGTCATCGATGCGCACGATATCGTCCTCGCCGAAATAGCTGCCGGTCTGAACCTCTATGAGCTCGAGATCGATCTTGCCGGGGTTGGCGAGCCGGTGCGTCGAGCCGATCGGCAGGTAGATCGATTCGTTTTCGTGCACGTGCTCGGCCTTGCCGTCGAGCGTCACCTCTGCGGCGCCGCGCACGATTACCCAATGCTCCGCCCGGTGATGGTGCTTTTGCAGCGATAGCCGCCCGCCAGGGCGCACGACAATGCGCTTGACCTGGTAGCGCGTGCCCTGATCGATGCTCTGATAATAGCCCCACGGCCGATATATCCGCACGTGTCGGGTCGCCTCCGGCTGGCCCTCGGCTTTGAGACGCTCGACGAGCGCCTTCACCTTGTCCGTCTGCGACCGGTCGGCGACCAGCACCGCGTCGCGGGTTGCGATAACCACCACATCGCGAAGGCCGACGACGGCCGCGAGCTGCTCCTCCGAGCGCACCAGCACGTTCGACGAATGCATCGCAACCGCCCGCCCGCGCAAACTGTTGCCGTCGGCGTCCCGGCGGCTCAAGCGCCAGACCGCCGACCACTCGCCGACGTCCGACCAGCCGACTTCGGCGGTCAGGACCGCCGCCTTGTCGGTTCGCTCCATCACCGCGTAGTCGATGGACGTCTTGGGCGCGGTGGCGAACAGAATCATGGTCGAGGACGACGAAACCGAGATCCTTTTTCGCTCCCGCGACCGCCGCCGCCGCCGCCGCGGCAATCTCCGGCTCGAAGCGCGCCAGCTCCTCTTGCATCACATCGGCGCGAAAGACGAAATTGCCCGAATTCCAAAGATAGCCGTCCTCGATGAATGCGCGCGCGCGCTTTTCATCCGGCTTTTCCACGAAACGCGCGATGCGCCGCACTTTGGGATCGATCGCCAGCGGCTCAGCCGGGTGAATATAGCCATAGCCGGTCGCGGGATGGTCGGGCGTGATGCCGAATGTGACGATTTCGCCGGCCGCGGCGACCTTTCCGGCCTCGGCGCACAGCCGCGCGAATTGCTTTCCGTCGTCGAAGATATGGTCGGCCGCGAGAAGAGCCAGTACAGTCTTCGGGTCGCGTGCGGCTGCCCAGGCGGCCGCCGCGCCGACCGCAGCCGCGCTGTCGCGCCGCTCGGGCTCGAGCAGGATCGTGGCCTCGGCGCCGATCTCCCGCAATTGCTCGGCGACACGAAACCGATAGTCGAAATTGGTGATGACGACCGGCGGATCGAACACCGCGGGGTCGCCGACCACGCTGACGATCGATTGAAACGTCGAACGATCGCCGATCAGGGGGATGAATTGCTTCGGCAGGCTTTCGCGCGATTCCGGCCACATGCGCGAGCCCGATCCGCCGCACATGATCACCGGCAGGATTTTTTTCATTGTTTCTCCGCACGGGCCGGGGGCGTTCGGAGCCGCTTGGCCGTGCGCGCATGCTCTGCAACAGCGCTGCCCCAAGGCAACGCCGCGCCCAGCGACGCGCGCCTGCCCGCTCCGCCGCCGGCGGCGTTCACACAAGTCGAGTTCAAGTTACTGTCCATCGAGTTCCGTGTGGCCACTGAGTTTCTTCTGCTACGCGAAGCAGGGGAACGAGAATCCGAGCCGGTCGAAGCAAAATCCAAGCCTTAGGGAAGGAAAATCCAAACTCTTCTCTTCCGCAAATCGCGCCTTTTCAAAGGGTTGCGCCGGCCTCTCACGCGAGTTTTTTCTTTTTCGGTCGTCTCTGGGCGAAATAAATCATATTGATTAAGATCATAGAAAGGATGTGCAATTGGCGCACATGGCTGCTCGACGGCGGTCAGCGTTACTGAGTCGGACTGGCGATCGAAGCGGCCATGGCGGAATGAACCATCTTTTCTGGAGACCAGATAATTAGACCGCTATCTTTCTGAAAGTCAAGAATTTGTTGATGAACTTTGGTTGACGGCTTTCGCGATGGCTCGCCATCCGGCGCACGCCCACCCGCCTCTTGTTTGATCTCGCGATGCGCAGGCAACCGCGAACCCTGCACGGCTTCCGATTTTAAGGAATTGCTCGAAAGATTGTCGCATCCTCCAACCGGCTTTGTCGCCCAGTCGCCGTCCGGGCTAGCCCGTCGCACGGGCGTATGGGAGGCGCGACCAGATGGTAGAGACGCGCGCGTCTGCGGCCGACGAGTGAACGGCCGCCTAAGACAACGCAGACTCTCGTCGTTCAAACCTTTGCCATCCCCGTGTAGTGTTCCTGCTGCGCGGCGATTCGAGGGCGAGATTTGATATCGGGTGGGCTGTTCACGCGCGACTTTCTGACTGAGGGGATACTCTCGACGTCTCCATGGCAAGCGCTTGACGATCGGGCCTTGGCGGAAATGCGCGCAACAGCCGCCTCGCTTTGTGCCAAGCTGACTGGAACTCAGAAGCCCAGCGAGCCCGTCACCGAGAAGGACCTGATCTATCCTCTGCTTTCGGCGATTGGCTGGGGCGATAGGGTCTTCGTTCAGCCAAACGCGTCGGTCAAGGGACGCGCCGACGTTACAGACGCATTGCTATTTGCTGAGCGAGTTCGCCCTTGAACGCGCTGGCAGGGAAAGAAGCGATTGGCAGCGGTTCAAGCACGGTTTGTGCGTCGTCGAGGCAAAGCGTTGGGGCCGGCTCCTGGACCGTGTCGAGAAGGGAAAGGAAGCCGACGAAGGCGTTCCTTCGACACAGATGTTACGATACTTGCGGCGCGTGGACGACGTCACCGAAGGCGGCTTGCGATGGGGTGTGCTCACCAATGGCCGTGCATGGCGTCTCTATTGGCAGGGTGCGCTATCCGTCTCGGAAGATTTTCTGGAAGTCGATCTCGGAAAAGCGCTCAACCTGCCCGGATGCGGGTTTGATCTCTTCGACCGGCGGCCGAGCAATTTTTTCGGCGATGAACAGTGGCGCGCACATGCGTTCAACTTGTTCGTGGCAATGTTTGGGCCCTCTGCCTTCCTGCCTCAACCGAGCGGTCAAACCTTTCACGAAATTGCAAGGCAGACGGGCAAGTTCTGGAAATCGCAAGTCACAGAGAACCTCTCAAAAATCGTCTTCGATAGAGTGTTTCCCAGTCTTGCCGACGCCATCGTCAGGGCGGACCCGCAACGCAAACGGGTGCTGTCTGACGCCTACCTCGCGGACGTGAGGGAAGCGACGCTGATCCTTCTTTATCGGCTCCTCTTCGTTCTCTATGCCGAAGACCGTAATCTTCTGCCTGAGGAAAACGGGCCTTACGCAGACTTCTGTCTGAGGAAAATTCGCCTCGAAATTGCCGACAGAAAAGTGACCGGGCGTCAATTCTCGCCGAGCTTCGTCACATATTGGCCGAGGCTCACTTCGATTTTCCGCGTCGTCGCGCAAGGCGACGATCCGCTTGGCATACCGCCTTATAACGGCGGACTGTTCGAGACCGCAGCCGCGCCAATTCTGGACCGAGTGCAACTTCCGGACCCTGTCATCGCCGATACGATTTTCGGCCTCAGCCACGAGGCTGACGACGGGCGCGGACCCAAATACATCAACTATCGTGATCTGTCAGTGCAGCAGCTTGGCAGCGTCTACGAGCGCATTTTGGAATTCGGCTTGCGCCGCAACGCGAAAGGCGGCGTCGAAGATCGACGCAGACGACGAAGCCCGGCATAAGTCAGGGAGCTACTACACGCCGGATGACCTCGTCTCGCTCGTTATCTGGAAAAACTGTCGGGCCGCTTGTCGCTGAGCGCGTCGAGGTATTCGAAGGCAAAGGCGAAAGAGCTAGCAAGGTTCGCCGAACCCCAAGAAGGATTCGGCTTATGGCGCTCGCCAAATCCGATCCAGCCGCAAGCATACTGGGGATGAAGATTTGCGATCCAGCAATGGGCTCGGGGCACTTTCCTCGTTAGTCTCGTCGATTGGCTGGCAGATGCAAGTTTTGCGCTTCGATGGCGGAAGCCGCGGCTGAACTCGTGAAAACTGGGCGAACTATGCTCTCGCCGCTTGCTCGAACCGCATCGCCGGCTTTCCGCACGGATCTGGCTAGGCGCAGAACGAGGCCCGCCGATGGCTGAATATGTTGAAAGCGCAACTTGGATGACCGCCGCATATCGTTCGCCGTATGGTGCTGAAGCGTGTCGTTTACGGCGTCGACAAGAACCCCGATGGCTGTTGAACTCGCCAAGGTCGCGCTTTGGCTTCATTCATTCACGGTCGGGGCGCCTGCTTCTCGTACCTCGATCACCACTTGAGCTGCTGGCGGACAGCGTCATCGGCGCCTGTCTGCGTCCGACTGTGGATACGCTAAAGAAGCGCGGCGCGCTGTTCAATCTCGGCGCAGATCGCTCGCGTCGAAAGCGTCGCGAGCGTGATGACGCAAGATCGAGTGAAACGAGCGACAACGACATGGCGGAGGTTGCTTCGTCCAAGGCAAAGTTCGGCACAGTCGAGGATGTTACTTAAGCCGATGGAAGCGTTGTTCTCGCTTCTGACCGCGGAACAAATGCTGCGGTGTAATCGACAGCCGCACCCGAGAAGGGCGCCCGACCTACGCAGAAGATCGCAGGCAAATCAGAAAAACAGATCGCGAAGATACGAGCGCTGATGCAGCGCGCTTTCGAAAAAGCAGCCAGCATTGCAACTCGTGCATTCGAAGGCAAATTTCAGCGCTTCCGCTTAAAATGGCGTACTGGAGCAAAACGCATACGCGCCGCCGGAAGTTCATTAAACAACACTCGCTTATCGCTGGAGAGGCTGAAAAAATCAGCGCTAGCCTCTTTCCGGCGATCAGCATCGATGATCATCGGCGATTGATGGCTGACGGATTCTGGTGGAAGAGGATCCGGGTAATGGCGACGCGTGAACGGCTTCCTTCATTGGGAGATCGGCGTTTCCAAATGTCTGGGAGCAATCTCGCGCTCGGGCCGAACCGGAAGGTGGCTTTGACGCGATCATCGGCAATCCGCCTTACGTGCGACAAGAACTCCTTGGTGACCTGATGAAGCGAGCGTTAAAGAAGACCTACAAAGCCTATGACGGCATGGCTGATCTCTACATCTACTTTTACGAGCAAGGCCTGAAAGCTGCTGCGCCCAGGCGGCCGCATGAGCTATGTCGTAACGAACAAATGGCTGAAGGCTGGCTACGCGGAAAACTCTGCGTGAGCTGTTCGCCGGGCATAGGCTGGCTGGAGTTCGTAGCCGATTTCGGCCACGCGAAGCACTTCTTTCCCGACGCGGATGTAATTCCTTGCGTACCGCTAGTGAGAAAACCGGACCGCGTAACTGCGCCGATAACGAGCACAGATATCTGCGTGATCGCGCGCGACATAGTGCCAAAAAAGGCCTTGGCAAAAGCGCTGACGCGAGCAACGTTTCCGCTGCCCCGCCCGCGATGTTCACGAAGGAGAGCTGGGTTCTCGAACCGGAAGCCAGCGATGCATCTGCTGGAAAAGATCGAGCGCAACGGCGTGCCGTTAAAGGATTATGCGGGCGTTAAACCACTGTACGGAATCAAGACGGGATTGAATGAGGCGTTCCTGATCGATACGGAAAAACGCAACAAGCTTGTTCAGGACAGATCCCAGCTGCGGGGGACTCATTAAGCCCTACCTGCGTGGACAGGATATCGAGCGGTGGTGGTCGCCCGATAGCGGATTATTCATGATCATACTGAAATCGAGCGGGAATTTCGCTCGGCCTTGGTTTAATCAGAGGACAAAGAAGAAGCTGAGGCAATCTTCTCGAAGAGCTTACCCGGCGTTGCATAGACACATGAAAGGCTTCGAAGATTACAAGGACCGCGAAAAGACGGGCAAGAGGGTAGGACTGCGTCATCGGGAAGATCAAGGACAATTCTGGTGGGAATTGCGAGCGTGTGACTACTATGATGCTTTTGGAGAGGCCAAACTCATTTATCAAGAGCTAAGTTGGTGGCAGACTTTTCAAATCGACATGAGCAATCAATACCTTCCGAACACCGCGTATATGCTTCCCTCGACGAATTATTGGATTCTAGCCGTGATGAATTCGCGCACGATATGGTGGTGGAGTTGGCGACGCGCAATTCACGGCAAGGACGAAGCTTTGAGATTGTTGAAGTTCATAGTAAGGCAGCTAATTCCGCGAATTATTTCCCAAGATGAAGTGGTCGACGGCAACGCGCAGGCTGCGGCAACTTACGGAAGCTCGATTTTTATGCGAAAGAGCGATCCTCGATTGGATTCGTCTCGAATACGGCCTTGACAAGCCGGGTGCGGCCAGTCGGGCAGCCGCACCGGCTCGACGCCGACGCTTTCGCCGCCGCGGTGCGAAAGGCGTTGCCAAAATCGAAATCTTTCCGCCGCCGATGTCGCTCGACTGAAGCGGGAGCATTCGAACACCGTCGAACCTGCGCGCCGTGCTGCTCAAGAAGCGCTAACACTTGAACGTCGTCTGTGCGATCTCGTCAACACGGCCTACGGCCTGACGCCCGAAGACGTCGCCCTGATGTGGGAGACCGCGCCGCCACGGATGCCGTTTACTCCTACGAGCGTGTGAAAGTGAGGCGTGCGCCGCTACCTATCGAGGGCAGGCTCGTGCCGAGCGAGCTAATCTAAGCGAGGCCAAACTGGGAAAACGCCCCGGCGGTCGATGTGTGCGACCTGGTAGGGCCCGCCGCCGGCGACCACGCGTGAACTCCCTCTGCCCATTGCCCAACCCAGCTTTCACGCCTTGCGCGCCGATCGGGCGGGGCCTCGCACGGCGGTGACGGCGCCCGCGGCGCAGGCGGTGACAGCGAGCGCAAACGCGAAAGCGGCAAACGCAGCCGGCAGCGAAAGCATTTGCGCGATCGCCCCTGTCGCCAGCGGCGCCGGGTAGACGCGTCAGCGCGCTGAACAGCGAAGCGGAGGCGAGCCCGACCGCGGGTCCGGCTTCCGACTGGCGCGCGGCCAGCGCGAAACTGCAGGGCACGATCGGGCCGGTGCCGACGCCGATCAGGGCGAAACCGGCAACGCTCGCGGCAAATCCAGCCTGGGCGCCGACCAGGGCGAAGCCCGTGGCCGCAATCGCGAACGACGCGATGATGATGCGTGGATCGCTGATGCGAAGGCGAATGGCGTCGGCGTTGAAGCGCAGCGCCGCCTGGCAAGCGGAAAAGAACGCAGCGCCAAGGCCGGAGATCGCCGCCAGCCTCGGCGCTTCCTCCCGCAGCAGCAACGTAGACCACAACGACGCCGCCAGCTCCGCCGCGATCGAAACGCCGATGACCACGCCGAGCCCGATCAGGGCGGGTGCGAACGACAGTCCGCTCCGCCGAGGCGACCCGACCGGCGCCGGAGCAGGACGGTCGTTCCGCGCCGCGCGATCATAGCCGACGCCGGCGCCTGCGAGCGCGAGCGCAGCGAGAATTCCGGCCGTCCGGGGCGCTGAACCGGCGGCGATCAGGCTGCCGAAAATCGCGCCGATCGCCATGCCGGCCGACGCTGCAGCGTGCAACCGGGCCAAGATCGGCCGGCCGAGCCGCCGTTCGATCCGTGCGCCTTCGGCGTTCATGGTGACGTCGACGACGCCGCCAAGGAACCCGGCGGCGATCAGGGCGACGGCGACCTCAGCCTTGCTCCAGGCGTTGAGCAACCCGCACAGAGCGGCGCCGTAGACGATCGCGCTCACCGGCAGAACACGTTCGATGCCGAAACGATGCGCCAGCGCCCCGCCCGCCGACATGGCGGTGAGATAGGCGCCCGTATACACGGTCAAAAGGATTCCGAACGTCGCCGCGTCGACGCTGGCGCGGGTCAGGATCGCGCCTGAGGCGCCACCCCACAGGCCGATGCCGACGCCAAGGGCAAAAAACACCGCCGCGACCGCCGCATGCAGCGGCGCGCCGTCGTGGGAGCCGCTTTGCGGCGAGCTCGCGCTCAAAAGTCGGTCGGCGCGCCGCCTTCCGCCTTGCGGCGGGCGACGAAGGCCGTGAGCGCCTCAAGGCGCTCGGACTCGAGCCCGGGAGCGACAAAATCGCGCAGCCGCTCGGCGACGATGCGTTCGGCGGCGTCGAGCGCGGTCGGCGCGCCGGCTTCGCGCCAGCTTTCGTAATTTCTCCAGTCGGAGATCATCGGCGGAAAAAAAGCGGTGCGGTAGCGGCTCTGCGTATGCTGGGCGCCGAAGAAATGCCCGCCCGGGCCGACCTCGCGCATCGCTTCGAGCGCCAGCTCCGCCTCGTCCACTTTGAGCGGCTTCAAAAACTCCGCGACCATCGCCAGCAGGTCGGCGTCGAGCGCCATCTTTTCGAACGAGGCCTGCAGGCCGCCCTCCATCCAGCCCGCCCCGTGCATGAGAAAGTTTACCCCCCCCATGATCGCGCCCCAGAGCGAGAACACGCTCTCGTAGGCCGATTGTGCGTCGAGCGAATTGGCGGCGTTGGTGTTCGAGGAGCGGTAGGGCAGACCGAGGCGGCGCGCGAGCTGGCCGCCGACGATCGCCGTTTTCATGTATTCGGGCGTGCCGAATGCCGGCGCGCCCGATTTCATGTCGACGTTCGAAGTGAAGCCGCCATAGACGAACGGCGCGCCGGGCCGTGCGACCTGGGTCATGACGAGGCCGGCGAGCGCTTCGGCATGCTGCTGGGCGAGGGCGCCCGCGAGCGTGACCGGGGCCATGGCGCCGGCGAGGGTGAACGGCGTCAGCACCACGACCTGGTTGCGTCGCGCCATCTGGATGACCCCCTCCAGCATCGGCGTGTCGAGCCTCAGCGGCGAGGACGAGTTGATGACGGTGAACAACGACGGCTCGCGCTCGAGCGTCTCGTCGTCCATCCCGCGGGCGATCTTCACCATCTCGATGGCGTCGAGATTGCGCTCGCGCCCAAGGCTATAAGCGTGGATCGGCTTGTCGGACAGCGTCAGCATGTCGAACAGCGCGTCGAGATGGCGGACGGAGGCGTGAATGTCGATCGGCTCGACCGGATAGCCGCCCCAGAAATGGATCGAGTCGAAACTCTGGCCGAGGCGAATGAAGTTTTGAAAGTCGCGCTTGTTCCCTGGCCGGCGCCCGCCGGCGCGGTCGAACGAGTTCGGGGCGCTCGCCACCGACCCGAACGCGACGTGACGTCCGCCAACGCTAAGATTGCGCGCGGGATTGCGCGCATGAAGCACGAATTCCTTCGGCGCGAGCCCGATATGCGCTTCGACCAGCGCGGGATCGAAGCGAACGCGGCGCGAGGCCGGATCGACGTCGGCGCCGGCTTGTTTGAGCAATGCGCGCGCTTCGTCATGCAGGAAGTCGATGCCGATCTCTTTCAGGACTGTGAGCGCGGCCCGATGGATCAATTCGAGCTCGTCGCGGGAGACGAGGTCGAGCGGCGCGAAAGGCGACTTCGGCTGGCCGGCCGGCGCCGCCGCGCCGCCGCGTTCAGGCGCGCGCCGGCGGCGGGCGCGCCCCGTATCCTGCGGCGGCGTGTCGGTCGTCATTCATGTTCCCCAGAGTCTTGCCGCCCGCGAACGCGCTTAACGTCCACGCCGAACGCGACTGGTCGTGTGTGGCGTTCTAACGGCGCTGCTTATACCCGCCTCGCGCCAAAATGGCATCGCGGCATGCCAATTCGCGCCAAGGCTTCTCGAAGCCGCTATTTCGCCGCGCGCAGCTTCGGCGCCTCGGCTGACGCTGGCTCCGGCTCGGGCGGACGGGCGATTGCGCCGGCGGAAAACCGGGCAATGAGCCAGGAGCGGAACAACGCCACCGCCTCGTTGCTGAGGTCCTCGGGGTGTGTGGTGAGATAGTAGCCATAGCCTTCGTCAAGCCAGAGGTCGTACGGCCGCACCAGCCGGCCGGCCTTGATCTCCTCGTGGAACAGGAGCGGATCGAGCAGCGCGAGGCCGTCGCCCATCATCGCATATTGGGCGGCAAGTTGCTGCGTGTCGAACACCAGGCCGCGATCGACGGCGATATCCGGCCGCCCAATCGAGCGAACGAACATCTCCCAAAAGAAGTGGCGGGGCCGGCCCTCGATCTTGAGGTGCAGGAGATCGTTGGCGGCGATCAGCCGTCCGGGATCGCTCGCGTCGATCCCCTCGATGAGCTTCGGGCTGCAGAGCAGCGTCGAGCGCACCATCCATAGGAGATCGTGGATCGCATCGGTGACGCGCGGCTCGGAATAGACGATGGCGATGTCGATATCGCCGTCCACTTCCGGTCCGGTGGTCGGCTTGGACACGATTTCGAGCGAGATGCCGGCATTCTCGGCGCGAAAATCGCGCAGAATCGGAATGGCGAGCCGATGCGCGAACGAGGTCGGCAGGGCGACTTTCAGCACCCGCTTCGGCCGGCCCTTCTCCTTGATCACCTCGCCCAGCGCCTGGTCGATGCGGTCGAAGGACTTCGACACCACGGGGAGAATGTGCCGCCCGGCCTCGGTGAGCACCAGTTGTTGGGGGCGCCGCTCGAACAGGGCCACGCCAAGAAAGTTCTCGAGCACGATCACGTGACGGCTGACGGCGCTTTGGGCGACCGTCAGGCTATTGGCGGCGGCGGTGAAGCTGAGATGTTGCCCGGCCGCCTCGAACGCTCTTAGCGCGTTGAGCGGCAACCATTTGCGATCCATTCCTCCTCCGCGCGCGGCGCACTCATGTCACCCGAGTTGGTGCGAGCGCGTCAGAGTTGAGTCCATACCCTATTCAGGTGCAGTCCGACAATATCATCATGGCGATGAATCCACGCTCGGATCGTCTTAGCTCGCCCTACTTGTATGCGGTCCAGATCGTCTTGAAGTCCATGTACTTGTCGATCGCGTGCGGCGAGCGGTCGCGGCCGAAGCCCGACTGCTTGAAGCCGCCGAACGGTGTCGCGATCGACGAGCGATCGTAAGTGTTGACCCAGACGGTGCCGGCGCGAATGGCGCGCGAAAGCCGGTGGGCGGCTTTCATGTCGCGCGTCCATACCGCGGCGGCGAGGCCATAGATGGTGTCATTCGCGAGCCTGACAGCCTCAGCCTCGGTTGCGAACGGGATGACGACCACGACCGGCCCGAAGATTTCCTCCTGGGCGATCCGCATGGCGTTGCTCGCGCCGTCGAGGATGGTCGGCTCGACATAGAATCCGCCCGTCTCGGCGAAAGCGCGCTTGCCTCCATGAGCGATTCGCGCGCCCTCCCTGACGCCGATGTCGATATAGCCGAGCACCCGCTCCATGTGGCGCTCCTCGATCAGGGCGCCGAGCTGCGCGCCGGCGTCGAACGGATGGCCAAGCGGGATCTCGGCCTTCTGCACCGCGGCGATCTTCTCGACCAGCGCCTCGCGGATCGAGGCGTGGGCGAGCACGCGCGAACCAGCGTGACAGGTCTCGCCCTGATTGTAATAGATGCCCCAGGCGATCGCCTCGGCCGCGGAGTCGAGGTCGGCGTCGGGCATCACGACATGGGGCGATTTTCCCCCGCATTCGAGTGCGACGCGCTTCATGTTGCTTTGGCCGGCGTAGATCATCATCAGCTTGCCGACCTCGGTCGAGCCGGTGAAGGCGATCATATCGACGTCGAAGTGGAGCGCGAGCGGCTTGCCGGCTTTCTCGCCGAAGCCCGGAACGACATTGAGCACGCCCTCCGGCAGCCCCGCCTCCTTGCCAAGCCGGCCGAGGAGCAGCGCGCCGAGCGGCGACTGCTCGGCCGGCTTCAGGATGACGGAATTGCCCGCGACCAGCGCCGGCCCGAGCTTCCAGGCCGCGATGATGAGCGGATAGTTCCACGGCACGATCGCGCCGACGACGCCGAGCGGCTCCTTCCGCACCATCGCGACGTCATGCGCGCCGACCGGGCGCGATTTCGTCACTGAGCTTGTCGGCGAACTCGGCGTAATACTGAATGCAATTGGCGCAGAACGGGGCGTCTACCTTTAGCGAATTGGCGATCGGCTTGCCGACGTCGAGCGTCTCCAGCAACGCAAGCTCTTCGCCGTGCTCGCGGATGAGCTCGGCGAAGTGCAGGAGGACTTTCTTTTTCTTGGCCGGGTCGGCGTCGCGCCAGACGCCGCTCTCGAAGGCCTTCCGCGCCGATCGCACCGCGCGGTCGATGTCGGCCTCGCCGCAATCGGCGACCTCGGCGATGACCTTGCCGTCGATCGGCGAGACCTTGGCGAAGGTCGCGCCATCGGCCGCCGCGACATAGGCGCCGTCGATGAAGGCGCGGCCCTTCGATTTTGAGCGCGGCGGCGCGGGCGAGCCAGCCTTCGCGGGTGGTCGGACGATCGAGCATGGATGCTAGCCATTTCATCAAGGATGTGGAGAATTCGCGCGACCATCGCCTTCGATTCGCTCAGGCGCAAACAGGATTTTCCAGATGAGCGAATGCCGCAGGGCATGGACGAACACGACGGCCGCTGGCGAATGACAGATCCGACCCCAGCCGTCTAATCGTTCGAACGGCGGATGCGACCTCCCATCCCGGCCTCCCCCCTTTCATCCCGCGTCCACAACGAAGAGGCGGCGGTTCGGACTGCCGGACCACCGCAAGCGGCGGCTGGAGGCTGGGCGAAGAGCAGGCGCCTTCCATTGGCGGTGGATCGCGCTAGAGAAAAGGCATGATTTTTCGCGCGGACAGCTTGCTCGGCAAGAGAGGGCCCCCTCCCGACTAGGAGCCGAACATGACGACAGATCAGGAATTGCTCGCGAAAGGTCTCGCCACTCTACCAGAAAGTGGTCTGCTGCAAACAACATGGCGCATCGTGAAGTCTACCGGTCTGCTTCACTGATGTCCTCCTGAACGAAGCCTCCGGTCATGGATTTCGTCGCCGACCTGGGGTGCGGGACCGCCATGGGCTCGCGGCAGCGTGGCCGGGACCTCTGCGGCCGATACGTCGGCGTCGACATATCTGAACCCTCTCTCGACGTCGGAAGAGCGGAGCTTGCGTCCCTTTCCTGTCCGGTAGAGCTTCACCAACTGGGTTTCGTCGAAGCCATCGACGACTGGACCGGACCTCTCGACGTCGTCTGGATTGGTCAGACGCTCCATCATCTCCGAGCGGACGAAGCGGTCCTTCATGAGAAAAGTGAAGGAGCGCCTTGCGGACGGTGGGCTCCTCCTGATTTGGGAGCCGACCTGTCTAGAGGGCGAGGACCGCGAAGGCTGGATGGAACGCTTTCGTCAGATGCGTCAGGGATGGCCGGCGGTGTCGGACGAGGAATTCGCTGCTTTCGACAGCCATCATCGCGCTTCGGACTACTCTGAAACCGCTTCGACATGGAAAGTGATGGGCCGTGAAGCCGGCTTCGAACAGGCGGACGAGCTTTTCGTAGTCCCTAACCAGCTCGCGCGCGTGTATCGCTTCCGGCGGCGCGCCTCGGCATGAAACTCACGAAGTTCCGCGTATCGTCGGGCTATTGACATTTTCTTCGAGACGCGTCCGTGCGAGACCTTTTCCTCCGGCCCGCGTCGCACTAGATAGGCGCGGCAGTCTCCCGAAAACCCCAAGCGTCATGGCTGACCCAAACCCAGTCGCGCGCCGGCGCACTTTCGCGATCATCTCGCACCCGGACGCCGGCAAGACCACGCTGACCGAGAAGATGCTCTTGTTCGGCGGAGCGATCCAGCTTGCCGGCGAAGTGCGGGCCAAGGCCAACCGACGCAAGACGCGCTCGGACTGGATGGGGATCGAGCGCGAGCGCGGCATATCGGTCGTCACCTCGGTCATGACCTTCGAGACAGCCGGCTGCGTCTTCAACCTGCTCGACACTCCTGGTCACGAGGACTTCTCCGAGGACACCTATCGCACTCTGACCGCCGTCGATTCGGCGGTGATGGTGATCGACGCCGCCAAGGGCATCGAGGCGCGCACGCGCAAACTGTTCGAGGTCTGCCGTCTGCGCGACATCCCGATCTTGACCTTCATCAACAAGATGGACCGCGAGACGCGCGATCCGTTCGACTTGATCGACGAGATCGAGAAGACGCTGGCGCTCGACGCCGCGCCGCTCAACTGGACAATCGGCCGCGGCCGCTCGCTCGCCGGCGCTTACGATATCCGCGGCAAACGCCTGATCCCGTTCGGGCCGGACGGGGAGACGATCGCCATCGCCGGCCCCGACGATCCGCGGGTGGCTGAGCTTCTGCCCGAGCACGAGCGCGCGGAAGCGCTCGATGAGCTCCATCTCGCGATCGAGGGGTTGAAGCGCTTCGACAAACCATCCTTTCTCGAGGGCCACATGACGCCGGTCCTGTTCGGCAGCGCGCTCAAGGATTTCGGCGTCAAGGACCTCATCGACGCGCTCGCCGAGTTCGCGCCCTCGCCCCGCGCGCAGGCCGCGGCAAGCCGCACCGTGAAGGCGGACGAAGGCAAGATGACCGGCTTCGTTTTCAAGATCCAGGCGAACATGGACCCCAACCATCGCGACCGCATCGCTTTCGTGCGCGTCTGCTCGGGCCAGCTCAAGCGCGGCATGCGGGCGAAGCTCGTGCGCACGGGGAAGCCCGTGACGCTTTCGGCGCCGCAATTCTTCTTCGCCCAGGATCGCTCGCTCGCCGAAGAAGCGTTTGCCGGCGACGTCGTCGGCATTCCCAATCACGGGCTCCTGCGCATCGGCGACACCTTGAGCGAGGGCGAGGAGATCGTCTTTCGCGGGGTGCCGAGCTTCGCCCCCGAAATCCTGCGCCGGGTCAAGCTCGCCGACGCGATGAAGGCGAAGAAGTTGCGCGAGGCGCTGCAGCAGATGGCGGAAGAGGGGGTGGTGCAAGTGTTCTTGCCGCATGACGGCGCGGCCGCGATCGTCGGCGTCGTCGGCGCGTTGCAGCTCGACGTGCTCACCGAGCGGCTCAGCGCCGAATACGGCCTCCCCGTGACCTTCGAGCCGAGCCGATTCGAGGTCTGCCGCTGGGTGTCATCGCCCGACAAGACCGAGCTCGACAAGTTCGTCGACGCCTATCCCTCATCCGTCGCCGCCGACCTCGACGGCGCGCCGGTGTTCATGGCGTCGAGCGCCTTCAACCTGCGCTACGAACAGGAGCGCTGGCCCAAAATCGCGTTCACGGACGTCAAGGACTATCAGAAACAGGCGGCGTGAGAATTCGAGAGGCGGTCGCTGACCGCGTCGGCCGGGCTCATCGAGCGCGGCCAGAAGGAGCTGCGGAATGACCGAGTCGACCGTCGACAAGAACCCGCTTCTCGAGCCCTGGACCGGGCCCTTCGAGGCGCCGCCGTTCCACAGCATCGAGCCCAGCCATTTCCGGCCGGCTTTCGACGCCGCCCTGAAAGACGCGCGCAACGAGATCGACACCGTCGCGGCCAATCCCGAGCCGCCCACCTTCGCCAACACGATCGAGGCGCTCGAGCGAAGCGGACGCAGCCTCGATCGCGTGGCGAAAGTCTTTTTCAATTTGACGGGCGCCGCGACCAATGACGAGCTCCAGGCGATCGAGCGCGAGATGGCTCCGATCCTGGCGCGCCACCGCAACGAAACCTATCTCAACGACGCGCTCTTCAAGCGCATCGACGCGCTCAAGGCCGGCGCGGACAGGCTCGGACTTTCCGTCGAACAGGCGCGCGTGCTCGCGCGCTATCATCTCAATTTCACCCGCGCCGGCGCAGGACTGCCGGCCGAGGCCAAGGCGCGCCTGGCGGCGATTGGCGAGCGGCTGGCGACGCTCGCCGCGGAGTTCGGCCAGAATGTGCTGGCGGATGAAAAAGCCTGGCTCATGCTGCTTGACGAGGAGGACCTCGAGGGCTTGCCGGACTTCTATCGCGCCAGCGCCGCGCGAATCGCCTCCGAGCGCGGCCATCCCGAGCGCTTCGCCGTCACCCTGTCGCGGTCGAGCATCGAGCCATTTTTGCAGTTCTCGGCGCGGCGGGATCTGCGCGAGGCCGCCTTCCGGGGCTGGGAGGCGCGCGGGGAAAATGGCGGGGCGGGCGACAACCGCCCAATCGCCGCCGAAATGGTGCGCTTGAGAGCCGAGCGCGCCTACCTGCTCGGCTATGAATCCTACGCCCACTATCGCCTCGCCGACACGATGGCCAAGACGCCCCAAGCCGCGCTCGATCTGCTCGAGTCGGTTTGGGCGCCGGGCGTTTTGAGCGCGCGGAGGGATGAAGAGGCGTTGCAGGCGATTGTCGCCGGCGAGGGCGGAAACTTCAAGGTCGCGCCCTGGGATTGGCGCTACCTCGCGGAAAAGCGGCGCAAGGCCGAGTTCGACTTCGACGAGGGCGAGCTCAAGCCCTATTTGCAGCTCGACCGCATGATCGAGGCGGCCTTCTATGCGGCAAGCCGGCTGTTCGGCCTCGGCTTCGAAGAACGCCTCGACCTTAAGCTCTATGATCCCGACGTTCGCGCCTGGACGGTGAGCGGCCGCGACGGGGCGCCGATCGCGCTTTTCATTGGCGACTATTTCGCAAGGCCGTCAAAACGAAGCGGCGCCTGGATGAGCAATTTCCGCGGACAAGAGAAGCTCGACGGACCGCAATTGCCGATCGTTGTCAATGTGATGAATTTCGCCAAAGGCGGCGAGGGCGAGGCGAGTCTCTTGAGCCTCGCCGACGCGCGCACGCTCTTCCACGAATTCGGCCACGCCCTGCACGGCATGCTGTCGGACGTGACTTATCCGCTCATTTCCGGAACCCATGTCGCGGGCGATTTCGTCGAATTTCCGTCGCAGCTTTATGAGCATTGGATCAAGGAGCCGGAAATGCTGCGCCGCTTCGCGCTCCACTACAAGACCGGCGAGCCGATGCCGGAGGCGCTGCTCGGCAAGGTCCTCAGCGCGAGCCGGTTCAATCAGGGCTGGGCCACGGTCGAGTACACGGCGTCCGCGCTGGTCGACCTCAGGCTGCATCTCGACCCTTCCCCGACAAATGTCGATGTCGTTGAGTTCGAGCAGCAGGAGCTGGCGCGGATCGGCATGCCCGACGCAATCGCCATGCGTCACCGCACTCCCCATTTCCAGCACATCTTCTCGGGCGGCTATTCGGCCGCCTACTACAGCTACCTGTGGTCGGAGGTCCTCGACGCCGACGGCTTCGAGGCGTTCGAGGAAGCCGGCGACATCTTCGATCCGGCGGTCGCCCGGCGGCTGCATGATTTCGTCTATGCGGCCGGCGGCAGCCGCGACTATGAGGCCGCCTATCGAGGCTTTCGCGGTCGCCCGCCGTCGCCCGCGGCGCTGTTCCGCAAGCGCGGGTTTGAAGTCGGCCGAGACTGAGACGGCTCGAGCAGCTCGTCGCGCTCACTGAATGGCGCGAAACACATAATTCTAATTGCTATATCTTGCCCTCGTCTCATAAAGCCCTTTGGCGCTTCTTCGAGACCGACAGACCATGCCGCCCCGATCAGAAGGCCGGGAATCGAAAATCCGTGCCTCCTGGTCTGTCAGGGCGCGCCGCCTCAAAGGCCGGCCGCGCGTTCAGTGCGCTCGAGAGCATTTCCACCAGCCGCCGTCCTCTTGAAAGGTGCAGCCCTTGCGCTTCAACGCCTCGCTGAGCCTGTCGCGCAGCTCGCACTGCTTGGCGTCGCCGCTGTTGCACTTTGAGTTGGCGACCTGCCACCCCTGCTCTTGAAGGGTCAAAGCGTGCGCCGGCGCGGAGAGAAGACCGGCGAACGCGAGCGCCGCCAGCGGCAACATCAGGGTCGCGACGATCCCCGGCGCCCGCTTGCGATCCGACCGCTGAGCCTGGGCGCCCGCGAGGGGAGCCTTCGCCGCCCATATTCCATCGGCGCTGCGTTCGGCCGAGCGCCCCGCGGGCGGGCGCGTTACTCTCTTCCTGGTCATCCAATCCTCCCTGAAGGATATAGGGGCCATCATGGCGTCCGATCCTGTTCCCGAGCCGACCGGCGAATGCCGGGCGCGCCGCATGACAGGCTTCGGGCGACATGCCCCGAATGCGTCGCGGCAAAAACCCGTGGATACGGAAGCTTTCTTTCATCCAGTCTTTGCAAATATCAATATATCGAAACCACCAGACGTTGGTGGAATTATTGGTTCTGTCGAGATCGTTGGCGTAACAAGGTCATCAAAGTCTATTTGGTTCCAAGGCCCGGTAGGCATCCTGCTCGCGAAGCCCAAGCCGCTTCCATTCAGAGAGTGTCGCGGCCAACTTGGTTTCTTCAATATAGACTGACGCAGGACTACGGCCTCGGCTGAGCGCCCTGTAGCCGCCCCGTCGTTGGGCTCAAAGCTGGGTGACGACGGCCAGGCGTTTGATTTCCCCGTCCTCATAGGCGCGCAGGAAGGCGTTGTAGTCCCGGAAGGACACGCAGCCGTTGGAATCGCCGTTCGGGCCGAGCATGAACGGGTGCGCGAGCAGACCGGCCCGGCCGTAGAGGCCGCCCTCTCCGACCGGATTGAGGCGCAGCGCCTGCACGCCGTGGAAGGAGCCCTCCCGCAGCGCCAGTTCGTAGAGGTGCGGCGGGGTTGGGCCGCGGGCGCGTTCGCTCACGTAACGGGGATCATCCAGCCGGTCGCCGAGGCCCGAATGGGCTTCGAGCCGCGTGCCGTCGGGCAGGTAGACGGTGCGCGCCGAGATGTCATAGACCGCAGTATATCGGTCGTAGCCCGCGACCGGCGCGGAGTGGCCGAAAGAGGAAAAGAACGCGGCCAACGGTCCCCGCCCCGCGCGGCCTTCCGGCGCCGCGGATGCGACTGCGGACTCGGACGCCGGGGCATAGTGGGCTGCGGCCGGGGGAGCGGACGCGACAGCCGGCCTGGTCGGACCGGCGGGCGCAGACGGCTGTCCGAAGCCGAACAGCCTCTGCAAGATGTTGCGATTGTCGGCCGGCGCCGCGGGAGCGGTCGGGTTCGGCTGGGCAACCTGGCGCTCGGGCGCGGGTCTCACGGGCGCGCCGAACTCCGGGGGACGCGGCGGCGGCAAAGGCGCATTCTCGCCGATCGCGGGACCTTCCAGCATCGGCGGCAGGGGCGCGCTTTCGGTTTCGGGGCCGCCCGCTGCGGGAGCGGGCGTGAACGGTTCGAGGCTTGGCAGCGGGAACGGCGCCGAGAAAGAGGGCTGAGCGGTTTCGTGGCTAGCCACTTGCGAGGAAACCCGCGCAGGTGCGGCGCGCTTCAATTCGGCTAGCAGATCGGCGTCGATGACAATGTCGCCGAAGGGCTTCGACAGGGCCGCCAACGGGGTGGCGCCTTCGTCCGGATCTGCCGCTTCGCGCAGATGCAGCGCCCAGACAGCCACGGCCCCGGCCAGCGCCATGGCGGCGGCGCCAGGTAGGACTTTTTGAAGCGCGCGCCGAGAGCTATCCCCGCCCGCGAACGAAACTTCGTCGAATGTCGCGTCTGTCCCCTGCATCCCTCGCCCTACGCTTACGCTTAACCACTCGAATCAAATTATCGCGTATGCGTTGAACCATTATTAACGCAGTCCGCCGCCCTTGGCCACCCCGTCGCCGACCGACCCCGAAGGCCTCGCCCGGCCTATTGCTAACCCTCTGAAAAATCTAAAACAGCCAGGATCCGCGCGCCTCAGAAATGGCGCGGATTTGGCTGTCTTGCCCATGTCCGCCTGAGGTTGACGCATGCGTCGGCTGGACGCAGCGGCGCCGGCCGTAGGAGTCAATGCGCGGCGCGGCTTTGCGCCCGTTCGAGCGCGGCCAGAGTGCGGGCGGTCGGCCGCAACGCGGCGCGCTCGGCGAGCAGCGCGCGCGCCAGGGCCCACTGACCCGAGCGTTCGGCCGCCGCGATCAGCGTCAGGTTGACGATGTCGCGCTGGGCGTGGCTGCCGCCGATGCGGATCGCCTCATAGCGGACCGGAAGGATCGCTTCGATCGCGCGGACATAGTCGCCGCCGCCAAAGGCGAGCGCGCCGTCGATGAGGCGCCGGCCGACTTCGGCCGTCACCCGCCGATTGTCGCCCGAGCCCAGACGTTCATAGTCGTCGAGCGAACGGCTGAGGCGCCCGGCGTCGGACGGGTCGGGCGAGCGCGCGGCGGCGAAGGCGCAATGCAGGTCGTTGAAGGCAAGCACATGGTCGTCGACATGGGCCATCCATTTGCCGGCGACCGACGACCAGCGATTGCCCACATCGACGCCCGCAAGCTCAAGCCGCCACAGGAGCGCCGCGGCGTCGACGCGGTCGAGCGTCGCGTCGTCGGCGAGCTTTGGCGCCGAGAAGCGGTCATAGTCGCCCAGAACCTCGTCGAAGCGTCCCTGCTCGATCAGGAAGAGCGCGAGATGCCAGCCATTGTGCCCGGCCATGAAATGCGCGCCGGCCCAGTCCGCATGCGTCGATTTGAGAAAGGCGATGCCCTCGTCATGGCGGTTGGCCGCCTCCATCACATGCGCCAGCGCATGCGTCGCCCAGGCGTCGCGCGGGTTCGCCGCCAGCGCCTCGCGGCCGAAATCCTCCGCCCGGTTGAGGTCGCCCGTCTCCTCGAGCCCGAAGGCGTAAAGGCCGAGCACGAAGCCGATGAGAGGGTTGTCGCGGCGCCAGGCCGGCAGCACCCGCGCGGCGCAGTCGCGGATGGCGAGCGATCGGCCGAGAAAGTAGTAGGCGTCCTGCGCGAGGCGGAGCGCGAGCGCGTCGGTGGGATGATCGACCAGGATGCTCTCCCAGCCGAGGATCGCCCGCGCGCTCTTGCCTTCCGCCCAGGCGTTGGCGGCGGCGAGATGGCGCCGCTCGCGCTCCGAACCGCGACGCACGGCCGGCTCAGCCGCGCTCAGCGCACCGACAACTTCCGGGTGGTCGCCGCGAAACCCCCCGATCATGAAGAGCGCCGCGATCGCCACGCCGCCCAGAGCGAAATCGCGATCGCGCGCCAACGCCTGCTTGAGAATTCCGACAGGATCGCCGGTTAGCCCATAATAGTCGGCGATCGCCCGATCGAACGCCGCGGCCGACTCAGACGAGCCGGCAAGCGTCAGGCCCTGCTGGTCCTTCGCCATTGATCGGTCCTCTCGCGGTCGCGCCGACCGCGTCGCAGCATAGCCCGCGCGGGTCACGGTCGAAACTGCACGGGCGCGTCGATTGGCGTCTTCAAGGCTGTTTGGCCGGGCGTCCTCTTTTGCGTCGCCGAAAGGCGCTTAAATGGCAGGGGCGTCAGGGCCGCAACCAAAGGACAGTTCCATGAAGGGCAAGACCATTGTCGCGACCGGCGCGACATCGGGGATCGGCGAAGCCGCGGTCCTTGAGCTTGCGGGCATGGGCGCCCGGATCGTCATCGTCGCCAGAGATGAGGCTCGCGCACAGGCGACGATGCGCAAGCTCGAAGCGGAAGCGCCCAAGCTTGGCCATCGCCTGCACCTGGCCGATTTGTCGAGCATGGCGGAAACGGGCAAGGTCGGGGCGGCGATCGCCGCCGGCGAGCCGCGCATCGACGTGCTGGTCAACAACGCCGGCGCCTTGTTTTCCGAGCGGCGGGTGACGCCCGAGGGTTTGGAGCTGACCTTCGCCCTCAACCACATGGCCTATTTCGTGCTGACCCAAGCGTTGCACGACAAGCTCGTCGCCTCGGCGCCGGCGCGGATCGTGTCCACCTCCTCGACCGCGCACCAGGGCATGAGCCTCGATTTCAGCGATCTCCAGAGCGCCAAGGGCTATAGCGGACTCAAGGTCTACGGCCGTTCCAAGCTCGCCAATATCCTGTTCACCCGCGAGCTCGCGCGGCGCCTCGCTGGGACGGGAGTGACGGCCAATTGCCTGCATCCAGGCGTCGTCGCGACCCGATTTGGCTCGTCGAGCGGCGGCTGGGCCGGACGCCTGATCCCTGTCCTCAGGCCGTTCTTCATCTCGCCGGAAAAGGGCGCGGACACCATCGTCTACCTCGCCTCGTCGCCGGAGGTCGACAAGACCACCGGCGCCTATTTCGCCAAGCGCAAGATTATCGAGCCGTCCGCCGCCGCGCGCGACGATGGGGCTGCAAGAAGGCTATGGGAGGCGAGCGAGACGCTGGCCGGCGCTCGATCGCCGGAGGAAACTGCGGCGGGCTAACGGCTCTTTTCCCCCGCTGCGCCGCGGCGCTTGGCTTTCGCCGCGCCATGCCGCCAGGCCATCTCGAGCGCGGCGCGAAGCTCGGGCTCGCTGAGCTTGGCCAGCGTCGCCCGGGTCCAGCCCTGCCGTCCCCAGGCGTTGTCCAAGGCAGCGAAGGCGTCCGGCGCGACGGCGCATTTCAGCGCCTGCTCGTCCGGCGCGAACTTGAGGTTGGCGCTCAACTCGTCCGACGCAAGCGTTGCGAACGTGACTCGCGCCTTGAACGCGCGGCGGCCGAAATGCGGGTATTCGGCCACGCCCGGCAGCGACAGCGCGATACGGCGGAAATCGGCGGCGGCGGTCACTGCCGCTCCCTGACGTGGTCGGCGCAGCCCGCCGCGCCGCGGCCATTGTGCCGGCGGCGGCGCCGCGCGTAATGTGGTCGACTGGAGGGAGGGGCGCGCCGGGCGCAGATTCCGGCGCGCCGATGAGGAGAAGCCGAAATGGCCGACACCGGCTTGGACAAGGTCAAGACCGTTCTCCGCGTGACCAGCGGCAATTTCCTCGAAATGTATGACTTCTTTCTGTTCGGCATCTACGCCAAGCAGATCTCGGAAGCCTTCTTTCCCAGCGACAATCCCTATGCTTCGCTGATGGCGACGTTTCTCAGCTTCGCCGCCGGGTTTGCCATGCGCCCGATCGGCGCGCTGGTGCTCGGTCCTTACATCGATCGCATCGGCCGCCGCCAGGGCCTGCTCGTGACGCTCTCGATCATGGCCTGCGGCACGATCCTCATCGCCTTCGTGCCGAGCTATGCGACAATCGGCGCGCTCGCGCCGATGCTGGTGGTGCTCGGGCGACTCCTGCAGGGATTCTCTGCCGGCGTCGAGCTTGGCGGCGTCTCTGTCTATCTGTCGGAGATGGCGACTCCCGGCAACAAGGGCTTCTATGTCAGCTGGCAATCGGCGAGCCAGCAGGTTGCGGTCGTGTTCGCGGCCCTGCTCGGCTTCGCGATCGCCAACCTGATGGCGCCGCAAGCGGCCTCCGCATGGGGCTGGCGCATCCCGTTCTTCATCGGCTGCGCAATCGTGCCGTTCCTCTACATGATCCGGCGTTCTCTGCAGGAAACAAAGGAATTCGCTGCGCGCAAAGTTCACCCGACGACAAGTCAGATCTTCGCCACGCTCGCCGCCAACTGGCCGCTTGTGCTTGGCGGCGTGGCGATGGTCATCATGACGACGGTGTCGTTCTATCTGATCACGGTCTACACGCCGACCTTTGCCAGACACGTGCTCAAGCTCACCGAATCCGAAGCCCTGCTGGCGACAATGACGATCGCCGTTTCGAACTTCATCTGGCTGCCGATCTCCGGCGCCGTCTCCGATCGAATTGGCCGCAAGCCGATCCTCGTCGCGTTCACGATTCTCGCCCTTCTGACCGCCTATCCGGCGCTCGCCTGGCTGGTCAGGGAACCGAGTTTCGGCAGGCTGCTCACGGTCGAACTGTGGCTGTCGCTGATCTATGCCTGGTACAACGGCGCCATGGTCGTCGCCCTGACCGAACTCATCCCCGCCTCGGTGCGCACCTCCGGATTTTCGCTCGCCTACAGCCTCGCGACGACGCTCGGCGGCTCGTCGCTGCTCATTTCGACCTGGCTGATTCAAAACACCGGCGACAATGCCGCGCCCGGGTATTGGATGAGCTTCGCGGCGCTGTGCGGCCTGATTGCGACGCTGGCTCTCTATCGCCGACCGGCGGGGGGCGTGCAGTACGCGGCGGTCGGCGGTTAGGGCCCGGCGCAACAAAGCCAAAGGCCGGGGCAACAAGAAGCAAATCCGGCGCAATGAAAACCAAAACCCGCGCAACAAAAACCCAAATCCGGCGCAACAAAACCCAATGACTTTTCTGGCCGTCAGCCCAAACTTTTCAACGGCTAAGCCCAGCTTGGCGGCCTACCCCGCGCCGATGATCAGGTCGTGGCCAGAAAGACCGGCGACGCTGACCCATTCATTCAACATCACCAACCTAGCAGGATTTCGGATTATCGCAAGGAATTGTCGCCTGCATCTTGTTCCGTTGCCGGTTCACGCTCCCAACTTGCTCTTCAGCCGGTAGGCGAAGGCGACCGCGAGCGCCTGCACCCGGCCCTGCAGAGCCTGCTCCGGCAGCGCCTGATCGGTCGGATTCGAAATGTAGGTCGAGACTCCCCGCACGCTGATCGAGTGGCCGCCCACCATCGCGACGCCTCTCATCCGGTCCGGATCGGCCGGGCCGCCGCCGCCGAGATAGAGCGTGTCGATGCGGACGTTGAGCGGCGTTGCGCCCGGGTCGCCCGGCGCGATACGCGCACCAAAGGCCTGGGCGAGCGCGCCGGGCAAAGCCTGCTGCGCCCAGCCCGCGGTCGGATTGCCGACATAGGCCACGAGCGGCGTCGTATCGACATTGACGGCGCCGATCCGCAAGCCCGGCGGCGGCGGCGCGCCTGGCTGAACGCCCGCGGCCGGCGTGGTGTTGCAGCCGCTGAGGCCGGCGGCTGCGAAAGCGCCGAAACTCAAGAGCGCGGCGCGACGCGTCAAAACATTTGTCGCCATCTGAGCCTCCCAATCGGCATCCCATCGTCGCCGCTTCGCCTCGGTCTTTTACGAAGCTGACGAGAACGCCGGATCACCATGCCGCAGTCTACGCCTCTCAGTAGCAGGGCGGATAGGGGTAGTAGCCGCAGGCCGCGGGCGGCGGCGCGTAGTAGGGATAGGCGTACGGGTGATAATAGGCGCCCGCCGCCGCCGCTCCGACCGCCGCCGCGCCGAGGCCGAGGGCAGCCGCTCCTGCGACCGCGCCGTAATTCGGATGACCGTACCAGGCGCCATGCCATCCGCCGCCATAGCCTCCGGCGACGAACCCCCGACCGCCATAGCCGCGCGCGGCGAACCAGTCGATGAACAGGGACGCGGGCCCGGTCGCCTTCGACAGGCTTCCCTCAAGCACCGTCACCTCGAAGATCAAGTTGTCGCCTTCGAGCTTCGGCGATTTGAGGACCACGACCGCGTCCTCGACGGCGTCGCCTTCCCCGCTCAGCACCGATATGGTGGCGTTCGGTGGATCCTTGGCGAAACTGTCGCTTCCCTCGTCCCATTCCTTGAGGAAGTGCTTGGTCAGCACGTGCCCGGCGGCTCTAAACGGACGATCGGCGAAGACGATGGAATTGGACCCGACTCCGGTCATCGTCAGGATGCCGCCCTGAAGAGTGGCGCCCCGGGAATTGATGACCGCGAGCGAGGGAATCATGTCGCTCTTGGCCGCCTGAGACTGGCCGATCGTTTTCTGGCCGGGCTGGGCGATCGCGTCCTGGGCCGACGCGCCGAGCGGCGCTGCGAGCAAGGCGGCAAACCCGGCGCATAAGCCAATCATGGCGTTGTTCAACATTGTGCATGCTCCATCTGCGTTGGACGAATTGGCCGAGCAACGTGGCGCGCTGGGGCGCTTTCAGAACCGTGATCGTACCAGTCGCGGCCGGACCGGCCAAACAGCCAACCTCGGTCGATAGACCTCCTGCGCCGCGTGCTTGGACTGCGCCGCAGATGAAGAGGCCCTCATTCCAGGTGCATGTGCGCCATGTAGACACGCATCTCTCGCGTGAGCTCGACAAGTGAGGCCATGAGCAGCGCCAGCGCGGCCACAAACATCAGCGCCACGATCCGCGCGTGGCCGATTCCCACCAGGGCCGCGAAAAACGCGCCAATCAGCAGCGCCGCGGTGAGGAGAGCGCTCAGCACTGCGAAATAGATGGCGCGGCTAAGAAGCTCCATCCGGCGCGCGAACGAGGCGGCGACGGCGCCAGTCGGATCGAGGCTGGCGTCGGAGGTCCGCAGGGCGTGGAGCTTGTCGCCCACGCGTTCAAGGCGCGCGATGAGAACCGATAAGAACGCGGCGACAGCGCCCAGCATGAAAGCAGGCGCTGTGGCGTGCGAAATCGCCTGGCTCAAGTGATCGATGTCGGTTACGAGAGCCAAACCGGCGCTCCGTCTTGGTCACGCTCCTGGTCGCCGCGAGCGGTCTCGTCCGCGTCCCTCTACCCGCTCCTTCCCCATTTCCCTGACCACGGCGTCTCCGGGACGGGCGTGAGCGGCGGCTTGCCGTCGGCCCAGGCGAAGAGATTGTCGACGACGCATTCGGCCATCGCCCGGCGGGTCTTGACCGACGCCGAGCCGACATGCGGCAAGAGCACCGCGTTGGGAAGCGCAACCAACTCGGCGGGAACGTTCGGCTCGTTCTCGTAAACGTCGAGCCCGGCGGCCAGAATCTTGCCGGTCCTGAGCGCCTCGATCAGCGCCTTCTCGTCGACCAGCGAGCCGCGCGCGATATTGATCAGCACCCCGTCCGGCCCGAGCGCCTCCAGCACTTCGGCGTTGACGATATGGCGGGTCGAGGGTCCCCCGGGCGCAACGATGATGAGAATGTCCGCTGCCTTGGCCATGTCGACGAGCGAAGGATAGTAGCGATAGGCGACGCCGGCCCGCGGGTTGCGGCCGTGGTAGACGACCTCAAGCCCGAAGCCGCTGACCCGGTTTGCGATCGCCTTGCCGATCCGCCCGAGGCCGATGATTCCGACCGTCCGGCCCCTGAGCGACGGGGTAAGCGGATAGGCCCCCTTGGGCCAAAGCCCGGCGCGCAAATATCGTTCCGCCTGCGGCAGCTGGCGCACCGTCATCAGCATGAGGCCGAGCGCGGTGTCGGCGACCTCGTCGTCCAGCACGCCCGGCGTGTTGGTGACGATGACGCCGAGCCGCGCCGCAGCCTTGGCGTCGATATGGTCGTAGCCGACGCCGAAGCTGGAGATGATCTCGAGGCTGGGAAATCGGCGCATATAGGCTTCGTCGGCACGCAGATGCCCGGCGATCGCGATCGCGCGGACGCGCGGCGCCCATTCGGCGAGCCATAGGTCAGGATTGGGCTCGAGCCACAGGCGATGCAGCGGCAGCTTGGCGCTGATCAGCTCGTCGATCAGCCCCATGCCTTCGACGGGCATCAGAACATCGAGGGACTTCATTGGCCGCGCTCCCGTTTTTCCGCGTTCACCCGCCTCGCTTTCGCGCCGCGGCCACGCGGCGACCTTAACGGGGACTCGCGCGAAAGACAGCCCTGAATGTCAGCCTCGTCGCGGAGCGGACGCGACCGACGCCTCCCGAACGTTCCGCCTCGCAAACGCCGAAGCCGCCCATTTATTCCGACCCGCACTCGTTGAAGGGCGGGGCTGCCCTGCCGGTTAGAAGCGCAGTCAAGGCCGCGGCCGTGCCGATCGGAGCGCCGACGTAGATCGTCGAACCCGTGTTGCCGTTGGCGACTTCGCTCTTGCAATATTTGAAGAACGACTTGTCGCATGGGTACGGCCCTAGGATCTGATAGCCCTGGGCGCTGCCGGAGCTGGCGTCGGTGATGGGGCAGGAACAGACGATTTGCCCCTTCGGAACTGGCTTGTCGAAGCCCGGGAACGTCGTCTCCTCGCTGCTTCGGAAGCATAGACCCCCGTCGCATTGCGCATAGGCCCCGCCCGACTTTCCGCCCTCGCACGTGTAGGCCCCGAGGCCTCCCTGCGGCGAGGCGATCTGCTCGGGCAGACTGTAGGTGCTCACCATGTATTTGTTGTCGGCGCCCGCGGCGTTGACCGAGCAGACGTCCACGCCCTTGCCCATCGGAAATGGCAGGCTGATGCTGTCGCCGTGTTTCTCCTCGCACTGGCAGTAGGCGACGCCGTCATACACATTGCAGCGCGCAGTCGCGCACAGCGCATAAGTCTGATCCTTGCAGACCTTGAATGTCGAGCCGGCCATCGCGTCGAGAAGCTTGTCGAGACAAGCCTTGGGAAGCTCGCCCATCTTGTTCTGCATGCACTCCTTCATGCGTGCCACATCGGGCAGCACGTCCGAGCATAGACGCCAGACATCGCCGGCGCACGCTTTGATGATGCCGAAATCCTGCTCCAGCCGCTCCTGCGCCATCGACGGCGTGGCAACGCCCGACGCCAACATGAGCGAAACAGCAAGCCCTGCGCCGATCAGCCGGGCCTTTGCAGCCCTTTTCCAGCTCGAGCCCATATTCATCCCTCCATTTGTGGTCTGTTTCGCCCCCCATTCACACCGCGGTCAGTTTGTTCCTGGTGAGACCCAGGAGAGTTCGAACCGTACCGATTCCCAGGTCGTCCGCAAAAAGATCGTTCGCCATTTCATTCTCGGAGTTGAGCCCTGTATCGACGTCGAGCCAGGAGCCCATGCACCAATGGTCCAACCGGGGCGCCTTGCAGTCGGGCGTAACCGGACCCGGGTCGCAGACACAATATTTGTCGGCGTGCGGCGTAATCCCGGGTACTTCCTTTCGCTCGCCCGAGGGCAAGGCGAAGGCCATTTGAGAGCCCCCGGTTTGCACGGCGAACTGGCACACGTGTCCAGCCGGCGCCGCGCACAGAAAGGTCACGGCTTGCTGCGCGTTCGCCCCGGTCGCAAAAGCCAGTGGCGCCAACACGCAAAGCGCCGATGGAAAGAAGCAGTTTTCTCATAGCCCGGTCCCCCTCACTTTTCCTGCATCATGCCTTCGGCGCGCATGTCGTTGAGGTTTACGCCGATAGCGTGGATGATGCTCTCGCCCTCGTGCGCCTTGCAGTACTCGATGACGAGATGCTCGAGCTCCCGCCCCTTTTTGTAGTCCATGTAGTGTTTGTGCCCGAGGCCGTTGTACCAACCGCTGTACCAAGCCATGAGCACGTTAGCGTCGCTCTGATAGGTGTTGGCGAGTTGGGCGCAGGTGAGCGCCTGCACGTCGATAAAGCCGTTGGCGTCGACATAGGCGTTAAGATCGACCGGGTCGGCCTTCGCCAAGCCGATCGCGAATAAAACCGCCGCACAACCAAGGAACGCTGCTTTCTTCATTTCACTGGTCCTTTCCCAACCCTTCCAGGCACGAGACCCTGCGGAATCGTTCCGGAATCTTGCCAAAGTCCTTCGGCCTCCCGGCCTCTCGTCATCTCGCCGCGCGCGCTTTCATCCAGGCGCGCGTGAGCAGGGCCGCCAAAATCACGTGAAACCCGGCGGCGGGCCAGAGCAGCATGCCCACGTTGGCGCTGATGAGGCCGGTAACGATGAGGAAGGCCGCCGCGAGCCAGCTCAGAGCCATGAGCGGGGCGAGCGCATGAGCCTCGGCGCTGCCGGCGCGCGGCCAGCACCCCGCGGCAAGGCAGACCATGACAAGCCCCGCGATGCGGCCGGTCGGCTCTCCAGCGGCATTCAAGTCGGAACCGAACAGAAGCCGAGCCAGGAGCGACGGCGCGACGACGAGCCCGAGCCCGGTCAGGACTTCGAGCCCCGACGCCGCGCGCATCCACAATGTCGCCGAAGGCGCCTCTCCCGGGCTCATCGGTCGTCTCCCGCTCCTAGATACAGAATTATCTCCTGCCGTACGGCGATCGCGTACCTATCTCTCCAGGCGGTCTAGGCATGAGATGGAACGTCGGCTAGGCATTTGACGCCAAAATATCTGTGCCGCTTGATGCAGCTTGAGTTACTAGGTCGGATAGCGCGATGCCTGCCGCAATTCCCTTGATACGTGGTTTTGCGCTGTTGCCTACGTTGCAGTGGCTCGCCGGCGAAGGCGCATCCGTCGAACGCGCGCTCGCCGAGGTCGACCTTTCGCTGAGCCCGATTACTTATCCGTTCCGTCCAATACCCTTGGTGCACGCGGCAGCCCTGCTCAGGAACGCTGCGCGGGAACACGGGCCCGACGTTCCTTGCCGAATCGTTTCGCGGACGAGCAGCCTTGAGACTCGCAATGCTTGGAAAGGTCGCTCTTGGCACGCGAACGCCAGGGGAAGCGCTTGCGAGGGTCGTTGCCGCGCTGCCGTACTACTGCTCGCACGAGCAGGTGTCGTTCGAGAGGAAGGCCGGTCAATATGTCGTGCGGGAGTTCTTCGCTCACAGGTTCGACCCCGAGACGAAGCACACGCTCCTGCAGTACGCCACGGCCATGATCGATCGCATACTCAGCATGGCGGGCAGTCCTCAGCCTCGATTTGCAAAGATCGAAATTCCTCCACATCCCGTACACAAGGTCGAGCACCTTCGGCGCTGGTTTGGCGACCGTGTGATCGAAGCGGAATCACGCGGGATTACGGCGCTGATCGAGGACCTGGTCATGGAGCGCGCCTTTAGCAAGGTGGCAAGAGACCGTCTCAATCCGAGAGCGCTCGACAGCGGGGCTTCGCTGCGTGGCGGTGAGACCTTCTCGGATTCGGTGAAAGCCTTCTTGAACTTGATGATCGAAAATGACGAGGCGCTGAACATGAAGCGCGTGGTCGCCGCGGCGGGAATGAGCTCCCGCACCTTTCAGCGCCAACTGAAAGAAGAGGGCACGAGCTTTTCAGACTTGCTGGCCGATGTGCGGCGAAGCGAAACGCTCAAGCGACTTAAGGAGCGAAACCTCACAATCGCAGCCATTGCGACCGATCTCGGCTATTTCGATCAAGCCACCTTCACGCGCGCGTTCCGGCGATGGACGGGGGTTGCGCCAAGTCGGTTCCGCGCAACGGCGAGTTGAGCTTTGGGCGCGGGAAGGATCCTCCCGTCTTTCCCACTTCCGCGCCGCGGTCCGACGTGGCACACGGCCCACCCATGACCAGCCTCGACGGCGCCCAGCCAAGCCCGAAGGCGCCCTCGCGTGCGGCGGGTCATGCTCAGCGATTTTCGCTCTTACGCCGCGCTCGATCTCAAGATCGAGGGCCGGCTCGTCGTCCTATGCGGCGAGAACGGCGCCGGCAAGACCAATCTCCTCGAAGCCCTGTCGCTGTTTGCTCCAGGGCGCGGGTTGCGCCGGGCGGAACTTCAGGAATGCGCGCGGGTCGGCGGGTCCGGCGGCTTTGCCCTCTCGGTCGAGGTCGAGGAGGACGGCGAGATTCACCAGCTCGGCTCGGGCTGGAAGCCCGGCGCGGATGGCGACGAAGCGGAACGGCTGAACCGCATCGACCGAACCGCCATCGCCTCCTCGCGCGCATTCTGCGACCATGTGCGGATCGTCTGGCTGACGCCGGCGATGGATTCGCTGTTCGCTGGGCCGGCGAGCGAGCGGCGCCGGTTCCTCGACCGTTTCGTGCTGGCGATCGACCCCAATCACGGCGCCCGGGTCGGGCAGTTCGAGCGGGCCTTGCGCGGGCGCAACCGGCTCCTGGACGAGGGCGGGCGCAACGCCGCCTGGCTCGACGCAATCGAGCGCGAGGCGGCCGAACTCGGCGTCGCCGTGGCCGCTGCTCGGCTCGAATGCGTGCGCCGCCTCGAAGCGCTGATCGCCGCCGAGCGCGACAATTCGTCGCCCTTTCCCTGGGCGAAGCTCGCGCTCGCAGGCGAGATCGAGGCGATGACCGAAAGCGAGCCGGCGCTGGCCGCGGAGGACCGATACCGCGCGATCCTGCGCGACAATCGCGGCCGCGACGGCGCCGCCGGCCGAACCCTGGTCGGGCCGCATCTGAGCGACCTAGCGGTCTGGCACGGTCCGAAGCAGGCGCCGGCGGCTGCGTCCTCGACCGGCGAGCAGAAAGCGCTCATCGTCGGGCTCGCGCTCGCCCACGCCCGCCTTGTCGCCGAGATGTCGGGCATCGCGCCGCTCGCGCTCCTCGATGAGATCGCGGCCCATTTCGACCCGCGCCGCCGCGCCGCGCTGTTCGACGCGCTCGAGCGCGTCGGCAGCCAGGTGTTCCTGACCGGCGCCGACCCGGCGGCGTTCCTCGAGCTTGCCGGCCGGGCGCGGATGTTCGAGGTTTCGGCCGAGACGGGCGTCAGGCCGCAGTCCTCATGAAGCCCTCCCCGAAACACCCTCACGCGTGGCCGGCGTCAGGCGACAGCATCCCCTCGTCCACGCCCAGGATCGCCAGCGCGCGATCATATTTGCGGGCGAAATCGGGGTCGAAGATGAGGCCGGGGTCGGCGGGGCAGGTGAGCCAGCCGTTGGCGAGGATCTCGTTCTCGAGCTGCCCCTTGGCCCAGCCGGCGTAACCGAGCGCGAGCACCGCGCGCGCCGGACCGGTTCCCTGGGCGATCGCGCGCAGAATATCGAGCGTCGCGGTGAGGCAGACTTGATCGGCGATCTTGACCGTCGAATCGTTTACTCCATAGTCGCTCGAATGGAGGACGAAGCCACGGCCCGTCTCGACCGGTCCGCCGCGAAGCACCTTGACCGCTTCGGCCTTGGGCGGCAGACGGATCGCCTCGGTCTCGGGGACGATGTCGAGCTGGACCAGGAGCTTGCCGAATTCGATCTCCTCCGCCCGCTGGTTGATGACGATGCCCATGGCGCCGTCGTCGCGATGGGCGCACATGTAGACGACCGAGCGCGCGAACGGACCCTCCCGAAGCGAGGGCATCGCGATCAGGAACTGTCCTTCCAGACTGGTCGGCGGCGGGGCCTCTACCCGTCTCATGATCATCGAATGCTAGTCGAAATTTGCGGCATGGTATAGGCGAAGTGCTGAATGTGGACAGGATTGAGCGACGAGGCGCGGCGCGTGGCGCGGCGGGGCGGGCCCCTGAAGCCCGCGCTTGCCGCCGCGCTGGCGCTTGCCCTCACGGGCGCGCCCGCGCTCGCCGCCAATTCGTTCTCGACCGATTGGGCGCCGGGCGCCAAGTCTCAGGCCCGCCTCATCGCGGCGGGCGCCGGTCTGGCGGGGTTCGAGATCAAGCTCGCGCCGGGCGCGATCACCTATTGGCGCGATCCCGGCGACGCCGGCTTGCCGCCAACGCTCGATTTTTCCGCTTCCGAGAATGTGGCGAGCGTCGAGCCCGCGTACCCAGCGCCGAAGCGCATCAAGGAGGCGGACGGCGGCGAAGCGTTCGGCTATGACCAAGCGATGCA
>CAVVNR010000003.1:0-242048 GCA_963749715.1 uncultured Alphaproteobacteria bacterium
ATCGACGTCGAGGGCCGTCTTGCCCATGGCCCCGCCCAGGAGCACGAATTTCTCGTGATCCTTGGCGAAGGCCACAGCGGCCTTGGCCGCCGCCACCGGATCGGTCGAATGAGCGATCAGGGTCGGCCCCTTGAGCAGGGGGCCGATCGAGGCGACGTCCGTGCCCTTGAGAGCAATCTGGGCGAGGCGGTTCTTGGCCACTTTGACTTGCGCGCCCGCTTGCCGCATCTGCTTGCGCAGACGCTGCATCTGGGCGACGGTCAGGCCGGAATAGTGCGCCACGACCACCACCGACGTCTTCGAGAAGAGGTCGTGCAGGGCGGCGACGGCTTCCTTCTTTTCCGTTTTATCCACGGTGCTCATCTCCGGTCGGCGGGCTTTCAATCCACGAAAACCCGCCTGTTGCACATGCCGCGCCGTGCGATTCGGGCAAACGAATTGAGCGCCGCGACGACTTGCGCCTGCCCCCGGAGGCGGGCGAAAACGCCGGCGCCGGACAGAAGGTTCGAACCGCGTCGGCCGCCCGGGCGCGCCGGACGGTTGCAAAAACTCGGTCTTCCCCGTCTATGCCGGCTCCCGCGCGCGCCCATGCGGGCGCAAGGAAATTAAGTGTGTCCCCCGAAGGGGTTACGCGCCGGCAGTCTCGGACAGGACATGGCCGGAATGAACGCAAAGGTCACCCTTTCCGTCCTCCGGCCTATCCGCCGCTCCCGTTTCAATCATCCGTCACCGGTTTGATCTTCGCAGGGCGGTAGCCATGTTTGATCATTCGGGGTCGCATCGCGCCGTCAACCCCGACCGGGCCTGTTAGCCGGTTTGGCCGGCAGGCGCAAGAGGGGTGGGGACAACTTTTTGATGCCTCTTGGCGGCTGGGGCGAGTTCCCCCGCTCGGCCTCGCTCAGACCCCGACCACAAAAGGCCGCCCCGAAGGGCGGCCTTGATTTCGTGTTAACCCAAGCTGTCGGACGAGTTAGGCCTCAGCAAAGACCGTGCGTCGCTTCCGGGAGGCTCGAAATCCAGCGTAGCCAAGGCTCGCGAATCCGACCAGCATCATCGCCCAGGTCGAGGGCTCGGGGACGGTCCCGCCGCGATTGGCCTCGTGGCCGATCACGTTCCAGTTGATCGACTCATTTCCATCGGGGCTTTGTGATACAAAGTCATAGTTGCCCGTGTCCAGGATATGACCCTTATCGCTGAAGCTCACAATTGTCATTCCGCCGTTATCCGAAAACGAAACGAGGGGTTGGGTCGCGTTGCACTGGGCGGTAATTCCGGCGGTCGACTGAGCCGATGCCGAACTGCTGCATCCTCCGATCCCGTTTCCGCCGGGGTCGAGCGGCAAAATATTTCCCGGAGGCGTTCCGCCGTTGGTCGACTGGTCGCTCGTGTCAAAGTTATACTGAAAAGTCTGGGTGAAGATGCCGGTCCCTCCAGCCGGGATCGTCAGCGGGTTCCAGAAGCTGAAGACCGCGCCATTGTCGAAATTCGAAGCGCTGAGGTTCGAGATTGTGACGGCAGTCGCTCCAGTGTTGTCTATGCGTATCGCGCCCGCATCGAAGAGCTGCGCGGTGGATGATTGCGAAACGACCCCCGTGCTGGTGAGCCACGGCGTCGGAAAAAACCCGCTCGCCCGCAGACTGTCGGCATAACCGACAAACACATTGAGGTCAGCGCGGGCTTCTGTTACGCCGAAACCGGCTGCGAGCGAGAGCGCGGCAAACGCGGCAGCGGACAAATGCTTGGTCTTGGCATGCTTGCTCATAGCGGTCCCCCTGTCGTTCTCTGTTGATCAATATTCCGCCGCCCGCCATTGTTAATCCGAAGCACGATCGAGGAGAAAGAACAAAAATTAGGTGATTGCCGCTGGGGTAGGCAAAAATTAGATGGGATAACGCAGCAGAGAAACGCAACGCCATGCGATGAACGCGACCGTCGCAAAACAGAGCAGAGCGGCCCGGCTTGGTTCGTCGCCGGTCTGCGGGACCCGAGAGCGTCGACAATGCCGAAATCACGTAGGGGACGCGGCGGCTCGTTGCGTTCGGCTCCGACGGGAGCAAGTCCAGGCGGACCGGCTGTCGGCGGCTCCGAACGTTGGCAAGCGCCTAAGCGCGCGGCGCCAACGGCTGCGCAGAGGGGCGAAGCTCGCCGTTGCGCCCTGAAAGGTGCGCGGCTGCTGGCACAGGGACGCTCGGCCCAAGCGATCCCCATGTTCAAGCGGTCGATAGAAATCGATCCAGGCGTTGCGGCGACGCATCACAACCTCGGCGTCGCTTTGTTGTCGGCGGGACGCATGAAACCGGCGATCGAGCCGTTCGCCGCCGCAGTTCGTCTCGACCCCACCCTCGCCAGCAGCCACTTCCATCTCGCTCAGATTTTCGACAACCTTGGCCGTTTGGACGAGGCGTTGGAGGCCTATCGGGCGATGGTCGCGCTGAGGGTGGATCTGGCCGGGCCCCAACTACGGCTTGGCCAACTTTACCTGCTCCGCGGTCGCCGGGTCGAGTCGGCCGCAGCGTTCCGCGCGGCGTCGGCAGCGGCCGGCGGAACGGTATGGGCCCACATCGCCGAGGCGGGCGCCCTGAATGCCTTGGGCGCGTTCGACAGCGCTCTCATGACGATGCGCGCAGCAGTCGAGGCTTATCCGCAGAGCGCTGAGGCCCATTCGAGCTTCGGCCTGCTCCTCGGTCAGGCCGGTATTTCGGCAGAAGCCGCGGCGCATCATCTTCGCGCCACGGAGCTTTCTCCGGACATGTTCGTCTCCTGGTCTGGGCTCGCGACCAACAAGAAGTTCACCGCCGCTGACGGGCCGGTGATCGCACGGATGAACGCAGCTCTCGCGCGACCCAACCTCACGGCTCGCAATCGACAGTCTTTGCACTTCGCGCTGGGGAAAGCGCACGACGACATGGGCGACTATGAGGCGGCGATGCGGAACTTCGAGGCAGGCAATAGCATTCGGGCGCTCGCCGGCCGTCTGGACCGAAGCGCATTCGCTCGGCGAATTGATCAGCTGATCGAGGAGACGCCACCAGGCTATCGCGATCGTCATTTCGATCGAGGCGTGGACGACGCGACTCCGATCCTGATCGTGGGATTGCCCCGTTCGGGGTCTACGCTGATCGAGCAGATCCTGACGAGCCATCCAGAAGTCGCGGGGAGCGGCGAACTGGAGTTCTGGCCGTCGCGAAATTGTTCCAAACAAGGATATTTGGAGCATCGCCGCTTCCGCAGAGGCGACGCGACGGCTGGCGGACGACTATTTGGCGACGCTGCGGTCGTTTGGGCCGGACGCGAAACGTGTCACCGACAAGACGCTCGACAATTTCGTGAGGCTCGGCTTCCTTCATCGTCTTTTCCCCAACGCGAACTCTCATCCACTGCCGGCGTCATCCGATTGACACCGCACTGTCGATCTTCGCCACGAATTTCGAGAAGAATTTCGTTTATGCCTCGGATCGAGGCGACCTCGTGTTCTTCATCCGACAGTGCCAGCGACTAGCGGCCCACTGGCGAGGTGTGCTGCCTCGGGATCGATTTGTCGAAGTCGACTATGAGGAGCTGGTCTCAGATCCAGAGTTCGAACGCAAGACGGCTCATCGCCGCGTGCGGGCTCGAGTGGAACGACGCCTGCCTGGTCCCCCACCTGAACAGGCGAACACTCAATACCGCAAGCCTCTGGCAGGCGCGTCAGCCGATCTACCGCACATCCATCGAACGATCGCGGCGGTATGAGCCGTGGCTTGGGGAACTCAGGGAGCTGGCGACGGACGCTTGAAATTTGCGTCCCATCGGATCGTGACGCAGCCTCTCGCACCGTCAACCCCGACCCGGCCCCTGGCGTTTTCCGATCGCCTCGCCAAGAGGGCGGCGAAAGAGTTCTGCGTCGCAGCAGCGTGCGCGAGGCTGCGCTTTTCAGCCGCCGCCGTCGAGCCGACCAGCGCATTGCTGGGCCTCGCCTCACAAAGCGCACCCTCGCGGGCTATAAGCCGAAGCCGCAACGGAGGAGCTCCCCCTTTCAACCCCGGTCGTCAAGAGAGACCGCGCATGCAAAACCACGGAGGCGACGCGGCGCGCGACCGGGCGCTCGGCATGGACCGTCCGATAGCCCGGCGCGATTTTCTTAACGGCGCCGCCCTGGCAATCGGCGCCGCGCTCGCGAGCCCCGCATTCGCCGCGACGCCGGCGCCGCAAGACCAGCCGGGCTATTATCCTCCCGAGCTGACCGGCATGCGCGGCAGCCATCCCGGCTCGTTCGAAGCCGCGCACCGCCTGCGCGACGGCGAGCCGCCGCTCGGCCCGGAGGAAGGCGCGATCGAGCGCTACGACCTCATCGTCGCCGGCGGCGGAATCAGCGGCCTCGCCGCCGCCGCGTTCTATCGCGCCGCCAGGCCGCAGGGCCGCGTCCTGATCCTCGACAATCATGATGATTTCGGCGGCCACGCCAAGCGCAACGAATTCTCGCTTCAAGGCCGAACGGAACTGATCAACGGCGGAACGTGGGCGATCGACAGTCCCAGGCCCTATGGCGTTATCGCCGCCGGGCTCCTGCGGCGCCTCGGCGTCGATCCGATCGACCTTTCGGCGAGCTGCGCCAAGCCGGGCTTCTACCCTTCGCTTGGACTTGGGCGCGGCGTGTTCTTCGATCGCCAGACCTTCGGCGCCGACCGGCTTGTCGTCGGGGAGGACGCGAAGCCGTGGGCGGCGCTGTTGCGCGACGCCCCGCTCGCGGACATCGTCAAGGCCGACATCGCGAGAATTTACGAGGCGAAGGTCGATTACCTGCCCGGCCTCGCCTCGGACGAGAAGAAGGCCCGTCTCGCCCGGATGAGCTACGCCGACTACCTGACCAAGGCGATCAAGGCCGATCCGGGGGTCCTGCCCTATTTCCAGCCGATGACGCACGAAGAGTGGGGCGTCGGGATCGAGGCGGTCGGCGCGCTCGAAGTGTGGCCATTCGGTTTCCCGGGTTTTGAGGGGCTGGACCTCGAACCCGGCGCGGCTCCGCACATGGGCTTCACCGCCGCCGGCTACGCTCAGGCCGGCGGCTCGGCGAGGTTTCATTTCCCGGACGGCAACGCCTCGATCGCGCGGCTCCTCGTGCGTCGACTCCTGCCCGCGGCGATGCCGGGCGGCAGCGCCGAGGACGTGGTGATGGCGCGCGCCGACTATCGCGAGCTTGACCGTCCGGACGCTCCCGTACGCATCCGCCTGAGCAGCACCGCGCTTAGCGTGCACAATGTCGGCGAGCCGGCGGCGGCGCGCGAGGTCGAAGTGACCTACGCCCGCGACGGAGCCCTCCACACGGCGCGGGCCTCCGCCGCGGTGCTTGCCTGCTGGAATTGCATGATCCCCTACCTCTGCCCGGACATGCCGGCCCGGCAGCGCGAAGCGCTCCATTCGCTGGTCAAGACGCCGCTCGTCTATACGACCGTCGCGCTCCGCAACTGGCGCGCCTTCAAGGCGCTCGGCGTCGCCAGCGTCTACGCGCCCGGCTCCTATCACGATTCCGTCCGCCTCAACCCGGTCGTCGACATCGGCGGCTATCAAAGCGTGCGATCGCCGGACGAACCGATCCTGGCGCGCATGACCCGCGTGCCGTGCGCGCCGGGCCTCGACCCGAGATCGCAGTTTCGCGCCGGACAAACGGAACTGTTGGCGACCAGCTTCGAGACATTCGAGCGCGCCATCCGCGACCAGCTCGCGCGCATTCTCGCTCCCGGCGGGTTCGATCCGGCGGCCGACATCGTCGGCATCACGGTCAATCGCTGGCCGCATGGCTATGCCTACGAATATAATCCGCTGTTCGATCCGGACTGGGACGAGCCGGACCAGCCCCACGTCGTCGGCCGCGCGCGGTTCGGCCGCATCGTGATCGCGAATTCGGATTCCGGCGCCGCCGCCTATACCGATGTGGCGATCGACCAGGCGTGGCGGGCGGTCAACGAAGCGCTGGCGATCGCCGGCTGAAGCGTTTCCCAAACGCCGTTCACATCAGATTGCTTGGACTTGGCTCGAGGGTCGTGGCATGTTCCCGTGATTGCCAGCGTTGACCCGCTTTACTGAAGTTATCGCCTCACATTCGAACAGGATGTCGGCCGAAGCCGGAATGTCGGGATCCGTCACAGGAGGAAAGCGCTGATGAAGACAATCGATCGACGGCGGATTCGCGCGCGGAATTCTGTTCGGGGCGGCCGCCGCCGGCTTGGCGCTTGCGCCGGGCGCGGCAACGCCGATGCCGCTCGACGATCGCCTTCCGGGCGCTCTCGACGATTGGGTCGAGAAGGCTCAGGTGGTCATCGTCAATCCCGGTCCGCGACGCCGCCCCAGGCGTCGCGTCTGGCGGTGTTGGTGGAATCGCGGCCGTCGCGTCTGCGGTTGGCGCTGGGTGTAAGGCTCGCGCTCATCGCGAGCGGCTCGACGCCGGCGCCTTGCGGACGGCGCCGGCCCGCGCGCGCCCCACAAAAATTATTGCCTTGCGCCTCAAGACTGCGCTTGAAGTCTGCGCCTCCACGCGGGATTGAACCGCTCCATCCTATTCACCGTTCTACCGGGAATATCCATGAAAACGAGAGCCGCTGTTTGCCGCGCGTTCGGCAAGCCGTTGACCGTCGAGACGGTCGAGCTCGCCGCGCCGGGCGCGGGCGAGGTCCTGGTCAAGACCGCGGCCTGCGCGATCTGCCACAGTGACATTTTCTTCCTCGACGGCGCCTGGGGCGGCGAGCTGCCGGCGGTCTACGGCCATGAGGCGGCCGGGGTGGTCGAGGCCGTCGGCGCGGGCGTGACGCGGCTCAAAGCCGGCGACCACGTCGTCGCGACGCTGATCCGCAACTGCGGCTTCTGCCCGGCCTGCGCCGAGGGCGCGCCGGTGTTCTGCGAGGAAGTGTTCCCGCTCGACCGCTCAACCCCGCTCCACGACGCCGACGGCAAGCCGCTCGTCCACGGCCTGCGCACCGGCGCCTTCGCCGAGCGGATGGTCGTCGATCAGTCGCAGGCGGTGGCGATCCCGAAGGACGTGCCGCTCGACAGCGCGGCCCTCGTCGCTTGCGGCGTGCTGACCGGAATGGGCGCGGTCGTCAACACCGCAGGGGTCAAGGCCGGCTCGAGCGTCGTCGTGATCGGCTGCGGCGGCGTCGGCCTCAATTCCATCCAGGGGGCGCGGCTCGCGGGCGCTTCCCCGATCATCGCCGTCGACGTCGAGCCCGCCAAGCTCGCCGCCGCGCGCGAATTCGGCGCGACCGAGACGATCAACGCAAAATCCGAGAACGTCGCCGAGCGCGCGGCGGCGCTGAATGGCGGGCGCAAGGCCGACTGGGTGTTCGTCAGCGTCGGCGTCAAGGGCGCGGCTGAACAGGGCGCTTCGCTGATGAAGCGCAATGGCGCGACCGTGCTGGTCGGCATGCCGCCCTCGGGCGTCACGGCGACCATCGATCCCGGCTGGCTCGCCGCCGATGGGCAGAGGATTCTCGGCTCCAAGATGGGCTCGGCGCGCCCGCTCATCGACGTGCCGATGATCATCAAGCTCTACCGCGAGGGGCGTCTCAAGCTCGACCAGTTGATCAGCGGGCGCTATCGGCTGGAGTCGATCAACGAGGCCCTCGCCTCCTCGCGCTCGGGAGCCGCCTTGCGCAATGTCATTGTGTTCTGAGAGGCGCGGTACCCTTCTCCCGCTTGCGGGAGAAGGTGGCGGGCCAAGCCCGCCGGATGAGGGTGACTCATGAAAATCGCCGAGCTCAAGACCTTCGTCGTCGGCAACCCGCCGCCCGCGTTCGGCGGCCGCTATTTCCTCTTCCTCAAGCTCAAGACCGACTAACGGGATCGAGGGCGTGGGCGAGGTCTATGCAGCGAGTTTCGCGCCGAAGGCGATCGTCGCCATGATCGAGGACGTGTTCGAGCGTCATGTCGAGGGCGCCGATCCGTTCCGCATCGAGGCGCTATGGCGCAACGTCTACGGCCGCGGCTATTCGGGCCGGCCCGACATCTCGCTCATGGGCGTGCTCTCGGGAATCGAAATGGCGCTCTGGGACATCGTCGGCAAGGCGGTCGAGAAGCCGATCTACGCGCTTCTCGGCGGCAAGGTCCACGAGCGGCTGCGCAGCTACACCTATCTCTATCCCGACGAGCCCGGCTCGCACGCCTACTCCGACAGTCCGGTCTATTCGATTCCCCACGCCGCCGCCGAGCGCGCCCTCAAATACATGGCCCAAGGCTTCACCGCGGTGAAGCTCGATCCGGCCGGGCCTTATTCGACCTTCGATCCGCGCCAGCCGAGCCTCGAGCGGCTCGAGCTTTGCGAGGCCTTCTGCAAGACCTTGCGCGAGGCGGTCGGGACGAAATGCGATCTCCTGTTCGGCACGCACGGCCAGTTCACCGTCTCCGGCGCGCTGAGAATGGCGCGGCGGATCGAGCCCTATGAACCCTTGTGGTTCGAGGAGCCGACGCCGCCCGAGGCGCCGGAGGAGATGGCCAAGGTCGCGGCCCAATGTCGGATGCCGATCGCGACCGGCGAGCGGCTGACGACAAAGTATGAATTCGCCCGCGTGCTCGAAACCGGCGCCGCCTCGATCCTGCAGATGAACCTCGGCCGCGTCGGCGGCATCCTCGAAGCCAAGAAGATCGCCGCGATGGCGGAAGCCCACTACGCGCAGATCGCTCCCCATCTTTATTGCGGGCCGGTGGTCGGCGCGGCCAACATCCAGCTCGCGACGTGCAGCCCGAACTTTCTCATTCTCGAGAGCATCGAGCGCTGGGACGGCTTCCATGCAGAGATCCTCAAGAAGCCGATCCGCTGGGAGGAGGGCTTCGTCATCCCGCCGGAAGAGCCGGGACTCGGCGTCGAGCTCGACGAGGACGTCGCCCTCGCCCATCCGTGGGAGGGCAAGGACCTCCATCTCGTGCCAAAGTTCGAGCCGGTCTGGCCGCCGGGGTGACGAGCGTCGCTCGGCGAGCGCGCCCAATCACGGGATCGCTTCATCTCCCCATCGACCTTGACTGCGCTGGCTTCTCGACCATTAGCTTGGACGAGCGGCCCGAGCCACGATTTTGGTACGCCAACCGGGCAGCGTCGAGGCGCTTCGTCGCACATGGCAAGCTTGAACGTCTTCCAGTGGCTGCGATACGGCCCTTGGCTCGCCCAGGTGGTGGTGACGCGGCGGTGCAACCTGACTTGCGGTTACTGCACAGAGTACGACCGGACATCCGATCCCGTGCCCTACGATGAACTCGCGTTACGCCTCGCCAAGCTCGCAGAGCTGCGTGCATGGGCGGTCTGCCTAACAGGGGGCGAGCCCACGATGCACCCGCGCCTGCCGGACCTCCTCGCTGAAATGAAGAGGCTGGGTTTCAAGCGGCGCATGATGATCACGAACGGAACGCGCCTGACGTCCAAGCTCATCGAGGCCCTCAATCGGACGGTTCGAGCTTGCCAAGAGCGCGATGCGGTTGCTGGCTGGACCTTAACCGGCAGCAATCAGGCGGATGTCGGTTCAATCTCGTTGAGGAGTGGGACATGGTGACGCCACAGATGGTCCTGCGAGGAGCCATCGCCCGGGCGGGTGTCAGGCCCTTCCCCCTGTCCCTGACGTACGAAGTCACATGGCTCTGCAATCTATCCTGCGGTTATTGCGACCGCCATACGCCCATGCGCCATGAGTTGACACAGGAGGAGATCTTTTGGGCGCTGGACGAGTTCCGTATGCTTGGAATGCTCCACACCCACCTCGACGGTGGTGATCCCCTGACCCATCGGCACATCGACGAGATCGTCGATTGGCTCACGCAACGAGGGGTCACCGTATCGCTGAACAGCAACGGTATTCTCGTACCAAAGAAACTTCACACGATTCGAAAGCTATCTCTGCTGAAGATTAGCCTCGACGGCCCCCCTGACAGTCACGATGCGATGCGGGGAACGGGAAGCTTTGAGAAAGCCCTCGCCGGCGCCACCGCTGCGCGAGATGCTGGTGTGAAGGTGGAGTTCACATGCACATTGGGCCAGCATAATGCTCACACGATCGAGCCGCTGATCGACATCGCATCCGCCGTCAGTATCCCAGTGGTCTTTCAACCAGCGTTGAACAGTTTATTTCTTGGCGCCGATCGCGATGGGTCATCCTGGCAGCTGGATGTCCAGTCCATTCGCGCCGCGTTCGCTCGGATTGAGCGGATAAAACGGCGGAGCAACGTGGTCGGCAATGGCTGGTCCAGCCTCAGGCATTTCCGGCGCTTCCCAGAGGACACGCGACCCCCGTGCGCGGCCGGCTGGGTGATGGCGACCATGGACCCCGAAGGCGTCCTCTTTTCCTGCCCCCAGCTCAACCGGAGCGACCGATCCAACAGCGTCACACGGCTCGGGGCGGCGACGGCATTCGCCAATCTGTCCCGAACGGGCTGTGGCCAATGCTGGTGCGCGCGCCTGGTCGAGGGAAATTATGCCTGGGGGATGCGCGTCGATCGCATGCTCCCGCCGTTCGAACGGTTGCCGCGCCAATCCAGGGGTGCTGCGTGAGCCCCGAAGGTCTGGATCTCGCAGCGCCCCAGTCGGCCAGCATTGCGCCCGGGACGAGCCCCCGACTTATTTCCTGGCTGGATTGGCTCCGCTATGGACCGTTCTTGGCGCAGGTGATCGTCACCCGGCGATGCAATCTTAGCTGCGGCTATTGCACAGAATACGACAAAACCTCCGAACCCGTTCCCTTTGACATCCTGCGGCAGCGGCTCGAGCTGCTCCGCGACCTTCGCACCTGGGCCGTCTCCCTTATGGGTGGCGAGCCAAGCCTTCATCCCGATCTCCTCAGAATCTTCTCCACCATGCGCGTCTTGGGGTTCCATCGCCGCATGATGACGACGAATGGACTCCTCCTCACCACCGAGATTGTTGACGGACTCAACAACAGTGGCATGACCGATATGAGTTTGAGCATCGATGGGGTGAAACGGAACGCGACAACCCGCAAGGTCCTTAGAGTGCTGAGACGGAAGCTCGACATACTGGCTGAACGTGCACGATTCGACGTGGTCATCAGCGCCGTCATTGGGACTGCGCCTCGCGAGGAAGTTCTGGAGGTCGTCGAGTTTGCGAAGTCGCGCGGGTTCACACCCCGTCTTCTGGTCCTTCACAATGAGCACGGCCAGATGGGGTTGTCCTCCGAGGAGCTCGCCGTCTACGCGGAGGTCAAACAACTGTTTGGACACCGAGTGACCGAGGAAGCGCACGGCTACCGTGAGCGCCTGATCCAGAATGGCGAAGCTCCATTTCGTTGTCGAGCGGGGGCGCGGTACCTCTACATCGATGAGTTCGGAATGGTGCGGTGGTGCGCGCAGACCCGCATGGAATTTGGAAAGAGGCTGTCCGCGTACACGCTGGAGGATCTTCGGCAACATTTCTATTCGGAGAAAGCCTGCAGTGACAAGTGTTGCGTGGGTTGCGTCCGGACGGCGTCTGCGCTCGACCAGTGGCGCTCCCAACACTCATCCGAAAGGGTCGGCGCTGTCTCCTAGATGGGCGACGTTCCGATCGCGGCGGCCGTTTCGCCGAAACTGCTCGAACTCGACAAGGATGACGTCAAGGCCGTCCGCAGTTTCCTGCCGGGGAGAGTGCTTGGGCGGACGGCGGCGCTGCCCGCGCCTGATGCATCGTCCTTCGAGACGCGCCTTCGGCGCTCCTCAGGACGAGGGTTGAAGCGATCTTCGAGCCCTCACCCGAACCGGAACGCGGAGATCATCTTGCCGCCGATCTTGTCGTTGAAGTCGCGCTTGCCCTTGCTCTCGCCGGCCGCGCCGGCGACCACCATCAGCGGCAGCAGGTGCTCCTCGCGCGGATGGCAGTCGCGCGCCGACGGCGCCTTGTCCCAATGCGCAAGCCGCGCCTCGCGCTCGTCCGGCGGCGCCTTGGCGGTGGCGTCGAGCCAGGCGTCGAAAGCGGCCGAGGCCGTCGTGTCGCCGTCGCGAAAGGTCCTCAGATCGTGGAAGCTCATGCCGCTGCCGACGATCGCGACCCCCTGATCGCGCAAGGGCGCGAGCGCCTTGCCGAGTTTGATGTGGAACGCCGGATCGAGGTCCTTGCGCAGCGACAGCATGACGACCGGGATCTCGGCCTTCGGATCGACGATCAGGAAGGGCACGAACACGCCGTGATCGTAGCCGCGCTCGCCATCGGTCGCGACCGGCAGGCCCGCCTTCTCGATCAGCCGCTTGACCTCCCCCGCCACCTCCGGCGCGCCCGGCGCGGGGTAGCTCAGCTTATAGGTGTGCTCGGGAAAGCCGTAATAGTCGTAAAGCATTCCGGGCTTCGGGTTGACGCTGACGGTCGGCTTCTCCGCCTCCCAATGGGCGGTGACGACCAGGAACGCCTTCGGCCGCTCCGGCAGCGACTTGACCAGGCCCGCGAGATAGTCGCGCAAGCCATCCCACGCATGCGGCCCGAACGGCGGCGGGAACTCGATCCAGAAGCACGGGCCGCCGCCATGCGGCACGAAGATCGCGGGTTGACGGGTAGCGGACATGGATTCCTCGGGTCGCCGGTTGTCATCGGCTAGATAAGCCGCGGAGCGCCGGACGGCAACAGCGGCGCCCCAAGCCGCCAGTGTCCGATCCCGCCGGTCACGCCCGATCGATCCGGGCCGCGTAGCACCCGCGCTTGGCGTAGTGCGCATGGATGTAGTCGGCCGCGGGATTGCCGAACAGGCGCTCGATCGCGGCTTCGATGTCGCGTCCATCTGTCAGGTCGGCGTCGACCATGTCGCCTGCGGCGTCGAACGCGCGCAACGATAGCATACGGAGTTCAGGCACTCCGGCGCCTCGTCCACGCCTTCGTAGGCCCGTTCCGCGCCTTCGCGAACGAAGACGGCGTGGCTGGCCCTGTAGGGACTGTCCGCCGGCTGGTGAACATAGTTCAGCAAAAGCACTGACTCTCCCGGCTCGGCGTCGCGCATTTCGACGCGATCGGGAAATCCAGGCTTGGCGTCGACGCGGCAGCGCTTCACGCCAAGCCTCGCAAGCTCGATATCGGCGAGCCCATAGAGGGGGCGGAACGGCCCAGGATCGAGGCCTGTGATGCGAAATGGCATGGCGATCTCCTTAAGGCGGTTATCAGCCCGCGATTGGCGTTGTGTTCGAGCCTCAATCCTCCCGATCCTTTCGCCGCAATGAGAATGCCTCTGTAGCGCCGGGTCGCCGACCCGGCCTCGGCGCGGTCAACGGCCGCGCCGTACAATCGCAATTCGTCACGCCGCGTCGTGGAAGATCACTCCAAGCGTGAAGCGCTCGCCGCTCTTGAGCCTGCTCACGCCGTGGCGCAGGTTGACGCGATAGGCGCCCCGCGCGCCAGCTTGAGGCCGCTCGCGAACGGCGAAGATGACGCCGTCGCCCTGGCTTAAGTTCACCACCTCGGCCCGCGACTGCATGCGCGGCCGCTGCTCGGTCAGCACGAATTCGCCGCCGGCGAAGTCGCGTCCCGGTTCCGAGAGCAGGATCGCGACCTGGAGCGGGAAGACATGCGCGCCGTAGACGTCCTGGTGGAGGCAATTGTAGTCGCCGGGGCCATAGCGGAGCATGAGCGGCGTCGGCCGCGTCTGGCCTGCGGCATGGCAGCGGGCCCGGAACGCCTCGTGCTCCGCGGGATAGCGCACGTCGACGCCCATCGTCGCGTTCCAGCGGTCGGCGACCGGCGCGAGCCGCCGATAGAGACCTCGACGCAGCGCGACGACGACCTCCGGCAGCGGATCGGCGAAATATTTGTACTCGCCCCGGCCGAAGCCATGGGCTCCCATCGCGATGCGCGAGCGAAAGCGCGCGTCGTCCGCATAAAGCGCCGCCAGCCCGCGGCAGTCCTCGGCCCTCAGTAGCTTCGGCGCGACCGCGCAGCCGTAGGCGTCAAGCTCGCGTTCGAGCGCCGGCCAGTCGAGGGCGTCGATCCGAGGCTCGATGGCCGCACCTTCATCAGGGTCGCTGGCGGGAGAAGGAAAGCGCCCCCCCTCCCGCTCGCGGGAGAGGGCTGGGGCGAGGGCGCGCCGCGTCATCACGCCGCCTCTCGATCGAGAAGCGCGCGCTTCCGCTCGACGCCCCACCGGTAGCCGGAAAGGTCGCCGTCGGTCCTCACCACCCGGTGGCAGGGGATCGCGACCGCCAGCGGATTGGCGGCGCAGGCCTGGGCGACCGCGCGCACGGCCTTCGGCCGGCCGATCGCCCGGGCGATCTCCGCGTAACTCATCGTCTTGCCCGGAGGGATGGCGCAGAGCGCCTGCCATACTCGCTGCTGGAACGCAGTCCCACGAATGTCGAGGGGAAGGTCCAGGCGCTCGCCCGGCGCTTCGACCAGCCCGACCACGCGCGCGACCATGCGCTCGAACGCGGCGTCGCCGCCCCGAAGCTCGGCGCGCGGGAAGCGGTCCTGAAGCTGGCGCACCAGGAGGTCGGGATCGTCCCCGAGCATGATCGCGCAAACGCCCCTATTGGTGGCGGCGACCAGCACCGCGCCGAGCGAGGCCTCGCCGACCGCGAAGCGGATCGACGCGCCTTCTCCGCCGCGCCGGACCGCGGTCGGAGTCATGCCGAGCCTCGCCGCCGCGGTCTCGTAGAAGCGGCTCGAAGAATTGAACCCGGCGTCATAGATCGCCTCGGTCACCGTCTCAGCCGTGCGCAGCCCTTCAGCGGCGCGGCGCGCCTGCATCTGCGCGGCATAGGCCTTCGGCGTCACGCCGGTTGCTTTCTTGAACACGCGATGGAAATGGAACGGGCTTAGACCCGCGCTCGCCGCGAGGTCGGCAAGCGATGGCGCTTCCTCGGCCGACGCGATCCGTTCGCAGGCGCGGCGCACCGCCTCGACCCTTGGATCGGGCGCGCCGAGCTTGTCGGGCCGGCAACGCTTGCAAGCGCGGTAGCCCGCCCGCTCCGCCGCCTCGGCGGTCAAAAAGAACGACACGTTCTCGCGCTTGGCGGAGCGCGACGCGCAGCTCGGCCGGCAGTAAACTCCGGTGGTGCTGACCGCGAAAACGAATATTCCATCGGAGGCCTTGTCGCGGCGAACGATGGCCTCCCATCGCGCCTCATCGGCGCGGGTGGCCGGGCTCCCGGCGCTGGGATGGCTCGCTTCAATCATGGCGATAGACATAGGAACGGCTCCGGGGTTCTTTCAGGTTCCCCTGCTCTATGCGCTTCGGCGGACCGCCGAACTCCGGACCTTGCGGCGCAATTCTTCGAACCGGACAGCTCGCCAAGGACACAGCGGGGCGGCTGGCGCCGAGGGTAAAATCGCCGTAAGTCGGGCTGCGTCTCGCAGCCGGGAAGCGCCGCGATGGACGTTGAACTTGCCGATCCTCCGAAGCTTGGCGTGAGCGTGGCTCCAACCGTCGAGCCGGCCGACCTGTACATCATTGGTGGCGGATTTTGTCCTGCCGCTGGCCACGCTGGCGCATTAGGCCGCCGGCCAGTCTTGCGAAGCGGAACTCGTCTTTGGCGGCGCTGCGCGGCCCGGAGGGAGGCGCGAACGCCCTGTGGCGCCCGCTTAGAAGAACGCGCCGTGCCCGATCCAGTAGGCCAGCGCCTCGGTGAGCTGCGCCACGCGCTCGCGATTTGACTGTTCGATCATCGTCTGCTCGATCGGGTTGGTGTAAAAGCTGGTCGTCGCGCGGATCGGCGTCTCATGGCCGTTGATCACCGCGACGCCGAGTATATTGTCCAGCGAGGCGCTCGCGTGCAGCATCTCGCCGGTTGGCGGGCCGAGCGTCAGATAGTCGATCCGGACGGTCAGCGGCGCGCCGGCTCGCGAAATGCGCCCCGCCAGGGCCTGCGCCAGTTGGCCTGGCAGGTCCTCTTGAACCCAGGTCGCGGTCGGATCGCCGGCGTTGGCGCGCAACGGCTGAACGTCGACGTGGATTTCGCGGAACGCCTGCGCCGTCTGAGCGAGCGCGCCCTGACTGAAACCCGCGACAGAAAGAGCGAACGCCGCCAAAACCACAACCGCGGCGCAACGAAGAATTCTGGAAACGAACATGACGTTAACCTCCGAGCAATCCTGGGCTGCTGGTTGGTTTTACGACGTGACGCCCAATTTGGTTTGCGAGGGTCCGAGCTTTCTTCGTCGTGTCCCGCTCGGATTTTGCTGCTCCCGGATTGGATATTGTCGCGGCGCGCATCGCCTCGTCGGCGCCGGCAATGGGGCCGGTCACTTGGCCTTGGTCTCCATCAGCCGCTTCAATGCATAGATCGCCTCGAGCGCCTCTCGCGGGCTCATGGCGTTGGGATCGAGCGCCGCAACCGCGGCGCGCACCTCGTCCGGCGGGGGCGGCTCGCGCGGCTCATAGGAGAAGAGCGGCAGCGAGTCGAGCGTTGCGCTCCCCCGCGAGGCTTCGAGAGAGGCGAGCGCCTGGCGCGCCCGCTTGACGACCGAGGCCGGCAGCCCGGCGAGCTTGGCGACCTGGATGCCGTAGGAGCGGTCGGCCGCGCCCGGGATCACCTCATGCAGGAAGGCCAGCGTGCCCTTGAATTCGCTGACCCGCATGGTGAGGTTGACGAGTCGCGGCAGCGTCTCGGCGAGCCCGGTCAATTCATGGAAGTGGGTGGCGAACAGGGCGCGCGAACGGTTGACGGCGTTGAGATGCTCGACGCAGGCCATGGCGATCGAGAGGCCGTCGAAAGTCGCGGTGCCGCGGCCGATCTCGTCGAGGATCACGAGCGAGCGCACGCTCGCCTGGTTGAGAATCGCCGCCGTCTCGACCATCTCGACCATGAAGGTCGAGCGGCCGCGCGCCAGATCGTCCGCCGCGCCGACGCGCGAGAACAGCCGGTCGACGATTCCGATGTGCGCGCGCGCCGCCGGGACATGCGACCCGGTCTGCGCGATCAACGCGATCAGCGCGTTCTGCCTGAGGTAGGTCGACTTGCCGGCCATATTGGGGCCGGTGACGATCGCGATCCGCCCGCCTTCCCCCGCCTCTCCTGTGAGGTCGCAATCGTTGGCGACGAACGGCTCGCCCGCCGCTTTCAGCGCCGCCTCGACCACCGGATGGCGGCCGTTCTCGATTCTGAAGCTGAGCGAAGCGTCGACCAACGGGCGGGTCCAATTGCGCTTGACCGAAAGTTCGGCGAGCGCCGCGGCGACGTCGATCTCGGCCAGCGCCGCGCCGAAGCCACGCAGGGTTTCGCCCTCGGCGAGGCAGGCCTGGCGCAGGCGCTCGAAGGCCTCGAGTTCGAGCGCGAGCGCAAGGTCGGCGGCGGAGGCGATGCGCGCCTCGAGATCAACGAGCGCATTGGTGGTGAAGCGCATCGCCCCGGCCATCGTCTGGCGATGGATGAAGGTCGAATTGAGCGGCGGCTTGAGCAGGGTCTCCCCCGCCGCTTGCGGCGTTTCGATGTAGAACCCGAGAAAGTTGTTGTGCTTGATCTTGAGCTGCCTGACGCCGGCTTCCCCGGCGTAGGACGCCTGCAGCTCGGCGATGACGCGGCGGCTTTCGTCGCGCAGCCTCCGCGCCTCGTCAAGCGCTTGCGACGCGTTCGCACGCACAAACCCGCCGTCGCGCCTGATGAGCGGCAGATCGTCGGCGAGCGTCGCCTCGAGATCGCGAGCGAGCGCGCCGCAATCGGCGCGCAGCCGCGCATAGGCGGAGAGCAGCTCGGCTGGCAGATTCTCGGCCCCCTCCAGGATGCCCGCCAGCGTTTCCGCCGCCGCCAGCGCTCCGCGGACGGCGGCGAGGTCGCGCGGGCCGCCGCGGTCGAGGCTCAGGCGCGCGAGCGCTCTTAGGAAATCTGGCGCATGCCCGAGCGCGCGGCGCAAGGCGTCGCGCATCGGCGCCGCCTCGACCAGGAAATCAAGCGAATCGAGCCGCCGGTTGATGGCCTCGCCGTCCGTCAGCGGGCTCGCGAGCCGCTCGGCGAGGAGACGCGCCCCGGCGGGAGTGACGGTGAGGTCGATTGTCGCCAACAGCGAGCCCTCCCGCGCGCCGCTCAGGGTTCGGGTAAGCTCGAGGTTGGCGCGGGTGGCGGGATCGATTTCGAGGCTCGCCCCGCGCGCCTGCCGCGTCGGAGGCGAGAGCGCCGGCCGGGCCTCGAACTGGGTGCGCTTGACATAGGCCAGCGCCAGGGCGGCGGCGGCGATCTCGGCGCGGGTGAAGGCGCCGAAGCCGTCGAGGGTTTCGACGCCATAGAACTCGCACACCCGGCGTTCCGCCGCCGCGCCGTCGCCGCCGTCGCGCGCGAGCGATGTTGTGGGCAAGCGCATGGCGCCGACGATCTGGGACAGCAGCGGCTCGTCGTACACGGCCTGCGAAGCGACAATCTCGCTCGGCTCGAGGCGCGCGATCTCCGCCGCGAGGCCGGCCTCGTCGGCTTCGGACAGCGTGAATGCTCCGGTCGACAGATCGAGCGCCGCAAGGCCGTAGACCCGCCCGTCCCTCGCGGGCGCCTTCTGCACCGCGACCATGAGGCGGGCGCGGCCCGGCTCCAAGAGCCGCTCCTCGGTGATCGTGCCGGGCGTGACCAGCCGCACGACGTCGCGCCTGACGACCGACTTCGCGCCGCGCTTCTTCGCCTCCGCCGGGTCTTCGAGCTGCTCGCAGACGGCGACCCGATGGCCGAGCGCGATCAGGCGGTTGAGATAGTCGTCGGCGCGCTCGACCGGCACGCCGCACATGCGAATGTCCTCGCCCTCATGCTTGCCCCGCTTGGTCAGCACGATGCCGAGCGCCCGGCTCGCGACCTCGGCGTCGTCGAAAAAAAGCTCGTAGAAATCGCCCATCCGGTAGAACAGCAGGCAATCGGGATTTGCGGCCTTGATCTCGAAATATTGCGCCATCATTGGCGTAAGCCGCGCGCTCGCGCTCTGGGCATTGGGGCTGTCGCTGGCGTCCATCGGCGCGAGCCTAGCAAATCGGGAAAACCTGCGCACGAGACAGCCGGTATCGACCGATTACGGCCATCCAAGGAGGACTGCCATCTTTGGCTCGCGGGAACAGACGAAGATCGGACGCTCGCGCGTCTTAGGGTCTGCGCAGCGACCTAATCACCCGGCTATCGCCGCTGATCACGGCCGTTTCGTGAAACCCACCGGCGACGGCTCGATCATCGAGAGGATCAGCCTGACCGCCAAATCCGCGAGAGCGGTCTCAAGCCGAAGAAGCAGCGTCGGCTCGCGCCTGATGATAGCGCCCAGTTCGGGCGCCTCGACGTTTCCACCACTCGATCCCAGGCTCTTCCCCGTGTCAGGCGAAGATCTTGTGCACGGACCAGCTGGTCGAGACGACGCCCAGATTGTCGTAAATGAAGCCGCCAGAGCCATTGGGGTTCCAGAGCTCCGTACCGCCGTTGGTGTTGCGCCACAAGATCCCGGATTTGCCACTTCCGCTGAAGTCACCCGTCTCGACAACCTGCCAGCTCGTATTAACGACCCCCAGATTCTGATAGTTGAAGCCCCCCGAGCCGTTCGGGTTCCAGAGCTCCACCACGCCAGTCGACGAGTTGCGCCACAAAATACCCTCTTCGCCATTCCCAGTGAAATCTCCAGTTCCCGCGACCTGCCAGCTGGGATTAACGGCGGCCAAGGCGTCATAGGTGAAGCCCCCCGAGCCATTCGGGTTCCAGATCTCGACACCTCCAGTTGACGGGTTCCGCCACAGGATGCCGGCTTCACCGGACCCGTTGAAGTCGCCGGTCCCGGCGACTTGCCAGCTGGTGCTGACGACGCCCATGTCATCATAGGTGAAACCGCCGGAGCCATTGGCGTTCCACACCTCGGTTTCCCCGCTGGTGTTGCGCCACAGGATGCCGGCTTCGCCGGACCCGTTGAAGTCGCCGGTCCCGGCGATCTGCCAGCTCGTGTTGACGGAGCCCAAATTAACGTCGGTGAAGCCCCCCGAGCCGTTCGAGTTCCAGAGCTCGACGCTCCCGTTGGTGTTGCGCCATAAGATGCCGGCTTCACCGGACCCGTTGAAGTCGCCGGTCCCGGCGATTTGCCAGCTGGTGTTGACGACGCCCAAGTCATCGTAGGTGAAACCGCCGGAGCCATTGGCGTTCCACACCTCAGTATCGCCGCTGGTGTTTTGCCATAAGATGCCGGCCTCGCCGGCGTTATTGAAAAAGTTAGGAGGCGTCAGCTTTTGAACATTAAGGACATAGGCGCCCGTAATTTTAGCCAGCAGGCCGGCGTCCGCGGCTTTTTCAGCCGCTGTGACATCGATTACGGGGGAGGGATTCGTGAATTGGATGGAACTGATATGCGCGACATCGGCCTCGAGCAGAGCGAGTCCGGCCTGAACTTTTGTAGAAGTGTCGGAGATCGTGAAATCCCCCGGAGATCGTGTTCAGGACATTCTCGTAGATCTGGAAATTCGCGACCGAGACGCTCACCGCTCCGCTCGTTATGTCGATCGCCGCGATGTTGGCGTACTCGGGCAGGAGGTTTGCGAGATTGCCTTCGACGATTGCCGCAGTCCCGGAGATGGTGTTTTTGACGCTGAACCAGACATCGAAGAACGGCAAGGCGCTGCCCCCGAGCACGGAGCTTTCGAGCGCGCTGAGGAACGTTTGCACAGGCAGCGAATAGCCGCTGCCCACGACAATCGCATTCCCGCCCAGCGACAGGGTGAAGGTGTTGATCGTGCCGGAATCGAGCACGGTGTAGCCGAAGAAATTCTCGGTCGCGAATCCCGTTCCGCCGACAGTCAAGCTCAGACCCGAGGTGGAATCCGAGACCGTGTAGCTTGTCGAGGAATTGAGCGTTTCGGTCAGCGTACCGAAATCGACGCTTTCGCCCAGGGCTGTCCAATTTTCAATTGCGAGCAGGCTCATGCTGTTGGGCGTAGGCATGTGTCAGTCCTCCCAAATCATAAGCGTTCCGCTGGAGTTCCTTCAGCGGATGCGGTCCGGGAAATATGGCATGCCACTGGATACTGCGCAACCAAGGTGACCAATCGGTTGCAGCGCCGGCGGCTCGCAACCGCCGAGTTTTTGATTTGAACCGCTAGGTCAGGCCGCGGTCGCCTTCGCCGCTCCGCCGCCGAACCGCGCTTTCATCGCCTTGGCGGCCATGGTGTAGCCGCCGCCGGCGCCGTCGACGAAATGGACGTGGCCGCGCTCGGCGATCGAGGGAACGAAGCAGGTGAGCTGCGCCGCCTCCTGCCGGAATGCGCCCCAGCTGGCGAAGTCCTCGGCGGCGGCGAGGCGCGCCTCGAGCGCATCGGCGAAGGCGGGCGAGCAGTCGAGCGTCATGCGCAACGCGTCGTCGAACTTGCGAAAATCGGCGTTGGCGGCGACGTCGTTGGCGTAGAGAGCGGCGTCGAAGCCGCCGGCTTTCAGCTTGAAAATGTGAAACGTGACGCCAAGCAGGTAGTTCGCCGCGGCGGTGGCGCGCGCCCGCGCGCGCGACACCCCCGAAGCGGTCGTCACCGCCGCTTCGAGCGCGATCGACTTTCCCGGATTGGCGACGCCGAGGCTCGCGAGCGTGATCGGCCGTCCGTCGAGCGGGGCTTCATGCGCCATGCGCACGACCTCGCTGACGAGGGCGCCAAATCGGGGATCGTCGCCGCGCGGCGCAACGATCAGCGACAGAATGACGCCCTGCTTCGCCGGCGCGACGCCCCAGCGGCACGAGAGTCCCGAGAGGTCGGGCCTTGCGCCGGGCGCGGCGGGCGGCAGCGCATATTTGCCGCGCTTGGCCTCGGCCTCGAACCACGAGAGCCCGCCGCCGGCGAACATGGCGTAGACGCAATGCGGCGTCGCGCCATAACGGGCGACCCGCACATCCCGTCCGGCTGCCCGGATATCGCGCACCGAAATCGCCGCTACGCGCAATTCAAGCTGGAATTCTTCATGCGAGAAATCGGCCATTGCGGCGAGCGCCGCGGCCGCCGCCGGCGCGTCGGACCCGGAGACCGCAAAGCTCGCCCCGTCGCCGCCGAACACAAACGGAAACGGCCGGCGTTCGAGCGCGTTGGCGACCGCGGCGATCGCGCCGGCCCCAACCATGTTGACCGCCTTGTAGCGTCCCTGCGCGGCCGCATCGGTCGAGCCGACCACGTCGGAAAAGCCGACGACCCAGTCGTCGGGAAGGGGACGATAGTTCTCAGCCCTCACAGCTTCGGGGAATTCGTCGAGGACCGGGATCGAACTCGTAGAAGCTGTTCGCCATGACGGCCCCGCCCCTCCGCGTAGAGCAGATTGCGTTTGGATCGAACCGCCGTCGTCATTGCGAGCGAAGCGAAGCAATCCAGGGATCGTAAAGCGCCCTTCGTTCTTCTGGATTGCTTCGTCGCTGCGCTCCTCGCAATGACGATCCCGTTCGAACGCAAAGGCTCGTGGCCGATCTTAGAGCATGACGCGCCTCGACGGAATCAACCTGAACGGCGTGGGGAGTTTCCGAAACAATCTCTTCGTGAAAATCGGAAGTCGTGCTATTCTGGCCGGATGATCGGAAACGAACAGCGCGGCTGGCGCGACGGCCAAAAATGCGGGGGCAAAAGCCAAGAAATGTTTTTTGCCCTTGGGGGTCAGGATAAATCAATGAAAAGGCTCAATTCGGCGAAGGAAATCCAAGGAAATCCAAGCTTTTTTCTTTGATTTTCTTTGCTCGGCTTTGGCCCGCCTTGGCCCGGCTTTGAAGAATTTGGGGCCGGCTTGGAATCATATACATCTTCAGTACGGTAAAAGGCGCGCCTGGACCAGAGGACCGGCGCCGCCGCCGAGTTGCACGCGACGCCCCCGCTCGATCGCTTCGCCCACGAATGCCTTGGCCGCCGCCACCGCCTCCGCCAGCGCCATCCCAAGAACGACGTTGGCGGCGATGGCGCTCGACAGCGTGCAGCCGGTCCCATGCAGGTTGCGCGAGGCGATGCGCGGAGCTGCGTAGCGGCGAACGCCCTCCTGCGTCACCAGGAGGTCGACCGCCTCGCCGCCGTCGAGATGGCCGCCCTTCATCAGCGCCGCGCGCGGTCCAAGCCTCAGCAACGCCGCTCCCTGGCGGGCCATGTCGGCTTCGCTTCGGGCGACCGGTTCGCCAAGCAGCGCCGCAGCCTCCGCGAGATTGGGCGTCAGGCAGTCGACGCGCGGCATGAGCTGCCGGCGGACCGCCTCGACAAAGCCCACGCCGCTCAGGGCCTCCCCGGACGAAGCGGTCATGACGGGATCATAGACGATGAAGGCGCTCGCGCGCAGTCCCTCCGCCACCGCGCCGACAATCTCCGCGGTCCCCAACATGCCGATCTTGACCGCCGCGACCGCGAAATCTTCGAGCACCGCCTCGAGCTGCGCCGCGACGATCGCCGGCGGCGCATAATGGATCGCCCGCACTCTAGCCGTGTTCTGGGCGGTGAGCGCGGTGATCACGCTCGCGCCGTGGACGCCGAGCGCCGCGAAAGTCTTGAGGTCGGCCTGAATCCCGGCGCCGCCGCCCGAATCCGACCCGGCGATCGTAAGAGCGATCGCGAGCCTTTGCGTCACGCCGGCCGGGTCGCGGCGATCCATTCTCTCGCGCGCGCCTCCGGGTCCAGGTTTAGCGTGATGTCGGTGACGACGGAGACGATGTCCGCCCCGGCGGCCAGGCACAATTTCGCCCGCTCGACGTTGAGACCGCCGATCGCGACCAGCGGAATCGCACCGATGCGGCGCTTCCACTCGCCTAAGCGCTCGAGGCCTTGCGGTCCGAAGGGCATGGCCTTGAGAACCGTCGGATAGATCGGCCCCAGGGCGACATAGTCGGGATCGAGCCTGAGCGCGCGCTCGAGCTCCGTGTCATCATGGGTGCTGACGCCAAGCCGCATGCCGACTTTGCGGATCGCGCCGATGTCGGCATGGTCCAGATCGCCCTGGCCTAGATGGACCCAAGCGGCGCCTGCGTCGATCGCAACGCGCCAGTAGTCGTTGACGACAAGGATCGCGCCGACCTTGGCGCAGACCGCCATCGCCTCGCGGGTCTCGCGCGCGACCCAGGCCTCGTCCTTGTCCTTGATTCGCAGTTGCGCCAACCGTGCGCCGACGCCGACGAGCCGCGCAACCCAGGCAGCGGTGTCGACAATGGGGTAGAAGGGGTCGAGCGCGCCTCCCTCTCCCGCTGAGGAAGTGGGGTCAGGGGTGAGGGGCAGCCGGGCGGCAAGCTTCATATCAGCACGGCCTTGCCAACCACCGGGGTCGAAGGCGCGGCCATGTCGCGCGGCTGCATCGGCCCGGCGAGGAAGGCTGCGCGCCCCGCCTCGATCGCCTGCGCGAAGGCGCGCGCCATGGCAACCGGGTCGCCCGCCTTGGCGACCGCGGTGTTGAGCAGCACGCCGTCGTATCCGAGCTCCATCGCCGCCGCAGCATGCGACGGCAGGCCGACGCCGGCGTCGACGATCAGCGGAACATCGGGGAAATGCGCGCGCAAGGCGCGGAGGCCGAAGACATTGTTGAGCCCCTTGCCCGAGCCGATCGGCGCGCCCCAAGGCATAAGAACCTTGCATCCCGCTTCGAGGAGGCGTTCGGCGACGACGAGATCCTCGGTCGTATAGGGGAAAACCTCGAAGCCGTCGCTCGAGAGAATGCGCGCCGCCTCGACGAGGCCGAACACGTCGGGCTGCAGCGTGTCGGCTTCGCCGATCACTTCGAGTTTCACCCACGACGTGCCGAACACTTCGCGCGCCATTTGCGCCGTCGTCACGGCTTCCTTGACGCTGTAACAGCCGGCAGTGTTGGGGAGCACGCGCGCGCCGATGTCGCGAATGAGCCGCCAGAAATCCTGCCCCTCCTTGATCCGCGCTGACTCGCGGCGCAGCGAAACGGTGAGGATCTCGGCGCCAGACGCGCGCGCCGCTTCGGCGAGGATCGCCGGCGAAGGATATTGCGACGTGCCGAGCATGAGCCGCGAGCGGAAGCTCGCGCTGTAGAGGGTGAAGTCGGAGGTGGGGATCACGATGGTTTCCAAAACATCCAAGCGGACCGGACCTTAGATACCTATTTGGACGGTATCGTCTTTGTCGCCTTTCGAACTTCGACCTCGAAACCGAAACCCTCTAGCAGCGGCTGAACGCTCGCCTTTCCGCCTGAGAACTCACTTGCCTTGAGCGGCCCAGGCGAGCCCCGCACGCAATTGCAGCCGACCCCGACGATAGCCTTGGAATCATATCGCCTGCCCTGATAGAGCAGCCAAAACTCGCGAGCATCTTTAAAACCGTATTTTCTCAGGAACGGGTCCCTACCCATCCGGTCGAATTCTTGCATCGCTTGTAGGATTGGCGCTCTGTCATTGATGCCACTGATGTGCATTCGGTTGCCCTTATTCCCAGCTAGCCCCCCTGCCTGGGCGCGAGGATCTCAATCCGGTCGCCGTCCTTGAGCGAAGTCGCTTCGCGCGCTCGCGCCGGCACAAACTCGCCGTTCAGCGCGGTCGCGACGGTCGCTTCCGCATAGTCGAGCGCGGCCAGCGCGCCGGCGAGCGTCGCCGCCTCGATCTCGCGCGCCTCGCCGTTCACCACGAGCCTCACGTGTCCGCCTCGTCCTCGAGAAGGTTGGCGAAAGGATTGGGGCGATGATCTTGCCGCGATGGCAGCTCGATCTCTCCGAGTTCCCGCCAGATTCCGGACAAGCCAACGGCCGAGATGCGGCTCATTCGCCGCCTGCTCCAACGCCACCGCCGCCGCGCGCTCGGCGAACGCCGGCGCGAGGAGGAAGCCGTGGCGATAGAAGCCGTTGACGAAAATCCGGCCCCCGCGCTCCTCGATCCGCGGCTCATTGTCGGGATAGGCGGGTCTGACGTCGGCGCTCATCTCGAGGATCTCGGCTTCCCCGAACGCTGGATGAAGCGCATAGGCGGCGCTCAGCATCTCGATCGCCGAGCGCACGCTGACCGCGCCTTTCTCAGCACTTTCGATCATGGTCGCGCCAATCATGTATTCGCTGTTCAAGCGCGGCACGATGTAGAGGGGAATGCGCGGATGCAGAAAGCGCACGGCGCGAGTTAGCGTCACCTCGCGCGTGCGCACGCGGATCATCTCGCCCCGCACGCCACGCAATTCGGGAAGCGCGTCGCGAGCCGCCCAGCCGCGGCAATCAAAGACGACCTCCGCGCCGCCAAGCTTGTCCCCATCCACGCCAAAGCTGATCTCGCCGCCATTTGCGCGCAAGCGCTCGGTCAGCGCGGACAGCGCTAAACGCGGATCGAGATGGCCTTCGCCGACGAAGAACAGCCCTTTGCGGAAGCGCCCGCCAAGATCCGGCTCAAGCTCAGCGATACGCGTCTCGTCCACATGCACATGCGACTTCGTGCGCGCCGCGAAACGGTCGATCTCGCTGGCGTCACGCGGCGGCGCGACCACCAAAGTGCCTCGCCGCACGACGCCCGGAACGCGCGCGTCCCACCAGTCGATCGCGCCTTGCCCGAGCTCCACCACGCTCCGGGGCGCGCTTTCGCCCTCGCAGAACGGCGCCAGCATGCCGCCCGCGAGCCACGAGGCGTTGCCGCCAAGCTCGCGCGATCGCTCGACAAGCGTGACCTTTGCGCCGCGCTCGGCGAGCGACGTGGCGACTGCGAGGCCGACGACGCCCGCGCCGACCACCGTCGCGCGCATCGCCTCACTCCGCAGCATCGACGTACAGCGCCCCGCCTTTCTCGATGAACTCGCGCGATTTCTCCGCCATGCCGGCCATTTTTTCCGCTTCGGCGCGCAAGTCCTGGGTGATCTGCATCGAGCAGAATTTCGGTCCGCACATCGAGCAGAAATGCGCCGCCTTGTGGCTATCCTTCGGCAGCGTCTCGTCGTGGAACTTGCGTGCGGTGTCGGGATCGAGCGACAGGTTGAACTGATCCTCCCAGCGGAAGTCGAAGCGCGCCCGCGAAAGCGCGTCGTCGCGCAGGCGGGCGGCCGGATGGCCCTTCGCGAGATCGGCTGCGTGAGCCGCAATTCGATAGGCGATGACGCCAGCCTTCACGTCTTCGCGGTCGGGGAGGCCCAGATGCTCCTTCGGGGTCACGTAGCAGAGCATCGCCGTCCCGTACCAGCCGATCATCGCCGCCCCGATCGCCGAGGTGATGTGGTCGTAGCCCGGCGCGATATCGGTGGTCAGGGGACCTAGCGTATAAAACGGCGCCTCGCCGCATTCCTCGAGCTGCTTTTCCATGTTGACCTTGATCTTGTGCATCGGCACGTGGCCGGGGCCTTCGATCATCACCTGGCAGCCCTTGTCCCAGGCGATCTTCGTCAATTCGCCAAGCGTCTCAAGCTCGGCGAACTGCGCCCGGTCGTTGGCGTCAGCGATCGATCCCGGACGCAGCCCGTCGCCGAGCGAGAACGAAACGTCGTGTGCGCGCATGATGTCGCAGATGTCGCCGAACCGCTCATAGAGGAAGCTCTCGCGATGGCCGGCCAGGCACCAGCGCGCCATGATCGATCCACCGCGCGACACGATGCCGGTGACACGTCTCGCCGTTAGCGGCACATGCGCGAGGCGCACGCCGGCGTGAATGGTGAAATAGTCGACCCCCTGTTCGGCCTGCTCGATCAGCGTGTCCTTGAACACTTCCCAGTCAAGCTTGAGCGGATCGCCGCCGACCTTCTCCAAGGCCTGGTAGATCGGCACCGTGCCGATCGGGACCGGCGCGTTGCGCACGATCCAGGAGCGGATGTTGTGGATGTTGCGGCCGGTCGACAGGTCCATCACCGTATCGGCGCCCCAGCGGATCGCCCACACCATCTTCTCCACTTCCTCGGCAACGCCGGAGCTCACCGCCGAATTGCCGATGTTGGCGTTGACCTTGACGAGAAAATTGCGGCCGATCGCCATCGGCTCGAGTTCGAGGTGATTGATGTTGGCGGGAATGATCGCCCGGCCGCGGGCCACTTCCTCGCGAACGAATTCCGGCGTCACGAATGCGGGAATCTCGGCGCCGAAGCTCTCGCCGTCGGCGAGGCGGGCCGACGGGTCAGCGAGCGGCGCCTCGCGGGCGAGATTCTCGCGATGGGCGACGTAGACCATCTCCTCGGTGATGATTCCGGCGCGGGCGAATTCGAGCTGGGTCACGAGTTGCCCGGGACGCGCGGCGCGCAGCGTCCGCGTCGCCGGGCAGAGCGGGGCCAGACGGTCGGCCGAGACATTGCCGTTGTCCTCTGGCCTGATCGCGCGCGGCTCGGCCGCCGCCAAGCCTCGCGCCGCAATCCAGGCCTCGCGCACGGGCGGTAGGCCGTACGCGAGATCAATCGGCGCCTCGTTTTCCGTATAGGGTCCCGACGGGTCGTAGACCCTGATCGGCGGCTCGCTCGGGTCGCTCAGCGCGATCTCACGGAACGGGACGCGAATGTGGCCGCGGCCCTTGGCCTCCGCATAGACCTTACGCGAGCCCATGATCGGCCCGGTCGTGACAGTGCGCGGCGCGACAAATTTGGTTGAGCCCGCGATCTCGTTCATGGCCGTCTCCTCATGCGTCGGTCTTGCGGCGCAAGGACAGGGCGACCCAAAAAGATCACGGCGGTCGCTACGTCCCTTCGCCGGCATGACCCGGATCAGGTTCAAAGGGTTCGGCCTCTCGCCGTCTCAGCCCCGCTTAGGACGCCCCTCGAGCGAGCGAGAACATGGGTCTAGCGACCCGCCCTGTCAACTGTGGCCGAGGAAAAGCCGTCGCGCGTCCTCTGCATGCGTCAGGGCCGTTGCAGGATTGGCGCCTTCCCTGCTGGGGGAAACCGACGTTAAAAAGTGTCACGGGTCGCAAGCGGCGGTGACGGTGACGCGCAAGGGCCACGTGCGGCTAAGCCCGCAATTTGGGATGAGCCCGCTCACGCAAACATAAAATCCGATCGCTATGACCACGGATCCGAAAACCCGACGCAATTCGTTCTTGCGGGCCGACAGAACCTTGCCGACGGTCACGCCAAGATAGCCCCCAGCGATGCCGCCCAAGATGAACAGCGCCGCGATGCGGCAGTCGACCAGACCGGAAAGCGCGTAATTGGCCGCCGTGGTCGCGCTGAAAGCCGCGACGGATACCAGAGACGTCCCGATCGCCGCGATCATCGGCATGCGGGTCGTAGCCGAGAGGCTCGGAACGATCAGAAAGCCTCCGCCGATCCCGAAGAAACCGGAGAGCGCCCCGACGCTTAGGCCCATCCCCACCAGGGGTGGCAGCAACTGTCCCGCGGACTGACGCGTCAAGCGCACGTCTTTCCTCTCCGGTCGAAGCGGTGAACGCAACGTCGCTGCTCCAACGACGATCATCATCAACCCGAACAGCGTCAGCAACCGATGCCCGTCGACAAGCTTGGCCAGGCTCGACCCAAGTCCCGCGCCGACGACGCCGACGATCGAAAATACGCTCGCGCATCCCCATTTGACGTTTCCAGCCCGAGCGTGAGGGAAAAGGTTGGCAAGGGCGCTGATGCACACGGCGAGGGCGGCCGTGCCGACGGCCACGTGGGGCGAGGCGACTCCCACCCCGTAGAATAGCAGGGGTACGGCCAATATCGATCCGCCAGCGCCGAGCATCCCAAGGATGCCGCCCACGAGGGCGCCCGCGACCAGTGTCCCAACGTCTGAAACAATCTGCGTCAAGCAAGCGCCCCCGAAAAAGACCGCCGCTCGCCCCTTACGCCTGGCCGCTTGCACCAGCCAATCATCAAAGGCGCGCGGCGGCGCCGCGCGTTGCCGAGTCCTCCCCCAATCGGCGTCCGCTCAGGTCGCCCTCGCGCGGACATCTATCATCGCGAGGCGTCGCATGTGCGTGTGGTCGCCGACAATTCCAGACTTTCGGCGAGCGCTGGATTCTTGATGGACTAGCCGCCCGACGGCAGGGGCGGACGGCCACTGGCGGCGCGCCGACGCGCCGCCAGACGCGCCGCGAGCTGAGCGAGGACGGGAATCCGCCCCGTCGCCAGCGCCGCTCGCGCGCGCCACTGGCGCGTCAGTGCGGCCGCGGCCTGTTTATAAGGCCCGACGATCTGGTCGGCGTAGTGATGAAACGCCATCACCTTGTCGTAAACCCGCACGAACCAAGGCATCGTCATCAAGCGGTGCTGCGTGAGGTCGAAGATTGCCGGGATGAGGCCGACCGCGAGCAGTTTCAGCACGACCCAGGCGATCGCTCCAAAGACGACATAGCCCATCGCGATGGCGACTGTTGCGACCACCAACAACGGCTCGACAATCAGGAACGGCACCAGGAAAATCAGCAGGACCAGCGGCGCCGGCAGGCGGTCGACAAGGGCGGCGAAAGCCTGCTTGAATCTCGTCCAGGGGATGAGACTGACGCTCACGCGCGCGACCGCCGCCAAGCCGTCCCATATCCAGGCAGCAGCGAGAAACGCCATCGCCAGCGCGACCAACAACGCGCGTCTCGTTCTGGGACGCTTCAAGGCTGGAGTCCCCTAATTCCTGACGCGGTCGAGTGCTCACGGATGTACGAGAATGCCGACCAATCGCGGCGCGCGCAAGGCTTTTGGCGCCGCAATATGGCCATTAATTCGCTGTTAACGCTGCCGCCGGGTTGCAAGGCGCCGGCAGCCAACACGGCAAGGGATCAGTAAGGCGCTAACTCTTAAGCAGCTAGCTCGGCGACGACCTGGTCGTCAGGAGTGGCACCATGTTCGCTGGCAAGGCCAGGAGTTCGATGGCGTTGGCGACGGGGCTCGCGCTCGGCTTGGCTATGAGCGCGTGCGCGCGTAGTAACCCGGACGACCTCGCCACGGGCTATGGCGCGGCGGGTCCTGGCAGCATTCAGGAATTCAATCAGACCGTCGGCGACCGCGTGTTCTTCGACACCGATCAGACCGACCTCTCAACGACCGCCCAGGCGACCCTCGACAAGCAGGCCGCGTGGCTCAATCAGTACAATCGCTACAACTTCACGATCGAGGGCCATGCCGACGAACGCGGGACGCGCGAATACAATTTCGCCCTCGGCGCGCGCCGGGCCCAGGCGGTCCACGACTATCTCGTCGCCAAGGGCGTCGCGGGGTCGCGCATGAAGACGATCAGCTACGGCAAGGAGCGGCCGGTCGCCGTGTGCGACGACATTTCCTGCTGGTCGCAAAATCGCCGCGCCGTCACCGTGCTCAACGGCGCGCCGGGGAGCAGCTGATCCCTGTTCGAAGAGGCGAGAGACGAAGCTTGCGGCTTGACTTGAAATCGACAACTGCGGCGCTTATCGGCCCGCGAAATAGACTATCGAGGAACCCGCCAGTGACGCCATTGCCGCGCCTGCGCCTCATCGCGGCATTCGTCGTGGCGGCAATCGTCGCCTGCCTCGCGCTCGCGGCGCCGGCTCAGGCGCAGTTCGATCCGTTCCACCGCCAGCCCGCGCCGCCAGCCGACATTCCGGGCGGCGTCGCGGGCGATCCGAATGAGGCCGCCGAGCTGGTGTTGCGCGTCAACCGGCTCGAGCAGGAGCTCCGTCAGGCCAACGGCCGAATCGAGGAACTGGAGAACGCCGAGCATCGGCTCGAGGCGCAGCTGCAGAAATTCCGGCAGGACGTCGAATTCCGGCTTGGCGACCGCTCCGAGGGCGCGCCGCCCGAGCCGGACGTCGCCGAAGCCCCCCTGAGCCCGACCGAGCCGGCCGCGCCGCAGAGGCCGAGAAAGTCAGACGCGTTCGATCCCGACGCCGATCCGAATGCGCCCGGCGCGCCGCGGCCGCTCGGGACCACCTCGCCCAGCGCGCCCCTGGTGCGCGAAGCGCCGGCGGCGCCCGCGGGGGCCCCGCTCGAGCTCGGCAAGGCTGCTCCGCCTGCGGCGCCCGCCGGCGGACCGATGATCGTCGGCTCCGGGGTGGCGATGCTCGACCAGCCGCGCGATCAGTTCAACGCCGCGCTGCAGGCCTTCCAGGCGGGGCAGTACCCGGAGGCGGAAGCCGGGTTCAAGGCGTTTCTCGCCGCCAATCCGTCGCACCGGCTGAGCGCGGATGCTGTCTTCTATATCGGCGAGACTTATCTTCAGCGCTCGCGCCCGCGGGAGGCGGCGGAGCAATATCTCAAGGTCACCACCGACTATTCCAGGTCGTCGCGGGCCGCGGAGAGCATGGTGCGGCTCGGCCAAACGCTGGCCGCCCTCGGCAATGCGGAACAGGCCTGCGCCACCTTGACGGAATTCGGCAAGCGCTACCCGACCGCGTCGGCTTCGGTGAAGAAGCTCGCCGAGCGTGAGAGCGCCAAGGATCATTGTTGAGCGCCCGGCGCTCGCGCGCGCCTTCGGCGGCTGACATCGACGCGCTGTTCGCGCCGCTCGAGCGGGCGAGGACTCTGCTGATCGCGGTCTCCGGCGGTCCCAACTCGACCGCCCTCTTGCTGATGGCGGCGGAATGGGCGAGGCGGCGCGGCAAGACGCGCATCGAGGCGGCGACGGTCGATCACGGGCTTCGGCCAGAAAGTGCGGACGAGGCGAAGGCGGTCGCGGCGCTCTGCGCGCGGCTCGGGGTCGCCCATCGCATCCTTCATTGGAGGGGCGCAAAGCCTGCGAGCCGTCTCCAGGAGCGCGCGCGCGAGGCGCGCTACCGCCTGCTCATCGACCATGCCAAGGCGATCGGCGCCGACGCGCTGCTCACCGCCCATCACGCCGACGATCAGGCGGAGACGGTGCTCTTTCGTCTCTTGCGCGGGTCGGGCGTCGCCGGACTGCGGGGCATGGAGCTCACGACCAGGCGCGACGGCGTGACGATCGCCCGGCCGCTGATCGGCCTGAGGAAGAGCGAGCTCATCGCCTTGGCAAATGCGCGCGGCGCGCCGTTTGTCGACGATCCGTCCAACGCCGACCCGCGCTTCGCCCGCACGAGGCTGCGCGCGCTCATCGCCCGCCTCGGCGAGGAAGGTCTCGACGCCGACGCGCTCGATCGGCTGGCGCGGCGCGCGGGCGAAACCGAGCAGGCGCTGGCGCGTATGACGGCCGAAGTCGAGGCTCGGCTCGGCGAGGAGAGCGCGATCGACGCCCGCGCGCTCTACGCGGCGCCGGTCGCGATCGTGCAGCGCATCCTGAGCCTGCGCATCGCCGCGGCGGGCGGACGCGACCCGAGCCGGATTGGGCTCGAGAAGATCGAGGCCCTCGCGGCCGGTCTGCGCGACGCCCTGCGCGAGCGCCGCGCTTTCGGCGCCAATATCGGCGGCGCGCTCGTGCGGCTCTCCGTCAAGGGCCGGTTGAGCTTCGCCCCCGAGCCGCCGCGGAAGGCCGGCAAGCGGTAGCTTTTAACATTCGCTGTATGTCCTTCCAAAATTGGCTCCAAATCTTTCAAAATCCGGCAAAGCCAGGCCCAAAGCGGAACAAAGACAATCAAAGAAAAAGGCTTGGATTGCCTTGGATTCCCTTGTCCGAAATGAGCCTTTTTAAGCGGTTGCGGCGACCCCCCAGGCCAAAAAATCTTTCCTTGCTCCTTTCCTCCCGATTGGCCCCGCGCAGGCCGCGCTTTTCGTTTCCGAGCATCCGGCCAAGATAACAGGATTTCCGATTTTCCGCAAGAAAATGCATCGGAAATTCGGCGACTATCGCCAACGGCCAACATTCAGCGAGCAGGGCGTCATTCAAGAGGATCAAATCGCGCGATCGCTGCCAAACCGGCGGTAAATCCGTCGCACGGACGACAGGTCGCGGAGCACGGGAACAGGTTTGCGCCGCGAGGGTTTATTGCCCAGACGGGCGCCCGTCCCCCCAGCTGCCGATGCCCGTTCGCCCCGCGTCAGATCTCCCTCTGCGCGGGGCTTTTCCCTTAAGAAGGACATAGGTCGGCGCAGTCCGCTTGGGGCGCGCCGATGCCCGTTTGCCATTGCTACGGTTCCAGCGCCCGCCCAAAGGCGGCGGGGCCATCGCAGGCCTTTGGCTTTTGACCCTGGGGCCCGGCGACGCCATGGATCGGACATTCCGACAGCGAGGCCAATTCGTCTTCTCAAAACTGCCTGAATGTTCAAGCATCTTCTAGCGGCGCGAGAATTGAGAAGAAATTCACAGCTTAAGGAGGCATTAATGAGCGCGACAGGAGGATGGGGACGGGCGCCGCGGAGCGCGATCGTTGCTTCGCTCGCGCTGGCTTTTGGGCTCATCGAGGTGCGGCAGTCTTTTGCCGGGTGCGGCGGATATTGCGAGGCGCGGCAGGCGCGCGCGATATGCCATCAAGCTGTCGAGGCTCAAGGTCTGCTGGCGAGAGCGCGCGATGTCGAATTTGAGCAATGCAAGACGGATCCGATGAGCTACCTGCAGCTTGAGGAGCTCGCGGACGTTATCGAGATGAACCTCGAATAGCCGCGGCGCCCGGCCGCGTCTTCCGATGGCGGAGCGGCGCCGGTCGTTGAGATCCTACGGGCGCACCAGGATCGCGATCGATTGTCCGTGCGGCCCCGGCTCGCCCCACGGAGCGGCGTCGCCGCCGACGAATTCGGCCGGCTTGTAGCCGAGCTTGCCGGCCCACAGGCCAATCGCGCTTTGTTCCATGAACTGAATGAGATGAACGGAAAAACTGCGCTGTCTTTCCAACTCGACCGAGTCCGCGAACACCGGCCAGTGCCGCGCCTGCGCGAATTCGAGAAATGTGAACACGAGCCGCCCGCCGGGCCGCAAGATGCGATGAATGTCCTCGAGATAGAGGTAGGTCTCGGCGTGGTGAAGATGCGAGAAGACGCTGAACGCGCACACCATATCAGCGCTGGCATCGGGCGCGGGAATCCGCAGCGCGCGGTTCAATGCGAAGCGAAAATGAGCGGGCGATTTGGTCCGCGCATAGTCAATCAGGCGCTGATCGATGTCGATCCCGAAATAGTCGATGCCGATCGGCTGTCGTCCCAATATTGAGGCCAGCCGTCCGCTGCCGCAGCCAAAGTCGATCAACGACATGCCGTCGCGCAGCCCGGATTAGCGGAGCACCGCCAATTCGGACAAGCCGGTCCGCTCATATTCGCCGACGGCCGCGCGCGACATCGCCTCGTCGAGCGGGTAGCGCGCGAGCAGCTTGTCGATGACCCGCTCGTATTCGTGGACAAAATGAAATTCCGATTCCTGCCCGGGCGCAAGCCGGTGGGCGAGCCAACGGGTAATACGGTGACACTTACATATTTCCCTATAAGCATCAAAAATAGCAAATATGCATGTGTCACCGTTTTCACGTTTTCCGCTTTCCCGTCCGACGAGCACGCCTCCATCGCCACCAGGCAGGGCGGAAGCCGCTCGAAAAACTTGAGCAGCGCAGCGCGCTCTCGACCAGGCCGTGGCCCTCGCTCTCGACCCGGTAATACGGTGACGCTTACATATTTCCCTAAAGGCGGCGAGAACAGTAATACGGTGACACTTACATATTTCCCTAAAAGCATCAAAAACAGCAAATATGCATGTGTCACCGTTTTCCGTTTTCCGAAAGCGGCGGAGGCGTTCGGCGTCAGGCGGCGACGTCGGCCACCACCGTATCGAGCAGCGGCGCGCCCATCGCGGTGACGCGAATGCGCCCGCGCTCGTCGCGTTCGAGGAATCCGTCGTCGATCAGGCTTTCGACCCGGGCTGGATCGATGTCACGGCCGGTCAATTTCTCGAACGCCCGCGGGTCGACGCCCTCGCGCAGCCTCAGGCCCATCAGCAGGAACTCGTCGCCCTGCTCCTCGCGGCTGAGCAGCGCGCTCTCGACCAGGCCGTGGCCCTCGCTCTCGACCTGGGTCAACCACATTTCCGGGTGGCGCTCGGTCTCTTGCGCGAGCCGCCCTTTCGCGGTGACGATGCGCCCATGCGCGCCGGGGCCGACCCCGGCATATTCGCCGTAGCGCCAATAGATGAGGTTATGGCGGCTCTCGCCGCCGGGGCGCGCATGGTTCGACACCTCGTAAGCCGGCAGGCCGCGCGCCTCGGTGACTTCGCGTGTCGTTTCGAACAGCGCGAGGCTCAAATCCTCGTCAGGCAGCTCGAGTTTGCCGGCGTCGCGCAGGCGCTCGAAGATGGTGTCCGGCTCGATCGTCAGTTGATAAAGCGAGATATGGTCGCCCGCGTGGCCGAGCGCCTCGCCAAGCTCGCTGCGCCATTGGGCTGCGCCCTGCCCCGACCGGCCGTAGATGAGGTCGAAGCTGAAACGCGGAAAGAGCTGAGCTGCGAGCTCAACCGCGGCAAGCGCCTCGGCGGCCGTGTGCTTTCGACCGAGCGCCTTGAGGTCGGCATCGTTCAGGGCCTGGACGCCGATCGACAGGCGGTTGACGCCGGCTAAGCGATAGCCGCGAAACCGGCCCGCTTCGACGCTGGTCGGATTGGCTTCAAGCGTGATCTCCGCGTTCGGGTCGAGCCGCCAGGCGCCGCCGATGGCGTCGACGACGCCCTGCACCGTCTCGGGGCGCATGAGCGAGGGCGTGCCGCCGCCGAAAAACACCGAGCGAACGGTGCGACCCGGCGCGAGCGCCGCCCGATGGGCGATTTCGGCCTCGAACGCCGCGAGATAGCGCCCTTCGTCGATCGCCGCGCCGCGCACATGGCTGTTGAAATCGCAATAGGGGCACTTCGACAGGCAGAACGGCCAATGGACATAGACCCCGAAGCCCGGGTCGGCCGGCGCGCCCGCGTCGGTGCTCGCGGCGAGCGCGGTGACGCTGCAAATCATTGCGCTCTTATGCCAGCGAACCGTTCATAGCGCCAGCTTGCGGGAGCCTCTCAGGTCGAAGCGACGGCGTGCTGCCTCTTCGGGGCGCCGTAGGTATCCGGGATTTTGTCGGCGAAGGCGGCGACGAGTTCGTCGTTCTCCGCCTCCTCGACCGTCATCGGGCGCGTAGCGTCGTCGATATACGAATTGTTGGCCGGGTCGGCGAGGACGCGCTTCTTGATCCGGTGATAGCGCCAGCCGACGGTGAGCCATTGCGCCACCACAGAAACGAATTCGACCGCCCGCACCGGATAGAAGATGAGCGGGTTGACGATCGGCATCCCATGCCGGCGGCTGGTCCGCACCTTGCGGCGGACGATGCCGCACTGGAGCGGGTGAACGCCCTCGATGCGCGCGGCGGAGGAGAAGGCGGTCATCACGTCGGCGACCTTGTTCATCCTAAGCCCGGTGGCGGCGGCGCGCCTGAGCACCGTCTCGACATGCTCGTCGGTGTAGTAGCGCTTCCAGGCGTCGCGATAGGCCTTGTTCCATTCCTCGCCCGACATCCGAGAATGGCCGGTGCAGACATGCTCGACGTCGTATTTGTTCATGTCCGGGTCCATCGGGACCCCTTTGAGGTAAAGGTTCTTGTGATCCTCGGAGCCGGGAAGCGGCGTCAGGCAGAAAAATTCGAGGATGTCGAGCGGCAGCTCTTTCTTGATGATGTCGATGTCGCGGGCGACCGATTCGGGTGTGTCGGTCGGAAAACCGATGATGAAGCCCGCCCAGGTCATCACCTTCTGCTTTCGCCAGGCCTGCAGCATGACCCGGTATTCCCAAATCTTGTTTTGCCGTTTCTTCGCGCCCTGGAGCGATTGCGGATTGATGCTCTCGAGCCCGATGAAGACCTGGTTGCAGCCGGCCCGCGCCGCCTTCTCGATGAAGCCCGGAATCTTGTGGCAGAGCGTGTCGACCTGAAGGATCAGCTTGATCGGGATGCCCTTGTTGGTTCTCAGATCGATCAGCCGGTCGAGGATCAATTCCCAGTTGCGGTTCCGGGCGAAGTTATCGTCGGTGACGAAATAGTGGTTGATGCCCTGGGCGTAGTTGGCGCGCACGATCGCCTCGACGTCATCGGCGCTCCGATATCGCGACTTGCGGCCCTGGACATTGATGATGGTGCAAAAGCTGCATTGGAAGGGGCAGCCGCGCCCGGCGTCGAAGCACGCGTGATGGCCGACGATCCGCCCTATCACTTTTTTAGGCAACACCGGGATCGCCGCCGCCTCCATGCCGGGCATGTCATGGAGGTAGTTGTAGATCGGCTTCGCGCGGTTGGCGGCAATGTCGTTGATGAGGTCGGCCATGCGCCCCTCGCCCTCGCCGGCGTAGAGGATCACGCCCAGGCCCTCGGCCTCTTTCAAATCTGGCGGCAGCTCCGGCAGCATCGATATGCAGCCCGAGACGTGGAATCCGCCGACGACCACCGGCACATTCGCCGCCCGGAACCCGCGGGCAAGGTCGAGCGCACGTGGAAACTGGTTCGATTGAACCCCGACGAGCCCGACAAACCCGCCGCCTGCGGACTTTATCCGCCCCGCCGCCGCCTTGACGTCGATGACCGTGTTGCACTCGTCATAGGCTTCGATCTCGATGTCGGTGTCGGGGCCGAGAGCCTCCTCCTCGATGCAGGCGGTCAAGAGCCCGTAGACACTGGCTAGGCTGTTCGAAGGGATGGTGGAAAGGCGCCATTGGATCACATAGCCATCGTCGTCATAGTGCGACGGCTTGATGAGAATGACCCTGAACGTCCGCTTTCCCATGGCGTGCTCTAATCCCGGCGCGCGAACCGCGCCGATCCGTTCGGCCCAGCCATGCGCGCATCCAAAAGTGCCATCCAAATCCGCTCGCGGCGGCCCCACCGGCATAGTACCGGTTTTGAGCGAGGGGTCCAGGACCGATCCCAAACCGCGGCCAGACCGGACGCGGCGCGAAGGATAGAACGGCGCTGGCAATGAACGGTTTTGAATTGCCCATTACCCAGTATGCGCTCAGCGGCGGGTCCCATGAGTTCAAGGGCCTGCCGGGCCGATGGGATTTGTTTGCCGCGAGCCTGTAGGCCCCCTCGCGCCGAGACATCGCCCCAGACCTCGCGCTCCGATCACAGCGCCTCATCGCCGGTCTCGGCGGTGCGGACTCGCATCGCCCGTTCGATCGGCAGAACGAAAATCTTGCCGTCGCCGATCTGGCCGGTGCGCGCGGACGCCCGGATCGCCTCGATCGTCGGCTCGACGTCATGGTCGCTGACCGCGATTTCAAGCCGCACTTTCGGCATGAAGGCGACGTTATATTCCGAGCCGCGATAGATCTCGGTGTGCCCCTTCTGCCGGCCGTAGCCGTTGGCTTCGCTGACCGTCATTCCCTTGACGCCGAGCCGGTCGAGCGTCGTTCGCACCTCGTCGAGCTTGAACGGCTTGATAACCGCCAAAATGAGTTTCATGATCGCACACCCTCGAAACGCAATAGCCCTGATCCTTCGCTAAGCTGGCGAAGTCGCTCGCGCAAGCGCGCATTTGGCCACGGGTCTGGCGGCGGGAGGCCGCCGCGGTTGCGCCGAGTCGCGCGGGCGACGCCGTTCGCGCATTTGATCCGTCGAGCGGCCCAAGCCGTCTGGACCGCTGGCTTCGTTTTTGCTTAGGTCGCAAGCCGGCCTCTGCCGCATGCTCGTCGAGGCGCCAGAACTCGCGGAGACAATTCATGAAATTGCCGGGGATGAAACTTCCGTCTCTCGCCGCGATCGCCCTTGCCGCGCTTCTGGCGCCGAGCCTCGCTCGCTCAGCCGAGCCGAAGGTCCTGCGCTTTGCCTTCCAGGGGGAGCTCAAATCGGTCGATCCTTACCAGATCAACGAAAGCTTCAGCGAGAGCGTCAATGGGGCGGTCTACGAGGGGCTGGTTCGGCGCGGGCCGGACATGGGGCTCGAGCCCGCGCTCGCCACGAGCTGGGAGATCCTGGACCCTTTGCATTGGCGCTTTCACTTGCGCAAGGGCGTGAAGTTCCACGAGGGTCAGGATTTTACCGCGGACGACGTCATTTTCTCGGCGCACAGGGTCCTCAGCGCCGGCTCGGACCTCAAGGGCCGAATCCCCGCGGACGCGGAAATCGTCAAGGTCGACGACTATACCGTCGATTTTCTGCTCAAGCGGCCGAATCCGCTGCTGATCAACGAGTGGGAGACCTGGGGCATGTTCTCCAAGAGCTGGTCGGAAGCGCACGGCGCGACCGAGGCCACGGCGATGAACGCGACCACTCCCCCGTATGCCGGGCTGCACGCCAACGGCACCGGCCCCTTCATCCTCGTGAGCCACGAGCCGGGAGTGAAGACCGTCTGGAAGCGAAACCCGAACTGGTGGGACAAGCCGATCGGAAATATCGACGAGGTGATCTTCACGCCGATCCCGAATGCCGCGACCCGCGTCGCCGCGCTGCTGTCGGGAGAGATCGACTGGATGGACCCGGTGCCCCTCAACGATCAGGCGCGGGTCAACGCCAATCCGGGCACGGAAGTGCTCGCCGGACCGGAGATTCGCACCATTTTCCTCGGCATGGACCAGACGCGCGACGAACTTGGCCATTCGAGCGTCAAGGGCAAGAACCCGTTCAAGGACGTTCGCGTGCGCAAGGCCTTCTATCAGGCGATTGACGAGGATGCGGTCAACAAGAAGGTCATGCGCGGCCAGGCAACTCCGACCGCCCTGATGATCGCGCCCTCGCTCTTTTCGCTCTCGAAGGAGTTCCATCGCCTGCCCTTCGATCCCGAGGCTTCGAAGAAGCTGCTGGCCGAAGCCGGCTATCCGGACGGGTTCGAGGTGCAAATGGATTGCCCGAACGATCGCTACGTCAACGACGAGCAGATCTGTCAGGCGGCGGTCGGCATGCTGGCGCGGGTCGGCGTCAAGGTCGATCTCAACGCCGAGCCGAAATCGAAGTTCTTCGCCGCAATCACGGCGGCGGGAGGCTACGACACCTCGTTCTATCTTCTGGGGTGGACGCCGGCGACGCTCGAGAGCTTCAACGTCTTTCAATACATCATGGGCTGCCGCGATCCGAAGACGAATTGGGGCGGCAACAACGCCGGCGGCTATTGCAACCCGAAGGTGGACGCGCTTGCCCGCAAGGCGTTGGAGGAGCCTGACGAGGAAAAGCGCGACGACATCTTCGCCGAAGCCTGGCGAACCTCGCTCATCGACGACGTGGGCTATATTCCTTTGCATCAGCAGGCGCTGGCCTGGGGCGTTTCCAAGACCACGCATGTGATCCAGCGGCCGGACAATTATTACATCTTCTCGTGGGTCACCAAGGATTGACCGTGATAGGCCGCCGATGAACCCGACCTGGGCACGGCGAGGCGGCGCCGGCGATGATCCAAGCCCGGCCGATCGGCGTCATCGCCGATGATCGCCTTCATCCTGAGGCGCCTCCTGGCGTCGATCGGCGTCCTGATCGCGGTCGGATTGATCGCCTTCGCGATGTTCCGCTATGTCGGCGATCCGGTGAACCAGATGGTCGGGATCGAGACCTCCGTCCAGGAGCGCGAGCAGCTCACCCGCCAGCTTGGCCTCGATGAGCCCGCGATCGTCCAGGCCGCGCGCTTTCTCATGCACGCGGCGCGGTTCGATTTCGGCGTCTCCTACCAGTTCAAGCAGCCGGTCGCCGATCTGATCGGCGCGCGCATGCCAGCCACCCTCGAGCTCGCGCTGGTCGCATCGATCCTGTCGCTGGCGGCGGGCGTGCCGATGGGCGTCTACACGGCCTTGCGTCGGGACAGCGCGACGGCCCGGCTGCTTCAGGGGCTCTCGCTCATCGGCATATCGCTGCCGACGTTTCTGATCGGCATCCTGATGATCTATCTCTTCGCCGTCGTCCTGGGCTGGCTGCCTTCGTTCGGGCGCGGCGACGTGGTGCGTATCGGCTCGTGGTGGACGACCGGGCTACTGACGGTCTCGGGATTGAAATCGCTCATCATGCCCTCAGTCACTCTGGCGCTGTTCCAGATGACCTTGATCATGCGGCTGGTGCGGGCCGAGATGCTCGAGGTGATGCGCTCGGACTACATCAGGTTCGCGCGCGCCCGCGGGCTTTCCGAGCGCGCCGTCCATTTCCATCACGCGCTCAGGAATACGCTCATTCCGGTGATGACCGTGGTCGGCCTGCAGCTCGGCTCGATCGTCGCGTTCTCGATCATCACCGAGACGGTGTTCGCCTGGCCCGGCATGGGGCAGCTCTTCCTGCAATCGATTCAGAACGCCGATATTCCGATCATGGCCGCCTATCTCCTGCTCATCGCCCTTTTGTTCGTGGTCATCAATCTTGTCGTCGATCTGCTCTACGCCGTCGTTGACCCCAGGCTGCGCGCGCAGCTGCATCGCGCCGAGGCCTAAAAGATGAATGACATCGCCGCGCCGGAGGGCGCGGCCGACCCTGGCCGGACCTTGATCGGCCGCCTCAGGGACAGCGATCTTCTCGCAAGCTTCCTCGCCTCGAAGGTCGCGGTCGCGGCCGGGATCGTGACGATTGTCCTGTTCGCGGCGGCGCTGCTTGCGCCGTGGATCGCGCCGACCGACCCGTTCAATCCGGCGAGCAATTTCCTCTCGGATTCGCTCGATCCGCCGAGCTTCATCGCCGGCGGCGACCCGCGATTCGTGCTCGGGACCGACGACCAGGGACGCGATCTCCTGTCGGCGATCCTCTATGGGCTGCGCGTCTCGCTCGCGATCGGCGTTTGCTCGGTCGCGCTCGGGGCCGCGATCGGCGTCGGGGTCGGACTTATTTCGGGATACGCCGGAGGATGGACGGATTCGATCATCATGCGGATCGCCGACGTGCAGCTGACGTTTCCGGCGATTCTCATCGCGCTTCTCCTGGACGGCGTCGCCCACGCCATGCTGAAAGCCGAGAGCCGCGACAAGTCGGCGTTCGCGGTGCTGGTCGTTTCGATCGGCCTGTCGTTCTGGGTGCAATACGCGCGCACCGTGCGTGCGTCGACGATGGTGGAGAAGACCCGCGATTACGTGCTGGCGGCGCGGCTGATCGGGCTCTCGCACCCGCGCATCCTCCTCTCGCATATCCTCCCCAACGTGATGGGGCCGGTCATGGTGATCGCCACGATCAACCTGGCGCTGGCGATCATCACCGAGGCGACGCTCTCCTTCCTCGGCGTCGGCCTGCCGCCGACAGAGCCCTCGCTCGGGACGCTGATCCGTATCGGGCAGAACTTCCTGTTCTCCGGCGAATGGTGGATCGTCGCCTTTCCGAGCCTCACGCTGGCGGCTCTGGTGCTGGCGGTGAATTTGCTCGGCGACTGGTTGCGTGACGCGCTCAACCCAAGGTTGAAATGACCGGCCCGCTGCTCTCGGTTCGCGATCTCAAGGTCGAATTCGCCGCGCGCAAGGGGCCGCTCACCGCGCTCGACGGGGTCTCGTTCGAGATCGCGCCGGGCGAGGTTCTCGGCGTCGTCGGCGAATCGGGCGCCGGCAAATCGCTGACCGGGCTCGCCATCATCGGCCTGCTCGATCCGCCGGGCCGGATCGCGGGCGGCGAGATCAGGCTCGCCGGCGAGCGCATCGACAACCTGCCGCCCGCGCGGATGCGCTTGATCCGCGGCCGGCGCATCGGCATCATCTTCCAGGATCCGATGACGAGCCTCAATCCGCTCCTGCGCATCGGCGATCAACTCGACCGAGACGATCCTGGCGCACAAATCGATTGGCCGGAAAGAGGCGAGGGAACGGGCGGTCGCCTGGCTCGGCGAAGTCGGCATTCCTTCGCCCGAGAAGCGGATCGACGGCTACCCGCACGAATTCTCCGGGGGCATGCGCCAACGGGTCGTCATCGCGCTCGCGCTCTGCGCCGAACCCGACCTGGTGATCGCCGACGAGCCGACGACCGCGCTCGACGTTTCGGTGCAGGCGCAGATCATTTCCCTTCTGAAGAATCTGACGCGCCGGCACGGCGCGGCGGTGATGCTGATCACTCACGACATGGGCGTGATCGCCGAGACCGCCGACCGCGTCGCGGTGATGTATGCGGGCCGCATCGCCGAGGTGGGCGAGGTCCACGAAGTGGTGCGCGATCCCCTGCATCCCTATACCCAAGGGCTGATGGCCGCGATCCCGACGCTCGAGATCCGCGCCCGACGGCTCGCCCAGATTCCCGGCGTCATGCCGCGGCTGTCGGCGATCCCCCGCGGCTGCGCCTTCGCCCCGCGCTGCCCCAAGGTTTTCGGGCGTTGCGGCCGGCGGCCGCCGCTGATCGCGATCGGCGAGCGCGGCGCGGCCTGCTGGCTCTACGATCGGGCGGCCGTCGCCGCGGGCGCGCGGACGTGAACGGCGCCGATCCCATCGTCGCGGTGCGCGGCCTCCGCCGGGTCTTCGACGTTTCCGGCCCCTGGCTCTCGCGGCTCATCGATCGCGAGCCGCGTCGGCTGCTGACCGCCGTCGACGGCGTCGAGTTCGCCGTTTTCCGCGGCGAGACCTTCGGCCTGGTCGGCGAATCCGGCTCAGGGAAATCGACGCTGGCGCGAATGCTGGTCGGGCTGCTCGAGGCGAGCCAAGGCCGGGTGCTGATCGAAGGCGTCGATCTGGCCGAGACCCGCGATCCCGCCGCGCGGCGCGCGATCCGGCGGCGCATCCAGATGATCTTCCAGGACCCGTTCGCCTCGCTCAATCCGCGCTGGCGGGTCGGCGACATCATCGCCGAGCCGATCCGCGCGTTTGGCGCGCGCGACGCCGGCGCCGGCGGCTCGGGAAAACGCGCGATTGCGGCGCGCGTCGGCGAGCTGCTCGAACTCGTCGGCCTCCATCCCGCCGACGCGCGGAAATATCCGCACGAATTCTCCGGCGGCCAGCGCCAGCGCATCGCGATCGCGCGCGCGATCGCCGCGCACCCCGATTTCATCGTCTGCGACGAGCCGACCTCGGCGCTCGACGTCTCGATCCAGGCGCAAATCCTCAACCTGATGCGCGACCTGCAGGACAGGCTCGGCCTCACCTATCTCTTGATCACCCACAATCTGGCGGTGGTGCGCTTCATGGCCGACTCGCGTCGGCGTGATGTATCTCGGCCGGCTGGTCGAGATCGGCGAGACCGAGGCGCTATTCGCGCGGCCGCGCCATCCCTACACGCGCATGCTGCTCGACGCCGTGCCCGATCTTGCGATGAGCGGCCGGGCGCGCACGCCGGTCGGCGGCGAGGCGCCGAACCCGATCGATCCCCCGCCCGGCTGCCCGTTCCATCCGCGCTGCCCGCAAGCGATCGCGATCTGCCGAACCGAGCGCCCCGCCTTCCGCGACAACGTCGCCTGCCATCTCGCGCATGACGGATGAGCGGTGTCCGGCTGGCGCGCGAGCGCGCCGTCGATCCCTGTCGCTAGAGCGACGGGCATTCAGCCAGCTCGCTTTTCTGTCATGCCCACGAAACCTGGTATCCAGGCAATGCTCTGATGAGGACTTTAGGGAAATAAGGTGACACATGCATAATTCCCTTTTTGCCATCAGGAAAGACAGGTGACAGTTGCATATGTAGCTATTTGTTAAATGTGCATGTGTACTCACGTCATGCGACAACCCGAAAATCCTTGGGATTGATGACGCGGAAGTTGTCGGTGACTGAGTCGCGGAACATTTCCCAGCATCTTGGGACTTTGTCGCGTAGAAACCACAGCACGGCTTGGGCGAAGGTGGGATAGTCGCGCCAGCATTTGTTGTGCGTGAGATGCTTGTGCATCACTCCCCACAGCCGTTCTATCGGGTTTAGATGCGGGCTGTAGGAGGGGATGAAGCGCAGCCTGATCCGGCGGCCTGGGTGCGCCAGCCATTCCCGCACGAGGACAGCATGGTGATAGCGCGCATTGTCGAGGAATACGTGGATCTTGGCTGACAGCGGATACTTCGCCTCGATGGCTTCGAGCAGGTTGATCGTCGAGACCGCATCGACACTTTCGACCTCGATCATCGCGGTCTTGCCGGTTTCGAGATCGAGCGCGCCGTGAATGTTGAGCCGCTCGCGACCCGACGTCTGCCGGACGGCCAGCGTCTCTCCGGGCGGCGCCCAGCAACCGACAGACCGCGCCGCATAGGTGGGATGCACGGCGTCCACGAACAGCGTCGCCTCGTCGGGGCCAAGCGAATTCAACAGTTTCTCGTAAGCATCGATGAACGCTTGCTGCTTGAGCACATCCAGACCACGCCCAATCGGAGTTGGCCTCCTGTAGACCAAGCCCAAGCGATGCAGCAGCGCGATCAAACCGGAGCGGCTCTCGTAGACGACGCTGAACACCTGCTCGATGAACACGCCCACCTCCCGCGTCGAACGCGGCAAGGCTTGCGAGACATAAACGACCAGTTCCTCTTCTTGCGCTTGGGAGAGAAGGCCGGCGCTGCCCCCGGCCTCGAAGCGCCGCAGCCCTTCGACGCCCGCTTCTTCGTAGGTCTTGCGCCAGCCTCTGATCGTGTCGTCGTCGAGATAAAGCGCCTTGGCGGCCCGCTCGCAACTCCACCCGTCGTCAACAAGCAGCACCGCGTTGGCCCGTCGCGCCAAACGCTGCTCGGTATGGCCGTCACGCAGAAGCGCGATCAACTCCGCGCGCTGCCGGGGCGAAAGGAAACCGCCGCGAATCATGCCTAAGCCGAATCCAAATCAGCCCAAACCGCAAGCGATTTTCGCCCAACGAAAGAGTCAGAGTATGTCACTGTTTTCTGTTTTACCGTTGATCGGGGAAGGGTTGCTACGCTCCCATCTCATCGCGACCGGAGCCCGCTTGCAGATGGCTCCGACGAATGACCCATGTCGAGCTGGAACTCGCGGATAGCGCGAGGTCGTTCCGGCGGATGCGAACGCGCGCTATGCAGTCTCCGGCGACGAAGTCTCGCGCAAATAGGCCATCGCCGCGAGCACGCCGCTGGCGTCGCAATCGACGCCGGCAAGCCGCAGGCTCATTTCCACGCCGGCGAGCGCGCCGATGAGCGTCAGATCGTTGGTATCGCCGAGGTGGCCGATCCGGAAGGCCTTGCCGGCGAGCCGGCCGAGCCCCGCGCCGAGCGATATGTCGAAGCGGTCGAGCGCGATTGCGCGGAAACGGTCGGCGTCGCGCCCCTCCGGCAGCATCACGCCGGTCAATACCGGCGAATGCAGCCGCGGGTCGAGGCAGATCGTCTTTAGGCCCCACGCCGCGACCGCGCGCCTCGTCGCCTCGCCATGACGCTGGTGACGGGCGAAGACGCGCTCAAGGCCTTCCTCGTTGAGCATGTCGATGGCGACATCGAGGCCGTAGAGCAGGTTGGTCGCGGGCGTCGAGGGAAAGAAGCCGCGCGCGTTGTGGGGGATCATCTCCTCCCACGACCAGAACTGCTTCACCGTCTCGGCCTTGCGCGCAAACGCCAGCGCCTTTTCGCTGACGGCGTTGAAGCCGAGGCCGGGCGGAAGCATCAGCCCCTTCTGCGAGCCGGAAACGCTGACGTCGACGCCCCATTCGTCGTGACGGTAGTCGGCGCAGGCGAGCCCGGAAACGGTGTCGACCAGCAGCAAAGCGGGGTGGGCCACCGCGTCGATCGCCTTGCGGACTTCGTCGATCCTCGAAGTCGCCCCGGTCGAAGTCTCGTTGTGCACGACGCACACCGCCTTGATCGAATGGCCGGCATCCTCGCGGAGCCGGCTCTCGATCCGCTGCGGATCGACGCCGCCGCGCCAATCGGAGCCAATGAATTCGGGCCGCAAGCGAAGTCTCGCCGCCATGTTCTTCCAGAGGGTGGCGAAATGTCCCGTCTCGTACATGAGAACGGAGTCGCCCGGTGAAAACAGATTGGCGAGCGCGGCCTCCCAGGCCCCCGTCCCCGACGTCGGGTAGATGAAGACGTGGCTCTCGGTCTTGAAGACGCCCTTGATCTTTGCAAGGACGCGTCGGCCCAATTTCTGAAATTGCGGTCCGCGATGATCGATCACGGGCGTGTCCATCGCCCGCAGAATCCGGTCGGGGATCGGGCTCGGCCCCGGAATCTGCAGGAAATGCCGGCCCGCCCGGCGCCCTTCGTTGCCGCTCATCCGCGCTTCCTCCGAAGCCGTCCTCCCACCCTTGCGGGAGAGGGTCGGGGCGAGAGCCTTGGAAAATACAATGACCCTCATCCGGCTCGCGTCGCTCGCCCCTCGTGCCGCAAAGAGGGCAGACGGGCGACCGTCGCATTTTGACTTACTCAGCGCATTAGGGACATTCAATACCGAGCGGAGGAATAGCCGGATGGGCGGCTCGGTTACCGGGTTGGAGCGCGCGTTGCGCGCGGAAGGCGTCGGCGAGGTCCAATTCGACGCATTCGCGCGGGGCCGATACGCGACCGATGCCTCCTCCTATCAGATAGCGCCGCTCGGCGTGGTGATTCCTGGCTCGATCGACGAGGCGACGCGGGCCCTCAGCATCGCCCGGTCGTGGAGCGTTCCCGTTTTGCCGCGAGGAGGGGGAACCTCGCAGAGCGGCCAGACGGTGAACGCGGCGCTGGTCGTCGATTGTTCGAAACGGCTCAACCGGATTCTGTCGCTGGATACGCCGGGGCGGAGCTGCCGGGTCGAGCCCGGCGTCGTGCTCGACGAGCTCAATCGCTGGCTGAAGCCCTCAAGCTTATGGTTCCCGGTCGACATCTCGACAGCGTCGCGCGCGACCATCGGCGGCATGGCGGGCAACAATTCCTGCGGCGGTCGATCGCTTCGCTACGGAACGATGCGCGACAACGTGCTCTCGATCGACGCCGTTCTCGCCGACGGTTCGCCCGCGCATTTCGGCGATGTTGCGGCCGACCTCTCCGACCTTGCCGACGACGACCCGCGCCGCGCGCTGTTTAACGACATATTGCGGATCGGCGCGCGCGAAGCCGATGAAGTCGCGGCTCGCTTTCCCGCCGTGCAGAGGCGGGTCGGCGGCTATAATCTCGACGCGCTGACGCCAAGGGGCAGCCAGTCCGACGGCAAAGTCAATCTCGCTCATCTTCTCGTGGGCTCCGAAGGCACGCTCGCCTTCTCGACCGCAATCGAACTGAAGCTCTCGCCGCTTCTGGGGCGGCGCGCTGTCGGGGTCTGCCATTTCGGATCGTTCTTCGAGGCGATGAACGCCGCGCAGCACATCGTCGCGCTTAAACCCATCGCCGTCGAGCTTGTCGATCGAACGATGATCGGGCTCGCGGCCGAAATTCCGATCTTCAAGCCGACGCTTGCCGCGTTTCTGCGCGGCGATCCCGAGGCGCTGCTCGTGGTCGAGTTCGCCGAAAGCGACGACGAGAACTTGAAGCGGCTGTCCAGTCTGACGCAGCTCATCGGCGATCTCGGCTTCGGCTGGGACCGTCAGGGGAGAAAATGGGGCGGCGTGGTCGAAGCGCTCGATCCGACGCTGCAGACGTCGATCGCGGAAATGCGCGCGGCGGGGCTCAACATCATGATGTCGATGAAGGACGCTCGCAAACCCGTGTCGTTCATCGAGGATTGCGCGGTCCCCCTGCCGCATCTGGCCGAATATACCGCTCGGCTGACGGAAGTTTTCGAAAAGCACGGCACCCGCGGCACTTGGTACGCCCACGCCTCGGAGGGCTGCCTGCACGTCCGGCCCGTGCTCAATCTGAAGCTGGACAAGGACGTCAAAGCGATGCGTGCGATCGCCGAGGAGGCCTTCGCGCTGGTGCGCGCCTACAAGGGTTCGCATTCGGGCGAGCACGGCGACGGCATAGCGCGCTCCGAGTTTCACGAGAGCATGTTCGGCTCGCGGCTCACGCGCGCGTTCGAGGAGGTGAAGGATCGCTTCGACCCGAACGGGCTCTACAATCCCGGCAAGATCGTGCGCGCGCCGCGTTTCGACGACCGGAGGAATTTTCGCTTCCATGCGGATTATCGCGTCATTAAGTTCGATCCCGCGCTCGACTGGACCGCCTTCCCCGGCGCCGCCGCCGGCTTTTCCGGCGCGGTCGAGATGTGCAACAACAACGGCGAATGCCGGAAGCTCGCCGGCGGGGCGATGTGTCCCTCCTATCGCGTGACGCGCGATGAGCGCGACGTGACGCGGGGCCGCGCGAATACTCTGCGTCTCGCGATATCAGGTCAGCTCGGCCCGGAGGCGCTCGCATCCGACGACATGGCCGAAACGCTGAAGCTCTGCGTATCCTGCAAGGCGTGCCGGCGCGAATGCCCGACCGGCGTCGACATGGCGCGCATGAAGATTGAGGTTCTGGCGGCGCGGGCGCGTAAAACGCGGCTCGGCGCGCGCGAGCGGCTCATCGCCTATCTGCCGCGCTACGCGGCGCAAGCGTCTCGCCTGCATGCTCTGATGAATTTGCGGGATTCCGTTCCCCTTCTCGCGAGAGTGTCCGAGCGGCTCATCGGGCTCGCGGCGAAGCGAAGCTTGCCTTCGTGGCGCCCGGACCCTTTCCCTTCCGCTTGCGAAGCCCATGGTCCGGAGGCGGGTCCGGAAGTCGTATTGTTCGCCGATACGTTCAACGCGACATTCGAGCGCGAGAAGATCGACGCCGCGTTGCGCGTTCTCGTCGCCGCGGGCTATCGGGTTCATGTCGCGAAAGCCGCCGGAGGACGGCGGATCTGTTGCGGCCGCACCTTCCTCGCGGTCGGGCTCGTCGAGCAAGCGCGCTTCGAGGCCTCGCGATCCCTCGCCGTTCTCGCGCCGTTCGCGGAGCGCAACATTCCAATCGTGGGCCTGGAGCCGAGCTGCCTCCTGACGTTCCGCGACGAGGCGACCGCGATGCGGCTCGGCGAGCGGGCCGGAAAAGTCGCGGGCCGCGCCCTGCTGTTTGAGGAGTTCGTCGCGCGGGAACGAGATCAAGGGCGCTTCAGAATTGAGCTCGCGCCGATCGCGGCGAAAGCGCTGTTGCACGGCCATTGCCATCAGAAGAGTTTCGGCGCGATGGCGGCGACGGAAGAAGCGCTTCGCCTGATTCCCGGGCTTGACGTGCAGACGATTAAATCCAGTTGCTGCGGCATGGCCGGCGCCTTCGGCTTTCAGGCGGAGACCTACGAGATCTCTCTGGCGATGGGCGAGCTCGCGCTGCTTCCCGGAGTGCGCGAGGCGGAGGACGCCACGCTCATTGTCGCCGATGGTTTTTCCTGCCGCCATCAAATTCGCGATGCGACGAAGCGCGCGGCGATCCACGTCGCGGAGGCGCTAGACCGCGCGCATGCGGCCGCGCGCTGAGAAGCGCCACGCGACCCAAAGGGTCGAGGGTCCGCGGAAATCAATGTCCCAGTTTTGCGCGGTTCGTCGCGGAAGACCGCGTTGGCCGCGCGCCGTCTAGTTTAGGACCCGGATGATGCGGCGCGAGTTCGGATCCACAGCGACGCGGTGACCGTCGACAAAAGCAACGCCCGATCCGCCCCCTTGCTGGGTGATGGGCACACTTTGCGGCACGACCTGGCCGGGCGATACGGAGCCCGCATAGCCGGCGCGTTCTTGCGGCGCTCGAGGGGGAGACCCGTATGGCCTGGCCCAAGAGGGAGCGCCCGGTTGGGCCGGCGAGGCCGACCCCACATCAGCCCCCACCTTGCCCCCCACCAGGCCTTGGTCCTGCGGGTAGCCGGCGGACGGGATCGAGAGAGCGGCCGCGACAAGAACGGCGGATAGAGCGCGCATCTGCGAATTCCTCCTCGAAAAGCGGAGCGATTGGTTAAGAACATGCGCCGCGCCGTGCAGGTTCCATCAACCGGCCTCAGAACGCCAGCGGAGCGCTTTGGAAGGGTCCGTTGTCGCCGACCTCGCTTCGCCGCGCAACGCCGGCCGCTTACTTCGGCCGAAATGGGCGCTCGTTCGCCCGCATCGCGCCGCTCGCAAGCCATTGATTGGTTGATGGTAGCGGGACCCAGACTTGAACTGGGGACCTACGGATTATGATTCCGCCGCTCTAACCAGCTGAGCTATCCCGCCACGCGCCCTCGAAGGCAACGGCCCGTCGAGGCAAGCGGCGATATAGGAAAGGGGTCGTCGGGCTGTCAAGGCGCGCCCAGCAACGCGGGCGAAGCGAAGCAATCCTGGGCCACGGCCGCCGTCCAGCGATCTCTGGATTGCTTCGCCGCTTCGCTTCTCGCAATGACGGCGCCGCGTGATCGAAGTCCGCGCTAATTGCCCGCCGGCGTCTCGGGGAAGATGCGCGTCACGTGGCCCATCTTGCGGTCGGGGCGGATTTCGAGCTTGCCGTAGAGATGAAGGCTAAGATCGGGCTGGGCGAGGATGTCGCGCCAATCCTCAGCGTCCTCGCCGATCAGATTGTGCATCTCTGCCCGGCCGCGCCGGGTCGGGGCGCCGAGCGGCCAGCCGGCGATGGCGCGGATATGCTGCTCGAACTGCGATGTCTGCGCGCCCTCGATCGTCCAATGGCCGGAATTGTGCACTCTGGGCGCGATCTCGTTGACGATCAGCCCCTCGCGCCCGTGCCGGTCGCGGATAACGAACAGCTCGACCGCCAGCACGCCAACGTATTCGAGCGCTTCGAGCACGACGCCGGCGATCCGCTTGGCCTCGGCCGCGGTCTCGGGACTGACGCGAGCCGGGGCGCGGGTGCGGGCGAGGATGTGATGCTCGTGCTCGTTTTCGCTGAGGTCGAAGGCGACGATCTCGCCTTCGAGACTGCGCGCCGCGACGACCGAGACCTCGCGCTCGAAGGCGACGAAGCCCTCGAGGATCATCGGCGCCGAACCCAGCGTGCGGTGAACCGCGGCGACGTTGGAGCCCTCGCGGATCAGCGACTGGCCCTTGCCGTCATAGCCGAATCGCCGGGTCTTGAGAATTGCCGGGCGGCCGAGCTCGGCGACCGCGCGCACCAGCGCGCCCGCATCCTCGACCCCGACGAAAGGCGCGGTCTTGAGGCCGAGATCGCGCAGAAAGGTCTTCTCCGTCAGCCTGTCCTGGGTCATCGCCAGCGCGCGCACCCCCGGCCGGACGGCCACCCGCTCTGCGAGGAACTCGACCGTCGCCGTCGGCACGTTCTCGAACTCGAAGGTGACGATATCGACGGCCTCGGCGAAGCGGGCGAGCGCCGCCTCGTCGCCGAAGGCGGCGACGGTGCGAGCCGCCGCTGCGTCGTAAGCCGGGGCCAGCGCCTCGGGGGCGAAGATGTGGGTGCGCAGGCCGAGCTTGAGCGCGGCCATCGCCAGCATGCGGCCAAGCTGGCCGGCGCCGAGAATGCCGATGGTCGCGCCGGGGCTTAGGATCATCGCTGCGGCGCCTCGTCGGCGGGATGCTCCGCGACCTCGGCCGTGCGCGCCGCCCGCCACGCCTCGAGCCTTGCCGCCAGCGCTTCGTCGGCGAGCGCGAGCACGGCCGAGGCGAGCAGCGCGGCGTTGACCGCGCCCGCTTCGCCGATCGCCAGCGTTCCCACCGGAACGCCGGCCGGCATCTGGACGATCGAGAGCAGGCTGTCCTCGCCGGATAGGGCCTTCGAGGGGACCGGGACGCCCAGCACCGGCAGCGCGGTGAAGGCCGCCGTCATGCCAGGCAGATGCGCCGCGCCGCCCGCCCCGGCGATGATGACCTTGAAGCCGGCCGCTTTCGCCCCCTTGGCGAAGGCGGCCATGCGGTCGGGGGTGCGATGGGCGGAGACGATCCGCGCCTCGTAGCCGACGCCGAGGGCGTCCAGCGTCTCGGCGGCGCGGCGCATCACCGCCCAGTCGGACTGGCTGCCCATGATGATGGCGACCGGCTTCGGCGTCCCGTTCACCAGCGCCCGCCGAGGCCCGAGTTCGAGGCGATTCATGGGGTTTGCGCTTAAAGGAAGGGCGCGGGCGGCGCAAGACGACGGCGCGATAGCCTTTGCGCGCCGCCGCTCGGCAAGGTAGGCCTTCGGGCGGGCGCGCCGGCGGAGCCCTTGTCCTCTTGCGGAGGCCGGAGTTGGAGTCAGGGTCAAGGCCTCCCACCCCCGACGCTGGCGCGAAAGTCCCGGCGACGCTTCGCGATCCCGGGGCCGTCCGCTTCTGGATCGCGGTTGTCCTGACCGGCTTGTGCGCCGGTCTCGGCGCCGCCGGCCTGACGCTGTTATTCAAGCGCGCGCAGGAGCTCGCCTGGGGCGCGGCTGATCCCGCGGGCCTGCTTGAGGCGGCGCGGCAGGCCAGCCCATCGCGCCACGTCTGGCTGCTTCTCGCCGCCGGACTCATCACCGGCCTCGGCCAATGGCTGCTGACGCGGCTAACGACCGGCAACGGCATCGAAATCACCGCGGCGATCTGGTTCCAGGCCGGGCGTCTGCCGGCGCTCAGGACGCTCGGCAGCGCGGTGCTGTCGATTGTCATCGTCGGCCTGGGCGCCCCGCTTGGCCGGGAAGGCGCGCCGAAGCAATTCGGCGCCGTCTTCGGCAACCTTGCGTGCGACCTGCAAAAGCTTTCCGACGAACAGCGGCGCCTCATGGTCGCGATCGGCGCTGGGGCGGGCATGGCCGCCGTCTATAGCGTGCCGCTCGGCGGCGCCCTGTTTGCGCTCGAAGTGCTGCGAGGGGCGCTGGCCTTGAGGCTGGTCATGCCGGCGCTCGCCGCCTCGCTCGTCGCGGTCAAGGCGGCGAGCTTCGTCGTCCCCAATGCGCCAATCTACTCAATTCCGATCTATCCCATTCCGGCCGACGCCTACCTCTGGGCCATCGTCGCCTCGCCGTTTATCGGCTTGTGGTCGGTCGCATTTGTCCGGGCCATCGCTTGGGCCGATCAGGTCCGTCCGTCCGGCTGGCGGCGCCTGGTCGCGCCGCCTGCTGCGTTCGTCGTTGTCGGACTCCTGTCGATCGTCTTTCCCGAGCTGCTCGGCAACGGCCAAGACCTTGCGCAAGCTTTGTTCCTGCACCCGCTCGCGCCGCTCGCTCTCGGCGCTCTCCTTCTGCTTCGGCCGCTTGCGACCGTCGCTTCCGCCGCCAGCGGCGCGCCCGGCGGCCTGTTCACCCCCTCGCTCGCCGCCGGCGCGCTAATCGGCTCCGTGCTGGGCGAGCTCTGGCTGTGGGCCCATCCGGGCGGAGAGATCGGCCTCTACGCGCTCCTGGGCGCGGGCGCGATGCTGGCGGCGACCACGCAAGGACCCGTCTCATCGCTGGTGCTGATGATGGAATTGACCGGCCAGGCGCGCGCCTTCGCTCTGCCGATGCTGACCGCGATCATTGTCGCCACCGCGACCTCGCGCCTGATCGAGCGGCGCTCGATCTACGAGGCGAGGCTGACCGACGCGCAAGTGGAGGCGCGCCTGCGGGCGCGGGAGACGAGCGGCGCCTGAACGCCTTTAGCCGCGATCGTTGGCGAAGGCTGAGGCGCCCAAGGATCGCGTCCACGGCCAAATGCTCATGGCGCGGCCGCCGGCGCGCGCGCGGCGTCGCGCTGCTTGAGATATTGCCGGATGTCGTTCATCGAATCGCTCAGAAGCTCGGTCATGCGGATTCTGGCGAGTTCCGGCGCGCCGTCGCGGATGGCCTCGAAGATCCCGCGATGCTGATGCAGTCGGTCGTCCTGGATGCGCGAGGCGCCCTCCCAGCTCAGCTCGAACGTGCACTCGAGGGATGTGCGAATGAGGCCGCCGAGCGCGGTGAGAAAGTGATTTCCGGTCGCCTCGAGAATCCCCATGTGGAAATCGAGATCCGCCCCGATGAGGTCGCCGGCGCCGTCCTTGAACTGGTCCATGCGCTTATAGGCTTCGGCGATGCGGTCGATCGTCGCGCGTGCGTGCGCCCGGGCCGCGAGGGCGGCCGCCTCGGGCTCGACCATCTGGCGCAGCACGAACAACTCGGCGACGAAGCTCTCGGTCGGCGTCGTCTGCAGATGCCAGGAAAGCACCTCGGGATCGAGCATGTTCCAGTCGGCCTTGGGCCGCACGCGGGTGCCGATCTTCGGCCGCGCGACGATCATCGCCTTGGCGGCGAGCACGCTATAGGCTTCCCTCAACGCGGTGCGGGACACGGAAAAGCGCGCGCACATGTCGGCCGCGTTGGGCAACAGCGAACCTGGCGGATAGATCCCGCCGACGATCTCGCGGCCGAGCCGCCCCGCGAGCGCCGTATGGATATTGCGCTCAAACCTCTGGGCGGCGCGGTCGCGCCGTTCGGTTCGCTCGGCCGCCGCGCGTTGGAAGCCCACGCGCGCGCGCTGAGCCGCCACGGTCAAGTGTTTTGCAATCCGCGCCATGGAACTCGAGCAAACCTCACGCGACGCCTCTCAGCCTGAACGAGGAGAGCAGGGATCGCTGCATGACTATGAACAGGAAAAGGAGAACCCCGCCGCTGATCATGATCCAGGCTCCGTTGAGGGAGCCGTTGAAATTGATCAATGTCGCGATCAAGCCCAGGATCATGCCGCCGAACAACGTCCCCGCAACCATGCCGACGCCGCCGGTCAGGACGGTGCCGCCAAGCACCACCGAAGCGATGGCGGTAAGCTCGTTCCCGGCGCCGGCCAACGGATAGCCGGAGGAGGTATAGAGGGCATAGATCACGCCGCCGAGGGCGCTGTAGAATCCGCCCAGCGCATAGATCTCGACCGTCGTGCGCCGCATCGGCACGCCCATCAGCGCCGCCGAGACCCGATCGCCGCCGATCGCGTAGATGTTGGCGCCGAAACGGGTGAAGTGGGCGATGACGATCGCCGCCGCGAGCGCGACCAGCATGACGATTGCCGAGCTGTGCAGCTCGCCCTCACCTGGCAGCGGAATGCTCAGCGAATTGAACCAGGCGACAAACGGGTGCTGGATCGGCACCGAATCCAAGTTGATCATGAAACAGCCGCCGCGCAGCAGGAACAGCCCCGCGAGCGTGGCGATGAAGGGCTGAATGCCGCAAAAGTCGATGATGAGGCCCTGCAGGGCGCCGAAGCCGAGGCCGAACGCCAGCATCATCGCGCCCGAAGCGAGCGGATGCCACCCGAGCGGATCGAGGTTCGCCATCACGACGCCGACAAAGCCGATCATCGATCCGATCGAGAGGTCGATGCCGCCGCTCAGAATGACGAAAGTCGTGCCGATCGCGGCAATGATGATGAAGGCGTTGTCGGCCAGGATGTCGCCCAACACCAGGGTCGACAGGAAGTTGTTGTAGAGAAGGCCTCCGGTGATGAACAAGGCGGAGAAGACGGCGATGGTGGCGAGGAGCGGCAGGTACTTCTCGTTCATCGCTTGCTTCTCCCGAAGCCCTTGGACAAAGCCGCCCGAAGGTTGCCCGACTGCAACAGCAGGACGACGATGACGACGAACGCCTTGACGACCAGATTGTACTCCGGCGGCAGGCCGCTGGTGAGAATGGAGGTCGTCAGCGTCTGAATGACGAGCGCGCCGAGGACCGTCATGCCAAGATAGATGCGCCCCCCCGACAGCGAACCGCCGCCGATGACCACGGCGAGGATCGCGTCGAGCTCGATGTAGAGGCCGATGCTGACGGGATCCGACGTATGGGTGTCGGCCGCGAGAACCACGCCCGCCCAGGCGGCGCATAATCCGCAGATGATATAGGCCGCGTACTTGATCAGACGCGCGTTAATTCCTGCCAGGTTCGCCGCCGCCGCGTTGCCGCCGACCAATTCGAGAAACAATCCAAGCGCGGTGCGACGGATCAGGAGCCATAGCGCGCCGAAGATCGCAGCGCCAAGAATGAGCCGGGTCGGAACAAGTCCAATATGGCCGACGCTGAGACCCTGCAGCAGCGGGCTGGTGAAGCTCGGGTTGGTCCCGCCGTAAAGCAGGTTGATCATCAAGCCGATGCCGCGTCCGCTGACCATCAGGATCAGGGTGGCGATGATCGGCTGGATGTCGAGAACGGCGACCAGGAATCCGTTCCAAAGGCCGCAAAGAACGCCCACCCCAAGAGCGAACATGAGCACGACGGCGTGCGAATCGCCCGAATGAATCCGCCAGGTGATCACGGCGCCGACAATGGCGATGACCGAGCCGACCGAAAGATCGATCCCCTTCGTCCCGATCACCACCGCCATTCCCAGGGCGACGACCGCGGTCGGCATCGCCCGGTAAAGGATGTCGATGAGGTTGCCGAACAGGCGGCCTTCGACGATCCGGATGGTGAAGAACCCGGGCGAGATGGCGGCGTCGACCGCAAGAATAAGCGCCAGCGCAAGAAGCGGCCAGATCGCGCGATGGCCGGCAAGCCCGCGCAGCCAGACGAGCGTACGCGGGCGCGGAGAATGCGCGGCGGTCTCCGCCTCCACGCTCGATTGCGGAGTCACGATCGTGCGCCCGCTATGGTGCGGATGATGGTCTCGCGGGTGATCTCGCCGGAGCCGATCTCGCCGATCATTCGCCGGTCGCGGAGCACCGCGATCCGGTCGCTGACCGCGATGAGCTCGTCCAGCTCCGAAGACGCAACCAGCAACGCGAGTCCCTCGCTGCACAGCTTGCGGATCAGCCCGACGATTTCGGCGTGCGCGCCGACATCGATGCCCCGGGTGGGCTCGTCGAGAATGAGAATGCTTGGCCCGGAAACCAGCGACCTCGCCAGCACGACCTTCTGCTGGTTGCCGCCCGACAGTTGGCCGACCGGTTTGTCCGCATCGGGAGTGGCGATGTCGAGCGCATCGATCATTTCCCGCGCCAGCCGCTCCTGCTCGCTGTAGGAGAGACGGCTCAGCCAGCCGCGTTTGGTCTGCAGGCCGAGGATGATGTTCTCTCGTACGGTGAGCTCGCCGAATATGCCCTCGGCCTTGCGGTCCTCCGGACAAAACGCCATCCCATGGCGCAGCGACTGCCCTGGCGAATGCGCGGCAATCCGCGCGCCGCCGACCTCGACGCGTCCGGAATCGGCCCGGACCGCGCCGAAGATGAGCTTGGCGACTTCGGTCCGTCCCGATCCGAGAAGCCCGGCGAGCCCCACCACCTCGCCGGGTTTGAGCGCGAGGTCGAACGGGGCCATGACACGGCGCCGTCCAAGTCCCTCGGCGAGAAGGATCGGCTCGCCCTTGGCGCCGCGGGGCAGCGCCTCGAGCCGCTCCTCGGTGTCCTTGAGCTCGCGTCCAAGCATCAACGCAATCAGCTTGAGCCGCGGAAGCTCCGCGGTCGCGCCTTCGCCGACCAGGCGGCCGTTCCGCAGCACCGATATCCGATCGGAGATCTTATAGACCTGGTCGAGGAAGTGGGTGATGAAGACGATCGCGATGCCGCGGCTTTTCAGGTCGCGCAGAATCTGGAACAGAAGCTCGGTCTCGTCGGCGTCGAGGCTGGCGGTCGGCTCGTCCAGCACCAGGACCCGCGTATCGTCCTCGAGCGCGCGAGCGATTGCGACCAATTGCTGAATGGCCAACGAATAGGAGCCGAGCGGCCGCTCGACGTCGATGTCGATCTTGAGCCGCTTGAGCCGCTCTCGGGCGAGGCTCCGCGCCGTCCCCCAGGAGATCAGTCCGAGCCGGCGCGGCTGGCGGCCGAGCGTCAAATTCTTGGTCACCGACATGGTCGGGATCAGATTGACCTCCTGATAGACCGTACCGACGCCGAGCGCGCGCGCCTCGCCGGGAGAACCGATCTCGACCGGACGGCCGTCGATGCGGATTTCGCCTTCGTCGCGGCTGATCGCGCCGGTCATGATCTTGATCAAGGTGGACTTGCCGGCCCCGTTCTCGCCCATGAGCGCGTGGACTTCGCCGGATCGGACATTAAAATCGACGTGGTCGAGCGCCCGCACGCCGGGAAACGCCTTCGATATGCCGAGCATTTCAATCCGCGCCGTCAAGGTCTCCGCCACGCGCGCCGCCAAATGAGAATTGTGGAGAAAGTGCCCCGAACGCGGCGTTGGCACAAGCGGCCGCCGTTCGATCATTCAAAGCGGCGTCCCGCTTTGCGCGAGACGCCGCCCTCGAAGTTTTGGTCTTGGCGGCTATGGCGTCAGCCGCCGGGCGTCGCCGCCGTATGCAGATCGGAAGGGATGACGATCCACTTCGGCAGGTCTTTCTTATCCTTGAGGTAGCCGAGTCACGACAGGATAGATGTACTTGCCGATCGCGGAGCGAAGTTCGACCGAGGCGTTCGCGTCGCCCGCCGCCAACGCTTCCTTCTCGGCCGGAACATAGTCGACCGACACCATCAGGAAGTCATGGCCGGGCTTGAGGCCGGCTTCCTTCATCGCCTGGATCGCGCCGAGCATCATGTTGTCGTTATGCGCGAACACGCCGCAGACGCCCTTGAGATTGTCGGTCGCCTTGATGAAGGCTTCCATCACCTGCTTGCCGCCGTCGGTGGTGAAGTTGCCGCTCTGGGTCTTGACGATCTTCATGTTGGGGAAGTTGGAGATGACCGCCTCAAACCCCTTCTTGCGCTCGATCGCCGGGGCCGCGCCGGTGGTGCCCTGGAGCTCAACGATGTTGCAGTTGCCCTTGCTCGCTTGGGCGAGCCACGCGCCAGCAAGCCGTCCCTCGAGGTTGAAGTCGGCGGATATGCGGCTGACGAACAGGGATTTGTCTGCCGTGTCGACGTCGCGGTCGGCGAGGAAAACGGGGATGCCCGCCTTCTTGGCCTCTTGAAGCACCTGATCCCAACCGGTGACGACCACCGGCGCGATGATAATTGCGTCGACCTTCTGGGCGATGAACGAACGAACCGCCTTGAGCTGCTCCTCTTCCTTGCCCTGGGCGTCGGCGAACTTGAGGTCGATCCCTTCCTTCTTCGCCTCTTCCTGCATGTCCTTGGAAAACGCCGGTCGCCAGTCGCCCTCGTCGCCGACCTGCGAAAAGCCGATGGTGATCGCAAAGGCCGACGACCCGGCGACCGTGAGGCCCAAGCCGACGGCGACGCCGCCCAGCCACTTGATTAAGCGCATGAACTCCTCCCTTTTGACGTTCAATCCTTGAGATATCCGAATGTGTCGCGGGATAAGAGCGGCCATGCCGCTCCCCGAACCGACGGACGCTCAATTAGTAATACAATAAGAAAATTTGTCAAACCCGCTCAGGGTCAACGACTGAGGGCGCGCGCGCATGAAGCGCCAATTTCTCCCTCGCCAGAGGCGAGACCTGGCTCGCTGGCCCAGGACGGGAACCGCATCTCGGTAATTGGTCGGGGTCTCTAGGCGGTTATGAGTTGGCCCACCGGCGCGGGCCGCCGCCGGCGCCAGAAGAGCCAAGCGACGATGGCGAAATTGAGCACGTTGAACAGGAGCCCGTTCAGGAACGCCATCCGGTAGGAGCTGGCGATGTCGAAGATGACGCCGGAAAAATAGCCGCCGAACGCCATGCCGAAAATGGTCGCGGAGACGACCAAGCCGATCGCCGCGCCCGCCTGCCGAGGCGGCAGAAGCTCGCGGCAGATGACCGCATACATCGGCACGATGCCGCCCTGGAAGAGGCCGAAAATCCCCGAAACCACAAACAGCGACGTCAGCCCGTCGAAGTAGAGATAGAGCGCGAGGGCCACCCCCTGCATGAAGGAGCCGATCATCAGCGTCGCCGAGCCGCCGACGACGTCGGCGACGAACCCGGAGCCGATGCGCGAGACGATGCCCAGAGCCATCATCAGCGACAGCATTTCGGCCCCGTGCGCGACGCCATAGCCGAGGTCGCCGCAATAGGCGACGAGATGGACCTGCGGCATCGACATCGCGACGCAGCACGAGAAGCCGGCGAGAACCAGGAGAATAAGCAGCGTTCTGGGCGATATGCGGACCTCGGCGCGCGCCGCGGCGGTCGCCGCCTCGGCTTCGGCAAACGCCGCCGCGGGCGGACGACGGCGCATCGCCAAAGTGAGGGGCAAGACTGTCGCGGCGACGATGAGGCCGATCCCGGCATAGGTCGCGCGCCAGCCGATGACCGGCATCGAGAGGCTCATGATCAGCGGCCAAATCGTGCCGGCGATATAGTTGCCCGACGCGACAACGACCACCGCGACCCCGCGCCGCTTGACGAACCAGTGCGAAATATCCGCCATCATCGGCCCGAAGCCGATCCCCGCGCCCACGCCAATCAGCACGTGGGCGATCGAGAAGACGATCAGGTTCGGCGCGTATCCGGCAAGAACGAAGCCGAGCCCGAGGCAGACGGCGGAAACGGCCATCGGCCAGGCGATGCCGCGACGATCGGTCATCCGCCCGAGCGCGATCGTGCTGAACGCGAGCGTGCACATCATTAGGGTGTAGGGCAGCGACGCCGCCGACCGATCGACGCCGAAGTCGTGTTGCGCCTGGGGCATCACCACGATGATCGCCCACATGCCAGCCCCGACCAAGGTCGAGATCAAGAGCGACAGGGCGAGCCGGGCGAAGGCGTAAGCGCCGTCGGGAGCGTATCGGGCGGCCTGCTCGGGGATGCCCGCAAATTGGTTCATTGCGCAGTTTTGCGGCGCGCGGGGGCCAATGGCAAGCCGCGTCGCCGCAGTCGAATCGGCCCGGTTAAATCTGCCTCCACAATGACTTTGTCTCGGTCTTCGACACAACGCCGCCGCATTCAAGGCGCGATAGTATTGGGGCGGCCTGATCAACGGTTTTACTCTTGATATACGGGATATATTGCTTTCCGGTCGAGCTTCCCCAAGCGGAGAACCCAATTTCCAGCATGATGTGAAGCCGCCGCCGCTTGAGGATCGCTCGCCGCCATCGGGGGAGAGAGACGATGCGAACCGCCATTTTCGCGCAGACGCGCGCGGCGCTGCTGGCCGCTGGGGTTTTCGCAGCCGGGACCGGCGCCGGGTCGGCCCAACCGGTGCTTATTCTGCCTTCGGCCTCGCTGCCGCTGATCGGCGTCCCCTATCAATCGACGGGCGCCGGGGCGGGCTGCTTCACCTTGGCCAGCGCATGCGTCACGCCCGGACCCTTCATTCAGACCTCGGCGACGCCGCCGGTCTTCTCGGCGGGCAACCAGTTGAACACCGCAAGCGCCACTTACGGCGCAGATCTGACGCCGATCGGAGGAACCACGATCATCGGATCGGTCAGTCTTACCGGAACGCTGGATGAGGAGGTCCTGAACCGAACGAGCGATTCCCAAACCGGGACGTTCACAGTTGACATCACGTCCATCGACCTCACCGGCATCCTATCGCTGCCCGGCAATCCCTTGGACGGATTCGGCCTAAAACTCGCGTTGAACCCATCGGACACGTCGAGCGGAACGACGACGATTGCGGCGGACGGCGCAATGTTTCAAATCACAAGCTTCTTCGACGTGTTCGTAGATGTGACGCTCGAGAACCGGGCGGGCACGCCGGTAGCGTCGACGAGCCTCCCCGGGATCAGGCTACTCGCGGTGCCGGAGCCCTCGACCTGGGCGATGATGCTCGCCGGCTTCGCCGGCCTTGGCTTCGCCGCCTGCCGCCGCGCGCGCGCCGTCGTCACGGCCCTCTGACCGACCGCGAACCGGGGGCGCCGAGGGGCCGCCTTCGCGGGCGGCGCTTGGTCTTTGATCTATCCCCGTTCGACTTTGGTCTACTCCAAGTCAAGAAAGATTGACTTTGTGCGCCCCAATGGCGAAAGGCGCGTAATTGCGGCAGGCGTCTGACTTGGTGTACGAAGTGCTTGCCGCGGCGGGATCAAGCTGGAGCGCCGCACGTTGGGGATTGAATGAGCAAGCCTATTACACCGCTTTTGGATAAAATCGGCTCGCCCGCCGATCTGCGCAAGATGAACGAGAGGGATCTCGCTCAGGTCGCCGACGAATTGCGCGCCGAGACGATCAGCGCCGTCTCAGTGACGGGCGGGCATTTGGGCGCTGGCCTCGGCGTGGTCGAGCTGACTGTGGCGCTGCATTATGTGTTCGACACGCCGGCCGACCGCATCGTCTGGGACGTCGGCCATCAGGCCTATCCGCACAAGATCCTGACGGGACGACGCGACCGGATCAGAACCCTGCGTCAGGGCGGAGGCCTGAGCGGCTTCACCAAGCGCTCGGAAAGCGAATATGATGCGTTCGGAGCGGCGCATTCCTCCACCTCGATCTCCGCCAGCCTCGGCATGGCGGTCGCCCGCGACCTCTCGCATGCGAGCAACCATGTCGTCGCGGTCATCGGCGACGGCGCAATGTCGGCGGGAATGGCGTACGAAGCGATGAACAACGCCGGCGCCCTGGGCTCGCGGCTCATCGTCATCCTCAACGACAACGACATGTCGATCGCGCCGCCGACGGGGGCGATGTCGGCCTATCTTGCGCGGCTCGTCTCGGGTCACACCTATCGTTCGCTGCGCGACGCCGCCAAGCAGCTTGCGCGGCGCTTGCCGAAGTTCTTCTACGACAAGGCGAGGCGCACCGAGGAATTCGGCCGCGGCTTCTGGACCGGCGGCACCTTGTTCGAGGAGCTCGGCTTCTACTACGTGGGACCGATCGACGGTCACAATCTCGACCACCTGCTGCCGATCCTGAAGAATGCGCGCGACATGCAGGGCGGCCCGGTGCTGGTGCATGTGGTGACCAAAAAGGGCAAGGGCTACCCGCCCGCCGAGGCCGCCGACGACAAGTATCACGGGGTCGCGGCGTTCGACGTCATCACCGGCGCCCAGTCGAAGCCCAAGACCAACGCGCCCGCCTACACCAGGGTTTTCGCCGACGCGCTGCTGAATGAAGCGCGGCAGGACGACAAGATCGTCGCCGTCACCGCCGCCATGCCCGAGGGAACGGGGCTCGATCGGGTGAAACGCGTGTTTCCCGACCGTGTCTTTGACGTCGGCATCGCCGAGCAGCATGCGGTGACGTTCGCGGCGGGGCTGGCGACCGGAGGCTACAAGCCGTTTTGCGCGATTTATTCGACTTTCCTGCAGCGCGGCTACGACCAGGTCGTCCATGACGTGGCGATCCAGAAGCTGCCGGTCCGCTTCGCCATCGACCGCGCGGGGCTGGTCGGCGCGGACGGCCCGACGCATGCGGGCGCTTTCGACCTCGCCTATCTCGCCTGCCTGCCAAACATGACAGTGATGGCGGCGGCCAACGAGGCCGAGCTGGTCCACATGGTCGCGACCGCCGCCGCCCACAATTCAGGTCCGATCGCGCTTCGCTATCCGCGCGGAGAAGGCGTCGGCGTCGACATGCCCGAGCGCGGCGAACCCCTGCCGATCGGCAAGGGCAGGGTCTTACGCGAGGGCTCGCGGATTGCCATCCTTTCGCTCGGCGCGCGGCTCGGCGAAGCCCTCAAGGCGGCGGACGAGCTGGCCGCGCGGGGCCTATCGACCACCGTCGCCGACGCGCGGTTCGCCAAGCCCCTCGACCGCGAGCTGATCCTCAAACTCGCCGCCGACCACGAGCTCCTGATCACCGTAGAGGAAGGCGCGGCCGGCGGTTTCGGCGCGCATGTGCTCACCCTGCTCAGCGACGCCGGCGCGCTCGACAACGGGCTTAAGGTGCGCACAATGACGCTGCCCGACAAATTCCAGGATCACGACAAGCCCGACCGCATGTACGCCGCCGCGGGGCTTGACGCGAAGGGGATCGTCGCCAAGGCGGTCGCCGCGCTCGGGGGCATCGACCGCCGCGCGTCAAGCCTCATCGCATGAGCCAATCGCCGTCGGGCGGCGAAGGGCCAAACGCCGGCGGGCGCGGCAATCTCTTCGCCCTCATCGCCGTCGTCGTCCTCGTCGCGCTCGGCTATTGGGCGTTCAACTCCCTGGACCAGCAGCGAAAACTACAGAATTGCCTCGAACTCGGGGCGGCATGACTGCGTGCAACGGCTAAACCTTCAAAGGTGAGTCGCCCGGAGGAGGCGGGAATCCGGGGCGTCCGGCGATTGACTTCCCATGCCCTGCGCGGCATAAGCCGCCCCTTGAACCGGCGCGTGAGCGCCCCGTTGATTTTTCCGGCGCCTCCGCTCGGTTGCAAGGCCGCACCGGGGAGCCAGTTTTTGTGCGTGGACGTCGGGCGGCGCTTCGACTGTCTTTGCGCTTGAACGGATTCGGAGACCAAACCCGTGAAGCGGACCTATCAACCCAGCAAGCTGGTGCGCAAGCGCCGTCATGGCTTTCGCGCCCGCTCGGCGACGGTCGGCGGCCGCAAGGTGCTCGCCGCCCGGCGGGCGCGCGGCCGCAAGAAGCTATCCGCCTGATCGGCCCGCCTTCGGCTTGTGGCTCCGCGCTCTGGGCGTTCGCCTGGCCCCGAGGACGCCGCGGAATGGAGTCTCATGGCGTTGCGCGAGGATGGAGCGCCAGAGCCCGCCGCGGAACCTCTGGGCCGTTTGACCAAGCGGGCAGAATATCAGCGCGTCTCACGTGGACGGCGCGTATCGGCCGAGACTTTCACCCTGCAATCGCGCCGACGCGAGGGAGCGGAGCGGGAGATCGCGTCGAGCGCGCGGGTCGGACTGACGGTGACGAGACGCGTCGGCGGCGCGGTCGAGCGCAATCGGGTCCGCCGGCGCCTGAAAGAAGCGTTGCGCGCCGCCGCGCCTCTTGAGGCGGAGAGGGGTCACGACTACGTGCTGATGGCCCGGCGCGAGGCGCTGGGGCGCCGCTTTGCCGCGCTCGTCGACGATATCCGCCATGCGTTCCGCGCCGCCCGGCGCCGCGGCGCGGATAGTCCCAGGCCCGCGTCGGCTGTCAGCAAGCCGACGGACGAAGACAGACGATGATGAACTCCGAGGATACGAGGAACCTCTTTCTCGCGATCGCGCTGTCGGTCCTGGTGATGGCCGCCTGGCAATATTTCTATGCCGGTCCTCTCTACCAGCGAGAGCACCAGTCACAGACGCAGGCCAACATCGCGGCGCCGAAGAGCGAGGCTGAGCCTTCCGCCGCGCCCAGCGCCCCGGGCGCGTCGCTTCCGGGCGCCGCATCGCCGCCCGGCGGCCCGGCGGCGACGGCCCCCGAGACGATCGGCGAGGTCCTGGCGGCGACCCCGCGCGTGACGATCGACACGCCGAGCATCGGCGGCTCGATCGACCTCAAGGGGGGCAAGATCGACGATATCATCCTCAAGGACTATCGCGAGACGATCGACCCGAAGAGCCCGAACATTCGGTTGTTCTCGCCGCCCGGCGCGCCGAACGCCTATTGGGCTGAGACGGGTTTTGTCAGCGGGAGCGGCGCCAAGGCCCCCAATCTCGACACTGTCTGGACCGCCGACCGCAAAACGCTGACCGCCGATGAGCCGGTGACGCTCGCCTGGGACAACGGCGCGGGCCTCGTCTTCAAGCGCGTCATCGCCGTCGACGACAAATACATGTTCACGATCACCAATTCGGTCGTGAACTCGGGCGGCGACCCGGCGACCGTGCAGCCTTTCGCGCTCGTGCTCCGCCGCGGCAAGCCCAACGTTGCCGGCTATTCGGTGCTGCACGAAGGCTTTGTCGGAGTGATTGGCGACGGGGGAGTGCAGGAAGTCACTTATGCGGGAATCGAAAAGGCAACCGGTAAGGTGAACGCCTTCAAGGGCGATGGCGGCTGGCTCGGGTTCACCGACAAATATTGGGGCTCAGCGATCATTCCCGATCAGACCGCGCCGATCGAGGCGCGGTTTTCGGCCAGTGGGACCGTTCAACCGGTCGACTACCAGGCCGATTTCCTGGGCAAGGAGCAAACGGTCGCGCCGGGGGCGACGGTCGAGACGACGACCCGGGTCTTCGCCGGCGCGAAGGAAGTGTCGACGATCGACAACTACGCCTCGAAGCTCGGGATCAAGAAGTTTGATCTCATGATCGACTGGGGCTGGTTCTATTTCATCACCAAGCCGCTGTTCCTGCTGATCGACGCGATCTACCACTGGGTAGGCAATTTCGGCGTCGCAATCCTCATCGTCACCGTGCTGGTCAAGCTTGCCTTCTTCCCCCTCGCCAACCGCTCCTATCAGTCGATGGCGAAGATGAAGCTGATCCAGCCGAAGATCGCGGCGCTGAAGGAGCTCTATCCAGACGATCGCGCCAAGCAGCAACAGGAGCAGATGGCGCTGTTCAAGCGCGAGGGAGTCAATCCGGTCGCCGGCTGCCTGCCGATGGTGATCCAGATTCCGGTGTTCTTCGCCCTCTACAAGGTCATTTTCATCACCATCGAGATGCGGCATGCGCCATTCTTCGGCTGGATCAGGGATCTCAGCGCGCCCGATCCGACCAACGTGTTCACGCTGTTCGGCTTGATCCCCTGGGACCCGACCGCGCTGCCCGCCTTCGGCCATTTCCTCGCGCTCGGCGTCTGGCCGCTGATCATGGGCGTATCGATGTTCTTCCAGATGAAGATGAACCCCGAGCCGGCCGATCCGGTTCAGAAGACGATGTTCTCCTGGATGCCAGTGATCTTCACCTTCATGCTCGGCACCTTCCCGGCTGGGCTGGTCATTTACTGGACGTGGAACAACACGCTGACCGTCATCCAACAATACTACATCATGACCAAGGCGGGCGTGAAAGTCGAGCTGTGGGATAATTTGACCAAGCTGTTCGCGCGGAGCCCGGCCAAGACGCCGAGCGTATGAGCGAAACGGCGGGCGCGCCGGACTGGACGGAAGCCGGTCGCAAGCTGTTTGCAGCCCCGTGCGAGTTCATATTCGCCGCCGCGCGTTCCGATGGGCTGCCGCCGGTCGGGGCGCCCGAAGTCGCCTTCGCGGGACGCTCGAACGTCGGCAAGTCCTCTCTCATCAACGCGCTTACGGGCCGCTCTGGCCTCGCCCGCACGTCGCGCACCCCCGGCCGCACCCAGGAGCTCATCTTCTTCGATCTCGACGGCAAGGCGCGGCTGGTCGATATGCCGGGTTACGGCTACGCGGCGGTCGCCAAGGCAAAATCCGCCTCGTGGGGCGAGCTCGCGCGCGACTATCTGCGCGGCCGTCCTTCGCTTCTGCGCGTGTTCGTGCTCGTCGACGGCCGCCATGGCCTCAAGGAAAGCGATCACGCGACGATGCGCGCCCTCGACGCCGCCGCGGTCTCTTACGCGGTCGTGCTGACCAAGGGGGATGAAGTGAAGGCCGCCGACCGAAGCGCGCGGATCGCGGCGACGCTCGAAGCCTTACGCAAGCACGTCGCCGCCTTTCCGGAGGCGATCCTCACGTCGGCTCGCACCGGCGAGGGCGTCGCCGACTTGCGCGCGCACATCGCCAGGCTCCTCGCCGAGCGGGGAACCTGAGCGGGATTGACGCCGCGCCCGGGCCATTGCGATGGTCGCCTCATGCGGAGCCATTACAATACCTTCGCCGGCGGCGACGTCGGCCGGATCGAGGCGCTGAGCGACGGCATCTTCGCCTTTGCAGCGACCGTTCTGGTGCTCGATTTTCGCACTCCTGATCCAGCGGACATCCATTCCGAGGCCGAGCTGCTCAGCGCCTTGGTCGCCTCGGGGCACAGGCTCATGCCCTGGCTTCTCAGCTTGCTCACGCTCGGCATTTTCTGGGTCGCCCAGCAGACCCAGCTCAGCAACCTCGCGCGCTCGAACCGCGACCTGACCTGGCTCTATCTGGTGTTCCTCGCAATCGTAGCGGTCCTGCCGTTCACAACCCGCCTGCTTGCCGATTTCTTCACCTACCGGACCGCGTTCCTCATCTACTGGGCCAACATTTTCCTGCTTGGCGTGGCCGTCTACATCACCTGGGTCTTTGCCGAACGCGCGGAGCTTATTCGGGAAGACGCGCCGACGGAGCTTTCGAGCCTGGTCAAAAAGCGGGTCATCGTCGCCCAGTCGCTTTACGCGGTGGGCGCGCTCATTGGCGTCGTCAGCGTGCCGCTCGGGCTCGCATTGATAATCCTGATCCAGCTCATCTATGCCGCCGCCCCGAGGCTGCCCATTCTCTCACGCCTTTGAGCGGTCGGCGCGCTCGGCACGGGATGCGATACGACGGAACCAACGTCGTCATCGCGAGCGAAGCGTGGCGATCCCGGCGCCGCCGCCGCAGCCTTACGATCCCTGGATCGCCGCGTCGCTTCGCTCCCCGCGAGGATGATTCCGCCAGGGCAGACGGCCTCTAATCCTCGAACGGCAAACCGGCATATTGTTCGGCGACCATGGCGTGGGCGTGCTTTGAGCGATGGAGATGATCGTATTCGCTGAGCTTGATCCTGGTCTCAAACCCGTCGTCGTCGGGAAAGACGTGCAGCAAGTTGGTCAGCCACCAAGAAAAGCGCTCGGCGGCCCAGACGCGTCTCAGCGCCATGCCCGAATAGCTTTCAAGATAGCGGTCGTCGCCCTTGGCGAAATGCGCGGCGAGGGCGCGCTGGAGATAAAAGACGTCCGAGATCGCGAGGTTCAGGCCTTTCGCCCCGGTCGGCGGGACGATATGAGCGGCGTCGCCGGCGAGAAAAAGCCGGCCGTAGCGCATCGGTTCGGCGACGAAGCTGCGCAATGGGGCGATCGACTTCTCGATTGACGGGCCGGTGACGATCTTGCGGGCCATGTCGTCGGGAAACCTCCGCTTGAGCTCGTCCCAGAACCGGTCGTCGGGCCAGTCGGCGATCTCGGTATCGAGGCCGCACTGGATGTAGTAGCGGCTGAGCATCGGATTGCGCAGCGAGGCGAGAGCGAAGCCGCGGTCGTGCCGGGCGTAAATGACGTCGCCGACCGGCGGCGTTTCCGACATAATTCCGAGCCAGCCGAACGGATAGGCGCGCTCGAAGATCTTCAAGATCTCTGCCGGAATGCTCCGCCGCGACACGCCGTGAAAGCCGTCGCAGCCGGCGACGAAGTCGCATTGGAGCGCTTCGACCGCGCCATTCTTCTGAAAGGTCACCTCTGGCGTCGCGGTCGTTAGATCGTGGAGCTGGACATTCTCCGCCTCTTCGACGATGCGTCCCCCGTCGCGTTCCCGGATCCGGTACAATTCCTCGGTGATCGCCGTCTGCCCGTGCGACCACATCGGCCGGCCGGCATAGGTCTTGGTGTCGATGAGAAACGGTTCGCGGCCCTGCCAGATGATCCAGCTGCCGTCGTGGGCATGGCCCTCGCGATCCATCCGTTCGCCGGCGCCCAATTCCCGCAACAGCTTGACCGTCCCGAACTCGAGCACGCCGGCGCGAATGCGCTTCAGCACATGCTCTTTCGACTGCCGTTCGAGCACGACGCTGTCGATGTTATGGAGATGCAGCAGATGGGACAGAAGCAGGCCGGCCGGCCCGCCGCCGATGATCGCGACCTGAGTGCGGCCCATACCCGCTCCTGCCTCCCTGTCAGGGCGCAGTCTACCCGCACTCGGCGAGCGCGGCTAGACGCGGTCCATAGGGTGTCCGCGAGGACGCCCGTCTATCGACGGGCTATGGACCGCGTCTACATTACAAACCGACCGCTTCTAGCCCCCCGGCTTGCCGGTGCGCGACCGCCTCCTCGTCGAAACCGGCGATCGCATCCTCGTACATGCGATGAAAGTTGAGCCGAGCGCCGAGGCGCAGGAACGCGCCGCCGAGGCCGATCGTCGCCCGTTCGAGAAACACGAACTCGCGCGGCACCCGCAGGCCCCCGCCCTCCGCCTTCAACGCCCGCATGACCTGGCCGATCTCGCGGCGCCCATATTCCGACGGCTTGACGCCATCGGCGACGCTGCGCACGCGATCGTCGAGAATGGGGCCGCACATAAATCGCGCCCAGATGGTCATCGCCTCAGTCGTCCCGGGCGTGAGCCTCGGGAAGCCCCACATCGCGTAAGCCTCAGCGATTCGCCCCATGTCGTTCGCCTTGAACGCCCGATAGAGCTCGACGACGCCGAAGACGAACCGCGGCGGGAAAATGCGCACGCAGCCATAGTCGAACAGGTTGACGCCGTCGACGCCGCGCTTCGCGCCCTCGCCCGACGCGGCGACCGTATAATTGCCGAGATGCGGGTCGCCGTGGATGACGCCGTAGCGCAGGAACGGGCGCCACCAAGCGTTGAACAAGCCGACGGCGATGGCGTCGCGCGCCTCCTGGGAAGCGGTCTCGAAGGCGACAAGCGGCTCGCCGTCGAGCCATTGCAGCGTAAGAAGGCGCCGCGTCGACAGGCTCTCCTCGACGCGGGGCACGCGCACGAACGGCCGGTCGGCGAGCATGACGCGATAGAGCCGGGCGATCTTGGCTTCGCGCTGGTAATCGAGCTCCTCGCGCACCCGCTCCCTGATCTCGCGCGCGATCTCGCGGGTGTCGATCGCCGCGCCGGCGCGGCGGTGAAGCGAGAACAGGAGGTCTAGGTTCGAGAGGTCGGTCGCAACCGCCGAGGCCATGTCGGGATATTGGAGCTTGCAGGCGAGCCGCTCGCCGCCCAGGCTTGTCGCTCGATGGACCTGGCCGAGCGAGGCGGCGGCGGCGGGCTTGAAGTCGAAATCGGCGAAGCGCTCGCGCCAGTTCGGCCCGAGTTCGGCCTGCATGCGCCGGCGCACGAAGGCCGCGCCCATCGGCGGCGCCTGCGACTGGAGCCGCATCAGTTCGGCGGCGAAGTCGGTGGGCAGCGCATCGGGGATCGTCGACAGCATCTGCGCGACTTTCATCAATGGGCCCTTCATCGAGCCCAATGCCTGAGCGAGCGCCTTGGCGTCCGTTTGACGCCCGCCCCCGCGCAGCCGGTTCACGCCGACCCGCGCCGCGAGCGCGCCGGCGTTGACGCCAAGGCGTGCATATCTGGTAGCCCGCGCGCTCAGGCGATTGGCTTCGTTGTCGGTTGTCACGCGGTTGGCCTCCGCGGCCTTGTGCCGCAGCCGGTTCTCACCCCATCGCCTCGAGTTCGTCGATCATCCGCTCGATCACCGAAAGGCCGATCTTCCAGAAGCCGGGATCCTTTGCGGCCAGCCCGAAGGGCGCGAGCAGCTCGGAATAGGACTTCGAGCCGCCCGCAGTGAGCATCGCCAGATACCGGTCGGCGAACCCTTCCGGCGCGCGCTCGTAGAGGCCGTAGAGCGAATTCACCAGGCAATCGCCGAACGCATAGGCATAGACGTAGAACGGCGAATGAATGAAGTGACCGATATAGGCCCAATAGGTCTCGTAGCCTTGTCTGAGTTCGATCGCCGGACCGAGGCTTTCGGCCTGCACGCTCATCCACAACTCGCTGATCCGCTCGGCCGTCAGTTCGCCGTTGCGACGCTCAATATGGACGAGCCGCTCGAATTTATAGAACGCGATCTGGCGGACCACGGTGTTGAGCATGTCCTCGACCTTGGCCGCCAGCATCGACTTGCGCTCGGCGGCGTCCTTGGTCTCGGCGAGCATCGAGCGGAAGGTCAGCATTTCGCCAAACACCGAGGCCGTTTCGGCGAGCGTCAGCGGCGTCGGCGCCATGAGCGCGCCATTGATGTTGGCCAGCACCTGATGGACGCCGTGACCGAGCTCGTGCGCGAGCGTCGTGACGTCGCGCGTCTTGCCGAGATAGTTGACGAGAATATAGGGATGGGCCGACGGCGTGGTCGGATGCGAGAATGCGCCCGGGGCCTTGCCCGGCCTCACCGGCGCGTCGATCCAGCGCTCGTCGAAGAAACGCCGGGCGATATCGGCCATCCGCGGGGAAAACGCGCCATAGGCGCCGAGCACGGTGTCGCGAGCCGCCTCCCATCGGTAGACCCGCCGCGGGGCGTTCGGCAGCGGAGCGTTGCGGTCCCAGTGGTCGAGACGCGCCTTGCCGAACCAGCGGGCCTTGAGCGCATAGTAGCGATGCGAGAGGCGCGGATAGGCGTCGGTCACCGCCTTAACCAGCGCATCGACCACCTCGCGCTCGACCCGATTGGCGAGGTGGCGCGAATCCGCGACGTCGGCGAATTTGCGCCAGCGATCGGAGATTTCCTTGTCTTTGGCGAGCGTGCTGGTGATGAGCGCGAACAGGCGCTGGTTGGCGCCCAGCGTCGCCGCGAGGGCGTTGGCCGCGGCTTCACGCTTCTTCTCGTCGGGATCCTGCAACTTGCCGAGCAGCGGCTCGAGCGTGAGGCTTTCGCCCTCGAAGTCGAACCTGAGCGCCGACACCGTATCGTCAAACAGCCGGTTCCAGGCGGCGGCGCCGCTGACGGACTTTTCCAGGAACAGCCGCTCGAGGTCGTCGGGGAGCTGATGCGGCTTCTCCTTGCGGATATCCTCGAGCCAGGGACGGTAATGCCCAAGCGCCGGCGCGGCCATCGCCGCTTCGAGCCTCTTATCGTCGATGCGATTGAGCTCGAGTTCGAAGAACAGGAGATCGCCGGCCAGCGCCGTCACCCGTTCGTGCGCGTCGCCGTAGAACTTCGCGCGGCCGGCGTCGCTGACGTCGGAGGCATAGAGCAGCGACGCATAGGCGATCACGCGCCCGGTCAAATCCTGCATCAACTCGTATTTCCTGACCGCCGTGGCCAAGCGGCTCGCCCGCATCCGGCCGGCCGGCCAATTCGCCAAGTTTGCCGCGGTAGGCCTCAGCGAACAGCTTCGCTTCCCGCTCGGCGCGCTCGAGATCGGCGGCGAAGCGCGGCGAATCCATGCCTTCGTAAAGATCCTCGAGCCGCCACTCGGGCAATCGTCCGAGATCCGTCGATGCGGGCGACGGCGCGAGCGCGGCGTCGAGGGAATGGAACGGCAAGCTCATCGACCAGGGCCCTTTAAGCTGTTGCTAACGCTTCTGCGGTTGCTACGCGCCGACAAAGCGGCGCTTTTGCGGAGAGGGCGCGTCGGAACGGGACGGCATTAACATCGCATTTACCGTGATGTCAGAGTGTGGCGCAATGCGCGGCTCGCACAGCCGCCCCCGGGACGACGATGGCCGCTCTCATACTCGTTGTTGATGACGATCCCATTCAGCGCCGCCTGCTCGAGGCGATGGCCAAACGATTTGGCTATGAGGTCGAAACCTTTGAGTCGGGCGAAGCGGCGCTCGCGCGTCTTGAGGCCGGCGAAAAGCCGCCGGTCAATCTCCTCATTCTCGACTTGGTGATGCCCGATCTCGACGGCATGGGCGTGCTCGCGCGCATGCGCCAGCGCGACATTGCGGTTCCCGCGATCGTGCAGACCGCGCACGGCTCGATCGAAGCCGTCATTTCCGCCATGCGCGCGGGCGCGAGCGATTTCGTGGTCAAGCCGGTCGGCGCCGAGCGTCTTCAGGTGTCGATTCGCAATGCGCTGCGGGTCGATGCGCTCGAGGACGAATTGCGCCGGGCGACGCGGCGCAACGCCGGCGAGCTCAGCTTCCGCGACATCGTCACCCGCGCGGAATCGATGGCGCGCACCGTCCGCCTCGCTGAGCGCGCCGCCAAATCGAACATTCCGGTGCTGATCGAGGGCGAATCCGGCGTCGGCAAGGAACTGATGGCGCGCGCAATTCAAGGCGGCTCCGAACGGCGGGGCAAGCCGTTCGTCATCGTCAATTGCGGCGCGCTGCCGGAGACGCTGGTCGAATCAATCCTGTTCGGGCACGAGAAGGGCTCATTCACCGGCGCTATCGACAAGCATGCCGGGAAATTCGCCGAGGCGAACGGCGGCACGCTGTTTCTTGACGAGATCGGCGAATTGTCGCCCGAGGCTCAAGTCAAGCTCCTGCGCGCGCTCCAGGAAGGCGAGATCGACCCGGTCGGCTCGCGGCGGCCGGTCAAGGTCGATTTCCGCCTGGTGTCGGCGACCAATCAGGATCTGATCGAACTGGTCAAAGCCGGGCGCTTCCGCGAGGATCTTTTCTATCGCCTGAACGTGTTCCCGATCTCCATTCCGCCCTTGCGCGCCCGCATCTGCGACGTGCCGGATCTGGCGATGCGGTTTCTCGCCCGTTTCTGCGTCGAGGAGGGCAAGCGCATCCGCGGGCTCGACAGGGACGCGCTCGCGCTTCTGACCGCCTACGATTGGCCGGGCAACGTGAGGCAGCTCGAGAACGCGGTGTTTCGCGCCGTGGTGCTGGCCGACGGCGACGAACTGACGACCGCCGAGTTTCCGCAGATCGCGGCGCAGGTGGAGGGCTACGAGGTGCGCATTCCCCCCGCCCCGCCGCCGATCGCCGTCGACCCCGCGGCCTCCATCGCTCTTCGGCCCGCGACCCTCGACCGCCACGACCCGCATTCCCTGAGGCTCATCAACGACAGCGGCGACGTGCGGATGCTGGAGGAGATCGAGACCGAGGCCATCCGGTTCGCGCTCGCCCACTACCGCGGGCAGATGTCGCAGATGGCGCGCAAGCTCGGCATCGGACGCTCGACGCTCTATCGCAAGATGAAGGACATCGGAATCGCTGATGACATGCTCGGCGACGCTGCGGCATAATGCGAGCGAAGCGTTGGCGGGCGTCGATCGGAAACACCGTTGCGTCGAACCGGCTTGAGCGTCAGGCTCCGGCGCGCGGCGCGCCCGGCTTGGCGGAGCGGACCATGAGCGCGTTCGGGCGCAGAGACAGGCTGAGCTTGCCGCTGCTGCGAGCCGCCGGCGCCGTCGCGGCCGCGCTGGCCGCATGCCATGCCTGCGCGGGCGGCCCGGCGATTGCCAGACCCTCCCCGGCCATTGCGCCGCTCCTCTCGCCCGAAGCGCCGCCGCGTTTCGGCGACATCGCGCCGAGCCCGTTGCTTTCGCTGTTCAACGCGGCGCGCGGCGGGGGAAGCGGCGGGTCGAGCCTTGGCCCGTTCGCCAATTCGAAGTTCGAAATCGCGCCGGCGGTTGAAATCGCCGCCGCGCCCTCCACCGCGCCAAACCCGCCGGGCGCTTGGCCGCCGGCGGATTCGGAACCCCCCGCTCCCCCGCCATTGTCGCCGACGCAGAGCGCGATCAAATCGGCGACGGAGCGGCTTGTTGCGCTTAGCGGTCAGCCAAACCCGCTCGGCGCGGGCGACTGGCGCGCCGCGCGCGCGGCGATCGCGGCTTTCTACGCGGCGCGTGGCTACGAGCCGGTGTGGGTCGGCAAGGCTGGGCTAACCCAGGCCGGGCGCGCCGCGCTCGCACAGCTAGGACGCGCCAGCGACGACGGCCTCACGCTCTCAGGCTTCACGCCGCCGCGAGAGATCGGCGCGGGCCTGGCCCCCGACGCCCTCGCCGAAGCCGAGACGGCCATCGCCTCGGAGGTGGTGATCTACGCCGAGCAGGCGACGGGCGCGCGAGTCGCGCCGTCGCGCATTTCTCCGCTGATCGCCGCAACGCCGAGTGTCGCCGATCCGGGCGCGGCGCTCGCCGAGACCGCCGCCGCGGCCGATCCCGCTCAGCGGCTCGCCGACTTCAACCCGCCGCAGAAGGGCTACCGCGATCTGCGCGAAGAATGGAAGCGGCTGATCGACGCCCCGCCGGGCGCGAGAGGACCCGCCGCGGACCTCGGCGTCGAGCCGCAACCGGGCGAGGCCCCCTGGCGGACGAAACGGCCTGCCGCCGGGCGCATCCATACCGCCTCGGCCGACGCCGCCTTCGCGTTCGGTTCGCTTGCGCGCCAGCGGGCGGCGATCCTCGCCAACATGGAAATGTGGCGCTGGGAGCCGCGCGACATGGGCGAGCGACGGATCGAGGTCAACGTTCCGGACTTCTCGCTCGCGCTTATGGAGGGCGATACGGTCGTCCACGAGGCGCGCGTCATCGTCGGCAAAGCGGAGACGCCGACGCCGATCTTCTCCAACGTCGATGCGCTATGTGCTGATCAATCCGTCGTGGCAGGTGCCCAATTCGATCATCAAGAAAGAGATGATGGCGAAGCTCGGCTCCCTGAGCCGCCGCGGCTACGAGGTGAAAACCGTCGGCGGACGGCTGACCGTGCGCCAGCTACCGGGCGAGGACAACGCGCTCGGGCGCATCGCCTTCATGTTTCCCAACGACCACGCGGTCTACCTGCACGACACGCCGGCACGCGAGCTGTTCGACGAGGAGTCGCGCGCCTTGAGCCACGGCTGCATTCGGGTCGAAGACCCTCTGAGCCTGGCGGAGCTGGTTCTCGGCGGAGAAACGAGCAAATGGGCGGCGCCGCGAATCGAGGCGGCGATTGGGGGACCGGAACGAACCGTCTTCCTGCCCCGCCCGCTGCCCATCCACATCGAGTACTTCACTGAATTCGTTGATGAATTCGGCGAGCTAAAGGAGCGGCCGGACGTCTACGGGCTGACCCGCAAGGTTGAGGGCATACTCGCTCAGGCAAGTCAAGATTGAAAGGGCCGCAAGATCGGGCTATAGCCTTGGTAAATCGCTTTTTGCCTAACTGTGACGTCATCGTCACAATGCGAGGGTCCGAACACAGCGCGCCAGGGACGCGCGCTCGGCAGGTCGCGTAGGAGCCGGCGGGGAGAGAAGCCGGCCAAAGCGTATGCGTACGGAACGGAAAGGCACAGTCCGCCGGCTTCGCCGCCGGCGGCGCCGTGTTGGGGAAGGATGGTTTGTTGGCGGGTTTCAAGGTGACCATGAGCGTTGGCTGCTGCGGGGCGGCGGCGCAGGTGGCGGTGGCGGCGGCATTCATTGCAGCCTGGCTCATCCCGAATTCGACCGAATCGGCGGTCGCCAACGGCGACACGCGCACCATCGTCCTGTCGAACCAGCACACCAACGAGTCCGGCTCGTTCACTTTCATGGTCAACGGCGTCTATGACCCCTCGGCGCTCGACAAGCTGAACTGGTTCATGCGCGACTGGCGGCTCGACGAGCCGACGAAGATGGACCCGCACCTGTTCGACATCGTCTGGGAGGTCTATCGCGAATCGGGGTCGACGCAGCCGATCGACGTTCTGTCCGCGTACCGATCGCCGCAAACCAATGCGATGCTGCGCCGGCGCTCGCGCCAGGTCGCCGAACACTCGCAGCACATGGAAGGCAAGGCGATCGACGCCCATTTCATCGACGTGGGCACCGGGCGCATCCGCGACATCGCCATGCGCATGCAGTCGGGCGGCGTCGGTTTCTACCCGACGGGCATCACGCCTTGGGTTCATATCGACAGCGGCTCAGTCCGCTATTGGCCGCGCATGAGCCGGGACTCGCTGACGCGGCTGTTCCCTGACGGAAAGACGGTGTTCATCCCCGCCGACGGGCAGCCGATGCCCGGCTATGAACTGGCCCGGGCGGAGATCGAAGCCCGCGGCGGCCAGGTGCAAGTGGCGGGCGGCGGTCTCTTCTCCTGGCTGTTCGGCGCGCGCGGCGGCGGCGCGGACGACGCGGAGGAGGAAGGCGGCCAGGAGGCGGCGACAGGGATTGCGCGCGGCGGCCGGAATGGCGGGAGCGGCGGCGGCGCCGCCGAGCCGCAGGTTCAGATCGCGGACGCCGGGCCGGAAGCAGTCGCAAAGGCGAAGCGTCATCTGCCGACCGGCCCCGCCTACGCGAGCCCCGCCGAACCGGCGCTGGCGCCCGCCAAGTCGCAGGATCTCGACACCGGGCCGGAAGCGGTCGCCACGGCCAAGCGCAACCTGCCGACCGGCCCGGCTTACGCCAGCGCCGCCGAGCCGGCGCGCCCGGTCAAACCGCAGGTGGTCGCGACGCTCGAGCAGCCCGAGGTCGCCAGCGACGCTTCGCCGATCCCCGCGCACGGGGCCTTCGGGGCGAAGTCGTTTGGGCCCCTGCCGCCGCGGCGGCCGGCCGACCTCGACATTGCGGCGGCGCTCGACGGCGCTCCCATGCCGCCGGCGCGTCCGGCCGAGTTGATCCTTGCCTCAACAATGGAACAAGGCGGCGGCGCCGTCCTGCCGCCAGCGCCGAACACCGGCGACGCGCCCGCGCGGCGCGGCCTCTTGCCCAAGGTCATCACCTCCGGAGTCGACAAAGCGCCGACCGGCGCGCTGGCGCTGGCCGAAGCGTCGACGGCGCAGAAGTTCGACGACAGCGCGCTCCTGGCGCGCGCCGCGGAACTGTCCGCGCCGCTGCCGCCGATGCCGATCCCCGTCGTCCGCCCGCGACCCCCCGCGCCGCAGACCGCCGCCGCTCCGTCCCAGCCGCAGACGCCCGCCGGGGGCGGGGTCGTTCATTCCGCGGCGCTTGCAGCGGAAGATCTCGCCCGACTGTTCGGCGGCCTGCCGTTCGACGCATTCAAGACCGCCACGCCCGCCGCCGGCGATCCAGGCGATCTGCGTGGTTCGCAGTAGTCGTTCGACCCACTGAAGCAGGCGTTATATTCGAACTTCTCGGTTCTGCTATGACGATGCTGAGTTGAGGAATACATAGAGCGCAGCGATCTTGTCGCCGCGCGCTATGATTACGTCCAGGCCAGTGTAATCGGGCTTCTCGCCGCGCGGACCGGACCCCCACGCCAGACGGCCGGCGTTGTGTAGCGCCTGCGGCTCGCCGTGAGGCGTATACACGAATTGAGGGTGAGTCGCACGCAGGTCTCCCGCGAACTTGTCCAATGCATCGCGCCCGACGAAGACGCCGGGAGGCGCATCGAGAACGCAGTCATCGGTGTAGAGCTCCGCGATTGCCGCACGACGACGGACAGCGTCGCCTTCGCCGAAGACCTCCTCGAGGTTGCGGCTAAGCAACTTATGGATCCGGTCCGACATACCGCGTCTCCGTTGCGTCATGAATTCGTCGGCGCGGGAGCGGAAGATTCCGCCCCGATTGTTCGGCGGCCTGCCGTTCGGCGCGTTTAAGACCGCAGCGCCTCCGGCGCAAGCACAGGCCGCCTGCAACCCGGCCGGTGGGTGGTTCGCCGCCCAGCCCTTGCTAAGCCGACAGCTTTGCAGCAACCTTGGCGACAAGGTCGCCCTGGAAACGGGCGCCGTCGAGTTCGATCTTGCTCGGCTGACGCTGTCCCTGCGCGCCGGCGATGGTGGTGGCTCCATAGGGCGCTCCGCCGACGATTTCGTCGAGACTCATCTGCCCTGCATGGCTATAGGGCAGACCGACGATAACCATCCCGAAATGCATAAGGTTGGCGATGATGGAGAAGAGGGTCGTCTCGTTGCCGCCATGCTGCGTCGCGCTGGAGGTGAAGGCCGCTCCAACCTTACCGTGCAGGGCGCCGCTCATCCACAAGGCGCCCGCCTGCTCCCAAAAGCTCCCCATCGGCGAAGGCATGCGGCCGAACCGCGTCGGGGCGCCGACAATGATCGCGTCGTAGTTCGCGAGTTCCGTAGGCGTCGCGACCGGCGCTGGCTGATCAAGCTTGAAATGAGCGGCCTTGGCGGTCGCCTCCGGAACGGTCTCCGGCACGCGCTTTACATCGACCGTCGCGCCCGCTGTACGCGCGCCTTCCGCGACCGCATGGGCCATCGCTTCGATATGGCCGTAACTCGAATAATACAGGACAAGAACTTTTGCCATTCAAGCCTCCCTTGGTTTTTGACGCTTTGAAGAAATTTCGCCGCTCGTAGCAACCATAAGGGCGTCTTTCGACGCCCTTATGGCGACTCACGATGACGGTTCAGTTGGCGTTACCGGTTGTCGAGCGCCCAGGGGCCGGGGCCGGCGGCGGCGAGATAGAGGAAGATGAAGCAGTATAGCAGCGCGGCCTCGCCCATGTTGATCGCCGGAAAGAAGCTCATGGGGAAATGCGCCATGAAATAGGCCGCGGCCATGAATCCCGAGAGAACGAACGCGACCGGACGCGTGAACAAGCCGAGCACGATCAGCACGCCGCCGATCAGCTCCATCGTTCCGGTGAAATACAACAGGCCAGTCGGCATTTTATCGATGAACGGCAGGCCAGCGGGGAAGCCAATCAGCTTACCCGTTCCATGCTCGAGAAACGCAAGCCCGGCCGCGATGCGCAGCAGCGAGCGCGCATGCGGCGCGAGCCATGCGGTATTCAGCGTCGAAACGGTGGAACGGGAAAGGACATCGGTCATGGGATCGCCTTATGATGAGAGAATGGCCGGCCGTCGCGGCCGCCCGCTGGGTTTGCACGCGTTCAGAGTATCGTCGCCATCTGGTCGAACGTCAGGCGCGGATTGCGCGGGAACAGCTTGCCGTCGTCGCCGAAGCCGATGTTGATGATGACGTTGGCCTTGATCTTCCCCTCGGGGAAGAATTCGGCCTCGACTTTCGCTGCGTCGAAGCCGCCCATCGGCCCGGCGTCGAGGCCGAGCGCCCGCAGCGCCAGGATGAAGTAGCCGACCTGGAGCGTCCCGCTTTGCGCCGCGCTCTTCGCCGCCAGCTCCGGATTGCCCGCGAACAAACTCTTGAAGTCCCGCTGCGGCGTCAGATAGGGCAGATGCTCGTAGAACTCGAGATCGTAACCGGCGATTGCAACAACCGGAGCGGCCATCGTCTTGTCGACGTTGCCCGGCGCCATAGCCGGACGGAGGCGTTCCTTGGCCGCGCGCGAGCGGAGAAAGACAACACGCAAGGGTTGCTGGTTCGCCGCCGTCGGGCCCATCTTCGCGAGGTCGAGAGCCTCGCGCAGCAGAGCGTCCGGGACGGCCCGATCAACGAACGCGCCGTGCGTGCGGGCGTCGGTGAAGAGCTGCCCCAATGCCTCGCCGCCGAGCGGCGCGTGGCGCGCAACATGTCTTGGATTGACTGACACGGTCATTTGCTTTTCCCGTTCAATTGCGAGCGCGCGTCGCCAATCGCCGCGATTGAGCGCGGCGCGCGTTCAAGAGTTAGGAGGCCTTTTTTTGCTGGCCCCGAATCTTACTCCGCGGCGATCGGCGCGCCCCTGGCTGTTGCTTCGCGCGCGGTCTTCAGCGCCTTCGCCCACCAGGAGAGTTCATCGAGCAGCGCGTCGGCGGTCGACTTCAGATAAGCGAATTCGGAGATCGGTTTGCCCTCGCGCAGCGCGGCCATGAAGTCGCCGCCCGCCAGATGCACGGCAGACCGCGTTGGCGCCATCTGCAATTCTACAGCGATAAGTCTCAGCTGCTCGATCGCGCGCGCCGCGCCGACCGCGCCATAGCCGAAAAACGCGGCCGGCTTCCTGTTCCACTCGGGATAGGCATAGTCGAGGGCGTTCTTGAGAACCGCCGGAGCGCCGTGGTTATATTCCGCGGTGACGAAGATATAGCCGTCGTAGTGTCCGACCTTCTTCTGCCAACGCACGCCCTCCGCATTTTGGGTCGGAACCCAGGCGTTGCTGGCGATCTCGTCGAAGAACGGCAGCGGATGGTCGCGAAGGTCGACCAAGTCGAACTCCATGTCGCTTCGCTGCTTGGCGATGTCGAACAGCCATTGCCCGGCTTTGTGGCCAAACCGGGCGGCGCGGGTCGTGGAAAGGACGATGGCGATTTTGGGTTTGGTCATGGGGCGAGTCCCTCGAACGTTCAGATTTCACATCGCATGAATGAGCAACATTCTTTCGCACTGCAAGATGGGGGCAATCATGCATCATGACAATCGGCAAAATTGTGGTAGTAATGATCGGCGCCGCTGATACATCGAGGAGCAACGCCGATGATCGATCCGCTCACTCTCGACCAGATGCGCGTTCTCATCGCGGTTGCCGACGCGGGCAGCTTCTCCGCCGCGGCGCGAAAACTCGGCCGCGTGCAGTCAGCGATCAGCCAGTCGATTCAGACGCTCGAGGCGACGCTCAGGCTTTCCCTGTTCGACCGCTCGGGCAAGACGCCAAAGCTGACAGACGCCGGCAAGGCGCTGGTCGCCGACGCGCGCGCGCTGATCGCCGGGGCCCAAGCCATCCGCGCCCGCGCCGAAGGCATGGCTGACGACGTCGAGCCGGAACTGACGCTCGCGGTCGAACTCGATGTTCCCGATTCCGCTCTTGATGGAGAGCCTCAAGGCGCTGCGCGTCGCCTTTCCGCGGCTCCCAGCGACCGTATTCACCGAGGCGCTGGGGGGCGCGGAGCAGCGGCTGCGCGAGGGCGCGGCCAGGCTTGCGATCTATACGGTTACACCCAGCGCGCCACCCGACCTCGTCAGCGAGTTCATGACCCGCGTCGTTATGTGGCCGGTAGTCGCGGCCGACCATCCTCTCGCCAAGCTGCCCGAGCCGCTGACGCAGGAGGCGCTTGAGCCGCAAGTGCAACTCGTCCTCACCGATCGGACCGCGCTCACTCAGAGCTGGGTCGGCGGGATTGTCAGTCGTCACCTCTGGCGATTTGCGGATCTCTCCACCCAACTCGATTTCCTTCTCGCTGGCTTTGGCTGGTGCAACATGCCGAGCCACATGGTCACCGAGCACATCGCCGCTGGCCGGCTGAAAAAGCTCAATCTCGCCAACCGGGAGGACGAAGTCGCCCTGCCGATCTACGTCGTGCACGAACGCGGCCGCGCGCCGGGCCGTGCGGGGCGGTGGCTAATCGCCGATCTGCGCGAGCGCCTCAAGACCTGTCCGGGCGCCTATCGCGCCGGCGCGGAGCGCGCTGCGGCGGCGGCCGCCTGAACTCTCAGCGCGACGGCGGGCGGCGAAGGAGGGCCGCGAGGGCGGCTTTCAATTCGTCGATCAGCCACTCCTGGTATCGGTAGTACATCTCTCGACCCATCGGCGTGACCAACGAGCGCAGCTGATCCTCACAGCGACGGCGAAGGGCGTCAAAGTCCTTCATCAGCTCTTCCGCCGCCCTTCGATCCTCAGGCGTCTGGATGACGGCCTCGGGCGGTAGCGCCTTGATTTGCTCTCGCGTCAGGCCGGGAGTGGCGAGCGCCTTGATTTGCTGTTCGGTAGGGCCAGGATGGGCGAGCGCTCTCAGCCGAGACTCCAAAATCCCCCGGTTGGCGTCGATGCGCCACAGCCGGAAGCGGCTATAGGCGCCCACGGCGTTCAAAAGCACCGTCGCCGCCATCGCCAGATAGATCCAGTAGGCCGGCGACATCAGATTGACCAGCCAAGGGAAATACTTGTCCGCGAGCTCGGGCTCGCCAGTGGCGAAGAATTCGCGCGCTTCGTCGCTGAGCGGCGCCGTGTCTTGCGACTTCGCCGAGGGCGGAGGGTTCATTCGAACGAAATTGGGAAACTCCTCGCTGAGCAGCTTCAGAAAGGCGACTCGCTCAGCGCGATGCACGCACCCATTGGTCATGACGAGCGTATCGACCTGCGCGACCAGCTTATCGGTCGCCGGGATTGGTATGGCGATGTCGTAATAGCCGGCCGGGATTCGACCGAGGCTCAGCCACTTGTCGCGCGCGACCAGGCCTTCGATGTCCGCAGGAGCGACGATTTCGAGGTCGTACTTGCTCGCGAGCGTTCGGACCATCTCGGCGTTCTCGTTCATGACGAAGGCGGCGAGGTCGAGCTGACCGTCGCGGACGAGTTGCGCTTGCGCTTCGAGATCGTAGCTCGACGGCCTCAAACCGAGACCGCCGAGGTCGGAATTCTGCAGCAATTGCTGCATCAGATAGGCGGTGCCCGAACCCTCCGGGCCAATTCCGAGCGAATCGCCTTTGAGGTCGTTAAAAGTGCTGATCGCCCGCCCGCGTCGAGCCATCAGGAACAGCGTCTCCGGCTGCGGCAGCCGCCCCAGGGTCTGCAAGCCGGCGTCGGCGGGCGCCGGCAATCCGTCCTGCACAAACGCGAAGGCGGGAACGCAGCGCCCGTTTTCGCCGACGAGGCGGGCGATGTTTTCGATCGACCCAGCAGTGGCGACGACCTTGAGACGGCCGTTCTTCTTGAGCGCGCGCGTCGCGAGCCGTTCGCCAAGCGCGTGATAGGCTCCGGTGGGCGACCCGGTCAGGATGGAGGCCCTCAGGAACGCATAGTCGCCGGAGACGGTGTAGTAGAGGAGCACGCCGGCGAGCGCGAGAACGGCGAGCGCGATCAGGAGGACTTTCGCCCACGCCCTTCGATCGCCGCCGGGCCCGAACGCCAGCTGATCCAAGAAGCTCATGCATCGACCCCCGACGCCGAGATGGTGAGTTTGACGCCGCGCGCGATATTCGTTGGGCGACGGGCCCGACGCAAGGGTTTGAAGCGTCAGCCGGAAGAACCCGAGCCTGCTGCCTTGCAAAAGCGAACGGCCAATGAGACCCACCTCTCATTGGTCCTGAGCCAGACATCGCCTTGCCGGCGGACGAGACGGCGGCTATAAGCGCGCCGCTTCTCCCGACAACCAGACAAGAGACCCGACAGCCTATGGCCGTTCAACGCACGTTCTCGATCCTCAAGCCCGACGTTACCCGGCGCAACCTGACGGGCGCGGTCAATCAGCGCATCGAGGCGGCGGGGCTGCGGGTGGTGGCGCAGAAGCGCGTTCACATGACGCGGGCGCAGGCCGAGGCGTTCTATGGCGTGCACCGCGAGCGCCCGTTCTTCGGCGAACTGGTCGAGATGATGACCGCAGCGCCCGTGGTGGTGCAGGTGCTCGAGGGCGAGGACGCGATCCAGCGCTATCGCGACGCGATGGGCGCGACCAATCCCGAAAAGGCCGCCCCCGGCACGATCCGCAAGGACTTCGCGCTGTCGATGGGCGAGAACTCCGTGCACGGCTCCGACGCGCCGGAGACCGCGGCGGTCGAGATCGCGCAGTTCTTCTCGGCGAACGAGATCGTTGGGTAAGCGGAGGCCGCCCCCTAGCGCACGCTGGAGAACGACGTCGGTTGCAATATAGAGCTGACGATGTTGGCGACAATCGGCCCGTCTTTCTCGCTTTCGTTTCGCGCCGCGATCCAGTCGGGATCGGTCGCGAAGGCGCCCCATTTTTTCTCGCGCTCGGCGAGCAAGTCCCACGCCAGAAGGTAGGTGAGATCGTTGTTCAACTCTCCAATCACGGTCGTCCAGAAACCAGCCTGCCGGATACCGTGCTTCTCCCACAACCGCATCGTCGCCAATTCGAACCGCTTCAATAACGCCGGCATGCGGTTCGGAAGCACACGATAGACGCGAAGCTCATAGATCATCTTGGAACCCTTTTGCGTCATGAGCCGGCGTTGACCGTCATTGCGAGGAGCGGAGCGACGAAGCAATCTAGAGGCGTGGAGCGACCGATGCTCCCTTGATTGCTTTGCTTCGCTTCGCTCGCAATGACCGCGGAAAGCGACTTACCGGCGGGGCGAACCATCGCATGCCGAACTCCCGGCCGGCAACATTCGCGCTCCGGGTCTCCGGCGAGTTACTTGGGCGCCTTGTCCGGCTGAGGGCGGGCGGCGCGGCGCGTTGTCTTGACGAGGTTCGGCGTCGCGCACAGGAGCGGCCCGAGCGTGCGCCCGAGCCCGTTGTATTCAATGCGCCAGCGGTCATATTCGGGTTGCAGCACCCCGGCCGAGCGGATGGCTTCGGCGACGGGTACGCCGTCGGCCGTCAACGCCTCGATCATCTGCAGCCTCTGGACGATTTCCCTCGGGCTGAGTTTCGGCTTTGCCATTGCGCCCTCCTCAGACGGCCGTTCCATGGCCGTGAGCGAGCGACCGCGCTTTGCGGTCAAGGGTTGGATCATGCGCTTCGACGCCTGTCGGGAAATTGGCCGGCGCATTAAGCTTTCTCAACGAAGGCCATTTGCAGGGATAGCTCCGGAATTCCGGGTGATTCCCGCGAACTCCGAGTTGCACCCGATCGCGCGGCGACCGCTCACGCGCTTAAAGTGTCAGGCGACTGGCGCCCGCGGGCTGCAATTCGCTCCGATGAACAAAAATTAATTCTTTGGCCAGCGCACCGTGAGGCGACGCGTGCTTACCATGCCTTAAGGCGTGAATACGCCAGGCAGGTCATGCGTTTTGGCGTAGTCGCGCTTCCAATATGAAACGGAGAAGCACTATGCGAATGTTTGCAGGCGCCGCTTTGGCGGCGGCGTTAATCGGCGCGGCTCCCCTCGCCTATGCGGCGGACGCCACCGGCACGATCAAGACACTCGATATGTCCAAGGATATGATCACCTTGGACAACGGGTCCACCTTCATGGCGCCGAAGGGCATGAAGCTTTCCGACTTCAAGGTCGGCGAGAAGGTCACGGTGAGCTACACCAAGACCGGCGACAAGATGGACGCGATGTCGATCAAGCCTGCGACCTGACGACCATCGCTTTTGGCGTGATTTGAAGGCAAGCCGCCGGTCAAGCCGGCGGCTTTGCAACGGGTGTTCTCCCGCATCGATTCCCCGGGGCGACTGTTGACGAACGCACTGAACGACGGCGTCCCACATCGAGCCACGCTGCGGCGCCTTCCGCCCGAACAGCGGTTGAGGCCGGCGATAGACCTCTTGTCCCGGATATCCGTCTTGGCGCCGCGGCGCATTGCCGACGTGTTCACCGGAGCGGGGTCGATGAGGCCCTTGCTGGCGGCGCGGTTTCCCGACGCCGAGATCGAAATCTTTCGACCTCTCGCTCGATCGAGCCGCGGAAAGACGCGCGAAGCGGATTCTCGGCCAAAGCTCGGGCTTTCCGGCGCGAAAGAAATTCGACCTGATTTCCACGAACGGGTCGCTCGAGTTGCTGCCGTCGCTGGAGCGCTTGTTGCCCATGTTCGTGGCCAAGCTCACGGCGGGCGGTTGGCTTGCGGTTCAAATTCCCAACGACTTGTATGAGCCGAGCCGGGCGCTGGTGCGCATGATCGCCGCCGACGGACCGTGGGCGAGAACGCTTTTGCCGATCGCCAAGACGCGGCCGTTCAACGAGTCGATGGAAGGTCTCTACGCGCTTCTGAACCCGATTTCAGCCAGTGTGGATATCTGGGAGGCCACTTACCTCCATGTCATGAGCAGCATCGCGGAGATCGTCGAATTGATGGAGGCGACGAGTCTCGCGCCCTTCCTCGCACCGCTCGACGCGGCCGATCGGCGGAATTTTCTCACCCGTTACGCCGCCGAGCTCGAGGAGGCCTATCCGGAGCAACCGGGCGGCTGCGTGCTGCTCCGGCTTCAGCGATTGTTCGTTCTGGCGCGGTCTTCCGGCGCGGCGCGCTAAGCGGCTCACGCCCTGGGCTTCGCCTTCATGGCGCGGGCGTAGAGCGCTTCTTCCATCCGCTCGGCGATTTCGCGCAGATAGGGGTTGCGCGCTTCGCGCCCGGCGCGGCCGGAATCAAGGTCGCTCTGGAAGCCGTCACGCTGCGGCCAATGTTCGCCAAGGAGCTCGAAGCCGGCGTCCTCGATCGTCTCCACCGCCCTGGCGAACTGGGTCTCCGAACGGCCGACTTTCGACAACACCAGAACGAGGCGCCCTTCCGCGCCGCGCCGCGCGAGCTTGCGGGCGAGCGAAAGCGTCGGCCTCAGATCGTCGCCGGTGACCCCGGTCGGCAGGAAGACGACGTCGCTGTCCTCGGCGATCTCGGTCGTGAGATCGTCGGCGAGGCCGCGGGTGTCGGCGACGATGAAATCGGCGACGCCGTCCTCGCGCCGAAGCTTCTTCAGGCTTTTGAACGCGCGCGCGTCGACCTCGGGCTCGAGGTTCGCGCGCATCCTGAGCGCGCCCCATTCGACGCAGGTCAATTGATCGAGATCGAAATCGGCGAGGAGGGTCTTGCGCCCGCGATGGAGCGCGCCGACCGCGAGCAGGCGCGCGAGCGCGCTTTTGCCGACGCCCCCCTTCTGGCTGACGAATGAAGCCGTGGTCGGAGCCTTTGCCTTTGCCATGCTCGCGCCCTCTTGACCGCGCGTCCTCGAGGCAATCGCCAGCTAAGCGCTTGGGCGACTCCGCGGGCCTTTCTTGATTCGCATGCTAGCCGTCCGCGCGCCGATGGCAAGCGAAGCGAGCCAAAGGCGCCTCAGGCGAAGTCCTCCATCTCGAACATCTCGCGGATCTCGATGACCGAAGGCCCCGGCATCGGGTTAGGACAACGCTTGGCCCACGCGATCGCCTCATCGAGGTCCTTGACCCTCCAGATCCAGTAGCCGGCGGCGAGTTCGCTTACGTTCGGAAACGGCCCTTTGGTCACCGCGCGGTCGTTGCCGGAAAAGGCGACGCGCGCTCCCTTGCTGCTTTCCTTGACCCCGCCAGCGTCGACGAACAAACCCGCGTCGATGAGCGACTGATTGAACGCGCCCATGTCCGCCAAAAGCTCTGCAGGCGGCTTGCCGCCGGCCTCCAAGTCTTCAGTCGCCTTCACGATTACCATGACCCGCATCGGCATCCTCCAACGCCACCTGCAGGATACTAAGCGTAGTCGAGCTTCGGATACCAGTCCGCGCCCCGCCCTTCCGGGGTCGCGTCCAGGACCATCCACAAGGGCGCGGGGTCGGGCGCGCCGCGCGGATCCTGGCCCGGGTCGGCGCTCTCGTTCGTCATCTCGCCCGACCAGAAGTGGCGGATCGTTCCGTCGCGGCGGGTGAACACGTTGAAGGACGGAACCTCGGAGCCGTTCGGCAAGATGCCGAAATAGTCGCGCGAATAGGCGCCGTTGAGATCGCTGAACAGGCGAAGGTCACGCCAGCCGCGCTCCTTCTTCCAGGCGACGAGGCGGTCGATCGGCGAGCGGGCGACCGCGGCAAGCGAGATTCTTTGGCCGATGTCCGCGGCATTGCCTTCCCATGCGCCCAGCGTGTTGGTGCACATCGGGCAAGGACGCGCGCGCTCAGGCCCGAACATGTAGCTATAGATCGCGAGCGTCTCTTTGTCGCCGAACAGTCCGGCGAAATCCGTCACGCCGTTTTCGCCTTCAAATCGATAGTCGCCGGTGACTGGGCCGCCCGGCGGCAGCGCACGGCGCTGCACGGCGACGCGCTCGATGTGGCGGCGCAATTCGATCTCCTCGGCGAGCAGCGCTGTGCGGGCGGCGCGATACTCGGCGCTCTCGTTGGGGATTCGAACCGGGTCGACGCGGGCGAGCTCGGCCGCGGGCTTGAGGGCTTGGGCTTCGTCGTTCATGGGAACGGCCTCCGATGATGGATCGAACGAAGGCGGGGGCGCGACCGCGCGCCCCGACATGGGTCACCGCTTCGCCGCGACAAGCGCGAACATCGCGCCTTGCGGATCGAGGCAATTGACGATCCAGGCCCCGCCGGGAACTTCCACGGGTCCGTGCACGACCTTGCCGCCGGCGGACTTGACGCGCTCGCCAGCCGCGTCGACGGCGTCGACAGTGATGTAATAGAGCCAGTGCGCAGCCGGCTCCTCGGCCATCTTCTTCATCATGCCGCCGGACTGTTTTCCCTTGGTGGTGAAGATCTGATAGGTCCCGATCTGCCCCATGTTTATCGCCTCGCCCTTGGTCCAGCCGAACAGGCCCGAATAGAAGGCGAATGACTTTTCCGGATCGCCCCCGTGCAGTTCGTGCCACCCGACATGGCCGGGCTTCATCGGATCCTGCGCCGGCGCCTGGTCGCCATTCCCTTTGAACAAAAGGAAGCCCGCCCCGCTCGGATCGCCGGCGATGGCGAACGTGCCGACGTTCGGGATCTCGGTCGGCGGACGACGGATCGAGCCGCCTGCGGCCTTGACCTTGTCGGCATAGGCCTTGACGTCGTCGACCGCGATATAGCCCATCCACGCCGGGCGGACGCCCATCTTGGCCGCTTCTTCCGGGATCGGCATGAGACCGCCGACCATCGCGTCGCCGGACTGAAGCAATGAGTACGGCTGCGCGTTCATGGTGTTGGGAGCGATCGTCCAGCCGACGACCTTCGAATAGAACTTCTCGGCGCCGGGAAGATCGTTGGACATCTGATCGTACCAGACGAATTTGCCGAGGGCGCTCGACGCGGACGGATTGGTCATGACTTTCCTCTCTCAGTTCGGCCCGAAGGCCGGTTGCGAACGATCGACGTGCGGTTTCTTCATTCTCATCAGCGGCGGATGAAGCGATCCTCGGCGTCGCCGCTACTCGGGCGTGTACTCGTCGTGCCGGCGCCACCATGCGTAGGGCTGCGTCCGCGGCCAGCCTCCGGGCGAGTCCTCCCACGCTTCCTGCCGCCCGAACGGCGCCAGGTCGAGGAAGGTCCAGACGCTGCCCAGCGCCTCGACGCCGCGCTCGGTCGTGAAGTAGGTGCGATAGACGCGCTCGCCGTCACGCAGGAACACGCTCAATCCGTGCCTCTCGCCATCGTTCGTTGTCATGCCAAAATCTCGGTTGAAGCCGCTCGACGCCGACGACACCCAGGGCAAGTTCCAACCCATCCGCTTGCGATAGGCCTCGATTTTTGCAAGCGGCGCGATCGACACGAGGGCGAACGAAACATCACGGGCGTTCAGATGCGCCAGGTGACCGATCTGGTCGACGAACATCGAGCAGCCGGGGCAGCCCGCGTCCGGCCAGCCATGCGCGCCGGGTCCGAACATGAAGTGATAGAGAATGAGCTGTCGGCGCCCTTCGAACAAGTCGAGCAGACCGACGTTCCCTCGCGCGCCTTCGAAGACATAAGCCTTATCGATGAGAACCATGGGTTGGCGGCGGCGTTCGGCGGCAAGCGCGTCGCGGGCGCGCGTCGCGGCCTTCTCCCTTGCCAGCAGCGCGTCGTGCGCCCGCCGCCATTCCGTCTCCGACACGACCGGGGGAAGGGCGGGCGGTTCAGCCCTGAGAAGTTCGTCAGCCATGGCCTTCTCCTTCAGTTGGGCGCGAGGGCCTGCTGCAATTGGGCGATGTCAAGCTTCTTCATGGACATCACTTGGCGCATCACGCGCTGGACGGCCGCGGCGTCGGCGCTCTGCAACATTTGCGGCACAACGCGCGGAACGACTTGCCAGGAGACGCCGAACTTGTCGGCGAGCCAGCCGCACTGACCCGGCGCGCCGCCATCGGAGAGTTTCTCCCACAAACGATCGACCTCGGCCTGATCGTCGCAATTGACGATGAGCGAAAGCGCCGGCGTGAACTTGAAATGCGGCCCGCCGTTCAGCGCCAGGAATTGCTGGCCGTCGATCTCGAACAGGATGGTCATCACGGCGCCGGCCGGTCCAGGGCCGGCCTCGCCATAGCGCGCCGTCGACACGATCCGGCTCTGCTTGAAGATCGCGAGATAGTGGGCGACCGCCTCCTCGGCGTTGAAATCGAACCAAAGGCAAGGCGTGATTTTCTGTTCGGTCAACGGTCGTCTCCTCTTTGGTCGACTTGCTAAAGCGCGCCGTGTTTCGAGCCGCCGACGGGCAGGAGGGTCTCGAAGTAGCGCTTGAGATGATCGAGGCAGTCGGCGGCCACTTTTGGACCGTGCTTAGCCTTGGCGAGAATGAAGGCGCCTTGGAGGACGGCCTGTGAGTAAAGCGCGGCGCTTTTTGGCGTCCATGCGGCCTCGGGCGCGTAGCGCGCCTTGGCCTCGGCGAGGTCGGAAGCAAGCCGCTCCGCATGCTCGCTGATATAGCGGTCGCAGGCCGCCCGGATGGCCGGATGGGAGTCGTAGGCCTCCTGCACCATCGTGCCGAGGAGGCAGGTGAACTGCGGCAGTTCGCCCTTGAGAATCGCCTTGCGGAAATCGACGTAGCCGAGCACGCGCGCTCTTGGATCGGGCCGGAGACTGTAAGGCGCGGCGTCGAACAGCGCGTCGGCGTTGGCGGCGAAATGCGCGGCCGCGGCGATCGCGCAGGCTTCCTTGCTGGCGAAATGGTGGAAGAACGCGCCCTTGGTCAGTCCGGCCTCGGCGCAGATGTCTTCAACCCGCGCGGCGGAATAGCCCTTGGAGCGGATCACGTGCACCGCCGCGTCGAGCAGCTTCCGCCCGGATGCCTGCCCGGCCGCCGCTTTCGTCGCCCGCGCCGTCCCGCCCGCGGATCGTTTGTTTGCAATCATGCACCTCACATACCAACTGGTCGGTATTAACGTCAAGAGAAAAAGCCGCCTTGTCGCACGAGCGGCCAACAAGGCTCAGCGGGCAGCGGCCAGCAACGCGAACATCGCGCCCTGCGGATCGAGCGCTTGCACGATCCATTGGCCGCCCGGCTGGCGTCGCTCGACCCGAAAGCGGCGGCGCTTCGCCGCTGCGGGTCGACGGCGAAAACATAGCCTTGTCGGCCACCATCGTGTCGCGGGCCAATCCGCTTGGCGCGCAGCCAAATGCGGATCGAGGCGAACTTTACAAACGCCCGATGGTCCGCTGCAAGCTTCTCTTACCGAGTCGTCACGCGCAAACACTTCTCACCCAGCGGCCGTTGCCGACAATCCGACCGAGTGGTGTGCATCGCCATCTATGCCGGAATGTCCCGCACGACCTCCGTCAACCGGCGGGAACTGATCTCGTAGAAGAAGCCATACAGCTTGACATGTTTCGGGACTGCCGGGCTCGAGCGAAGCAACTCGACGTCATACTTGATCGACTTCTCGAAATCCATGATGGCAAGGCTATCGTGATCAAACATCGTCGAGATATCGGCGTGATGATGATCGTGGAACTCCTCGATGAGCAGCTCGGGCGTGAAAGTCGTGGTGCCGCAGAACGAGTGGTGAACCACAACGACATTCTGAACGTTGAATATATAGTCCATGGCGGCCACGGACTCTAGCGCGAAGGCGGCGCGTCCACCCGCATTGGTCTCGACAAACAGAGTTCGCGTGGATCCAACTCGATTGCCCTTGTTGTCGAGAATGTTTTCGCCTGGGTAGACTTCATCGCCAAAATACGCAGCGACCGCTTGCGGGATTTCGGCGGCGCGGGGGTCAAAGCAGTAAATCACCAAGGTCTTCATCGGGATGGCCTGGTAGGCCCCTTCGAAGGCGTTCATGTCGAACCCGGGTTGTTTCCTATACTCGTATTGACTGTACTTGCTCATTTTCTTGCTCCATCGGCGCTTAGCTTGGCGAAAGCGGCGCGTGGGCGCATCGCGCCATTTCACCGCGACGCGGCAATTCGGCCCCTTGAGGCAAGCCAACGGCTCGGTAGATTTGTGGTTTCACCGCCCCCGCTAGCGCTTCGGATAGGCGGTGAAGACGTAATCCTTTGCCGCCACGAGGGTGTGGCAGGCGAACCCGCACTTGGCGTCGTGCTCCTGCGGCGGCGAATCAGATCTCATCGCCGGGCCTGAACGTCTCGGACGCGGGGTCATATTCAAACTCGGCCTATCCCCATCCGCCGCTGTCGGCGAATCTCTTGCTGTCCTTCACCATGAAGTCGGTGTCATGCAGCGCGCCCGGCACGACCGGCTCGCCGGGCTGGTCCTCGGCCTTTTTCGCCATCCAATGGATCTTCGCCATCATGGCGCCGTCGGGGAAAGGCTTGCCGTTGCCGGGTATGCCCGCTTGGTAAGCCTCGATCATCGCGGGATTCCCGAGGATTATTGCGAGTTTATCGCCGTTATGACTGGCGGCGATAATCTGCCAATCTTGATATCCTTTGAACTCGGAGAACGCGAGACCGCCCGGCACCTGCACGGAATATCTGTCCTGCGCCGCCAGCGCGACGCCGCAAAGAATCGCGAGCGACGCCGCAGAAATCGCGATCGCCGAGGCCTGCTTCCTCCCCATCGCCAACTCCCCTTTTGCCCGCGAGCCAACAAGCGCTTTGACGAGCGCCACCGAATGGAGCGCTCGTCGAACATGAGAAGAAACGCCCAAGCGAGCGGCCTCGTCAAGCCGGATTCGAATCGCCCGCGCCGCTTTTCCGCTCATGACCGGCCGCGCTGCGCCGGACGTGACGGTTTTGCGACAACTGCTTGCTTTCCGCGCTATTGACGCGCCTCACACGCCGTGGCTTTAAGCGCGTTCCAGGACGCTCGGCGTCGCTCGCGCTTGAAGGAGACCTGACGCCATGCCGCACTGGCCACGGCACGGGCGGATCGCCGGTCCGATCGCGATGATCGGCTTCGGATCGATCGGCAAGGGGACCCTGCCGCTGATCGAGCGCCACTTCGAATTCGATCAGGAGCGCTTCGTGGTCATCGACCCGAACAATTCCGATCGCAAGCTCCTGGACGAGCGCGGGGTCCGCTTCATCCATCTCGGCCTCACCCGAGACAACCATCGCGACGTCCTGCGCAAATATCTGACCGCGGGCGAAGGCCAGGGCTTCTGCGTCAACCTCTCGGTCGACACCTCCTCGCTCGACATCATGCGCTACTGCCGCGAACTCGGCGCCCTCTACATCGACACCGTCGTCGAGCCGTGGCCGGGCTTCTATTACGACAAGTCGCTCGGCAATGAGGCGCGCACCAACTACGCCCTGCGGGAGACGGTGATGGAGGAGCGCCGGAAAAATCCCGGCGGAGCGACCGCCGTCTCCTGTTGCGGCGCCAATCCGGGCATGGTCTCCTGGTTCGTCAAGCAGGCGCTGGTCCACCTTGCCCACGATCTCGGCGACAAGGCGCCCGAGCCCAAGACGAAGGAGGAGTGGAGCCGCCTCGCCCAGCGCCTTGGCGTCAAGGGCGTGCATATCGCCGAGCGCGACACCCAGCGCGCGCGACAGCCCAAGCCGCGCAACGTGTTCGTCAACACCTGGTCGATCGAAGGGTTTTTGTCGGAGGGCATGCAGCCGGCCGAGCTTGGCTGGGGCACGCACGAGAAATGGGCCCCGGCCAACGCCGGCTTCCATAGGAGCGGCTCAGGCGCGGCGATCTACCTCAACCAGCCCGGCGCGAACACCCGCGTGCGGTCATGGACCCCGACCGCGCGGGGGCAGTTCGGCTTCCTCGTCACCCACAACGAGTCGATCTCAATCGCCGACTATTACACGGTGCGCGACGGCAAGGGGGAGGCGGTCTACCGGCCGACTTGCCACTACGCTTACCACCCCTGCGACGACGCGGTGCTGAGCCTGCACGAACTCTTCGGCCGCGCCGGCGAGATCCAGAGCGCCCACCACATTCTCGGCGAGACTGATATCCTCGACGGAATCGACGAGCTCGGCGTGCTCCTCTACGGCCACGCCCGCAACGCTTACTGGTATGGCTCGCAGCTCTCGGTCGAGGAGACCCGCGCGCTCGCGCCCTATCAGAATGCGACCGGCATGCAGGTCACGTCAGCTGTGCTCGCCGGCATGGCCTGGGCGCTGGAAAATCCAGGGGCTGGAATCGTCGAGGCGGACGAATTGGACTTTCGCCGCTGCCTCGAAATTCAGACGCCCTATCTGGGGCCCGTGGTCGGCGTCTATACCGACTGGACGCCGCTAGCCAATCGCCCTGGCCTCTTTCCAGAGGATATCGACGAAGGCGATCCCTGGCAGTTCCGCAACGTTCTGGTGCGATAGGCGAAAGCCGCCTTAGGACATCAGTTCCCTTCGCTGCGAGGGAAGGATCGCGCTAACCGCCGCCCGCGAGGCGCCAATGAGCGCGCTCAGGCTCTCGGCCACGGCGACCCCGAGGCTGGGGAGCCCGTAGCTGTTGAGCGGCGCAAGCTGTGCGCGGAGATCGCACACGAGAAGAGGTGGAGCTGACCGCTCTCCGCGGCGATCGGCGCTATGTAAGCAGGGCATATCAGTCTTCAATTTGGTATGGGTTTGCATCCATCTATAAATGGGATGGAGAGCTCGGGTTTCAATGCCAATGACTTTTGTAAATTAGGACGATGCAGGCGTGATGCGAGGGGTTGGCTCCGCTTTGGCGGCGAGCTAACTCATTGCCCGGCAATGATTTTGAGCTCGATCAAGCGCCTTTCGACGGTCCGCGCGAGGTCGTCCTCGGTCAGGCCGGCGGCCCTGATCCGGCCCACATAGGGAAAGTTGATCGTGCCGTCGGGCTCGATGCGCGTGGTCCAATCCAGATCCGGATGATCGACGATCCTGATGGCGACGACGTCCGACGCCGTCAGCACGCGGCCGCCGCCCCGCGCCGCCGGAGCGCCCACGGAAATGAGCAACAAAGCGCTAGCCCAGATCGCCCCGGCGAGCGTCATTCAACTCATCGCACACGCTCAATCCGAAGCCCGAAGCCTTTCGCAGGCGAACGCGCCGCCATATCTCCGTTCGCGGCCCCATCCTTCCCGCGACAATCCGCCGGCCGGCGAGGATCGACACGCCCAGACGGCGCCGGTAGAATGCAGCACGCGATCAGCGAAGGGGTCGAACGCCGCGGTCGACCGATTTGAATTGTGGCGTCTCCTACGGTCGACCGCAATCGCCGGCGCGGGTTCAAGCGAAAGGGCCTTTGCCGGAGCCAAGCTCCGCAAACGAGCCCCCGTCAAGGCCGTCCGGCGACCTGCCGATGCCTGTGAGCGCATCGCTCGACCAGCTTGACCAACTCGCTCGGTACCGCCCCGGGCAAGCTTCGCTCGAAGCCGGCGTCGGGCGCAGCTCGCGGGCGCAAGTTCGGCGCCCGCCTGAAGAATTCGCCGTCATCCGCGCTCGGCTGTCCGCGCCGCGCCCGCTGCGTCGGCCAGACTTGAGAAACCCCTGGCCCCGACCACAAGCTCGCGCGCGAGCCTCAATGCCTTCATCTCGCATTGCGCTCGCCGCTCGGGGTCGGCGATCGAATTCGAGGTCCTCGACATGGGCGAGGCCAAGGATGCGGCGGATCATCTTCAGCCCGGCGAAGGCCAATGTGTCCTCGAACAGCGCGCGCAGGAATCGCCCCCGCTCCTTCTCCATCGCCGCCCGGTCGTCGTCGGCAAGAAACAAACTCGCAGGATAGGCGTCGCCGGCCGGCGCCAAGCGCCACAAGTCGAGAAAGCGGTCATGGAACAGCGACCAGACGGTCTCGGCTTGCATGAGAATCCATTCGCGGTAGGCGTCGCGCGCGCCGGCGGAGGCCTCGTGCCCGCCTTGCGCGAAATAGGCGAGGAAAAGATTGCCGATCACCGCGCCGATATCGAACCCCATCGGCCCGATGAAGGCGAATTCCGGGTCGATGACTCGTGTGTCCTCGGCTGTGACCATAATCGAGCCGGTATGCAGATCGCCATGGATCAGCGCCTCGGCGCTGGTCATGAACTGATATTTGCGCGCCTGTGCGGCGACTTTCAGCGCGCTGTCGCGCTCGAACGCCTGCTTCTGCGCATCGAGATGGGGGCGCGTCCAGCGATTGAGCGGCGCCTCGCGATAGGGGTCGGTGAAGACGAGATCTTCGGTGATCTTGCAAAGCTCGGCGTTGGGGGCGAACAGCTCCACTCGCGCCTTGTGTTCCGCCGCCGTTCCCGCCAGCACCGAGGTGTTGAACAGGGTCGCGGCGAGAAACTCGGCGATGTCGGCGGCGAAGCGGGGATATCGAATTCCGCGAACGAGCCCTTTGCGCATGATGACGTGCGGACGGAGATATTCCATCACGATCATCGCCTGGGCGCGGTCGAAGTGGAACACCTCCGGCGTCAGGCCGGGCGCGTGACGGGCCTGCTCGGTCAGCGCGCGATATTCGAACCAGGAGCGCTCGAGCGGCAGCGGCCAGGATTCGCCGACCAGACGAACATAAGGAAGCGCCTGCTTGACGACGACGCCGTCGCGCTCGCCCTCGGCGATGAACACCAGATTGAGATTGCCGTCGCCGACCTCGCGAATCCGCCATTCCGAGGGCCCGCCGCCGAGCCGTTCGCGAACGGCTGGAATATCGGCGAGCGCGCCGGCAAGCCGCGAGCCGTCGACGGGCGCGTAGGTCGCCATGCCGTTCAGCCGGCCCGTTCGCCGCTTCGCGTGGCGCGCAGCCGTTCGGCGTAGACGTTGATGATGAGGGCGATGAGGAGGATGAGGCCGCGGATCAGGATTTTGAGGAAGCTGTCGATCTTCACGTAGTCGAGGCCGTTGTTGAGCACGCCGAGCACGAACAGGCCGACGATGGTGTTGCCGATGCCGCCGCGTCCGCCGAACAGGCTCGTGCCGCCGACCACCACCGCCGCGATCGCGTCGAGCAGGAAAGTGTCGAATTCGTTCTGCTGCGCGCTGCCGAAATAGGAGACGCCGATCATGCCGGCAACTCCCGAGCACATGGCCGAGATCACCATCACCGCCCCGACGATGAAACGGACGTTGACGCCCGAATATTCCGCCGCCTCTCGATTGCCGCCGACCATGTAAACGTAGCGGCCGAAGCGGGTGTAGGTCAGCACGAGGTGGGCGACCAGCAGGAAGGTCGCCGCGACGATGATGATCCAGGGCACGCCGCCGATCGATTTCGAGCCGAGCGTCAGGATGAGGCCCGGGACGGTATAGGCGATCTGCCCGCGCACCAGCACCGCCGAGACGCCGGCGCCGATCTGCATCATCGCCAGCGTCATGATGAACGACGGGATGCCGATGCGGGTGATGCCGAAAGCGGTGATGAGGCCGAGGCCGCAGCAGGCCGCGAGCGCGAGCAAGATCGCGATCGCACCCGGCATCGGCAGGTTGGCGATGTTGACGTAGTCCGGCTGTGCGGTGAAGAACGTCAGCACGATCGCCGTGGCGTTGGCCACCGCGCCGACGCTGAGATCGATTTCAGCGGTCAGGATGACGAAGGTCAGGCCGACGGCGATGATCGCGGTGACCGAGACCTGCTGGAGGATGTTCTCGAGATTGCCGAGCGAAGCGAAAGAGGGACTCGCGATGCTGAAGAAGCCGACGAGCGCGATCAGGGTGATGAACGGGGCAATATTCCGCAGTTGATCGCGCAGGAAATCCCCGAGGCGAAAGGCGCGGGCGGAGCGCGCTTCGGCGCTTGGCGTGTCCATCACGATCCCATCGTCAAGCGGCCGCCAACAGGCGATCCTTGCTGATTGCTTCGCCGGCGAACTCGTGCGCGATTTCGCCCTTGCGCATCACCAGCACGCGATCGGCCAGCGAAAGCACGGTCTCCGGCTCGGTCGAGAAGACGACGATCGCGATGCCCTGGTCGCGCAAGCCGCGGACGATCCTGACCACGTCCTCCTTGGCGCCCACGTCCATGCCCCGGGTCGGCTCGGCGAGCAGCAGGATGCGCGGGCTATGCGTCAGCCACTTCGCCAGCGCCACCTTCTGCTGGTTGCCGCCGGAGAGCCCGCCGAGGCGCAATTCAATCTTGGGCGGGCGGATGTCGAGCGCCTTCACCTGCTCCGCCGCGATTTCGCGCTCGCGCTCGGGCTTCAAAAGCCAGCGCGACAGGCGCTCGAGGATGGCGATCGAAACGTTCTTGTAGACCGGCTCGTCGCCGAACAGCATCGAGCGGCGGCTTTCCGCGACATAGGCGACGCCTGCCGACTTGGCGGCGGCGGTGTTCGAAAGCGCCTTGACCTTGCCGTCGATCTCGAGCGAGCCGCTGTCGGCGCGAAGCCGCCCGAACAAAGTGCGCGCGAGCTCGAGCTGCCCGCAGCCCATGAAACCGTAGATGCCGAGCACCTCGCCGGCGCGCGCCTCGAACGTCACGTCGCGATAGGAGGGAAGAAGCGTGAGCCCCGCCGCCCGAAGGGCGACGGGCGCGTCGGGGCGGCTCGCGAGCGTGATCTCGCCGAGATAGCTCTCCTCGAGCTCCTCGCGGCCGGCGCCGATCATGCGCTCGATGATCCAGCCCTTGTCGATTGCCGGAGTGACCTCGGTGTCCGCGACGTTGCGGCCGTTGCGAAAGATGGTGATGGCGTCGGAAACTTTCAGGATATCGTCGAGGAAATGCGAAATGAAGATGATGCTGCGGCCGCCCTCGCGCAGCTTGCCAAGCACAGCGAACAGGCGTTCGATCTCGGGCGGCGACAACGCCGAGGTCGGCTCGTCGAGAATGATGATGCGCGCGCCCGAGAACAGCACGCGCGAGAGCTCGACCAGTTGCTGCACGCCGATCGGAAAATCGCCGAGGCGCGCGCGCGGGTCGATGTCGAGGCCGAGATTCTTGAGCTGCTCGGCGGCCTCCGCCGCCATCCGCCGCCACGCCACGACCCCAAGGCGGTTGACCGGCTGGTGGCCGAGGAAGACGTTCTCCGCGACGCTGAGCTCCGGCGCGACGCTGAGCTCCTGATGCACCATGCCGATGCCGGCCGCCAGCGCGTCGCGCGACGACCGGAAATGCACGTCCTTGCCGTCGACGCGCATGCGCCCTGCGTCCGCGCCGTGGACGCCGGCGATGATCTTCATCATCGTGCTCTTGCCCGCGCCGTTCTCGCCGGCCAGTCCATGGATCTGACCGGCGAGCAGCGTGAAGTCGACATCTCGAAGCGCCTGGACGCCGCCAAACGACTTCGAAACCCCCTTGAGTTCGAGCAGCGCCATGGGCGAGACGTCGGCGGCGGTTCAGATCAGGAACTGCTCCTGCATCCAAAGCATTCCGTCGGCGTTGGCCTTGGTGACGACCGGCCCGTCGGTGACGATGTTCTTAGGGATGCCGGCCTTCGCACCCTGGAGGACGGCTTGGACGCCGGCGACGATCGCCCCGCCATGGATGCGGCAGGACGGATTGCGGACGGTCGCGTACATCTGGCCATCCTGGACCGCCTTGATCGCCGGCGGCATGGCGTCGACGCCGCCGATCTTGATTTCGGTGCGGCCCTTGTTTTGCATGACCTTATAGGCGGCGAGCGCCATGTCGTCGTTGTGGAAGAACGCCGCGTCGATCTTCGGATATTTCGTCAGCAGCGCCTCCCAGATGCGCGCGACCTTGGTCACGTCCCAGTCCGCGGGCTCATCATCGAGAACCTGGATCTTCGGAAATCTCGAGACGACCGATTTGAAGCCTCTCGCCCGCCCTTGAGCGCCCGTGTGACCGAGCGCGCCCTGGGTCATGACGATCGTGCCCTCGCCATTGATAGCATCGACAAGGGCCTGCGTGACGGACGCGCCCATAAACTCGTTATTTGGAGCAAGGTAGGTAAGGACGTTGATGGTGTCGAGCGGCGCGATCAGCGTATCCATGTCGATGACCGGAATGCCGGCGTCGATCATCTTGTTGACCGGGGCGTTGAGCGTGCCGATGCCGTACGCCTGGATGGCGACGAAATCCCATTTCTGCGAGGCCGCGTTGTCGATCGCTGTGCGCTGTTTCACCGCGTCGCCCTGGCCGTCGAACCAGGTGACGTCGACGTTGAACAGCTTGCCCCAATATTCGGCCGCCTGCTTGCCCTGCGCGCACCAGGTGAACTGCAATCCGGCGTTGGAGAAGGCGGCCTTGAGCGGCTTCTCCGACCTGCCGGCCGCCTCGGCCAGCGCTTCGGTGATCAGCGGATTGATCCCCATTCCGCCGAACAGGGCTGCGACGCCCGCGCCCGCAGCCGCTGCCTTGAGCAGCTTGCGGCGATCCTGTGATATATTTTTTGTTGTGTCCGTCATTACTTCCTCCCTGCGACCCGGGCGCTCCGCGCCACTCGTCTCGCACGATCGACCATGCCATAGAAAATGCATGGGATTCAATACGCCTGCGCCTGTCCCTCACGCCGTCATTGCGAGCGAAGCGAAGCAATCCAGAGCCACCGCCGCCGCCCCACGAACCCTGGATTGCTTCGTCGCTTCGCTTCTCGCAATGACGGGCCCAACCCGTCGGGCGCAGAATCCACGCTTCACCCCGCCGTTGACAAGCCGCCGCCGGGCGAGGGAAACGTCCCGCGCTTTTCACCGACAGGACTGCCGATGACCGACGCCCGCCTTCAGACATTGATCGAGCGCGCCTTCGAGGAGCGCGCGAAGATCACGCCCGCGACGAAAGGCGATGTGCGCGACGCGGTGGAAACCGCGCTCGACCTGCTCGACCGCGGCAAGGCGCGGGTGGCGGAGAAACTCCCCGGCGCGACCGGGCCCAATTCGTGGAAGGTCAACCAGTGGCTGAAGAAGGCGGTGCTGCTCTCGTTCCGCCTCAACGACAATGCGCTCGTTGGCGGTGGGCCGGGCCAGTCCACATGGTGGGATAAGGTTCCCTCGAAGTTCGAGGGCTGGGGCGAGAACCGCTTCAAGGAGGCCGGCTTTCGCGCCGTTCCGGGCGCAATCGTGCGCCGTTCGGCTTTCGTCGCCCGCGACGTCGTGTTGATGCCGAGCTTCGTCAATCTCGGCGCCTATGTCGACGAGAAGACCATGGTCGACACCTGGGTCACGGTCGGCTCATGCGCCCAGATCGGCAGAAATGTGCATCTCTCCGGGGGCGTCGGCATCGGCGGCGTGCTCGAGCCGCTGCAGGCCAACCCGACCATCATCGAGGACGATTGCTTCATCGGCGCCCGCTCCGAGGTGGTCGAGGGGGTGATCGTCGGCGAGGGCTCGGTGGTGTCCATGGGCGTTTTCATCTCCGCCTCGACCAAGATCATCGACCGCTCAACCGGCAAGGTCCACATCGGCTACGTCCCGCCCTATTCGGTGGTGGTGTCAGGCTCGCTCCCCGGCAGGCCCCTTCCCGACGGCGCCCCGGCCCCTCGCTCTATTGCGCCGTGATCGTCAAAACCGTCGACGCCCAGACCCGCGCGAAAACGGGCATCAACGAGCTCCTCAGGGAGTGAGCGGCCAAGCTCGGTCAGTCCGAGCGGCGGAGCGGCGCCTGACAACCCGGGCGAAAGCGACGCTCCCCGCGCGGATTTCGATTGCGCCAAGCTTGAGCCATCGCGACAGCAATGCACGATGGCTGCAACTCGCCGCAAAGCAATTCGTGCTCGCGGCCGACGATCTGAACTGAGGCTGAACGCCGTCAATGTCGCGTTCCGCCTGGACTCTCGCCGCCTGGGGCGCGCTCACTTCACCGCCCCATCGCCGCGGCGATCCCCTCCCTCAGGCCCTCGGCGGTCTGGGTCGCAAGCCCGACCCCGTCAAGGGCGCGGACGGCGGCGCCCACAAGCTCGGCGTTCGAGGCGGCGCGGGCGCCGTTCGGCAGCGCGAGATTGTTCTCGAAGCCGACCCGGGCGTGGCCGCCGAGCAGCGCCGCGGCGGTGATGCAACCGGTCTCGCGGCGGCCGAATGCGCACACGCTCCATGGATGGAACCGCGGTATGTCGGGCGCGATAAACGGCAGGAGGTCGCGCGGAATTGCGGTGCGCGTGAGCGCAAAGCGCCCGAGGACGTAGAGGACGGCAAGCTCCTCGAACGGGATGAGCCCCTGCTTCAGCATCGCCCCAAGCCGCGCCGCCTCGGCGGGCGTGTAGAGGATGATCTGCGGCCAGATGCGCATCTGCTTGAGCTTGCCGAGGAAGTCGCCGAAGTCCTTCTCGTCGGCCTTCTCCGGGGCGAGCTCGCGCAGCGCCAGCGACACCGCCTCGGGATTGGTCCTCAGGACCGCCGCCCTCTGCTCGGCGGGCGAATAGCGTCCAAGCGATTCGCTGGTGATTTGCAGCACCAGCCGGTCGCCGACCTCCTCGCAGATGCGCGCGATCGCCGCGCGATAGGCCTCGGGGTCGAGGCTGTGCCGGCCTTCGGCGTCGCGCACATGAAGGTGGATCATCGAGGCGCCGCGCTCGAGGCATTCGGCGGCCGCGCGGGCGAGCTCGTCGGCGGTCAGCGGCAGCGCCGGATGGTCGGCCTTGGTCTTGCGCCCGCCATTGGGCGCGACCGCCACGATCACCCTCCCTCGCGTCTCAACCGCCGCCGCCACCGCGTTCCGCCTTTCCGCCGCTCGCCTCAGGCGCGTAGACTGGGCGAAGCCGCCCCTGTCTCAACGCCGCCATCGTACACGCCCATGACGCACATACTGCATCGCGCCGCAAACGTTGTCATGCCCATCGCGGTTTCGGGCTCCGGCGTCGAGATCGTCGACGCCGGCGGCAAGCGCTATCTCGACGCCTCTGGCGGCGCGGCCGTCTCATGCCTCGGCCACGGCCATCCCGACGTCATCGCCGCCATGCATGAACAGCTCGACGCCCTCGCCTATGCGCACACCGCCTTTTTCACCACCGAGGTGGCCGAACGCCTCGCCGATCGCCTGATCGAGGACGCGCCGGCTGGGCTCACCCATGTCTATCTGGTCAGCGGCGGTTCCGAGGCGATCGAGGCGGCGCTCAAGATGGCGCGCCAGTACTTTGTCGAGATCGGCGAGCCTCAGCGCCGCCATGTCATCGCCCGGCGGCAGAGCTATCACGGCAATACGCTCGGCGCGCTCGCGGTCGGCGGCAATGCTTGGCGGCGCGCGCAATTCGAGCCCTTGCTGATCAAGAGCCATCACATCGACCCCTGCTACGCCTACCGGCTTAAGCGGGAGGGCGAGAGCGACGCCGACTATGCGGCGCGGGCCGCCCAGGCGCTCGAGGACAAAATCGTCGAGATCGGACCCGATCGCGTCATCGCCTTCGTCGCCGAGACCGTGGTCGGCGCCACCTTGGGCGCGGTCCTCCCGGTCGGCGATTATTTCAAGCGCATCCGGGCGATCTGCGACCGCTACGGCGTCCTGCTCATTCTCGACGAGGTGATGTGCGGCATGGGCCGAACCGGCACGTTGCACGCCTGCGAGCAGGAGGGCGTGGCGCCCGACTTGATGGCCATCGCCAAGGGCCTCGGCGGCGGCTATCAGCCGATCGGCGCGGTCATGCTGTCGAAGCAAATATACGAAGCGTTCGCCGGCGGCTCGGGCGCGTTCCAGCACGGGCACACTTATATGGGCCATCCGATGGCCGCGGCCGCGGCGCTGGCGGTGCAGGACGTCATCCGGCGAGATCGCCTGCTCATGAACGTGGTCGAGATGGGCGCGAGGCTCGAACGGCGGCTGACGGAGCGCTTTGCCCAACATCCGTTGGTCGGCGACATTCGCGGCCGCGGGCTCTTCTGGGCGCTCGAGCTCGTCGGCGACCGCGCCGGCAAGCGGCCGTTCGATCCGGCGTTGAAGGCGCACGCGCGCGTCAAGCGCGAGGCGATGGCGCGGGGCCTGATGGTCTATCCGATGGGCGGCACGGTCGACGGCGTTGAGGGCGACCACATCCTGCTCGCCCCGCCGTTCATCGTCGAGCCGTCGCAAATCGATGCGATCGTCGAGCGCCTCGGCGCCTCGCTCGAGGCCGCGCTCGCCGGCCTCGGATAGCCCACGCAAAGGCCGCGCGCCCGCCATAGAAAGAGCGCAGTCCTTGTATGGAGAGCCGGTGCTTCCGTCGCGACGGAATATCTCCCACTATCCCGCGCGGCGAACGCCAATTCGGCCAACCCAATCGACCGTCGAAAGGATTTCACTTCGTGGCGAACCGCATTCGATGGCTCGCGCTCGGTCTTCTGCCCGCTCTGATTGCGGCCGGGACTGCCCCTGCCCCTGCCCAGCAGCCGCCGCTTGACCTGCACACGCCGGCCGCGGCGGCGGAGAAACCCGCCAAACCTGCAAAAACCCCAGCCGCCGCGCCGCTTCCCGCCGCCGAAGCGGTGGCGCGCGCCGACGCCTGGCTCGACGCCATGCGCGTCATGACCGCCGATTTCGTTCAGATCGGGCCGGACGGACGGCGTTCGGAGGGGCAGATCAGCCTCGAGCGCCCCGGCCGCATGCGGTTCGAATACACCCAGCCGGCGCGTTTCGAGATCGTCGCCGATGGCCGCAGCATCGCCGTCATCGACCGCAAGCTCGGCACCCAGGACGAGTATTTCATCGCCCAGACGCCGCTCAAATTTCTTCTCGCCGATCACATCGACATGGCGCGCGACACAAGGGTGTTGAGCGTCGCTCAGGAGGGCAATTCGGTCACGATCGAAATCGAGGATAAGGCCGCGCTCGGCGGCACGGCGCATGTGACGCTGGTATTCGACGCCGCGACCTTCGCGCTGAGGCAGTGGACGGTGATCGACGCGCAAGGCTTCCAGACGGTGGTCACTCTGTTCAATCTCGATCTGACCACCAGGCCGGACGCGGCCTTGTTCCACATCGACGAATTGCCGGCCAACCAGCCCGGCAACCGGCGGAAATGATAGTCCCTGTGGGAAAACCGCCGGCGCGTCTTGCGCCCTTGGCCCGGCCGGTGAATTTGGCTTTGCCGATCGTCTGGGGCCGCGCATGACGTTTTCCATCGCCACATGGAACATCAACTCGGTGCGTCTGCGCATCGATCTGGTCACGCGCTTTCTCGCCGAGCACCGTCCGGATGTCTTATGCCTGCAGGAGACGAAGTGCCCCGACGCCAATTTCCCGCACTCCGCGTTCCGCGACGCCGGCTATCCGCATATCGCGATCCACGGACAGAAGGGCTATCACGGCGTCGCCGTGGTTTCGCGCATCCCGTTCGCGACCTCGGCCAAGCGCGACTTTTGCGCCAAGGGCGACGCGCGACACCTGCATGTCGTTCTCGGCGACGACGCGCATGGGCTCGAACTCCACAATTTCTACGTGCCCGCCGGCGGCGACGAGCCTGACCCCGAGATCAACGCCAAATTCGCCCACAAGCTCGCCTTCGTCGACGAGATGGCCGATTGGGCCAATGACGAGAAGCCGGCGGCGGGCCGGTCGATCCTGGTCGGCGACCTCAACATCGCCCCGCTCGAACACGATGTCTGGAGCCATAAGGCGCTTCTGAGCGTGGTCAGCCACACGCCGATCGAGGTCGACAAGCTGAGACGCGCCCAGGACGCCGGCCCCTGGGTCGACGCGCTGCGCAAGTTCGTACCCGACGATCAGAAGCTCTACACCTGGTGGAGCTATCGCTCGCCCGATTGGGCGAAGGTCAACAAGGGGCGCCGGCTCGACCACATCTGGGTGAGCCCCGCCCTCGCCGGCGCTGTCGAATCGATGCGCGTGCTGCGCGACGCCCGCGGCTGGAAGCGTCCCTCCGACCACGCCCCGGTGATGGCGAAATTGGCGCTGTAGAGACCCGAGCATGAGCAAGCGGGGCGTTGCCTGCCGATCCAATTCCCGCTGATATGGCCTTGCCCTGCATGGGCGCGCGAACGGCTGCGACTGGGATTCGGCAATGAAGGATGTCCTAAGCATCGGCGAGATCAGCATCCGCCGGATCGTCGAGCAGGAGGGGCCGTTTCTGCCCGCGTTCGATGTGTTCCCGACGCTTACCGCGGAATTGCTCGACGAGAATTGCCATTGGCTCGCGCCGAAGGCGCTCGACCAGGACGGCAGGCTGGTGTTCACTTTCCAATCTTATGTCGTCCGCACGCCCCATCACGCCGTTCTCGTTGACAGCTGCATCGGCAACGACAAGCCAAGGCCGGCGCGGCCCAAATGGAATCTGAAGCGCGACGAAACCTTCATGCGCGCGCTCGCCGCCGCAGGCTTCGGCGTCGAGGATATCGACTTCGTGATGTGCACGCACATGCACGTCGATCACGTCGGCTGGAACACGCGGCTCGTTGACGGGCGTTGGAGACCGACTTTCCCCAAGGCGCGCTATTTGTTTTCGAAAGGCGAGTTCGACTACTGGACCGAGCAGCACGCCAAGACGCCGGCGCCGCAGTTCGGCGACAGCGTGCTCCCGGTCATGGAGGCCGGGCAGGCGGAACTGGTGCGCGACGATTATGCGCTTGACGATCATGTCCGCCTGCTGCCCACGCCCGGGCATACCCCGCACCACGTTTCGGTCTGCTTCGGACGGGGCGGCGACGATGCGGTCATGACAGGAGACGTGCTGCATTCGCCGCTGCAGGCGCGCTATCCGGAGCTTTCTCCGCGCTTCGACGTCGATATGAACGCATCCGCCAAAACACGTCGCTTGTTCTTGGAGCGATACTGCGACACACGCACCTTGTGCTGCACCGCCCATTTCCCATCGCCGTCGACAGGGCAAATCACACGCTTGGGCGAAGGGTTCCGTTGCGATGCTTGAGGTCTGATGGACAAGAGAGGGCGAGTTCGAGCCAGGAAGCCGGCTGACGGCCTTCTGCCGCTGACGCTCGATTCGTGCGTGGGGGTCGCCAGGAAGGTTTCGGCGCCGGTCCGCCTGGACTTAAGACCGCCAAGCCGATGGATTGGGTGGGCCAGGAGGCAAAATGGCGTGGCGATGGGTCAATAGGGCGGCGAGTTTTCTGCTCGCGCTGGTCGTCTTCGTGACGCTGGGCGGCGGCTACCTCTTCTATCGCGCCATGCCCGTCACGTCCGGCGTCGAAAAGCTCCCGGGCCTTTCGGCGGAGGCGCGCGTCTGGCGCGACCATTTCGGCGTCCCGCACGTCTTCGCCGCCTCGATGGACGACGCGGCGCGGGCGCTCGGCTATCTCCATGCGAGCGAGCGCATGTTCCAGATGGAGATCCTGCGCCGGGTCGGCCAGGGGCGGATGGCCGAGATCCGCCGGCGCCGACCTTCTCGGCGTCGACAAGTTCATTCGCACGCTCGGTTTCTACCGCGAGGCCGAGATGAGCTTTTCCGCCCTCTCGCCCTGGGCGCGGAAGCGGCTCGAGGCCTATGCCGAAGGCGTCAACGCCTTCCTCTTGAGCCACCCTCTGCCGCCTGAGTTCCTGCTCGCCGGCGACCGCCCCGAACCCTGGAAGCCGGCCGACACGCTGGTCATTGCCAAGATCGAGGCCTACCAGCTGTCGCAGAGCTTCGATCTCAAGCTGATGCGCGCCCGCCTCATCCAGAAGCTCGGAGCGGAAAAGGCGAACCTGCTCTTTCCCGCCGCCAAGCCCGGCGAGCCGATCACGACGCTGCCCTCGCTCGGCGAGAAGCACGCGGACCGCGAAAGCATCGACGACCAGCTCGGCGCCTTGACCGGCATCGGCCGCGGCGCCTCGAACGAATGGGTGGTCGCCGGATCGCGGACGGAGACTGGAAAGCCGATCCTCGCCAACGACCCGCATCTCGACCTCGGCGCGCCGATCCTCTGGTTTCTGGCCCGCGTCGTCACGCCCGAGGGATCGGTCAAGGGCGCGACCTTGCCCGGCGCCCCGGCCTTCGTCCTCGGCCAGAACGATTCGATCGCCTGGGGACTGACGACCGCGGATTCGGACGTTGAGGACCTGTTCGTCGAGACCGTCGATTCGAGCGATCCAGCGAAATACCTGACCCCCGATGGCCCCAAGCCTTTCGATATGCGCGAAGAGACGATCCGCGTGAAAGGCGCGGCCGACGTCAAGCTCGCCGTTCGGACGACCGGCCACGGTCCCGTTCTCTCCGACATCAGCGCCGACGCCGCGAGCATCGCCGGGCCGGGAAAGGCGGTCGCCCTCGCGTTCACCGGGCTTGGCGAGCGCGACGCGACCGCGGAGGCGTTCCTGCGAGTCAACGCCGCGCGAAACTGGGGCGAATTTCTCGACGCGCTGCGCATCTATCAGACGCCGACGCAGAATTTCGTCTATGCCGATGTCGCCGGAAATATCGGCTTCCTCAACCCCGGCCTCGTGCCGTTGCGCAAGTCCGGCGACGGTCTCGGCCCGGTCGACGGCGCGTCCGGCGCCTTCGACTGGACGGGCATGATCCCGTTCGAGCAGTTTCCGCGGCTATTTAACCCGGAAATCGGCTTCGCCTTCAACGCCAACAACGCCGACGTCCCTGACGATCATCTGCCCAGTTTCGGCCAGGACTGGGAGGAGAATTTCCGCGCCCGTCGCATCCAGCAGTTCTTCGACACGATCTCAAAGCACAGCGTCGAAACCTCGGCGACAATGCAGGCCGACCACTTGTCTTTGGACGTCAAGGCGCTGCAGCCGTTCATCGCCACGATCGCGCCCACTGACCAATGGGCGCGAAAGGCCCAGGCGATGCTCATGAAGTGGGACGGCGTGATGGACAAGGACCGCGCCGAGCCGTTGATCTACACGGCGTTCCTGAAGTCGCTGCACAAGATCCTGATCGAGGACAAGACCGGGCTCGCGATGAAAGAGAAAGGCCCGTTCGCCGCGACCGCGCTCATCTCGCTCATGCGCGACCATCCGTCCTGGTGCGACGCTCCGGGCGCTCCGGATCCGGACTGCCGCAAGGCGCTCGGGCAGGCCCTCAACGATGGACTTGCGCTCCTGACAAAGCGCGACGGATCCGACATGAGCCAGTGGGAATGGGGCGCGGAGCACCAGGCGCTGCTTCGCCACCAGGTCTATAGCCATATCCCGCTGTTCGACCGGCTGACCGATCTCAGCCTCCCCTCGAGCGGCGGCTTCTACACGCTCGATCGCGGCGGCGGCTCCGACACGCCGCCCGACAAGCCGTTCGCCCGCACCATCGGCGGCGGGTTTCGCGGTATTTACGATTTGGCGGACCCAGGGAAATCCCGGTTCATGATCGCGACCGGCGAATCCGGCCACATCTTCTCAACCCACTACGGCGACCTCGTGCCGCTGTGGAACGACGTGAAATCGATCACGCTGACCGGATCGGAAGACGAGCTCAGACAGGCCGGCGGCGAAGAGCTGACGCTTAAACCCTGAATGTCGACCGGCCGCCCTCGACCCGTTTGCTGTCCTTCCCGATCTGCCCCGGTATGGGTCAAGGGCGCCCTTGCGGCCCCATTACCGCCTTCGGCGGCGTGGGCAAACCTGTCCCGATCAGTCGATCCCATACCCCAGCCCTCGGATCGCGGGCATGAGCACGGGGATGACCGGCGCGAGCTCGTCCCGATAGGCGCGGTAGCGATATCTGGAGCGGTTGTAGAGCTTCTCTGTCACCTGAGCGTAGCTCGCGGTGCGCGCATAGCGGCGGTTCTCGTGGAAGGCGAGACAGCGCGGATCGAAGGCCAAGCCGACGAAGTCGAGCATCTCGCGCACCCGCGCCTCCTGATTGTCGATTACGTCCTCGTACCGAATCCTCAGGTAACGCAGCTTCATTTCGCGCAGGTAGTGGTCGGCGAGGTTCATGACCAGGACGTAGTGTCTCGCGATGCTCTCGAGGTCGTAGGCGCAGAAGAAGCCGTGCGTCAGGTGGTTTGAGAACACCGACAGCGCCGCGTCGAGCGGATGGCGCACGACATGGATGATCGGCGCCTGAGGGAAAATGAGCCCGATCAGGCCGAGGTGGGTCTCGTTGAGCGGCATCTTGTCGGTGAACCACTCCGCGCCGTCGCGCATCGCGCCGAGCTGGCGGGCCCTCTGCAGGTAATAGTCGCGCAGATTGTCGAGCCCCTCCGCCTGGTCGCCGAGCCAGAGCTCCGACAGCGCCTCCGGATAGGCGAGCGGACTTGCGAGCATGCGCGGCATGAGCCCGGTCAGCTCGTTGACAATCGGCAGCTCGTCGCCCGCCGCAATGCGCGGATGGGCGCTGAGACTCTGCTCGATCATCGTCGTGCCTGAACGCGGAAAGCCGACAATGAAAATCGGCTGAGCGACATCGGAGCGGTCGCCGGCTCGCGGCAGAATATTCAGGCGGCCCGCGACAAAGAACTCGGTGAGCCGCTTCACGAAGCTTGCGGCTTCCTTCTCGAGGTAGGTCTGCCCGGTGATTTCGCGCAAGACGCGTTTTCCTTCGACGAAGGCGGCGAAGGCCCCCGGGTAGCGGCCCATCTTGTCGAGCAGAAGCCCTTTCTGGCTCCATTCGAGCGGTCCCAGGCCGCGCCCGCCCCGCCGGCCCTCCAGGGCGTCGAGGGTCGCGACCGCCTTGTCGTAATCCTTGGTCCGGCCATAGAGGACGGCACGCTGAAGGTCGAGATGGGGATTGTCGGGCGACAGTTTCTCCGCCGCGTCGAGCAACTCGCGGGCGCGGCCGAAATTGCGGTCGGTCTCCTCCATCTGGGCCCAGCCGTAGACGGTCTGGAAGATGTCGGGATCGAGCGCGATCGATTGCTGGTAGAGTTCCCGCGACTCCTCCATCCGCCCCTGGTTCTTGAGGTTCCAGGCGAGATTGGCGAACAGGATCGGGCTCGGCTTCGGCAAGAGGTCCATCGCGCGCCGGTAGTGGAACTCGCCGGCGTGAGGGCGGTGCGCCTCGGTCAGGATCATGCCCATAAGATTGTGCGACTGCGGATCGAGCGGCGCGATGCGCACCGCGTTGCGAGCGTGGCGTTCCGCCTCGTCGAGGGCGCGCCGGCCGAAGAGCGCGAGCGCCAGCGCCTGGGTCGAGGCGAGGTCGTTTGGGGCAAGCCGGACGATGCGTAGAAGCAGCGCCTCGCTCGCCGCCCCCTTGCCCTCGCCCGCGCGAATCTCCTGCAGGAGGGCGAGCGCGCCCAGATGCTGCGGCGAGCGGTCCAGGAATTGAACGAGGAGCCGCGCCGCTTCAGTGGTATCGCCCTTTTGCCCCGCGGCGCGGGCGCGTTTGACCTCTTCCGCAGGCGACGTCAGCGGCCAGGACGCCGACCAGTCGAGCGTGCAGCAGCGGTCGGCTCGAAGCCCGCTGCCGCAAGCGCAGAGCGGCCGCTCGTCGTTGGGCGATGGCGAGGCCATGATCCGGACCGTAGCGGCTCGCGCTGGCTCGGCAAAGGGGCGGATTGCTCCATGAGCAAGCGGAAAAGGAAGGCCGGCCAACACGTTCGGCGCTTGTGCTCCGCGACCCACGGGCCGGGATAGAGCGGACCTTGCCGATCCCAAGGCGTTTTGGGGCGAGATCTCGGGCTTCGCCCCGTCCGAAGCGATCAAGCTCCTGGGCAACTGGGCCTTTTCCAGATCCTCCGAGTCTTCCAGCGTCGGGGAGCTGACGCTCGAAAGCGGCGCTTGATTGCTCGTACGCCCAGGCGCTGCCGCGGCGACCTATATGAGCCTTGTCGGATTCCGACGCTTGGAGGTCCGTTATCGAAGCGCGGCAGGCGTCCCGATCGCCTCAACAACCGTTGCAGATGCTGTTGTCGATCTTGTTGTTCTCTTGCTCGATCTTGCGGTCGAGCGGCGTCTCGCCACCCGACTGCGAGGCGCCGGGCCGGGGGACGGTCGCCCCGGTCGTCGTCAGATAATCCTGATCGAGAAGTTGCCCCGGCGTCGGCTTGCCGAGTTCCGGGGCGACCAGACCGCCGCTGTTGTCCTGGCCGTAGGCCACAGCGCTCGCCATCGTCGCGGCAAGGATGAGGGCGGTGAATTTCAATTTTGCCATTGTCCGACCTTGGATGGACCGCCCGGGCGTTTGCGCATGACGGCAGCCCGAAACTGCGTCAGGGCCGTCGCCGCGCCTCCCCGACATTAGGTGGCTGCGCCGGCGGTTTACTCAACCCCCATCATCGCGGGGACAGCCCGAGCACCCATCCCTGACGGGGCGCTCGGGCGCTCCCTGCCATGGCTTGGGCGCCGGTCTGTTTCGATCCGGTGGGCCGGACGCGATGATATTTGCATTTCCGATCAGCATGTTGCGGCGGGGCGATCCTTTCTGGCGCGAATTCTCTTTCCGATTTCCATAATTTTTGCTATATTCGTTCCCTTCTCCAGAAACGGCCCATAAGTGCGGCCAAAAGCGAGGCGGATATGGATTGCACGACGGCGCCTCCGGCGCGGCCAAGACTCAACCCGCGCGACAAGGCGCTGCGGCGGGAGCGCGTCTTCGAGCGCTTGCAGGCAGGCTGGTCATACGAGGCGGTCGCGCGCGAGGAGCGGGTGACGCCGAGACGCATCCGCCAGATCGTCAGCGAAGCGTTGGAGCGGCGGCCGGTCGACGGCGCATCGGACCATGCGATGCTCCAGCTCGTCCGGCTTGAAAACGCGCTTCGCCTGGCGGCGGATGCGGTCGCCCAGGGCGAGACCGGCGCGATTTCGACTCTGGTCAATGTGCTCGATCGGCTCGACCGCTACCAGCGCGGGGCCGCGCCCCTCAAGGCCTACCGCGGAGATACGCGCGAGCGCCTGTTCGCCAAGATGAACCGCATCGTCGACGCGCTTGCCGCGAGCGCCGCGGAGCTGGCCGCATCGCCGCCTGAAGGCCCGCGCCCGGACAAGGGCGGGAACGCCTGAGCTGAGAGCATGCGGGCGAGCATGCGGGCCCTCCTGCTCTGCCTCAGGATTCTGCTGCAAGCCTTTGAAAAACTTTACTATACGGAAGATGTAAGCTTGGATTTTCCTTCCCGCGGCTTTGATTTTCCTTCGCGCGGCCTTTGCGTTTCCTTCCCTCGATTTTGGCGCTCTCGCCGCCGATAAATCGGCGCGCCTCGCCCGAGATTTAGAGACGCAAAGGAGGACAGCCCGTGACCGACGATTCCGTCGCGACCCGTGAGGATTGGCTCCAAGCGCGCGTGGCGCTGCTCCTTCTGGGCCGACCGCCACGACGGGATCGTGGCGCATCTCGCCGAGCGCGATACGGCCCTCGTCGCCGTCTCGCGCGCCCGAAACCTCAGGCGCGAAAGCGCCCCGCGCGACGGCTATGCCTCATAAGGCGCGCGGGCCTCGGAGCGTCAGCTGCATGCTTGCCGCAATCCCGCGCTAGCCGCCGGGCGATTGAGGCGGTAGAGTAACGTTGATGACCCAAGCGCGGCGATTGCTGATTGTCGATGACGACGCCGACTTGCGGCAGGCTCTGATCGAGCAGCTCGCCTTGCATCCCGAGTTTCAGGTCGAGGCGGTCGACACCGCGGAAGCGGCGCTCCAGGGGGTCGAGACGGATCCGCCCGACCTCGTCATCATGGATGTCGGGCTGCCTGACCTCGATGGGCGGGAGGCGGTCAAGCGCATGCGCCGCGATGGATATCGCCGCCCGATCATCGTGCTCACCGCCCATGATTCCGACGCCGACGCGGTGCTCGGCCTCGATTTGGGGGCCAACGACTACGTCGGCAAACCGTTCCGGTTCGTTGTGCTCCTGGCTCGCATCCGCTCGCAGCTGCGCCAATATGAGGCGAGCGAGGATGCGGAGTTTCAGGTCGGCGCCTACACGTTTCGGCCGACCTCCAAGAATCTGGTCGACCCGCAGGGGGTCAAGTTGCGGCTGACCGAGAAAGAGGCGGCGATCCTTCGCTATCTCCATCGCGCTGAGCAACAGCCGGTGGCCCGCGAGACCCTGCTCAAGCACGTCTGGGGCTACAACGCCAACGTGACGACGCACACTCTCGAGACGCATATCTATCGGCTGCGGCAGAAGATCGAGCACAATCCCGCGGAAGCGCAGCTCCTCGTCACCGAAGGCGGCGGCTACAAGCTCGTGGCGAGCGCGGCGGCGGGGGGACGATCGGAGTGACGCTGGACGACGACGTCGGACGGCTCGCGCGCACTCGCCCGTTCGACCTGCTTCCGCGCGAGGCGGTTCAGCTCATCGCCTTCTCTTGCGAGAAGCGCCGTCTGAAAGCCGGGGAGACGCTGTTCCTAGCTGGCGAGACCGCCGACTTCGGCTATTTCGTCCATTCGGGCGCGATCGTCTTGCTCGCGAACGGAGGAGAAGCGAAAAGCGAGCGGCGCGTCGGCCCAGGGGCCCTCATCGGCGAAAACGCGCTCTATGCCCCGACGGCGCGGCGGGTCGCCGCGCGCGCATTGGAGGACGCGGTCGTGATGCCGATCGCGCGCGAGATGTTTCGGCGCGTGCTGGGCGAATTCCCGGCGGAGGCCGAGAGGATTCGCGCGGCGCTCGCCGCTCGAACCCATCACCTCCTCGACGGGCTCGAGGCCGCGCGAATCAGGTCGTTCGAAGGCTCAGCCGCGCCGCCACCCCGGGCCGCGCAATGACTGCCGAGACGCCGGGCGGGCTCGCCTCATTGCGCGCACCGACCTCCGAAGACATCGACGCCCTTGCCCGGGCGGCGTTCGACCGGCTGCCTGCCTCGTTTCGGCGCTTGAGCGAGGGCCTGGTCATCCAGGTCGACGACTTTCCGGACGACGAGACGCTCGAGGACATGCGCGCCGAGAGCGAATTCGACCTTTTGGGCCTGTTTCGCGGACGCGGGCTCGCCCAGCGCGGCGCGGTCGAAGAGACAGGCGAATTGCCCAACATGATATGGCTCTACCGCCGGCCGCTGCTCGACTTTTGGTGCGACGGCGAGGATTCGCTCGACGCCGTCGTCACCCATGTTCTCGTGCACGAGATCGGCCACCATTTCGGGCTCTCGGACGCTGACATGGAGGCGATCGAACGGTCGGCCGGTTGACCGATTCGCCCGCTTGCCGTGGCCGGCGGTGCGTTGAAGCCCGGAAACGGCCGGATTTCGAGGCTTCACAAGCGCGTCACGCTGCCTGTAGACTATTGCGGCGGTTGGACTGAGCGCCGACCTGGGTTCGACAATCGGAGGCACGGAGCGTCTTTGTGACGGTTCACGTTCGGTCGGTCACGCCGGGGAATTGTCCGGCCCTCGTTTTGAATGCGGACTTCCGCCCGCTGAGCTATTACCCGTTGTCGATTTGGTGCTGGCAGGATGCGATCAAGGCGGTGTTCCTGGACCGCGTCAACATCCTTTCGGAATACGACACTCTGGTGCGCAGCCCGAGCTTCGAGATGCGCCTGCCCTCCGTGGTGTCGCTCAAAAGCTACATCAAACCGACCCGTTTTCCCGCCTTCACCCGGTTCAACGTGTTCCTGCGCGACCGCTTCACCTGCCAATATTGCGGCCAGCGGGAGGATCTGACGTTCGACCATGTCGTTCCCCGCTCCAAGGGCGGCGTGACGACCTGGGAAAACGTGGTCGCGGCCTGCTCCGACTGCAACCTCAGGAAGGCCGACCTGCTGCCCGCGGTCGCACGCATGTGGCCCGCGACCAAGCCTTATCAGCCGACAGTGCACGACCTGCACCAGAACGGCCGCCTGTTCCCGCCCAACTATCTGCATGAGAGCTGGATGGATTATCTCTATTGGGATAGCGAACTCGAGGAGTGAACCTGCTCTTTTGGGCTCGCGCGCCGCCGCAGAATTTGGGGAAAAACAGGCGGCTGCCGTCCCGTCTCCCCTTCTCACATGTTTGGTGAAATTGAAGAAGCGCTCGATTGAGATTGCGTTCGGCGTAGAGGGCGAAGTCGCAGTCGTGCGTGATCTTGCAATTCGATCTTGGCGGGATGACCGGCTCGATGGCCGGACTTCGAGGCTGTGAATAATGCTGTTGGTGTCGTAGGCTTTGTCGCTGAGGAACCGCCTCGACGAAAAGCTGATTGCCCAACTCGCTATTGCGTCCGACATGTCCCGGACAACCCGGCAGCAAATATTCAATCCGCGCAAACTGCTCGTCGCGCATTCTGTAACGCTTCATCGAAAAGCCTCCCAAAAGAGGGCTCCCCACGAATCACGCTTTTGCTATTTGCGAATCCCCTATTCGAGGACAGGCCCTATAGCTGCGGAGTGCGCAAAACTTTAAGACAGACGCGGGCGATCGCTTCGAACTCAGCGCCCGCCCGCGACGTCGAGGAGCGCGCCCGTCACGTAGGAAGCCGCGTCGCTGATCAGCCAGATCGCCGCCTCGGCGACCTCCTCGGCCCTGCCGGGACGCCCCATCGGCGCGGTCGCGCCAAGGACATAGGCGCGGTCAGGCTCGCCGCCGCTGGCGTGGATTTCCGTGTCGATGAGTCCGGGTCGAATGGCGTTGACCCTGACACCCTCCGCCGCGAGCTCCTTCGAGAGGCCCAAAGTCAGCGTGTCGATCGCGCCCTTCGACGCGGCATAGTCGACATAGAGGTTCGGCGAGCCGAGGCGGGCGGCGGCCGACGATATGAGCACCATCGATCCGCCGGCGCCGCCCAGCGATTTCGACATCCGCCGAGCAGCCTCGCGGGCGGTGAGAAACGCGCCGAGCACATTGACTTCGAAGACATGCCGCATGCGCTCGGCGCTCATCTCCGCGAGCTTGGCCGTCGGCGCGACGATGCCGGCGTTGGCGATGACCGCGGTCAACGGTCCAAGCACCCTGGCCGCCGCGTCGAACATCGCGACCGCGTCGGCCTCGACCGCTACGTCGCCCTTCAAGGCGAGCGCGCGGCCGCCGGCCTTGGCGATCGTCTCAACGACCGCATCGGCCGATTTGGCGTCCTCGCGATAATTGACGCCGACCGACCAGCCGTTCCTGGCGGCGAGCAAGGCGCAGGCGCGGCCGATGCCGCGGGAAGCGCCAGTGACGAGTAGGGCTTTGGCGGGCATGCGGACGACCTCAGCGTCAGGCAAGCGCCGCCTCGACGTCGGCGGCGAGCGATTCCGGCTTATCTGTCGGCGCGTAGCGGCGCACGACGTTGCGGTTTCGGTCGACCAGGAACTTGGTGAAATTCCACTTGATCGCCTGGGTTCCGAGGAGCCCAGGCGCCGCCTGCTTCAGCGCCTTGAACAGCGGATGGGCGTTAAGGCCGTTGACCTCGGTCTTGGCGAACATCGGGAACGACACCTCGTAATTCTCCGTGCAGAATTTCGTGATCGCGTTCTCGTCGCCCGGCTCTTGATGGCCGAACTGGTCGCACGGGAATCCGAGCACGGCGAAGCCGCGGGCGCGGAAGCGGCGGTGCAGCGCCTCCAGTCCGGCGTATTGCGGCGTGAACCCGCATTTGCTGGCGACATTGACGATGAGCAGCGCGCGCCCATCGAAATCGCCGAGCCTCGCCGGCCTGCCGTCGATCGTTTGCAGAGGAATGTCGATGGGGAGGGGCATGGAAGGTTCGCTAACTCATCGGGGGTTGGCGGCGCAAGTGGCGCCGGACCCTCCCACGTTCCCACGCTCGACCTCGCCGACTACATGAGAAGAAACGACGCGTTCGACGACGCGCCCTCGTCGTTCGCCATGGCCACGCCGACGAGACGGTCGAAGATCACGCCGCGCTGGAAAAGCCCTAATTAGGGCTTCGTCAAGGCCGCGCCGCCGCCCAAGCGCGCCAAGCCAGAGGGGCGGATGCGTGACCGCGAAACGCGAGCGACCGCGCGTTGTTTCGCGAGGCCCAGGAGCCCGCGAGCCCCAAGCCTGCGAAGCCCAGGGCCAGCATCAACCACGTCGGAACCTCGGGAACCGAGGGCGCGAACTCGGTTCTCATCAGACCGCGGGCCATAAGCGAACGCGGCGCGGCCTCGGTCGCGAAAAAGACCTGGGTGCGTGAGTCCCAACCCTCTTCGCCCAGGCGCGGGCATTGATGTGCCAGCGTCGAGTTGCAACTCGGGTGTCTGATTTCATCGCGCGTCGAAAAATCTATCTCTTCTTCGTAATTGACGCCGTAAGACAAAGCGTCGGCCGGAACAACGAAATCGGTGGTTGTCAGAGTCTATCCGGAAACATCACGCTGGATTGCATAGCTTTCTCAACATGAGGCGGATCGAGGCGAGGCGCAGGAAGGCGAGCGCTTTCTGATTGAAGTTCTCCCAGTCGCGCGCGAGCCTGCGGCATCTTCCGAGCCAGGCGAAGGTGCGCTCGACGATCCAGCGCTTTGGCAACACGACGAATTTTCTGGCCGGTGTCGGAGCGTTTGACGATCTCGACGTTCACCCGCGACAAGACCTTCTTCAACCCGCGCCGGAATGTCGGCCCCTGATAACCGCCGTCGGCATAGAGCTTCAGCAAGAATGGAAACATGCCGAACAGCGTCGCCGTCAACAGCGCGCCGCCGTCGCGGTCCTGAACGTCGGCGGCGTGCACGATGGCGTGCATCAGCAAGCCTTGCGCGTCGACGAGGATGTGACGTTTCTTGCCCTTGATCTTCTTGCCGGCGTCGTAGCCCGGCGGATCGTGAGGCCCCCTTTTTCAGCGCTCCTGACGCTCTGGCTGTCAATGATGGCGGCGGTGGGACTGGCCTGGCGCGAGGCTTGCTCGCGACACTTCGCGTAGAGCGTTTCATGGATGCGATCGAGCGTGCCGTCCCAGCCCCACAGGTCGAAATAATCGTAGACCGTGCTCTTGGGCGGAAGGTCCTTCGGAATCGCGGCCCACTGGCAACCTGTGCTCAAAACATACATCAGCCCGTTGACGACCTCGCGCATGACCACCGTGCGCTTGCCGCCGCCGCGTTTGCCCGGCGGAATCAACGGTTCGACAGTGCTTCCATTCCTCGTCCGTCAGATCGCTTGGATAGCGAAGCTTGCTGCGGTCGTAGCGACCGCGATTTTCCGTCGTCCACATCTGCCACCCCCGCAGAGAATCAGATCACCACCCTTGAATCACAATCGATTCCAATGATTTGAGAACTCGTCGGATAGGCTCTCAGGCTTTCAGTGGACGTGGAGTAGACCACCGCACCCGTTGAGATGTCAGTGATCGTGAAGAAGATGATGCCAAGATAGCGGCTACCGGATGGAGTGAATTGGTTGAAAGAGAACGTGTAAGCCTGATCAGGATTGAGTCCGGAGAGTTCCGTCATAAGACGACGCAGTCAAAGTCGGCGGCGGAGCAAAATGGGTCCTTCCGGCGTAGTTGAGAGTAACGGAGACTGTCGCGTCAGTCTTCGAATTGGTTTCCAGGAAATTATAACTTCCCCTAGGAAATTCAGATTTCAGCTCAGAACTGGTCAATGACGAGGTTTCATAGTTATAATGTGGCGGCGATGCTGATTCCGGAGTCATGGCCAGCAAAGAAGTCGTTGGCGTGCTTAGCGTGGCGCTTGTATTCGCGGGAAACGTGCTGACATCGGCGAAACTTGCGAAGTAGTAGTCTAGGATCTTCGTCCTTGTTGGTCGAATCTGCTCGTATTCGTGGTTAAAGAACAGCGTAAAATCAGTGACGTTCGCTTGGGCCTCAGACGCCGACAAGCCAAAAAGACAGGCAAAAGATAGGATACACCCCGCGACAAGGCGTCGAAGTGCTCGAGCGGAGACAATATATCGAGTGTAAGTCATAGCGCTTCTTCCCCTTTTTAACCTAAGCCGATGGCGACAGAACGCCTCTGGCGCGGCTGCTACGCACGACTATACCGATTCAAAAAGTGAGCTGATCGTCGGATCCCAAGAGGGCATTCATCTGAAGACTTGGACGATGCCGCTGGCCTGGCGATCACTCATCATTTTAGACACAACCGCCTAACCGCTTCAAGTCAAGCCGGACTTTGCGCGGATGCCCCAGAACGCGCTAGACTGATCTAACCCGGTTCAGAAGGCCGTTTTTGCAGGTCCACCGTGCTTTTGGTCCTGGACGGCGCGCCTCCGGGCACAACGACGGAGCTGGACCCGAACTACCGCGATCCTGGCCTGCGGCGCGCGCGCCTCTCGCTCGTGCCGCCTCCCTTTCAATTTGGACAATTTATGTCGATGCATACGAGAACGAATTCCTGGTCCGCAAACTCGCCCGGCGATGCTTTCGTCCAATCCGGCCGGAAGGACGAGGCGGTGGCATGGTTCAGGAATGCGCTCAGAACTGACCCCGGTGACGTTGACGCTGCGTGTGCGCTCGTTACGCTTCTATTGGATCAGCGGCGTTTGACGGAGGCGATCCAGACGCTGGAGGGCTGCTTGTCTCGCGACCCATTTAACGTCAGCCTTCTGGCCAAACAAAAACGCGTTGGGCTCGCTCTCTACAATATCAATTTGTGGCAGGAGGCGGCGCCGTGGCTTCAAAAAGCTCTCGAACTGGAGCCATGGGATGAAAATCTGAATAACGTCTACTCGCGCGTGCAATTGGCCAGTGGATAGAATCAAGCATTGATTCTTTCCTTCGGTCTGTCAAAGGATGATACTGGACACGAAAATGACCAGTCAGTAATTCTAGGGCGCGCCGCGCGATGAATACCTTGTCACTCTAGGTATATTTTGGAAGTCAGCGAAAATTATGGACCAGCATCCGCGCGAGCGCGATCGAATTCTGGACAAATCGAGAGCATGGAGTTAACGCCTACTCAGCATTGATTTTCTGCTCGACGCGGCGCAACGGCGGCGTGCAGCGGGCGACTTGCTCGGCGCCTCGGTATTGTTGGATGAAGTGCTGCGTACCGAGCCAGATCATCCAGAAGCGCTATTGTCTCTTGCGACGATTCGGCTTGCAGACAATCCGCATTCAACCGAGCTTCTTGCTGGCCGGCTAATCAAACAAATGCCCAATAATGTGGCGGCTTGGTCTTTACTGGGGCAAGCTGTTTCCGCCTTGTCCCGGGCGGACGAAGCCGTGCAAGCCTTCACGCGCGCAGCAGAACTTAACTCCCAAGACGCCAACACGCACAGCAATCTGTCCATTGCTCTCATGAGAGCAGGCAATCCCTGGGCGGCAATAGACGCCGCCAAGCGCGCCATTGCGCTCAACCCCGCCCTTCCGGAAGCTTCCGCAAGCCTCGGGCACGCATATAACGTTTTGGAGAAGTCTGAAGAAGCCATTTCGGCCTTCGTGACCGCGCTCCGGCTGAGACCGAATTTCCCCGATGCGCTTTTGGGGCTCGCGAGGTCGGAACAAACTTCAGGGCGACCATCGAGAGCCATAGTCGCCCTGCTGCGTGCTTCAGAAATATCGGGGGGGCGTCAGGAATTTCTCGCTTCGCTTGCAACGGCTTACCGAGAGATTGGCGATATTGCGTCGGCGAGAACCGTGAGCAGAAAGGCTGCAGACCGTTCTCCTCGCCTGTCCTATCTCGCAAGCAACATCTTTATGAGCGAGCAATACGATCCTCAGGCCGATGATCAAGCAGCGGCGATGGCGGCAAAAGACTGGGGCGTCGCCATGATCCGGGCGACTCCGCGAGCCGACCGATTCCCGAGCGTTGCAACCGGCAAGTTGCGCGTCGGCTATGTTTCCGCCGATATCTATCGCCATCCGGTCGGCTGGCTAGGGAGCGGTCCAATCAGCTCTCACGACCGCGCCGCCTTTCACATCTCTGTGTACGCCAACCAGACAGCGGCCGATGAATTAACGTCCCAGGTTAAGAGTTCGGTTGACGCCTGGGTTCCGATCCTTGGACTCGATGACGGCGCCGTGGCGGCAAAAATCGCCGCCGATAGAATTGATGTTCTTGTCGACCTGTCGGGGCACACTGCGGGAAACCGACTGGGAGTATTTGCGCGCCGCCCATCCGGCGTTCAGCTGACTTGGCTTGGCTATTTTGCAACAACTGGTCTGCCTACCATGGATTACGTACTGCTCGACGATCATCATATTGCTCCCGGCGCCGAGCAACTGTTCGTGGAGAACATCATACGGCTGCCCGGTTGCCGATTCTGCTATGGCGCGCCCGCCTACGCTGGAGATCCTGCGCCGCCGCCCTCCCTTGAAAATGGCGTTACGACCTTCGGCAGCTTCAACAACGCGGGCAAAATCAATAATGGCGTGATTGCGCTTTGGGCGGAAGTCCTCGCGGCGGTCCCGGGCAGCAACCTGCTCCTGAAATGGCGAAGCTTCGCCGATCCCATATTGCAGGGGCGTACGCGATTCGAATTCTCAAGGCGCGGGATTGACCCGCAAAGAATCAAATTTGAAGGGGCGACGTCGCATCGCGACATGCTCTCAAAATATTCCCAGGTCGATATCGCGCTCGATCCGTTTCCCTTCTGCGGCGGGGTGACAACTTGCGAGGCGCTTTGGATGGGGGTCCCGGTTGTAACACTACCGGGGACCCGGCCGGCGTCGAGGCAAACACACAGCATCGTCCAGACCATTGGCCGGCCAGAATTTTCCACGCCGACACCTTCGGCGTATGTCGAGGCCGCCGCAAGCCTCGCGCTCGACAGGGAGCGCCTCGCGACCATTCGGAAGAGCTTGAGGTCAGAGATGCTCAGCTCATCCCTTTGTGATGCAGAAGCCTTCGCCGTTCGCCTGGAGGCGATATTCCGTGACTTGGTCGGGGTCAGCTGACGTTTTGGAGCCTGCGGGCGGTTGGCGCCGCCCGCCTTGTGGAGACGCTGGTCGGCAAGGCAGCACGCGGCAGGGTCGCGGCGGAGAGCATGGCGTCTATCTTCGGACCGAATCGCCGTGGCGACGTCGCGATCCGGAAGACTGCCGCGCCTCGGCAAATAAGCCGCCCTACCGGCCGTCGCCGCTCGCCGGCTCGGCGTGTCCCACCACCCGGCGCGCCTCGGGAAATGCTCGCCTCACCGAGTGCTCAAGCGCGTCGACGGCGTCGTGCACGGTCTCGACCGGCGTCGCGGGATCGACGCGGCAGTGGAAAAGGACGATCACTCCGCCGGGAGTTTCGCGGACGCGGACGTTGTGAATGTCACGCAGACGCCCCTGCGCGGCCGCGGCCTCGGCGAGCGAAGCCTCGATGCGGCGCGCGAGATCGGCCGCGGCCAGTTGTCCCTGCGCTTCCGGCTCGGCCGGCTCGATGTGGGTCTCGACCTCGACCCCCTCGCCGATTTCCTCGGCGATGGCGTCCTCGAGTTCGGAGGCGAGCCCGTGCGCATCGCCAAGCGACATCGCGCGGTCGACTTCGAGGTCGAGGGCGACGGACTTGCGCCCTTCGATCTCCTGAATGGTGACGTGGTGAACCGGCAGGCCTCGTCGCGCCGCAATCACCAGCACACGCTCCAAGATCGTTTCGTCGTCGAGCGCGAGCGGGTTGGCGGTGATGGTGAGCTCCGCCTCGGGCCACCGCCCGGCGATCCGCGTTTTCAGCTCGTCCTTGATCGCCGCGACCCGCTCGAGCGGAAGAGTGCGCGACACTGAAACGATCACCTCGCCGACGGTCCTTGGGCCGGCCGGACGCAGCCGGAGGGCTTCGATTCCCGCAACCCCGTCGGTGCTGATGACTAGGGAGCGGACCGCCTCGCTCAGGCCAGCTGGCGCGCGATCGACCAACGCGTCGATCGTCGCGCGGCCCAGACGATAGCCGGCCGCGGCGATGAAACCGGCGACGCCGATTGCGGCCAGCGCATCGGCATGCGGATAGCCAGCTCGCGTCGCCGCGAGCCCGATGAGCACCAGGACGGACGAGAAGAGGTCGCTCGAATAGTGCAACGCGTCGGCGGCGAGCGCATGGCTCGAGGTCGCCCGCGCCACATGGGTCAGCGCGCGCCAGCGCAATATATCGACGGCGATCGAAAGCAGGATCGCGCCAATGGCGAAGGCGTTGACGTCAACCGAAGCGTCGCCGTCGCGAATGCGCCCGATCGCCTGGATCGCGACCCCGATTGCGAGCGCGGCGAGAAAGCCGGTCTCGGCCAGCGCCGCGACCGCCTCGATCTTGGCGTGGCCGAACGGATGATCGGCGTCGGCGGGCTTGTCGGCTTCGCGCACCGCCAGGAAGGTGAGCGCGCTCGCGCCGATGTCGAGCGTGTTATGCGCGCCTTCGGAGAGAAGGGCGAGCGAGCCGGAAGCAAAGCCGGCCGCGAGCTTGACGGCGGCCAGGATCGAGCTGGCGCCGATCGAGGCCGCCGCCGCGCGCCCCTTCAGCGCCGACTGCGCCTCGGCCGAATAGCTTGGTTTCGCTCCCAAAGCGAGACGTCCCGAGTCGGGGGGCTTCCCCTTGAGATCGGACTCGTTATGCTCCGAAGCCGGCGATGACGCAAACCCCGAAGCAATCCAGACGAGGAAGGCCATGGAATATTTGCATACGATGATCCGCGTGACCGACATCAAGGCCACGGTCGCCTTTTTCGAGCTCATGGGCTTTGTCGAGACGCGGCGCGTCGATAACGAGAAGGGCCGCTACACCCTGGTCTTTCTCGCCGCGCCCGGCGATGTCGAGCGGGCGAAGAAGGATCAGGCGGCGCTGGTCGAGCTCACCTACAATTGGGACCCGGAGGTCTATGCGGCCGGGCGCAATTTCGGCCACCTCGCCTATCGCGTCGACGACATCTACGCAACCTGCGCCAAGCTCAAGGCGGCGGGCGTCACGATCAACCGGCCGCCGCGCGACGGCCACATGGCGTTCATCCGCACGCCGGACAACATCTCGATCGAGCTCATCCAGAAAGGCGCCTCGCTTCCCGCCGCCGAGCCTTGGGCGTCGATGGCGAACACCGGAGTGTGGTGAGGTCAGTCGAGCGCGGCATAAGCGAGATTGCGGAAAATCTCGCGCAGATAAAAGATATAGGCGGGCGCCTGGACCATGAAGATCGCGAACATCTGATCGCGCGGCGACACCCAGAAGCCAGTCCCGGCCCATCCGCCCCACCGGTATTCACCGGCGCCGCCAAACGCCGCGCCGCGAAGCCCGAGACGAACCGCGAAGCCCAGGCCGAAGCCGTGGCCGGGCTCGAGCATCGGGCTCCGCCCGATGATGGCGTCGCCTAGCTGGTCGGTGGTCATGGAGGCGAATGCGCGCGGACTGAGCAGCCGCGCGCCGTCGAGAGCGCCGCCGCCGATCAGCATGGCGCAAAATCGTGCGTAGTCTTCCATCGTCGAGACGAGGCCGGTGCCGCCGAATTCGCATATCGGCGACTCGGTTGAACTGACCGGGTCGACGTGGTCGCGTTCGCTTGAACCGGAGGGAAACGCCTCGGCGCGCCGGTCGAGCTTGTCCGGCGGTGTATAGAAGGCCGTGTCGACCATGGCGAGCGGCGCAAAGACGCGCTCCTGCAGCAGTCGCCCGAGGCTCACGCCGGCGACGATCTCGACGATGCGACCCAGCACATCGGTCGAGTGCCCGTATTCCCAGACCTCGCCTGGCTGACGCAGTAGCGGCAGCTGGGCCAGATCGGCGAGGTGCTCGTCCATCGAGCGGTCCTGACGGAGGATGTAGGCGTCGTGGGTCAGCCGATGGACGCGCGACGTTCCAAGAAAGCCGTACGTGAAGCCGGACGTGTGGCGCATGAGGTCGAGAATTGTGATCGGCCGCGCGGCGGCAACCCGTTCGAACTTGCCGCTGCGCTCGACGCCGACGGTCATCGAAGCGAACGCGGGCAGATATTTCGCGACCGGTTCAGACAGCAGCAGCCGTCCCTCCTCGACCAGCATCATCGTCGCGACCGAGACGATCGGCTTGGTCATCGAATAGATGCGAAAGATGGCGTCGTCGCGCATCGGCGGCCCGTCGGGCTTGAGCGCGCCGATCGTCTGGCGATAGCCGATCTTGCCGCTGCGAGCGATCAGCATCGAAATGCCGGGCGCCTTCTTCTCTTCGATTTGGCGCGCCATGAACCCGCTCAGCCGCTTGAGCCGCGCCGGATTGAGGCCGACGCTTTCGGGCGGCGCGTGGGGCAGAGCAGCGGTGGTCATGTGTGTCTCAAGGCTCGAGGGAGACGCCAAGAATGTGGCGCGAGCCAGCGGAGAAGCAAGCGCGGATTGCGGATGGCCAAGCGGAGGATCAAACAATCGCGGCGTTGTAGAGATTGGCGAATGTCCGACCGAAATGATCTCGATAGTCCGGAGCCTGCACCATCAGCAGCGCGAACAGCGAGTCCTGGGGCGAAACTCTGAACGTCGTTCCCGCCCAGCCGCCCCAGAAATAGTCGCCGACGTTGCCGGGCGTCGGCGCGAGCCCCGGTTGCTGACGGACGCAAAAGCCGAGGCCGAATCCGTGGCCGGGCGCGAGCAGGTCGTGACTTCGGTCCACGTGCGGTCCCAAATGGTCGCTCGCCATGAATTTGATCGTCCGCGGGCCGAGAATGCGGGCGCCTTCGAGGGAGCCGCCGCCGCTGAGCATGGCGAGGAACCGGGCATAGTCGGCGATCGTCGACATGAGCCCGCCCCCGGCTGATTCACATCGTGGCGGCTCACTTTTGGGTTTCGGATCAACGCCAAGATTTGCGTAGATCGCCGGCGACATGGGCTTGGCCTCGCGCCCGAGCTTGGCGGGCGGGATGAAAAACGCGGTGTCGTCCATGTCGAGCGGGGCGAAAATGCGAGTGCGCAGAACGTCGCCGAGACTGGCGCCCTCAACCACCTCGACGACGCGGCCGAGCACGTCAGTCGAGAGGCTGTATTCCCAAACCTCGCCGGGCTGATGCATGAGCGGCAGGGCGGCCAGCGCCTCCGCATGCTCTGCCATCGTCCTTTCCTGGCTCGTGATCCGGGCGTCTGCGACCAGTTTCTGCACCTTGGACGTTCCGGTGTAGGCGTAAGTCAGCCCCGAAGTGTGACGCATCAGATCTTGAATCGTGATCGGCCGCTTGAGCGGAACGAGGTCTAGGTCGTCGCCGTTTTCCACGCCGACCTTCGAGTCGGCGAAGGCGGGGATATATTTGGACAGGGGATCGGTGATCAGCAGCCGCCCCTCCTCGACCAGCATCATCGCCGCAACCGAGACGGTCGGCTTGGTCATCGAATAGATACGGAAGATTGCGTCGAGCGACATCGCCGGCCCGTCCGGGCCAAGATTGCCCAGCGTCTTGGTGAAGCCAACCTTGCCGTGGCGCGCGATCAGCATAGACAGCCCCGGTGCAAGTCCGGCCGCGATCTCGCGCTCCATGACTGCCGTCAGCCGTTTGAGCCCGGTACGCGATAGGCCGACTTCATCCGGCTCGGCCGTGGGCAGGGCGGCAAAAGTTCGGGTGAGCATGTCGGTCATGACGTTCTCCGTTGGCGGGCGGCACGCTCACAGAAACGGGCGCGCCGCGCAACGCTGAATGGACATCGCGCTGGACAGCGGACCCTCCGCGCGGGACAAAGCGCCCATGAGCCTGGTCGACGATGCCGGCCCGAGGGCCGAGCCGCCGCCGGCGCCGCTCGCGGAGCGGCTGCGGCCGACCGCGCTCGCGGAAGTTTCCGGCCAGGAGCATCTGACCGGGCCCGACGGGGCGCTGACGCGACTCCTCGCCGCGCCGTCGCTCGGCTCGATGATCTTCTGGGGGCCGCCCGGCAGCGGCAAGACGACGGTCGCGCGGCTGATCGGCGCGGCGCGCAACGACGCGTTCGTACAGGTGTCGGCGATCCATACGGGCGTGGCTGAACTGAAGAAGATCTTCGACGCCGCGCGCTCGCGTCGCTCGCAGGGCATCGGCACCCTGCTCTTCGTCGACGAGATCCATCGCTTCAACCGCGCGCAGCAGGATTCCTTCCTGCCCGTGATGGAGGACGGCTCGATCACGCTGATCGGGGCGACGACCGAGAATCCTTCATTCGAGCTCAACGCCTCGCTCCTGTCGCGCGCCCGCGTGCTGGTCTTTCGCCCGCTCGGGCCCGAGGCGCTCGAAGCGCTGCTTAAGCGCGCCGAGCGGCTGCTGACGAGGCCGCTGCCGCTCGGCGCCGAGGCGCGGGAGGCGCTGATCGCCATGGCGGACGGCGACGGCCGCGCTGTGCTTGCTCTGGCCGAGGAAGTGTGGCGCGCCGCGCGGCAGGGCGAGACGCTTGACAAGGCGCGGCTCATCGAGGTCGTGCAGCGGCGGGCGCCGATCTATGACAAGGCGCAGGACGGCCATTACAACCTGATCTCGGCCTTGCATAAGTGCGTGCGCGGCTCCGATCCGGACGCGGCGCTCTATTATCTCGCGCGTATGTTCGACGCCGGCGAGGATCCTCTGTTCATTGCGAGGCGCGTCGCGCGCATGGCGTCGGAGGATATCGGCCTGGCTGATCCGCAGGCGCTCGTCGTCGCCAACGCCGCGAAGGACGTTTACGATTTTCTGGGCACTCCCGAGGGGGAACTGGCGATCGCTCAAGCCGTGGTCTATGTCGCGACCGCGCCGAAATCGAACGCGCTCTATAGGGCGTTCGGGACCGCGCAGGCCCTCGCGAAAGAGCATGGATCGCCCGGGCCGCCGAAGACCATCCTCAACGCTCCGACGCGGCTCATGAAGCGCGAGGGCTATAGCGCCGATTACCAATACGATCACGACGCGCCCGACGCCTTCAGCGGCCAGAACTACTGGCCCGAGAAAGTCGGCCGCCACACGCTCTACGAACCGGTCGAGCGCGGCTTCGAGCGCGAGATCAGGAAACAACTCGAGTACTGGGCGCGGCTGCGCCAGGAGCGGGGAAAGGGGTAGCAAGTTATTTGGCCGGGCTTATATTCCGAAATAGGAGGAACCCACGCCGCATACCCCTGCGCTTGTTTCGAACAGTCCACAGCGCCAATTTGTACACGCTCCTAATTTTGCACCGCGATGTGACCCGCTCCTGAGGGATGGACCTTGCCCGCTACCGCTCCGCCGCCCCGCGCACGGCGTCGCGCAAGATCGCGATGCCGAGGTCGATTTCCGCGTCGCTGACGGTCAGCGGCGGGGCGATGCGGAACACGCCTCCCATCCCCGGCAAGTTCACGATGTTCATGCTGAGCCCCAGCTCCATCGCCTTGTCGGTGATGCGCGAGCCGAGCGCGGTGTCGGGTTTCATCGACGTCTTGTCCTTGACGATCTCGACGCCGAGCAGGAGGCCGCGGCCGCGCACGTCGCCGATGCAATCGAATTCGTCGCGCAGTTTCTCGAGCCCCTTTCTCAGCAGCTGCCCGGCTTCCGCCGCGCGCTTTTCGAGCTTCTGGCGAATGATGACCTCGAGCACCGCCAGGCCGACGGAAGCCGGCAGCGGATCGGACACATGAGTCGTATAGAACAGAAAGCCGCGCTCGTGGCAGCGCTCCTCGATTTCCGCCGAGGTGAGAACCGCGGCGAGCGGCAGGCCGGCGCCCAACGTCTTGGAGAGCGTGAGGAAGTCCGGAACGATGGCGTCGCGCGAAAACGCAAACATCTCGCCGGTTCGGCCGAGGCCGGTTTGGGCCTCGTCGACGATCAGCTTCATGCCCCGTTTGTCGCAATGACGCTTGAGCTCTGAGAGATAGCCCGGCGGCAGGTCGAGGATCCCGCCCGAGCTTAAGATCGGCTCGGCGATGAAGGCGGCGAGCGCACCGGTCGACTGACGGTCGACAAGATCGAAGCCATAGTCGAGCTCAGTCCGCCAGTCATAGCTCGACGGCGCTCCGAAAGAGGGGCGATAGAGGTTCGGCGCCATGATCGCGAGGCCGCCGACGCTGAGCGGCCCGTAGCCGCGGCGTCCGGCAGCGTAGGTCGCGGCGGCGGCGCCCCCGGTCATCCCGTGCCATGACTGGGCGAAGCCGACCACCTCGTAGCCGCCGGTCGCGAGGCGCGCCATCTTGAGCGCCGCCTCGTTGGATTCGGCGCCGGTGCTCAACAGGAGGACACGGTCGAGGCCTGGGGGAGCGATGGTCTTCAAAGCTTCCGCCAAGCCGACGACCGGCTCGGACAGCATGCCGCTGAACAAATGGTCGAGCGTCGCGATCGAGCGCTGCACGGTTTCGACAATCGCGGGATGCGAGTGGCCGAGGATCGCGCTCATCTGCCCTGAGGTGAAGTCGAGAACCCGTCGGCCGTCGGCATCGTAGATGAACGATCCCTTGGCGGAAGCCGCGACGAAATTGGAGAACTTGCCGCCGTATCGGATCAGCGCATGATCGGCGCGCGCTCGGATCGGAGTCTGATGCGCGCTCTCGTACGGGATCGTCCATGTCGCGGCGCCTTTTCGGTGGAAGAAGGATGCCTGAATTCTATCTCTTGAATTTCGCCTTGAGCCCCTTGATGACGTTGGGCGGGGCGAAGGGGGAGGCGTCGCCGCCCATGGAGGCGATCTGCCGCACCAGCGTCGCGGTGATCGGCCTAACCGGGGAGGAGGCGGGCAGGAAGACGGTGCGGATTTCCGGCGCCATCGCTCCGTTCATGCCCGCCATCTGCATCTCATAGTCGAAATCAGTCGAATCGCGCAGGCCCCGGACGATCAGCGTCGCCCCCGCCGTGCGCGCCGCCTCGACCGCAAGCCCGGCGAATTCGACCACTTCGAGCTCGCAATGCGCCTTCTTCATGATCGGCGCCGCCGCCTCGCGGATAAGCTTCAGGCGCTCGTCGACCGTGAACAGCGCAGCCTTGTTCGGATTCGAGCCGACGCCGATCACCAGCCGGTCGCACAGCGCCGCCGCATGCTCGATCACGTCGAGATGGCCGTTGGTCATCGGATCGAAGGAGCCGGAAAAGAAGCCGACGCGGGTCATCGGCCCAAGGGTTAGCCCGCTCCGGGGTCCGCGACAAGCGGACCTGATCGGCCACCCTCCAGGCTCCCGTGTTGAGTTGGCCCCCCAGTCAGGTACAATCGCAAAGCCGCTCGACGCCCGACCGTCGCTGGCGCTTCGAAGGACCTTTGAGCATGCCGATCGCCAAAGCCAGCGTTCCCACCGCCAACGGGGCCAAGTATCTTCAGAAGCTTTGCAAACATTGGAGCCATAAACTCGAGGTCGATCTCTCGGATCGGAAAGGCGTGGTCAGGTTTCCGGTCGCGGTCGTCACCCTCGATGCGGGCGAAGATGCGTTGGCTGTCACGATCGAAGGCGAAAAGAGCCAAGAGGTCGAACGGATGAAAGGTGTGGTCGCAAGCCATCTCGACCGTTTCGCGTTCCGGGAAGCGCCGCTGCGGTTCGATTGGGAGGGGCCGAAGGCCGGTGAATAGGGGGGGGACACACGACAATGAACGCCGACGAATTGCGCTCACTCCAGATGCCGCTTAAGGACCGCTACCGGGCGAACCCGAAGGCGGGGCTGGTGACGCTCAAGGCGAGCGGCGTGCTCGATTCCGCCGCGGTCGCCTGCACGGTCGAGACCGGACGGGCGCTCGCCGTGGCCGGGCTTCATCCCGCGGCCGGAGGGAGGGGGGCTGAGCTTTGCTCCGGTGACATGCTGCTCGAGGCGCTGGTCGCCTGCGCCGGCGTGACGCTGAAAGCGGTCGCGACGTCGATGGGCGTGGCGCTGCGCTCAGGCGAGGTCATGGCGGAAGGCGATCTCGACTTTCGCGGCACGCTCGGCGTCGACAAGCAGGCCGCCATCGGTTTCACCGATATTCGCCTGACCTTCGCGCTCGACACGGACGCGCCGCAGGAGCAGCTCGACACGCTATTGAAGCTTACCGAGCGCTATTGCGTCGTGCTCCAGACGCTGAAGAACTCGCCCAAGATCGAAGCGACGCTCGTCCGGGCGGCGTGAGCCCTCGCTCAGGATCACCGGATGCTGATTTCGATAAGCGACGGGCCTGCGCCACCCGCCGAACCTCGGCGGCTTCGGCATGTCCGACGGCGCCCATACGGCCAATTGCGATTGGACCACCGCGGCAACAAGCGGCGGACCTATCGCCGAGTCGGCCTCCATCAACTCCACCTTTGGCGGCCTCGCCTACTCGGCCTCGGCGAAGGGCAAGGTCACCCCCGGGTCTGATGCACCCGCATTCGACCAGCACCGGGCCGGCCGCGGTCCAGTTTCCAAGCGGTGTGGCGCAAGGCGGGTGGAACGACCAGCTCGACATTGCCGGCCCATACGGGCACGTAGGGAATCTTCGTCTTCAAGATCCTCGTGTCGGGCGATCTGAATGCCAGCGGGCTGTTTGCACGGCCAGGCTTCGCTGTAACGCCATATCTTAAGGCAACGTGATCGGTCGCAACTCGCAGTTCAATACGTTGAACCAGAACCCGGTCATTGGCAGCCCCGAGAGCCTCGGTTATCAGTCACGCATTTGGTTCAATCCGGGCAAGGGGGGGTCGGCTCAGCCTTCTACGCCTTGCTCGTCCTGCTCGTCGCTCTCCGCTTCGCCGATCCGATCGACCGAGACGACGCGCTCGCCCTCGGCGGTGTCGAACACGATCACGCCCTGGGTCGCGCGGCCGGCGACGCGGATGCCCTCGACCGGCACTCGGATGAGCTGCCCGCCGTCGGTCACCAGCATGATCTCGTCATTCTCCTCGACCGGGAACGACGCGACCAGCGCGCCGTTACGCTCGTTCACCGCCATTGCGGCAATGCCTTTTCCTCCGCGCCCGGCGGTCCGGTATTCGAAGGACACACTGCGCTTGCCGAAACCGTTCTCCGAAAGGGTGAGGATCGCCTGCTCCGCCGCGCGCATCGCCTCGTAACGCTCCGGCGCAAGCAGAGGCGCGCCGTTGGGCTCGCCGCCGTTCTCGCCCTCCGCCTCGGGTTCGGCCACGTCTTCCGCCGCCTCGCCCTCGGCCGCCGCGCGGCGTTGTTTGAGATAAGCGGCGCGCTCCTCGGCGGTCGCGTCGAAGGATTCGAGGATCGCGAGCGAGATGACGCTGTCGCGATCGGCGAGCGCGATGCCGCGCACGCCCATCGAATCGCGGCCCTTGAACACTCTCACATCTTCGACGGGAAAACGGATGCACTGGCCGCGGGCGGAGGTCAGCAGCACATCGTCCTTGTCCGAACAGATCTGCACGTCGACGATGCGCTCGCCCTCGTCGAGGCGCATGGCGAGCTTGCCGGCGCGGTTGACCTGGGCGAAGTCGCTGAGCTTGTTGCGCCTGACCGTGCCGCGCGTCGTGGCGAACACCACGTCGAGCGCCTCCCAGCTCGCTTCGTCCTCGGGCAAGGGCATGATGGTGGTGATCCGCTCGCCCGTCTCGAGCGGGAGCAGATTGATCAGCGCCTTGCCGCGCGACTGCGGCGCCGCGAGCGGCAGGCGCCAAACCTTCTCCTTGTAGACCTGTCCGGTCGACGAGAAGAACAGCACCGGCTGATGGGTCGAGGCGACGAACAGCCTCGCGACGAAATCCTCTTCGCGGGTCGCCATGCCGGCGCGTCCTTTGCCGCCGCGCCGTTGCGCGCGATAGGTCGAAAGCGGCGCGCGCTTGATGTAGCCGCCGTGGCTCACCAGCACCACCATGTCCTCGCGCTGGATGAGGTCCTCGTCCTCCATGTCGGCGTCGCTGTCGAGGATGATCGTTCGGCGCGGGGTGGCGAACTCGGTCTTCGCCCTGACAAGCTCCTCGCGGATGATGCCCATCAGCCGCGCGCGCGAGCCCAAAATGTCGAGATAATCGGCGATTTCCGCCGCCAACCGGTTGAGGGCCTCGGCGATCTCGTCGCGGCCGAGCGCAGTGAGCCGCGCGAGCCGCAATTCAAGGATTGCGCGCGCCTGCGCTTCCGAGAGGCGAATGGCGCCCTCCGCGTCGAGCGCGTGGCGCGGGTCGGCGATAAGGGCGACCAAGGGCGCCATGTCGCGCGCCGGCCACACCCGTTCCATCAGCGCCGCGCGCGCGGCGCCCGAGTCGGGCGAAGTGCGAATGAGGCGGATCACTTCGTCGATGTTGGCGACCGCGATCGCGAGGCCGACCTGCACATGCGCATTGTCGCGCGCCTTGGCGAGCAGGTGTTTGGTCCGCCGCGTGACCACGTCCTCGCGAAAATCGAGGAAGGCGCGTAGCATGTCGGTGAGCGTCAGCATCTCCGGGCGGCCGCCGTTCAGCGCGATCATGTTGGCGCCGAAACTCGATTGCATGGCGGTGAAGCGCCAGAGCTGGTTGAGCACCACGTCGGCGACCGCGTCGCGCCGGAGTTCGATGACGATGCGCATGCCTTCGCGATCGGATTCGTCGCGCAGATCGGAGATGCCTTCGACGCGCTTCTCCCGCACGAGCTCCGCTATGCGCTCGATCAGCGTCGCCTTGTTGACCTGGTAGGGAATCTCGCTGACGATCAGCGCCTCGCGGTCCTTGCGCAGCTCCTCGACCTCGACCTTGGCGCGCATGACGATCGAGCCGCGGCCCGTCGCGTAGGCGGCGCGGATGCCGGCGCGGCCGAGAATGGTCGCCGCCGTCGGGAAGTCGGGGCCCGGAATGTGCTCGATGAGCTCGTCGAGGGTGATGTCGGGCTTGTCCATCATCGCCAGGAGGCCGTCGATCGTCTCGCCGAGGTTGTGCGGCGGGATATTGGTCGCCATGCCGACCGCGATGCCGCCCGCTCCATTGACGAGCAGATTTGGGAAGCGCGCCGGCAGGACGACCGGCTCCTGCTCCTTTTCGTCGTAGTTCGGTTTGAAATCGACGGTGTTCTTGTCGAGATCGTCGAGCAGCTCGAGCGCTAGACGGTCGAGCCTCGCCTCGGTGTAGCGGGAAGCCGCAGGCGGATCGCCATCGACCGAGCCGAAGTTGCCCTGGCCGTCGATGAGCGGCGCGCGCATCGAAAAGTCCTGCGCCATGCGCACCAGCGCGTCATAGATCGCCAGTTCCCCGTGCGGATGGTACTTACCCATCGTGTCGCCGACCGTGCGCGAGGACTTGTTGTATCCGCGGTCGGGCGTGAAATTGAGCTCGTGCATCGCGTACAGGATGCGGCGGTGCACCGGCTTCAGGCCGTCGCGGACGTCGGGCAAGGCGCGGCTCACGATCACGCTCATCGCGTAATCGAGATAGCTGCGCTTCATTTCGTCGAGGATCGAGACGGGTTTGATGTCGGCCGGCCCGCCGGGCGCGGGCCGTTCGTCAATGCTGTCGGGCAAGGGGAAGAGGTCCTTAGCGCAATTCGCGTCGCTGCGGTCTAGCCGATTTCGACGCTGCGCGCCATAGCCGCGAGGACATGGCGCCCAATATATTGTCAGGATATTTCAATGTGTTAGAGAAATCGCCGGCGTCAAGAGCGCCACCTCCGCGACCAGGGCCTGAATTGGGGACGCGCCGATGCCGCTCGACTTTCTGAAAACGGCTTTTGTCACCCTCCTGGTCATGCTCGATCCCCCTGGACTGGCGCCGGTCTTCATTGGCCTGACGCTGGGCATGAGCGGGGTCGCGAGGCGCGGGGTGGCGCTCCGGGCCACGTTCATCGCCCTCGCGATTCTGGCGGCCGTCACCCTTGGCGGCAGGACGGTCCTGGAGGCGCTCGGGATCACCTTCGACATGCTGTTCGCCCTGCGCGGCGAGCGCAAACCGAGATCGCAAGCGACGCGGTGACGACGATCACATCCGCAATGTCGCCGCCTTTCCGCTCGCCATTCCGCTGATGGCGGGACCGGGCGCGGTCACCGCCACGATGCTGCTCGCCGGCCGCGCCGGCGGGGACTTGAGGGCCCTCGGGAGCCTGATCGCGGTCGCGGCGGCTGCGATCCTGGTTTGCCTTGGCGCCTTTTTGGCCGCCGAGCGCGTCGCGCGGCTCCTCGGCGTGACCGGCAACGTCGTGCTGACGCGCATGTTCGGCCTCGTGCTGGCGGCGTTGCGGTGCAATAGGTGATCGACGGGGTCGGCGCGATCGGCAAGTGAGGAGCGTCCGCGCGCGTTGACAGGCTCGCGAATATGACGCCAGTCTTCGCGCCCCGCGCCCCCCGCGCCCCGCGCGCCGGGGCGCGGGGCCGGAGACCGCTCGATGACCATCGCCATCTGGTGCATATTGATCGCGGGGACGTTGCCCTATGTGGCGTTCGGTTTCGTCAAGGGCCTCGACCCGCGCCAGCCCCGCGCCGGAGTTACCGGACTCGAGGGACAGGCGGCGCGCGCCTACGGCGCTCAGCTCAACGGGTTCGAGACGTTCCCCTTGTTCGCCGCGGCGGTGATCGTCTCGCACATCGTCGTCGGCCCGAGCCTGGCGGCGAACCTCCTCGCGGTCGTCTACGTCCTCTTGCGGATCGGCCACATGGCCGCCTATATCGGCGATCGCCAGCCCTTGCGCTCGGCGGCCTTCAGTGTTGCGCAGTTGGTCGCCGCGGCTATTTTCATTCTTGCGGCCTTTCGCTGAAACGGGCTTAAGATTCCCTCGCCTTGGGGCCTGCGCCCACCCGCTTTAACCGCTCTTGGCTCCACAGATGGTTTGCACCGCATCGTCGACGATCGGCAGGATCTCGGCCTTGGGGAAGCGGGCGCGGGCGCGGATCGACAGCGTGTGGATGGTCGCCGAGGCCATGCGCGCGAGCGAGCGAGCGTCGGCGCTGGCCGGGAGCTCGCCCGCCGTCCGCGCTTCCGCAAACAATCGCCCAAACGCGCGATCGGTGTTGTCGATCGCCTCCACGACAAGAGCGCGGATTTCCGGGTCGGCGACAGCGTCCGAGGATGTGGTGAGGACCGTGAAGCAGCCGCGCGGCCCCTCTTCGCCGCTGAGGTAAAGCTCGAGCGCGGCGACGAGAATGCGCCGAAGCTTCGCCCGCAGCGGCCCGCGGGCCTGGAACAGCGGCGCGAACGCCTCGTTCACGTGCTTGCGGTACTGACGATAGGCCTGAAGATAGAGCGCGCGCTTGTCGCCGAAGGCGCCGTACAGGCTCGGCCGGTTGAGCCCGGTGGCCGCGCTGAGGTCGTCGAGAGAAGTGGCGGCGAATCCGTCCTGCCAGAAAATCTCCATCGCCTGGGTAAGGGCCGTCTCCGGCTCGAAGGCGCGCGGACGCCCGCGCGGCCGCGGAGCCTGCCCTGGAGGGGTGCGCTGTCTTTTTTGTACCATTTCGAACAAAACCCTTGACGACCGCCATTCTATGCGAAAGAGTACATAAATTGCAACGGAGGACCAATGGACCTGTTCTTCTCACCCCTGGCCTGTTCGATGTCGGCCCGCATCGCGTTGGCCGAGGCCGGCGCAGCCGTCAATCTGGTCGAGGTCGACACCCACGCCAAGCGGGTGCTGGCGACCGGAGAGGACTATCGCGTCGTCAACCCGCTCGGCTACGTCCCGGCGCTGCGGCTCGACGACGGGACCGTGCTGACCGAGAACGCCGCCATCCTCCAGTTCATCGCCGACGAGCATCCGGCCGCCGGGCTTGCGCCGCCGGAGTCGGATCGTCTGGCGCGGGCCGAACTGCGACAGTGGCTGAGCTTCATCGGAACCGAGATGCACAAGGGCCTGATGTTGCCGCTCCTCGGCCGCGACACGCCCCCGGAAGTCAAGGCGTGGACGCTGCGCAAATATTCCTCGCGCCTGGCTTATCTCGACGGCAAGCTCAAGGGACGGGAATTGCTGCTCGACCAGTTCAGCGTCGCCGACGCCTATCTCGCCACGGTGCTGAACTGGACGCAGGCGACCCCCGAAATCGACCTTGCCGCCTACCCTAACATCAAGGCGTATCTCGAGCGCATGCGTCAGCGCCCGAGCGTTGCCGCGGCGCTGAGGATCGAGCTCCCCCTATTCCGGGCGGAAATCGCGCGTAGGAAGGCGGCTTAGAAGTGGGCGAACCGCCGCTCAGGCGCGCCATCCAATCGGGAACCAACCGCTTCGAGTTGCGTTGAGTTGCAGAACGCAGCCCAGGAGCAGTCCCATGGATATCGACCAGGAAACAACTGCGCTCATCGCGGCCAGCAAGGTCCAAGGTACGGAAGTCTATAACAACGCAGGCGAGTCGCTAGGCTCGATTCACGACCTGATGATCGACAAGATATCGGGGAACGTCGCCTACGCCATCATGTCGTTCGGAGGCTTCCTCGGGATCGGCAATAGCTATCATCCGCTTCCGTGGTCGCTGCTCGAATACGACACGACCAAAGGCGGGTACGTCGTCAATCTCGACAAGACCCAATTGGAGGGAGCTCCATCCTATGATGTCGGCGTCGAGCCTTCCTGGGACGATCCCGAATGCGAAACCGAAATTCATGACTATACGGCGTCGGCCCTTATTGGGGCGCGCCTCGATTGACTCACCCGGCCAGTCCGCTGCCGTAAGCGCAGGAGCGGCGAGAGCCTCTGCCGAAAGATCCGGTGGCGGTACACGCTTAGGCCGCGTTTCCCGCCGCTGAACCGCTCAATTTGCGCGATTGCACCCGGGCCGCCGTGCTATTCTGCATCGCGGCGGAGGCTGAGCGAGAGAATGACGGGCTCGTCCGAATTTTCGACCTGGGTCGCTTTGGCCGGCAGCGCGATCCTGACGGGCCTATGCGCGATCTATTCGTCGTCTCTATGGGTCCTGATCCCAGCAGCCCTGATCGGCGCCTATTTGGGCTATAAGGCTGAGCGGGTCGGTCGATGCTATATCGGACGGGCTCTGGCCCGAAGACACTCTCAATAGACGACTGCGCCGCACTTTCTCGCAGGGTTGGTTGACATGACATTGAAGGTGATCGGCGCCGGATTGGGCCGAACGGGAACGCACTCGACCCAGCTCGCCCTCAATCAACTCGGGTTCCCCTGCTACCATATGACGGAAGTGATCCTGAAGAAGGAGAACAAGTCGCACCTCGATTTCTGGCGAAGGGTTGCCAATTCGCCGCCGGGTTCGGCGCAAGACTGGAATGAGGTATTCGTGAAATACGCGGCGACCGTCGACTTCCCTGGCTGCAGCGTCTGGCGCGAACTGATGGACGCCTATCCCGACTCAAGAGTGCTGCTGACTTTGCACCCGAAGGGTCCCGACGCTTGGTTCGAAAGCATGATCGAGACGATCTACTTTACCGAGAGCATGTGGCAGTTCAAAGTGCTTGAGCTAATGACGCCCTTTGGGCGCAAATTCGGCGACATGATCCAGAAGCTCGCCTGGGATCGGGCGCTGAAAGGCACGATGCCTGACAGGGCCAAGGCGGTGGCGGTCTACGATCGCTGGGCCGAGGAGGTGAAGGCGGCGGTGCCGCCGGACAAGCTGCTCGTTTTTAAGGTCACCGACGGCTGGGAGCCGCTGTGCGCGTTTCTGGGTGTCGAAAAGCCCGCTACGCTGTTCCCGAATGTCAACGATCGGGCTCAGTTCAAGAAAAATGTCGCCGGCATGGCGAGAGGCGCCTATGTCATCCTAGCCGGGATCGCCGCCGCCGCAGTCGTCGTCCTTGGCGGCGCCTATTGGTTGCTGAAGTAGGGCGCCCGTCCGGCCGGAGAACCGGGACTACTCCGCCGCGCTCTGCCGCGCCTTCGCCGCCTTACGCGCCAAGACCGGCTTGAGGTACTCGCCGGTGTAGCTCTTTGGGTTGCGGGCGATCTGCTCGGGCGTGCCTTGGGCGACGACCTCGCCGCCGGCGTCGCCGCCTTCAGGCCCCATGTCGACGATCCAGTCGGCGGTCTTCACCACTTCAAGATTGTGCTCGATGACGATCATCGTGTTGCCCTGGTCGACGAGCTCGTGCAGCACGTCGAGGAGTTGCGCGACGTCGTGGAAGAGCCGCGCCGCGCCAGCCCGCACCGCATCTGCGGCGGGCCGGCCGCGGGTGCGCTCAGGTGAGTGAAATTGCGAGGCATGACAGCAAGTCTCGCTGGCGTCCTATACGGCAATGCCGCATAATTCATCCATGCAGATCGAGTTCGACGCCGGCAAGGATGCGGCCAATCTCAAAAAGCACGGCGTCTCGCTCGCATTCGGAGCCCATGTCCTTGCCGATGCCCATCGGCTTGACCTCCTGGACGTTCGGTTTGGTTATGCGGAAGACCGCTTCATTTGCTACGGGTCTGTCGATAATCGGATCTGGGTTTGCGTGTTCACCATGCGCGGTGAGACGCGCCGTATCATCAGCGTGAGGAAAGCCAATGACCGCGAAACGCGACGATATCATGAGACCCCGCGGTGAAGCGGATGCCGACGCGCCGCTGACCGACGAGGAATTCGACCGGGGATACGGGGCCATGCTGGCGCGCCGGGCGCGCGCGGCCGCCGGCTTGTCGCAGGCCGCTTTCGCCGCGCAATACGGCATTCCGGCCGCGTCGTTGCGCGATTGGGAACAGGGCCGTCGGGCGCCGGACGCCGCCACGCAGAGCTACCTGCGGGTCATCGCCCGGATGCCGGAAGCCGTCGCCAAGGCGCTGCACGACGCGGCTTGAGCCTTGGACGCCTGTCCCGCGCCAGCGAACCAGTCGCACCCGCAGACGACCGGGATACGGTCCGTCAAGGGTGTGGCGACGCGGCAGTTCATCGACTCAGGCAAGTCCAAATTTTCCCGACTGGATGAAGGCCTTGCGCGGCAGCGCCTGTCTCAGCTCAGCGTGGCGCGAAGGTTGGGCGATCTCACGCGCTTGCGCAGCGTCGGCCTGCACAAGTTGAGTGGCGACCGTCCGGCTTCTGGGCGACCCGCGTCAACGGTGCGTGGCGCATCGTGTTTCGCTTCGACGATGGCGAGGCCTTCGAGGTCGAAATCGTCGATTATCATTAGTGGCAAGACCAATGACGACTGAAGACGACATCTTTTTCGCGTCCCCGGACGGATTTGCTTTCGAGCCGGCGCATCCCGGCGAGGTGCTGAAGGACGAGCTGGCCGCCCGCGGTCTTGACGGCGAACGCGCTCGCGCTCAAGCTGCGCGTACCCGCCAACCGCTTAACGGAAATCCTCAACGGCAAACGCGGAAATCTGAACCGACACGGCACTCCGCCTCAGCCGCTCTCTCGGCCCCAGCGCAGCATTTTGGCTGAACCTGCAGAGCCAGTACGATCTGGCGCGGGCGGAGAGACTGCACGGGGCGAAGATTCGGGTCGAGGTGGAGTCGGCGGCGCAGCGGCTGAAGGAACTATTGACAATTTCGTTGCTGACGACGACGCCCCTTTGACGAAAGTTACTGACGAATATCGTCCTGCGTCGCCGAGGGATCACAGGTCCAGCCTAGTTCGTTCTCGACCTCTGACCGATAGACTGTTCGTATGTTGGGAGGAGCCTTCCGAATATACTCTTCCGCTTTCGCGTGAACTTTGGACTTGTGAAGCACCTTCAAATAATTCAGCACCTCGGTGACCGTCGGTATACGCTCGGTATTGTCGAACCTCGGCGGAAGAATAGTCCATACGACCCCATCCAGGTTTTTTCCGTTCGCCCATGCCGCTATTTGCGGGTTATGCGCGTAATTTGAGGCATTCAGACTGGGCCAGCGCGCGATGTAGTCGTTTTTCCACTTTATCCAGTCTCTGGGAGGCGAGCCCGCACCCCACTCGCGCCGCGCCAATGCTTCGTGCGCCGCTTCAATAGTAGGACATGTTAGGTAGGCCCAAAGTACCGGCCTGGGCTCTGCCTTTTCGGGCGCAACGATCACCAATGTCATCCGGTCTTTCGCCGACTGCCGTGCAAATTCAACGGGAAGCTCGGGACCATGTGTGAACCATCGCGGCTTATTTGGCATGAGCGGAAGCGATCCAGGATCCCAGATCAACGAACCCCATCCCAGACAAGCAATGTTCATGCTTCCCGCCCTCCTCTTACGCACCGGTTTGAGTTCATTCGCGTTTCTAGGTCATTGGCATCCCTATTCCGCCGCCCGTCGCCCGCCCTTGGCCTTCCGCGCCAGCACCGGCTTGAGGTACTGCCCGGTGTAGCTCCTCGGATGGCGGGCGATCTCTTCCGGCGCGCCCTGGGCGACGATCTCGCCGCCGGCATCGCCGCCTTCAGGCCCCATGTCGACGATCCAGTCGGCAGTCTTCACCACTTCGAGATTGTGCTCGATGACGATCATCGTGTTGCCCTGGTCGACCAGCTCGTGCAGCACGTCGAGCAGTTGCGCGACATCGTGGAAGTGGAGGCCGGTCGTCGGCTCGTCGAGGATATAGAGGGTGCGGCCGGTCGAGCGGCGCGACAATTCTTTGGCGAGCTTGACCCGCTGCGCTTCGCCGCCGGACAGCGTCGTCGCCTGCTGGCCGACCTTCACATAGCCCAGGCCCACCCGCTTCAAAGTCTCCATCTTGTCGCGGATCGACGGCACCGCCTTGAACAGGTCCGCCGCCTCCTCGACCGTCATATCGAGCACGTCGGCGATCGACCTGTCGCGGTAGCGCACCTCTAGAGTCTCGCGGTCGTAGCGCTTGCCCTTGCACACGTCGCAGGTGACGTAGACGTCGGGCAGGAAGTGCATCTCGATCTTGATCACGCCGTCGCCCTGGCAAGCCTCGCACCGCCCGCCCTTGACGTTGAACGAGAAGCGCCCGGGCGAATAGCCGCGCGCCCTCGCCTCCGGCAAACCGGCGAACCAGTCGCGGATGGGCGTGAAGGCGCCGGTGTAGGTGGCCGGATTGGAGCGCGGCGTTCGGCCGATCGGCGACTGGTCGATGTCGATGACCTTGTCGATCTTGTCGAGGCCGTCGATGCGGTCGTGCGGCGCGGGCGGCTCGCTCGCGCCGTTCAGGCTGCGCGCCGCGGCCTTATAGAGCGTGTCGATGATGAGCGTCGATTTGCCGCCGCCCGAGACGCCGGTGACGCAGGTGAAGAGGCCGAGCGGGATTCTTGCCGTTACGTTCTTCAGGTTGTTGCCGCGGGCGCCGACGATTGCAAGGTCCCGCCCCGGCTCAGCTGCGCGGCGTCCCGACGGGATCGCGACCGTCCGCTCGCCGGACAGGAACTGGCCGGTCAGCGAATTGGGATCGGCGGCGATCTCCGCCGGCGTTCCCTTGGCGACGATCTCGCCGCCGTGCACGCCGGCGCCGGGGCCGACGTCGACGACATAATCGGCCGCCCAGATCGCGTCCTCGTCGTGCTCGACGACGATCACCGTATTGCCGAGCCCGCGCAGGCGCCTGAGCGTGTCGAGGAGCCGCGCGTTGTCGCGCTGATGCAGACCGATCGACGGCTCGTCGAGCACGTAGAGCACGCCGGTGAGGCCCGAGCCGATCTGGGAAGCGAGCCGGATGCGCTGGCTCTCGCCGCCCGACAACGTGCCGGAGGCGCGCGACAGAGTCAGATAATCGAGCCCGACGTCGCTGAGGAACGTGAGCCGGTCGACGATCTCCTTCAGGATGCGATGGGCGATCTCGTTGCGTTTGGCGTCGAGCTTCGCCGGCAGGGCTTTGGCCCAGTCGATCGCGGCGCTGACCGACAAAAGGCTCACCTCGCCGATGTGCTGGCCGTCGATCTTGACCGCCAGCGCCTCGGGCTTGAGGCGAAAGCCATGGCAGGCCTCGCAGGGGGTCGCGGTCATGTAGCGCTGGATCTCCTCGCGCGACCATTCGCTTTCGGTCTCGCGGTAGCGGCGATCGAGATTGGCGACGACGCCTTCGAACGGCTTCTTCATTTCATAGGAGCGCAGGCCGTCGTCATAGGCCATGCGAATTTCTTCGTCGCCCGAGCCGTGCAGGATCACGCGGCGCGCCTCGGCCGGCAATTCGCTCCAGGGCTTGTCGAGCCGGAACTTATAGTGCCGCGCCAGCGCTTCGAGCGTCTGCAGGTAATAGGGCGAGCTCGACTTGGCCCATGGCGCGATCGCGCCTAGGCGCAATGTAAGCCTCGGGTTGGGGACGACCAGCGAATCGTCGACCCTGAGTTCCGAGCCAAGCCCGCCGCAGACCGGGCAGGCGCCGAACGGATTGTTGAACGAGAACAGCCTCGGCTCGATCTCGGCGATAGTGAAGCCGCTGACCGGGCAGGCGAACTTGGACGAGAACAGGATGCGCCCCCGGTCCCCATCTCCCGCATCGCCCATCGAGAGACGGGCGTCTGTCGACGCCCTATGCGGGAGAGGGCTGGGGTGAGGGGCTGCGGCAAGGCCAGGGTGAGGCGCGTCGGCGAATTCGACCACCGCCAGGCCGTCGGCGAGCTCGAGCGCGGTCTCGAAACTCTCGGCCAGGCGCGCCGCCATATCCGGCCGCACCACGACGCGGTCGACCACCACCTCGATGTCGTGCTTGAGCTTCTTGTCGAGAGCCGGCGCGTCGGCGATCTCGGTGAAATCACCGTCGATCTTGAGCCTTTGGAAGCCCCGTTTCATGAAGTCGGCGATTTCCTTGCGGTATTCGCCCTTCCTGCCGCGCACGACCGGCGCCAGAAGATAGAGCCGCGTGCGCTCCGGCAGCGTCAGCACCCGGTCGACCATCTGGCTCACTGTCTGGCTCTCGATCGGCAGGCCAGTTGCGGGCGAATAGGGAATGCCGACCCGCGCCCAGAGCAGGCGCATGTAGTCGTGAATCTCCGTCACCGTGCCGACGGTCGAGCGCGGGTTCTTCGACGTCGTCTTCTGCTCGATGGCGATCGCCGGCGAGAGCCCATCGATCTGGTCGACGTCCGGCTTCTGCATCATTTCGAGGAACTGGCGGGCGTAGGCCGAGAGCGACTCGACGTAGCGCCGCTGTCCCTCGGCGTAGATGGTGTCGAAGGCGAGCGACGACTTACCCGAGCCGGAGAGGCCGGTGAGCACCACCAGCCTGTCGCGCGGGATGGCGAGATCGACGTTCTTGAGGTTGTGCTCGCGCGCGCCGCGGACCACGATCGCGCGCCCCCCGAACAGGGCCTCGACCGGCTCGGGCGGGTCCTTGGACGCGCGGTAAGGGCGCCCGTCTGGTTTGGGTCCGGCCATGACGGCTCCAGGAAGCACGTTCCTTAGCGGCGGGCGGGCGGTCGCGCGAATCGCGCTTGCGGCAGCCCTTGCGCCGATGCTAGAACAAATGTAGAACAAGGGTAAGGGCGCCTCTTCGGGCGCCGCGCCCCGGGGTTTATGGCTAATGTAGTTGCGATGGCGCGTCTTCCCAAGCGGTCGGCGCGGCGAGGTGTGGATAAGCGCCGGCGAAAGGCGATCGGGCGCCCGAGCGCCCTCCCCGTTCGGCTAAGGATAGGCGAACTCGTTTACATGGCGTGAGGAGAGGATCATGGCGGGCAGCGTCAACAAAGTCATTCTGGTCGGCAACCTGGGCAAGGACCCGGAAGTGCGGCGGCTTCCATCGGGCGACCAGCTGGTGAGCTTCACTCTCGCCACCTCCGAAACCTGGCGCGACAAGACAAGCGGAGAGCGCAAGGAAAAGACCGAATGGCACAACATCTCGATCTTCAACGAGAACCTCGGCAAGGTCGCCGAGCAATATTGCAAGAAGGGCACAAAAGTTTACCTCGAGGGCCAGCTGCAGACACGCAAATGGCAGGACCAGTCGGGCGCCGACCGCTACACGACCGAGGTCGTCCTGCAGCGCTTCCGCGGCGAACTGCAATTGCTCGACTTCGCGCGGCGCCGGCGCCGACCGCCAGAGCTTCCCCGACGAGGAGCGCGGCGAGCGCCAGAGCTTCGGCAAGTCCTCAGGCGCCGACCGCCGCCCGGCGCTCTCCACCGGCGGCAGCGCGGGGCCGATCGACGACGACATTCCGTTCTGAGGAGGGGGTTCCCAATCCTTCGTGTGCCGGGTTGGGGTGGGATGTCACGCCATTGCTCAAGAAATTGATGCTGTTCGCGCGGAATCTCAGACGCCACTCGACAGCAGCCGAGCGGCGTCTCTGGACTGGCCCGCGCCGCAAGCAGATTGAAGGCTTTCGCTTTCGGCGGCAGGTCGTGCTTGGACCGCAGACTTTGCTCGCGGCTCATCATTCAGGTCGACGACGCCACGCATTCGGCCGATGACGAGAGATCGCAGGAATTTACGCGGACTTCGAGGCTCGCGGCCCCGCCGGCTTTATCTGGGATAGAAATGGTCGTCCAAGCGCCGCCTTTCGCGCGCGGCGAAGGCTTCCGCGTCATCCTCGCTATTTGACAGCCGAGCCCGAACGCGCGACCTCGCGCGGGGTCGCATCGGCTGTGCTGGGGGAAGGCATGCGAACCGCCTATTGCTTCACGCCGGACCGCGCGTTCTTTGCGCCGGCTTTGCGCGCCATCGCCTCGCTCATCGAGGCGGAGCCAGGCGGGGGCCACGAGGTCGTCCTCGTCTGCGAGCCCGGCGACGTTCCGCCGGACTTCGATCAGCTCGCGGGACGATTGCGCGAACGGATCGAGCTCCTCACGATCGACTTCGCGGGCTATGACACGAACCTTAGGACGAAAGGGCGCCTTTCGCGGGCCGTCTTTCGCCGCCTCTTTCTCGACGAGCTCTTGCCCGCGCGGTTCGAGCGCATCGTGTCGATCGATTCCGACATGCTCATCGTCCGCCCGGGCCTCAGACGGCTCGAAAGTTTCGATCTTGGCGGAAGGCCGCTCGCCGCCGCCTATGACATGATCTTTCTGATGGACTTCAAGGGCGACGCGCTGGCGCGGCGGTTCCAACGAACCCGCCGCGCGCTGGGGCTTGCGCTCGACACGCCCTATTTCAACGCCGGCCTGATGGCGATCGACCGCGCCGAATGGCGCAGGCGCGCCCTCGCCGAGCGGGTCGCGCGAGCGCTCCGCGACACGCCCGAGCGTTTCCCGTTCAACGAGCAGGACGCGCTCAACGCGACGCTTCACGGCGATTTTGCGCCGCTGTCGCCGCGCTTCAATTTCATGGGCGACTTTTTCCTCATCGACCTCGAGCGCCTGATCGAGCCGATCGTCTTGCATTTCGTCAACGCGCCGAAACCCTGGGAGCTTAAGCTCTGGCGCGGCGAGGCGCGGTTCGCCCGGAACTACCGCGACTGGTTCTTGGGCTCCCCCTGGCCCAAGCTCGCCGCGGCGCCGGCGGCGCCCCCATGGCTGCGCGGGCGGCCGCCGCTCACCCGCGCCCGCCGGGACTTCGCCAAGCGCCTGTCGGCGTTTCTTGCCGGGGCGCCGTTCATCGACGGAGCGTTGATCTTCAAAGGCTGACGGCGGCCGTCCGCTCAGGCAATATCAATCGGCCGCGCCGTCCGGCGCGCATTTGTTTTTGCGCCTTCCGGCCTGGCGCGAGAGAGGGTGACGTGGGAATGCAGTTGTGGCTCATTGCGATGGCGTGCGGCTGTTTCCAGGTCCTGCAGGCCATGACCAACGGGGCCGCCGCCAGGGCGGGCATCGGCGTGATCTGGGTCGGCGCCATGTCGGCGACCGTCTCCGCGCTCGCGCTCCTCCTTGTGGCCGTCGCGATCTACCGTCTGCCTCTTCCCGAGACCAACCTTCTCCAGGCTCACGGACTTAAGGCCGTCGCTGGAGGAATGATGGGGGCGTTCATCCTCGCCGGCCTCACTTTCGTTGCGCCAAAGCTGGGTCCGACGCAAACCTTCATCCTCTACTTTTTCGTCATCGCGGTCATCTCGGCGCTCATCGACAGCCTCGGACTCCTCGGAACCGAAGCAAAGCCGCTGGCGGCCCGTCAGCTTGTCGGCGTCATGCTCGCGGGCCTCGGCCTCCTGCTCGCGCGCGCCTGACGGTTTCCGCTCACGATCACCTGCTGCGGCAACGCTTCGCCAGGCGCCCGTCGTTGTTGTCAACCGACGGGATATATTTGGCGTCGATCAAATAAAATAAGTATTCTATGGATAAAAATTTGTTACCGTTAAATACTTATTAAGTATTATTCGCCAGTCTCCCCTGAAGCGCCGCCTCTTCATTCGTCGGCGCGGCGATTCTGGGGTGGCCGATGAAGGTTCTCATATCTCTCGCTTGCGCCGGGCTTACGGCGGCGGCCGCGCCGGCCGCGGCCGCCGATCTGTTCGGGACGGCTCCGCCGTTAAACATGCCCGCGATCCAGGGCCCGACCACGTTCGAGGTCGGCTCGAATTGGTACCTGCGCGGCGACCTCGGGATCAGCTTCGACGACGCGCCGACCGTCACGCTCTCGACCATTTCGACGCCGCCGCCGGGCTACTACGGCGCCCCATTGCCGGTCGCGGCCGGGCGCGACTCCCACAGCACCGATTTCACCGGCGGCCTCGGCTTTGGCTATCGCGTCAACGACTATCTGCGGTTCGACGCGACCTGGGACTATCGCAACGGTCCAGGCGGGTCGCGCCAGACGACCGTCGTCTGCCCCTACGCCTTGAGCGGGGAAACCCAACAGGTCACCGGCCTGCTCCTCGGCTATCTCTACAACACGTCCAATACCTGCGACGGGACGACCCAGATCAAGCAGTACAACAACACCTTCCTCGCCAACGGCTACGTCGATCTCGGAACCTATGGCGGGTTCACTCCCTATGTCGGCGGCGGCCTCGGCTTCAACATGAACGTCATGTCGGGAAGCCTGAACTATTACCAGACCGCCAACGGCCAGCCCTACGCCGCCGACCTTTCGCCGACCGGCGCATATCCGCAGATCTGGCTCGATCCATATGGCAGTCCCATTGCCCCGCAGCCCAACATTGCCTTTGCGCCGCAGAACTGGAACCGGTCGATCAGTTCGACCACTTATACTCTTGCCTGGGCGCTCTCGGTCGGGTTCGGCTACCAGCTCAATCCGAGCACAACGCTCGACATCGGCTACCGCTACCTCAACAGCGGCGACGTCGCCAAGCTGGTCAACCCGCAGACTGGCATGACCGTTCGGCAGAACAACACGTCGCAGCAACTGCGCGTCGGCATTCGTTATATGCTGCAATAAGCCGCGCGGCGCGCGTCCCCGCTTGACGCAAAGGCGCAATGTCGCAACGGCTGAGCTCCCGCCCTGCTCCGGCGAAAGATTGACGCCGGTCATGGATGGCGACAAAGGTCGCGTTCGCTGGACCGCCCAACCTGCGCGCCCCGTTTACCAGCCGCTCCGCCTGCGCTACGGTTTGGACTTTGAGGGCCACGCGCGAAAGGCCGCTCGGTGGGCGCAACCGCGAATGTCGGCGAAGCAACGCGGGCAGCGCGCCCGGAGAAGACGGCCCGGACGCTGGGGCCTGCTGCGCTCGCCTGCATGGGCGTGGTGTTCGGCGACATCGGCACGAGCCCGCTTTATACGCTCAACGTCGCGGTCAAGTCGGCCAGTCCGTCCGGACAGGTCACGCCGGAAGCGGTGCTCGGCATTGTTTCCCTGATCTTCTGGTCGCTCATCGTCGTTATCTCGGTTAAATACGCGATCCTGATCATGCGCGCCGACAACCACGGCGAAGGCGGCATTCTGGCGCTGCTCGCGCTGGTCAGCCCGCGCCGCGCCAGACGCAACAAGTGGCGGGCGGCGATGGTCGTGATCGGCCTCATCGGCGCGACCCTGCTCTATGGCGACGGCACGATAACTCCAGCGATTTCCGTCTTGAGCGCGATCGAGGGGTTGAAGATCTACACGCCCCAGATGGGCCGCTTCGTGGTTCCTCTGACGGTCGTCATCCTCGTCGCCCTTTTTCTCATCCAGCGCCGCGGCACGTCCTTCATCGGGGGCCTGTTCGGCCCCGTCATGCTGATCTGGTTCATCGTCGCCGCAATCCTCGGCGCTGTGGGAATCGTCAGGGAGCCTGCCGTGCTCGCGGCGCTGAGCCCGCTGCCAGCCTTCAGTTACTTCTTGCATGCCGGGCCGATCGCCCTTGTCGTGATCGGCGGGGCTTTCCTGGCCGTGACCGGCGGCGAGGCGTTCTACGCCGACATGGGCCACTTCGGGCCGATTCCGATCCGCATCGCCTGGTTCGGCGTCGCGCTGCCGGCGCTTACTCTCAATTATTTCGGCCAGGGCGGCCTGCTCCTCGCGGAGCCGAATTCCGCCGAAGTCATTGACAGCCCGTTCTACGCGCTTGCCCCGCAATGGTCGCATTATCCGCTCGTCCTGCTGGCGACCGTCGCGACCGTGATCGCCTCGCAATCGATCATTTCCGGCGCCTATTCGATGACGCAGCAAGCCATCAGTCTCGGTTTTCTGCCGCGCATGAAGGTGGTCCATACCGAAGGCCGCGAGATTGGCCAGATCTATGTCCCCTTCGTCAATTGGCTGCTCGCCGCCGGCACGCTCACCGCTGTCATCGGTTTCGGCTCATCGGACGCGCTGGCCGGAGCGTTCGGAATCGCCGTCTCGCTCTTGATGGTGATCACCACGCTGTTGGCGACCTTCGTGGCGCTGCACTGGAAGCACAATCCGCTGATTGTCTATTCGGTCAACGGCAGCCTTCTCGCGCTCGACCTGCTCTTCTTTGCCTCGACCGCGACCAAACTCTTCGACGGCGGCTGGTTTCCCCTGCTGATCGCCTTCGTCATTTCGTTCCTCATGTTGACCTGGCGAAAGGGCGAGGATCTCATGGACGCGGTTCGCCTCGAGATCCGCCAGCGTTCGCAGGAATTCATCGAAGGGCTCCGGCGCAACCCGCCGATTCGCCTTCCTGGCGCGGCCATCGTTCTCGGCCGCATGGCCAAGGGCGTGCCGCTTGCGCTTTCGCATAACGTCAACTGCAATCATGTGCTGCACGAGCGCGTGCTCTTGGTCGCGGCGAACATCGCTGAAACGCCGCGGATGCCAGACGATGAGCGGGTCGTCGTCAGGCCGCTCGCCGAAGGCCTAACCCGAGTCGAGATACGCTTCGGCTTCATGGAAGAACCCAATATCCCCGAGGCGCTCGCCGTAGCGATGGCGCGCGGCCAAATTGAGCCGTTCGATCTCAACCGGGTAACCTACTACACCGGTCACGAGACGATTATCCCGTCCGGGCGCCGTCCCGGCCTGCCCAGATGGCGCGAAGCGATCTTCGCCTTCATGCACCACAACGCCCAGCGCCCGGGAGCGTTCTTCAAGATACCAGGCTCCCAAATCATGGAGATCGGCATCGAATTCGAGATTTGAGTTTCCGGCGGCGCGCGTGCGCTCGCCTTGCGTCGATGGCGCCGTCATGCGAAGCTCGCGCCGACCGAGAAGACCGGAGTCAACCCGGCGTCATATCGTTAAGGGGAGGAAGTTCATGCTTAGGCACCTGGCGAGGATCATTTGCCTCGCGTTCATTACGCTGTCTCTGCCGGCGGCGGTTCAAGCCAAGACATTCTACTGGATCTCGCACGGATCGCCTGCCGATCCGGTATGGACCTATTTCCTTCAGGGCGCGGAGGCATGGGCAAAGGACACGGGGCAGACCGTCAAGACGTCGTTCCATAACGGAGATGTCCCCTCGCAACAGGAAGCAATCCGGGCCGCAATCGCCGCCAAGGCCGACGCCATCGTCACGACCAGCCCCGATCCCGGAAGTCTCGTCGATGTCGTGAAGGAAGCGCGCGCAGCGGGCATTCCTGTGATCAACTTCAACACGCCGGACGCGAAAGTGAATTTCAACGCGTACGTCGGCGGCGACCTCGCGGTCGTCGGCAAAGGTTGGGCGCAATATCTGGTCGACCACGGCCTCGTCAAAAGCGGCGACTTTGTTTGGCTGCCCGTCGAGGTTCCCGGCGCGAGCTACGGGGTCGAAGAGGAAAAGGCGATCGCGACGGTCTTCAAGCCGCTCAACATCACCTGGGAGGTCACCGACAACACTCTCGATCAGGCGAACGTCATTTCCCGCATGAGCGACTACCTCACCGCCAACCGCAAGAAGATCAAGGCGATCATCGGGCTCGGCGATCTCGTCACCGGCTCGATCAAGCGTGTGTTTGATCAGGTCGGCGTCAAGCCTGGAGAGATTCCGGTCGTCGGCTGGGGCAACTCGCGCGACACCACCGGCGAAGTGATGTCAGGCTACGTCAACGCCGCCGAGTGGCAGGATCCGCAGGCGACAAGCTATATGGCGCTGTCGGTCGCCAATATGGCGACTTCCGCCATTCCGCCGGGGTTCAACATCACCGTCGGCACGCTTTACGACAAGACGAGCGCCGGCTTGTACGACAAGATCATGTCGGGCAAGTAGCGAACGAATCTCCTGGTCGGCCCTTTTCGGTCGAGAGGTCGCCCAGGGGCCTCTCGACCGCATGGGTTTCGCCGGCGTCCCTTTCCGGTTCGACAAGCTCGCGTCTTGGACGCGGTGAGCGCGCTTGCCGACCCGACTGGCGGCGCGCCATCACGCGTCAAGCCCAATTCATTCATCGGTGGCCGCACGTGGAGACAAGCTCGCCCCTTCGCCGTGTTTTCTCTGCGCCAGAGTTTGGCCCGTTTGTGCTGCTCGTCGTCGAGCTTGCTGTCTTCACCGCGATCAATCCGGACTTCCTGTCCATCCTCAATATCAGCAACACCCTGACCTTCACGGTCGAGCTCGGTCTCATCGCCCTGGCAATGACGCTGCTCATGACCGCGGGCGAGTTCGATCTCTCCGTCGGTTCGCTATTCGGATTTGCGCCCGTCGTCATGTGGACGCTGTTCAACGCCGGCCTGACGTCGCTGAACGTCGCCTTCCTGATCAGCCTTGTCGTCGCGGCGCTGATCGGGTTGTTCAACGGGCTGTTCGTGACGCGGCTCAAGATCCCGTCGTTCCTCGTCACCCTCGGCATGCTGCTCGTCGTGCGCGGCAGCGCGCTGTTTGTCACCAACGGATTCCCGCAACGCACCTGGAGCGCCGGCGGGGAATGGCTCGCGAGCCTGCTGGTCGGCGATTTCTACATCGGCCCCTTCCGCGTCTACGCCTCGCTATTCTGGTTCATCGCCGCGGCCGTCATCCTCGGTTACGTTCTGACGGAGACCAAATACGGCAACTGGATTCAGGCGACCGGCGGCAACGCCAGCGCCGCCCGGGCGCGCGGCGTCGACGTATCGGCGGTGAAGGTCGCCCTCTTCATGCTTTCCGCCGTCATGTCGTCCTTCGCCGGGATCATCAGTTCGATCCGCACTTCGGCCGCAAATCCGAACAGCGGGACCGGCTATGAGCTTGAGGTGATCGCGATGGTCGTGATCGGCGGCACGGCGCTCACCGGCGGGCGCGGCACGATCATCGGCACCGTCCTCGGCATCCTCATCCTGCGCGTCATGCGCAACGGCATCGTGCTGATCGGCGTGCCGGGCCTTGCTTACAACATCTTCATCGGCGCCATCATTCTGGGCATGATGGCGCTGCATTCCTGGCTCGAGCGCCGACATCAGGCGGGAACCTGACCGATGGCCGAAGACCTGATCCGCATGGAGCATATCAACAAGTTCTACGGTCGCGTGCAGGCGCTGGACGACATCAACTTCAGCGTTTCGCGCCGGGAGATCGTCGGGCTGCTGGGCGACAACGGCGCCGGCAAGTCGACGCTGATCAAGGTGCTGTCAGGCGCAGTGGGCGCAAGCAGCGGCGACATCATCGTGCGCGGCAAGCGAGTTGAGATCCGAAATACCACCGACGCCATCGCGCTCGGCATCGAGACGATCTACCAGGATTCTGCGCTCGTGACGCAATTGTCGATCGCGCGAAACCTGTTCCTCGGAAGAGAGCCGATCAAAGGACCGCGCTTCCTCAATCGCATGGACATGCGGCTGATGGACGAGGTCGCCGGCGATCTCCTGAGGAAGGTCGGGATCGGCAAGGCCATCCCTGCCTCGACGCCGATCGCCTCGCCTCAGCGGCGGCGAACGGCAGGCCGTGGCGATCGCCCGCGCCATGCATTTCGACAGCGACCTCATCATCCTCGACGAGCCGACCAACAATCTTGGCGTCGCCGAGACGCAAGGGGTCTTGCGCTTCGTGCGCAACGCCCGCGATTCCGGCCACTCCTGCATCTTCATCGCCCACAACATCCACCATGTCTTCCAGGTGGTCGATCGGATCGTCGTCATGCGGCGCGGAAAGATCGTCTCCGACGACATCGACCCTAGGCGAACGTCTGTCGTCGAGGTCGAAGACGTGATCACGGGCGAACTCACGAGTTCGACGCGCTGATCGAGCGTAGCTTGGCGGTGATCGAGGAAGGGTAGCCGAGGGTTGAGGAGAAGAACGTCACGGTGTCATCTGGCAGCCCCGTGCCGCCGACATTGTCGATATTGCGACCGAATCCGCATTGTACAAATCGCCCTCAAGTTCAAAGCCCGACGTATTGAGGTCGGTCCCGGCAGTCGTCGTTCAAACCGCCGGCCCGCCGATATGAGCTCAACAGACTTCCTCCGAGGAGAGAGGGCCCCGGATCGGGACCCTCGGTCCACGCCGGCAACGGCAGCAAGCCGAAGCCGCGCCTGCCCACTAGAGGGTGATTGCAATCGCTTCGCGGCCCTTCGGCGTCTCGACCACGCGCATCGAGACCATCTGACCTTCGATGAGGCCGGAAACGCCGGCGGCGCCGACAACGGAGCTGTGGACGAATACGTCCCTGCCGAAATCGTCGCTGGCGACAAAGCCAAAGCCCCGCGCGCCGTCAAACCACTTGACCTTGCCGGTCAGATCATAGGCGGTCGAAGCGTCAGAGGCCGGACGCCGCTGCGGCCGTTCCGGCCGCTCGACGACGCTCGTGGCGTCGACCTCGATCACCCGCACCACCTGGGCGCCTCGGGAGCCGGACCTTACGACAGCACGAAGCTTCGCGCCCGAAGGCAGCGTTTCGCGCCCGATCTGACGCAAGGTCTTGAGATGGACGAAGGCGTCGCCTCGCCCGTCCGTGAGCTCGACGAATCCATAGCCCTTGTCGGCGTTAAACCATTTGACCGTCGCAAGGAGCGTCAGTCCGCTCGCCAGCGGGTCGGCGTCCGCCGCCCCCCCGAAGACACTGGCCGAATCCCCCTCGCCTCGCGCCAGTCCGCGCCTGGCGATTTGCACCGATTCGTCGTCATCGAACGCACGCCTCTCAGGCGTCCACAACTGATGAACATTACCCATCGCTTCAATCCTCCATGACCACCATGCGCCGGACCGCTTCCCAATCCACACCCATCGCCATCCATTCTGAGGCTATGATGACCGTCGCTGCCGCTCGATCCAGTCTCGCGCCGATGGCTCAAGTTCGCATTCTGGGTGCGCTTCCTCCGAGCGCCCGGCCCGCCCACCGGCGTCCGGAACCTGCACTTTTAGGACAGCGCTGCCCCATCGGCAGTGAGGCCCGTCACAGCGCGAACGCGCGCCGCGGCGTAACGCCGGGTGGGTGGCTTTGCGATTGGATAGGAATGAAGGTGCCCAAAAAGGCGCCCTAATCTCTCGCGACGCGGGCCGGCGTACTGCGTCACAAAGGACCTGACGCCGATCGGGCTTGCCGTTACGCCACGCGCGCCATCGCGAGCGCGCGCGAGCCCAGCTGGACTCTCGGCAGAGTAACCAACGCGATCGCGCCCTCGCCCGGCCGCGACTGGAGCCGCAGCGTTCCGCCGTGGAGCTCGACAAGCGAATTGGCGATCGCGAGGCCGAGGCCCGATCCCTTCATGCCGTTCGCCATGACGACGTCGCCCTGCTCGAACGGCCTGCCCAGGCGCGCCGCGTCCTCGGCCGCGATCCCGGGCCCGTTGTCCTCGACCGTAAAACAGATGAGCTCGGCGACTGCGGCGGCGCCGATCGTCACCTCGCCGCCCTCGGGCGCGAACTTTACAGCATTGCGCATGAGCGTTGTGAGGATCCGCTCGACCGCGAGTGGGTCCGCTTCGACCGTCACTTCAGAGCCGACCTCGACCCTGACCACGATGCGTTTCTCCCGCGCCGTCGCCGCAATGTCGAGCGCCGCGCGGCTCACTGGCTGCTCGGCGCGGAAGCGCGCATAGGCGAGATGTTCGCGCCCCGCCTCGAGCCGCGCCATGTCGAGGACGTCGCTGACCACCTGCAACAGATATTCGCCGCCGGAGAGAATGTGGGCGCAATAGTCGCGATACTTCTGCGACCCCAACGGCCCGAAGGTCTGGCTCCCCATCAACTGCGAGAAGCCGATAATGGCGTTAAGCGGCGTGCGCAGCTCGTGGCTCATGTTGGCGAGGAATTCCGCTTTGGCGCGGTTGGCGGCCTCCGCCCGCGATTTCTGCTCGTGATAGCGCTCGGCGAGATCGGCGAGCTGCTGAGCCTGCTCTTCGAGCGACCGGCGCGACTGTTTGAGCTGAGCGACCGTGGCCAACAGCAGGCGCTCGGAATTGACCAGCTGCTGTTCATGTTCCTTGAGCGCGGTGATGTCGGCGCCGACCGAGACATAGCCGCCGTCGCGCGTGCGGCGCTCGTTGACCTGAAGCCAGCGCCCGTCGGCGAGTTGCGCTTCATAGGTGCGCGATCGGCCGGCGGGAGCGCCGTCGCCCCTGGCGCCCGGGGCCTCGCGGGCGATGACCTGCGCTTCGCCCGGCGGCGCGAGCGGGTCGCGGCGCGCGCCGGGCGGGCCTTTCTCGCCGGCCAGCTCGCGCAGACCCTGGTATTTCGAGTTGCACAGCACCAGCCGGTTGCCCGAATCCCACAGGACGAACGCCTCCGATATCGCCTCGATTGCGTCGCGCAGGCGCTGGTCGGCGGTCGCCGACAGCTCGGCTTCGCGCTTGCGCTCGGTGACGTCGAAGGCGATGCCGACCAGGCTCGCCGCGCCGGTCTCCTCATCCTCGACGATATCCGCCCGCTTTCGCAGCCACACCCAGCGCCCGTCGGCCGCTCGCATCCGGAATTCGATGTCGATGGACTCCCCGCGACGCTCCGCCGCCGTTCGCGCAATCGTCTCCAGGGTCTGGTCGTCGGGGTGCACCAGGCGTTGCAGGTCGACAATCGTCCAGTGGTTCGGCCCCGGGTCGAGGTCGAGCAGATCGAACATCGAGGCCGACCAATGGATGCGGCCCCGCTCAAGATCCCAGGTCCATAGGCCGCACCTTCCGCGATTGAGCGCCCGGTCGACGCGGGCGCGGCGCGCGCGCTCCTCGCGGAGGCGTTTGCGTTTGCCCCTGGAGTCGATGGCGTAGAAGCTCGCCGCCGCCACCAAAAGCGCGACCGTCGAAGCAAGCAGGAAGACAGTCACCCACGCCGTGCGGCGCCAGGCGGCGAGATGGATGTCCACCGGCGAAGCAAAGGCCACCCTCGCCGATATCCTCGACAGCGTGCGCATAGCTGCAAATTGTTCGCCGCCGCGCTCCGTCTGAAAGCGAACGACGCCGCTCTGATCGCCGGCCTTGGAACCGCCGACCAGGATCGTCAGCGGCGAGCTGGACGCCGCCGCGTGCATCGGGTCGTACTCGACCACACGCCCATTGCGGTCGATGAGGATCGATTGGGCGAGCCGCTCGTCAGGATGAGCCTCGAGGACGCGCCGGAAGATTTCCGCCTCGGACGCCTGCGGCTCGGCCATAAGCGCCACGTTGAGCCGCTCGACGAGCAGCGTCGCGCGCATGTCGACCTCGCGCGCGGCAGCGGTGAGCGCCAGATCGCGCTCGAGCCGCAGATGCTGGAGCGTCAGCGCGACGATGCCGATGATTGCGGCGGCGACTGCGATGGAGACCGCCGACGGAATGACCCGCCCGCGAACCGTCGCGCCAGCAAAGCGCAGATGCGCGCGTTCCAGCGCCGCGATCGGACTGCAAGCCCACCCCAGGGCGAGGCGAAGCGCCGGTTCTCCGCCCAAGCCTCGGGCTGGCCCTTCCGGACAAGCGTCCCCGTTTGCCGCGCTTACACGCGTCATCGCCCTTCCCAGACTTCGCCACAAATTACACTCGGGCAGCCGCCTTCACGCCCGAATCACTACGATAAGAATCCTTGTGCGAATCTTTGTCCAGACCCTTGACCGGGGTCTGGCGGAAATAATGTGGCCGAAGGGAGACTGCCAGAGAATCGGCAGCCGGAATGAGCGGAATCCCGCGGGCGACCGCTGGCGGGCGTCTAGGTTCGCCCGAGCGCCGCCCTACGCCTTTGGCTCAGCCGAGGCTCCGGGTCACGATGTCGCGCACATCCGGTGACAGGGTCGCTCGCGCGGCGATGCGCCTCAACATCGCCTCGGCACGGCGCCGGCGGGTCTCCTCGAGCGAGCGCCACGACCGCATCGCGGTCAAAAGGCGCGCCGCAATCTGCGGATTGGTTGGATCGAGAAAGACGACCACCTCTTCAAGCAGCGCGAATCCGGCGCCGTCCGGGCGATTGAACTGCGTCTGATTGGCGGTGAACCCGCCGATCAGCGCCCGTACACGATTGGGATTGGCGAGCGAGAAGCCGCGGTGGTTCATGAGCGCCCGCACCCTCTCCAGCGTCTCATGCTCGGGAATCACCGCCTGGAGCGCGAACCATTTGTCGAGAATGAGCGGCTCCATCGCGTAGCGCCGGCCGAACGAGTTCGAGCGCATGTTCGCGCGCGTCGTCAGGCTTGAAGGCGACCGCCGCGAGCGCGCCCAGGCGTTCGGTCATGTTGTCGGCGTCGGCGAGCTGGCGGTGGGCGAGCTCAAGTCCCTCGATGACATCGCCGTCGACAAACAGGCTGAGAGCTACATTGCGCAGCGCGCGGCGGCCTGCGGCCGCGGCGGCGGGGCTGAACGGCGAAGCGTCGGCGAGCCCGGCGTGCAGGGCGGCGAGCGCGCCGGCGTGGGCGCGCCCGAGCGCGCCGCGCATGGTCTTGCGCGCAATGTAAATGGCGTCCGGATCCACGTCCTGGCCGATCTCGCGCGCAATATCGGCCTCCGTTGGCAGGCTCATCGCCAGCGCCGCGAAGGCGTGATCGATGCGGCCCGCGCGGGCGTCCTCGATCAGCGCGCCAAAGGCGGCCGCGAGCGCCCCGTCGCGCTCGGGCGCGCGCCCAGTCTGAATGGCGCTCACGCCGCGCATGAGAATGCGCATCGCCAGACTCTGCAACGATTGCCAGCGGTTGAAATTGTCGCTGTCGTGCCGCGAGAGGACGATCAGATCCTCCTCGGTCAGGTCGTCCTCCACCCGCACGGGCGCGGAGAATCCTCGCAGAAAGGATAGGGTGGGCCTTTGAGGGACGTCGCGGAAGACGATCGACCGCTGCGCGTCCTTGAGCTCGAACACGCCGCTCGCAAGCTCGTCGGCGCTCGCGTCCGATGACGTGAGCGGCAAGTCGCCGCCATCGCGACCGACCAGGCCGAGCGCCAGCGGCATGGTCGCCGGCAGCTTGACGTCTTGTCCCGGCGTCGGCGCAAGCGACTGGGCGATGTCGAGCCGATAGGTCTTGGCGGCCGCGTCATAGGCGCTTCGCACCGTCACCCTCGGCGTCCCGGCTTGGCTGTACCAGCGCATGAACAGGGTCAGATCGCGGGCGGACGCCGCCTCGAAACAGCCGATGAAATTCTCGACCGTCGCCGCGTGGCCGTCGAAGCGGGCGAAGTAAAGGTCCATGCCGGCGCGGAACGCCTTGGCGCCGATCAGGCGCTTCAGCATGCGGATGACCTCGGCGCCTTTTTGATAAACGGTCGCGGTATAGAAGTTGCTGATCTCGTGATAGACTTCCGGCCGCACGTTGTGCGCGAGCGGGCCGGCGTCCTCGGGGAACTGAGCCGCCCGCAGCGTGCGAACGTCGCCGATGCGCTCGACCGGTGCGGAGCGCATGTCACCGGAAAATTCCCGGTCGCGGAAGACGGTCAGCCCCTCCTTGAGGCACAGCTGGAACCAGTCCCGGCAGGTCACGCGGTTGCCGGTCCAATTGTGAAAATACTCGTGCGCGATGACGCCTTCGATGCCGGCGTAATCATCGTCAGTCGCCGTCTCGGGCGATGCGAGGACGTATTTGTCGTTGAAGACGTTGAGGCCCTTGTTCTCCATCGCGCCCATATTGAAATCGGACACGGCGACGATGTTGAAAACGTCGAGATCGTATTCGCGTCCATAAGCCTGCTCATCCCAGGCCATCGACCGCTTGAGCGCGTCCATCGCATAGTGGGCGCGCTCCTCGCGGCCGTGTTCGACGTAGATCCCGAGCGCAACTTTGCGGCCCGAAGCGGTGACGAACGAATCGGCGATGTGACCGAGATCGCCGGCGACCAGCGCGAACAGGTAGCACGGCTTCTTGTGCGGATCGCGCCAGACGGCGTAGTGACGGCCGGGAATGTCGGCCTCGCCTTCGCTTTCGAGATTGCCGTTGGAGAGAAGGACCGGCGCCTCGGCGCGATCGGCTTCGAGCCGCACCCGATAGGTCGAGAGCACGTCCGGCCGGTCGAGGAAATAAGCTATGCGCCGGAACCCCTCGGCCTCGCATTGGGTGCAATAGGCTAAACCGGTGCGATAGAGCCCCATCAGCTTGGTGTTGGCCGCCGGATCGAGCCGGGTCTCGATCTTGAGCTTGAACGGACGTCGCGGGGGCCGCGAAAGCAGAAACTGCGATGGGCTCGCCTCAAAATCGGCCGCTTCGAGCAGCGCCCCGTCCAATCTGGCGGAAATGAACAGGAGCTCGTCGCCGTCGAGCGCGAGCGCGGCGCCCTCCCGGCCGGCGGGGTTGGGACGCAGCGACAGGGTCGAGACGACGCGCGTCGCGTGAATGTCGAGCGAGACGTCGAGGTCGACGAGGTCGATGAGGTAGTCCGGCGCACGGTAGTCGGTGAGGCGAACGGGCTGTCCGACCGATGTGCGCATGGGCGGCCTTTCCGGGTCTTGGACTTTCTGGCGATCAGGCCGGAGCCGAGCCGATGATCGCGCTGGGCGTAAACGCCAACCCGTAACGACGCAAGGTCTTTTGCAGAGCCGGCCGCGGCGCTTCGCCGCTGGTGAATATCGCCGCCCCGTCATGCGCCGGCGGCGCTCCCGGCCGGGCGGCGCCGATCAGCGCATCGAGGCGGCGGGCGATCGCCGGCGCCGGATCGACGAAGCTGACCGGCCAGGGGCGAAGCCGTTCGAGCCGATCGAGGATGAGCGGAAAGTGGGTGCAAGCGAGCACGACGTGATCGGTGCGCGCGCCCTGCCGGTCGACGAAACATGGAGCGATCTCGCGGGCGATCTCCGAATCGCGCGCCGCTTCGCCACGCATGACCCGTTCGGCGATCACGGCAAGAAGCGACGAGCCGACCAGCGTCACCTCGCAATCGGCGGCGTGTTCGCGCACCAGGTCGTGGGTGTAGTCGCGCGCCACGGTCCCGCGCGTCGCCAGCACGCTGATCAGTCCCGACCGCGACGCCGCCGCCGCTGGCTTGATCGCCGGCACGGTGCCGACGAACGGCAGGCGCGGATAGGCGGCCCTTAGCGGCGGCAGCGCGAGTGTGGAGGCGGTGCTGCAGGCGATGACGACGATGTCCGGCCCGGCTTCGCCGATGAGCCGCGCCATCACCGATTTCGACCCGGGCGACAAGCGCCTCCTCGCCAAGCCGGCCGTACGGAAAAGCCGCATCGTCGGCGGCGTAGACAATCTCGACGTCAGGCCTGAGCCGCCTGATTTCGGCCAGCACGGAGAGGCCGCCAAGGCCTGAGTTCGAAAATGAGCGCGCGTGGCGCGCGCGCCGCCGCCGAGTCTGCGCCCAATTCGGCGATTAGGTTCAGGCCCGCCTCGCCCCGTTCGCCGCCCGCCCGATTTCATTCGACGACGCCATACGCCAATCGCGCGCCCGCGGCAAAGAGTTGGGCGGCCCATTGACCGGGCGGAACGATTCAGCCAAGGAGAGCATCGCGACTTTCGCGAGAGGAGTTCCGCGCTGATCGTTACGTCGATGTCCGAGGCCGATTTCACAGCCGAGCCGGTCGAGCGGTTGTCGGGGCCCGAGACGCAGAGCCCGGCCGAGCGCAGGGGATTGGCGGTCGCACTCATCGCCGCGGCGGCGCTCCATCTCGTCATTCCGCTCGCGCTCTTCCTCTACTACTGGATATGGCCGCCCACGCATTCCGACCGCCGTGCAGGAAATCCCGGTCGAGGTGGTCGTTGAGGAGCCGCCCCCCAAGCCGAAACCGCCCGAACAGAAGCCGAAACCGCCGCCCGAGCCGCAGGTCGAAAAGCCCGCGTACGACGCGCCGGCGCCTGAGACCAAGGAAAAGGTCAACCGGGAATTGCCGGACAAGACGACCGAGGCGCCGGCCTCTCAGGCCCCGCCGCCGCCAACCCCCGGCGCCCCGCCGAAAAGCGAAGCGCAGGCGCCCACGCCTGCGCCCGCCGAGGAGCAAAAGCCGCAGAACGCGCCGGCTGCGCACGATCTCACGCCGATGCCGGAGGGCGAACTGCCGGCGGAGGCCAACCCGAAACCGAATAACGACGCCGCCGAGGCGTCCGCGGCGCCGCCGCCCGCAGCCAAGGCGCCGGCCGGGCAGGAGCTGCCCACAATCGAGGACCTGCCGCAATACAAGTTCGCGCGCGAGGCCGAGCACTCGCCCGTCGCGGGCGGGAACGCCGAATCCCGTTATCTCACCATCGTCTACGGGATGATCAAGCAGCACTTGCGTGAAACCGCCGAACTCCACGTCGACAGCGCCAACAAGCGGGGCGTGGTCGATTTCTACGTCGACGAAGGCGGCAATCTTGTGGGACGCAAACTAATCAGCTCGAGCGGGTCGCCGAACCTCGACATGGCGGTGCTGGCGGCGATCGCCGCAGCCGCGCCCTACCCAGCCCCGCCGAACTGGTCTCCCCTCTATCTGACCTACAACTTCGGCAGGCGATAGGCGCGGGCCTTTCGGTCAGCTCGGCGCCCGCCGCATCAGATCATTGAATACAAATGTAATTAACCCTGAGGCGCTCGAAATCGAAGGAGTAGTTGTCCCAATTGTGCACCGCCTTCATTCCGTATCTTGCGCATTCCCGGCTCGCCTCGGCGTAAAACTCAGACGCTTTCGGGAACGTGCCATTGGGCGGCGCATTGGGATAGTAGAGGAAGGTGACATCGCGGTAACTCCCGCAGCCGGTCAAAGCCGCGAGCATCCCGATCAGGAAAACAATTCGCATTCTCGCCCCGCGCCTCGCGAATCGGCGGGCCGTCCCGGAGCAGCCCGACTCTCTAAGCCCCACTCTGCCCGTCGGCCGCCCCTCGCGCAAGCCTTTCGGCTTCGTCCGCGACCCGTGAGGTCCGAGCTTGGTCGTCCGGTCCGGGACGCGCATAGCCCTCAATTCGATATCGGGCCTCGCCCCAGGTAGCTTCGCAGCGCCGCGGCTGAGCCGGTCGCATCGGCCAGTCCGACATAAGTGTCTGGGCGCATGAGATAGAGCGCGTTCTCGGCTAATCCGGCGCGCGCGTAGGGCGACGCCCATGGGAAGATCTGCAAGGGTAATTTCAGCTCCGAGCAACTGGCGACGAGGTCTGGAAGCGCCTCGCCATAGACTTGCGCGTGCCAGACCGTCCTCGACAGCTCATGGCAATTGTCAATGCCATCGACGACCACCCATGGCATGCGGTCGCCGGCATGAACATGACCCGCCCTGCCCTGGCTCAGCGGGCTCGCGCGATAGTTCACGTTGATTTGCGATACGGTGCGGAACGCGAACTCCCTCGCCGCGTCGAACGACAGAGCGGCTTGCAAGACGGCCGGCGCGAGCCAGACTCGGATGAGGTTCGCGAACTCCCCGTCCGCGGTCGCGACCGTGAACGCCTGGTCGGTCGTCTTGACTAGCCGGCGGGCGAAAGCAATGCGCTCGGTTTCGTAACTGTCGAGGAGCGCATCGGGAGCCCCGTCGAGCGCCGCCTTCAGCTTCCAGGCGAGATTGATGGCGTCGCCAATTCCAGTGTTCATGCCCTGCCCGCCGGCCGGGCTGTGGACGTGAGCGGCGTCGCCGAGCAGAAACGCGCGGCCCTGGCGGAACCTCCGCGCAACCCGGTGATGGACGTGATAGGTCGAGAACCAGTTCACCCGGTCGACAGTCACTTTCAGGTTTTTGATCGCGCGATCGCTCACATCCTCGAAACGCAGCGCGTCGCCAAGCTCGGCCCGATCGCCGCGCACTGTCCCGACCAGGCGCGCGCGCCTTTCGCCTGCAAGCGGGAAGATCGCCAGAAAATCGGCCTCGTCGAGGTCGACGTGCAGCTCGCCATCGATGGGCGGGCCGGACGCCAAAACGTCGGCGACGTAGAAAAGCTGATTGTAGGTGCCGCCTGGAAACCCGGCGCCAATCGTTTCGCGCACGACCGAGCGTGCGCCGTCGCAGCCCGCGATATAGGCCGCCTCCACCGTCCGCACGCCGCCATCGGCATGGCGAAGCTGAGCCACGACGCGGCCGCCCTCATCCCGATAACCAACGAGCCCTGTCCGCCGCTCGACCGAAACCCCCATCGCCTGCAGCCGGTCGATCAGCAGGCGCTCGTGCTCGTCCTGGGGAAAGATGCGCAGATTTGGGTACGGTGTCAGGCCGACGCCGGCCTCTTCGAAGTCGATGCGGGCCTCGCGCTTGCCGCGCGCCCAAAGGTTGACCGCGGGAACCTTGTGGGCTCTTGCGACAACGGCGTCGGCAAGATCGAGCTGTCGGTAGAGTTCGAGGGTGCGGGCCTGAATGGCGAGGGCGCGCGAGGTCGTGCCTGGCTCGGCGGTCTGGTCCACGATCCTGACCCCGGCGCCGAGCTTGGTCAGCCACAGGGCGAGGACGAGGCCGGTCGGGCCGGCGCCAACCACAAGGACGTCGCAAGCTTTCATGTCCGGCTCCGCAACTCCAAGTCGGGCGCAACGAAAACCAAATCAGACGCAACAAAATCCAAGAGAAAATCCACCCGCCTGCTTATCATTGATCGATAATTTTCAATGGGTTACACCACGCGCCGCAGCGGGCGCCTGCTGTCGACGCGCACGGCCACCGGTAAAGCCCGGCGACGTCGCGCAGCATAGCACGGATCTTCTGATTATCGCAAATCGGTCGACCTTCTCGCTCGGAGCGGTACGCTCAGAGGTCAGAGACTGACGAGGTCGTTCGGGCTCGTGTCCGGCGCCGAGACCTACTTGACGAACAACGTGACCAGGACAAATCCAAGGATCACCAGCGCGCAACTGGCGATGAGCACATAGCGGAGATGGTCTCCCGTATGACCGGCGCGCACGGCCTCCTTATTCGCTTCGGTCACGACAGGTCGTTCGTGCACTTTATCCATTGCGCTCTCCCAATCTCGCCGGCGATCGTCGGGATTCGAGGTCTCCCTCGCAAAGGTAAAAACGACGGAGCCTGTCGGCCCGAAGGAAACTCCAGAAGGAGTGGATTGTTCCGGACGGCGTCGCTCGTCGGGAGGCCGGCGCCGCCGGCGCATGCAAATCTCTGCTAAGACACGGGCATGGCTAGAATTAGCATCGTTCATTCGACGCATTATGCTTATCGCAATCCGGTCGGCCTGACGCGTCACCGCTTGATGCTCAGGCCTGACGACAGCCATGACCTCAGGCTTCATCATTCCGCCCTCGACGTCGATCCCAAGCCCTCGCTCGTTCATTGGACCCATGACGCGTTCGACAATTCGATCTGCTTTCTCGAATGGCCGGAGCGGCTGAGAACCGATCGCCTCAGCATCGTTTCGACCCTCGATCTGACCCACCATCCGGATGGCCCCCCGAAGCCGGTTTATAGCCTCGACCCGGGCGCCGGAACCTTCCCGTTCGTCTACGTCCCCGACGAGGCCCCCGACCTCGCAAGCCTTACGCGACAGCAATTGCCGGACCCGGACGGAACGGTGGATCAATGGGCGCGCCGCTTTCTCGGCGAAAAGGATCAGGCCCGGACGCTCGCGGTCATGGAGGCGATCACGCACGCCATAAAAGCCGAGTTCCGCTATGAGGCCCGGCACGAGGAAGGCACGCAGACCGCCGCCGAAACGATCGGGCGCGGATCGGGCACGTGCCGCGATTTCGCGGTGCTGATGATGGAGGCGCTGCGCAGCTTCGGCGTCGCCGCCCGCTTCGTCACCGGATACCTCTACGACGACACGTCGGGAACGACGCGCGGCGGCGGCAGCACGCATGCGTGGTGCAACGTCTATTTGCCCGGGGCTGGATGGATGGAATACGATCCGACCAACGGCTTGGTCGCCGGCGCGAACCTCGTGCGCGTCGGCGTCGCGAGGTCGGCCGCGCAAGCGGCGCCGGTCTCGGGCGGATATGTCGGGGGCCCCGATGATTCGATCGGGCTCAACGTGGATGTTGCCGTCCGCGCCGTGCCGATCTGACGCCGATGGCGCAATCGGCGCGCGCGAGGCGGCGCGGGACTGGGGAGCGAGGGGTTGAGTTCCGACCTGCCGTGCGGCGCGCCCGTCGATCCGCCCTATGTCTCGACCGGGCGTTTGCCGTCGCCGGATGTCGTGCGAGCCCTGGTGGCGCAAGCGCACGAGCGCTTCAAGGCGAACCGGGACGGAAACAACTCCGACGTCTACCCTGCCCTCGCCGATGTTCCGCCCGATCTCTTCGGCCTCTGCGTGGTCGGCGTCGGCGGCGCGGCCTACGCCAGCGGCGACTGCGATCATCCGTTCTCGATCATGAGCGTGTCGAAGCCGTTCGTATTCGCCCTGGTCGCCGAGGTTCTGGGCGCGGAGGCCGCGCGCAGTCGCCTGGGCGTCAACGCCACCGGCCTGCCGTTCAACTCGCTTCAGGCGATCGAGCGCAGCGGCGACGGGCGCACCAATCCGATGGTGAATTCGGGCGCGATCGCGGCGACCAGCCTCGCTCCCGGATCGACGCTCGACGAACGATGGCGGTTCATACGCGACGGCCTGTCGCAATTCGCCGGCCGCACGCTCAAGATCAACGACGCCGTGTTCGCCTCAGCGTCGGATGGCAATTCCCGCAATCAGGCGATCGGCCAGTTGCTGCACTCTTACGGGCGGATCGCCATAGACCCTGCAGACGCGGTCGAGCTCTATACGCGGCAATGCTCGCTCAACGTGACCGCAAGCGATCTTGCGGTGATGGGCGCGACGCTCGCCGACGGCGGCGTCAATCCGCTGACCAAAACGCGGGTGATCGACGGCGAGAGCTGCAGATGCGCGCTCGCGGTCATGGCGACGGCGGGCTTGTACGAAACGTCGGGCGACTGGCTCTACGACGTCGGACTGCCCGGCAAGAGCGGGATTGGCGGCGGCATCGTCACGGTGTCGCCTGGCAAGGGCGGATTTGGCGCCTTCTCTCCGCGGCTCGACGAGGCCGGCAACAGCGTCAAGGGACAGCTTGCCGCCCGCTACCTTTCCGAGCGCCTCGGCCTCAGCCTGTTTGCCTCGACGCCGGAAATATGAAATCGGCTGACGTCATCGGGTTTGGGCGGACGGCGGGAACAGAACGAAGATGACGGCGATCGAGGCCCCCGGGCTCTTGACGTTCACGATCGCGATTGTCGTGTTCTTCGCCGGGGCCGGACTCAATCGTCTCATCCCGCCGCTCAGGCGCTGGAACATTCCGGAAGCGGTGACCGGCGGCCTGCTCGCGGCCGTCTTGACGCTCGTGGCCTATGTCGGGCTTGGGATCGAGATCGGCTTCTCGCTCGACGCGCGCGACCTGCTCTTGCTCTATTTCTTCACCGGCATCGGCCTCAACGCCAGGCTTGACGACCTCATTTCGGGCGGCCGCCCGTTCCTCGTGCTGCTCGGCCTCACTCTGGCCTATCTCGTCATCCAGAACCTGATCGCCGCCGGCAGCGTCGCGGCGCTCGGCCTGCCCAAGGGGATCACGCCCTTCCTCGGCTCGGCCTCGCTCATCGGCGGGCATGGCACGACGATCGCCTGGGCGCCGATCATCGCTCAGCGCTTCTCTCTCGCCAACGCCCTCGAAGTGGGCATCGCCACGGCGACGCTCGGGCTCGTGGTCGCGAGCCTGGTCGGCGGTCCGATCGCCGGCTTTCTCATCGCCCGTCACAATCTCACCGGGCCGTCAACGCCCGACCCGGTCGTCGGCCTGCCGGACGAGCCTGACTTTAAGAAGGTCGACGATCTGAGCCACATCGGGCTTCTGCGCACGCTTCTCGTGCTCAACGTGGTAATCCTGATCGGCTACGCGCTCGAGGAGACGGTGGCGGAGACCGGCGTCAAGTTGCCGCTGTTCGTCGTCTGCCTGTTGGTCGCGATCGTCGTCACCAACAGTGTTCCGCGCCTCTTTCCCCGGCTCGACTGGCCGACGCGGTCGCGGGCGCTGGCGCTGATCTCCGATCTCTCGCTCAACATCTTCCTGGCGATGTCGCTCATGAGCATGCAGCTCTGGACGCTCGGCGGGCTCGGGCCGGCGCTCGTCGTCGTTCTCGCGGTTCAGACGATCGCGGCTGTCGCCTACATCGTCTTCGCGGTCTTCCCGGCGATGGGCGGCGATTATCAGGCGGCGGTGATCTCGGCCGGGTTCACCGGCATCAGCCTCGGCGCGACCCCGACCGCCATCGCCAACATGACCGCCGTCACCAAGCTGCACGGCGCCTGCGCCCAGGCCTTCATCATCCTGCCTCTGGTGTCGGCGTTTTTCATCGACATCGCCAACGCCTTCGCGATTGGCTTCATGGCGCGGTAGGCGAACGTGCGGCTGCCTCCGGACAAAAGCTCCGCCTCCCCGATCACTGATGCGGCGTCGTCCGGACCCGGCGCGCATGTTCGGCGGTCGCTCGCGCTCTTTGCCTGTTGAGCGTGTCCCTGTGTCGCGACCGGGCCGCGTGCGATCCGGCCCCGGCTCCGGTTCTCGGTATGGCGGAGGCCGAGCTCCCGGGGGCGGCCGGCTGGCCGGTCTGGCCGAAGGCGGCCAGGGGCGCGAGCGCCAGAGAGACCGCAAGGCCGATCGAGGCGATCCTGTTGCGCATTCTCATCTCCTCGAAGCGGCTTCAACCACAGAAAAACCGGCGTCAGACGCCACTTTGGTCTTGCCCGCCGCGGCCGCAGAATTGAGCCCGAAACGGCTCCCGTCAAGATCGAATGGCAGGAGAACGAGGGCTCGAAGCGTGATCCAGAGCGGCTCGCCTCGCGTATCATTCGGAGCTTGGTCTTCTCGCCAGCTGAACCGTGCCGCGCAGCCGCGGAACAGCCAGCTGCTCGCCGGCGCCGTGCTTCGAGGTCGCGTCATGTCCACGCTTGGATCGACGGGTCGCGTCACGATTGCAGCATTGAGCGCGTTTGCGCTTCTTGCGGGAGCCGCGTGTCAAGGCGCGCTTGCGCAGTCGGGCCTTCCGATCCGCAATATTCGAGTGGATGTCGCCCCTCTGCGCGCAAACGTCGGCGAGCCGACAGCCGCGTGGGTTGAGCAGGGACTGCCGGGTCAACTTGCTCAGGCCCTCGCGACCCGCATGACGCAGCAAGGCGGCACGCTGGTGGTGCGCATTGATTATGTCACGTTGGGGCCGAAGAAGGATAGCTGGGCCTGGGACAACATCAGCGGCGTCGCGACGCTTGGAAATGAGCAATGGCCGGTGCGGGCAAGCACAAGATATCAAATTTCGGCGGTCGACCAGGCGTTGGTCGAGCGATCCAATCGCCAGCGGGTGGCGCAGCTCCTGCAGGCGCTCGCGTATTGGCTGGCCAAGGACCTCTGAATCCGCTCGTGGCTGGAGATTTCATTGAGGCTGTGACATTTTCAGGAAGGCTTGTCTTGGAAGCGGCGTCCGCAGCCGACTTTTCGCTGGCCCGCTTGCTGGCCGCGCAAGGAAGTCCATGGCCCAGGCGCCGCACTACGTGCTCGGCCACTCCGAGGCGGAGCTGGAGCGTCTTCGGCTCCAATCCAGCGTCTATGCGGGCGTCACGCGCCGCATGATCCGCGAATGCGGAATTGCGCCGGGCATGCGGGTGCTCGAGGTCGGCCCCGGCGACGTGGCGATGCCGATCGCCGATGCGGTCGGGCCCGCCGGCAAAGTCGTCGCGATCGACCGCGAACAGCGCGCCGTCGACGCTACCGGCGATCGCGTACGGGAGGCGGGGTACTGAGAGATCGAGTATGTCGTTGCTCGAGGCGTCGGCGCGCGTTGACCCTACCGCTTGTTCAGCATTGACTGGGTGTGGTGGGCGCCGAAAGGCAATGCTGACATTTTAGTGTGTGAGTTTGTAGACTAGGCGGGCCTGCCGGTAAGATTTTGCGCTGAAGTTGGGGCGCCCACCCGCGAGGCGCCCGGCTATTCCGCCGCGGCGGAAGCCCGCTTCGGCAGCACCCAGTTCGGGCGGACATAGTGGCAGGTGTAACCGTTCGGGTAGCGCTCGAGGTAATCCTGATGCTCGGGCTCGGCTTCCCAGAACTGACCCGCCGGCGCGACTTCGGTCACCACCTTGCCCGGCCAGAGGCGCGAGGCTTCGACATCCGCGATGGTGTCGAGCGCCACCCGCTTCTGCTCGTCGCTGGTGAAGAAGATCGCTGAGCGATAGCTCGCGCCGACATCGTTCCCTTGACGGTTTCGGGTCGTCGGATCGTGGAGCTGGAAGAAGAACTCGAGCAGCCTGCGATAGCTGATTGTCGCCGGATCGAAGATGATCTCGATCGCCTCGGCATGATTGCCGTGGTTGCGGTAAGTGGCGTTGGCGACCTCGCCGCCGGTGTAGCCGACCCGCGTCGAGATCACGCCCGGATAGCGGCGGATCAGGTCCTGCACGCCCCAGAAACATCCGCCGGCGAGAACCGCCCGTTCCGTTGAACCTGCCATGGCGCTCGAGCCTCCTGGTTGAGAAGGGGACTGGGGTCGCGTGTCCCGCGCCGGGTCGCGACCATCCCACCGCGCTTTAGATAATCACTTTGACCGAAAACAAAACCAGGGCCGCGATCCACGCCGTTTCCGCAACCATGAGCCCGACCGGCCGCCAGCCGACGACGAACAGGGCCTTGAACGAGGTCTTCATGCCGAGCGCCGCGATCGCCGCGACCAGGCACCATCGCGACGCCTCGTTGGCCAGACCAATGACGGCCTGCGGCAAGAGGCCAAACGAGTTGACGACGACAAGGACGGCGAAGCCGACCAGGAACAGGGGCAGCGCCGCCCGCGCGCCTTCGCCGTGACCGGCGTGCCGCGCGACCAGAAACGAAATGGCGAACACCGCCGGCAGCAGCATCGCCACGCGCAGCAGCTTAACGTAGGTGGCGATGTCGCCGGTTTCGTTCGAGATCGTATAACCGGCGCCGACCACCTGCGCGACATCGTGGATGGTGCCGCCGATGAAGACGCCCGCGCGCTCGTGGTCGAGGCCGATCGAGGTCGCAAACACCGGATAGACGATCATCGCCAGCGTCGACAGCGCGGTGACGCTGACCACGGTCAGGATCGTGTCGCGCTCGCGGGTTTCGCTGCGCGGCAGGACGGAAGCGATGGCGAGCGCCGCCGAGGCGCCGCAGATCGCAACCGCGCCGCCGGAAAGCACCCCGAACATCGGCGACAAGCCGAGCCGGCGCGCCAGCAGGAGCCCGAACACGATCGTTGTCGCCACCCCGACGATCACCGTCGCCACCGGCCAGGCGCCGAGCGAGGCGATCTGGCCGAGCGTGATCCGCACTCCGAGCAGGCCGACGCCGACGCGCAGCACCGAACGCGACGTGAATTCGATGCCGGCGACGCACCGGCCTTCCTCATGCAGGAAATGGAACGCCATGCCGAACAGGAGCGCAAACAGCATGACCGGGGCCGTGTAGTGCTGCGCGAGCCACGTCGACGCCAGCGCGATCGTGCCGGCGACGAGCACGCCGGGATAGACCGCGTGGATGAGCCTCGCCCGCGGCCAGGACTCGAACCCGCGCGGCGGCCCGCCAGGATCGATTGCGATGAGGCCTTCCATGCTATCGTAGGAACTCAAAGCCGATCTCGGGCAGTCTGGCCTTATTCAAGCGCGCGAACTCCTTGGGAAGCACAGCTAATTTATGTGAACGCGGCGGCCTTTCCAAGCCGAACCCAAAATCCGGCAAATCCAGCCAAGTCGAGCAAAGCCGAGCAAAGCCAAGCAAAGAAAAAAGACTTGGATTTCCTTGGAGTTCCTTCGCCGATTTTAGCCTTTTCAAGGGCTTGCGGCGACCCCTCGGCCGAAAAATTCTTTCCTCTTCCGCTGTCCGGGGCGACCGCCGTCGCGCGAGGGCGGCGCTTCTTTGTCGACCGCGTCAAACTACCACGACTTCTGCTTTTCGCAAAGCAAATTCGCCGCATCGCCCGGGCGATTCCGTCAGGAGCCATCATTCCTCTAAGCGTTTTCGCCCTGGACCGCGGCGACCGTCGCGTCGGTCACGGCCCGCGTCGTCGCGGCGCCGCCGAGGTCGGGCGTGTGCAGGGATGGATCGGCGGTCACGCGCTCGATCGCCCGCATCAGCCGATCGGCGGCGGATTTCTCGCCGAGGTGCTCGAGCATCATCGCCCCGGTCCAGAACGAGCCGACGGGATTGGCGATGCCCTTTCCTGCGATGTCGAACGCCGAGCCGTGGATCGGCTCGAACATCGAGGGGTAGCGGCGCTCCGGATTGAGATTGGCGGTCGGGGCGATGCCGAGCGAGCCGGCCAGCGCCGCCGCCAGATCCGACAGAATGTCGGCATGCAGGTTCGAGGCGACGATCGTATCCAGGCTCGCGGGCCTGATCGTCATGCGCATGGTCATCGCGTCGACCAGCATCTTGTCCCATGTCACGTCGGGAAACTCGCCGGCGATCTCGGCGCCGATCTCGTCCCACATCACCATCGCGTGACGCTGGGCGTTCGACTTGGTGACGATGGTGAGCAATTTGCGCGGGCGCGATCGAGCGAGCGCGAAGGCGAAGCGGAAGATCCGCTCGACGCCGGCGCGGGTCATGATCGAGACGTCGGTCGCGACCTCGATCGGCAGGCCGCGATGGGCGCGTCCGCCGACGCCGGCATATTCTCCTTCTGAATTCTCGCGAACGATCACCCAGTCGAGCTCGGGACCGTTCACCTTTCGCAGCGGGCTCGTTATCCCCGGCAGAACCCGGGCGGGCCGGACATTGGCGTATTGGTCGAACGGCTGGCAGATCGCGAGCCGCAACCCCCAAAGGCTGATGTGATCGGGCACCTCGGGCGAGCCGACGGCGCCGAAATAGATCGCGTCGTGTTTGGCGATCTGGTCGAGCCCGTCGGGCGGCATCATCAGCCCGGTGGCGCGGTAAAGGTCCGAGCCCCAATCGAAATGGTCGAAGGCGAATTCGATCCCGCCCTCGCGCTCGGCGACCGCGGCCAGCGCCTCGATACCGGCCGGAATGACCTCCTTGCCGATGCCGTCGCCGGGGATGACCGCGATCCGATAGCGCCGCATGGGGTTGGGTTCCGGAGGGTGAGGAGACCGGCGTTCCGGGCCGGGCGGACGGTCCCGCCAGTATCACGCCCAACCCTCCTTGTCGCGAGCGGCCTGTGGCGAGACCAGCTTGAGAGGTGCTGAATTACGGAATTACGGAAATTACGGAATAAGGGTGTGCAGTTCAGGTGACACGTGCATCATTCCCCCTGTTCTTTCCGGGGGGACAGAACCCGGCGACCGACAACCTATGGCCACTCCGAGGTTACAGTCCCCTCTGATACAATTGGAAAAAGATGCAAGTGTCACCGTATTCTGGGCGAACTGCGTCAGTTGGCCGAGATCATCGATCCGCCGCCGCTGCCCGCTCAGGTCAGCCGTGATCCCGACGACGACGCCGTGCTCGCCCTCGCCGCGGATAACGGTGACACATGCATTATTCACCTTTAGGACAGAACCGATTCCCCGCATTCCCACGAGGTGCTCTAGCATCATCGCCCCGATCCCTTGGCCTGCGATATTCGAACGCTGAGCCGTGGATCGGCTCGAACATCGAGGGATAGCGGCGCTCCGGCGGGAATTCGGTGACATATACACAATTAGCGTTCCCTTTCCTCAACGCGTCGAGTGTCGGGGAAGCAGAACGCGGCGACTTCGCAACCTGTGACCGCTCGAGGGTTGCCAACCCCTCTGATCTAATTAGAAAAAGATGCAAGTGTCACCGTATTCACGTATTCGCGATAGCCGTTTGCTGATAGTCGAGGACGGAATGGCGAACGTTCATCATGTTGTCGTGGTCGGCGCCGGATTCGGCGGGCTCGAGGCCGTCCACCGGCTCGCTCGCGCGCCGGTCCGCATCACCCTCGTCGATCGACGCAATCATCACCTGTTTCAGCCGCTTCTCTACCAGGCGGCGACGGCGTCGCTCGCGCCCTCCGAAATCGCCTGGCCGATCCGGCATCTCTTTCGCCGCCAGCTGAACGTCACCACCCTGCTCGCCTCCGTCGCGTCGATCGACAAGGAGGCTCGCGAGCTTCGCCTCGATGATGGCTCGACGCTTCGCTTCGACACGCTCGTGCTCGCGACCGGCGCACGGCACGCCTATTTCGGCCACGACGCGTGGGAGCCGTTTGCGCCGGGCCTCAAGACGCTCGAGGACGCGACCACCATACGCAGCCGCATCCTCCTCGCCTTCGAAGAGGCGGAGCGCGAAGAGGACGAGCGGAAGCGGGCGGCGCTCCTGACCTTCGTCATCGTCGGCGCCGGCCCGACCGGGGTTGAGCTCGCCGGGACGATCGCGGAACTGGCGCGCGCTACGCTGCCCGCTGACTTCCGGCACATCGACACGCGTGAGGCGCGCATCGTTTTGATCGAGGCCGGCCCGCGCGTCCTGCCCGCCTTCGCCGAGGACTTGTCGCTCTACGCGAAGCGCTCGCTGGAACGGCTGGGCGTCGAAGTCGTGCTCGGGCAGGCGGTCTCGGAATGCAGCGCCGAAGGGGTCGTCTTCGGCGGCAAGCCGCTGGCTGCGGCGACGATCATCTGGGCGGCCGGCGTTCAGGCCTCTCCCGCCGCCCAGTGGCTCGACGCGCCGGCAGACCGGGTAGGACGTGTCAAGGTCGACCCCGACCTCACGGTCCCGGGACAGCCGAGAGATTTTCGCCATCGGCGATGCGGCCATCGTTCTCCGCCCGGACGGGCGGCCGGTTCCAGGCATCGCGCCGGCCGCCAAGCAGGAGGGCGTATATGTCGCTGACGTCATCCAGGCCCGACTAAGCCGCGCGCCCGCGCCTCCGGCCTTCCGCTACAAGCACGCGGGAGATTTGGCGACAATCGGCAAGCGGCGCGCGGTGATCGATTTCGGCTGGATCAAGCTCAAGGGCCCGATCGCGTGGTGGCTGTGGGGTTTCGCCCACATCTACTTTCTGATCGGTGTCCGCAACCGGCTGAGCGTCGCGCTCAACTGGCTCTGGATCTACGCACGTGACCAGCGAAGCGCGCGGCTCATCACCTGGCGCGGCGGAGAGGCGGAGGGAGTTTCTCCGTTCTCGCGTGGGGAGGGGGATCGGCGGTGAAGGAACCGGTCTTTCGCGCGCCTCCGAACGCCGCGCGGAACGGACGCGAACCTTCCCTTGCACAAAGCGGGCGATCAGGCTACCGGGCCGTCTTGGGTTAATACATTTAGCACGTGAGATTCCAGTCCCGCGCGAAAGGCTCCTGGTCCCGGATATCCCTAGAATTTTATGCTATACTATTTCCACGCCTCGAACACGTAGGAGCATTTGATCCGAGGGTCGTTACATGAAAACGTTGACCTGGATCGCCACCCTTGGCGCGACTCTCCTTATCGCTCCTCCGGCTTTCGCGGGGGCTGCGTTTACCGCGGCCTGCGCGGCGGACATCAAGGCGCAATGCTAGAATCCGCGTGCTTACCGACGCCGAAACGACCGAGGATCTCTTAGCGCACTTCTGCTCGCCGGTCCTTGGCTGTAGCCGTTAAGCCCGGCGGAGAGACAACACGCGCGGTGAGAAGAACCTACCAGACGAGAAAATGGATGAACCGTCTGCCTCGATCCCAACCCAGTCAGTTGGTTATTGAAAATACTAATTGCGGGCGGAAAATCTGGCCCTTCCCGTTCCCGAGACGAGAGAGTATAGACACGCGCCGTTTTGAAGGCCCGGCGGCAGCCGGCGATCCGCGGGATCCCCTTTTCGCATGTCCCACCCAATTTCGAAGGACGCCCTTCCGCCCGCAGCCTTGGGCGGCGAGGGCGAGGGCCTCGCCCCTTCCTCCGGGCGCTTCTCGGTTCTCGCGCTCGGCTCGATCGGCGTCGTGTTCGGCGACATCGGCACGAGCCCCCTCTACGCGCTGCAGACCGCGCTCGGCCAGTTCAAAGGATCGGCGCTCGGACCGGTCGAGGTGATCGGCGTCGTCTCGCTCATCATCTGGGCGCTGCTGATCGTCGTCACCGGAAAATATGTGCTCTTCCTGATGTTGGCCGACAACAAGGGCGAGGGCGGCATTCTTTCGCTAAAGGCGCTCGCGCAACGCGCGCTCGGACAGCGGACGAAGCTGGCGTTCATCCTCGGCGTCGCCGGATCGGCGCTGTTCTCGGGCGACGCAATGATCACGCCGGCGATTTCCGTGCTGTCAGCGCTCGAAGGACTGAAACAGGTCGACGTCGGCCTCGCGCCTTATGTCTTGCCGGCGACGATCGTCATTCTCGTGATTCTGTTCGCCGCCCAGAGCCGGGGGACGGCCAGAGTCGCCGCCTTTTTCAGTCCGATCATGGTGATCTTCTTCGCCGTCATCGCCGTGCTCGGGCTCGTGCATATCGCCTCGGCGTGGAGCATCCTGCGGGCTCTGAGCCCGTTTGCGGGGCTCAGCTTCATGCATGCCCACGGGGCGATCGGGTTCATCGTGCTCGGCGCCGTCTTTCTGGCGGTGACCGGGGCGGAAGCGTTGTACGCCGATATGGGCCATTTCGGACGACGCCCGATCCAGGCGGCCTGGCTGTTCCTCGTTCTTCCGGCTCTGGTGTGCAACTATCTCGGCCAGGGCGCCTTGATCCTCAACGACTCGACGGCGGTCGAGAACCCGTTCTATTTGCTGGCTCCAGGCTGGGGCTTGGTTCCGCTCATTCTCCTGTCGACCGCCGCGACGGTGATCGCGAGCCAGGCCGTCATTACCGGCGCCTTTTCGCTCGCCAGCCAGGCGATCCAGCTCGGATTGCTGCCGCGGCTGGAAATCGTCCACACCTCTCCGACCCAAGAGGGCCAGATTTTCATCCCGCGCGTCAACCGGGTGCTGCTGCTCGGCGTACTCGGGCTGGTGCTGCTGTTCCGCTCTTCCGACGCCTTGGCCAACGCTTACGGCATCGCCGTGTCGGGCACCATGGTGGCTACGACCGCTCTGGCCTTCTTTGTGGTGTGGAAGCTCTGGCGATGGCCGCTCTGGGCGGCGCTGACGCTCACCGGCGCCTTTCTGTCCATCGACGTCGGGTTTTTCATCGCCAATCTCTATAAAGTCGTGGACGGCGGATGGGTGCCGCTCACGCTCGGCACCGCGATGTTCCTGGTGATGTGGACCTGGTCGCGCGGCAGCGCAATCCTGCTCCTTCGGACGCATCGGGACTCCATCCCGACGCTGGACCTGATCAAGATGCTCGAGAAATCGAAGCCGGTCCGGGTTCCCGGTACGGCGGTCTTCCTCACCAACGATCCGACGTCAGCGCCGTCCTCGCTCATGCACAACCTCAAGCACAACAAGGTGCTGCACGAGCGCGTCGTCCTCTTGAACGTCCGCACCGAGACGACCCCGCGGGTGCCCGCAGCCAATCGATACGAGATGACCAGCCTGTCGCCGGATTTCATGCTGGTCACGCTTCACTTCGGCTATATGGAGCAGCCGCATATCCCCCGAGCATTGGCGGCGATGCGAAAGGCGGGTCTCAAGTTCGACATCATGACCACCTCGTTCTTCCTCGGTCGACGCACGCTGAAGACCGCGCCCAATTCCGGCATGCCGCCCTGGCAGGACAAACTGTTCATCGCCATGACCAAGCAGGCGGCAAGCGCGCCGGACTTCTTCAACCTCCCCTCCGACCGGGTCGTCGAGCTCGGGGCGCAGATGAAGGTTTGAGCGCCGGGCGCCTCGATCGACGTCGCCAGCGCTCGACGCCGAGCGAGACGGGGCGGGAAGCGCCGGGCGCCCGCGCATGAAGATCTATCTCATCAACCTCGATCGCCACCCCGATCGCCTCGCGCATATGCGCAATCAATTGAACGGGGTCGCGTTCGAGCGCCTTGCGGCCGTCGACGGATCGAACGAGCCGCCGACGACCAAGGGCCTCACCCGATTTGAGCTCGCCTGCCTGGAAAGCCATAGGGCGGCCTGGCGCCGATTGCTCGCCAGCCCGGATGCGCATGCCTGCTTCCTCGAGGACGACCTGCACATCTGGCCGAATTTCGCGGCGCTGACCGGCGCCGAGACGTGGATACCGGCGGACGCGCATTCGGTGAAGCTCGACACCTATCTCCAAGCTGTCGCGCTCGGCGACAAACGAGCCGCGATCGGCGGCCGCCTGATCGCCAGGCTCTACAGCCGCCACCAGAGCAGCGCAGCTTATATCCTCACCCGGGAGGGAGCCGCCCGCTATCTTGAATTGACCGCCAGCGCCTCTGCGCCCGCCGACTATTCGCTGTTCCCCAATCACCCCCGCCGCGTCGGCTTGCACATCTATCAGCTCATTCCCGCCATCGCGATCCAGGATCATCTTCTTCTCCCCGGCCAGGGCGGCCGGACTTTCGCCACGGCAATGGCCGGCCCCGACGGAGGCGCCGCGTCGCGCCGCGCCTCGAGGCTCGATAAACTCAGACGCGAAGCCGGCCGCCTCGCCGGCCAGGCGGGCGGCTTGATCGAATGGACCTACCAGAAGGTCATTCTGCGTGTTGAAACCACGACAATCAGCGTTGGGTGACAGGATCAGCTTCACCCGCCGATGTTGAAGCTCGCCATCGCCGCCATATTGACGATGTCGGAATCCTTGGCGCCGAGGGAGACGATCTGCACCGGCTTCTCGAGCCCGACGATCAACGGCCCGATCACCGTGGCCCCGCCCAATTCCTGCAGCATGCGGGTGGAGATGGAGGCGGAGTGGAAGGCCGGCATGATCAGCACATTCGCGGTGTCTTTGAGGCGGCAAAACGGATAGGCGGCCATCAGCTCTTTGTTGAGCGCGACGTCGGCGCCCATTTCGCCGTCGTACTCGAAATCCACCCGCTTGGCGTCGAGAATCCGCACCGCTTCCTGCACTCGTTGGGTCCGCTCGCCTGGGGGATGGCCGAAATTGGAGAAGGCGAGCAGAGCGACACGCGGCTCGTAACCGAGGCGGCGCGCCACGCCTGCCGCCTCAACGGCAATTTCCGCCAGATCCTCGGCGCTCGGCATCTCGGTGATTGCGGTGTCGGCGGCCAGGATCGGGCGACCGCGCGACAGGATGATCGAGACGCCGACTACGCGATGACCCGGTTTGTCGTCGATCACCCGCCGCACTTCCTCCAAAGCGATCGAGAAGTTGCGTGTCACGCCAGTCACGATCGCATCCGCGTCTCCGCGCGCGACCATGGCGGCGCCGAAGTAATTGCGATCCTGGTTGATCATGCGCTGGCAGTCGCGCGCCAGATATCCCTTCCTCTGCAGCCGCTCGTACAGGAACTGCGCATAGAGGGAGTTGCGGTTGGATAGGCGGGCATTGTAAATCTCGATGCCCTTGTCGGAGAGGTCCAGACCGGCGGCCTTGGCGGCGGCGCGCACGCGCTCTTCCCGGCCGACCAGAATGGCGGCGCCGAGACCTTGGTGGACGAAAGAATAGGCGGCGCGGATGACCTGCTCTTCTTCTCCCTCGGCGAATACGACGCGCTTGGGCGCGCGGCGGACCCGCTCGATGATCCGCTGCATCGCGCCAGCGATCGGGTCGCGGCGGGCGGACAATTGCGCCTTATACGCGGTAAGGTCGACGATCGGCCGCCGCGCCACTCCGGAGGCCATCGCGGCTTTGGCCACCGCGATCGGCACGACATGAATGAGGCGCGGATCGAACGGGACCGGAATGATGTAGTCGCGACCAAAGCGCGGCCTCGCGCCGCGATAGGCGTTCGCCACTTCGTCGGGAACGTCCTCGCGTGCGAGGTCGGCCAGGGCGTGCGCGGCGGCGATCTTCATTTCCATGTTGATCGTCTTGGCGCGCACGTCGAGCGCGCCGCGGAAGATATAGGGAAATCCGAGGACGTTATTGACTTGATTGGGGTAGTCGGAGCGCCCGGTCGCCATGATCACGTCGTCGCGCGCTTTCTGCGCTTCCTCCGGCGTGATTTCCGGGTCGGGGTTCGCCATTGCGAAAATGATCGGATCGGGCGCCATGCTCTTGACCATATCCGCGGTCAGCGCCCCCTTGGCCGAAAGACCGAAGAAAATATCCGCCCCGGCCATGGCTTCCTCGAGCGTGCGCAGAGGGGTCTCGATCGCGTGGGCGGATTTCCACTGATTCATGCCTTCCTGGCGGCCGCGGTAGACCACGCCCTTGGTGTCGCACAGGATGACGTTTGCAGGCTCAAATCCGATCGACTTGATCAAGTCGAGACAAGCGATGCCGGCCGCTCCGGCGCCGTTACAGACAAGACGCGTGGTCTTGATGTCGCGACCGGTCAGATGAATCGCGTTGATCATCCCCGCAGCGGCGATGATCGCGGTGCCGTGCTGGTCGTCGTGAAAGACGGGAATATCCATCATCTCGCGCAGGCGTTCCTCGATGTAGAAGCACTCCGGCGCCTTGATGTCCTCGAGATTGATGCCGCCGAATGACGGTCCGAGGTATTTCACCGCGTTGATGAATTCGTCCGGATCCTCCGTTCCAACTTCCAAATCGATTGAATCGACGTCGGCAAAGCGCTTGAACAGCACCGCCTTGCCTTCCATCACGGGCTTGGAGGCCAGCGCTCCGAGATTGCCGAGTCCCAGGATCGCCGTGCCATTGGTGATGACCGCGACCATGTTGCCGCGAACGGTGTAGTCATAAACGGTTGAAGGATCGGCGGCGATCGCCTTGACCGGAACCGCGACGCCCGGCGAATAGGCGAGCGACAGGTCGCGCTGAGTGGCCATCGGCTTGGTCGGCACGATTTCGAGCTTGCCGGGACGCCCCCGCGAGTGGAACTGGAGCGCCTCCTGATCGGTGATCGAGGGACGTTTGCTCGATCCGTCGGCCCTGTCAGCCATAATTCAGATCCTGCCTGAATTTTCGTATTGGGACCGCGCATCGCCAGTCAAAGCGCCGACGCGGCGGGTCTTGCGCAGCGTCATCCGACCGGTTTCCTCCCGACGGCGCGCCTTGTTCATAGGCGATGCGAACCGCCGTCTTGACTGACCGCCATACTGAGGGGACGTTGGGCGTTTGGCAAATTGGCGAGCCCCGGCCGCGGGCCGAGGGGTCAAAACCCAACCACCCTGACGGGTTTCGGTAGACGTAGAGCGGTCATACGCGGATCGCGGACGTGGACGTTGCAACTTGGGACAGCCACGTTCGATTGTGCAGCGCTCCCGGACGGGAGGATGCCTGCGACATGCCCGACTCGTTTTCAAAGCATTGCGTTCGCGGCCCAGTCGAGGCGGCCGAACGGTAGGTCTCCTCATGCCTCCGGCACGCCGGCCCTGCGCATGCCTTTGACGATATGCTCCCTCCCTGCCAGGAAAATCGGGTTATCGCTCTCTTGGACGCGGAAACGCTGGATTGTAAAAGTCGGATCGAGCGTCAGTCCGAGGCGGGTCTCGGCCTGCGCCTCGTCGAGCTTGCCGAGATTCGCAAGCGCGGCGGCGAGGAAGAAATGCGACAGCGGAAAAGTCCGGTTGATGTCGATACCGTGGCGGAGCTTCGCGACGGCCTCCTCGTCGGCGCCAAGTTGCAACTTGGCGCCGCCTGCGAATTGCAGCCAGAGCCAGGCCGATTTGTCGCGAGGGGAGAGGCGAAGGGCCTCGTTTACATAGCCTTCGGTCTCTTCGGCGCGGCCGGCGAAATTCTTGGCGAGACCGATGTCACCGTGAGCGTCGGCCAGATTCGGATCCAAGGCCAATGCCCGCTCGAACTCGGCAATGGCTTGGGCCGTGCGGTTGGTCTGGTTCAGGGCGCTGCCCAAAACCTCGTGGGCCCGCGCATCGTTCGGCCGTAGGGAAAGCACCTTGCCCATCGTCGCTTCGGCGGACGCGAGCCGCGCGGGTCGATCGTCCGACAAGAAAGATGCGCCCACTTCAAAGTCGGCTCGTCCCACGCCGAGCAGCGCGTCGACATTGCCCGGATCGAGGGCCAGCGCCCGTTCAAAAAAGTCGCGCGCGTGGTTCATGTTCTCGAGGTTGGTTCCCCTGTTGAACCATTCCATGCCCTGAAAATAGAGGGCCATGGAGTTGGGATTCGCCGCCTGTTGGCCGCGCCGCGCTTCGGCGGAAATCAGCTCCGTCCCCAATTGATTGGCGAGGCGAGCGACGATCTCGTCCTGCATTCCGAAGAGATCAGCCAGAGGCTTGTCAAAGCGGTCGGCCCAAAGGTGATTGCCGGTCTCCGCGTCGATAAGTTGGACGTTGACCCGCATGCGGCCCGCGTCTCGCTGGACAGAGCCCTCGAGCACGTAGCGGACGCCAAGCTCCTTGCCGATTTCCCGCGCGTCGACATTCTTGCCTTTGAATGTGAAGGCGGTGTTACGCGCGATCACGAAGGCGCCGGTGAGGCGCGAGAGGTCGGTGGTGAGACTCTCGGTGACGCCATCGGCGAAATAGTCCTGGCTCGGGTCGTTCGAGAGGTTGGCGAATGGCAGCACCACCAGGGAGAGATGCCTGGCTTCTGCAGGCGTCGTTACGTTCGAAGCGACCGGCGCCGGCGACTTGGTTGCCACGGTCGCAGGCCGGTTCGCTTCCAGGAGCCACCATGCCCCGCCCGCGAGGACGATGAGCAAGGCTGCGATCCCAGCAGCGAGCGGCGCGAGCGAGAAGCGCTCTTTTGGCGCGACAGGCCCTGCTGGAGTGGCGGGCTTCGCCTGAGCGGGGACGCCGACCTGCAGCGAATAAACCCGGATCGAATCGGCGATGTTCTTGAGCTGAGTGTGGCCGAGGTCGGTAACCGCCAGATCAAGCCGTCCCTTGACCTGTCGATAGGCGTCCTCCGAAAGACAGATCGCCCCAGGCGCGGCAATGCCTTCAAGCCGGGCGGCGATGTTGACGCCGTCGCCCATCAAATCGCCGTCGCTTTCCTCGACCACGTCGCCCAGGTGAATTCCGACCCGGATCTCGATGCGTCGCTCGGGCGGCAGACCGGCGTTGCGCTCGGCCAAGCCGTTCTGCACTTCGATGGCGCAGCGCACGGCGTCGACGACGCTGCGGAACTCGATGAGAATGCCGTCGCCGGTGCGCTTGACGGTGCGTCCGCGGTGAGCGTCGATAGCGGGATCGATCAGATCGCTGCGCAGCCCCCGCAGCCGGGACAGCGTGCGACCCTCATCCGTCCCCGCGAGCCGGCTATAGCCGACGATATCGGCGACCAGGATCGCGGCAATTTTCCGGGTCTCGCTCATGGCGCGTCCTCCGGGCGTCGGTCCAGCATATCACAAAACCGTGAAGGCCCTGCATTCTATTGATTGAGCGGATTGAGCCAAGGGAAAGCAGCCGCGACGCGATGACCGAAGGATGGCTTTGGACGATTTGCCCCGTCCGCCGCGCCGTCTCCGAACGGCCGCTATTTTCGCGAAGAGGCCGCCCGCGGAAGCAGACCGATTGGGTTGGCTAAGGCGTTCACGTCAAGTCGCTTGTCTTTCATATAAAGACATGTTTATATGATTATGTCAGCGCGAAACAACATTGACGGTATGAATAATGAGTCGCTCTCCCGCTCAGGCCCTCGACGCGGCGTTCGCGCGCAGCGACGGCGCAGCCGCGACGCTGAGCAGCGCCGCGAGCGAGCGCATTCTCTTGCTCGACGGGGCGATGGGCACTCAGATCCAGCGCCTCGCTCTCGATGAGACCCATTTTCGCGGCGACCGCTTTCACTCGTGCGACCGACACTTGCAGGGCAACAACGATCTCCTGACGCTGACCCAGCCCCAGGCGATCGAAGACATCCATTTCGCCTATGCGATGGCCGGCGCGGACATAATCGAGACCAACACCTTCTCCTCGACCTCGATCGCTCAGGCCGACTATGGAACGCAGGAGTTCGTCTACGAACTCAATCGCGACGGCGCGCGATTGGCGCGGCGGGCGGCGATCAAGGCGGAAAGGGCCGACGGCCGGCGCCGGTTCGTCGCCGGCGCTTTGGGGCCGACGAACCGCACCGCTTCGCTGTCGCCGGACGTCAACAATCCGGGCTTCCGCGCGGTGAGCTTCGATGAACTCCGCGTCGCTTACGGCGAGCAGGTCCGCGGGCTCATCGACGGCGGCGCCGACCTCATCCTCATCGAGACCATCTTCGACACGCTCAACGCCAAGGCGGCGATTTTCGCCTGCTTCGAGGCGTTCGCCAAGCACGGCGTTCGCTTGCCGCTAATGATCTCGGGCACCATCACCGACCGTTCGGGCCGCACGCTCTCCGGCCAGACGCCGACCGCGTTCTGGCATTCGGTGCGCCATGCCCGCCCCTTCTCCGTCGGCCTCAATTGCGCGCTCGGCGCGAGCGCGATGCGCGAACATCTGGCGGAGATCGCCGACGTGGCGGATACGCTCGTCTGCGCCTATCCCAACGCCGGCCTGCCCAACGCCTTCGGCCAATATGACGAAAGCCCCGGGGCGATGGCGGCGCAAATCGGCGGCTTCGCCGCCGGCGGCCTGGTCAACATCGTCGGCGGATGCTGCGGGTCGACGCCGGATCACATCCGCGCCATCGCCGAGGCCGTTCGCGGCTTCAAACCGCGAACGGCGCCCAACGTCGCGCCGCTGATGCGTCTCTCTGGCCTTGAGCCGTTCACGCTCACCCCCGACATTCCCTTCGTCAACATTGGCGAGCGAACCAATGTCACCGGCTCGGCGAGGTTCCGCAAGCTGGTCACGGCCGGCGACTACGCCGGCGCGCTCGCCGTGGCGCGCGACCAGGTCGCCAACGGCGCGCAGATCATTGACGTCAACATGGACGAGGGGCTCATCGATTCGAAGGCGGCGATGGTCGAGTTCCTCAATCTGGTCGCCTCCGAGCCGGACATCGCGCGCGTGCCGGTGATGATCGATTCCTCGAAATTCTCGGTGATCGAGGCGGGGCTCCAATGCGTCCAGGGCAAGCCAATCGTCAATTCGATCTCTATGAAGGAAGGGGAGGACGAATTCCTGCGCCAGGCGCGGCTGGTGCGCGCCTATGGCGCGGCGGTCGTAGTGATGGCGTTCGACGAGCAGGGCCAGGCCGACACGTTCGAACGTAAGGTCCGGATCTGCGCCCGCGCCTACAAGCTCCTGACCGAACAGGCAGACTTCCCGCCCGAGGACATTGTCTTCGATCCCAATATCTTCGCCGTCGCGACTGGCATAGAGGAGCACAACGGCTACGGGGTCGCCTTTATCGAGGCGGCGCGGCGCATTCGGGCCGACTTGCTGCACGCGCACGTGTCGGGCGGCGTCTCCAACCTGTCGTTCTCGTTCCGCGGCAACGAGGCGGTGCGCGAGGCGATGCACGCCGTTTTCCTCTATCACGCCATCCAGGCCGGCATGGACATGGGGATCGTGAACGCAGGCCAGCTTGCAGTCTACGAGACAATCGACCCTGAGTTGCGCGAGGCGTGCGAGGACGTTGTCTTGAACCGGCGCGCCGACGCGACCGAGCGCATGCTGACCGTCGCCGAGCGCTTCCGCAGCGCCGGCGCAAAGGAAGCGAAGCCGCTGGACCTTGAGTGGCGCGAGTGGCCGGTCGATAGGCGCATCGCCCACGCGCTCGTCAACGGCTTGACCGACCATATCGAGATCGACACCGAGGAAGCGCGGCTTCAGGCGAAGCGTCCGCTCGACGTGATCGAAGGCCCGCTGATGGCGGGCATGAACATTGTCGGCGATCTGTTCGGCGCCGGCAAAATGTTCCTGCCGCAGGTCGTCAAGTCGGCTCGCGTCATGAAGCAGGCGGTGGCGAAGCTCCTGCCCTATATGGAGGCGGAAAAGGCCGCGGGCGGCGACAAGCGCCAGACCGCCGGCACAATCGTGCTGGCGACCGTCAAGGGCGACGTCCACGACATCGGCAAGAATATCGTCGGTGTGGTCCTCGCCTGCAATAATTACGAGATCATCGATCTCGGCGTGATGACGCCGGCGTCGAAGATCCTCGCCGTCGCGCGCGAGCGGAAAGCGCATGCGATCGGTCTTTCCGGCCTCATCACCCCATCGCTCGACGAAATGGTCCATGTGGCCGCAGAGATGGAGCGCGAGGGCTTCGACATACCCCTCCTCATCGGCGGCGCGACGACCAGCCGCGTGCATACCGCTGTTAAGATTCATCCTCGCTACGCGCGTTGCCAGGCGGTGCATGTCAACGACGCGAGCCGCGCGGTCGGCGTCGTCTCGGCGCTGCTATCGCCGCAAACACGCGCGGCGACGATCCAGTCGGTGCGCGCCGAGTACGGCAAGGTGGCGGAGGCGCACGAGCGCGGCGAAGCCGACAAGATCCGGGCGCCGCTCATCAAGGCGCGCGCCAATGCGCTGAAGCTCGACTGGAGCGCTTATCGTCCGGCGACGCCGAGCTATTTCGGCGCGCGCGCGCTCGAATGGCGCGATCTTGCCGATCTTGCGCGCTACATCGACTGGACTCCGTTCTTCCAGACCTGGGAGCTCAAGGGCCGCTACCCCGGCCTGCTCGACGATCCGGAGCAAGGCGCGGCGGCGCGAGCGCTGTTCGACGACGCCCAGGCGATGCTGAAACGGATCGTCGAGGAGCAATGGTTCGCGCCGAAGGCGGTCGTCGGCTTCTGGCCCGCGGCGGCCGTCGGCGACGACATCGAGCTGTTCGCCGACGAATCGCGCGCCGCGCCGATCGCGACGCTCTACATGCTCCGCCAACAACTCGCGCGCCGCGACGGCAGGCCCAATCTGGCGCTTGCCGATTTCGTCGCGCCCGCCTCGACCGGCGCGCGCGACTATGTCGGCGCGTTCGTCGTCACCGCCGGCCTCGGCGATGACGCGATCGCGCGGCGCTTCGAGCACGCCAACGACGACTATTCGTCGATCATGGTCAAGGCGCTCGCCGACCGGTTCGCCGAAGCCCTCGCGGAAGCGACGCACGCGCGCGTGCGCCGCGAACTCTGGGGTTACGCGCCAGACGAAGCGCTAACGCCCGACGAATTGATCGGTGAGACCTATAAGGGCATCCGCCCGGCGCCCGGCTATCCGGCCCAACCCGACCACACCGAAAAAGCGACCCTCTTCCGCCTGCTCGACGCCGAGCGGGCGATTGGCGTCAAGCTCACGGAGAGTTACGCCATGTGGCCGGCCTCGTCGGTCTCCGGACTCTATATCGCCCACCCCGAGGCGCATTACTTCGGCGTCGCCAAGGTCGAGCGCGACCAGGTCGAGGACTATGCGGCGCGGAAAGGTATGGCCGTGGCCGAGGTCGAGCGGTGGCTCGGACCGGTTCTGAACTATGTCCCGGTGACGGCCGAAGCGGCGGAGTAGAATCGGCCGCCAGAAGGCTGTCGCCAGTTTCATGTTCGGCTGTGTCGGGCACGCGCCCGCGTGCGCTTTGTCTCCGCGATTTGGACTGGGACCAACATTTCCAGGCCCAGGCGCCGTTGGCGTGCGATAGTGATAGCGGCGCCGAGGATGCGAGAGCGCAGCGCGCGCCCCCAAAAGGGCGTGTGTTTTTGTGAACATTCGCTGGCGCCAATGGGAGGGCAGGATGTCCCAACGACTTTGGGCGCAAACTGCAATCGCTCTGGGCCTGCTTGGCGCGATGACGCCCCATGCGTCCGCCGACGACGCGCAGACAGTGCAGTAATGCGGACACCTTTGCGCAGGCCGCGCTCTACGAGGGCCGGGCTGTTGGCGTCGGGGTCGGGGTCGCCTACAAGAACGAGGTGTTCTACACCGCCGGCTTCGGCGTCGACGAGGGCTTCATGCTCTTTTCTCCCGACAGTGTATTCGAGATCGCCTCGAACACGAAGGTGTTCACGACCAACCTCTTGGGGCAGCAGATCTATGACGGGCAGCTCACGCTTGGCGACCAGCTGTCGCACTTCCCGGCACAGCTGGGTGCGCTAGAGCCGCTGACGGGAATGGTGACGCTCGAGGAGCTGGCCGACTTCACCGGCGGCTTCCCCCTCTACGCGCCGCTCTGCGATGGCCACAAAACGCCTGGCTGCCTGCCGTCGGCGCGGCCATCGATCAGCAAATACGGGGCCGCCCAATTCCTCGACTTCTTCCAGCATGCGAAGCCGACCAACTACGACACGAAACCGCCGACGCCGGTGTCGAGCCTGCCGGGGCCCTACAACTATTCTGATTTTGCCATCGGCCTATTGGGACTATTGATCCCAAGCGGCGGTCAGATCAACGACGCCTCGCTTCTCGGCTGGTTCATTCAGGTCCCCCACGGGGGCAGCCGCTACTCGAGTTCGAGCCCGCCCGCTATCACGATACTGGGCGGCTCGACCACGACCGCCTCGGCCGTCGCCACGGTTTCCGGCGGCGCGGTGACGAGCATCAATGTCACGGAGGGCGGCGCCGGATATATTGCGCCGCCGATCATCTCCTTCAGCGGCGGCAGCCCATCCGCGGGCGCGACCGCCGTTGGGCTTGTCGGGACCGGCGTGCTCGCGGGCGAGTTGGTCGCCATCGACGTGACCTCGGGCGGCGCTGGCTATCAGCACCCACCGAAAGTTGCGATCAGCGGCGGCCGCCAAGGCGGGAGCGACGCGACCGCGGTCGCCCACATCGCCAACGGGCACGTCGTTGCGGTGGAGGTGACCGATCGCGGCGCCGGCTACGCCCCGCCGGTCAGTGTCAACGTCGCGCCGGGGGCCGCCGAGAGCAACGGGGTGACGATCTGGGCGCCGGCGGGCGGGCTGTTGTCGACGGTCAATGACATGACCCGGTTCGCGGCAGCCGCCGCCGGCGTCAATCCGGTGCAGTCGATGGGCGTGCCTGCGGCTATGGCGGTCGGCTTCACCACCGCGGAGACGCCTTACGCCTGTCAGGCGGAGAACCCGAATCTCGCGGCCTGTCCCCAAGGCGTCGGTCAGTCGGGCCTCGCCTGGAGCGTTCAACCGGCTGATCCGGCGAACAGCATGCCCCAAGTCGTCTCGAAAAATGGGGGCCTTCCCGGGTTTTCGAGCGAGATCATCGTGGTCCCGTCGCGCCAGCTCGCGGTCGTTGTGCTCATCAATTCCGACACCGGTTCGCCGGCTGCGGGCATCGCCCTGGACATCGCCCACAATCTGATTGCCTCGCTGCCCTAAGAGCCGCGCTCCTGAACCGCGGTGAAGCGGCAGACCACGCGAAGCGCAGGGAGGATATCGAACGGATCTAGCGCGTCGGCTAACATTGGGGCGCCACCGCAAAAATCGGCTATTCTTGGCGCACGTAACAGCGCCCTCGGTCCAGTCCTCGTTAGCGTCGTGCAGGAGACATCGGGAAACCAGTTGGCGGTCGCGGCTGAGGCGCTGCCCGCCAGCCTGCGCCCGCTGCTCATCTATGACGGCGATTGTGGGTTCTGCCTCTATTGGGCGCGCTATTGGGAGAAGCTCACTGGCGAGAAGTCGAATACCGACCTTATCAGAAGTCGGCGGCGCAATATCCCGAGATCACTGAAGCCGAGTTCAGGCGCGCGGTGCAATTCATCGCCCCCGACGGGCGTCGCGCCAGCGCCGCTGAGGCCAGTTTCCTGACGCTCAGCCACGCGCGCGGCAAAGGCTTCTGGCTCGCCCTCTACCGCCGCCTTCCCGGTTTCGCGGCGATCGCGGAATGGGCTTACGCGTTCATCGCCGCCCATCGTCCGGCCTTTCATCGCGTGAGCCTCATGCTGTGGGGCAGGAACCACGAACCGCCGCGTTATGAGCTCGTCTCGTTCCTGTTCCTGCGCCTGTTCGGGCTGATTGCGCTTTCGGCCTTCGTCTCGTTCGCAGTGCAGGCGCAGGGGCTCATTGGCAGCCGCGGCATCCTGCCGCTGGCGGAACTGGTCGAGACGCTTGCCGACCGCGTCGGGCCGCAGCGTTTCTTGGTCATGCCCATGGTGTTCTGGCTGAACGACAGCGACATCGCCATTCAGGCCGTGTGCTGGGCGGGCGCGCTCGCATCCGCGATGCTGGCGCTCAATCTCCTGCCGCGTCTCAGCCTCGTACTGATCTACGCGCTCTATCTCTCGCTCCTCTATGCGGGGCAAACGTTCATGAACTTCCAGTGGGACACCTTCCTTCTGGAAACGGCGATTGTCGCGTTGCTGATGAGCTTCGCCCCGACGACCGGCGTTTGGCTTGCGCGCTGGCTCCTGTTCCGCTTCATGTTCATGTCGGGCGCCGTCAAGCTCTTGAGCGCCGATCCCAACTGGTGGGGCCTCACGGCGCTCACCTTTCACTTCCTGACCCAGCCGCTGCCGACGCCGCTTGCGTATTACGTCGCGAGGCTCCCGACGGGCGTCTTGAAAGTCGCGACCGGGGCGGTGTTTGTCGTCGAGCTCGCTCTGCCCTTCCTGATTTTCTTTCCGCGCCGTTTGAGGTTTGTCGCGGCTTTCGGCATCCTCACCCTGCAAGTCTGCATTCTCCTGACCGGCAATTACAACTGGTTCAATCTCCAGACCGCGCTCTTGTGCCTGCCGCTCGCCGACGACGCGTCGTTGCGACGGATGTCGCCGTCTCGCCTTATCCGGCTAACGCAGGCGCGCGCCAGCCATCAGGCGCCTCGGCTCGCGGCGAACGTCGTCGTAAGCGCGCTCGCGCTGTTGATGGTGTTCCTGAGCCTCGTGCAGATGGACGAGCGTTTTGGCGGAGACCCGCCGGACGCGGCTCTCATGATCGAGGCCTGGTTCGAGCCGCTTCACCTCGTGAGCCCATACGGCCTGTTCGCGGTCATGACCACGACCCGCGACGAGATCGTCATCCAGGGTTCGAATGACGGCGTCGAGTGGCGCGACTACGAATTCCGCTATAAGCCCGGCGACGTCATGCGACGCCCAAGCTGGAACATCCCGCATCAGCCGAGGCTCGACTGGCAAATGTGGTTCGCAGCGCTCGACGACCCGCAACGCGTGCCCTGGTTTTCGCGCTTTCTCGCGCGCCTCTTAGAGAACGAGCCCTCGGTGACGACGCTCTTGGAGAAGAACCCCTTTCCGGACAAGCCGCCGACTTACGTGCGGGCGCAGTTTTACGAGTATACCTTCGCAGAAGGCGACGAGCATGCGGCGGGCCGATGGTGGGACCGCCGGCTGCTGGGCCTCTATTTCCCGACGGCGCATTTGAAAACACGGTGATCCTGAGATCGGCGCGACCGGAGAATTAGAAAATCGCGGCTTGACCCCGTGGGCGTTAGGGCCGCAATCTCAGGGGGCGCGGCCTGTCGACGGAACGAGCGCGCGGACGAGGGAGGATCCGATGGCTGAGAGCGTCTATAAGGTAATCGAGCTGGTCGGCACGAGCACGGAGTCCTGGGAGAAGGCTGCCGCAGCCGCAGTCGAGCGCGCTTCGAAGAGCGTGAGAGACCTGAGGGTGGCTGAGGTCGTAGAGCAGGATCTGGTGATCGAAAAGGGCAAGGTCGAAGCCTACCGCACCAAGCTCAAGGTGTCATTCAAGTACGAAGGCAAGGAACCCTGAAGCGCTCGGCTCGGCGCAAGCGCGGATGAGAATAGCGGACTCCTTTGAGATCGCACGGCTCTCGGTGTCGTAGGTTGGGGAGACGGACAGAGACTTGGTCGCTCTCGAACGCGATCCTGAAGTCATGGGTTTTCTCGACGCGGCCGACCAACCGTCCAACGACGGCGTCGATGAGGGCGCTGCCTTTCTCATGCCGCGCGGGCGCGAGCATAACGTCCGGGCGCTGGCGTCCCTCTCCGCGCCTCGGCGAAGTGCCGCCGCCGAGGCGGCATAGGGATCGAGCTGGCCGCTAGAACTCGACCTCGAGCTCCTCGATTTCCTCCTTCTCGGCCAGCGCGGCCTCGCGCCATTCCTGCATCGCCGGCAGATCCCAGATTCGGTCGGCGTAGGTTTTCAATTCGCCGTCGAGCTTGATCCCATAGGTGCGAATGCGGCTCACGACCGGCGCGTACATCGCGTCGGCCATCGTGATCCTGCCGAACAGGAACGGCCCGCCATAGGCCTGAAGGCACTCGCTCCAGATGACGATGATCCGGTCGATGTCCGCGCGCGCCTTCGACCAGATCTTGAAGCCGGGGAAACTGGCCTTGATGTTCATCGGCAGCGCCTGTCGCAGCGACACGAAGCCAGAATGCATCTCGCCGCAAATGGAGCGGCAATGGGCGCGTTCTGCCTGATCTTTGGGCAGAAGGCCGGCCTTTGGCGCGATTTCGTTCAGGAATTCGCCGATTGCCAGCGTGTCCCACACCCGAATGCCCTTATAGGTCAGGCACGGAACGAGGATCGACGGCGACAACAGCAGGATCTCGGCGCGGGCGCCTGCGTCATCGGGAGCGACGATGACTTCATCGAAATCAATCCGGGCAAGCTTGGCCATCAGCCAGCCTCGCAGCGACCAGGACGAATAGTTCTTGCTGCTCAAGGTCAGCGTCGTTTGCGACATTTGGACGGCCCACCGCGGACAGGAAAACGAATTTCATCCAATGGCGATTTAGCAAAGGACGTGCCACAAGCGGATGGCATGCGGTTTGCTAACTTTGCGCCAGAGCTTGGGCAATTTCATGATCTATGACGCGTATCAAGGGATGGCCGACGTCGGCGATCGCGTGCGTCAATTGGCCCAAAATGCGCATGCGATCCTAAGCGCCTGGGCGGCGCATCCGACGGCGTCGCCATGGCGGCGGATGAGCGCTTATTACGAGCTGGTGGCGCTCGCCGGCTTCACCCATGCGCGTCCCGACTATGGAATCGAGAGCGTCGATATCAACGGCGCAGCGGTTCCGGTCGAAGAGCGGGGCGCCTTGTGGACGCCATTCTGCCAGCTGCTCCACTTCCGCAAGCAGGGCGGCGACGACGATCCCAAAATCCTCCTGGTCGCGCCGATGTCCGGCCATTTCGCAACCCTGCTGCGCGGCACGATCCGGACTTTGTTGCGCGACCACCAAGTCTATATCACCGACTGGATCAACCCGCGCAACGTCAAGCTGGAAGACGGCGACTTCACCCTCGAGGACTATACGCGCCACCTCATCGACTTCGTGCGCTTCATCGGCGAGGATTGCCACATCGTCGCGGTCTGCCAGCCGACGGTCTCGGCGCTCGCGGCGACCGCGGTCATGGCGCGCGACCGCGACGGCGTCCAGCCGGCGAGCCTCACGCTGATGGCCGGTCCGATCGACGCGCGCGTCTCGCCGACCAAAGTCAACGAGCTTGCGCAGGAAAAGCCGATCGAATGGTTCCGCGCCAACATGATCGGAACCGTGCCGACCAAGTTCGAAGGCCGCGGACGGCGGGTCTATCCGGGTTTTTTGCAGCTTTGCGCCTTCATGAGCATGAACGCCGAGCGGCACTCGAAATCCTTCGTCGACCTCTTCCACCACCGCATCGCCGGCGACATCGAGAAGGCCGACGCGATCCGCGACTTCTACAAGGAATATTTCGCGATCATGGACATGAGCGCGGATTTCTATCTCGAAACCGTCGATCAGGTGTTCCAGCGCTACCTGCTGCCGCTCGGGCAGATGCAATACAAGCGCGAGCCGATCGACCTGCGGGCGATCAAGCGCACTTTCCTTCTTACGGTCGAAGGCGAGAAGGACGACATCTGCGCCGTCGGCCAGACGCTCTCCGCGCAGGACCTCTGCACGGGCCTAAGGCCTTATATGAAGACCCATCATTTGCAGGCCGGGGTCGGCCACTACGGCGTCTTCAACGGCAAACGCTGGGAGGCGCAGGTCTATCCTGTGCTGCGCAACCACATCCAGTCGAGCCGGTAGGGGACGGGCGTCATCCCATTAGCTCGGCGTCATGGCCGGGTTTGAGGGACGAGCCCGGCCATGACCGGAAAGACCCTTCTACCGGTCAAGCCTGCAGATAGCCCGCGTGCAGCGCCAGGTCGGCCGGGCCAAGCCGGTCCTTCGCCGTCCACGACTGATGCCAGTAGGGATAGATCAGTGGCGGCTGGCTCACTTTGTCGAGGCGCGCGCGCTCGTCGGCGGAGAGCTTCACATTGACGCAGGCGAGGTTGTCGCGAAACTGCGCCTCGGTGCGACCGCCGATGATGAGCGAGGTCACCGCCGGGCGCTGAAGCAGCCACGCCAGCGCGATCTGCGCGGCGGAGACCTTATGCGTTTCCGCGATCGCGAGCAGTTCGTCGACGATCGCCCAGAGAGCGTTCTCGTCGCGGATCGGCGGCTCCTTCCAGCCCGCCAGGAAACGAGAGCCTTCAGCGGTCTTGTTGCGCCGATGCTTGCCGCTGAGGAGCCCGCCCGCGAGCGGACTCCAGACGAGCACGCCAAGCTTCTGGTCGATGGCGATCGGAATGAGTTCGTATTCCGCTTCGCGCGCCTGCAGCGTGTAGTGAATTTGCTCCGAGACGAACGGGATGCGGCCGTCGCGGCGCGCCGCCTCCATCGCCTTCATCACATGCCAGCCGGAAAAGTTGGAGCAGCCGACGTAGCGCACCTTGCCGGACGCGGACGAGACTGTCGAGCGCCTCCATCGTTTCCTCGAGCGGCGTCAAACCGTCCCACTGATGCACCTGATAGAGGTCGATGACGTCGGTCTTGAGGCGCTTGAGGCTCTCCTCGCATGCGCGAATGAGGCGCCAGCGGGAGAGGCCACGATCGTTCGGCCCCGGCCCCATCGGAAAGCGCGCCTTGGTGGCGATCAGCATGCCGGGCTTGCGCTTCGCCCCCATCGCCTCGCCGATCAGCTCCTCCGACGCGCCTTCGGAATAAACGTCAGCCGTATCGATGAGATTGACGCCGGCGTCGGCGACGATGTCGATCAGCTTGCGCACGTCCTTGAGTTGCAGGTTGCCGGTTTTGGCGGAGTTTCCCTTGCCGCCGAAGGTCATCGTGCCCATCGCCAGCGCCGAGACCTTGAGGCCTGAATTTCCCAGCTGCCGATACTCCATCGTCCGCTCCTTCCTCGATGCTCGAAAATGTTTGCGCGAGGCACTAACATGCTAGCCCCGGACGCGCCAAGATCGCCGACGGGACCGATAACGCGCTTGTGAGCCAAAGCAGTGCAACGCACTTGCCGCCCCGACGCCTTTGAGTGCAATGTCCCGCCGCCCGACTTCCCCCGCCCAGGAGTTTGACTTGGCCTTCGCCACTCTTCGCCGGCTTGCCTTCGCCGCCGCCTTTTCCGCAGCGGCGCTCGCCGCCGATAGCGCCCTCTCCGCCGCGACGGCGCCGGAGCCCGATCGAACGGTCGACATGGCCACGGTTCTCAAGCCCGGCTCGCTGCCGGAATTGTCGTTGGGCGACGCCGCAAGCCCGCCGGTGGTCGAATATGGCTCGCTGACCTGCCCCCATTGCGCTGCATTCAGTCGCGAGGTTCTTCCCGAACTGAAAAAGGACTACGTCGACACCGGCAAGGTTAGGTACATCTTCCGCGAATTCTCGCGCAATCCGCTCGACGTCGCCGCCTTCGTGCTGGCGCGCTGCGTCGGCGACGACAAGGCGTTCGCCGCGATCGAGCTGCTGTTCTCCCAGCAAGACAAGTGGGCGTTCGTCGACAAGCCGCTCGAGCCGCTGATCGCCGCAATGCGGCCGACCGGCCTGACCCATGACCAGGCGATGGCGTGCCTCAACGATCAGGCGAAGGTCAACGCGGTTGCGGCGATCGGCAAGCGCGCCAACGACGAGATCAAGCTCACCGGCACGCCGACCTTCGTCATCGACGGCAAGGTTTACGGCGGAGAACTCACCATGGACCAGTTGCGGGCGATCCTCGATCCGCTGATCAAGAAGTAACGTCCTCAGCGCTCACCAGGCCAGAAGCCGCCGACCCACCAGCGCGCCGACGCCCATGCAAATGAATGTGGCGAGCGGATACCAGGTGGCGACGAAGAGCGGCGAATCGTCGGGGCAGGACGAGGCGTAGAGCAGCGCCGCGATTCCCGCCGACGCCGCGCCCGCGAGCGCCCCGGTCAAGCCCGGATGGAGCGGCGCGCCGGCGCGCAGCGCCCAGATCATCCCGGCGAGCAGCGGGGCGGCCATCAGCGGGATCATGCTCATGCAATGCATGGATTTCGTGCCGATGAGCCTTTGAAGCCATTCGTCTTGCGGGACGACCAACAGTTCGATGACGACCGCGGCCGCCAACAGAGCGATCGGGGCGAGGAGCCACAGCGCGAGCGCACGGGATTTGGCGTCCGGACGAGCAAGGCGCAGCGCCAGCAGAAGCGACGGCAGAGCGAACGCAAAAGCGTCGACGAACTTGAGATTGAACCGAACGGTGCGGATGGCCTCGGCGATATCTGGCCTTGGTCCGCTAAGCAGCACGAAAATCGCGAGGCTGCCGATCAGTCCGAGGGCGAGGGCGAACGCGACCCGCCGGCCAAGCTGGATCGGCTCGGGAATGGGATCGGAGGCCAGCGCCGCGATGAGTTCGGACGTCCTCATGTGATCGACTTCCGCCAGGCCGCGCCCAGCGACTTCAGCGCCCGATGCAGCGCCACCCTGACCGCGACCTCGGACATCGAAAGGCGCGCCGCGGTCGCGGCGATCGACTGGCCGTCGAGGGAGATCGAGGTCACGATGTCGCGCTGGCGCGGCGCGAGCGTCTCGAGCAGCCTTCGCGCATCGCTCAGCGCGTGCGGGTCCTCAGCCTCTGGGGCGGCCAGGAAATCCTGAAAATCCTCGAGCGGTTCAACCCGGCGCCTGCCGCGCCGGCGCATGGCGTCGACGATCTTGTGCCGGGCGATGGCGTAGGCCCAGGGCGCAAGCGGCTGGGCGGGATCCCAGGTGTGCCGCTTGAGGTGGATCGCTAACAGGGTCTCTTGCACTGCATCCTCGATATCCGCATCCCCCACTCTGGCGCGCGCGAACGCCGAGCGCGCCATCGCTCGCACCGAGCGGCCGATATCCTCCAAGAGCCGCCGGTACGCCCCCTCGTCGCCCGCGATCGAGGTCCTCATCATTTGAGACCACGGATCGTCCGGGGGACCCTCGATGGATTGGGCTTTCATTCGGGCTTCGTTTCGTCGCGTCTGCCGTTACAGGTCAGGGAAAATATTTCGGCCCGAAGCGCGAATGACGTGGGCCGCCCGGTGTAACACGCTCCGGCGCGTCAGCGAAGACGCCAACACGGTTTCATCTAGGAACGACGCCGGGAGAGCCGCGCATGACCGCTGCCAATCTTCGAGCTCCCCTCGGGACGCCCCTTGCCCTCGGCGCGCCGAACGTCGGCGTCGGGTTCAAGGCCAAGCATTTCGAGCCGATTGTCGAAACCCGGCCGGAGCTCGGGTTTTTCGAAGTCCATGCCGAGAACTACATGGGCGCGGGCGGCCCCCCGCATCGCCGCCTCGACGCCATCCGCGAACGCTATCCGCTGTCGCTGCACGGCGTCGGCCTCTCGATTGGCTCGCCAGGACCGCTCGATCGGGCGCATCTCGCCAGGCTCGCGGCGGTCGCCAGGCGTTTCGAGCCGGCGCTGGTTTCCGAGCACCTCGCGTGGTCGACCCACAAGGGCGCGTTTTTCAACGATCTCCTGCCCCTGCCCTACACGGCGGAGACGCTCGCGCGGGTCACGGACCATATCGATGAAGCGCAGAACGCGCTTGGCCGGACAATCCTCCTTGAAAATCCCTCGACCTACGTCGCATTCGCTGAGAGCACGATCGCCGAGACCGACTTCCTGCGCGAGATTGCGCGACGCACCGGCTGCGGCCTCTTGCTTGACGTTAACAATGTCTTCGTCAGCGCGACCAACCACGGTTACGAACCTGACCGCTATCTCGCCGAGTTTCCGCTTCGTGCGGTGGGCGAAATCCATCTCGCCGGCTATGCCGAGGAGGCCGACGACGCGGGCCTGCCGCTCCTGATCGACGCCCACAATTCGCCGGTCCGCGACTCGGTCTGGGCCCTTTATGCCGAGGCGATCCGCCGGCTCGGCGCAGTCCCGACCCTGATCGAATGGGACAACGACCTCCCCGCCTGGCCGACGCTTCTTGGCGAAGCGCGCCGCGCCGAACGCGCCATTGCCCTCGCGAGCAGGCAAATCCCGGAGCCTGTCGATGCCGTTTGAGACGACGATCGACGCTTTCGCGGCTGCGCTCGGCGAGCCGTCCGCGGCCGCGCCGGCGATGACGCGCGGACGCATGGGCGCGCCCGATAGGCGCCGTTTTTCGGTCTACCGCAACAATGTGGCCGTCGGACTGATCGGCGCCTTGGAGGCCCGCTATCCGGTGGCGCGCCGGATCGCGGGCGACGAGATCTTCCGCGCCCTGGCGCGCGCCTTCGTTCGCGCCCGCAGGCCCTGCTCGCCGGTCATGATCGCCTATGGCGAGGATTTCCCGGAATTCGCCGCCGCCGCCGCGGTTCAGCCCGCGCTAGCCGACGTAGCGCGGCTCGAGAACGCCTGGGTCGAGGCCTACCACGCCGAGGACCAAGCCGCAGCGACAGTCGGCGACCTTGTGGGCCTCAGCCCCGATCGCTTGGCCGGAACGCGGATCGCGTTTCACCCCGGGGCGCGCCTTCTGCGCTTCTCGACGCCGGCCGCCTCGATCTGGGCCTCGGCGCAGGGCGGCGACGGTTCCGGCGCGCTTGTCCAAGGAGCCGCCGAGGACGCGCTGATCACCCGCCCTGAGGCCGACGTCAAGGTGCGCGTCATGCCGCCGCTCGGTTACGATTTCGCGCTGAGGCTGCGAGAGGGCGCGACCCTCGTCGAGGCCGCGCTGGCGCTGAACGACCCCGCCTTCGACATCGGAACTCATCTGGTCGGATTGGTCGAATCCGGCGCGGTCGCCGCCTTCATCCCAGGAAGCCCGTCATGAACGCCGGCGCCTGGCGCGCGAATGCTCTCGCCCCCTCCAATCCGATCGCCCGATTAACCGGCGCTGCGTTCGGCATGATCCCGGCGTGGCTTCCGCTCCTGATCTTGCGCCTGACGCTGGCGCGGCCGTTCTTCGCATCCGGGCTCACGCGTTGGGACGGCTGGTTCACGCTCTCGTTCGGCACGAAGATTCTGTTCGCGCAGGAGTACAAACTCCACATCTTCGGCGCGGAGATCCCGTTTCCGGCGCCGGATCTGTTCGCGGCCTTGGCGAGCACGGCCGAGATCGTGCTGCCGATCCTCATCGCGTTCGGGCTCCTCACCCGCTGGGCGGCGCTCGGGCTATTGTGCATGACTGGCGTCATCCAGCTCACCTATCCGGACGCCTGGCCAGACTATCATCTGCCCTGGGCGACGATGGCGCTGGCAATCATGACCTTCGGTCCCGGCGCGGTCTCGCTCGACCGGCTCATTGGCCTCGACGGTTGGCGCTTCCCGCGTAGGGCCGACTGAGCAATCCCTGGAGAAGAGCTTCGCGCGGCATCGGCGCCTGCGCCGCCGGGCAGCCGCCAATGATCATCCGCGGGCTCTCCCTCTACGAGCTCCGCGGGTCGTCTTTCGAATCCTTGTATTCCAGTCCCAACGGACCGATGCCGGTTACCTGGGTGACGTATTCGCCGGACTTCGCCCAGTGAAAGTGCCAGGTATCTCCGGGCAGAACGACGACGGCGCCGGGCGGATAGGCCTTCACCTTATCGCCATCGAACTGCTCGCCGAGGCCGATGTAGAAGACGCCGGAGATCACGGTGTAGATTCGATCCTCAGGGTGTCTGTGCGGCATCAGTTTCGTGCCGGAGGCCGCCTTGACCCGAATGAGGTAGGGACCGGGCTTCGAGGGGTCGCCGACGACGACGGCGAGCCGCGCCGAAGGCGGAAACGCCAGAAATGGCTTCCAGTCGATGTCCTCGGGCAGAATCGATCTGAAAGCGGCTTCACCGGGCTGATGAGTTCGAACCATTCTGCTCCCTCCTTGCTCCTTCGCCACCCATTCATCGCCGATCTTCTCATACTCGCGCTTCACCGCCGCCCAGGCGATGCGGAAAGCCGCTTCCTCCTGCCGCGGATCGTGGGGGTGGGCGGCGTAGGCGTGATTGAACGCCTCGCGAAAAATGTCCCGCGCGTGCTCCGGAAGATGGGTGCGGACGGACGGCGGCAGGTCGGCGTTCACTTCGTAGGGCACGGCGGCTTCTTCTCAGGCGATGATGTCGGGCGTCAGCTGGTCCTCGAGCCGGGCGAGCTTGTCGCGCAACATGAGCTTGCGCTTCTTGAGCCGCTGCACCTGTAACTGGTCCGCCTGGCCGGCGTCGCGCAAAGCCTCGATCGCCGCGTCGAGATCGCGGTGCTCCTCGCGCAGCCGCTCGATCTGTCCGACCAGGGCGGCGCGTTCCTCCGGCGTGAGCCCTTTCTCATCCATCGTCAGGCCGTTTTATGCTTGGGCCGCCTCCCGCCGCGCGCCAAGCCGCCCGCAACTATGGCGGCGTCGCCTGCCCTTCGCAAGGCGATCGCTCGGGAGCCCGCTGCCGCCGTTCCACAGCCTGCCGGATTGATGGCGACTTCCCCAACGGATGGCCCGAAAGGGCCGAAACTCCCCCCGAAATGTGGACGCCGGGGCGAGGATTTGAACAGGGCGGCGGCATTTTGCCGCTTGCGCGGTCCGCCAGTTATGTCACAATTTCGTCGCCCAAGACCATAAGGGAGTTGTCCCATGTCGATTGATTCGCATCTCAGCGAGCTGGTGCGCCGTCACCAGGCCATTGAGGAAGCGATCCTGGCCGAAGTCAATCACCCAGCGTCAGACGACATCAAGGTCCACGAACTCAAGCGCAAGAAACTTCAACTCAAGGACGAGATCGAGAGGCTCAAGAAGGCCGAGACCGCGCCCTCGCACTGAGGCGGCGGAAACAACGATCACCCTCCGAGCGGCGCGGCCAGAGCGTTCGCCATTCTTCGGCGACGGTCGCCTCCCGCTCCTTTTGCATGCGGGCTAACGCGAGCGAGGACAATTCCGCTGGCGGAAGGAGCCGCGCCAGCGCCCAGATCGCCGCTCCGCGGATCAGCGGAGCCTCATCGTCAAGGCGCTCGATCGCAGCGGCGGCGAGCCCGCGGTCGTTCGAGTTTCCGATCGCGATCATCACATTGCGCACGAAGCGCTCCCTGCCGACGCGCTTGATCGGGCTGCCGGCGAACATCGCCCGGAATGACGCCTCGTCGAGGCGGCAAGCTCGGCCAGCGGCGGGGCGGCGAGGTCGGCGCGCGCGGCGAGTTTCGCGTCCCGCCCGACGCTGGCGAATTTGTTCCAGGGGCACACGGCAAGACAGTCGTCGCAGCCGTAGATGCGATTGCCGATCGCGGCGCGAAGCGCGTGCGGAATCGGGCCTTGGTGCTCGATCGTCAAATAGGAGATGCAGCGCCGCGCGTCGAGCCGGTAGGGCGCGGGGAACGCCCTCGTCGGACAGGCGTCGAGGCAGGCGGGGCACTGTCCGCAATGATCGGCTTCGGGCGGGTCGGGCGGCAGATCAAGGTCGGTCAGGATCGCGCCCAGGAAAAGCCACGAGCCGAATTCGCGCGACACCAGATTGGTGTGCTTGCCCTGCCAGCCGACCCCGGCGCGCGCGGCCAGCGGCTTTTCGATGCAAGGGCGCGGTGTCGACGAACACCTTGACGTCCGCTCGCTCGGGCCGCGCCGCCGCGACCAGAAACGCGGCGAGGTGCTTGAGCTTGCCCTTGAGGACGTCGTGATAGTCGCGATGGCGCGCGTAGACCGAAATCGCGCCGGCATCGGCGCGTTGGAGCGCCGCCAGCGGATCGGCGTTCGGGCCGTAGTTGAGGCCGAGCATGACGATGCTGCTCGCTTCGCCCATCAGCGCCCGTGGATCGACCCGCCGCTCGAGGGTCTCGGCCATCCAGGTCATGTCGCCGTGGGCGCCTTCGGCGAGCCAGGCGGCAAGACGCTCGCCGGCCTCGGCTGGCGCGTCGGCCGCGGCGACGCGGCAGGCGTCGAACCCGAGCGCGCGCGCCTTGGCGCGCAAGGCCGCTAGAAGTCGAGATCGGCGTAGGCGAGGCTCGGCGTCATCCCCGGCAGCCGCTCGGCCAGGAGGGGGCGGAACGACGGGCGCGACTTCATCCGCGCGTACCAAGTCTTTGCGGTCTCGTTCTCGTCCCACTGCGCGTCGCCTAGATAGTCGATGCAGGATAGATGCGCCGCCGCCGCGAGGTCGGCGTAGCTCAGCCGGTCGCCGGCCAACCAGTTGCGAGCCGAAATGAGGTGGCCGACATAGCGCAGATGATAGCGCAGATTGGCGCGCGCGGCGCGGACGGCATCCATGTCCGGGGCGCCGCCGCCTTGCGCCAAGCTCATGAAGCGTTTGGTGATCTTCTCCCGCACCAGCCACTGGCTCGCCTCGTTGAAGAACTTGACGTTGAACCAGTGCGTCAACCGGCGCGTCTCGGCGCGCGCCAGCGGATCCTCAGGCATGAGCCGGCGCTCGCCCAGGCCCAAGCCCCGCGTCTCATCGAGATATTCGGCGATAACCGCCGCGCCCGATAGACTTGGCGCGTGGTCCTCGATCATGACCGGCGTCGCGCCTTCAGGAGCGATCAACAGGAACTCCCGGCGCCGCGTCCCAGGCGCGTTCCTCGACGAGCTTTGGCTCAATGCCCATTTCACCGAGCACGAGGCGGACGAAACGCGAATGAGGGCAAAAGGGATGGTGATAAAGCGTGATCATTGGGACCCGGGCGAGAGGCGGCGGAAGCGGAGAGCGGGCGATAACGCCGCTCGTCGGAGGTCTTCCGATGCTTCGGTCGGAGTTAACTCGCGGTTAACCGCCTGCCCGCCTTGGACAAGTGCGGTTAACGCGATAGCCGCCTTCCGCCAAATCACGATCAGGCGGCGTCCAGCCGCGCGATATTCAGTCGCCCGCCGACCCGGCGCTGCATGCCCCCTCACAGAGCCGGGCCGAGGATCTCGCGCCGACCGGATGCGCCGGACTCCGGCGGCGTTCATCCGGGACCAAGCCTCGCTGAGCGAATCGTTGGCGTCGATCCCCGGCACGCGTCCTCGATCACGAAGGTGGCGAAGCCTTCATTGCGGGCGTCCAGCGCCGAATGGGCGACGCAAAAGTCGGTCGCCAGCCCGCAGGCGAACACCCGCTTAACCCCGCGCGCCTTGAGGAGCGCCGCGAGGCCGGTCGTGGTCTTGCCGTCCGCCTCGACGAAGGCGGAATAGGAATCGATTCCCGAGTGCATCCCTTTGCGCAGAATGAGGAATGCAAGTTCGACCGCAAGCTCCGGGTGCAACGCCGCGCCCGGCGTCCCCTGCACGCAATGGTCGCGCCATAAGGTCTGATCGCCAAATTCAAGCCGCTTCGTGTCGAAGGGCTTCGCGCCTTCGTGGGTCGAGGCAAACGAGGCGTGCCCCGGCGGATGCCAGTCCTGCGTCACCACCACGTGTTCGAATCGGCTGGCCAATCGATTGACGAGCGGGACAATCTCGTCGCCGCCGTCGACCGCCAACGCGCCGCCCGGCATGAAATCGGCCTGCATGTCGATCGCCAGAAGGACGTCCTGGCTATTGATCGAGATCGGCGAGGCCATCGACATCGGCTCCTCGTATCGCCGCGGACGCGCGCCAGCGCTTTCGCTCATAATTCAAAACGACCGTGAGCGCGAATATCAGCGGCAGGATCAGATACAGAAGCCGGAACACCAGAAGAGCCGCGACGACATTGGCCTGCGGCTCGTCCGGCATCGCCTCGACAAAGGCGAACTCGAGCACGCCGAGCCCGCCCGGAGCATGGCTGACCAGCGCGATCGAAAACGAAGCGACAAAAACGCCGAGCACCACCGCAAAGCCAGGATTGGCGGCCGCCGGAAGCGCGAAATAGATGATGCCGGAGGCGCCGACCAGCTCCAAAGGCCCGGCGAGCAATTGCCGCGCCGCGATCGGAGGGCGCGGATAGACGAACTCGTAGGCGCCGATCTTGAATGGCGGAAAGTGGAGGAGCGCGCCGAGGACATAGAGGCTCGGCGCGGCGACCAGGGCGGCCGCGCCGACTTGGCCGATCCATAGCGGGGCGCCGGCGAAGCGCCGGATCAATTCGGGATGAAAGAGCAGTGAAAACCCGGCAACCGTCGCCGCGCCGAGCCCGAAGGTGAATGAACAAAAGGCCACCAGCACGCCGATCTCGCCGACGCTGAGCCCCTTCTCCGAATAGGCTCGATAGCGCACGACCGCGCCCGAGAGCACGGAAGCGCCGATGTTGTGGGCAAGCGCGTAGGCGGTGAACGACGCCACCGCGACAAATCGCCAACCGATGCGCCGACGCAAATGCAAAAGCGCAATCCGGTCGTACCAGGCGAGCGCGGCGTAGGCGAGAGAGGTTGAACCGATCGCCAGCAGCCACCGGGCAAGCGGAATCGAGAACAGCGCGCCTTTCAGGCTGGCCAACGACAGTCCGCGCAAGTCCTTGAACAACAGCCACGACGATACCGCAACCGCGCCGAGGCCGATGATAGGCCATGCGACGTCGTGAACGCGCTTCATGCCCGTGTTCGCTCTCAACCGCTCGCCGTGCGCCCGCCTTGTCCTCCCTGCCCGAGCAAGGCGGCGAACGCAAGGCTCTCGCTCGCCGGAGCGGTCGGCGCCGTCCCGCGGCAACTTTACAGCAAGAACCGAATCATGCCTGAGTTTGGCGTCGCGCCGCAGCGGGCGAGCAGGAGGATGGCGCCGATCTCCGCTACCATTCCGTCATTGCGGCGTTCAATGGCGCACCCGCTCCGAGCGCCCGGAACCCGAGGCTGACGCCCTTTCCGGCGAACGGAGGTCGATCGCAGGTTGGCGCGCGCGGCGTAGGCGCGCCGCCTCGAGCGATCCGAAATGGAGCTAGCGCCTGCATGAACCGGCGCAGGACTTGACGCCGTCCCGGCCCCAGCGCATCTGCATGCGTCCGATGCCGACGCTCGTCCTGCCTTTTCCAGCGATCAAACCCGTTCTCGTCCAATGGGGACCGCTGGCCATTCGCTGGTACGCCCTTGCCTATATCGCAGGTCTCGTGCTGGGCTGGCTGCTCATTCGCCGCATCGTCTCTGACGACCGGTACTGGGAAGGAGCCAGGCGACCAACCGCCGACAGCATCGACGACTTGCTCGTCTATTGCGCCTTCGGGGTCATCATCGGGGGACGGCTCGGGAATGTGCTGCTCTATGACCCGCAGTATTATCTCTCCCATCCGATCGAGATCTTCAAAATCTGGGAAGGCGGCATGGCCTTTCATGGCGGCCTGATCGGCGCGCTGATCGGCATTCTCGCGTTCTCCAGGCGCTACGGCGCGCCGACGCTGACCGTGCTCGACCTGTGCTCGCTCGTCGCGCCGATCGGCATCTTCTTCGGCCGAATCGCCAATTTCATTCGCCCCGAACTCTGGGGCCGGCGCACTGACGTTCCTTGGGCGGTCATCTTTCCGGGGACGGACCTTATGCCCCGCCATCCCAGTCAAATTTACGAAGCGTTGCTCGAAGGGCTGCTGGCTTTTGTCATTCTGTATTGGCTCGCGCAGAGGGGCGCGCTGCGCCGTCCGGGAATCATCTCCGCGGTCTTTGCCATCATTTACGGCGCGACGCGCATTTTCAGCGAGTTCTTTCGCGAGCCCGATCCGCAGCTGGAAAGCCTGGGGCACGGCCTAACGAGGGGCATGGTCTATTCGCTGCCGCTCATCATCGCCGGGCTTGGGATGCTTGCTTGGAGCTTGGGGCGGCGGGGACTCTCGACATGACCCAGCTCCTCGACGAAATCAGGGCGGTGATCCAGGAGCGCGGCCCGATCACGGTCGAGCAATACATGCAGCTCGCGCTCGCGCATCCCGATCTCGGCTACTACATGAACCGCGATCCATTCGGCGCGACCGGCGATTTCACCACCGCCCCGGAGATTTCGCAGATGTTCGGCGAGCTCATCGGGCTTTGGGCCGCCGAAGTGTGGTCGAGCATGGGCTCGCCCGGTCTCCTGCGCCTCGTTGAGCTCGGACCGGGACGCGGCACGCTGATCAGCGATGCGCTGCGCGCAGCCCGCATCGTGCCGGCTTTTCGCAATGCGCTCGACGTGCGGCTCATCGAGACAAGCCCGACGCTAGCTTCGATGCAGCATGAACTGCTCGTCGACTGCGGCGCAGCGGTCTCGTGGGCGCAGACCCTCAGGGAGGTTCCGGACGGGCCCGCGATCGTGATCGGGAACGAATTTCTCGACGCTTTGCCCGTGCGCCAATTCGCGCGGGTGAACGGTCAGTGGCGCGAGCGCGTTGTGCGTGTGAACGGCGATGGCGCCCTTGTCTTCGACGTCGCTGACAAGCCCGAGCCTTATATCCGGGCTGCGGCGGCGAACGGCGAAGTGCTGGAGGTGAGCCCCTCCGGCCATCGGCTGATGTTCGAACTCGGCGCGCGGCTCGTCAAACAGGGCGGAGCGGCGCTCATCATGGACTACGGCCATGCCGTCACCCGGTTTGGCGACACGTTACAGGCGTTGCGCGCCCACCGATACGTCGATCCGCTCGCCGCGCCAGGCGATTGCGACCTCACCGCGCATGTCGATTTCGCCGCCATGGCGCGCAGCGCGAGCGCGACCGGCGCCGCCGTCTATGGCCCGGTCGACCAGGGCGATTTTCTGCGCGCGATCGGCATCGACCTTAGGACCAAGGCGCTGGCCGAGCGCGCCAGTCCTGACCGCGCCGAGGAGTTCGAACGCGCGCGGGCGCGTCTGGTCGGCAAGGGTCAAGGCGAGATGGGCGCACTGTTCAAGGCGATGGCCATCGCCGACCGCAGGCTCCGCCCGCCGCCTGGCTTCCAACCGGCAAACGCGAAGTCCGCGTGAACAAGCCTTACGTATTGACGGCGGAGTCGCTTCGCCTTCCTGGGGTCAGCCATGGCTTCTTCACCCGCATCGGCGGGGTGTCCGAGGGCGTTTATGCCTCGCTCAACGGAGGGGTCGGCTCCCGCGACGCGCCCGAGGCGGTGGCGGCGAATTGCGCGCGGGTCGCGGCTGCGCTCGGCGTCGAGCCCGAGCGCCTCGCCGTTCCCTATCAGATCCACTCGGCGGAAGCGTTGGCGGTCTCCGGACCATGGGCGCGGGGCGAGCGCCCGCGCTGCGACGCGCTGGTGACCGCGACCCCAGGCCTTGCGCTCGGCGTGACGGGCGCCGACTGCGGCATGATCCTGTTCGCCGACCGGCGCGCGCGCGTTATCGGCGCGGCGCACGCGGGGTGGAAGGGCGCGCTGAGTGGGGTGGTCGAAGCAACCGTAGGGGCGATGGAGCGGCTTGGCGCGAGGCGCGACGATGTCGTCGCGGGGCTTGGGCCCTGCATCGGCCACGCGTCCTACGAGGTGGGGCCCGAGTTTGTCGCCGCTTTCGCGGATGCGGACGAAGCGGCGGCGCGCTACTTCACCCCGGGCCGCAGAGTTGGCCATTCGATGTTCAACCTCAACGCCTATATCGCCGAGCGCGCGGCGCGCGCCAGGGTCGGCGGCTTCGAAGACCTGGCGCTCGACACCTATGCCGACGATCGGCGGTTCTTCAGCTATCGTCGCACGACACATCGGCAGGAGCCGGACTATGGCCGGCTGATCTCGGCCATCGTATTGAATTGAGCGCCGCCTGACGCAGATTCCCGTTTGCTTGACAGCCTGTAAGCGCATGCCCAATTAAGGCTTCAACCCGCCTTTTTGACGATCGGCGCCGGGCGGGCGGCGCGCTGAAGGGATCCCGGATGTTTGCTCAGGCCTTGGCGAGGCGGCTGTCGCGCGCCGGCATTCACTATGGCTGGGCGATCGTCGCAATCGTCTTTTTGCTTGCCCTGGCCGCGCAAGGCTGCATGGGCATCTCCGGCGCTCTCATAGCGCCGCTCACCAAGGAATTCGGCTGGAGCACGGAGCAGATCTCTGGGGCGCTCGCGCTTCGCATTGTTCTCTTCGGCCTTATGGCGCCGTTCACGGCTGCGCTGATCGACAAATACGGATTTAAGCGCATTCTGCTGATCGCCCTCGCGCTGATCGCGATTGGGCTCATCGGCGCGCTTGTCATGACCCAGCTTTGGCAGCTTGTGCTTTTCTGGGGCGTCATTGTCGGCTTTGGCACCGGCTTGACCGCCATGGTCCTGGTCGCGCTGGTCGCGGCGCGGTGGTTTACGGCGCGGCGCGGGCTCGCTGCGGGGATTCTTAGCGCCTCAATTGCGTCTGGTCAGCTTGTCTTCCTGCCCCTGGCCGCGTGGCTCGCCGAGCGCTACGGCTGGCGACTCGCGCTCGCCCCGCCGATTCTGGCCCTGCTGCTAGTCGCGATCCTCGTCATTCTGTTCCTCGTCGACAGGCCAGAGGATGTCGGCCTCAAGCCCTACGGCGATAAAGGCGACACGCCGGCCCATGTCCCGCCGGCCGCGGCCTTCAGTCGGGTTTTCGAAGTCCTCTACGATTCGATTCGAAGTAGCGCCTTCTGGGTGCTGGCGGGCACGTTCTTCGTCTGCGGATTGAGCACCAACGGCCTGATTCAGACCCATTTTATCTCGCTCTGCGGCGATTATGGCGTTGCAGCGGTCGCCGCCGCCTCGACCCTGGCGATGATGGGCGTGTTCGACCTTATCGGCACCACCGGCTCAGGCTGGCTATCCGACCGGTTCGACAATCGCGCGCTCCTCTCGATGTATTATGGATTCCGCGGCCTGTCGCTCCTCTACCTGCCGAGTTCCGCCTTCACCGTCTACGGCCTATCGCTGTTCGCGGTGTTCTACGGCCTCGACTGGATCGCGACGGTGCCGCCGACCGTACGTCTGACCACGACGCATTTCGGCCGCGAGCGCGCCGGCGTCACCTACGGCTGGATCTACGCCTCGCACATGATCGGCGCGGCGGTCGCCGCATGGGGCGGCGGCTTCTTCCGTTCAACCTTCAACACCTACCTCCCTGCCCTTTACATTGCGGGCTTCGCCTGCCTGATCGCCGCCGCAGCCGTCTGGCTCATCGGCCGCACGCAAAGCGCGCGCGAGCGGCTCGTCGAGGCGAGGGCGTGAGCGACCGGCGCCTGCGCCACGCCGACAGCGCCGCTTTTCGACATGCGATGCGGACGCTGGCCTCGGGAGTCGCGATCGTCGCTTGCGGCGAGGACGAAGCGCGGGTCGGCTGCACCGTCAACTCGCTCGCGTCGCTGTCGCTGGCCCCGCCGACGCTGTTCGTCTGTCTCGACCGCGCGTCCTCGACGCTCGCCGGATTGCGCCGGGCGAAAGCCTTCTCGATCAGCCTGCTCGCCGCGCGCCACGAGGCGCTCGCCCATCGCTTCAGCGGGCACGGCGGCGCCCATGGGCCGCGCCGCTTCGAAGGCGCGCAATGGACCACCCTCTCGACCGGCGCCCCCGTTCTCGCCGACGCGATCGCCGCCTTCGACTGCCTGATCGAGGAAATCATCGAGCGCCATTCGCACGCGATCGTGCTCGGCGCGGTCGTGAGCCTGCGCGAGGGCGCCGACGAACCGGCGCTCGCGCACCGGCGCGGCGGTTACGCGCCGCTGGGGTAAGGTTTGCGACTGCCGGATCGGGGGTCCGGCTGTGGATCAAAACCCACAACGATCGTGTCGGAAAGTTGGCGCGATGCGCATTTCGCATGCCTCCGCAGGAATGGCGGCGCCACAATTCATTGGCGCGAAACAAGAGCGATTTTCGACTGGAACAGGGATGATAAGCGGCCGGAACAGAGAGCGCGGACGCCTGTTGCCGCTACCTGGCCCCAATCGGCCCATTGCCCCTGCAGCCATGCCTGCGGCGCATGGCGGAAGCCGGGGGCGCTAGATTGACGGAATCTCGTCCAGAATCGTCCGTACCTGCCCGACGCTCCGAGCGACCGCGTGGCGCCACTTCCCAAACGTCTTGGCGGCGTTCACGGCGGTGACCCATCGCTCCGCAGCTTGCGCCTTAATCTCGGCCTTCTTGTCGAAGCCCTTCGTCTCGAGGATCAGCATCTCACCTTCGCCCGACCTCAGCCGGATGATCTCGGGCCGCGCGAGAAGCGAAGCCTCCGGAAAGTTATACGATTCTGTGGCGATGTTGTCGGCCGTCTCGCCGCCGCTCGCCTTTCGCTTGCCCCGCGCCATCTCTTACCCCTGTCGCCATCAGGCATATTCGCAGCGAATCAATGGGACGCCAGGATGTTAGGGACGTTTATCAAGCACCATTTCCTCCAAATACCATTCCGCTTTGGGCGCGCCGTTTTGGGGCAGGAGTCCAGTCTCGACTTTGGCCTTGCCTGAAGCTTGTCCGAAGGAGCCAATCGGCGCAGGATCATTCCCCGTGACCACCGGACATATCCGCTGGCGATCGGGAGATGGAATGCCCAAGTCGATCCGGCTCCATATTTTGCGGTCGTCGCCGAAAATCCTGACGCGGATCGGCGGAGCCGTCCTCGCAAGCATGGCCGCCGTGGTGGTCTTCTCGAACGGTCTCCACTTGTCCGCCCGCGCGGCTGACAGCGAGGTCCCGCGCTTTGTCGTCGACCCTTATTGGCCGAAACCTTTGCCCAATCGATGGGTCACGGGTTCGGTCGGCGGCATCTGCGTCGACAATCAGGATCACGTGTTCGGAGTGAACCGGTCCGACCTAACCGCGATGGAGCTGACCGTCGGCAAACAGCCGGCGCCGCCCGTCATCGAATATGATTCCGATGGGAACATCGTGAGCGCCTGGGGCGATCCAAAAATAATGCCCAAGTCGATCCATGGCTGCTTTGTCGACAGAGACAATAACATCTGGATCGGCGGCAACGCCGACGGCCTCGTGCAAAAATGGTCGCATGACGGCAAGCAACTGCTCCTGCAGATCGGTCGCAAGGGCGTCTGTGACAATTCAGACGAAAAATGCGGCGAGCCCGGCGGCAACAAAAGTCCGCTGCTTCTCAACGAGCCCGCCGACATGGCGGTCGATCCGGACGACGGCGATGTCTACATCGCCGACGGCTACGGCAACCATCGCGTCGTCGTTTTCGACGCGAACGGCAAGTTCTTGCGCCAGTGGGGCGATGCGGGGACCGATCGAGGCCTTTTCGCGCTGATCGGCGGCGGCCATCCGCACTGCGCCAAGTTCGATCGCGAAGGGCTGCTCTATGTCTGCGACCGCGGCAATGACCGGATCGAGGTCTTCGACAAGACCGGCGCGGTGAAGCGGGTCATCGACGTCAAGCCTGGGACGGCATATTCGCCGGCGCCGGACGGGGCGCCGGGCAGGAAAGCGATCGGTTCGGCGCTTGACGTGGCCTTTTCGGCCGATCCCGGGCAGAAGTACATGTATGTCGTCGACACCGGCAATGAGGTGTTGTGGATTCTGGACCACCAAAGCGGACGTATTCTGGGCGGGTTCGGAAGCGCGGGGCACAACGCGGGTGAGTTCACGCTGCTCCATATGATCGCCGTCGACTCGAAGGGCGTGCTCTACACGAGCGAAACCGTCGATGGCCGCCGCCTGCAGAAATTTGTGCCCAACGGTTTCGTGCCTGAGGGAAAGCTCGGCGCCTACGTCGGCAGCCCGCGCTATGACGCGCTGCCGATGGAGTGACCGGAGTCATGCCGTCGGCTCACGCTCGCTGCTCGCGGAGGACGATCAGCACGGCCAGCACGGCGGCTGGCGCGAAGCCGCACGAGAATCCGGCCATCAGATAGCCAAGGCCGCCCGTCGCCGCGCCAGCCAGAAACCCGCCCAGCGTCGGCCCGATGAGCGTCAGCCGTTCCCGCGCCTTTGCGCCGGCCGCGTCGTCGGGGTCGCGCAGCCGCACGATTCCGTCGATTACGAACTGTGTCAGGTTCAGCGTCATGACGGTCGTTGACGGACGCGTCGGCCAGACCAGGCGCATACCCGAGTTTTGCACCGCAAGCGTCGCGACGCCGAGCGCCGCCGTCAGCGTGATCGGCCAGCCTCGGGGACTCGGTGAACGGACCGTAACTTTTCCCGACGGCTACGAAGGCCAGCAACAGGGCGAGCTCCAACGCCATGATAGGCCGCGCCGCGTCATAGCCGCGGAGCAGCAGCGGATGCACGCCGAGCCGCGTGAGCGCGACCACCGCCATGAAGACCGGCAAGGCGAGGAGCTTGGTCTCGGAGCCCGGCGCGTGAGTGGCGATGGCGATGCCGAGAATGGCGATGTTGGCGGTGATGTGTCCGATAAACAGGCCGAACAGCGCGACCAGTCCGCACGCCTCCATGAAACCGGCGATGAAGGCAAGGCCGGCCTGCATCGTCGCAACGTAGCGCAGAGGCGACAGTTCGAGCGCCGACATCATGTCCTCCCCAGCGTCACCTTCGGCAAGGACCCCAAGGAGGCGGCGCCATCATTTGCTTTGCGGGTCCGATGATAGCTCGGACCGAGGCCCGGCCCAATCCGCGAGGCGGGCGCAGCGGCGAAGCCTCATGCCTCCGCGATCACATGGAAGAACGAGCCGGTGACCTGGCCCCGGCGCGAACCGGCGGGCGCCTCGGGCGCGCAATAGACGTCGCGAACAAACGCGAAGGGGTCGTCGCCGCCGGTCGCGACGATGGTCGCGTAGTGGAACTCGTGGCCGCGCAAAACCGCGCCCTTGGCTCCGAGCGCGCAATCGGACGCGAGATGCGCCTCGCGATAGCCGAGCGTCATGCGGCGCTTGGCGAAGCTGGTCGCAACGCCGAGAAGGCCGGCCATCGGATGGGCGACGCCGGAGGCGTCGATGAGGCTCTCGCCCAGCGCCATATAGCCCCCACACTCGCCGTGGACTGGGCGCGTCTCGGCGAAACGCCTTAGCCCATCGCGAAAGCGCACCGCTGCCGCAAGCCGCCCGGCGTGCAATTCGGGATAGCCGCCCGGAAGCCAGCAGAAGTCGCAATCGTCCGGCGGCGGCTCGTCGGCAAGCGGCGAGAAGGCGACGATCTGGGCCCCCGCCGCCCGCCAGCCCCGTAGGAGATGCGGGTAGATGAACGAAAAGGCGGCGTCGCGCGCGAGCGCGATGCGCTGTCCCGGCGGCCGAAGCGCGGCCGGCGCTGACGCGGGCGAAGCGCAATCGAGCTCGCCCGCCGACGCAAGCACTCGGCCACAATCGACATGCGCCTCGACGAAGTCCGCAATCGCCTCGAGCCGGGCCTCGAGCGCCTCCGTTTCGCCCGCCTGCACGAGGCCGAGATGGCGTTCGGGCAGCGCAACCTTGTCGTCGCGTGGCAGCGCGCCTAGGACCGGAATTCCCGTGGCCTCGATCGCTTCGACGACGAGCCGGCGATGGCGCTCGCTGCCGACGCGATTGACAATGACGCCTGCGACGCTGAGCCGCCCGTCATAGGTCGCGCAGCCCCTGACGATCGCCGCCGCCGATTGCGCTTGCCCGGATACGTCGAGGACCAGCAGGACCGGCATGCCAAGCGCCGCCGCGACGTCGGCCGAGGCGCCGCTGCGACCGCTCTCCGCCGGAACGCCGTCGAACAGCCCCATCGAGGCTTCGCAGAGGGCGAGTTCGCACTTGTCAGCCGCGTGACCGGCGAGCGCGGCGAGAAGCTTGGGCGGCATGGCCCAGGAATCGAGATTGACGCCCTCGCGCCCCGACGCCGCGGCGTGAAAGGCCGGATCGATGTAATCGGGGCCCGACTTGAGGCCGATGACGTCGACGCTGCGGCGCCGGAACGCGCGCAGGAGCCCGAGCGTGACCGTCGTCTTGCCGCTGCCGGAACGCGGCGCGGCGATCATGAGGCCAAGGGTCATGGGCGCGCGCGCCCGAATGCGGATCGCGTGCAAGTCGAACCAGACGCCATCCTCCAACTTCGTCCTGAGGCGCCGCGAAGCGGCCTCGAAGGACGCGTCGGCGCGTGCAAACGCCGGCGCAAACTGGAGTATCCTTCGAGACGCCTGCTTCGCAGGCTCCTCAGGATGAGGTAGCGGACGCTGCTAGCTCGCACTAGGAAAGGCGCGCGGCGCGCGCTAGGCCAACGGGCATGTCCGAGGCGGAAAGGACGAGGGCGCTCAAGCGCGGGTGGACGACCGGGGCCTGCGCCAGCGGCGCGGCGCGCGCGGCCTTTGAAGCGCTGCTGACCGGCCAATTTCCGGACCCGGTTCCGGTCGCACTGCCGAAGGGCTTGCGGCCCGAATTCGCGCTCGCAACCCACGAGCTTGGCGAAGGCTTCGCCCGCGCCGGCATCGTCAAGGACGCGGGCGACGATCCGGACGTCACCCATGGCGCGCTGATCGTCGCGACCGTGCGCCTTCAGCCTCCCGGCGCGGGCCTGAGCTTCAAGGCCGGCGAAGGCGTCGGCACGGTGACGCGGCCCGGCCTGCCGCTCGAGCCGGGCGAACCAGCGATCAATCCGGCGCCCCGCGCCATGATCCGCGCCAATCTCGCGGAGGTGGCCGTGCGCCGTGGCGCCGCCGTCGACGCAATTGTTGAAATCTCGATCCCCGGCGGCGAGAAGATCGCCGAGCGCACCGCCAACGGCCGCCTCGGCATTATCGGCGGCCTGTCGATCCTCGGGACGACCGGCGTCGTCATTCCCTATTCCTGCTCGGCCTGGATCCATTCGATCCACCGCGGCGTCGACGTCGCGCGCGCGAGCGGATGCGTGCACGTCGGCGCCGCGACCGGCGAAACATCCGAGGCCGCCATCCGGGCGCTTTACGGCCTGCCCGATCACGCGCTGATCGACATGGGCGATTTCGTCGGCGGCACGCTGAAATATCTGCGCCAACATCCGATTGCGCGCGTGACCATCGCCGGCGGCCCGGCGAAGATGACGAAGCTCGCCGAGGGTCAGCTGGATTTGCATTCGAAGCGCGGCGCGATCGACCTCGCGGCGCTGGCGAAGCGCGTCGCGCATGCGGGCGGCGCGCCGACGCTCATCGAGGGGATCGCCAACGCCAACAGCGGGCTGCATGCATTCGAGCTTGCCGAGGGCGCGGGATTCGACCTGCCTTCGCTGACCGCCGACGCCGCGTGGGCGACGGCTGCGCGTGTCCTGGCCGGCGCCCCGTCCGAGCTCGAGATCGTCGTCGTCGGCCGCGACGGGCGCGTTCTCGCGAGCAGCGGGTTTCGGAGAGTCTAGCGAATCCTCATCCGGCGGGCTCTCGCCCGCCACCTTCTCCCGCAAGCGGGAGAAGGGATTCCCCCTCGCCCGCGAAGCGGGAGAGGGTCGGGGTGAGGGCTCACGCAGTTGCCTCATTCGTCCTCCCGGCGCGCGCCGCCGCGGAAGCGGCGCTTGTAGGCGGCATTGTAGAGTTCGCTTTCGCGAAAGTCCTCCGCGGCAAGCGCCGGGCCGACGAAGATCAGCGCCGTGCGCTCAATCGGGGTCGCGCTCAGCGCGGCGACCAGTTCGCCAAGCGGCGCGCGCACGATGCGCTCGTCCGGCCACGATGCGCGGGCGACGACCGCCGCCGGACAATCGGCGCCGTAGAATGGCGTCAGCTCGGCGACCACGCGATCGAGCGCATGGACCGACAGATGGATCGCGAGCGTCGCGCCGGTCGCCGCGAAGTCGGCGAGCGTCTCGCGCTCGGGCATCGGCGAGGCGCGGCCGGAGGTGCGGGTCAGCACCAGCGATTGGGCGAGGCCGGGCAGCGTCAATTCGCGCCCGAGCGCGGCGGCGGCGGCGGCGAAGGCGGGCACCCCGGGCGTGATCGTATAGGCCACTCCTGCCCGCTTCAAGCGCCGCAACTGCTCGCCCATGGCGCTCCAGATCGAAAGGTCGCCCGAATGGAGCCTCGCGACATCCTCGCCGCTTGCGGTCGCCCCGACGCAGAGCTTGACGATCGCATCGAGATCGAGCGGCGCGGTGTCGACGATCCGCGCACCCAGCGGGCAATGATCGAGCAGTGCGGCGGGCACGAGCGAGCCGGCGTAGAGGCAGACCGGGCAGCGGGAGATAAGATCGCGCCCGCGCACGGTGATGAGATCGGGAGCGCCGGGCCCGGCGCCGATGAAGTGCACGGTCATGGCCGCTCCCGGGATAGAGCAATGGCGCAAGTCGCGCCGTCGGCCGCAAGCCGCGGTCCCATGAGACGGGCGCCGACCCCAGCGCCGGCGAGGGCGGCGGCCTCAGCGATGTTGGGAGCGCCGAATTTTTTCGTGCAGCCGCCGAAGGCGTGGCGATGCGCTCCGCCTGCGCCTGCAAGGCTTCGAGCGTGAGCGGCGTCAGGCGCGCGCGAAGAAGGCGCGCGGCTTCGATGAGGCCGGGCTCGCCGGCTTTGGCCGCAAGCGTGAACACGTGTCGCTCGCCCTCAGGCGCGCCAGCCTCCGCGAGCGCCCGTCGCGCCAGCGCCGCGATCGCTTCGCCCGCAACGCCGGCGCGGCAGCCGACGCCAATCGCGACAAACCGGCTCACGACTTGACCAGCCGCCATTGCGCAATCGGCATCGCCGCGCGCCAGCCGGAGTAGCGCCCGACCGGCTCGGCGTGCGCGATCGCGATCTGCGCAAGCTCGCCGCCGTGACGCCGGCGCCAATCGACGCAGGCGGCCTGCGTCTCCAGCGTCACCGCGTTGACGACAAGCCTGCCGCCGGGCGCAAGCGCGCCGACAGCGCGCTCGATTGCGTCCGGAGCGCCCGCGCCGCCGCCGATGAAGATCGCATCCGGCGCGGGCAAGTCCGCCAACGCCCCGGGCGCTTCGCCGGTCACAACCGAGAGGCCCGGAACGCCAAAAGCCAGAGCGTTGCGGGCGATCCGCGCCGCCCGGTCGTGGCGAGCCTCGACGGCGACCGCGCGGTTGGCGGGGTCGGTGAGCATCCACTCGATCGCCACCGAGCCCGAGCCCGAGCCTATGTCCCACAGGAGTTCGCCGCGGCCCGGCGCGAGCTGGGCGAGCGTCACCGCGCGGATGTCGCGCTTGGTGATCTGCCCGTCATGCTCGAACCAGTCGTCGGGCAGGCCGGCCGCCCGCGGCAGGACGCGCGCGCCGCGGTCGACGATGACCTCGAGCGCGATGGTGTTCAAGGCGGCGACGTTGTCGAGCGCGTAGGCGCGCGCCTCCGTCGCGCGAACCCGCTCGCGCGGGCCGCCCATCGCCTCGCAGACCGTGAGCTTCGATCGCCCCATGCCGCGCGCGGTCAGTAGCGCCGCCAGCTTGGCTGGGGTGGCGTCGTCCCAGGAGATCGCCAGAATTCGCGCGCCGGCCTGAAGGTGCGGGATGATAACCTCGAGCGGCCGGCCGTGCAGCGAGAGCAACGCACAATCCTGCTCGCTCCAGCCAATCCGGGCAGCGGCGAGGGCGAAGGCGGAGGGCGCGGGAACGCAGATCATTTGGTCCGCAGCGAAGCGGCGCATCAGCATCGCGCCGACGCCGAAGAAGAACGGATCCCCGGTCGCAAGCACGCAGACGGAGCGCCCGCGATGAGCCTCGATGGCGTCGAGGGCGTTCTCAATTGGCGACGGCCAGACGAACGTCTCGGCGGCAAGCGGCCCGGCGAGAGCGAGGTGGCGCGCTCCGCCGACGACGAACGCCGCTTGCGCGACGAGCCGGCGCGCGGCAGGAGAGAGGCCGTCGATCCCGTCCTCGCCGATGCCTACGACGGCGAGCCAGCGTTCCTTGCTCACGGAGCCACCCCCTGAAGCGCCTTCGCCTGCTCATTCTCGGCGGCACGTCGGAAGCAAGCGCGCTGGCGCGGCGGCTCGCCGAAGAGCCAGAGGTCATGGGCGTTCTCTCGCTTGCCGGCGCGACCGCCAACCCCGCGCCCGCGCCAATTCCTCAGCGCATCGGCGGCTTCGGCGGCGCCTCGGGGCTCGCGGCCTATCTCGCCGGGGAACGCATCGACGCGGTGATCGACGCGACTCATCCTTTCGCCGCCAGAATGTCGGCCAACGCCGTCGCTGCCTGCAGTGCGACCCGCACGCCCCTCGTCGTCTTCACCCGCCCGCCGTGGACGCCCGAGCCGGGCGACCGATGGGTGGAAGTCGCGACCATCGAGGAGGCGGCCGATGCGCTGGGACCGGCGCCGCGGACGGCGTTCCTCACCCAGGGGCGGCTGCAACTCGCGGCCTTCGCGCGCGCGCCGCAGCACCGCTACATCGTGCGGGCGATCGACCGGCCGGCTGAAATCGACGCCCTCCCCGGCTTCAAGCTGATCCTGGCGCGCGGCCCGTTTTCGCTTGCCGACGAGCTCGAGCTCATGAAGCGCGAGCGGGTCGATTCGCTGGTGACGAAGAACAGCGGCGGGAGCGCGACCTACGCCAAGATCGAGGCGGCGCGCGCCCTCGCCATCGAGGTCGTCATCGTGCGTCAGCCAGCAGCGCCGGAGGCCGAAGCGCTGCGCGATCTCGACGCGGTCATGGCCTGGATCGCCTCTCACCGCCGAGCCCCGTAGGCGCGCGGGGTCACCATCCATGCCCGCGCGCCGTCGCGGGCGATGAAGCGCGTTTCGCTCGAGCCAACCAGGATCAGCGTCGCCATGTCGGCGAGGTTCGCATCCGCTTCGCCAAGCGTCGTCAGGGTCAGCATCTCGTCGCCGCGCCCGACCGCACGGGCGAAAGCGACCGGCGTCGTCTCCGCTTTCAAGCGCCGCAGAAGGTCGAACGCTTGCGTGATGCGGGTCGGCCGCGCTCGCGAGGCAGGGTTATAGAGCGCGATGACGAAATCCCCCTCACACGCCGCGCGAAGCCGGCGCTCGACCATCGCCCACGGCTTGAGGTTGTCGGAAAGCGAGACGGCGCAAAAATCGTGGCCGAGCGGCGCGCCGAGCCGCGCCGCGGCCGCCTGCATCGCGGTCACGCCGGGACTGACCGCAACGTCGAGCTCGAGCCACCGGGGGTTCTCCTCGATCGCCTCGAACACCGCCGCGGCCATCGCAAAGACGCCCGGATCGCCGCCCGAGACGACCGCAACCGCGCGTCCTTCAGCCGCGAGCGTCAGAGCGAGCCGGGCGCGGATGAGTTCGGCGCGATTGTCGCTGGCGTGGGCGCGCTGGTCTGCCCGCAAGGTCAGGCGCTCAAGATAGGGGGCGTAGCCGACGAGGTCGGTCGCCCCCGCGATCGCCGCGCCGGCCTCCGGCGTCATCCATTCGGCGGGGCCGGGACCGAGCCCGACGATCATGACCCGGCCGCTCACGGCCGGCGCCCCGGCCCGGCGCGAGGATCAGCGAGAAATAAGGCGCGGCGTCGTCCCGCTTCTGAGCTAGTGGCGTCACCACTTCGCCCGGCATCGTCGCGCGCTCGACATAGATTGCGCGCTCGGCCATGTCGGTGGCGATCAGCGCTTCCTTCGCGCGCGCGAAGTTGCGGCCGATCTTCATGATCACCGCGGCGTCGGCGAGCGCGAGCCGGCGCGTGAGCTCGTCCAGCGGCAGCGTCGCCGGCAGCACCACGAGCGCGTCGTCGCCCCAGGTCATCGGCGCGGAGGCCGCGCCCCAGGCGCCGCAGATGCTCGAAACCCCCGGCACGATGGTGACGGCGAAGCGCTCGCGCAAGCGGATGAAGAGATGCATGAACGAGCCGTAGAGCAACGGGTCGCCCTCGCTGAGCAGCGCGACGTCGCGGCCGGCCTCGAGATGGCCTGCAATCGCGATCGTGCTTTCCTTGTAGAAGCGCGCCAGCGCCTCGCGATAGGGCGGATCGTCGAAATGCGACTCGTCTGTCATCGGATAGAAGAGTGGGAGCTCCAAGTGCGATGGCTTGAGCCAGCAGTCGACGATGGCGCGCGCGTTCCCCCGCCGTCCTGCCTTGGCGAAGAATGCGACGACCGGCGCGGCGGCGATGACCCGGGTCGCCTTGACCGTGAGCAGCTCGGGGTCGCCTGGGCCGATCCCGACGCCGTAGAGCCGGCCGGGCGCGGTCATTCGGCGTCGCTCGCGAGCGCGTTGACGGCCGCCGCCGCCATTGCGCTGCCGCCCTTTCGCCCGCGCACCACGAGGGCCGGCAGGCCGCTCTCGATCAGCGCCTCTTTCGACTCCGCCGCGCCGACGAAGCCGACCGGCATGCCGACGATCGCGGCAGGACGCGGCGCTCCCGCGGCGACCGCCTCGAGCAGGCGAAACAGGGCCGTCGGCGCGTTGCCGATGGCGACCAAAGAGCCGCCGAGGCGAGGCAGCCAGAGCTCGATCGCCGCCGCCGTGCGGGTGGTGCCGAGCCTCGCGGCGAGTCCGGGCGTGGAAGGGTCTGAGAGCGTGCAGACCACATCGTTGCCCGCCGGCAGGCGGGCGCGCGTGATCCCCTCGGCGACCATGCGCGCATCGCAGAAGATCGGCGCGCCGCCTCGAAGGGCCTCGCGCGCCGCCGCGGCCGCGCCGGCCAAGAACACAAGGTCGCCCGCCGCCTCGACCATGCCGCAAGCGTGAATGACCCGGACCGCGACGCGCTCTTCGAGCGGCGAGAAGCGCTTGAGGTCGGCCTCGCCGCGGATAAGCGCGAAGGAGCGCCGATAGATCGCCGCAGCGTCCTTCTCGTAGTCGTAGCTCGGCTTCACGGGCGAGGCCCCTCGCCGAACATCTCCGCGACTTCGGTGACAATAAGCTGGTCGATCTCTGCGCTCGACAGGCCACGCCGTACTGGCGGATCGCTTGCCCTGCCGGCTCGAATGAAGTCGAAGCCCCCCTCGGTCGCGGTCAAGGTCGCCGCCGTCGCAGCCGGTCTCGCGCACCCTTTGGCGCAGCCGCTGACATGCAGGACGACGCCCTCCCCCTTTGGCAGGAGCGCCGCCCAGCGCGCGCCGTCCTCGCGCACCGGTCGACGGCCGTGCGCGCAGGCGGGCGCGCCCGGGCAAGCCGCAACGCGCAGGCGCGGCTCGTCGGCGCTGACGATGAATCCGAGCTCGGCGATCGAGTGGACCATCGCCTCGGCGCTCCGCGGGGAGAGGCCAACAATCAGAAAGGCCCGCCAGGGGGTAAGCCTGAGCCCATTCGCGCCGACCGTCCGCGCGCGCGCCATCAGCGCCCCGAATCGGCCGGCGTCGATTTCGCCGAACGCCGCCGCCGCGCCGACGACGGAGGTTGGCCCGAAGACGTGCGCGCCGAGGAGGTCGCGCAGCGACGTGCGCCTTTGCGAACGCGGGCGGGGGATCGTTTCATACCCCGCCGCGGCAAACACGGCCTTCGCCCCTCGCTTATCGACGAGCGCGCGCATTCGACGCATCGCGCCCTCGCCGGCGCCAGCGAGACGCACGAAAACACGCCCGAGCCGCGCCGCGATTTCCCCTGTCTCGGAGGGCGCGCATTCAGCCGCCCGCGCGTCCTCGCCGGCAAGATAGACCGCAAGCGTCCCGGCGCTTTCCGCCTCGAAGCGAATGTCGGCGTCGACCTCGCCGAGCGGCAGGCGGCCCTGCGCGTCGAGGACGAAACTGAACTTGGCCGGCAATCGGTGAAAATCCCGGTCCCCGGCAAGCCGCGTCTCGAGCGCGGCGACGCTCGGCCCGAGGTCGAGCAGAGATTCAGGATCGAGGTCGTCGAGCGGGCTGGCGACAATGTTGCGCAGACGCTCGACCTCGGGGTCGGCGTCGATGAGCTCAGCGTCGCCGAGACGGCGATGCAGATCGGAGAGCGCGCTTTTACTCAACCCGCGCAGATGCAGGTTGCCGCGCGAGGAAAGGCCGATTGCGCCGTTGCCGCATGCAAGAGCGCACTCCGCCACCACCGCGGCCTGGTCGAGCGACAATCGCCCTCTCGGCGCGCGCACACGGGCGATGAGCCCGTCGCCGGTCTCCATCGGCCGCAAGGCGCCCGGACACCAGCCCTTGCGACGGGGCGGCGTCGAGCCTGAGCCCTTGCGCACGGGCGCAACCGCGTTCATGCGGCGTCCCGCGCGATCGACGCCAGAATGCGCGCGCTCGAATTGCGGCGCGAGAGCCAGAACCCGCGCCGCACCGCCTGTTCGAAGACAGCGGCCATGTGGCAGGCGGCCCGCCGATTGGCGCCGACCAGAAACGCGCGCACGGCGTCATCGCCGAGCGTCGCGTCGAACATGAGGTCGAACTGCGCGCTCTCGACCGCATTGGTCAGCGCCGCGAAGCAAAAGAGATTGTCGAGCGACTGGGCGATTTCCGCCGCGCCGCGGTGGCCGTGGCGCATCTGGCCCTGGAGCCAGCGCGGATTGGCGGCGCGGCCGCGCAACGCGCGCGCGATCTCCTGGGCGAGACCGCGAACCTTGGGCGCGCCGGGCGTGGTCGAATCGAGATGATAGAGCGCCGGACGCGCGCCGGCCTCGGCGGCTGCGGCGGCGAAGCCGCCTTCGTGCTCGGCGAAGGCGTCGGCGTCGAGCGCGTCCTGCCCCGGCAAGTCCTGCGCGTGAACAAAGGCCTCGGCGCCGGCGACGCGGGCGCGAAACGCCGCTGCCGCTTCCAGCGCCTCACCCTCGCCGTCGTAGGCATGGCTGGTCGCAGCAAGATAAGCCTCCGCCAGCTCCGACCGTTCAACCCAGTCGCCTCGGGAGATGCGCGGTCCGAGGCCGACCCCGTATGCGCCCGGCGCCGCGCCGAACACGCGCGCAAGGCTCGCGCCCTCGAGCCCGGCGAGCGGATTGTCGCCGGCGCTCTCTTCGAGGGCGGCGACCGCGCGAACGGCGGCGGCGAAGAGAGCGATCTGGCTCGGAAAGACGTCGCGGAAGAGGCCGGAAATGCGCAATGTCACATCGACCCGCGGCCGGCCCAGCATCGCCAGAGGCAAGATCTCGAAGCCGCTGACGCGGGTGGACGAAATGTCCCAGGTCGGCCGGCAGCCGATCAGCGCGAAAGCCTGGGCGAGATCGTCGCCGCCGGTGCGCATGGTCGCCGAGCCCCACAGGTCGATGACGATGCGTTTCGGCCAGTCGCCGTGATCCTGCGCGTAGCGCGCCAGGACCTCGTCGGCCGCGCGGCGGCCGATCTCCCAGGCGTTGCGGGTCGGCGCCGCGCGCGGGTCGATGGCGTAGAGGTTGCGCCCGGTCGGCAGCACGTCGAGACGGCCGCGCGCCGGCGCGCCCGCCGGGCCGGGAGAGACGAAGCGGCCGCCGAGCGCCCGCAGAAGCCCAAGCAATTCGGCTGGCCCACAGGCGGCTGCGCGTTCGCTCAACGTCTCTTTGGCCGCCGTGTCGAGATCGAGGCTGGCGGCAAAGCCGTCGGCGCTCTCGGGCGAGCGGCCGAACACGTGCAGGCCGTCGCCGATGCGCATGTCCTTGAGATCGCAGAGCCAGGCGTCGAGGGCGACGAGGGCTTCCTCGGGCGATTTGCCTTCGGCGGCGCATTCCCTGAGCAGCCCGCTCTCGCGCCCGCGCTCGAGGATGAGTGTCGCGATGGCGCGGGCGCGGCGCGGATCGAGGCCCTGGGCCTCGGCGAATTCGTCGAACAGCCCCTCGAGCTCGAGCGCCGCGCCATGCGATCCGGCGGCGATCAGCGGCGGCGTCAGATGGCCGATCGCAACCGCGCCGATGCGGCGCTTGGCCTGAGCCGCTTCGCCCGGATTGTTGACGATGAACGGGTAGACGACCGGCGTCGGGCCGAGAAGGACTTCGGGCGCGCAGGCCTCGCTGAGCGCAACCGCCTTTCCCGGCAGCCATTCCAGCGTGCCGTGAGCGCCGAGTTGGATGATCGCGTCGACGTTCTCCTTGCGCGTGAGCCAGAAATGGAACGCGACATAGCCGTGCCGCGGCGGCAGGTTGAGATCGTGATAGTCGCCCTTGCGCGAGGCGGCATCGCCGCGGTCGGGCTGGGTGGCGACGATGAGCTTGCCGAGCCGGAGGTAACGAAAACAGAACGCGCCGCCGACCGCATCGCGATCCTCGGCCGGCTCGCCCCAGGCGACGAGCAGCGATCGCCTGAACTCCGGCGGCGTCAAGGCCAGCTCGGCCTCGTATTCGGCCAGCGTGAAGGTCGACGCGAGCGGCCCTTCGGCGAGGGCGACGATCAGCGAGGGCGCGTCGAGATCGCAAGCGACGTCATATCCCGCCGCGCGCAGGGTCTCGCAAATGGCGACGGCGCTTGCGGGCGTGTCGAGCCCGACCGCGTAGCCCGTGCGCCCGCCGCGCGAAGGATAGTCCGGCAGGACGCAGGCGAGGCGCTTGTCCGCGGGCGTCTTGCGCCTGAGATTCGCCCACCGGCGGGCGAGCTCGGCGGCGAAATCGACACGGTCGGCGAGCGGCTGGTGCGCGACGGCGCCGAATTCGGTGCGGGCGTCGGGGCGCTTCGCCGCCTTGAACGAAATGGCCCGGCTGAGGATTCGCCCGTCGATCTCGGGCAGAGCGACATGCATCGCCAGATCCGCCGGGCCGAGGCCGCGCGGCGACGCCCGCCACGCTTCGAGACTGACGCCGGCGAGCACGGCCTGGATGACTGGCGCATCGAGCGCGTCGAGCGCCGTTCCGTCAGCCGTGTCGAGGCGAGCGGAGAAGGCGGTGGCGTTGAGCACGACGTCAAAGCGGCGGCGATCGAGAAAAGCGCGCAGGCCGTCGAGCGCCGCTTCATCCTTGAGGCTGGTGACAAAGACGCTCGTGGTCGCGAAACCTTTACCACGGAGCGCCCGGGCCAAGGCCTCGATCGGCGCGACATCGCCGGCGAGAACGATCGAGCGATAGAAGACAATGAGCGCGTGCGGCGCGCTCGGCCCGGCCTCGAAGCAAGCGCTGTCAAAGCAGCCGAAGGCGCTGATGGGAGTGGGCGGCGGCGCGGCGCTCGCTGCGCCGATTTCTGCGGCGAAACAGGCGAGGCACGCCGCCATGTTTTGCGCGCCGCCTTCGTCGAAATAGCGCCATATCTGCTGAACGGCGCCGCTCCCGAGCGTCGAAGCCTCGTTGAGGCGCGCATCCCGGCGCCGGTCCCCCGGCAGGAGGGCTAGCTTGACGCCGCGCCGGCGCGCCAGCGCCGCCAGTTCGTCGACGCCGTAGCGCCAATAGTCCGCGCCCCCGAGCACGCGCGCGACCACGAGCTTCGCGTTCGCGCAGACGCGCTCGAGATAGAGATCAATCGAGAACGGATGGCGAAGCGAGGCGAGCGAGGCGATCCTCAGCGTCGGCATCGGCTCGGGGGCCGCGTCATAGGCGCGCGCGAGCGCGTTGAGATCGCTGTCCGAAAACGAGAGAAAGACGACCTCCGCGGGGGTCTGGCCGAGATCGACCGCCTCGACCGTTTCGTCGAGCGAGCGGACCTCGATGCGGGGGACATGCATGGCGCTACCGTCATTGCGAGCGAAGCGAAGCAATCCACGAGAACGCCGGGCGTCCTTCGCTCCTTTGGATTGCTTCGTCGCCGCGCTTCTCGCAATGACGACTTGAACGACACATCGCCTTCCTCACCTCACGAACGCAGCCGCGACGGCCTCGCGGTCGACGCCGCGCTGGGCAATGACGACGAGTCGGCTTTGCCGCGCCTCACCCGCGCCCCAAGGGCGCTCGAAATCGCGCCGGAAGCGGCGTCCGACCCCTTGCACCAGCATCCGCATCGGCCTGCCGGCGACCTCGACAAAGCCCTTGACCCGCAAGATGTCGTGCGCGCGCGTCGCCGCGATGAGGCGGTCGATCAGCGCGTCGGGATCGCGGACCGCAGGGATCGCGACGACGAAAGTGTCGAAATCGTCGTGATCGTGTTCGCCCTCCGCGTCGTGATGCGATGGACGCGCGCCGAGATCGTCCTCGGCCGCCGCTCGCATGCCGAGCAGGACGTCGGCGCCGATCGCGCCCTCGCGCGCGGGCGCGATCTTGACCGCGCGCGGCGCCGCTCTGGCGATCTCCGCGCGGAGCGCGTCGAGCCGATCGGGATCGACAAGATCGACCTTGTTGAGGACGACGAGGTCGGCGCTGAGCAGCTGGTCCTCGTAGACCTCCTCGAGCGGATTGTCGTGATCGAGCGACGGGTCGCTCAAGCGTTGCGCGGCGACACGCGCGGGATCGTCGGCGAAGCGGCCCTCGGCGACAGCCGCCGCGTCGACGACGGCGACGACCCCATCGACCGTGAGCTTGGTGCGCAGCTCCGGCCAGTCGAACGCCTTGATGAGGGGCTTGGGCAGCGCGAGCCCGGAAGTTTCGACGACGATGTGATCCGGCTTCGGCTCGCGCGCGACGAGCGCCTTGAGCGCCGGGGCGAAATCGTCGGCGACGGTGCAGCAGATGCAACCGTTGGCAAGCTCAATGATCGCCTCTTGCGGACAGGCAGCGTCGGCGCAGCCCTTGACGAGATCGCCGTCTACGCCGACGTCGCCGAATTCGTTGATGATGAGCGCGAGCCGCCGGCCGCCGGCGTTCGCCACGAGATGGCGGATCAGGGTCGTCTTGCCGGCGCCGAGAAAGCCGGTGACGATGGTGACGGGCGTCTTGGCGAGCATGCGGAACCCTTGAGCTTAGGCGAGCGAAGTCGCCGCGAGCGCGAGCGGGGGCGTGCGCGAGACGACGCCCTTGCGGAAGGAAAGCGGGCGTTCGCGCCAGGGAACGATTCCCGCGGGCGAGGCGGCGTAGCGGCGCGCGGCGGTCACGATGTCCTCGAGATGCGATTCGCGCGTGAGGTCGCCGACGACGTAAGTCCATTTGCCCGGCGCCGCCAGCGCGACGGTGCACGGCCGCTTGCAGACCGACAGGCACTCGATTGGCCTCAGCGCGATGTCTTGCTCCCCGGCGAGACGCTCGCCAAGCGCGGCGAACAGGCCCGCGCCAAGCGGCTCCTCATCCGACTTGCAGGTGACGCAGACGAGAAGGGCGGCGGTGTGGCGGAAACCGCTGTCGGCGTTCATATTTTCGATCACGCCAAACCGTCCTTGTCAGGAGCCGTAGGGCGTCGAAGGCGCCCGTCTTTCGACGGGTTACGGCGACGAAGCAATTCAAAGGTCGAAGGGCGGCGGCCCTGGATTGCTTCCTCCCGGACTTGATCCGGGGGTCGCTCGCAGTGACGACCACTACCCGAACGAAATCGCCCGAGCGTCAGATCACGATCCTGTCGAATGGTCATGTTCGCTCCTTGCCGCCCCTCCGGCGACCTCGCGGAATTCATCGGCGCACGGCAGGTCTCCTGGCTCGCGGCGTATCGCCGACGCCGCCTTCCCGGACTTGGATGAAGTCCAGTGGCGATAAAAAGCGTCGGCACGCCGCTCACAGTCGCGGGGGCGGCCACGGATCGGCCAAGAACCTACCGTGTTCCCTTTTCACCCTCTGGCAAGTCGAGGGACCGTGCGCGACTTTTGTTCCAGCTTCGCAAGGGGATGTCAAATGAGACGCCGGGCCCGCGGCTTGACGCGCGGCGGCTTCAGTGCCGAACATGACGCGGGGCGCGAATCTCGCCCGCCGGCGGGTCTGGATGGAACCGATCTCAAGCGCTCGGGCTATCAAACTCATCGCTGCGGCGATTGCGCTGCCCTCACTTTGGGGTTGCGCGGACCTGCACCTGGGGCAGGAGCCGGACCAAGTCATCCAGCGCACTGAGGGCGAGGACAATTTCGCCGAGAGGCAGAAGGCTGGGCCCGTCGCTGCGCGCGTGCTGCCCTACGCCCTGCTCGCCGAGCAATCATACAATTCCCGGGTCTACGCAACTCGCAGCGCCGCTCCGCGCGCCTCAGCGTGCGTTGCCGAGGATAAGGATTGCGACGCGCGCGACGACGACGAGCGCGCGGCCCGCTGGCTCGATGAATGGCGCTATGTCTGGAGCTGTGACGGACCGGAGGAATGCGGAGTGCGGACGCGCGGGCGGGGCGAGCCTGTCGGGGGCCTTGGGGTCCAAATCTGGGCGCGCGAGGGCGACAGATGTCCGGAAGCCGTCATCGCCTTTCGCGGAACCGTCGGCGGCGACAAGGGAGACTGGGAGTCCAACTTCCACTGGATCTTGCGCGCTTTTCCCGTCTACGATCAGTACGATCAGGTCCGCGATCATGCCGGCGACTTCATCGCCCATATCGAACGCGACAAGTGCTATCGCGCGGGTGAGACCGAGATCACCGCCGTCGGCCACTCGCTCGGCGGCGGACTAGCGCAGCTCGCGGCCTATTCGGATCCGCGAATCCGGCGCGTCTACGCCTTCGATCCCTCGATGGTGACAGGATATTATTCCGTCGATCCGCCGCACCGGGATCGCAACGTGCAGGGCTTGAGGATGGAGCGGGTCTATGAATTCGGCGAAATCCTCGCCTACGGCCGGTTGATCATGCTGCATTCCATCCCCTTGTCGCCTTGCAATCCGCGGGTCGTCAGCGTCCGGTTTCGGGTCTTTCAAGGCGCGCCGATCGCCTTGCACAGCCTGACCGATCTCGATAACGGCCTGCTCCGGGTCGCAAGAGGCGCCGAACCGGAGAGGTCGCCGATGGTTTTGCAACGGTGCGGAGACACGCCGAAGCCGCAGTTCGTCGCGTCGCATTGATGCGGGCGCCCCGATGAGGCTCCCCGAAGGTGATCGGCACAAAGCCAAGATGGCGAAGCGCAAGGCCGCGCAGGACGCGGAGGTCGCGGCGAAGCCGATTCTCGAGAAGGGCCTGCTCATCGTTCACACCGGGCCGGGCAAGGGCAAGTCGACGGCGGCGTTCGGCCTCGCCCTGCGCGCGCTCGGTCGGGGTTTCCGCGTCGGCGTCGTCCAGTTCATCAAGGGCGCGTGGTCGACCGGCGAGCGCATGGCGGTCGAACGCTTCGGCGCCCAGGTGGAATGGCGCACCATGGGCGAAGGCTTCACCTGGGAGACGCAGGACCGCGCCCGCGACGTCGCGGCGGCGAGCGCCGCCTGGGGAGAGGCCAGGCGGATGATGGCCGACCCCTCGATCCGCCTCCTGGTGCTCGATGAGCTCAACATCGCGCTCCGCTATGACTATCTGCCGCTTGCCGAGGTGGTCGCCGCGCTTGGCGCTCGCCGCCCCGACCTGCATGTTGTCGTCACCGGCCGCAACGCCAAGCCGGAACTGATCGAGGCCGCCGATTGCGTCACCGAATTTGCGCTCGTCAAGCATCATTTCGCCGCCGGCGTGCGCGCTCAAGCAGGCGTCGAGTTTTGACCGCAAAGGCGCTGATGTTTCAGGGGACGGGCTCGGACGTCGGCAAATCGTTGATCGTCGCGGGCCTCTGCCGCGCCTTCGCCGGGCGCGGGCTTCGCGTCCGCCCGTTCAAGCCGCAGAACATGTCGAACAACGCCGCGGTGACGGCGGACGGCGGCGAGATCGGCCGCGCCCAGGCGCTTCAGGCGCGCGCGTCGGCAGTCGCGCCGAGCGTCGACATGAACCCGGTGCTGCTGAAGCCGCAGAGCGAAATCGGCGCGCAGATCGTCGTCCAGGGACGGGTGATCGGCAACGCGCGGGCGCGTGAATATCAGGCGCTGAAGCCCAAACTGATGAGCGCCGTGCTCGACAGCTTCGCCCGCGTCGGAGCGAGCGCCGATCTCGTGCTGGTCGAAGGCGCGGGCAGCGCGGCGGAGATCAACTTGCGCGAGGGCGACATCGCCAACATGGGTTTCGCGCGCGCGGCGAAATGTCCGGTCGTGCTCGTCGGCGACATCGATCGCGGCGGCGTAATCGCCCAGATTCTCGGAACCAAGGCGGCGCTCGCGCCCGAGGACGCCGCCGCTATCGTCGGCTTTATCGTCAACAAGTTTCGCGGCGACGCCAGCCTGTTCGAGGGCGGCATGGCGACGATCGCCGAGCGCACGGGCTGGCGCGCGCTCGGCCTCCTGCCGCACTTTGCCGCGGCCGCGACGGCTGCCGGCCGAGGACGGCTTTGCCCTTGGCGCGCTCAAGGCCCGCGCCGACGGCGCCGTGACGATCGCCGTGCCGACGCTGGCGCGGATCGCCAATTTCGACGAGTTCGATCCGTTGCGCATCGAGCCTCAGGCGCGCCTCGTCTTCGCGCCTCCCGGCGAGCCGCTGCCGGTCGCCGATCTCGTCATCCTGCCCGGCAGCAAGGCGACGATCGCCGACCTCGCCTTCTTCCGCGAGCAGGGCTGGCATATCGACCTTCTCGCCCATGTGCGGCGCGGCGGGCGCGTGCTCGGCGTGTGCGGCGGCTATCAGATGCTGGGCAGGCGGGTCGCCGACCCTCAGGGCGTCGAGGGGCCAGCGGGCGCAGTCGAGGGGCTGGGCCTCCTCGACGTCGAAACCGTGCTGTCCGGCGAGAAGACTCTGTGCGAGGTGGAAGGCCAATGCCTCGCGAATGCCCAGACCTTTCGCGGCTATGAAATGCATGTGGGCCGAACCTCAGGCCCGGATTGCGCGCGGCCGCTGCTGCGCTTCGCCGACGGGCGGCTCGACGGCGCGACGTCGCCGAGCGGCCTTGTCGCCGGCGCCTATGTGCATGGCCTGTTCGCCGACGACCGGCAGCGCGCAGCGTGGCTCGGCTCGCTCGGCGCGCGGTCGGCGATCGCCTACGAGGCTACAATCGAGCGCACGCTCGACGAGCTCGCCGATCATTGCGCGGCGCATCTTGACCTCGACGCGCTTCTCAAGCTTGCGCGATGAGCGCCGCGATCGCGAGCGCCAGCGTTTGGACCACGCAGGCAAGGCGATAGAGCCTCAGCGCCCGCTTGATGTCGGCTGCGTCCGCCTCGCGCCGGCCCTCCCCCATGAATGCATCCTCGACCAGCGTCTCGCCATAGACCCGCGGCCCCGCGAGCTTCAAGGCCAGCGCGCCGGCCATCGCCGCCTCGGGCCAGCCGGCGTTGGGCGAGCGATGGCGCGAAGCGTCGCGCCATACGGCCCGCGCGGCGTCGGGCGCCGAGGCGCCGGGGGTCAGCGCGGCGGCGAGAATGAGCCAGAGCGCGGCGAGGCGCGAGGCCGGCAGATTGACGAGATCGTCGAGCCGGGCCGCCGCCCAGCCGAATGCGCCGTGGCGCCGATCCTTGTGCCCGATCATGCTGTCGGCGGTGTTGATCGCCTTGTAAAGCGCGCCGCCGGCAAGGCCGCCGAGCGCGGTCCAAAAGATCGGCGCGACGACGCCATCGGAGAAATTCTCGGCCAGGCTCTCGATCGCCGCGCGGGCGACGCCCGCCTCGTCCAGCACGTCCGGATTGCGGCCAACAATCTTCGCCACCGCTTTCCGGCCGTCATCGAGGCTCGCGTCGAGTCCGTCGGCGACCGCTTTCACATGGGCGGCGAGGCTGCGCTGCGCCGGCAGGCTCGCGGCGAGAAGCGCAAGCGCGGCGAAGCCGAGCGCGCCGCGGGGAAGAGCCGTGCGCGTCGCCGCCCAGGCGATGATCGCGACCGGCGCGAGATATAGGCCAAGCGCGACCAAGCCTGACACACGGCGCGCGGCGAAGCTCGCGTCGGGACGATTAAGTCTCGCCCCGAGCCAGTCGAGCCAGCGGCCCATCCAAGTGACGGGATGGCCAATGGCGCGATAGAGAGGCGCCGGATACCCGATCAAGGCCTCGACGACAGAGGCGGCGAGGGCGAGCAGCAGCGTGAGCGAGAGCGGCATGGCGGCGGGATTGGACCGGGTGGCGGACTTCGGGGCGTTCACCTATCACGGCGGCGCGCTCGACGCCGCTCGCCGGCTCGCACCCGCCGCGCCAAGCCCATGGATCGACCTCTCGACCGGAATCAATCCGCACCCCTATCCGCTGCCCGATCTTGCGCCCGAACTCTGGTCGCGGCTGCCCAGCGACGAAGCGCTGGCGGGGCTCGAGCGCGCCGCCGCCGCCCGTTATGGCGCCGCCGCCGAAAATGTCGTCGCGGGCCCCGGCTCGCAGGCCCTCATCCAGGCGCTGGCTCGGATCATCCCGCGCGGCGCCGCCGGCGTGCTGGGGCCGACCTATGGCGGTCTTCAGGCGGCTTTCGCCGCCGCGGGCGCGCGTGTCGTCGAAGCGAAGCGGCTCGACGACATGGACGGCTTCGATGTCGCTATCGTCGTCAATCCCAACAACCCGGACGGACGGGTCACGCCGCGAGCCGACCTTCTCAAGCTTAATGAGGGGCTTCGGGCGCGGGGCGGCGTCCTGATCGTCGACGAAGCGTTCGCCGATTTCGATGGCGCCGGAGAAAGCCTGGCGCCGGTCCTGCCCACGGGCGCGGTCGTATTGCGCTCGTTCGGCAAGTCGTTCGGCCTGGCCGGGCTTCGTCTCGGCTTTGCCGTCGCTTCGCCCGAGATCGTCCAGCCGTTGCGGGCGACGCTCGGGCCTTGGCCGGTCAGCGGTCCGGCGATCGCGATCGGCGCCAAAGCGCTCGCCGATCTCGCTTGGACGGACGCCATGCGCGACCGCCTCGGGGCGGAAGCGGCGCGGCTCGACGCGCTGCTCCGGGGCGCCGGCTGGCGCATCCTCGGCGGAACGAGCCTGTTCCGCCTCGTCACGCGAGCCGACGCGCGCGCCGCCTTTGAGCGGCTGCTCGCGGCGGGGATTCTCGCCCGGCCCTTCGCCGACGCGCGGGATCGGCTGCGGTTTGGAATTCCGGGCGACGAGAATGCATGGCGGCGGCTCACCGCGGCGCTTGAAGAGCGCTCCCCTTCTTGACACAGAAAGCGGTTGACGAAGAAGGCCGCCGCTTGCCTTGGCGCGCGCGCCGCATAAAAGGCGCGCATGCCCGTTCGCCGGCCCCGAGTTTCCACGATTCCCTCCGGGGCGCCATTTCTGCCGACCGTGAGTCGCGCTCTCCTGGACGGCGTCCTGGTTGAAGGCTTCCCGGGAGCCGGCGGGGCGATGGCGCTGGCCGACGCCACGATCTACGTGCCGACGCAGCGGGCCGCAGGGGCGCTCGCCAAAGCGCTGCTCGCGGCAAGCGGCGCGCGGAGCCTCATCCTGCCGCGGATCGCTCCCCTTGGAGCGTTCGAACCGGATGAGGCGTCCATGGACTTCGCCGCCGAGGGCGAGGAGGCGCCGCGCCCCGCGCTGCCGCAGGCGGTCGGCGCCTTGACCCGCCGCCACACGCTCGCGACCCTGACCCGCGCCTGGGGCCAGGCGCTTCGCGGCGCGATTCGCGAGGTTGACGCGGGCGGGCGGCTCGTCGTCGATCCCGCCGAGCCGGCCTTGGTCGCCGCGACACCCGCTCAGGCCTATGCGCTCGCCGGCGATCTGGCGGCGCTGATCGACGATATGATCATCGAGGGCGCCCCCTGGTCGAAGATCGAGACGCTGGCGCCCGAGGCCTACGATTCCTATTGGCGCATCACCCTCGACTTCCTCAAGATCGCCTTCGCCCGTTGGCCGCAGTGGCTTGCCGAACACGGCCTCATCGACCGGGCGAAGCGGATCGCGCTCCTGATCGACGACGAAATCAGCGCGCTCGCCGGCGGAGCGCGGCGCGGTCCGACCATCATCGCCGGCTCGACCGGCGCCAATCGCGCAACCGCGCGCCTCATCGCGGCGATCGCGCGCGCGCCCGAGGGCGCGGTCGTCCTGCCCGATCTCGACCTCAATCTCGACGAAAATGCCTGGGCGATGATCGGCGGAAGCGACGGCGCCGCACAAGGTCTCGCCGGCCATCCGCAGGCGTTGCTGCATCGGCTGATCGGCGCGATCGGCGTCAAACGCGACGAGGTCGCGCCCCTTGGGTCGTCCACGCCTGCGCTTGCGGCGCGCTCGGCATTCTTGACCGAGGCGCTGCGTCCCGCGGAATCGACCGATCGCTGGCGCGAGCGGGCGGGTGCGTTGTCGCCGCCGGGCATCGCCGCCGCGCTCGCGCAGGTTACGCTCCTGGTCGCCGACAATGAGAACGAAGAAGCTCTGGCGCTGGCGATCGCGATGCGCGAGACGCTCGAGACGCCTGGCAAGACCGCGGCCCTCATTACCCCCGATCCGTCGATCGCCCGGAGGGTGTCGGCCGAGCTTCAGCGATGGGGGGTCGAGGTCGAGGATTCGGCCGGACGCACGCTCGGGCAAAGCCCGGCTGGCGCGTTCGCCAGGCTCATCCTCAAAGCCGCGATCGAGTTCACGCCGCGCTCGTTCCTCGCGCTCCTCGCTCATCCGGCGGCGCGATTCGGCCGCGCGCGCGCCGACATCGAAAATGCGACCCGCGCGTTGGAGCTCGCCATCTTTCGAGCCATTCCGCTGAAGTCGCTCGATGACCTCGATCGGGCATTCGTTGCGGCGCGCCGCGCCGCCGAGGACGTGCATGCGCATCCCGCGGTCCGCCGCGTCGGCGAGGCCGAGCGGCGGGCGGCCGAAGCGCTGGCGCGCGACGTCGCGGGCGCCCTCGCCCCTTTGCGCGCGCTTGGAGCCGCCGGGTCGTTGCGCGACTGCCTCGCCCTGCATCGGGCTATCGTCTCCTCCGCGCTCGCTCGCCCCAGGGGGGCGGCGTTCGTCGCGATCGAGGATGCGCACGGGTTCGAGCCGTTGACCGAGCTCATGGAGGAATGGAGCGAGGCTGCGGTCGAGAGCGTCTTCCCGACTGCGCTGCACGAATACGCGGCTTTGTTCGACGATGCGCTGGCTGGGGCGCGCGCTCCGTCGGCGAGCGGCGGCCACCCGCGCCTGCAGATCCTCGGCCTGCTCGAAGCGCGCCTGCTCAATTTCGATTGCGTGCTTCTGGCGGGCCTCGACGAGATCGGTCTGGCCGCCGGCCGTTGAGACCGACGCCTTCCTCAACCGGCCGATGCGCGCCGCGCTCGGCCTCACCGCGCCGGAGCGGCGCATCGGCCAGACGGCGCATGATTTCGTCGCCGCGCTCGGGGCGCGCGAGGCGGTCTTGAGCCGCGCGAGGAAACGCGGCGGCGAACCGACCGTGGCCTCGCGTTTTCTGCAGCGCCTCGCCGCCGCGGCCGGCGCAGGCTCGCAGGCGATGATGGACGCCGAGAATCGCGGCGGGCGCTATCTCGCCTTCGCCCGCGCGCTCGATCAGCCAACCGAGTTCCGCTCGTGGCGAAGACCAGCGCCGCGCCCGCCGGTGGAGCTGCGCCCGCACGCCCTGAGCGTCACACGGATCGAGACCTTGCGGCGCGACCCCTACGCGATCTTCGCCGAATATGTTCTGCGCCTGAAGCCGCTCGAGGCGGTCGAGCGCGAGATCGGGCCGCGCGAGACGGGCAATGCGTGGCACGCCGCGCTGCAGGAATTTGTCGAGGCCTACCCGTTCGGCGCCCTCCCGCCGGAAGCGCGCGATCATTTGTTCTCGATTGCGCTCGCCCGCTTTGCGCCGCTGCGCGCCGATCCGGCCTTCGCCGGTCTCAACTGGCCCAATATCGAGGAGAGCCTCGACTTCTTTCTCGCCTTCGAGCGCGATACGCGCGCCGACATCGCGCAGGTCTGGGTCGAGCGGCAGGGCGCAATCGTTATTCCGCTGGCGAGCGGCATGCCATTCAAGCTCAGCGCGCGGGCGGACCGAATCGACCTCCTGCGCTCGGGCGGCGCGAGGCTTATCGACTACAAGAGCGGAGCGCCGCCCGGGTCTCGCGAAGTCGCGGTCGGATTTGCTCCGCAGCTGACATTGGAAGCGGCGATGCTGCGGCGCGGCGGATTTCAAGGGCTGCCGCAGCTTGAGCCCGCGGAGGCGCTCTATCTGAAGCTCGGCGGCGCCGACGGGGGCGCCGCCAGGCGCGCCGGCGGCGAAAAGGCCGATATTCGAAAGCTCTCCGAGAAGCATTTCGCCGAACTGAAAATGCTGCTCGACGCGTTCGCCTGCCAGGAGACGCCCTACCTGTCGCGCCCGTTCCCCAAATTCGCGAGCCGCTTCTCCGATTACGACCATCTCGCCCGCGTCAAGGAATGGTCGACGGCAGGCGATGACGAAACGGGGGATGCGCCGTGACCCGCCCCCTCGCGATCCCGGAGCCCTTGCGGGAACGGCAAGCCCGGGCCTCGAACCCGAGGACCTCGGCCTGGGTGTCCGCCAACGCAGGCAGCGGCAAGACTCATGTCCTGACGCAGCGGGTCTTGAGGCTCCTGATCGACGGAACTCCGCCTGCGCAAATCCTTTGCCTCGCTTACACCAAGGCGGCGGCGGCCAACATGGCGGACCGCATTTTCACCGAGCTCGCGAGGTGGACGAGCCTCGGCGACGACGCCTTGTCGAAGGCCATTGTCGCGGCCGGCGCGTCGGCCGCAAGTCCGCATGACCTCGCGTTCGCGCGGCAATTGTTCGCGCGCACGATCGAGACGCCGGGAGGGCTCAAGATCCAGACGCTGCACGCATTCGCCGAGCGATTGCTGCGGCTCTTTCCGTTCGAGGCCAACGTCCCCGCGCATTTCAAAGTCATCGACGAACGCGAATTGAATCTGCTGCTGCTTGAGGCGCGCGACGCCGCGCTCACCGTGCTCGGCGCCGCGCCGGAGAGCAAGGGCGCGCTCGATACGGTCGCGCGCGAATCGGGGGCCCACGCCTTCGGCGACCTCCTGAAGGAGGCGCTTGTCGCATCCGACGCGTTCAATGCTCACAATGGCGCGCCGGGCTACGTCGCCGCGCTCCGCGGAGCGCTTGGACTTGCGCCCGGAGCGACGGCGGCGACCATCGAGGCCGAGATGCTCGCGGGCGATATGGGGCGCGCTTGGCGCGGAGCATGGGCGCACGGGCTTGACGCAGGCAGGAGCAAGGACCGGGAATTCGCGGCGAGACTCCGCGCGGCGGATGGCGAAAGTCCGCAGGAAGCTCGAGTTCGGGCGCTGCTGGACGCGTTCTTCGCCCAAGAGGTCGGTAGGGTTGGGGAAGGCGAGCCGCGAGGCGGCGAAAATGGACATCTGACCACCAGAACCCTGCGCGACAGATTTCCCGCGCTCGAGAACGACCTGCGCCGCGAGCGGGATCGCCTGATCATTTGGCGCCAACGCCGCCGCGCCGCTCTGACGCTTGAACGCAGCGGCGCCCTGTTCGCCGTCGTCAAGGCGATCCTTTCGACCTTCGCGCGAATGAAAGCCGAGCGCGGCGCGCTCGATTTCAACGATCTGATCGCACGGGCGCTCACGCTGATGACGCGGTCGAGCGCCGCCTGGGTGCTGCACAAGCTCGACTATGGGCTCGATCACCTGCTTCTCGACGAAGCCCAGGACGCCTCCGCGCCGCAATGGGGCATTCTGGCTGCGCTCAGCGCCGAGTTCTTCGCCGGCGCCGGCGCGCGCGCCGCGAGCCGCACCATATTTGCGGTCGGCGACGAGAAACAGTCGATTTTCGCCTTCCAGGGCGCGGCGCCCCAGATGTTCGCCGAAATGAAACGCGCCTTCGAACAGCGTCATCGCAACGCCGAACGGCCCTTCGCCGATGTCCCCCTGACCTTCTCGTTCCGGTCGTCGCAGACGATTCTCGACGCCGTCGACAAGACTTTTGCATTTGAACCGGCCTGGCGCGGCGTCGCCGCTGTCGGGGAGCCGCCGCCCAAGCATGAGGCGATCCGCCGCGACTTGAAAGGCGTCGTCGAGCTGTGGCCGCCGATCGCCGCGAATCCCGCGATCGACCCGGAAGACTGGCGCCTGCCGCTCGACCAGGCATCGCCGGACGACCCGCCGGTGGTCCTGGCGAAGCGCATCGCCACAGTCATCAGGCGATGGGTGTCGGCATCCTCGCGCGAGCGCGTGGTCGACCCGAAAACAGGCGACGTCCGGCGGATTCGCGAAGGCGACGTGTTGATCCTGGTTCGCAGCCGAAACGCGTTCTTCGAGGCGATGGTGCGGGCGCTCAAGGGCGCGCAGCTGAAAGCCGCGGGCGCCGACCGGCTGAAGCTCAAGGACCATATCGCGGCGATGGACCTCATCGCCGCCGGTCGTGCCGCGCTGCTGCCCGACGACGATCTCACGCTCGCCTCGGCGCTCAAGTCTCCCCTGATCGGACTTGAGGACGATACGCTGCTCGGGCTCGCCGCGGGACGAAGGGGTTCGCTCGCCGCGGCGCTCGCGGCATCGGACGAGGATTTCGCGCGCGAAGCCGCACGCCGGATCGGTACGTGGCGGTCGCGGGCGAAGGCGCTTTCGCCTTTCGCTTTCTACGCTCTTCTCCTCGGCGAGGACGGCGGCCGGCGAGCCCTGATCGGCCGCCTCGGGCCCGAAGCCGCCGACCCGGTCGACGAATTCCTGGCCCTGGCGCTCGCCCATGAGCAGCGAGTGGCGCCCTCGCTGCATGATTTTCTCGCCGAGGTCGAGGCGGCCGACTCCGAGATCAAACGCGATATGGAGGTCGAGACGGAGGGTGTGCGGGTTCTGACCGTGCACGCCAGCAAAGGACTCGAGGCGCCGATCGTCTTCCTGCCCGACGCGTGCGGCGCGCCCAGTGGCCGGCAGGATCCCAAGCTGATGCGGCTTTCGCCGGCCAGGCCCGGCGACCCGCCGCTGTTCGCCTGGGCCAAAGCGGCGAGCGGGGATGCGGATGCGGTCGCCGCGGCGCGGTCCCAGGCGCGCGCGAGCGCGGCGGGCGAGCATCGGCGGCTGCTCTATGTCGCCATGACCCGCGCGGCTCAGCGCCTCATCGTCGCCGGCCATGAAACCGCCAACGGCCGTCCCCCCGATTGCTGGTACGACCTCGTCCATGCCGGTCTTGCCGACTCGCTGGTCAGGGCGCCCGCCCCGTTCGACGAGGAGAAGGTGATTCTCCGCTATGGCGAAGGCCTTAGCGCGAAAGATGACGCCGAAACGCCGCAGATTCGCCCGGCCAAGCCGCTGCCCGCCTGGCTCCTCGCCCAAGCGGCGCGGGAATTGATCGCCGCCTCCCTGAGGCCCTCGCGCGTCGGCGAGTCCGGCGAGGGCGATCGCCAGCGGGTCCATGAAGGCCGGCTCGCCCACGCCCTGCTTGAGATGCTGCCGGACTTAGCCCCGCAACTTCGCGCGAGCGCGGCGAGCGCATATCTCGACAAATGGGGCGGCGGGCTCGCCGATTCGGCGCGGGCCGGCCTCGCCGCCAAGGTTCTGGCGGCGATCGGCGCGTCCGATCTGAGCTGGCTCTTTGGCCCCGGATCCCGGGGCGAAGTGCCGCTGACCGGCGTTCTGTCCCGCCGCGGGCGGCCGGACCTACCCTATGGCGGCCGTCTCGACCGGCTGGCCGTGACCGACCAAGGCGTATCGATCGTCGATTTCAAACTCGGCGCGAAGCCGGATCGCCCTGCGGCGGCCCATGTCGCCCAACTCGCGCTCTATCGCGCGGCTTTGGCGCCGCACTATGCCGGGCTGCCGATTCGCGCCGCGCTCGTCTATCTCGACGGGCCGACGCTCGCGCCGATCGGCGAATGGGAGCTTGAGGCGGCGCTCGGCAGGCTCGAAGCGTCCCCCTGAGAAGGCCGATAAACCCGCGGAAATCGCAGCTTTGTCCCGGAATTCCGCTGGGGAGCAATCGGTTGATTGCCTTGATGAGGTCGCATTTGCTGGCCAAGGTCGCGCGCGATGGCGAGCGGAATGCGTCGGGGCGGGCGCCCGGTAAAGTTGTCTTTTGGTGTGGAAAAGCCTGGGCGGGGACCGCGACGCGGAGCCGTTTCCTCGGCGGCTGCGCTCGGCCTTGCCATGCTGCTCGCGGGAGAGGGCGTCGCGGCCCAGTCCAACAAGTCGCCATCTGGGATGGTGCCTTACACCCACCCGGTCTATCGTAATGGCGTACGAGTTCTGTGGCATGGCGCATGGCGCGGCAGCCAGGGCCGGGCCGGCGGCCGATATGAACACGCGGCCTCGGCGGCAGCGGTCGCCGCAGCCTCCACGGCGGCGCAACCGCCAGCTGCGAAAGAGTTTTCCGTCCTTGCCGACCCTGCCGACGCCAGGGCGAGCCGGATGGCCAAGGACTTCGCGGCGGTCATGAGTTCGAGCGGCGCGCCGGGACATGCGATCGTCGGCGCCACGTCGCCAAACGGTCTCGGCAAGGTTGTCAAGGCCGATCTCGCCGACTTTGCGATTGTCTCGCTGGACAGTCTCGTCGCCAGCGCCAAGGGCGATCCTGATTGGATGAAGCGCGCCCCTTACGTTGCACGCCTCGCCCCCGAGACCCTGGAGGTGATCGCCTCGCGCGATGTCAAGTCGATCAACGACTTACAGGGGAAGTTGGTCAGCTTTGGCGACCTCGACAGCGCCGCCTCGACCAGTGGGAGAATGTTGTTCTCCCGCCTCGGAGTGACGCCCAATCAAACCAATGGGCCGCTGCCGGAGGCGCTTGACGCGCTCGCGGCCGGCAAAGTCGATGCGGTCGTCGTCCTGGGCGCCGAGGAGTCGCAGGTGAACGACTTTGGCGGCGATGGGCGCTTTCACGTCGTCGCCGTCCCCTGGTCGGCGACTTTGGAGCCGGTCTACGCCCCCGCTCATGTCACCGCGGCCGAAAGGCCGAATCTCGTGGACGCAACGACGCCGGTCGAAACGGTCGGCGAGCCGATGGCGATCATCGCGCTTGACGCGCCGCCGGGATCGCCGCGGGCGGACGCGCTCGGCCGGCTGGCGCGGGTTTTCTTCGACAATTATGACGCGTTCCTGAGCGAGGGCCACGATCCTCGCTGGCTCGACGTCAACCTCGCGGCCGACGCCTCGTGGCCGGGCGAACCCTGGCCCCGGCTGGCGGCGGCGCAAAGCTGGCTGGACGCGAAGAAGGCGGCTGTCGACGCCTCTCTCGACGCTTTCCGCGCTTCCGCCAAGTCCGCCGCCGATTCGCCGAGCTGGCCGAGCGCGGCCGATTCGGATCGGCTCTATGACGGCCTGACCCGCTGGCGCGGGCTGATGCAGTAAGGGAGGATTCACGCTGGCCATTTCCTGGAAAGCACTCGCGAGCGTCCTCGCCGCCGCGTTCGCCGGGATTCTCGTGTTTGCTTGCTGGCCGCGGCTCGAGCCCTCGGCGCTGAATGTCAAGGCTGCGGTCGAGCAACCGGTTTTCGTCAAAGCGCCGGTCCTCGTATCGGCGTTGAAGGCGCCCGCCACAACGGCTCAGCCGATCGCCAAGGATGCGATCGGCAAGCTCGCGAGCGCGTTGCGCGATCAGCAGTCGGCGCTACGCGGCAAGGAAGGCGGCGGCCCCGGAGCGGCGCTGGCGATTCCGATCGACGATGGCCGCCGCCTGTGCGCGGAAGGCCTCGTCGCCTTCGCCAAGGGGGACATCGCGACCGCGCGCGCGTTTTTCGTCAGCGCCGCCGAGGCCGGCGACGCCCGGGCGCTGGTCGCGCTCGGCGACACCTTCGATCCGGCGACGCTGACCCGCCTCGGCGCCGTCGGGCTCAAGGGCGATGGGGCGAAAGCACGCGACTATTACGCGCGCGCCCTCGCCGCCGGGGCGACCGGAGCTCGCGAGCGGCTTGCGGCTTTGGCCGCGAAATAGCGCTCGCCGATCCGCGACCGCAGAGCAATTTAGCCGCGCGCGGCCGACGCCGGGGATTGCACCCAACCTCGCAAATTTGGCTGTGGAGCCGATCCCTTCGTCGTGCAATGTTTCAAAGCCGAAGGCGGCCCGTCTTGCGTCAACCAGTGACGGGTCAGCGTCGGTGTCGCGAAGCAGGCGGACAACCTCAGAACAATCGATTCGGGGATAGGGAGGGCGCTGGTGGGGGACACCGAGCACGAAATTCCAGTCCCGTCGGACCGGCAAGAAGTCGGGGTCATGACTGTCTCGGCGGGCGAGACCTGGTCGTTCTCGGCGGCCGGCGAGTGGAAGACTGGCTTCGTCAGTTGCGGCCCCGACGGCTATCGCAACTTCCTGTTCGACGCGCTTGAGTTCGCGCCGCGCGTGCCGGGCGAGGCGCGGCTCAAACTGATGGGCCGGCTCAACGACGAGCCC